>NZ_JBSWYR010000003.1:0-539922 GCF_056161205.1 Aliiroseovarius sp. ABM4_368 | reverse complement strand
GGGAGAGTAGGTCACCGCCAAACCTAATAAAGAACCAGAAAGTATCCTCTCAAAATGATGAACAAAACACAAAACGCCGGTAGCTGAATAAGCCGCCGGCGTTCGTGTGTTCAAACGTTGAAACTCACAAAACATCCATAGATAGTAAGTGCTAATTTCGCCCCTAGTAATTCCCTAGGGCAACTCAACAATCTCATCTTGGGCTTTGTACGCATGCCGACGCCACGGGAGTAATTTCCTTTTTACCTAATTACGTATGTTTACTGCTTAGATTACAGGCGATCTATTTCGTCAAACATTGCTGAACTGCATTGCTCTCGAGAAAACCTCTGAGCGGCAGCAGGAAAGCATCATACCGAACAGTGCAAAACAGTAAGTCTGCCGGGTTGACCTCAATGTTTTGAGTTTGTCCATCCTCAAGGCGAATGGAAAGCCCCCAGTTTTCAGGACCATCAATGCATGGACCTCCCGGTTGAGCGCAAACCTCCAAAACGGCTTGCCTTTGAATATCAGTCAGAACATTCGCGTAAAAGGTCGCGCGATCTTTATCGCCTGATTTAGCCATTGCATATACAATTGAAACCACGGCATCGGAACTAATGCCGTATCGCGTCTCTATATTACTGGCATCTAATGATTGCAGTACTGAAACAAGTTTGCTTAGCGTTGGAGATCCGACCAACAACTCCAAATAGGCACTCGGGAAATCCTGATCCGAAACTCCCTTCTTGGTTAGAGACACTAGTCGAGACGCTATGTCATGGCATTCATCCGCTGACTCAGTAACGGGTTGCTTGTTCAAAAGTTGAACATACGCAGTACACGTCTCTATGCTTTTAGCGCCGTCCGAGTTCGAATAGGAAGGGCTCGCAATGGCCAGAAGCCAACCAATCGAGAACACTAAATCGCGCACCGTGCGCCGAACAAACAACTTCTGCATGGGACTCCGAAGCGGTGCAGTTCTAAATACTGCTTTGGTCAATTCATTCGCTCCAAAACACTAACATCTTCTGTTGGACCGGAATTGGTGTCAGATTCGTTCACCTTTTCTTCAGACGCAAATCCACAGTTTAGTGAACTGAGAATGACATTTTCATGCACGCTATCTGCTTCAGTCTTTTCAATCAACCCAGACAGGTAAGCGCGCTTGGTTCCCGAGTTAACCTACAAGGGCGAATTGGGTGTATCCGAACACCGAGCCATGCTCGGGGCAAGCTAAGAGGTAGCCGCTCGGTCCAACGCTAGGGGTCTTAAAGAATTCGCTGTTTGACAAAATTCTGCTGAGAAATGACTCAATCTAGGGCAGCCAGAAGTCTATTGAACAAGATGTGAGATGCGCTTCGTTGTAAAGCGCATTAAATGGAGCACAATCAAACCCGGACCAACCATGCGCCTTTTCCTCCTCACCCTCCTCACCATGGCCGCCTTCGCGGCTAACTCGCTGCTCAACCGGGCGGGGTTGGCCGAAGGTGCCATTGGTCCCGCTGGGTTTGCCGCAATCCGGGTGATCTCGGGTGCGGTGATGTTGTGGGTGTTGATGGTGTTGGGGCGGAAGATCGCTCCCAAACGCCCCGCGCCGGATTGGATCTCGGTGGGCGCGCTCGCTGTGTATCTTCTGGGCTTCTCGTTTGCCTATGTGGCGCTTGATGCCGGACTTGGCGCGTTGGTGCTCTTCGCCATCGTGCAGGTCACGATGTTTGCGGGCGCGGTGCGGGCAAGGGACCGGGTTCCGGCGCTTCGATGGAGTGGTATGGCGGTGTCGATGCTTGGGCTGGTCTATTTGGTTTGGCCATCCCAGAACGTGCATCTGCCAGCTCTCCCTTTGATCTTGATGGCCGCTGCGGCGATCGGGTGGGGCGTCTATTCGTTGACCGGCCGTCGGGCAGTCGAGCCACTTCAAGCCACCGGTTGGAATTTCATCTATGCCGCGCCCATTGTGCTGATCGCTACCGTCCCCTTTATCTGGGGCGAGGCGCTTTCAACTCCCGGCATCCTTTTGGCTGTCACCGCAGGTGCAATCACATCCGGCCTTGGCTATGCGCTGTGGTATCGCGTGCTTCCGCAACTGGGCGCCAGCACCGGTGCGCTGGTACAGCTTTCGGTCCCGGTCATCGCCATGGGGGCAGGGGTTGTTCTGCTGGGGGAAACGGTGGGCCTGCGCGAGGTCACGGCCTCGGCACTGGTGTTGGGTGGCATTGCTATCGGACTGATCGCCCGCAAATAGCCACGAAGGCTTGCACCACGCGGAAGGCTCGTCTATACGCCCCCGGTGGCCTTATGGGCTACAGAATCAAAACCAAGAAACGCCGTGTTTGGCCCCGTATCGCTTCTGGGGTCAGTTCCGGCAAAGGAGAAGCGATATGAAATTGCATGAACTGCGCGACAATCCTGGCGCAACCAAACCCCGCAAACGCATTGGTCGTGGTCCCGGTTCGGGCACTGGTAAAACCGGTGGCCGTGGTATCAAAGGTCAAAAGTCGCGTTCGGGTGTGGCCATCAATGGCTACGAAGGCGGCCAAATGCCCCTCTACCAGCGTCTTCCCAAGCGTGGCTTCAACAAGCCGAACCGCAAGAAGTTCGCTGTGATCAACCTGGGCCTGATCCAGAAGTTCATCGACGAGAAGAAAATCGACGCCAAAGACATTAACGAAGACACACTGGTGGCTTCGGGTCTGGTGCGCCGCAAACTGGACGGTATCCGCGTTCTGGCCAAAGGTGAATTGACCACCAAAGCCAACATCACCGTGACCGGTGCGTCGAAATCGGCCATCGAAGCTGTAGAAAAAGCTGGCGGTAAATTGACCGTCGCTGCACCGGCTGCGGCTGAATAAGGCCTTGTGAGGGGCGCGCCAGCCCCTTACATGTCTAATCACGTTTTCAAGCGCCGCCGGAGCCGGGAACGGTCCGGCGGCGCTTTACTTGATCCAAGGGGGCCTTATGGCATCTGCAGCAGAACAAATGGCGTCGAACATGAGCTGGAGCGCCTTCGGCAAGGCGACCGAGCTTCGCCAGCGCATCTTCTTCACGATCGGGCTTCTGATCATTTATCGTCTTGGCACGTTCATTCCCGTTCCGGGAATTGACGCGAACGCCCTACGTGACTTCATGGAGCAAGCTCAGTCCGGCATCGCCGGTGTGCTTGGCATGTTCACGGGGGGTGCGCTCAGCCGGATGGGTGTCTTCGCCCTTGGCATCATGCCTTATATCTCGGCTTCGATTATCGTGCAGCTGTTGTCTTCCATGTGGGAGCCTTTGAAGCAGCTGAAAAACGAAGGCGAGCAAGGCCGCAAGAAGATCAACCAATACACCCGCTATGGCACCGTTCTGCTGGCCACGGGTCAGGCCTTTGCGCTGGCAAACAGCTTGCAGGCTGGTAGCCTTGTGACCAATCCCGGCGCGTTCTTCATTGCCTCCTGTGTGATTACGCTGGTCGGCGGCACCATGTTCCTGATGTGGTTGGGTGAACAGATCACCGCACGCGGCATCGGCAATGGTATCTCGCTGATCATCTTCGTCGGCATCGTGGCCGAAATCCCTGCCGCTCTGGGTCAGTTCCTGGCCTCGGGTCGCTCGGGTGCCATCAGTCCCGCTGTGATCATCGGTGTGATTGTCATGATGGTCGCGGTGATTGCCTTTGTCGTGTTCATGGAACGTGCGCTTCGCAAGGTACACATCCAATATCCGCGTCGTCAGGTTGGCATGAAGATGTATGACGGTGGCTCGTCCCACCTGCCGATCAAGGTGAACCCGGCTGGCGTTATCCCGGCGATCTTCGCCTCGGCGCTTTTGTTGTTGCCGACGACGATCTCGACGTTCTCGTCTGGTCAATCCGGCCCGATCATGTCGACGATCTTGGCGTATTTCGGCCCCGGCCAGCCGCTCTATCTGCTGTTCTTCTCGGCCATGATCATTTTCTTCACCTTCTTCTACACCAAGGAAGTTGCGTTCAAAACGGAAGAAGTCGCCGACAACCTGAAAAGCCAGAACGGTTTCGTACCTGGCATTCGTCCCGGCAAGAAAACGGCCGAGTATCTGGACTATGTTGTTACCCGTCTGCTGACGCTAGGCTCGATCTATCTGGCAGCGGTCTGCTTGATGCCTGAAGTGCTGCGTGCGCAACTGGCAATCCCATTCTACTTCGGCGGCACCTCGGTTCTGATTGTTGTGTCGGTGACCATGGATACGATCCAGCAAGTGCAGTCGCATCTTCTGGCCCACCAATACGAGGGCCTGATCGAGAAGTCGCAACTGCGCGGCAAGAAACGTGGTAAGAAGGCTCCGTCGCGTCGATGAACATTATTCTACTTGGACCGCCGGGTGCCGGCAAAGGAACGCAAGCTGCCAAACTTGTTGAAGAGCGTGGCATGATCCAGCTGTCGACCGGCGACATGCTGCGCGAGGCGAAAGCCTCGGGCACTGAGATGGGCAAGAAAGTTGCTGCCATCATGGACGCGGGCGAGCTTGTCACGGACGAGATCGTCATAGGCCTGATCGAGGAAAAGCTGGAAGGCGAAACCGGAGGCGGCTTCATCTTCGACGGCTTCCCCCGCACGCTGCCTCAGGCGGACGCATTGGGCGCTCTTCTGGCAAAACACAATCAAACGCTCGACGCCGTTATTGAAATGCGCGTTGATGACGAGGTGTTGGTAGGCCGTATCGTTGGCCGAGCCGAGGAAGCCCGCAAAGCAGGCCAGCCTGTGCGTGCCGACGACAACGAGGAAAGCCTGAAGATCCGTCTGATGGAATACTACAAAAAGACCTCGCCGCTGATTGGCTATTACTGGGCCAAGGGTGACCTGAAATCGGTCAACGGTTTGGGCACCATCGACGAAGTGCAGGGCGAGATCGCCGAGGTTCTGGGCGCCTGATCCAGACGCTCAGGATGACCCTCCAGGCGCCGCGGTTCTGTCGCGGCGCTTTGGTTTTTCAGGCCCGGGCCGGGGTGTGCAAAAGGCTTGGTACTATGATGGGTTGACGAACAGTTCAATCCCGAGTAACTCACCCCATCCCTTATGGGAATCGGTGTGTCTCAGGGGGCGCTCCCCAAGGTGCACCAGACCAGAGAATTCAGCGCGGCCCGCTTGGAATGATCCGGCGGGCTTACGTTGTGAAAAAAGGTTCCGGAGCTACGGAATCGCAACGAAAAGGAAAGACTACGTGGCACGTATTGCTGGCGTAAACATCCCGACCCATAAACGGGTCCCGATCGCCCTGACTTATATTACCGGTATCGGCCATACTTCGGCTGCTGCTATCTGCGAAGCTGTGAACATCGACGTAACCCGTCGCGTGAACGAACTGTCGGACGCTGAAGTTCTGGCAATTCGTGAACACATCGACGCAACTTACACCGTTGAAGGTGACCTGCGCCGTGAAGTTCAGATGAACATCAAACGTCTGATGGATCTGGGCTGTTACCGTGGTCTGCGCCACCGTCGTAACCTCCCTGTTCGTGGTCAGCGTACCTCGACCAACGCACGTACTCGCAAAGGCCCTGCAAAGGCCATTGCCGGTAAGAAGAAATAAGGGGAGTAGTGAACAATGGCTCGCGATAAGACCCGCATGAAGCGTAAAGAGCGTAAGAACATCGCATCCGGTGTTGCTCACGTTAACTCGTCGTTCAACAACACCAAGATCCTGATCTCGGACGTGCAAGGCAACGCCATCTCGTGGTCGTCGGCTGGCACTATGGGGTTCAAAGGCTCGCGCAAGTCGACCCCGTATGCTGCTCAGATGGCTGCGGAAGACGCTGGCAAGAAAGCTCAGGAACACGGCGTTAAGACGCTGGAAGTTGAAGTTCAGGGCCCCGGTTCGGGTCGTGAATCGGCTTTGCGTGCGCTGGCTGCTATCGGTTTCAACATCACCTCGATCCGTGATGTAACCCCGATCGCACACAACGGCTGCCGCCCGCCGAAGCGCCGCCGCGTATAAGAATATTCTACGGCCGGGCCCCGCACGAAGCGAGGCCCGGTTTCCGTCATTTTAACCTCGGGCGTCCTGCCCTTTGGACATGGGGACAGGACAAGTATGGAGGGACGCATGATCCACAAGAACTGGGCAGAATTGATCAAACCGACACAGCTGGACGTAAAGCCGGGCAATGACCCTGCACGTCAGGCAACTGTTGTTGCTGAACCGCTGGAACGTGGCTTTGGTCTGACCCTGGGCAACGCCCTGCGCCGCGTGCTGATGAGCTCGCTGCAAGGTGCTGCCATCACGTCGGTTCAAATCGACAACGTATTGCACGAGTTCAGCTCGGTCGCTGGTGTACGTGAAGACGTCACCGACATCGTTCTGAACCTCAAAGGTGTTGCGATCAACATGGAAGTCGAAGGCCCCAAGCGCCTTTCGATTTCGGCCAAAGGCCCGATGGTTGTGACCGCTGGTGCGATCTCGGAATCGGCTGGCATCGAGATCCTGAACAAAGATCATGTGATCTGTCACCTGGATGACGGCGCGGATCTGTTCATGGAACTGACCGTCAACACTGGCAAAGGCTATGTCGCATCCGACAAGAACAAACCGGAAGATGCGCCGATCGGCCTGATCCCGGTTGATGCGATTTATTCGCCGGTCAAGAAAGTGTCGTATGACGTTCAGCCGACCCGTGAAGGTCAGGTTCTGGACTATGACAAGCTGACGCTGAAGCTGGAAACCGATGGTTCGGTTACGCCTGAAGATGCTGTGGCTTTCGCTGCGCGCATTCTGCAAGACCAACTGTCGATCTTCGTAAACTTCGACGAGCCGGAAGCAGCTGGCCGTCAGGACGAAGACGATGGCCTGGAGTTCAACCCGCTTCTGCTGAAGAAAGTGGACGAGCTGGAGCTGTCGGTCCGTTCAGCAAACTGCCTGAAGAACGACAACATCGTTTACATTGGCGATCTGATCCAGAAAACCGAAGCCGAGATGCTGCGCACTCCGAACTTCGGTCGCAAGTCGCTGAACGAGATCAAAGAAGTGCTTTCGGGCATGGGTCTGCACCTTGGCATGGACGTCGAGGAATGGCCGCCTGAGAACATCGAAGAGCTGGCGAAGAAATTCGAAGATCAGTTCTGATCTGCGGAGCATTCTCAGCAAAAGTGGATACCGGTTTTGCGGCTCGGGAATGCGACCAACGATCATTGACAAGTTTCCGGGGGCGGCGTAGAGCGGCCCCCGAAATGCCCACAGTAGTGGGGAACATCTGGGCAATCCTGCCCCAAGGAGAGGGACCGACACGCATCGGTTCTCAGACAAAGCACCGCTCACCTAAGAGCACAAAAGAAGGATTAAGAAAATGCGTCACGCTCGTGGTTACCGCCGCCTGAACCGCACACACGAACACCGTAAAGCTATGTTCTCGAACATGGCCGGCTCGTTGATCGAACACGAACAAATCAAAACCACCCTGCCCAAGGCCAAAGAACTGCGCCCGATCATCGAAAAGATGATCACGCTGGCCAAACGTGGCGACCTGCACGCACGTCGTCAGGCATCGGCCCGTCTGAAGCAGGAAGATCAGGTTGCAAAACTGTTCGAGGTTCTGGGCCCGCGCTATAAAGACCGTCAGGGCGGTTATGTCCGCGTTCTGAAAGCTGGATTCCGCTATGGCGACATGGCTCCGATGGCGATCATCGAATTTGTTGACCGTGACGTCAATGCGAAAGGCGCCGCTGACCGCGCACGTCTGGAAGCTGAAGAAGCTGGCGCCGAAGAATAAGAACTGCGCTTCAAAAGCGTTCGAAAGCCCCGCCATTGTGCGGGGCTTTTTGGTTGCCGGCGATATCGGCGTCCGGATAAAAAAGCAACCGGCGGTTGTTTGACATTACTCGAAGCATCTAGAAAGATAGTTTTATATCTATATGTTCGATGCCGGGTAAACGATGCGAAACGATCAGAAAATCAGCCAATATTTGGCGCAGCTGGATCGTTTGTCGCCCGCTGGCTATACGATTGCATTGCATATCCGCAATACGTCTCCGCATTTGCAATTTAAGACCTATGACCCGGCCTGGGTTCGGATCTATTCCGAGAACGGGTATACGCTGGCCGATCCGATCGTATTCTGGGGCTTCGGAGATGGAACCAAAACGCGGTGGAGTGAATTGAACTTGCCGGATCCGCATGAAATTTTCAAGCAAGCGGCCGAGTATGGTTTGAAATACGGAGTGGCGATTGCGGTTGGGCCGACCAATTCCCGATCGATCGCAGGACTTGCCCGCTCGGACCGCGAGTTTACAGATGCCGAGATCGACAATCTGCAAGTTTTGCTTGAACGACTGCACGCTGTCTCGACCCCGCCCGAGACATTAACCCCAGCCCAACAGGCCGCGCTGAGATATGTCGCGAAGGGGCATCGCCACGCCGAAGCCGCATCCCTTCTGGGCATCTCCGAAAGTGCGTTAAAGGCAAGATTGAGCAGCGCGCGGGATCGATTGTCTGCCCGCACCACCGCCGAGGCGATCCAACGTGCGCAGGAAAGCGGATTGATCTGACGCACGTCGTTTTTCTGCTTTTCCCCACCTGCCGACAGGCCTAACGTCCCCCTATGGCTGACCTGTTTGACACTTCCACCGACCGCCCTGACCAAGCTCAGGACGCGCCGCGCCCTTTGGCGGATCGGCTGCGCCCGCAAACCCTGTCCGATGTGATCGGGCAGGAACAGGTGCTTGGTTCCGAAGCCCCTTTGGGCACGATGTTGGCGGCAGGCAGTCTTGGGTCGCTGATCCTGTGGGGGCCGCCCGGCGTGGGTAAAACCACCATCGCCCGCCTTTTGGCAGATGAAACTGATCTTCATTTCGTCCAGATCAGCGCTATCTTCTCGGGCGTGCCCGAGCTTCGAAAAGTGTTCGAGGCTGCCAAGCATCGGCGCGCGAACGGGCAGGGGACGCTTCTGTTCGTGGACGAGATCCACCGCTTTAACAAAGCGCAGCAGGACGGGTTTCTGCCATATATGGAGGACGGCACGATCCTGTTGGTCGGAGCCACCACTGAAAACCCGTCTTTCGAACTTAACGCCGCTGTTCTGTCCCGGTCTCAGGTGTTGGTCCTGACCCGCCTTTCGTTGGCGGATTTGGAGCGGTTGGTACAACGTGCCGAGCAAGAACTAGGCCAAGCCTTGCCGCTGACCGGTGAAGCCCGCGAGGCATTGCTTGAAATGGCCGATGGCGATGGCCGCGCGCTTTTGAACCTGGTGGAGCAGGTCACGGCATGGAAGGTCGACGGCAAGCTGGATGTGGAAGGCTTGTCATCGCGTTTGATGAAGCGCGCGGCGGTCTATGACAAGTCGGGTGATGAGCATTACAACCTGATCTCGGCCTTGCACAAGTCGGTTCGCGGCTCGGACCCGGATGCCGCACTTTATTGGTTTGCCCGGATGCTGAATGGTGGGGAAGATCCGCGTTTTCTTGCCCGCCGTCTGACCCGCATGGCCGTCGAGGACATCGGGCTGGGTGATCCACAAGCGCAGCGCGTCTGCTTGGATGCGTGGGAAACTTACGAACGGCTGGGCAGCCCCGAGGGTGAACTGGCCCTGTCGCAGGCTGTGATCTATCTGGCGCTCGCGCCCAAATCCAACGCCAATTACGTGGCGTTTAAAGCGGCGATGAAGGCGGCCAAAAACACTGGGTCCGCACCCCCGCCCAAGCATATCCTAAACGCCCCCACACGGTTGATGGAGGAGCAAGGATATGGCGAAGGCTATGCCTATGATCATGATGCCCCGGACGGGTTCTCGGGCCAGAACTATTTCCCCGATGAAATGAAACGCGGCGTTTATTATGTTCCGGTCGAACGCGGGTTCGAGCGAGAGCTGAAAAAACGCTCAGACTACTTTACGAAATTGCGCAGTAAACGGCTGTGACCCCTTGGACACTTGCGGCGAGGTTCAACCCAAGGAATGATGGGGTGGATCAATTTTGGTGTCCCATTTGCGACCTTGTAGCCAAAGGAGCCACTTCTTGCGTAAACTCGCTCTTGCAGCCGCCCTTGCCATTCCTGCTGAGGTCCTTGGCCCGCTGGGCGGCATGCCACGGTAACCACCGCACCAAATAAACGGATATGAACGATATGGAAGATCAACTGCCCGATAATGTCGAACAGGTAAAGCTCTGGGATCCGGCTCTGCGCCTGTTTCACTGGGCCCTTGCCTTGGTCGTGATCACTGGTTGGTGTCTGGGGCGGTTCGGCCCAAACATCATGACGCTGCATTTCTATGCGGGCTATGCGGTGATCGGGCTTTTGGCCTTCCGTATCCTCTGGGGCTTTGTTGGCTCACGCCCCGCGCGGTTCCGGCATTTCCTGTTTGGCCCAAAAAAGACGCTGGACTATGTGGCGACTATGCCCAGCCGCAAGCCAAGCTATTGGCCCGGCCACAACCCGGTCGGCGCGCTGTCGGTTTTTGCGCTTCTGGTGGTTCTTGCGTTGCAAGTAGGGACCGGGCTGTTCATTGACGCGGATGACTTTATCAACACCGGCCCTCTGGTGGATTGGGTCAGCTATGAAACTGCGCGCGAGGCCGCTGGGCTGCATTACCGCCTGTCGCTTCTGCTGTTGGCGTTGGTCGTGCTGCATCTGGCCGCGATCCTGTTTTACCGCTTCTGGAAGCGTGAAAACCTTGTAAAACCGATGATCACTGGCTGGAAAGCGGTGCGCAAAGACCACCCTGACGCCTGACACAGCGCTTGACAAAAAAGGCGCTTGGCCTCAGTCAGGCCCCATGATGACACCCCTTCTGCAAGTTGCTTTGGGCGGCGCGCTTGGCGCCTCGGCCCGCTATCTTAGCGTGAACGCCTATATTCGTGCGTTCGGCACCGGGTTTCCTGCGGGCACAATGATTGTGAACGTGCTGGGCTCGTTCTTGATTGGCATCGTTGTGGTACTCTTGGCGCGCAAGGAAATAGCACATATGTCGCCCCTTCTGATGACCGGCTTTCTGGGCGGGTTCACTACGTTCTCGGCCTATTCGCTTGAAGCCTTCACACTGTTCGAGCGCGGGCAGGTGGCGCCCGCTGCGTTTTACGTGATTGGAACGGTTGTCTTGTCGATTGCAGCATTAATAGCGGGGGTTATGGTGGCCCGAATGGTGATGGCATGAGCGTTCAACACATTACAGTTGGTCCGGACGAGGCCGAACAGAGACTGGATCGTTGGGTGAAGCGGATGTTCCCCCATGTGGGGCAGGGCCGGATCGAAAAAGGCTGCCGCAAGGGCGAGTTTCGGGTGAACGGTGCTAAGGTGAAGACCTCAACCCGCGTGGGGCCGGGTGACGAAGTGCGCATCCCACCTTTGCCGATTACCAAAGATGAACGTCCCGTAACGAAAGCTAAGGCGCGTGTTTCGGAAGCGGATGCCAAGATGATCCAATCTTGCGTCATCTATCAAGACGACCATGTGATTGCGCTGAACAAGCCGCCGGGGCTGCCGACCCAGGGTGGCTCGAAACAGGTCAAGCATGTGGATGGTCTGGCCGAGGCGCTGAAGTTCGACCGCGACGAGAAACCTCGTCTTGTGCACCGTCTGGACAAGGACACCTCAGGCGTATTGCTTTTGGCACGTACGCAAGCCGCAGCGTCTGGTCTGACGGCCGCAATGCGCCACAAAGAAACCCGCAAGATTTACTGGGCGGTGGTGGCCGGTGTGCCGACGCCCTATCTGGGTGAAATCCGCTATGGTTTGGTCAAAGCGCAAGGCGGCGGGCGCGGGGCGGGTGAGAAAATGATCTGCGTTCATCCGCGTGCGATGCATGAATACCCCGACGCCAAACGTGCGCATACGCTTTACGCGACGCTTTACCGTGTGGCGGGTCGTGCCTCGTGGGTAGCGATGGAGCCGATCACCGGCCGAACCCACCAGCTGCGCGCCCATATGGCCGAGATCGGCCATCCGATCATCGGCGATGGCAAGTATGGCGGCTCGTCTCAGGACAATTTGGGTGACGGTTGGGGCGCGATGATTGGCGGCGAGATTTCCCGCAAGCTACACCTGCACGCACGATCCATGACGTTCGAGCATCCTGTGACGAAGAAACCGATTACCGTCACCGCCGACCTTCCGCCCCACTTTGCGGACACGTTTGAGACCTTCGGCTGGACGCCCGATCTAGCCGCTGATGACCCGTTCGAGGCGCTGTGAATGACCACCCTTAAGCTTGCCGTTTTCGATGTCGACGGAACGCTGATCGACAGTCAGGATTTCATCGTCGAGGCGATGAACCGTGCATTTGTTGAAATGGGCGTGGCCCTTCCGACCCGCGCCGAGGTGTTGTCCATCGTTGGCCTGTCCCTGCACGACGCCATCGCGCGTTTGGTGCCCGATATGTCGGACCGAGACGTCGATATCGCGGCCCAACAATACAAAGACATGTTTATCAAACTGCGCGCCGAAAAGGGCGGCGAGGCTGCCGCGCCGATGTATCCCGGCGCACGCACAGCTCTCGAGGTCCTGCACCCGCGTGACGAGGTGCTTTTGGGCGTGGCCACTGGCAAGGCGCGGCGCGGGCTGGACCACGCCTATGACGCGCATGATCTGCGCAAGTTTTTCGTGACCCATCAAACCGCGGATGATCACCCGTCGAAGCCGCATCCGTCGATGCTGCAGCGGGCGCTGTCTGAAACTGGTGCTGAAGCCACTCGGGCAGTGATGATTGGTGACACAAGTTTTGACATGGATATGGGCAAAGCGGCTGGCTTTCGCACCATCGGTGTCACATGGGGCTATCATCCTCGCGAACGACTGATCGCGGCGGGGGCGGATATCTTGATTGATGCGTTCGCGGATCTGCCCGCTGCGCTGGACGAACTTTGGGGGACAGCATGAGCGGCTGGGCAGCGAAACGGTTCTGGAAAGAGACAGCTGTCGGCGAGGCCGAAGGCGGATTTCAGGTGCTGTTGGACGGGCGGGCCGTAAAGACCCCTGCGAAGTCCCCGCTGGTCGTGCCTTCGCGCGCCTTGGCTGATGCAATGGCTGCTGAATGGGATGCACAAGAAGACGCCGTGAACCCAAACACTATGCCGATCACGCGGATGTCAAACTCGGCCATTGATAAGGTCACGGTACAGCACGCTGCCGTTGCCGACATGCTGGCGGCCTATGGCGACAGCGACCTTCTGTGCTATCGCGCCACCAGCCCACAAGAGCTGATCGCGCGGCAGGCAGAGAGCTGGGATCCGATTCTTGACTGGGCGGTCGATTCTCTGAATGCCCGCCTGAAACCCGTTTCAGGCATCATGCATGCAACTCAGGACGAAGCCGTGCTGAAAAACCTATCCGACCGGGTACATGCGCTGTCCGCGTTCCAGTTGACGGCCTTTCACGATCTGGTTTCCATGTCCGGTTCCTTGATCCTTGCTTTCGCCGTAACACAAGGGCGTTTGGATGCAGATGCAGCATGGCAATTGTCGCGTCTGGACGAGCTTTGGCAGGAAGAATTGTGGGGCAAAGACGAGGAAGCTCAGGAACTGGTTGAAAAAAAGAGCAAAGAATTTTCGTGCGCAGCATGGTTCTTTTCCGCGATCGAGCGCGAAACTTAATACAACCAAAGCGTTAGCTCGCGCTAATATTCTTGCTTTCCCCTAGGTTAAGTATCGCAATCGGCGATGTTGCCCTTGACGAAATATGATCAATCCTTTCAAAATCCGAGGCAGTTGAAGGGGGGACACCCTTTTACATCACTCACTGCGGGCTGATGTCCGCAAATAAAGCCCTCAAAAATGGGCAAAATCAGGAAGAGGTAAATATGAAGAAAACCGCTTTTCTTGGCGCATTCGCTGTTGCCGGTATCGCTGCTAGCGCTGCGATGGCTCAAGACTCGTCGACTCTTGATCAAGTCAAAGAGCGTGGCAAGCTGAACTGTGGTGTTGCCACCGGCGTTCCGGGCTTTGCTGCTCCGGACGCAAATGGCCGTTGGGAAGGTTTCGACGTAAGCGTCTGCCGCGCCGTAGCTGCTGCAGTGCTTGGGGATTCCGACGCTGTTGAATTCATCCCGACCACCGGCAAGACCCGCTTCACCGCGCTTGCTTCGGGCGAAATCGACATGCTGGCCCGTAACACCACCTGGACACTGTCGCGTGACGTTGACCTGAAGTTCGAATTCGTTGGCGTCAACTACTATGACGGCCAAGGCTTCATGGTATCGAAAGACATGGGTGTAAGCTCGGCTAAGGAGCTGGACGGCGCGACCGTTTGTATCCAGACCGGCACCACCACCGAACTGAACCTGGCTGACTTCTTCCGTGCAAACGACATGGAATACGAGCCCGTTCCGATCGAAACCAACGCAGAAGCTCAGCAGCAGTATCTGGCTGGCGCTTGTGACGTTTACACCACCGACGCTTCGGGTCTGGCCGCAACGCGTTCGACCTTCGAAGATCCTTCGTCGTCGATCATCCTGCCTGAAATCATCTCGAAAGAGCCGCTGGGCCCGCTGGTCCGCCACGGCGACAACAACTGGGGTGACATCGTACGCTGGACTCTGAACGCTCTGATCAGCGCGGAAGAGTTCGACATCACCTCGACCAATGTTGGCGAGATGTCGGCAGCCGCTGGCGACAACCCGGAAATCAACCGTATTCTGGGCACCGAAGGCAACCTGGGCGAAATGCTGGGTCTGGATGCTGACTGGGCCAAGCGCGCCATCATGGCAAACGGCAACTACGGCGAAATCTTCGCCAAGACCATTGGTGAAGCAACGCCGATCGGTCTGGCCCGTGGCCTGAACGCACAATGGACCGAAGGCGGCCTGATCTACTCGCCGCCCTTCCGTTAAGACACACAAGAAAGGGGCGTGGTTCATCCACGCCCTTTTTCCTTCCATCTGAACGCACCTTGGCACCGCGGCCCAAGCCGCCCCTTTATACAAAACGCCAAGGGCAACGGGGATGTACCACATGACATCTATGACCGACCCTCATCAGGGCCAGTTCCGGCTATCCATGCTGTTGTATGACAGCCGGTATCGCTCGATGACCATCCAGATCGTCGCCTTGATCGGCTTCTTGATCTTGGTCTTCTGGCTAATCTCAAACACCGCTCAGAACCTTGCAGATTTGGGTAAAGAACCCAGCTTTGGGTTCATGACCGAGCCCGCAGGCTATGACATCAACCAGCGCCTGCTAGAGTATAATTCGCAGGATACACACCTGCGCGCGTCCTTGATGGGCCTTCTTAATACTCTGCTTGTGGCTGCATTGGGCTGCATCGCTGCGACCATCATAGGGGTTTTCGTCGGTGTTCTGCGCCTGTCGCCCAACTGGATCGTTTCGCGCCTTGCCGCCGTCTATGTCGAGATGTTCCGCAACGTGCCGGTCCTTTTGTGGATCGTGTTCACAATGGCGATCCTGATCGAGACCTTGCCCGCGCCCCGCGCCTTCCGCAGCGGTGACGCGACAATGTCGCTTTGGGAAACCGTCGCGATTACCAACCGCGGGATCTATATCCCCGAGCCGCTGTTTTCTAACAGCTTGGGCAATTTCCACTTCTTTGGGCAGTCCAGCCTGCGTTTTGACGTCAGCTTGGATCTTCTGGCCATCGCTGCGGTGTTCATCGCGGGGATCTTGACTTCGGTTCTGATCAAGCGTCGCGCCGACGCGCTGCAGGAAAAAACAGGCGAGCGTCCGGCGACCTGGTACTGGCGTCTGGGCGTCGTGGTGATCCCCACCGCGATTGTGCTGGCGATCCTGGGTCTGCATTGGGGCTATCCCGAGCTGAAGGGTTTCAACTTCAAGGGTGGCACGCATATGCGGAACTCGCTGATTGCGCTGTGGCTGGCCTTGTCGCTCTACACCGGCGCTTTCATCGCGGAAATCGTGCGTGCGGGCATCATGGCCGTCTCGAAAGGGCAGTCCGAAGCCGCTGGCGCGCTGGGCCTTCGCCCCAACCGCACGATGAGCCTTGTGATCCTGCCGCAAGCGCTGCGGGTGATCATCCCGCCGCTGATCTCGAACTATCTGAACCTGACCAAGAACAGCTCTCTGGCGATTGCCGTGGGCTATATGGACATCACAGGGACGTTGGGGGGCATCACCATGAACCAGACCGGGCGCGAGCTCGAGACCGTTCTGATGCTGATGGCCGTCTATCTGGTGATTTCGCTGACCATCTCGGCAGTGATGAACTGGTACAACGAATCCGTGAAGCTGAAGGAGCGCTGATATGTCTGATATGTCTTACGTCCGCTCTGAAATGCTGCCTGAACGCGCCCCGCCCGCATCGTCGGTTGGGCTGATCGGGTGGATGCGGCAAAACCTGTTTAACGGGATCGTGAACTCGATCCTGACCATCGTCTCGCTGGTGTTCATCGTGATAGCGCTGTCCGCACTTTTGCCGTGGATATTCACCCCCACATGGGGCGGAACCTCGCAAAACGCGTGTCGTGAAATCACCGGAGGAGGCCACGGCCACGGCGGCGGCGCCTGTTGGGGCGTGATCCGCGACCGATGGGAGCAGCTTCTGTTCGGCTTCTATCCCAACGGGTCGGAAGGGATCATTCCTGACCAACGTTGGCGTCCGATCGTGGCCTTTGCGCTTCTGTTCGTGGCGGTAATCCCGGTTCTGTTCAACATGATCTCGCGCCGGATGAACTGGGTTCTTTTGTTCGCCGTTCTGGGTCTGACCGCCCTGTATCTGGGCGGTGCCATTGGCATCGTGATCGGTCTGGCCCTGCTGGGTGTCGCATCGTTCATCGGCTTCAAAGCTTTGTCGACAGACAAAGAAGCCCGTGCAGCCGAAATCGAGGCTGGTGCAAAACGCCTGCCAAACCCGCTGATCTTCTCGGCGATCTTCCCCTTCTTGGCCCCGTGGCTTCTTTGGGGGGGCTCAATCTGGCTGCCAATCGCAGCCGCCCTAGGCTTTGTGGTCGGCTATTACGCCTTTGTGTTTTCGTCGAAAGCGCTGGGCAGTCTGGCCGGGATCATCATCGGCGTAGTGGCCGCGATCATCTGGTGGATGTTCCTGACAGGTGGTTTTGCAAGTGTCGTGAACAGCATCCTGCCCATCGGCCTTGAACCCGTCGAAAGCCGAGACTTCGGGGGCTTCATGCTGTCGATCACCATCGGTGTCGTCGCCATCGCCTGTTCGCTGCCCATCGGCATCGTTCTGGCGCTGGGCCGTCAGTCGGACTTGTTCATCGTCAAGACACTCTGCGTGGGCTTTATCGAGTTCATTCGCGGCGTGCCTCTGATCACGCTTCTGTTCGTGGCCTCGACGCTTCTGAACATCTTCATGCCGCCGGGCACCAGCTTTGACATCATCCTTCGGGTGCTGATCATGGTGACGCTCTTCGCCTCTGCCTACATGGCCGAGACGATCCGGGGCGGTCTGGCCGCGCTGCCGCGTGGTCAATATGAAGCCGCAGATGCGCTGGGTCTGGACTATTGGAAAGCACAACGTCTGATCATCATGCCGCAGGCTTTGAAGATCTCGATCCCCGGGATCGTGTCGAACTTCATCGGCGTGTTCAAGGACACGACGCTAGTGTCGATCATTGGCCTTCTGGACCCGATCGGGCTGTCGAACTCTATCCGTGCAGACCAGGCGTGGAACGGACTGATTTGGGAGCTTTACGGCTTCATCGGTCTTCTGTTCTTTGTCTTCTGCTTCTCGATGTCGCGTTATTCGATGTATCTCGAACGCCGGCTTCGTACGGACCACCGTTAAAGGAGAGACGCTATGTCTTCTATTACTCTCGATCACCACGCTGATCGCAGCAAAATGGCCGTCTCGGACGAGGTGGCAATCGAAATCCGCAACATGAACAAGTGGTACGGCTCGTTCCACGTGCTGCGCGACATTGATCTGACCGTCTATCAGGGCGAACGGATCGTTATCGCGGGGCCGTCAGGTTCGGGTAAATCCACCCTGATCCGGTGCATCAACCGTCTGGAAGAGCACCAAGAAGGGCAGATTATCGTGGACGGGACCGAGCTGACCTCGGACCTGAAAAACGTCGACAAGGTGCGCTCGGAAGTGGGGATGGTGTTTCAGCACTTTAACCTTTTCCCGCACCTGACCATTCTGGAAAACTGCACGCTGGCCCCCATCTGGGTGCGCAAGACGCCCCGCAAAGAGGCGGAAGAAATGGCGATGCATTTCCTTGAGAAGGTGAAGATCCCCGATCAGGCCCACAAATATCCGGGTATGCTCTCGGGTGGTCAGCAACAGCGTGTGGCGATTGCCCGCTCGCTATGCATGATGCCGCGTATCATGCTGTTCGACGAACCCACCTCGGCACTTGACCCTGAGATGATCAAGGAAGTTCTGGAAACCATGGTCGAGCTTGCCGAGGAAGGTATGACCATGCTGTGCGTGACCCACGAAATGGGCTTCGCGAAAGAGGTCGCCAACCGCGTGATCTTCATGGATGCCGGTCAGATTGTGGAACAGAACGAACCGGAAGAGTTCTTCAATAACCCGCAGTCGGAACGTACCAAGCTGTTCCTCAGCCAGATCCTGTAATCTGTCTGGACAGAAGTTAAAAAGCCCCGCCATTTTGGTGGGGCTTTTTCGTTGCGAGGGTGCTAGAAGGCGGCCAACACGGTCCCTTTAATCACGGAATGACATAATGACTGCCAACAAACGTATCGTCCTGTCCAGCGACCATGCTGCCATTGAGCTGCGCAAGACCATCGCCGACCACATCGCCGCCAAGGGATACGAACCCGTCGATATCGGCCCAATGACCCCTGAAAGCACCCATTACCCCAAGCATGGTGAGGCTGCGGCCCGCAAAGTGGCCTCGGGTGATTGCGCGCTGGGCATCATCCTGTGCGGCACCGGTCAGGGCATCATGATGTCCTCCAACCGTGTGGACGGCATCCGCTGCGGCGTCTGTTCGGAAGCGTTCTCGGCCCGCATGATCCGCGAGCACAACAACGCCAATATGCTGTCCATTGGCGCCCGGGTCGTCGGTCAGGATTTGGCTCTGCACATCGTCGACGCATTCTTGGACGCCGAGTTCGAGGGCGGTCGCCACGCCACCCGTGTGGACATGATGGAAGCCATCGAAGGCTAAGCCATGGGCGAACAAGCATGACGGCAGGCCCCGTTTTTGACGTGCGAAAATCCGTGTCCCGGCGCAACCGGGAACGGATCGTCATTATGCCTATCATCGCAGCCTTGTTCATTGTTTTCGGGATCTGGATCGTGCCTGACGGCGCGGTCTGGCCCCTGTCCCTCGACGCGCTCGAGACATGGAACGGTTGGGGGATCTTCGGCCTGTTCCTGATTGCGACAGGGATTTACCACCTGCTGAAGCTAGCCATCTTTGCTTGCCGCGCGGTAGGAACGTCTGGCGAATGGCACTTTCGGCTGACGGAAGACGATCTGTTGTGGCAAGTCCCAGATCACGCCCATGGCCCGGAAGAGGGCTTTCTCACCTCGCTTAGTGCGATCCGATTGCTTGAGTATAGGGTGATGACGCAAAGCGAAGGGCCAGATATTCAAGAGTACTGGATCCATTTCCACGACCGCGCTTCAATCCAGTTGCGCGACTACACTGGCATTTCCCTGCCGTGGATGGTTGGCAAAATCCGTGATGCCGGGGTGCCGTTCGAGAAAACGACTGACACGTTCTAACGCGCTTAGATCAGCTCGCGCGGGACTACAAAGTCGATCGCGCGACCCGTGCCCCAGGTCACATCCGCCCAGCTGTCTGCATCAAACTCGATGACCGCGGTGGCCGCAGTGGGATAGTGATGAAACTTCTCGTGCGGATGCGGCTCTGCTACCAAGCGCCGCGCCATATAGGCCGATCCGGGGTTGTGGGCGACCATCATCACCGTCTGGGCCGACGCAGCATGCAGCTCGGCCAGCATGGTTTCGGGATCCGCCAGATACAGTGTCGATTTGTACTCTGCTGCCGGCACGCCCACCAACTTGTCGGCAATCAGCGCCCAAGTCTCGCGCGTCCGTTCGGCATCCGAACACAAGACCGCACCGGGCGTGTGCCCATGATCCGCCAGCCAGCGCCCAATCGCCTTGGCCGAGGCCCGACCCCGCTTGTTCAGCGGGCGGGAATGGTCATCAAGGTCCGCGTCGCTCCAACTGGATTTCGCGTGGCGGGTCAGGATAAGGGTCAAGGTCATATTGGGTTGAACGCTTTCATGTGAAATGCCGATTGCGCGTGCAACCTGCCATAGTTCTCGCTTATGGGGCAAGAGCGGCGAACCGCGCATCCTGCACCCATACAATCTGCATTGTCTGCACTGTTCAGATGGCCCTTGCAACGCGGCACATCATAGCCCGCGGGGCCAAGCGCCTCCACCGGGCAGACGGTTAGGCATGGGGCTTTGCAAATCGTGCAAGGCTTGTCCGATGGTGCAGGCAAGGGCAACAAACCCGGCACGCGCACCGCCCCGCGATAGCTCACCCACAGCCCCGCGCGGTCATGCACCAGCATCCCAACCGGGCTGTCCCAAGCTCGCCCAGACGCCCGTGCCCATGCCTGAAAGGGAGGGTAGGGCGGCCCGTCCGAGGGGAAAATCGCAACCCCGCCCCACGCTTCGGCCAGCCCGCCGATCACCCGTTTGGACCACCGGTCCATCGGATCTGGCGCGCCGTCTTGGTATTCAACACAGTTCATGAAACTGGGCCAAAACCCGGGCTCATGCGGGCCTAGCAACACAATTGTATCGCCCCCGTCATGCAACATGCCAAACACCTCGAGCTGTGCGGCAATTGCATCGGGTTCAATATTCACGCCTTGCGACCTCTATCCTCGGATCAGCGACCCGGCACCGTGATCGGTGTAAAGCTCCAACAGGCAGGCATTCGGCGCACGCCCATCCAGAATAACCACTGCGCGCACGCCGCCTTCGATGGCATCCAGCGCGGTTTCCGTCTTGGGGATCATTCCGCCAGCGATCACACCCGAAGCCGTCATTTCGCGAATCTGGGTCGATGTCAGTTCTGTCAGAACTTCCCCATCTTCGCCCTTTACACCTTCGACATCGGTCAGCAGCAACAGGCGATCCGCCTTCAGCGCAGCTGCAATCGCGCCCGCCATCGTGTCGCCGTTGATGTTGAACGTCTCGCCATTACGGCCAGCCCCAAGGGGCGCGATCACCGGAATGGCTTCGGCTGCGGCCAGATCGCGCAGCACAGACACATCCACGTCCGACGGCGTGCCAACGAAGCCCAGATCGGGGTTCGTCTGCTCACAGGTCACAAGCCCAGCATCCTTGCCCGACAGGCCCACGGCCTTGCCACCCTCGGCATTGATCGCCTGTACGATCCGCTTGTTCACGCGGCCTGACAGCACCATTTCGACCACTTCAACCGTCGCTTTATCGGTCACGCGCTTGCCGTTCACGAACTCGCTTTTGATGTCCAGCTTGTCCAGCATTGCGTTGATCATCGGCCCGCCGCCATGCACCACAACCGGCTTTACCCCCACCTGACGCATCAACACGATGTCGCGGGCAAAGCTGGCCATCTCTTCGTCATCGCCCATAGCGTTTCCGCCGAACTTGATGACAACGGTCGCGCCGGTATAGCGCTGAAGATAGGGCAGGGCCTGTGACAGGGTACGGGCGGTGGCGATCCAATCGCGGTTCATATTCTGGGTCTTCATCTGATGGTCCTTCGTTCCGACCCTGTTACGCGCTTGGCCAGCTCCTGCCAAGGGGCATTGCAGCCGTGGCCCCGCCTGCTACTGTGCCGATAACAAGAGGTGCCCCATGAGTGACGACCGCAAAACCCTGCTTCTGACCGGCGCAAGCCGAGGTATCGGACACGCCACCGTGCGCAAGTTCAACCGCGAAGGCTGGCGCGTGATCACCTGCTCTCGCCACCCTTTCCCCGATGAATGCCCTTGGGGCGGCGGCGAGGAAAACCACGTCCAGCTGGACCTCTCTGACCCAGCCGATACGATCAACGCAGTTGGCGTTATTCAGGAACGGCTGAACGGACGGCTTGATGCGCTGGTGAACAACGCGGGCATCTCGCCCAAAGGTCCAGATGGCGCGCGGCTAAGCACGCTGGACACCGATCTGATGGATTGGGGCAAGGTCTTCCACGTGAACTTTTTTGCTTCGGTCGTGTTGGCCCGCGGGCTGCGCGAAGAATTGGCAACTGCCAAGGGCGCGGTGGTGAACGTAACCTCGATCGCGGGCGCCCGCGTCCACCCGTTTGCAGGCGCGGCCTACGCTACCTCTAAGGCGGCTCTGGCAGCGTTAACCCGCGAGATGGCGCATGATTTTGGGCCCATGGGTGTGCGTGTAAACGCCATTGCACCGGGCGAGGTCGAAACCGCCATCCTCTCCCCTGGAACCGAGAAAATCGTCGAGAAACTGCCCCTGCAACGTCTTGGCCAGCCCGAGGAAGTGGCCTCGGCTATCTATTTCCTTTGCTCGGACGAAAGCTCGTACATCTCGGGGGCCGAGATCGAAGTGAACGGCGCTCAGCACGTGTGATATTTGGAGTTCAAGGAGTTTGAACTCGCGGCGATTTTGCCGTTGAAAGAGTTAGAGCTTGGCCATTCGCGGCGCTAAGAACCTTATCCTCTCGCCACTGGATGCGCTCAGTCCAGCCCAGCGATAATCGCCCGCAAGGTCTCGATCCCGTCGCCCTTTTCGGACGAGGTCAACACCAGTTCAGGATAGGCCGCCGGGTGTTTTGAAAGTGCCTTACGCACTTGATCTAAAACCTTTTTCCGGTCTTTGTCTTTGACCTTATCGGCCTTCGTCATCACCACCTGAAAGGTCACAGCGGACTTGTCCAGAAGGGTCATGATCTCTTCATCAACCTTCTTTACGCCATGGCGCGAATCGACCAGCACAAACGCCCGACGCAGGTTCTGGCGTCCCGACAGGTAATTCTTCAAAAGACGCTGCCATTTCTCGACAATCTGCACCGGCGCATTCGCATAACCATAGCCCGGAAGGTCGACCAGATAAGGGCCATTGGTGGTGGTGAAAAAGTTGATTTCCTGCGTGCGGCCTGGCGTGTTTGACGCGCGAGCCAGCTTGACGCGGCCAGTGAGAGCATTGATAAGGCTCGATTTTCCAACGTTTGATCGCCCGGCAAAGCAAACCTCGATCCGGTCCGGCGCAGGCAGCCCGTCCATCGCAACGACGCCCTTAAGAAAGTCGGTCGCACCCGCGAACAACAAGCGCCCTTTTTCCTTCGACGCCTGATCCGGCTCTTCCGCCATTGGAAAGGGAAGCATGTTCATCCGATCACCTCGACAGGTTCTTCGCGTGCAATCACGCCTGGTTTTGTTACCACGCCATAGACACCAAGCTGTTGATGTCCGAAGGTTTTGTTCAACGTCCCCAACGTATCCGCGTCCCGTTCCCCGGTGCGCGTGCTGGCCGTTGTAGCCAAGCATCGAGTGATTTCCTCGCGGATTTCAAACTCGGCCTCGCCGATGCGCAAACGCTTTCCGACCCAGCGGCGCTCCTCCCATGGATCGAACCCCTCCAGCAGGAAATTTCCACGCCAACGTAGGGGTGAGATCTCACGACCAAGGGCTTCTTCCACGGCGCGGTGAGAGGCAAGGTTTATGAACGCGATACTTTCAAAGTCAGTATCCGTCATCCCACGCCCGACTGTCACTAGGCGTTCGGGTTTAGCCCGGTTCTCTGGAGATAAGGGCTTGATCCAATTCAGGAAGTTTTCGTGATCTTCAATGCGATCCGGGTTTATCGTGATGCCGGGTTGCGATGGATGGGTCAGCGTAATTGTGTTGGTGGCCTCGTCCATCGCACACGAAATCGCCATCAGTTTCGGAGCCTTTGCCCCGCGCGAAAAATTCGAGCACGGCACCCAAGCATTCCCATCCCCCAACTTAGCCGCCTCGTGGGCGACGGCCCAGTGACGATCAAAGGGAAGGCAGCGCCCCACGCTTACAGGGACGCGCTGCAATTCCTCACGGCCATGCGCCTTGATCGGATGCCGCCAGATGCCAGCGACAACCCCGGTCATTTCGCGTCTTTCGCGCGTCTTTTGAAGCTTTTCAACACGTTACCCAACACGTCAGGCTTGTGCCCATGGCTGCGCATGATGGTGTATTGCTGGATGAAGGTGATGGTGTTGTTCGCGATCCAGTAGACCACCAGACCTGACGCAAACCCGCCCAGCATGAACATGAACACCCATGGCATCCAGGCAAAGATCATTGCCTGCGTTGCATCCGTGGGTGCCGGATTCAGCTTTTGCTGCAGCCACATCGAGATGCCAAGAATAATTGGCAGCACACCAAGCGAGATGATCGCCAAGAAACTTTCTGGGGCGGGCGCTGCATAAGGCAGAAGCCCAAACAGGTTCAGGATCGAGCTTGGATCCGGGGCCGAAAGGTCTTTGATCCAACCAATCCACGGTGCGTGACGCAGCTCCAGCGTGACAAAGATCACCTTGTAGAGCGAGAAGAAGATCGGGATCTGAAGAAGGATCGGCAGACAGCCCGACGCCGGGTTGACCTTTTCCTTCTTATAAAGCTCCATCATCTCTTGCTGGACCTTCTGGCGGTCATCACCAGCACGCTCTTTGATCTTCTCCATCTCGGGCTGAAGCTCTTTCATCTTTGCCATCGAGACATAGGATTTATAGGCCAGCGGGAATAGGATCGCCTTGATGACAAGGGTCAGACCGATGATCGCCCAGCCCATGTTGCCGATCAGCGCGTTCAGCCAATGCAGCACGGCGAAGATGGGTTTGGTCAGGAAGAAGAACCAACCCCAGTCGATCGAGTCGATGAATTTGTAGATCCCATCGTTTTTCTCGTAAGCGCGGATGGTTTCCCATTCCTTCGCACCGGCAAAGAACTTGGTGCTTGCGCTGGCGGTTGCACCGGGGGCAACGTCTTGAGCGCGCAAGCGGAACTGGGCCTGATAGATATCGGCCTTGTCAGCATAACGCACGACCGAGGTGAAGGGCTGCCCGGGTTCGGGGATCAGCGTCGTCATCCAGTAATGGTCGGTGAAGCCAAGCCAACCGTCCTCTTCGACCTGCTGGACGTCCGCCAGAGAGGCTTCACGCTCGTCATAGCTTAGGTCAGCGATGTCGGAATAATCGCTTTCTTCCAGCTCGCCATCAATTTCACGGATCAGGCCCTCGTGCAGGATAAAGAAACCTTTTTGATCCTGAGGTTCGCCGTGACGTGCGATTACGCCATAGGGGGCCATGCGCTGGGTGGCGCCGCTGGTGTTTTCGACGGCCTGCTCGATCGAGAACATGAAGTTTTCGTCAACAGACAATGTGCGCCGAAAAATCAGGCCCGCCGGACTGTCCCAGCGCAAGGTGACCGGGGTCGATGGGGTCAGAGTGACACCGCTTTCGACATTCCAAACGGTTGTCGGGCCAGGCACGTCTTCCAGCGCGGTGGTACCGCCAGGGGTCCAGCCATAAAGCGCATAGTAGGCGTCTTGTTCGCCAGCGGGGCGCAGAAGGGTGACGATGTCGCTCTCTTTCGACAGTTCGACATGGTATTCTTTCAGCTTCAGATCGTCGATGCGACCGCCCAAAAGCGAGATCGAGCCGGCCAGTTCTGGTGTGTCGATGTCAACGCGACCAGCTTCGGCCTGTCGGGTGGCGATGTCAGCAGGGGCTGCATCTGTAGCAGCAGAGGCTGTGGGCGCCGCGACGGTGCCTGCATCTTGCGTTGCATGCGTGGCAGGATCAGCCGGCAGCGGAGGCTCGGCTGGTGGAAACATGATTAACCAGCCTGTGATGACAATAAAGCTGAGAACCGTTGCCAGGATCAGGTTCTTATTCTGGTCGTCCATCGTGCCTACCACTCATAGATTTCGGTCAGAGTGGTTCAACAGGGCAAGGGCCAAAAGGTCAAGCAGTTTATCCCGGTGGGCCATGAAATGCGGGCGCTGAACCGCTTTAAGCGTGCTTTGGGACAGGGTGGATACGATCCGAGGCGGCTTTGTGGGTTTGGATCCAAAGGCAGGTCTCGTCTATTGGCATTGGCTTTGCTACTGCATAACCCTGCACATCGGTGCACCCAAGTTCGCCGAGTTTGGAGTATTCGCCATGTGTTTCCACCCCTTCAGCTAGCGCGCCAATTTCAAGCTGTTTTGCCATGGTTAGAATAGCAGCGACCATTTTCTGTTGGTTCGGGTCCGTGTCGACATGGGTAATGAAAGATCGGTCAATCTTGATTCGGTTCAGGCAGAAACGTCGGATATGCGAAATCGAGGCATGCCCGGTTCCGAAATCATCCAAATCAATATTGCAACCCATCCGGGACAGCGCGTTGATGTTGCGGGTAATGACATCGTCTTCACCTTGCGCAATCACACTTTCCAGAACTTCAAGCGTAAGGCGCTCGGGGGAGACATCGAACCGATCCAGATCCCAGCGAATTTTTTCGAACAGTTTGGGATTGGACAGCTCTGCAGAAGTCAGGTTAACCGAAATCGTCGGCACCTCGAGCCCCAACTTATCCCAGTCGCAGATCGAGGTCAGGCATTCAAACAGCATCACCTCGCTGAGGCGTTCCAGTAATCCGGCTTGCGTTAACGCTGGCAGGAATGCGCCGGGCGCGATCCAGCCAAGTTTGGGGTGCTTCCAGCGCACCAGCGCCTCCATCCCCGTCAGGTGCCCTGTGCGCAGGCAAACCTGCGGTTGGAACCAAGGGACCATTTGGCCGGTTTCCAGTGCTTCGGACAGTTCCACCTCGGAATGATTGGCGTTCGCTGCACGTGGGGACATGCCATTGGTAAAGGCGCGGATCGATCCCGGGCCAGCCACCTGGGCGTTCTGAAGAGCACTTTCTGCCGCCTGCAACAGTGATTCCCCCGTGGCTTCGGGCGAACGTTGGGGAAGGGCAAAGCCAATGCTGGCTGTCAGATGTAGGCGTGTTGCGCCCAGTTCGATTGGGGTCGCGATAGCCGATTGTAAGCGTCCGGCGATCTGCAGCACAATCTCAAGATCCGCGCGGGCGGCGCGGTCTATGGCGATTCCAAACCGGCCACGTTCCAGTGAGCAGATCAGATCGGTAACACGCAGCATCGACCGCAGAGTTTCACCCAGTTGCGCTTCAATCTTGTCCTGCGCGTCGATGCCATAATGATCGGCCAGTTTCGGGAAGCTATCCACCTCGACCACAAGGCAAGTTTTCTCTTTCAATTCAGGGTCATGAAAGCCTGCGTCTAGCATGTGCTCAAGTCGACCACGTAGGGGCAGATCGGTCACGCCATCTGTGGGCCATCTGTCTTTGAAAGATCTGCGCGTCAGTGCTCCGCCAAGGGCAAACAGCCCCGGAAAAATGATGGCGGTCAGCAGCAATGCTGGTTCGCCCCCCGTCCAGTAAGCCAGCAGCACGGCAGCAGGTAAAATGGCCGTAAAGTGGGGGCTGGTCAGAAGGGTTCGGACTGTGCGGTTGCGGGATTTTTGACCAAAGCTGGCAGCCATGACGGGTTCCTATGACTTACTCTCAAAACGGGCCCCGAGCAGTCGGGGCGCTTTGGAAAAAATAGGAACGTGTGGTCAATCAGATGTTAACGCGCCAGAAAAAAACCACTAAAAATTGATTAGGAGTTTTCGTCAACCTTGGCGGGATCCCGTAATAGTCCAGCAAAATCAAACAGCTGCGGGTCCAAAAGGTGGCTCGGGCGCGTGTTCATAAGCGCCTTAAACATAATCTGACGGCGCCCGGGGAAGTTCTGTTCCCACTGGTCAATGATCTTTTTCACCTGCTGCCGCTGCAATCCATCCTGCGATCCGCAGAGGTCACAGGGGATGATAGGATAGTTCATTTGAGTCGCGAATTTCTCGCAATCAGCTTCGGCCACATGGGCCAGAGGACGATAAACGAACAGGTCGCCTTCTTCGTTCACCAGCTTGGGTGGCATTGTGGCCAACCGTCCGCCGTGGAAAAGGTTCATGAAGAACGTTTCTAGTATGTCGTCGCGGTGATGGCCCAGAACAACGGCCGAGCAGCCTTCCTCCCGCGCGATTCTATAGAGGTTCCCGCGACGCAGCCGCGAGCAGAGCGAACAAAAAGTGCGGCCCTGCGGGATCTTGTCCATGACGATGGAATAGGTGTCTTCGTACTCGATCCGATTGGGCACCTGCATTTTCTCTAGGAATTCGGGCAGGACGGTCGCGGGAAAACCCGGCTGGCCCTGATCAAGGTTGCAGGCCAGAATCTCGACTGGCAAAACACCGCGCCATTTCAGCTCGTAAAGGGCGGCCAGCATCGTATAGCTGTCCTTGCCGCCGGACAGACAGACCAGCCACTTTGCGCCTCGTTCGACCATGCCGTACTGGTCCAAAGCCTCGCGCACATTGCGCATGATGCGCTTGCGCAGCTTCTTAAACTCGGTGGTCGAGGGTGCGCCGTGAAACAGCGGGTGAATATCGTCGAGGTCGTCCAACATGGGCGCGGCATAGGGGAAAAAGCCCCGCCGGGCAAGGGTGCGAAGGCGCGGGGGCCTTCGCGTTTGTCCTTAGAGCAGGTGCTGGCGTTGCACTGGCAACGTCGGCTGCGGATCATCCAAGCCCAGATCCCGGCGTATCGCATGCGAGAGATCCTCGACGCGACCTGCCTTCATGGGTTTGACGAACAGGCTTGCACGGATCACGCGCCAGCGGCCGTGACGGGCAATCAGGCCGCGCAGGCTGGCCTCGAGCCGTTTGGACGGTGTTCGGCGGGGCGGAAGGGTTAATGAATAGGTCATAATCAGTCTCCTGTCGCGGGTATGAGGGCGTTGTCGGACCTCAAGCCCGCTTTAGGTCAAGCAGTTTCTGACCCGCCCCCGATTGGGGGCAGGCCACAGGAAATCGCAGATCACAGCCGCGGTTCGCGGAAGGATGGCGGAGGGTGGCCGGGTGGAAGTCCGACGTCACGGCGCAGATGCTCGGACAGATGGTCCGTGCGGGGGCGCTGGCCGCGCCGCGTGACAAGCCGCATCGCCAGTGCGCGCAGCACGCGCATGACGCCGTGATCGGCAATCAAGTCGTCCAGCAATTCGTTCAGCCGGACAGGTTCAGAATGAAAATTCGAGTCCATCATGGATTGGATACCGGCGCGGGGCCGGCCCTTCTTTTTGAAGTTAGATTGGTTGCGTGAAAGCAGACGGGGCGCCAAATCGCGGACGCAATGCGGCCGGGATCAAGGTCGGGTTGTCAGCTGTCGGAAGGCCCGAAGATCGGGCAAGGTGGGGGCGCTAGGCGCGTGACGCAGAGGTCACGAGGTGCAGATACCCCAAAAAGCCGCAACATGAAGATGGCGGAGTGCGCTGAGATTCGTCATAAAACGCCTCCTTCTTGTTCAAGCGTTACGGATGGCGTTTGATTAGCGCAAATGAGTTGAAATTCAAGTTTCGTGTGGAGGTTGCAACGCGTTGTGGCCCATCGGGCACGATTGTATCAATCGTGGGTGCTACAATCGTGTTTGGTCCCCGGCACGGGATCATAGCCGCACGATCCCCAC
Organism: Aliiroseovarius sp. ABM4_368; assembly: GCF_056161205.1. NCBI lineage: Bacteria > Pseudomonadati > Pseudomonadota > Alphaproteobacteria > Rhodobacterales > Paracoccaceae > Aliiroseovarius > Aliiroseovarius sp. ABM4_368. Next base: position 510,563 of record NZ_JBSWYR010000003.1, on the reverse strand, counting down.
GGGTTGCAGCGCGCGATCCGCTTGGCCGCCAACCAGCCGCCCTTGAAGGCACCGTGCATTTGCAGGGCTTCCAGCGCATAGGCGCTGCATGTGGGTTGATAGCGGCAGTTCCACCCGACCCAAGGACTGAAGATCAGGCGATAGGCGCGGATCGGCAGGGACAGGATGAAGGCGGCAGGGCTCATGACTTCTTTCGCGGGGCGTGGATCTGTTCAATGGCGCGGGCAAGGTCCGCTTTCAGATCCATATAGTCACGCGACACGGTCTTTTCAGCGCGACCGATAAGCACATAGTCCCAGCCGGGCTTGCCCAGACCAGGCAGAACTTCGCGCGCGATGGCGCGCAGACGGCGTTTGGCGCGGTTGCGGATTACAGCATTGCCGACTTTTTTCGAGCAGGTGTACCCGATGCGGGTCTGGTCGGGGGCGGCTTCCTCTCCCTCACGACGTTTGCGGGCCTGTAACAAAAACGCAGGCGCAGGCGCACGGCGGGCGCGAGCGGCGGCCAGAAAGTCACGCCGTTCTGTCAGAGTGATCAATTTGCTTTCATCCACGCAAACGGAAACCGCCGCAGACCCTTCGGTCTCGGCGGTTTTCGTTTTGTCAGCTTTGGGCGCAGACATGCCTGCGACCCGAGCGCTTATGCGCTCAGCGACTTCCGGCCACGTACGCGGCGGGCATTCAGGATCTTGCGACCGGCTTTGGTAGCCATGCGCGAGCGAAAGCCGTGGCGGCGTTTGCGAACCAGGTTCGAAGGTTGGTATGTGCGTTTCATCGCCCGTCTCCGGTTTGTGCCCCCAATCCCGGTGGATTCGGAGCGTGTGTCATTCGAAGCCCGGTCTATAGGGGGCAATTGTGGGCAAGTCAAATGCCTGATGAAATATTTTCGCCCCTTTTGTTACATCCGTATGCGATTTCTTCACCCCTGTTCAAGCAAGCGTGAGGTGGGTGGGCAAGGCGGGTCTTTGCGCTCATGTTGCATGACAACCACCGCGGCCCTGCCGCCTGTATGCCGAAATGGCCCGGAAAGACAGATGATGATGACCGACCCCGACGCAAATATGTCGAAGCCCCCACAGAACGCGTTGCTGCGCCGTTTGCCTTTGATTGCGATCCTCAGCGTGGCGGTAATCGGCGCGTTTACCTTGCGCGATTACCTCAGCTTCGAGACTTTGGCACAGAACCGCGAGGCGCTGTTGGCGTTCCGCGACGCCAACTATCTGCTGACTGTGGGCGTGTTTATTGCGGCCTATGTGGTGATCGTCGGCTTCTCTCTGCCCGGTGCAACCATCGCGACACTGACCGGAGGTTTCTTGTTCGCCACCTTTCCAGGTGCTCTGTTCAACGTCACGGCTGCAACAATCGGTGCCACGATCATCTTTCTGGCTGCGCGTTGGGGGCTGGGCGAGAAACTGGCCGCCAAGATGGAGGGCAGTGAAGGTGCTGTGAAGAGCATTAAGGACGGGATCGACGAAAATCAGTGGTCCGTCCTGTTTCTGATCCGTCTGGTGCCTGCCGTCCCCTTCTTTGTCGCAAACCTGATCCCCGCGTTGGTTGGTGTGCCGCTGCACCGGTTCGTCATCTCGACCTTCTTGGGAATCATTCCTGGTGGGGTGGTCTATACATCCGTTGGCGCAGGTCTGGGCGAGGTCTTCGCCCGTGGCGAAACCCCGGATCTGGGCATCATTTTTGAACCCCACATCCTGCTGCCCATGCTGGGATTGGCCGCGCTGGCCGCCCTTCCGATGGTGCTGAAACTTTTCAAGAAGGACGCCTGACATGGCTGAACGTATCAAAACGGATGTCTGCATCATCGGTGCAGGCTCGGGCGGGTTGTCGGTGGCGGCGGGGGCCGTGCAGATGGGTGCCTCGGTCGTGCTTTTAGAAGGTCATAAGATGGGCGGGGATTGCCTGAACTATGGCTGCGTGCCGTCGAAAGCGCTGCTTCATGCTGGCAAGACTTCGATGGGCTGGGACGAAGCCCATGACCATGTGCGCCAGACGATCGCGACCATCGAACCCCACGATTCGGTCGAGCGGTTTGAAGGGCTGGGCGTGCGTGTGATCACCGAATACGGGGCGTTTATCTCGCCCAGGGAAGTGCAGGCAGGCGACTACATCATCGAGGCGCGGCGCTTCGTGATTTCGACCGGCTCGTCGCCCTTGGTGCCGCCCATTCCGGGCATCGAAAATGTGCCTTACGAGACGAACGAGACGATTTTCGAGCTGAAGACACGCCCTGATCACCTGTTGATCATCGGCGGCGGCCCCATCGGGCTGGAAATGGCTCAGGCGCATCGTCGCTTGGGTTCACAGGTTACTGTGATCGAAGGCATGAAGGCGCTGGGCCGGGATGATCCCGAGATGGCCGCGCATGTGCTGGACGCCTTGCGGGCCGAGGGGATTGCCATCGAAGAAGATGCCATGGCCGCTGAAATTCGTGGCAATGCTGGCGCGATCGAGGTCGAGGTCAAGGATGGTCGCGTCTTTAAGGGCACCCATATACTGATGGCGGTAGGGCGCAAACCCAATACAGACAAGCTGAACCTAGAAGCCGCTGGAATCGAACCCACCCGTGCTGGCATCAAGGTTGACGCCAGCCTGCGCACCACCAACAAGAAAGTTTATGCGATTGGCGATGTGGCAGGCGGACTGCAATTCACACATGTCGCCGGATACCATGCGGGCGTGATTATCCGGTCGATGCTATTCGGGCTGCCCTCTAAACAGCGCACGGATCATATCCCGTGGGCCACCTATACCGCGCCGGAACTGGCGCAGATCGGCCTGACCGAAGCCGAGGCGCGGGATGCTCATGGTGATAAGTTGGAAGTCGCACGCTTCGATTTCGCGGGCAACGACCGCGCCATCGCGACCCAACAGACCAAGGGGCTGATCAAGGTGATGATCGTCAAAGGCCGCCCTGTCGGTGTGTCCATCGTCGGCCCCGGCGCGGGCGAGATGATTACCCTGTGGGCGCTGGCCATGGCCAACCGTTTGAAAATGGGGCAGATTGCAGCGATGGTCGCCCCATACCCGACCATGGCGGAAATCAGCAAACGGGCGGCGGGGGCCTATTTCTCGCCACGGCTCTTTGATAGTCCTATGGTGAAACGGGTTGTGGGTTTCGTGCAGAAGTTCATTCCCTGATGTGATCACGCGAGGGAGCGCAGGTGTTCAATACTCTTTCCGGCCGATTTTTGATCCTGACGACGCTGTTTGTCATGCTGGCCGAGATTTTGATCTTCGTCCCCTCGGTCGCACGCTTTCGGGCGGATTATCTGCAAGACCGACTGGAGCGTGCGCAGATCGCGTCCTTGGCCCTTTTGGCTGATGACATGATCGCGCCAGAACTGGAAGCCGAGCTTCTGGAAAACGCCGAAGTCTATAACGTCGTTCTGCGCCGTGATGAATTGCGCGAGCTGATGTTGTCTTCAAACCCGCCGGGCGCTGTGACCCACGACTTTGACCTGCGGGATGCGTCCGCCATGACGTTGATCCGCGATGCAATGATGCGTCTGTTCAACCCAGAGCCCGAGGTGATCCGCGTCATCGGTGACCCCGTGCGCGAAGGCGGATTGGTGATCGAGGTCACCATGTGGACTGCCAAGCTGCGCGCCGCGATGATTGACTATGGGGTGAACATTCTGCTGTTGTCCGCCGTCATCTCGGTCATCACGGCGCTTTTGTTGTTCCTTGCGGTGCAGCGGCTGATCGTGCGGCCCATCAAGGGCGTCGTGGGCAATATGAAAGCCTATGCCGCCGACCCCGAGGATGCGCGGCGCATCATTGCCCCCGCGACCACTGTAACCGAGCTGCGCGAGGCCGAAGTGACCCTGCGCAGTCTGCAAACGGACCTAACGGGTGCCTTGAAGCAAAAGGAACGCTTGGCGCAGTTGGGTGGAGCAGTAGCGCGGATCAGCCATGATTTGCGCAACGTTCTGACCACCGCGCAGCTGTTTGCTGACCGGATGGAAAGCAGCGAAGATCCGATGGTGAAACGGGTGGTGCCGAAGCTGGTGAACTCGATCACCCGCGCGGTCAGCTTGTGTGAAAACACGTTGGCCTTTGGTAAGGCAGAAGAACCCGCGCCGACTATGAACCGCTTCAATCTGGCCGAGCTGACAGCGGATATTATCGAAAGCGAACGTCTTTCTGCGGGCGATCACGACTTGTCCTTTGCCGAGGATATTCCAGCCGGATTGAATTTGCGCGCCGATCCAGAGCAACTGTATCGCGTGCTCTCGAACCTTGTGCGCAACGCGCGGCAGGCGATTGTGGCATCGGGCAAACCGGGCGAGATTGCCTTGCAGGCCAGCGAGTCTGAGACCGATTGGCAAATCCGCGTGGTGGATACCGGGCCGGGCCTTCCAAAGTCTTCTCGGGAACACTTGTTCCAGCCCTTTGCAGGCACTAATCGCAAGGGCGGGTCCGGTCTGGGTATGGCGATTTCGGCCGAGCTGGTGCGCGGACATGGCGGCACGTTGGAGCTGGAGCGCACGGACGATACCGGGACCGCTTTTCTGATCACTTTGCCGCGCACTATTGCGGAGTAACCGTCGGCAAAGAAAGGGGGCGCACTTGGCGACCCCTTACCTGCCTTGCGTGAGGAAGAAAGCTTAGCTTTCTGGTGGCAGGATTACGCTGTCGATCACGTGGATCACGCCGTTTGACGCTTCGATATCAGCTGCGGTTACATTTGCGCCTTGAACAGTCACGCCCGACATGGTGCCAATCTTTACTTCAGCGCCTTGAACGGTGGCGGCCATCATTCCGTCCGACAAATCGCCGGACATCACTTTGCCGGGGACCACGTGGTAAGTCAGGATCGAGACAAGCTTGTCCTTGTTCTCGGGCGTCAAGAGCGTTTCGACAGTGCCTTCGGGCAGGGCTGCAAAGGCGTCATCTGTTGGGGCGAAAACGGTGAAGGGACCTTCGCCTTTAAGAGTGTCGACCAGACCCGCAGCTTGTACTGCTGCAACCAGTGTGGTGAAGCTGCCTGCTCCAACAGCGGTGTCGACGATGTCTTTGGAATGGCCGTCTGCGAAAGCAGGGGCGCTGAAGGCCGCAGCGGCGGTGAATGCGATGAAAGTACGGCGAAGCATGTTGATCTCCTTGTTGTTAGATACAAGAAGTACGGGGGGCTTTGGGCCTCGGATCACCGGTTTAGATGACGTTTCTGTGAGGCGTGCGTGAGGCTATAGATCCAGTGCAATCTCTCCATCCGGGTCTTTCGCACGGCTTTGGCATAGGATCATTGCACCTTCGCGCTGGGCGTTTGATAGAACGAAATCGCGGTGCTCGACCTCGCCTGATACAACGCCACATTTGCAAACGCCGCAGATCCCGTCCGAGCATTTGACGTCCACATGGAGCCCAGCCGCGTTCAGCGCATCTGCTGCCGTTTCTTCGGCCGAAACCGTGATCTGGCGACCGTCCTTCAGGCGCAGGGTGAAGGGGTGGTTTTCATAATCCGGCTGATCGGGCACATTGAAATATTCCAAGTGTCGCGCGTCCTCGGGGATGCCTTGACGTTCTGCTGCTTCCATCACCGACGACATGTAACGATCCGCGCCGCAGGCATAGACATGCGCGCCATTGGGGGCACCCGCCAGCACCGCGTCGAAGTCTGCGCGGGTGCCTTCGTCCGAGAAATGCAGATGCACGCGGTCCGCCCATGGCATCGCGGCCAAGTCGTCCAAATACCCTGCATCCGCACGACGGCTGGCGGAATAGTGCAAGGCGAAATCTGCACCAATTGCGTGCAGCCGATGGGCAAAGGCGATCATCGGCGTGACGCCAATACCGCCACCCATCAGGAAGGTCTTGGAAGAATCCTCGACCAGTTCGAAATGGTTTATGGGCTTTGCGACAAAGACCTTGCGACCCTCGGTGAAAATCCGGTGCATCAGGGCCGAGCCACCGCGCCCTTCGTCCTCGCGCAGCACCCCGATTTGATAGCGCATCCGATCTGACGGGTCGCCTGACAGCGAATACTGCCGCGGGAAATCGGGCGACACCAACACATCCAGATGCGCACCCGCTGTCCAAGCAGGTAACTCAGACCCATCAAGACTGCTGAGTTCGTATTTGGTGACGTCTGACGTCATCCGCTCGACTTTGGACAGTTGAAGTTGCAGGACGGGCGCGTCTTTGGGCACCGAATACGTGTGCAGCATGGATAGGTCGCCCTCGGACAGGCGGGCTTGGTACTCGGTCGCTGGGATCATCGCCTGATAGGCGGCAATCCCGGCCTCGCGATCCATCGGGAACGGATAGGGATACGGCGGCGGGGCTAAGGGGGCGGGATAAACCGCAAGGGTCTGATCTTCGTATTTCAGGTCCAAATCCCGCGATAAACCGCGCGTATTAACGGGTTCGTCAGTCGGGTGGTATCCGCCATCCTCGCCCAGCTTCAGATCCCACCACCATTTTTTGATCGGATTGATCTCGCCATTCCCGACGGCGTCGTCCAGTCGCGCCAGCACCGGAGCCGCGCCGGGCAGGTTCGAGGCCGCCCAGCGGAATGGTGTCTGCGCAAACAGCCCTTCAAGGTTCCACGGGCATGTCTTCATACAACGCCCGCACATCGCACCACCCGGTTGGGTCACGCGATAGGTGGTGCATTTCTGGCTGTCGGACTTCCAGATCTCGTAGCCGTTGAACATCAGCTTCGGTCCGGCGGTGATCGCCCCCGAAGGGCATTCCCGCGCGCATTTGTTGCAGGCTTCGCAGAACCGTTGCAGACCGAAATCAATCGGCTTGTCATGCGCCAAGGGCATGTCGGTTGTGACCACGCCCGATTTCAGCCGAGGTCCGAGATAGGGGTTCAGGATCACCTCGCCGATGCGGCTGACTTCGCCCAACCCAGCCAGCAACAGCAGCGGGGGTTGCAGCACCGTGCCGTCCATCACCGTATGCGCCTTCGCGGAATAGCCAAGATTGCGGATCTGCTGGGCGATGACGCCCCCAAGCAGGGAAAAGCGCAAGTAGGCGCGCATGGATTGGCTGACCGCGATCCAGTCGTCGCCGGATGCGCCCTCCATCGTTTCAAATCCCTGATCGACGATCATGGACAGCGCTTGGTCGTGGGGGGGGGTGATCTCTGCTCCGGTCGCGTCGTGGCTGTACCATGTCCAGTCGGGGCAGCGGCTGGTGCCTGCCGCGTCGATGCCAAGAAAATAGCTGGCGGCCTTTAGGGTTACGGCGTTTTCAGCTGGGTCCGAGGGGCGCGGACCATCAAGCGACGGTCCGTCTTGCAGCGGTGTAAACAGCCCAAGGGCGCGTCGCTGGGCATAGCTGGGCGCAGATTTACGGACGTAGAACCCTCCTGATGCGCTTTCCTGCAAAGGTTTGCCCATGTCTCCGAATTGCGCGCGGGCGAACATGTCGGCGCGTTTGGGGACGCGGGCAACGTTGGCTTCGTCAATATAAGTTGTGGGGGTGTCGACACGTTTCAACCGTTCGAACGGGTGTGGGCCCATTACATAGTCACGCTTGGCATAGGGATCGCCATTCAGCCCGGATTTGACGCTGTCTTTGCCCAGCCACCAGCGCAGGCCGGTTAGGTTGGGCTGGTCAGCTTTTGGGGCAAGGGGGCGGTCGGTGGTCAGTTCCATCGCGGTCGTGACGACGGCCAAACCGAACCTGTCCCCAAGCCACGGGGTCTTGATGCCGTCGGGCGTGGCCCATGTCAGCCCGGCCTGCACAGAAAGGCGTTCAAGAGAGACATCCGAAGATGTTCCCGTATGCGCCTTGGCGTCGAACCCAAGCAGACGCAGATAATTGGCGATAACCACGGCCGTTTCGGTCGACAGCAAGCAAGCCCGCTGATCCTGCGCGTCCATGATCCAGCTTGCGCCGGGTTCGTCCGGGCGAGGATCGCGGTGGTGTTCATACAGGAACACAATCGCATGGCTGTGGTCGGTGACGGCACGTTCACCAGCGGCGAGGCTATCCTTCAGCTCGGCCATCAAGACGTCGATCCCAGCGGCCAGCGTTTTGACCTCGCGGGTGGTCAGGTCTTCGACCAGCTCCGTGATGCCGGGGTTTGAAATGGGGACATCGCGCCGTGATCCGTCGTCAATCCGTGTGATGCCAACCATTGAGGCATCAAGGTAATAGCCAAACGCCTTTAGATGCCGCGCACGGTCCTGTGGATCGTCAGGAATTGTCGAAACGCTCGGGTTCACAAAGCCGTCGCGGATCGCGTCCATCGCGGCTTGAAACGGGGCCATCGCGTTCACAAGGCTTTCAGGATGGTCGGGGCGGTTGAACGGCACGGGCTGTTCAAGAGCGAGATGCTCAAGCCCCGAGGGCCTGTCCGCGCGGGCCAAACGTTCAAGTGGGTAAGGTCCAAGATCAACAGATCGATTGCGGGTCGAGAATATGCGCATGTCCGTCTTTCAATGGGCCAGCAGCCGGAGGATGCAATCCGGTCGTGTCAGAGGTTGTCGTCAGCTTAGCCGCAAGGGCTCAGCCTTGCGCATAGATGAACATGTCTGGACAGGCGGCGCTAGAAGAAATTGGATTCAATATCCGTTCCGGGCGCGAAAACGGCGAACCTCGCTGTCCGAGGGCGTTTGGCCCGTGAAAAGCTCGACATACAATGGTACGCGGTCGATGCGACCAATAGGATCTTCTTTGATCTCCATCGCGATATATCCAACCTGCGTATAAAGGATCGCCATCGTGCGGACCTCGGCGCTTTCGGGGGAATAGTCGAAGCGTTCAAACATGGCTTTGATCGCGGCTTTGCGCTGGGCGTCGGCGTCATCAAGCCGGGCTTTCAGCGCCGCATCATGATCGGCCCAATTGCGGATGGCCCGGTCCAATTGCGCGTCGAACAGATCGGTCTGAAACCAGCAATCCTGAAGGTTGAACATCGCCTCGCATATGGTTTCTGCATAAAGCGCACATTGGGCGACCAGATTGCCGGTATTCTTATCCTCCCACCGTTTGATCATCGCGTCCAGCAGTGCCTCGCGGTCGCGGAAGTGGTGGTAAAACCCGGTCCGCGTCAGGCCTAGGCGCTGCGCCAGCGGCATGATTTTCACCCCGTCCACACCAACCGTGACCAACAGCTCAAGCGCTGCATCAAGCCACATGCGTTCCGAGGCGCGAGGGCGCTGTATGTCGTTTTTAGTCATAAGCCCGCATCATAGGTGACTTGACATATGTGTCAAATCAGTCGTCACCTATGTCAAGTAAGCGACTCATGACCAAGGAGGATGTGATGGGCGAGCTAAGCACAGGACGGCGGCGCAGCCGTGGTAAGCGGCAGGCACGAGACGGCTCGCCCGGCCAAAACCCGCATCTGGAACGGCCCTATATCAAACGCGGCATTCCCACCTATGACATTCTGGGCGAAGAGGCGCTGAGCCAGATCGAGGCCACCGCCGACCGTATTATGGCCGAGATCGGCATCGAGTTTCGTGATGATCCTGAGACCGTCGAAATGTTCCGCAAAGCAGGCGGCGAGGTCACGCAGCTGGACGGCACTCGCTGGAACATCAAGTTCGCGCCGGGCATGATCCGCGAGATCCTGAAGGCCGCTCCCAGTGTTTTTACCCAGCACGCCCGCAACCCGGATAATAATGTCCAGATCGGAGGGGAAAACGTGGTCTTTGCGCCATCCTATGGCAGCCCCTTTGTCATGGATCTGGATAAAGGCCGCCGCTATGGCACGCTTGAGGATTTCCAGAATTTCGTGAAGCTGGGACAGTCCAGCCCGTGGCTGCACCATTCTGGCGGGACGGTGTGCGAACCCACAGACGTCCCGGTGAATAAGCGCCATCTGGATATGGTCTATGCCCATATGCGCTATTCCGACCGCCCGTTCCTTGGCTCGATCACCGCGTCCGAGCGCGCCGCCGATAGTGTCGAGATGTGCCGCGTGCTGTTCGGAGCGGAGTTCGTCGATCAGAACTGCGTCATCATGGGCAATTTCAACACCACCAGCCCCTTGGTGCTGGACGGCGTTACCACGCAGGGCATTCGCGAATATGCCCGCGCGGGGCAGGGCTCCATTCATTTGCCGTTCCTTCTGGGCGGCGCAGTGTCGCCCCTGACAATGGCCGGGTCCATCGCGCAATGTCTGGCGGAAAGCATGGTGTCATGTGCCGTTGCACAATTGGAACGCCCCGGCGCTCCTGTGGTGTTGGCAAGTTTCCTAAGCTCTATGTCTCTGCGCTCGGGCTCGCCTACTTTTGGGACGGCCGAGCCCGCGGTGGGCAGTCTGGTCTATGGCCAACTCGCGCGCCGGCTGAACCTGCCATTGCGCTGTGCGGGCAACTTCTCGACCTCGAAACTGCCGGATGCGCAGGCGATGCAGCAGGCGATGATGTCGATGATGTCTGCGGTGCAGTGCGGGGCGAATTTCCTGCTGCACTCGGCGGGGTTCTTGGATGGGCTTTTGTCCATGTCCTATGAGAAATTCATGCTAGATCTGGACCTGTGTGGCGCGCTGCATTCCTATTACGACGGGGTTGTAGTGAACGAGGACACGATGGGCTTTGACGCCTTGGCTGAACAAGGGCCGGGCGAGCATCTGTTTTCGACCGCGCACACGATGCGGCACTACAAAACGGCCTATTACGACAGCGCACTGGACGACAATCAACCGTGGGAGACATGGGACGAACAGGGCGAGATTGACATGGCGACCCGTGCGAACCAGCGCTGGAAGGCGCAGCTTGCCGCCTATGAAGCACCAGGGATGGATCTAAGCGTCGATGAAGCGCTGAAGGATTTCGTGGCGCGTAAAAAGGCGTCGATGGAGGATGCTTGGTACTGAGGGCAGAGGGGGCATTGTCCCCGCGTCTTCGACGCTCCCCCAAGGTATTTAAGACAAGAAAATGAGGGTGCAGTTGCCCTAAGCCGAGAAGGATGGATGATGTCAAGCGATCCACTTTTGCAGCCGTATCAATTGGGGCATCTGACCCTAAGAAACCGGATCATGACCACAAGTCACGAGCCCGCCTACCCCGAGGATGGGATGCCGAAAGAGCGCTATGCGGCCTATCACGCCGAGCGCGCCAAGGCGGGTATCGCGATGGCGATGACGGCAGGATCGGCTGCAGTGTCGAAAGACAGCCCGCCGGTTTTTAACAACATCCTTGCCTATAAGGACGAGGTTGTTCCGTGGATTCGACAGCTGACGGATGCGGTGCACGAACATGGTGCGGCCTGCATGATCCAGCTGACCCATTTGGGGCGACGCACGGGGTGGAACAAAGGCGACTGGTTGCCGCCGGTGTGCTCGACCCCGCACCGCGAACCCGCCCACCGTGCCTTCCCGAAAATGGCCGAGGATTGGGATATCTCGCGGATTATCTCGGACTTTGCGGACGCGGCCGAACGGATGAAAGAGGGTGGCATGGACGGGGTCGAGGTAATGACCCACGGGCACCTGTTGGATCAGTTCATTTCGCCCCTGACCAACCGGTTGGACGGCCCCTATGGTGGCGATCTGGCCGGGCGGATGAAGCTGACGATGGATATTATCGAGGCTGTGCGCGCACGCGTGGGGCGCGAGTTTATCGTGGGTGTACGCTTTGCCCCGGACGAGGTTGAGACGGGCGGCATTGATCCAGAAATGGGGTTAGAGATCGCTCGGATGCTGCGTGATTGCAGCCAGGTGGATTACTTGAATATCAACCGGGGCCGCATTCATACGGATCCCGCGATGACGGACATGATCCCCATTCAGGGCGCACCGGCCTCGCCGCACTTGGATTTTGCCGGGCGGGTCCGCAAAGAGATCGGGATGCCCACGTTCCATGCGGCCCGTATTCCAGACGTGGCGACGGCGCGCCACGCGGTGGCCTCGGGTCAGCTGGATATGGTTGGCATGACGCGGGCGCATATGGCCGATCCACATATCGTGAAGAAGATTATCGAAGGCCGTGAAGAAGACATTCGCCCATGCGTCGGTGCCACATATTGTCTGGACCGGATCTATCAGGCGGGTGATGCGCTGTGTGTTCACAACGCGGCCACCGGGCGCGAACTGACCATGCCGCACGAAATCAGCCCGGCAGAGAGCCCGCGCAAGGTCGTCATCGTGGGCGCTGGACCGGGGGGGCTGGAAGCGGCACGTGTGGCGGCTGAGCGCGGCCATGACGTGACAGTCTTTGAGGCGCAACCAGACCCCGGTGGACAAGTTCGCCTGACGGCACAAACCCCACGTCGGCGCGAGATGATTGGCATCATCGATTGGCGCATGGCGCAATGCGCGGCGCGTGATGTGACGTTTCATTTCAACACATGGGCTGAGGCGGACGACGTTACTGCCCTGAACCCGGATGTGGTGATCATCGCCACAGGTGGGATGCCGAACCTTGAGCTCTTTGAGACCAAGGGCGAGCAAGATCTGGCCGTCAGCGCCTGGGACGTGATTGCGGGCGATGTAAAGTGCGCGGGTGACGTGCTAATCTATGACGAAAGCGGCGACCACCCGGCGTTGCAGGCGGCCGAGATCGCGGCAGAGGCTGGCGCAAGTGTCGAAGTGATGACGCCCGATCGCGTTTTCGCCCCAGACATCATGGCCATGAACCTGGTGCCCTATATGCGGTCACTTCAACCCAAGGGCGTGCGGTTCACTGTGACCGAACGCCTGAAAGATATCGCGCGCGACGGTAATCGACTGACGGTCACGCTGGGCACGGATTACTCGGACTTCACCCGTCAGGCGACATACGACCAAGTGGTGGTGAACTATGGTACCATGCCGATGGATGATCTGTATTTCGATCTGAAAGAGCACTCATCGAACCGGGGCGAGGTCGATCACGACGCGCTGATCGAAGGGCAGCCGCAAACCATCCGCACCAATCCCGAGGGGCAGTTCCAACTGTTTCGCATCGGAGACGCCGTGACGGCACGCAATACACATGCCGCAATTTATGACGCGCTTCGGTTGGTGAAAGACTTGTAGGATTAAGCCTGCTGCGTGCGTTCGATATACGCGCGCAGCTCTTCCGCTTCGTGGCGGGCGTCGCGCAGGCCGTCCATGGCGGCGCGCAACTCGGCTTCGGTCTGGTGCAGCTGGTTGGCCATTTCAGCCTCGCGCGATTGCAGATAGGTGATTGCCTCGTCGCGGGTTTCTTCTGCGTCGTGAAGCGCTTGCGCCATCTTGTCTAGCTCACTCATTTCGCTGCCTTGTACCTGCACAAAGCGGTGGATCAACCAGTGGGCAAACCAGCCAAGCACGAAGGCCACAAAAAGAATAATGGCGGTGACGATGATAAACTCGGTTCTGTTCATCGGGGTGGTCCTTCGGTGTCTATCAGCGTTCCGGGCGCGGGGCAGGGCGCTTGTCGGTATCTTGGGGGGTCAAAATCTCGGGGCCACTATAGGGAAGCGGATCCGGTTCTTCACTTGATTCGGTGGAAGCGGCGGTAGGCGCGTCCTCGGCAGGGGTGACTGCGTCGGGGGGTGCTGCGTCGGTCTCGTCCTCGGCATCTTCGGGTTCTGCGGGTGCTTCAGGTGTTTCGGCGGCATCCGCCTCGGTTCCTGCATCGGGCGCATCTGTTGTGGTATCTGCCGCATCCTCGGTTGGCGTTCCTTCTGCTTCTTCGGCAGTCTCGTCGGGAACGGCGGCCCCATCGTCATCCTGCGTCACGCCATTCAGCAGGCGGAACTCGATCCGGCGGTTGGCTTCACGGCCCTCGTCGGTACCGTTATCGGCAATTGGGTTTTCTTCGCCATACCCTACCGCTGACAAGTTCGAGGTCAGGATCCGGCGCGACAGAAGTGCGGACAGAACGGCCTGTGCGCGGTTTTGCGACAGGGCAAGATTCATTTCCTCGCGGCCTTGGCTGTCGGTGAAGCCAGCGATCTCCATCCGCACGTCCGAACATTGGCGCATGATCTCGGCGATTTTGTCGATGGTATCTGCGGCAGAGGCTTCGATATTGGCCGAGCCCGGCGCGAAAGTGATTTTCTTTTCGGCCAAAACTGCGTTGATGTCTGCGGCACATTGTTCTGGGCTGGGCAGGTTTAGGGTCGGGTTCAAGCGTTCTTCATAGGTGACGTTGACCTGAAAGTTTTCGGACTCGCCCAGTTTGTCGCCCAACAGGCGCGAAATCTCGGCACTGGCTTCCGGGTCGCCGGTGTTGCCGCGAATGTCCACGATGTCAGGCTGCACCACGATCACGCCATTTGCGACCAGCGACAGAGCCTCGAGCGCGGCCAGAACGCGGGTGGGCCAGTCTCCGGGCAGATCAGGGTCAAGACGCGTGGCCGGATAGACCGATTGCGAGCCGAACTTGGCGCGCGCGAAGCTTTCCGCAGCGCTGCGCAGGGCTTCGTCCGACAGGCGGCCACGCAGTTGCACCTGACCTTCGGGGCTAAGTGTCGCGACAAATTCGGGTGTGGCGTTGCCTTCGCCGGTGCCGTCGATTTTGACAGGTTCAGGCAGGGTAGAATGCAGCGAATAGAGGTCGGGCAAGTTGCTTTCCAGCTCGCCCACCACGCGGTCGAAGGTGGCTTGCGGGGTGGTGTCTTGGGCGATCAATGTGACGTCTGCATCCGAGAACGTGACCGATCCACCGCCAAGAGCTGCAACGGCGTTGATGCCCATCACGGCGGCCTCGGCCCAATCGGGGGACGGAACGCCCAAACCAATGATGCAGTTTGCCACGCCCTCAAGCCCAGCCTCGGTCGCAGCCGAGATAATGCGGGCGCGTCCGATGGTGTCATGGGCGGAACATGCGTCAAACCGCGCGCCGCTGTCATCAATCTTGAAGCGCAGGGTGAAGGGGGTAATCACCGGGCGCGGGGCGGAAATGTCAATGGACAGAAGGATCGAGCGCGGCGCCTTGCGTTTCAGGCTGCGCGCCCATTCTTGCTGCTCTTCAGCGCTGTCAGCTACTGCGGTGATCGCCACCTTGTCCGCATCCATCGAGATCTTCGAGCGCGGAAGCTGCGCGAGCGCATAAAGCGCGAAGTCCAGTGTGCTATCCCAGTTGGCGGGAACCGGATAGTCCGCGACCTCGAGCAGGTCGGTCACATGGGTGTTGCCCGCAATGTCGCCCACTTCTTCGATCAAACTGTCGCGGTCGGACTCGGCCGGGATCAAGCCGATCATCGAGATGCCGGCGTTGTTGCGCAGCACCTCAATCGAAAAGCGCGGCGGCTGGACGGCCTCGGCGGCGGGGATGGTCATGTTGTCAATGACACGGGCGGCGTCGACCTCGGTTCCCGCAATAGAAAGCGCGCGAAACCGCACGGCTTCACTGGGCGCTGCTCCGGACAGGACAACTTGCAATCCGTCGGATTGAACCTCGACCCATTCGTGCCCACGCAGGGTCAGCGCATCATGCACCGCGTCTTCCGAGCTGCTTTCGATGACATTGACCGAAAGGATGGCCGCAAATAGGGCCAGAAAAGCGCCGACCACAAGCGAGGCCGGGACCAGAAGAATTTGCGATGGGCGCATACGAAATTGGTTCCGTTATCTCTTTGGTTTCATGCTTATTATGAGGTCACGGGACGGGGTGCAATCAAACGATTTGGCTGGCGGCAAGAAACAGCACAAAAATAAGCCCCGCGTCGCGGTTGGAACGAAACAGCATCAGGCAGTTTTCAGGGCTGTCCGTGTCGAGTTTTCGCATCTGCCACGCAAGGTGCCAGCCCATGAACCAAGCGCCACCCAATGCAATGACCAGTGACAGCACATTCGCGCCGGGAATAAGCGCTAGAATGACTGCCAACGCTGCCAGTGCGACTGTCGCAAGCAGAAACATTCGAAGCCATTTTCGGCTGTTGTCTCCAAACAGCCGGGCGGTGGATTTTACCCCGATCAGCGCATCGTCTTCCGTGTCCTGATAGGCATAGATCGTGTCGTAAAACAGGGTCCAAGCAATCCCGGCGACATAAAGCGCGATGGGGGCCGCGCCAAGCGACCCGGTATGCGCAACCCACCCGACCAATGCGCCCCAGTTGAAGGCGATGCCAAGGAAGACCTGCGGCCACCATGTAAAGCGTTTGGCGAAAGGATAAACCGCGACCGGGGCCAGCGACAGAACGCCCAGAAGGATCGTAGCCCAGTTGAAGGTCAACAGGATGCCAAAGGAAATCAGCGCCTGTAGGCCCATCCAGATCGCAGCCTGTTTGGAGGTCACCTGACCCGATGGGATCGGGCGGCTTTTGGTGCGCTCGACTTGCGCATCGATGTCACGGTCGGTGATGTCGTTCCACGTGCAGCCCGCCCCGCGCATCAGGAATGATCCGATGGCGCAACCCAGCATGATCCAGGCATCATACCAGCCAAAGCGCCCTGTGCTGGCGGTGGCCAGAAGCAGCCCCCACCAGCAGGGGATCAACAGAAGCCATGTTCCAATGGGCCGGTCTGCGCGGCTGAGGCGCAGATAAGGCCGCGACCACGCCGGTGCACGGTGATCCACCCAATTGCCCCTATAGGCATCAGAAACCTGCCCCTTAGGGTCTGGCAAATCGGCGTTGGGGGTCATAGGTTTCCCTCATGAAACAGGCAAAAGTCAGGCTCTATGTAGATCACCCCTTGGGTCAGGGGCAAACCGTTTCGCTGGATCGCGATCAGGCGCACTATCTTTTTGGGGTGATGCGGCTGGGCGAAGGCGATGTTGTTGCCCTGTTTAACGGGCGCGAGGGCGAGTTTCCCGCCCGCGTGATCGAGGCGGGCAAACGCCGGGGCGTGTTGGAGTGCCTTGAGCAATCCCGCTCTTTGCACATGCCGCCCGACCTGTGGCTGTGCTTTGCCCCAATCAAGAAGGCGCGGACTGATTTTATTGTCGAGAAAGCTGCCGAAATGGGCGCCGCCCTGATCCAGCCCATGTCGACCGAGTTCACCAACTCAGAACGCATCCGTCGCGACCGTCTGCAAGCCCATGCCATCGAAGCCGCCGAACAATGCGGCGGCACCTATGTGCCCGAGGTCGTGGACCTGATGCGCATGGACAAGCTGCTGGACGCTTGGCCCGATGATCGTCAAATCATGTTCTGTGACGAGGCTTTGGTGGGTGCAGCTGAAACCCTTTCCGCCGCCAGCGGCCACCGCTGGGCCATCTTCATCGGCCCTGAAGGTGGGTTTTCAGATCGCGAACGCGCGCGGCTGCACGCCATGGAGAACGCCCACCCCGTCAGCCTCGGTCCCCGCATCCTGCGCGCCGACACCGCAGCTGTCGCTGCCATGACCATGTGGCAGCAAGTGCTGGGGGATTGGGGATGATACGTCCCGAGCTTCAACTGGAGCTTACCCGCTATCGCGAGGCGCTGATCGGGGCTGTCGTCATCCTTCTCGGCCTTTGGTGGGCTTGGGGGTCTCTTGGGTGGATTAAATGGATGGGGCTTGCGCTGGCATTCATGGGTGCGTTGGTCCTGATGTCGGGATTGCGCCGCGCGCGCATTTACTCGGCCCATGGGGGCGTGGGTGTGGTGCAGATTGATGAACGCCAAGTGACCTATCTGGCACCCATTGGCGGCGGCTTTGCCTCGCTTGACGATGTGGTGCGGATCGAGATCGGGCGCGATCTGGCGGGCCTTCCCGTATGGCGGTTTCAGCAATTGGGTGCTGTTCTGACCATCCCCGCCCGCGCCGAAGGGGCCGAAGCGATCTTTGACGCTCTAACCGCGCTGTCCGGCGCCAATATCGATGCCGCGATCCGGGCGGTGAACGCCCCACCCAATGACACTGTCGTGATATGGTCGCGCGCCGTCGCAAAGCTGCATTGACACTGGCCGCCGCTTGCCCCACGACTGAAGCCCCTTAAGGGCGTTTTCTATAGGAGCCGAACATGTCCATTCCTCAGTCCGGTGGTGGTCCGATCACCCATCACGATCAGCTGGCGCAGTTTCTGGAAAGTGGCTGCAAACCGCGCGAGACATGGAAGATCGGCACCGAGCACGAGAAGTTCGGCTATTGCAAAGACACACTGAAGCCGTTGCCCTATGACGGGCCGCGCTCGATCCTGAAGATGCTGGAAGGGCTGCGTGATCGGTACAATTGGACCGAGGTGCGTGAAGCGGGCAACCTGATCGGGTTGGAACGCGAGGGCGCGAATATCTCTCTGGAACCCGGTGGGCAGTTCGAACTGTCGGGCGCGCCCTTGGACAACATCCACCAAACCTGTGACGAGGTGAACGAACACCTGCGGGAGGTGCAGGACATCGCGGACGAGATGGGCGCGAGGTTCATTGGTCTGGGTGCCGCCCCTGAGTGGACGCATGACCAAATGCCGGTGATGCCCAAGGGGCGTTACAAGCTGATGACCGATTATATGGACAAGGTCGGCACGCACGGAAAACAGATGATGTACCGGACCTGCACGGTGCAGGTGAACCTCGACTTCGCGGACGAGGCCGACATGGTTCAGAAGTTCCGTGTGGCACTGGCGTTGCAGCCGGTGGCGACCGCGTTGTTTGCAAATTCGCCCTTCTTCGAAGGCAAGCCCAACGGTCACAAAAGCTGGCGCTCGCGCATCTGGCGGGATTTGGACGGCGCACGCACCGGCATGCTGCCCTTTGTGTTCGAAGATGGCATGGGGTTCGAGCGTTACGTACAATACGCGCTCGATGTACCAATGTATTTCGTCTATCGCGACGGGCAATATATCGACGCGCTGGGTCAGTCTTTCCGCGACTTCATGCAGGGTAAATTGCCCGCGCTGCCGGGCGAGACCCCTACGCTGAGCGACTGGGCCGACCACCTGACCACGATCTTCCCCGAAGCGCGGATCAAGCAATATATGGAAATGCGCGGCGCTGATGGCGGCCCGTGGCGTCGCCTTTGCGCGTTGCCTGCACTCTGGGTCGGGTTGATGTACGACCAGACAAGCCTCGATGCCGCGTGGGATCTGGCAAAAGGCTGGGACGCGGAAACCCGCGAGGCACTGCGCGTTGCGGCATCGGTCGAAGGGTTGCAGGCCGAGGTAAACGGCATTCGCATGATCGACCTTGCGCGCGATGTGGTGAAGATCGCCGAAACTGGCCTGAAAGCCCGCGCCCGCGTCGGCAGCGGCGGTATGGTGCCCGACGAAACCCATTTCCTGAACGCACTGCAAGAAAGCGTCGAAGAAGGCCGTTCGCCGGCGTGTGAATTGCTGGGCAAGTATCAAGGCGAATGGGACGGGGATCTGTCGCGGATCTATGACGAGTATAGTTACTAGGCGCGATATCCGAAGGCGGTGAAGGCATCGCAACGGAAGCCATTGTGTCGGCAAACAGATTTCGGATCCGGCGGGGTGTGTCTGACGGATTGCGATGAATTACCGTTTGCTGTTTTGGGTTCAGTCGTGACAAGGCTCACATCAGATGTTAGCGATACCTTCCAGACCGACCGGGAGGCCAGCATGACACATATTCTTGCCATTGATCAGGGCACTACATCATCTCGCGCGATCTTGTTTGATGGGGATATGTGCCCCTCGCGTACTGCGCAGAAGGAATTTACGCAGCACTTCCCGGCCTCGGGTTGGGTCGAGCATGACCCGGAGGAAATTTGGGAAACTGTCTGCGCCACCTGCCTTGAGGTCGCCGAAGGGCAGGACATCGCAGCCATCGGCATCACCAACCAACGCGAGACCACATTGGTCTGGGATCGGACGACGGGGGCACCTGTTTATAACGCGATCGTCTGGCAGGACCGCCGGACTGCACAGACTTGTACCGAGCTGAAAAGCGCTGGGCATGAGGCGTTGGTGACGGAACGCACGGGCCTGTTGCTGGACCCGTATTTCTCGGCCACGAAACTGGCGTGGGTCTTGGATAATGTGGACGGCGCACGAGCGAAAGCCGATGCCGGAGAGCTGGCCTTTGGCACCGTGGATACCTTCCTGATCTGGCGGTTGACGGATGGCGCGTCGCATGTGACTGACGCGACCAACGCTGCACGCACGATGTTGTATAACATCAAGCGGGGGGAATGGGACGCGGATATTTGCGCGTTTTTGAACATCCCGATGAGCATGTTGCCCGAGGTGCGCGATTGTGCGTCCGAGTTCGGTGTAACAGATCTGTTGGGTGCGCCGGTCCCTATATTGGGCGTGGCGGGGGATCAACAGGCGGCCACCATCGGGCAGGCGTGTTTCCAGCCGGGGATGCTGAAATCTACCTATGGCACGGGCTGTTTTGCGCTCTTGAACACAGGCGACGCACCGGTGGCGTCGAAAAACCGTCTGCTGACGACGATTGCGTATCAACTGGATGGCAAGCCGACCTATGCACTGGAAGGCTCGATCTTTATCGCGGGCGCGGCGGTCCAATGGCTGCGCGACGGGCTGGGCATCATCGACAACGCGGCCGAGACGACAGCATTGGCGGATGCTGCCGACCCCGAGCAAGAGGTGATCTTGGTCCCGGCCTTCACAGGCATGGGCGCGCCTTATTGGGATGCCGAGTGTCGGGGGGCGGTGTTCGGCCTGACACGCGGATCCGGCCCGAAAGAATTCGCCCGTGCCGCGCTTGAAGCCGTGGGCTTTCAGACCCGCGATCTGCTTGAGGCCATGCAGGCCGATATGGGCAATACGGGCGACACCGTGCTGCGCGTTGATGGTGGCATGGCCGCGTCCGACTGGGCGATGCAATTTCTGGCCGATATCAACGGGGCGGCTGTGGACCGTCCGACCGTTCTGGAAACCACCGCGCTGGGGGCGGCGTGGTTGGCGGGCATGAAGGCTGGGATATATCCCGACCAAGTCGGCTTTGCCGAGACTTGGGCGCTGGAACGCAGTTTTGCGCCGCAGATGGCTGATGCCACGCGCACCCGCCGCTATGCGGGTTGGAAAGACGCCGTGTCGCGGACCCTTAGTCGCCCTTGACCTCAGAACGGTAAATCCCTTCGGGCAGGTTCAGCGCGGCCGTCAGGTCGCGTAACTGCGCTGGCGACAGCGTGATCTTATGTACCTGATCGGTGCGTGGATCCCATTGCTCCAACGTCACGCAGCCAGCAAAAGCGTTGATGATCACATCCTCGTTCAGATGAGGGGCGTCGGTATTTTCCCCCTCGTCCACAAGGGTGACGACGGTCGAGTCAAATTCGTGTTCGATGGTAAACATGTCTTAAGTTTATCCGCTTGGACGACAAAGACCAGAGCGATCTGGCGAAGCCGTGTCGCGGCAGCTATACATTTTCCATGGGCAAGACAGACATGCAGCAATTCAGTGGGTTCCTGACGGACCGGGGATCAAAATACGCGGTCTCGGGTGGGAAGGTCGGCAGCCGTGCGGATGTGAAGGCGTTTCTAAAGACTCTGACCCGCGACAAACGCTATGCCAAGGCGACGCACAACACTTGGGCTGCCATCTTGCCGGAAGAAGGCGGCGTAAAGGGCGATGACGGCGAGGCCGGTGCAGGCATGGTCATTCTGCGGATGCTGGAACGCGAGGGCGTTAAGGGACATATCATCGTGGTAACCCGCTGGTTCGGTGGCACCAAGCTGGGCGGCGATAGGTTTCGTCGGGTGCAGGACGCCGTGCAGCACTATTTGCAGAATGCAGAACTAGGGGGCGATGGGTGCTGAAGGCGCAGCTGCATCGATTCTGGATGACCTGTGTCTGGTCATAGACGGGATGGCGCGCCGCATGGCGGACAGAAGCGTCGCTGCGGCAGTGGACAATCCTCTGCGTGATCTCGTGCATTCTGGCATTGTGGCTGGATCTAAGTCGTGGGGAAACTGCGCTGCTTTTTGCGCTTAGCCTGCTGGTCGTCGCATCTGAACTGATCAACACAGCAATCGAACGCACGCTCGATCTGGTCACAAGCGAGGAGCACGAGCTTGCGCGCGAAGCGAAGGATGCGGGCAGCGCCTTCGTCGCCGTGACAGCAATTACAGCCGGAGTTGCGTGGGCCGCGATTTTGATCGGGTGATCAGGCTTGGCCGTTCCCGGCTTCTTCTTCCAGATGCAGTTTCATGTCGATCAACACATGTTGAAGCGCCAGCGTTTCACGCAGAAGGCGCTTGGCTTCGTTGATCGTAATGATCCCGTCCTCGATGGATTGCTGGTATTCCGCCATCAACATCGCAAAACGCTGCGACAGGGCAATCACGTCGCTGTTCACCCCACCCTCGGGCGAGTTCTTGCGCTCGGCATCATAGGAAATGGTAATCCCCTGAAGCTCGGACAAGGCGCTGGTGATGTGGGGATAGCGTGCGGCCTCTTCCAATGCGGCGACGGCGTCGATCGGCATAAAGCGATCTGCGTGCTCTTCACTGTCAGAATAATAGCGCCCCAAAGTGGCTTTGGATTTGCCCGTAGCAGCACAGGCAGCTTCCAAACCGACGTCTTTGACAAGCGCCTCGGTATGCTTTTTCAGGTAACTTCCAACACCGGCCATATTCAATTCCTTTTGTCTTCCCCTCGCTTGTGGGGAATTCCACACCTCTTTTCCCATTATTTTTCCGCTAAGGGAATGGCTTATTTCATAACTGTAGCGAGTTATCTTTTGCTGTTTGCGAGTGGAAGAATTTTTACAAGTGCCCGATGCCACATGCATCGGATTGAAAAGCCCCGCGATGGGAACGTTGCGGGATGCAGGTGGGACGCCTGCATGAGAAAGCAGGACGTGATTGGCTTACGAGTGTGACGGTCATATCCATCCCCGGGCGAAAGCCCACTGACCGCGTGTTGTGTGTGCGACTGCTTTCTCCTTTTCTATGCCTTTGGCTGCCATCCCCCAAGGTTCCTGAAACGAGTGGTTGAACCCGCCCCTGTGGGCGCGTAATTCAAGGGTATGGCAAAGCTCTATTTTCACTATTCGACCATGAATGCGGGGAAATCGACCCTGCTTTTGCAGGCCAGTTACAATTATCACGAACGCGGGATGAAGACATATCTGATCACCGCCCAGTTCGATAATCGCGCTGGCGACGCGCGGATTGGCAGTCGGATCGGGATCGGGGCGAAGGCAGATACGTTTGCCGAGGGCGAGGATCTTTATGACAAGATCGCGCGGCGGCAGGCCGATGGTCCCTGTGCCTGCGTTTTCATTGACGAAGCGCAGTTTCTAAGCCGAGATCAAGTCTGGCAACTGGCCCGGGCGGTGGATGATCTGGGGGTGCCAGTGATGTGCTACGGGCTGCGCGTCGATTTTCAGGGCAACCTGTTTCCGGGATCCGCGGCGCTGTTGGCGCTGGCCGATGAAATGCGCGAAGTGCGTACGATCTGCCATTGCGGCAAGAAGGCGACAATGGTGGTTCGGCAGGACGATCAGGGACGCGTGCTGACGGATGGCGATCAGGTGCAGATCGGCGGGAACGAGACCTATGTTTCCCTCTGCCGCCGTCATTGGCGGGAAGAAACCGGGAACTGAGAGACCCGATTGTGCGCCTTCGGCGCGCTTGATGACCTGTCGCGATGCGACAGGTGGTGAAGGCATTGATTGGCAAAAGTAAGATCAGACCGGAGTCGGCAGCGGTTGGCCGTTGGCGAACGCCTCGATGTTGTCCATCGCCAACATTCCCATATCTGTACGCACTTCCAGCGTCGCGGTGCCCAGATGGGGCAGCAGGGTCACATCCTCGCGGTCGGTGAGCGCTTTGGGCACTTTGGGTTCGAACTCGTAGACGTCCAGCCCTGCGCCCGCGATCTGACCTTGTTCGAGGGCGTCAATCAGGGCGGCTTCGCTGACGACTTCTCCGCGTGCGATGTTTATCAGAAGCGCATGGGACGGCATGGCATCAAATGTGTTCTTGTCGATCAGGTGGAGGGTCTCGCCCCCGCCCGGAACGGCGACGACAAGGATGTCCGCGGTGTTTGCAACGGTCTCGATGCTGGGCAATTGCTGCGCGGGCAGGTCAGGCGTTTTTGGAGAGCGGTTGTAGAACACGACATTCATGCCGAAACCGAAATGGCAACGTTTGGCGATGGCTTCGCCAATACGGCCCATGCCGATAATGCCGACGGTTTTGCCCGAGACATGCATCCCTAACAGCTGCGTTGGGTGCCAGCCCTCCCACGCGCCTTTGCGCAACATCCGTTGACCTTCCCCGGCCCGACGCGCGGTCATCAAGATCAGCGTCATGGCGGTGTCGGCAGTGGCATCAGTGACGGCGCCGGGCGTGTTTGTTACCTGAAGCCCATGCGCCTTGGCTGCCTCCACGTCGATGTGGTTGTAGCCTACGCCGAAATTCGCGAGCAGACGAGCGCGGATCGTGTCAGTACTTTCGAAGATGTCAGCAGAGTAGAGATCGCCCAGCGTCGGCAGGACGACGTCATAGTCGCGAAGGCTTGCCATCATCTCGTCCCGGCTCATCGGGGTCGTGATGTCGCGCACCGTGGTGTCGAAGGCACCTCGGGCGCGGGACAGAACCGCGTCGGGCAGAGGGCGGGAGACGAAGAGTTTCATCAGCACATCCGCGCGCCGTTGGGGACATCGTGATCGGGGCTTAGCAGTACCACACCGTCATCGGCGTCATGCAGGCCCAGAACCAAAACTTCGCTGCGCATCGGGCCGATCTGGCGGGGTGGAAAGTTCACGACAGCGATGACCGATTTGCCGATAAGCGTGTCGGGTGTGTAATGCGCAGTGATTTGGGCCGAGCTTTTCTTCTCGCCGATCTCATCCCCGAAATCGACCCATAGCTTGATGGCGGGCTTGCGGGCTTCTGGGAAGGGTTCGGCACGCACGATTGTACCTTTTCGGACGTCAACTTTCATGAAGTCGTCGAATGTGATCTCAGCCATTGGCAAGCTCCTTGGAACGGTCGGCGGCGGCTTTCACCGCGCGGGTCAGAAGGTTGGGAAAACCGGTGGCTTCGTCCATCAGGACGGACAAAGCGGCGGCAGTGGTACCACCGGGGCTGGTGACATTGACGCGCAGCTGGGCGGGGTCGTCGTCAGCTTCTTCCGCAAGCGCACCTGCGCCGCCCACGGTGGCCTTAGCCAATTGCATGGCAAGGTCTTCGGACAGGCCTTGTTTGACGCCGGCGGCGGCCAACGCCTCGACCAAGTGGAACACATAGGCGGGGCCGGACCCTGACACGGCAGTAACGGCATCCATCTGGTGTTCGCCGTCCAGCCGGACCACTTGCCCAACAGCTGATAAAAGTGATTGAGCAAGATCCAGATCAGCGGCAGATGCTTGATCATTGCCGCAAATCGCCGTGATCCCGCGCCCGATGGCTGCGGGCGTGTTGGGCATGGCGCGGATGATCGGGGTCTGGTTGCCCAGCATGGTTTCATAGGTCGAAATAGGCGTGCCGGCAGCGACCGACAGGAATAGCGTTGTGCCGTTTCCAAGCGCTTTCAGCGACGGTAGTGCATCTGCCATCATCTGCGGCTTCACCGCGATCAGCACGATGGCGGGATTGTCGGGCAGGGTCGTGTTCAGGTTCAACCCGTCCAGAGATTGCAGCCAATCCGAAGGGTAGGGATCATTCACCCAGACCGAGCTGGCGGGCAGCCCATCCGACAGCCAGCCTTCCAGCATGGCCGATCCCATCTTGCCGCAACCCAACAGCACCAGCCCGCGCGATTTTACCTGATCCATCATCATGTTGCCCTGTCTCGTTTCCAGCTTGGGTGCGAGATTAGAGCGCAACGCGGGCGGCGCAAGCCGAAACCGCGCCCGAGGGCGCGGCCGGGGAGGTAAGCAATAAAGTTATGCGCGGCCGTAAGCCTCGGCGATGGCGACCTGAAGGGCGTCGTCAACGCTGCGATCCGTCCATGCGACCAGCTGGAAGGCTGGATAGAAGCGCTCGGATGCGGACACGGCCGAAGCGATCAGCCGGTCGATCTGTTCGGGGCCCGCAAACTGTCCGCCGGTCAAAGGCAGACCGTAACGCCAGACCATCAGGCGCTGCTCTTCCCAATAGGTGAACGCGCCGGTCCAGCACTGGTCGTTGATCCGGTTCAACGCATCGTAGATGCGCGGCAAGCTGTCCTCGGGCGGCTCCATTTCGAAGGTGCAGATCAGGCGCAGAGTTTCGTCATAGGGCGACCACGCCAAGGTGATCGAATAGGTGCGCCACTGTCCCTCGACAGCCATGGCAATTTGATCTTCCGCGACGCGGTCGAACTCCCACGCGTGATGTTCCGCGATGGTTTCGACGATGTCGATCGGGTGAAGATCTTCGCTTTCGATATACTGCTCGGTTGCGGCCATGTTATGCCCCCTTGGTTTCAGCATTTGTGACGGGGTCGTGGCAGTGACCGCAAGTGGCCACAAATGCTTGATGCCTGTACAAGGTTCGGCGTTCTTTGCGCCTTACCTTACTAGATATGGTGTCACCCGCATTCCTCGCTGTAAAGTGAAACTTTGCCTGTTAAGCGAGTTGTCCACAGAAAACTTTTGTTTCTCCACAGGTTAGCGGATTGTGGGCGGGGCGGCGGTTTCAGGCCACATTGGGGGCATCTGCTTGACCTTGCCGCCCATTAGCCGCAGTTTGGCGCAAATCTTTTCCCGTCAGGAGCCTGAGTTGCCCAAGCGAACAGCCCCGTTTTCCCGTTTCGAATGGCAGATCGCGTGGCGGTATCTGCGCGCGCGCCGTGCCGAGGGTGGCGTCAGCACCATGACATGGATCAGCCTGATCGGTATCACGCTGGCCGTAGCGGCCTTGATCATCACGCTTGCTGTGCGCACCGGGTTCCGCGACGAATTTGTCGACACCATTCTGGGCGCCAATGCCCATGTCGAGGTCTATGCCCAAAGCCGGATCACCGCGAACGGGGATTTGGACCGGACGATCACGAATTACGAGGACTGGGCGGACCGCATTATGACCGTTCCGGGCGTGGTCCGTGCTGCGCCTTTGGTCAAAGGGCAGGTCATGGCGAACCGGGGGCAGCATAATGCCGGGGTCGAAGTCTTCGGGATCGCCTATGAAGACATCCTGACCATCCCACGCATCGCCAGCCCTGAAAGCTCGGCCGGGGATCTGGCGGATTTCGAGCGCGGCGTGGCCATTGGGTCTGGCGTGGCGGCCGAGTTGAACGTCGGGATCGGTGACAAGATCAAGATCATCTCGCCCAATGGGGTGAAGACCGCTTTCGGCACCAGCCCGCGGGTGAATGCTTATGACGTGACCTATATCTTCACCGCAGGCCGTTGGGACATCGACCGCACCCGCGTCTATCTGCCCATCGCCGAGGCGCAGAGCTTCTTTAACCGCGAAGGGTTGGCAGATGAGATCGAGGTGATGGTGGACGACCCGGAAGGTATCGACAAACTGCTGATGCCCATCATGGAAGCCGTCGAAGACCCCAGCGGCGTCTGGACGTGGCGCGACCGGTCCGGAGCCTTCCTGCGCGCCTTAGATATGGAAGACAACGTCATGTTCATCATCCTGTCCGTGCTGGTGCTGATTGCGTCGATGAATATCACATCCGGCCTAATCATGCTGGTAAAGAACAAGGGGCGTGACATTGGTATTCTGCGCACAATGGGTCTGAGCGAGGGATCCATCCTGCGGGTCTTCTTTCTATGCGGTTCGCTGACGGGGATCGTCGGGACGATTGCCGGGGTAATCCTTGGCTGTCTGTTTGCGCTGAACATCGACAGCGTATTCGCGCTGGTGAACTACATCTCTGGCGGCGGAGTTTGGGACCCGTCGATCCGCGGCATCTATCACTTGCCTGCAAAGCTGGAGCTCGCGGATGTCGCATCGGCGGTGGCTCTGTCGCTGACTTTGTCCTTCGTTGTGACCCTATTCCCAGCGCGCAAGGCCGCGCGGATGAACCCGGTGGAGGCGCTGCGCTATGAGTGACACGGTTCTAACCCTGTCGGGCATCACCAAGACCTATAACGAAGGCACGCCGGGCGAAATCCGCGTGCTTCGCGGGGCGGACCTGACGATTGCCAAGGGCGAGGTTGTGGCGCTGGTAGCGCCTTCGGGCTCGGGCAAATCGACGCTTTTGCACATTGCGGGGCTGTTGGATGCGGCTGATGCGGGCGAGGTCTCGATCAACGGGCAGAAGATGGGCGCGCAGTCCGACCGTCGCCGGACGGCCACCCGCCGAAACGAGGTTGGGTTTGTCTATCAGTTCCACCACTTGCTGCCGGAATTCACCGCTCTGGAAAACATCGTGCTGCCGCAACTGGCGAATGGCGTCGGCGAACGCGCCGCGCGCGATCACGCGATGGAGCTGATGGCCCGTGTGGGCGTCGACACCCGTGCCACCCACCGCCCCGCCGAGCTGTCGGGCGGCGAGCAACAGCGCGTTGCCTTTTGTCGGGCGCTGGCCAACCGCCCTGCGCTTTTGCTGGCGGATGAACCCACCGGGAACCTGGACCCGGACACCTCGGACACGGTGTTCGCCGCATTGATGGAGCTTGTGCGAGACACGGGCCTGTCGGCGCTGATCGCCACGCATAACCTTGAACTGGCCGCCCGCATGGATCGGACCTTGCGCTTGGAAGGTGGCGAGATCCTCTGACCGCTCGCGATCCCTGACAATCGCGTGAGACCCGATTGCTTGGACGCGCGGGATCGGCATTCTGGCAGGCGTAATCATGACCTTCCGGAGTTCCCATGCGTATCTTGCCCCCGATCCTTGCCCTGACCCTGTCAGCCTCGATGGCCGTGGCGGGCCCGGTGAACTTCAATTCGTGGCGCACACATCTGTTCGCCATCTTTTCGAAAGTGACGTTTTCTGCATCCGGCGGAACGATGGGGGTTAAGGCGGATGGGGCGGTGTCGATCACATATGACCGGCTGCCCCCTGCGGATTGGGATGTGCGTAAGGCCAGTTGGCGTTGGTCGGTGGACAGCTCGGTCCCCGCAACGGATCTGCGCCAGAAGGGCGGGGATGACCGCAACCTTGCGCTCTATTTCGCCTTCTTGCCCAAAGCCGAGGCCGAACGCCTGCAAGGATCAAACAGCCTGCGCAAGCTTTTGAACCATCCAGACGGTCGTGTGCTGGTCTATGTTTGGGGCGGCGATCACAAACGCGGTGCCGTGCTGGGCTCGCCCTATCTGGGTGCACGAGGCAAGACCATCGTGTTGCGCCCGTCCGGCACCGGGGCGCATTCCGAAAGCGTCGATCTGGCCGCAGATTATCGTCGCGCGTTTGGGGCAGACCCCGACGCGCTGGTTGCTTTGGCTCTGTCTGCGGACAGTGATGATACGAAAGTGGTCATGCAGGGCAAAATCAGCAATTTCAGTTTAAAGTGACCTAGGGTTGCATGCGCGCACAGTCGTGATAGAATCACGTTAAAGCAAGCCCTTAGAAAGGCACACAGGTTTCACAATGCTTCGCGCAGCCCCCTTATTCCTGATCCTTCTGGCCGCCTGTCAGCCAGAAGACGTCTTCAACACTCAGGCCGAGCCCGAGGCCGAAGATGTCTCGGACCTGTCCGGGGCCGAAATCTATGCCGAGAACTGCGCCGCCTGCCACGGCGATGACGCCAAGGGCGGCGTCTATCCCAGCGCACCGGGCCTGACCAAACTGACCGCCAAACACGGCGGCACCTTCCCGACCCGCTATGTCATGTCGACCATCGACGGCTATGCCAAAGGCACTCAACGCGGCCCCATGCCCGAGTTCGGCGCGCTTCTGGAAAGCGAGATGGAGGTCTGGGTGGACGAAAAAGGTGTGATGACCCCGACGCCCGCTGCGCTGGTAAGGCTGGCGGAGTATTTGGAGTCTGTGCAGGACTGATCTGCGCGGCTTCGCCCCAACACGCACCCTTTCTTAGGTCATGTGAAACAGAGGGCCGCGCCCGACCCTGGGTGGGCGTCGTAGGCATCTCAGTTTCTTAAGCCCTCACCACACCCGCAGCGTTTCGTTCGGCGATCCGTCGCAATACGCCCTCCCGGGGGGAGGGTCGGGCGTGGCCCGTGCGGTGCACGGGCTATGAACAAGTTTCGGCGATAACATGTTTACATCGTGCCGACATACCGCCTGATCTGTAGTGAGGTTATTGAGGCATCCTCATCGTGGAGGATCATATTAAATCGAATCTCACCTAGGCGCGCTGTCGCAGCTATGACGCTAATGGTTTGCCGCCCATCTTCCGTAGCAAAGCAATCGTGGTGACTGATGTAGTTGATCCTGTCACCATCGCGTAGATCTTGGAGAAACGGTTCTTTCCACGGATTAATCTCACTGCGTACTCCAGAGAGAAGCGTTTCCCATTCAGTTTTGATTACTGGCGTATTGAGCAGTCTCTTGCTGAGTTCCAATGCGCCTTTGCAGCGTGGGTCCTGAGAATTCAGAGAGCCACTGGCTGGCTGCGGTCCACAGTTTGCTAGAAGAAAAGGTGCGATAGTGGCAAACAAAAGTGCTTTGAAGTTCACCGACGAGGCAGCCTCAAACATCCAACTCCTCCACGAACTTCGCGTTCTCCTGAATATATTGGAAACGAAGTTCGGGTTTTTTGCCCATCAACTGCTCGACCAGAGACGCGGTTTCGCCGGGTTCGTCCTCGTCAATCGTCACGCGGATCAGAGTGCGCGAGGCCGGGTCCATCGTGGTTTCTTTCAGGTCTTTTGCGTCCATCTCGCCCAGACCTTTAAAGCGGCTGACGTCGATTTTGCCTTTGCCGCCCAGACCTTTCTCCAGCCATTCGTCCCGTTCGGCCTCGTCCACGCAATAGACGCGTTTGGCCCCCTGGGTCAGGCGGAACAGCGGCGGGCAGGCCAGATACAGGTGGCCTGTGTCGATCATGGGCCGCATTTGAGTGAAGAAGAATGTCATCAGAAGCGACGCAATATGCGCCCCGTCCACATCCGCGTCGGTCATGATGATGATCTTGTCATAGCGCAGATCGTCGACATTGAACTTGGTGCCCAGTCCGACACCAAGGGCTTGGGTCAGGTCGCTGATCTCGGCGTTGGTACCCAGCTTGGATGACGCCGCGCCCAGCACGTTCAGGATCTTACCACGCAGGGGCAGAAGGGCCTGTGTTTTGCGGTTGCGCGCCATCTTGGCGGACCCACCAGCCGAGTCGCCCTCGACAATGAACAGCTCGGTGCCTTCGCGGTTGGTGGCGGAACAATCCACCAGTTTGCCGGGCAGGCGCAGTTTCTTGGTCGCCGTCTTGCGCGCGGTCTCTTTTTCCTGACGGCGGCGCATGCGTTCCTCGGCCCGCAGGACAAGGAAATCAAGGATCGCGCCCGCGGATTTCGTGTCTGCCGCCAGCCAGTTGTCAAAGTGGTCACGCACCGATTGCTCGACCATCTTGTTGGCGGATTCGGTCGACAAGCGGTCCTTGGTCTGGCCCACGAAGGCCGGATCCGAGATGAAGCAGGACACCAGCGCGCAGCCGCCCGTCAGCAGGTCGTCGCGGGTGATGTTGGCGGCCTTCTTGTTGCCCACAAGCTCGCCGTAAGCCTTGATGCCCTTAAGGATCGCGGCCCAGAACCCGGTGACATGGGTGCCGCCCTCGGGCGTCGGCACGGTGTTACAATAGGACTGGATGTAGCCATCGCGCGAGGGCGTCCAGTTGATCGCCCATTCGACATAGCCCGGCTCGCCAAAACGTTCTTGGAAGGTGACTTTTCCGGCGAAGGGTTGCTCGGCATAGATGGACGCACTGCCCAGCGTTTCCTTTAGGTAATCGGCCAGTCCGCCGGGGAAATGGAACGTGGCCTCGGTCGGGGTTTCACCGTCTTCGATGGCGGATTTCCAGCGGATTTCAACGCCCGAGAACAGATAGGCTTTCGAGCGGACCATGGTGAACAGCCGCTTGGGCTTAAAGCGGTGCTTGCCGAAGATCTCTTCATCAGCGTGGAACGTGACTTCGGTTCCACGCCGGTTGGGGGCCGCGCCGATTTTCTCGAGCTTTCCTTGCGGCCGCCCGCGCGAGAACTCCAGCGAAAACAGCTCTTTGTTTTTCGCAACTTTCACCAGCAGGCGATCAGACAGCGCATTCACAACGGTCGAGCCAACCCCGTGCAAACCGCCTGATGTTTGGTAAGCCTTGCCCGAGAACTTCCCGCCCGCATGAAGTTCGGTAAAGATCACCTCGAGCGCGGATTTGTCTGGGAATTTGGGGTGCGGGTCGATTGGAATACCGCGCCCGTTGTCAACAACCGTCAACGAGTAATCGGCGTTCAGCGTAACCTCGATCCGGTTGGCAAAACCTGCCACCGCTTCGTCCATCGAGTTGTCGATGATCTCGGCCGCCATATGATGCAGCGCGCGTTCGTCTGTGCCGCCGATATACATCCCGGGGCGCTTGCGCACTGCTTCCATGCCGTCGAGATGCTCGATCGACGAGGCGTCATAATCGTCGTGGCCCTGTGCGGGGGTATGCTCGGCCAGAAGGTCGTTGCTCATGTATTCGGTCGCCTTGAACGCTGCTCGTTTGTTTTGTTGGAGCATTATGTCAGAGCCGCAGGCAAGGGGAAAGAGCACGCTTTCCATTCAGGTGGATTTGGCTAGGGTGAGGGCGTTGATGGAAGGAGCGAACCATGACCAAACCTGCATTGGACCCCGGTGATTGGGAAGATCTGCGCAAGGATCTGCATCATCTGTTGGATCGCTGCGTGGATCAGATGCGCGATGCGGGCGCGCATCCGTGGCAGGCGCCTCCTGTCGATCTGGCAGATCGATATGCCATCGGGGCTGGGGGCGATGTGGTGGCGCGTGTGATGGATCAGGTGCTGCCCTATCACGGCGGCAACACGCATCCCAAGTTCTGGGGCTGGGTGCAGGGCAGTGGGATGGCCTCGGACTTTGTGGCAGGGATTGCGGCGGCTGCAATGAACACCAATGGCGGCGGACGACATCACGGGATCAATGAAATGGAACGCGCGGTCATTGATTGGACCCGCCGCAAGATGGGCTTTGGCGAAGGCGCAAGTGGCGTGTTGGTCGCGGGCACGTCACAAGCCACGGTCATCGCATTTCAGGCCGCACGGGTACGGGCCTGCCCGGATGCGCGGGCAAACGGGGCTGCGGACCTGACTGTCTATGCCGCCGAAGGTGTGCACAACGCGACGCGAAAAGCGGTCGAGCTGTTGGGGCTTGGGCATAACCAGCTGCGCTTGGTTTCAGCGACGAATGGCGCGATGGATCTGGACGCATTGAAGCAAGCGATTGATCTTGACCGCGCACATGGTCTGACCCCTTTGGCTATCGTGGGCACCGCCGGGTCTGTCGATCTGGGCGGGTATGATGATCTGAACAGACTGGCGGATTTGGCCGCCTCCGAAGATATTTGGTTGCACGTGGACGGAGCTTTTGGTGCTTGGGCTCGATTGGCGGACGACCCGTGGCGCAGCCTGACCGATGGGATTGAACGTGCCGACAGCATCGCCTTGGATTTTCACAAATGGATGTATGTGGGTTACGACTGCGGTCTTGCCCTGATCGCGGATGAAACCGCTCACCGCGCCGCATTCGCCGCCCGCCCGTCATATTTGAAAGGCAGCGCTGAAGGGCTGGCGGGCGGAGAGCCGTGGTTTTGCGACTATGGCATCGACCTGTCGCGCGGCAACCGTGCGCTGAAGGTTTGGTGTGCACTGGAAATGTTCGGGGAGGATGCGTTCGCCGCCGCGATCACGCGCAACTGTCAGCAAGCATTGGACATGTCGGAACTTGCGCAAAAGCAGGGCATGGCCCTTTGCGCCCCTGTGGTGTCCAACATTTGCGTGTTCACCGCCGCCCCAGACCTGCCCGCCGACCAGCAATCCGCGTTGAACGCGCAAATTGCAACGCATCTGCAACTTCACAACGCCACCGTGTTTTCGACCACAGATGTGGGTGGTGTAACGTGCCTGCGCGCGGCGATCACCAATCACCGCACCCGCGATCATCACATCGCCGAGGCGATTGAGGACGTCGCCAAAACGGCTCAGGAATTGCGAGCAGCGCTGGCGTGATCCGCCCTAGGCACCTTGCCGCATCATGCGCCAATGAACGCCGAATTGCGGGAAGAACAGAAGCAGGAAGCCTCCGCTTGTGACGCCAAGGATCAACACGCCCAGCCACAGCCCGCAAGCCAGAAGGCCCACGCCACCAGCGATGCGGGTCGCAAGAATGGGGTTCAAAAAGCGTGCAAGGATCAGACGAAACAACCGCCCGCCATCCAAGGGCATCATTGGGAAAAGGTTGAAGATCGCCAGGAAGATGTTGATCTGTGCCACCAGATACAAAACATAGCTGACCTCGCCCGAAGGCACGACATTCATCAACAGCGACGATATTGCCCACAGCGCTAGGTTCACGATGGGGCCCATGGCGGTCACGAACTCGTCCTCGCGCCGGGTCATGGATCGCGCGGGCAGGCAATAGCCGCCGCCCCCATGGATCACGACCTCACGGATTGGAATGCCTTGTACTTTGCAGGCCCAGGCGTGGCCGATCTCGTGCAGATAGATGGACCCGATCAGGATCGCGGGCCAAGCCAGAGACCCCAAAAGGTTTGAGCTGCTAAAGCCCAAAAACAGGATAAGCCCCAAAAGAAACAGGACGGATTGGCGAAACTGGACAATGATGCCAAATGGGCCGCGATGTTCGAAAAGTGTCTGGTCAGATGACATGACGTGCTCGGTAATTAAGGATCTGGTGTGAAAATTTGCAGTTTGCTGGCGAAAGGTCCAGCGTATTCAGTGCTCAAACGGATCCGTTGGATAGCCGACGCCGGCCAGATACAACCCCTCGGGCGGGCAGACCGGGCCACAGGCCGCGCGGTCACGTGCCTCAAGCGCTTGCGTGACATCTTCCGGGGCCCATGATCCGGCCCCAACCCGCTCCAAAGTCCCCACGAAACTGCGCACCTGATTGTGCAAAAACGACCGGGCGCGCACATGGAAACGGTACTCGATTTCACTTTCGCGGCGGTGCTCTTCCACGCGCAGTGCGTCCAATGTCCGTACCGGGCTGTCCGCCTGACAGATCGAGGATCGGAAGGTGGTGAAGTCATGCCGCCCAATCAGCCGATCCGCTCCTGCCTGCATCGCGACCGCATCCAACGGGTGCTTCACATGCCAAGCCAACCCCCGGTCGTGGGTCAGCGGCGCACGCCGCGCGATCAGACGAAACAAGTACCGCCGCTCGACCGCAGAAAACCGCGCATGAAAGTCGTCATCCACCGCCGCGCAATCTACTATCGCCACGCGCTGTTCTTTCAGGTGAAAATTCAACGCCTCAGACAGACGAAACGGATCCCAATCCTTTACCAAATCGCAATGCGCCACCTGCGCCAACCCGTGCACCCCCGCATCGGTGCGCCCTGCTGCCGCAATCGTATGCTCACCCGGTTCCAGCTTCGCCAAAGCAGACTCGATCGCGCCCTGAACGGACGGGTGTTCTTTCTGGCGCTGCCATCCAGCAAAGCCAGCTCCGTGGTAATCTACTTTCAACGCGTATCTGGGCATGACCCCGCATAACTTGCCGCGCGCGCGCAGACAAGTTCCCGCAACCCGCATTTTCTTGGTTTAAATATCCTGGGGTGAGGCCGCAGGCCGAGGGGCAACGCCCCTTCCCACGGGGAGTAGACGCATGAACCTCCCCTCTGGTGAAACGCCGCCGGTGAACCTATCTTTAAGGCGAGCAGTGAAGGAGACCGCCGTGGGCCTTGGTGACATCGCAGATAGCATCACCCGCCAGATCGAATCGATCGGCGACGCTACAAGCGAGGCGTTGTTTGAACCGGTGATCCGGTTGGGCGTGACGGGCCTGTCACGGGCGGGCAAGACTGTGTTTATCACATCCCTTGTCGCCAACCTGATGGATCGCGCACGGATGCCGGGTTTGGTCGCGGCCTCGGAAGGACGCATTCAAAGCGCGTTTTTGCAGCCTCAGCCTGACGACACGGTGCCGCGTTTCGACTATGAAACACACTTGTCCGCCATGACGGGCCCCGCGCCACATTGGCCCGACAGCACCCGCGCCATTTCCGAGCTGCGCCTTTCTTTCCGAGTCCAGCCATCGGGCCTGTTGGGGGGGCTTCGGTCCGCGCGGACCGTACATCTAGACATCGTGGATTACCCCGGCGAGTGGCTTTTGGATTTGGCGCTGATGGATCTCAGCTATTCCGACTGGGCCGCACAGGTTTTGGAACGTGTCGAGACTCGCAAGCAAGCGCAGGATTTTCTTAAGAAAGCCCGCGCCGTGGACCCGACCGAGAAGCTGGACGAGGTGCAGGCCAAGGATTTGGCGACCTCGTTCGCTGACTATCTGAAAGCCGCGCGCGAGGACGGCTACAGCGATTGCACCCCCGGGCGGTTCTTACTGCCCGGCGATCTTGAAGGCAGCCCGGCCCTGACCTTTGCGCCATTACCAAAACCAGATACAACCCCCCGCCGCAGCCTGTGGCGCGAGATGGAACGTCGGTTTGAAGCCTATAAATCCCGCGTGGTGAAACCTTTCTTTCGCGACCACTTCTCGCGCATTGACCGGCAGGTCGTGCTGGTGGATGTAATGGGCGCGATCCATTCCGGTCCAGCTGCGTTGGAGGACCTGCGTCGCGCCATGGCCGAGATCCTGACCGCGTTCCGCCCTGGTACAAACGGGTTTCTGTCCACACTTTTTCTGGGGCGTCGGATCGAACGGATCCTGTTTGCGGCCACTAAGGCGGATCACCTGCATCACAGCCAGCACCCCCGCCTAACCGCCATCACCGAGGCGTTGTTGCGCGACGCACGCGACCGCGCTGACTTTGCGGGTGCCAAGACGGCTGCGATGTCGCTTTCTGCGTTGCGCACCACCACCGAAGAGCGTTTGGACCATGATGGCCAAAGCCTCGATTGCGTGCGCGGGCAGCTTTTGGACAGCGGCAAGGCTGCGGCGTTTTATCCCGGAGCACTTCCCGAAGATCCCGCTCAGCTTCTGAAACCTGCACGCAGCGGCGATACGAAGTGGCTCGACGCTGATTACCAGATCATGCGCTTTGCCCCGGCAGCGATTTCGTTGAAACCCGGTGAAGGCCCGCCTCATATCCGATTGGACAAGGTGGCCGAGTTCCTACTGGGGGATCGATTGTGAACGTTGTGCCAGCCAATCGGGCGGATGTACCCGGCATCGCCAATATTTTGACGGCGTGGAATGCCTCGACGCGCTGGATGCCACGCGTCCATTCGCGCGCCAGCGAAAAGGGGTTTGCGCAGATGCTGGTCGACAATGGCTGGACAACGGTCGCGCGCAAGGAAGACCGTATTCTTGGTTTTCTGTCGCGCGACAAGCGCAAGGTTCATGCGCTTTACGTGTCGCACTACGCGCGGGGGCAGGGTGTGGGTAAGGCGCTTCTGGATCACGCAAAAACGGCCAGCGACAGCCTGTCGCTGTATACGTTCCAGAACAATACTGGCGCACAACGGTTTTACCTGCGCGAAGGTTTCGCCGAGATCTTTCGCACAGATGGCGCGGGCAATGATGAAGGCCTGCCCGACATTTGCTATGAATGGAGACGCGCGTGACAGGCGACCGCAAACAAGGCCCCGTTTTGATCGAGCTTGAGGACGCGCCGGCGACCTCGCCCGCCGAAGTCCCGCCCGTGCCTGATGTGACCGGCCCGGATCCGACTGGCGCGGCAATGCAGGGTGTAATCGCAATGGCCGGGCGCAGACCGTCACGCTTGGTGCGCTGGTTTTGGTCCCTTCTTCTGTCGATCCTTGGTTTCGTGTTGTCCGTTGCGGCGTATGACTTTGTTACCGGCTTGATCACGCGCAATCCCTATTTAGGCTATACTGCGCTGGGCCTGACCGGAGCCTTCCTTTTGGTGCTTGTGATCATCGCCCTGCGCGAATGGATCGCCTTTGCGCGGATGCGCCGCGTTGATGCTCTGCACCATGCCGCCGAGCAAGCCCGTACCCATGACGATCTAAACGAAGCGCGCGACGTCATGGCCCGTTTGAAGCGGCTTTATCAGGGGCGCGACGACATGCGCTGGGCGATGGAACGGTTCCGTGAACGCGAGGCCGAGGTTTTTGACACCGACACCCTGTTCACCTTGGCCGAAGCCGAGCTGATGGCCCCGCTGGACCAAGCCGCGTTGAAAGAGGTGGAAGCCGCTGCTCGTCAGGTCGCCACTGTCACCGCCATCGTGCCACTGGCCCTTGCAGACGTGGCCACCGCCCTGACCGCGAACATCCGTATGATCCGCTGTGTGGCCGAGATTTATGGCGGACGCTCTGGCACATTGGGCAGTTGGCGTCTGACGCGCGCGGTGATGACCCATCTGGTTGCGACCGGGGCTGTTGCGGTCGGGGATGACATGCTGGGATCACTGGCAGGGGGCGGGATGCTGTCCAAACTCTCGCGCCGCTTTGGCGAAGGTGTGGTGAATGGTGCACTCACCGCCCGCGTCGGCGTTGCCGCGTTGGAAGTCTGCCGCCCGTTGCCCTTTAGTGACGGAAAGCGGCCCGGCGTTACGGGGATCGTAAAGCGCGCGCTGGCGGGGTTGTTTGGGTCAAAGACCTGATCGGTGCCGTCATGGTGCCGCAGACCAGTGATGTTAGCAGTTTCGACATTGGTGGGATTTGCGACAGTGGAAACAGCGCGCGGTCCCGTAAGAACGGCAGAAGGCGGCTGTTGGATTGGTACATGGGCGTGAACGCCCAGCTCATCATCTGATAGATCGCCACATGCAACCGCCGTGCTTTCGCATAGGCGGCAGGGCCGATGTCTGGCCCAAATTCAACCAGCGCCCGCGCCAATGCGGCCGCATCCAGAAGCGCCATGTTTGCCCCTTGTCCCAACTGGGGGCTGGCACGGTGGGCGGCGTCTCCGATAAAGGCGATGCCTTCTTGATACGGACGGCGTAGCGTTCCATGGCTATAGCGCGCCATTGTGAATTGGTCCGGGTCATTGATCTGGGCGATGAAAGGCTCGATTTCGGGCCAAAGCACCAGCGCCTCAGAACGCCATGCGTCCAGCCTGGCGTTGCGCCATGTCTCGTAACTGTCCGCCGGAAGCGACCAGAAGAATGCGGCCGAGGGTTTGTGCTCGTTCGGCATGACGCCTGTCTGCATGACGCCGATCATTTTATGTGCACCATCATAGCGCTGACTAAGTTTCGACGTGTCGAGTTCTACTCCATCCACCCAGTCCAACTTCGCCCAAAGCGCTCCAAATGGCAGATGTTTGCTGTTCAAACGCGAAAGCTTCGAGCGCGCTCCGCTGGCATCCACCAAAAGGTCAAATGGGTCCGAGCGGGTTTCGTCGCTGAACGTGAACCGTTTGTCGGCATAGCCCGCAATTGCACAAGAGGTATGGATGGGAATGGCCCGCTGTTGGGCGCCACGATAAAGCGCGTCAAAAATACTGGCGCGCTGGATGGATAGGCCAAAGCTGGCTCCGGTCTGCTTTGGGTCATAGGAAACGTCCAGAACGCGGCGGCCGCTACGAACCTGTTTGCCCAGCATTCGCGTGATTTTGTTGCCGTGTGAAAGCACATCTTCAAGACAACCCATCTGTGCCAAGATGTCTTGTCCTACGGGCTGGATCACCAAGCCGGATCCAAGGGGTTTGGGGGCGTCAAACCGTTCGAAGATCTCGGGGTGAAGGCCTGCATCACGTAGCAAAATTGCCAGACTAAGACCTCCGATCCCGGCACCTGCAATCCCAATGCGCATTTCTAAAACCCAGTCACCTGAAATATCGTTAGAGTTTCGTAGGGCGCGTGGGTGCGCCTGTCAAATCTGGTCGTATAGCGCGCGTTCTCAAAAACTTACCCCAAACTCGGCACAGAACTCGCAGGCCGCACCATATCCTCGACCCCCATACGCAGGCCGCGTCCGATCCGGTGCACCAGAGCGATCCAAGCGCGGGCTGTGTCGGCGGGCAGGGTGTCTGTCGCGATTTCCTCGAACAGGGCAATCCACGGGTCGAAATGTTCGGGCCGAACGTTTCCTGCTTGCATATGGGCGCGCATTGGGTTGCCCTCGTAACCCGGTTCGCGCAGGATCGCGCCGCGCCAAAAGCGGGTGATGGTGGCAATATGCACATCCCACTCGGCGTCGCTTGTGCCTACATGTCCGTTGAAGATTGGCCCCAGCTGCGGATGCACCCGGATACGCGCGTAAAACCGTGCCAAAACCCTGTCGATCTGGGCCGGTGTGATGTCGAAAAGTTGCAGCGGATTGGGGGCGTGGGACATGGGAACCTCTTACCAATGGACGCTAGCGGCTCGCCCGCTTCGCGCCAAGTGCAAACC
Organism: Aliiroseovarius sp. ABM4_368; assembly: GCF_056161205.1. Lineage (NCBI taxonomy): Bacteria > Pseudomonadati > Pseudomonadota > Alphaproteobacteria > Rhodobacterales > Paracoccaceae > Aliiroseovarius > Aliiroseovarius sp. ABM4_368. The sequence goes on along the minus strand of NZ_JBSWYR010000003.1, from coordinate 470,543 downwards.
CATGGACAAATCAACGCAGCCCACCGGCCCTTCATGGCTTTACGCCACGCCCTCGCAGGCCTATAACGCGCCCATGATGCACGTCAAAGCGATCATTATTCGAATTATATGCCCGGCGCTCTAAGACCAACGAGCCGCCGGGACAAGGCGCATGGACGACCCGCGCCGCCCATCTTCGACATTGACGACTTATCCTGAAAAGGACCGGACACATGTGTGCCGACACACCCGAATACAAAGATACGCTGACCCTTCCAGTAACCGATTTCCCGATGCGCGCTGGCCTGCCCAAGCGCGAGCCTGAATGGCTGGCCCGGTGGGAAAAAATCGGCGTCTATGACCGCCTGCGTGAAACCGCTGGCGACCGCGAACCGTTCATCCTGCACGACGGCCCTCCTTACGCCAACGGCCACCTGCATATCGGCCACGCGCTGAACAAGACCATCAAGGACATGATCGTGCGCTCGCACCAGATGATGGGCCATGACGCGCGTTACGTACCCGGCTGGGACTGCCACGGTCTGCCGATCGAATGGAAGATCGAGGAACAGTACCGCAAGAAGGGCAAGAACAAGGACGACGTGGACGTTGTCGACTTCCGTCAGGAATGCCGCAAGTTCGCCGAGGGCTGGGTGGATATCCAGCGCGACGAGTTCAAGCGTCTGGGCATCACCGGTAAATGGGAAAACCCCTATCTAACGATGGACTTCCACGCCGAACGCGTGATCGCCGAGGAGTTTATGAAGTTCTTGATGAACGGCACGCTCTATCAGGGCTCGAAACCCGTGATGTGGTCGCCGGTCGAAAAGACCGCGCTGGCCGAGGCCGAGATCGAGTATCACGACCACAAATCGCACACGATCTGGGTGCCGTTTAGCTTCGCCAACGCCGAAGGTGATCTGGCCGAGGCGCGCGTCGTGATCTGGACCACAACGCCTTGGACGATCCCGTCGAACAAGGCCGTCGCGTATAACGACAAGATTGCCTATGGCCTTTACCGTGTTGACGCGACCGAGGAAGAAAGCTGGACTAAACCCGGTGACCTGTATGTTTTCGCCGATGCACTGGCCGAGGACGCGCTGGGCAAATCCCGCGTGACCGACTTCACCCGCGTGCGCGACGTAGCAGCAGATGAGCTGGCTGGTCTGATCTGTAAGCACCCGTTTAACGGTGCCGACGGTGCGGACGGCTTCTGGGATTACGACGTTCCGATGATCGACGGCGATCACGTGACTGACGATGCAGGTACAGGTTTCGTGCACACCGCGCCCAGCCACGGTGCTGACGACTATGAAGCCTTTGTCGCCCGCAACTGGATTGACCGCATGACCCACAACGTGGGCGAGGAAAGCGAATTCCTGCCGCACGTGCCGTTCTTCGCGGGCCTTCAGGTCTTTGACCGCAAGGGCAAGGAAGGCAAAGCCAACAACGCCGTGATCGCCAAACTGGTCGAGGCTGGCGGCATCATCGCGCGTGGCCGCGTGACGCACAGCTATCCACATTCTTGGCGCTCGAAGGCGCCGATCGTGTTCCGCAACACGCCGCAGTGGTTTGCATCCGTCGATAAAGAGGTTGGCGACGGGCAGGATGAGATGGGCAAGACCATCCGCGAACGTGCCCTGAACTCGATTGACCAACTGGTGAAGTGGTGGCCGCAGACCGGTCGCAACCGCTTGTACTCGATGATCGAGGCGCGTCCAGATTGGGTGCTGTCGCGTCAGCGTGCTTGGGGCGTTCCGCTGACCTGCTTTACCAAGAAAGGTCTTCTGCCAACCGACGAAGGTTTCCTTCTGCGTGACCCTGCCGTGAACGCCCGCATTGCCGAGGCATTCGAGGCAGAAGGCGCTGATGCGTGGTACGCCGACGGCGCGAAAGAACGCTTCCTTGGCGGTGATCACAATGCCGACGAATGGGAGCAGGTCTTCGACGTGCTCGACGTGTGGTTCGACTCGGGGTCGACCCACTCATTCGTTCTGCGTGACCGTGAAGACGGGACGCCGGATGGCATCGCGGATGTCTATATGGAAGGCACCGACCAGCACCGCGGGTGGTTCCACTCGTCGCTGCTGCAAGCTTGTGGCACCAAGGGTCGCGCGCCCTATAAGAACGTTGTGACCCACGGCTTCACGCTGGACGAAAAGGGCATGAAGATGTCCAAATCCTTGGGCAATACCATCGTGCCCGAGCAGGTTGTGAAACAGTACGGCGCCGACATTCTGCGTCTGTGGGTGGCCCAGACGGACTACACGGTAGATCAGCGGATCGGGCCGGAGATCCTGAAAGGTGTGGCCGACAGCTATCGCCGTTTGCGCAACACAATGCGCTTCATGCTGGGCAACCTGCATGGGTTTGACGAGGCCGAGCGTGTGGACGTGGCTGACATGCCCGAGCTGGAGCGCTGGGTGCTGCACCGTCTGGCTGAGCTGGATCACGTGGTGCGTGAAGGTTACAGAACCTTTGACTTCCAAGGTGTGTTCTCGGCCGTGTTCAACTTCGCAACCGTGGACTTGTCGAGCTTCTATTTCGACATCCGTAAGGACGCGCTCTATTGCGATGGCAAGGACAGCCTGAACCGTCGTGCCGCGCGCACCGTTCTGGACATCCTGTTCCATCGCCTGACCACGTGGCTGGCACCGGTTCTGGTTTTCACCATGGAAGATGTGTGGCTTGAGCGTTTCCCGGGCGACGACAGCTCGGTCCACTTGGTGGACTTCCCCGACACGCCCGCCGATTGGCTGGACGAACCCCTGGCCGCGAAATGGGCGGGTATCCGTCAGGTGCGCCGCGTGGTCACCGCCGCATTGGAAATCCAGCGTCGCGACAAGGTGATCGGAGCATCGCTTGAGGCTGCGCCGGTGGTGCATGTGCGTGACGAGGACGTTCTGGGATCGCTGAAATCGGTGAACTTTGCGGATGTATCGATTACTTCGCAGATCGTGCTGACGGGTGATCCGCTCCCGGCCGAGGCTTTCCGCGTGCCGGAAGTCGAAGGCGTCGGCGTGGTTTTCGAAAAGGCCTCGGGCGAGAAATGCCAGCGCTGCTGGAAGATTTTGCCAGATGTGGGCAGCCACGCACATGCGGGTGTTTGTGGACGCTGTGATGAGGCGCTGAGCTAAGGACGTTCGGCGGCTCACGTCGTGAGCCTGAGGGGCGCTGCCCCTCGGCCTGCGGCCCTACCCCGAGGTATTTTTGCAAGAGGAAGAGGGGCGCTTTGGTGCCACTTTTGTCATGAACCGGATTGCAGGTCGCGTGGGGCGGGGGCAAACTGGGGACATGAATATTGCTGTTGTCGATAGCCCGGTGGGGAAATTGGGTGTCGTGGAAGAGGGCGGCAAAATCACGCGCCTTCGGTGGGGTGTGGATCCGGTTGGTGATGTGACCTCAGTGCTGATCGAAGCGCAGGCGCAGTTGCGAGCCTATTTCGACGGAACACTGACCACATTCGATCTTCCCACCCATGTGGACGGCAGCGATTTTCAACGCGCCGTTTGTAGCGCCATGTCCGCGATCCCCTTTGGCGAGACCATGACCTATGGCGAGATTGCAAAGCTGACGGGGAACTCGGCTCAGGCTGTTGGGAATGCCTGCGGTGCGAACCCAATTCCCATCATTATCCCGTGTCATCGGGTGATGGGAGCCGGAAACAAACTGGTCGGGTTTTCCGGCGCGGGCGGGGTTGAGACGAAAGTTCACCTGTTGCGTCTTGAAGGGGCCGCTGGATTGCTTATCTGACAAGTTCGGTCCAAAAGGAACGCCCGGGCGACGGGCGCATTGGCCAGACAAGGGGACAGCAATGGCGACAATTCTAGACGTCAAAGGCGTGACCAAGACCTATGAGGGTGGTCACCAAGCGCTGAAAGGCGTGGACCTTCAGATTGACGAGGGCGAAATTCTGGCCCTGCTTGGTCCGAATGGCGCGGGTAAAACCACTTTGATTTCAATCATCTGCGGGATTGCAACGGCGACGTCAGGTGTCATCACTGTAGCTGGGTTTGATCACGCGCGCGACTATCGCGCGGCCCGCAACTTGATTGGGCTTGTCCCTCAAGAAATCAATCTGGAACCGTTCGAGACCGTGATGAACTCGGTCCGGTTTTCGCGCGGGCTGTTTGGCAAACCGCGTGATGATGCGCGGATCGAAGAAATCCTGAAGCTGCTTAGTCTGCATGACAAAAAAGACAACCGGATCATGACGCTTTCGGGTGGGATGAAGCGGCGTGTCCTGATTGCCAAAGCGCTGTGCCACGACCCTAAAATCCTGTTTCTAGACGAACCTACAGCGGGTGTGGATGTCGAGCTGCGCAAGGATATGTGGGAAATCGTCGGTCAGCTGAAAGAGGCTGGCGTCACGGTGATCTTGACCACGCACTATATCGAGGAAGCCGAGGCGATGGCGGATCGGATCGGTGTGATCTCGAACGGGGAAATCCTGTTGGCCGAGGAAAAAGACGCATTGATTAAACGGCTTGGGCAAAAGGAGTTGTTGATCGAGTTGGACGCACCGATTGATGCGGTACCTCAGGCGCTTTCGCATTACCCGCTGACCGTCTCGGACCAGGGTGGGTTGATCTATACCTATGACGCCCAAGCAGGCAGCACCGGGATCACCGGGCTGTTGGCGGATCTGCGCGAGGCGGGGCTCCATCTGGCGGATCTGTCGACGCGCCAAAGCTCTTTGGAAGATATCTTTGTTGACCTCGTGAAGGAGGATGCAGCATGAACTGGAATGCAGTTGCAGCGATATATCGCTTTGAAATGGCACGCACTTTCCGTACGTTGGTGCAGTCGGTTATCTCGCCTGTTCTTTCGACCTCGCTTTACTTCATTGTGTTCGGAGCGGCCATTGGGTCGCGCATTGATCAAGTCGAGGGCGTCAGCTATGGCGCGTTCATTGTACCGGGTTTGATCATGCTTACGGTGCTAACGCAGAGCACGTCGAATGCATCATTCGGGATCTATTTCCCGAAGTTTATTGGCACAGTGTATGAGCTGCTCTCGGCCCCGATCTCGTTCTTTGAGATCGTGATTGGCTATGTTGGCGCGGCGGCCACGAAGGCGTTTATGATCGGGATTATCATCCTTATCACGGCGCATTTCTTTGTGGATTTGACCATCGCGCACCCGGTCTGGATGCTGCTGTTCCTTGTCCTTACCTGCATCAGTTTCGCGCTTCTGGGTTTCATCATTGGCATCTGGGCCGGTAATTTCGAGCAGTTGCAACTGGTGCCCATGTTGGTGATCACGCCGCTCGTCTTTCTTGGGGGATCGTTCTATTCGATCTCGATGCTGCCGCCAGTGTGGCAGACGATCACGTTGTTCAACCCGGTGGTTTACCTGATCTCGGGCTTCCGTTGGGCCTTCTTCGGACAGGCGGATGTGGCGTTGGGATGGTCCTTTGCGGCAATCATATTGTTCATGTCGGCTTGCCTGTTCATCATCGGATGGATGTTTCGAACGGGGTATAAATTGCGCGATTGACGCGCAGACATGACACAGGTGGGAAAAAGCGTGAGTGCCTCACCCTTGTTTGAACCCCGAGAGCCATCTACATGACAGCCATGATCGAACGTCTTCCCTTTGTAAAAAAGCCGCCAATGGTGGCGATCGTGCGCCTGTCGGGCGTGATTGCTACTGGTACGCGCGGGCAGTTGAATGACGCGGCAATGGCCTCGGCCATCGAGCGGGCCTTTCGCAAAGGGAAGCCAGCAGCTGTGGCATTGGTTATCAATTCGCCGGGCGGAAGCCCGGTGCAATCCAGCCTGATTGCTGCGCGCATTCGCCGTCTGGCCACCGAAAAAGAGATCCCTGTTTATGCCTTTGTCGAAGACGTGGCCGCGTCGGGTGGCTATTGGCTGGCGACTGCCGCGGACGAGATTTATGCGGATGAAAGCTCGATCCTTGGGTCGATCGGTGTGATCTCAGCCGGGTTCGGTCTGACTGGTTTGATCGAGAAGATCGGGGTCGAGCGCCGGGTTCATACGGCGGGCAAGTCAAAATCCATGATGGATCCGTTCCAGCCCGAAAAGCCCGAGGACGTGAAACGACTGAAGGCGCTTCAGGAAGACATCCATACTGCGTTCAAGACGCAGGTCGAAACGCGGCGTGCGGGTAAGCTTCCCGAAGGGGAAGACCTGTTCACGGGCGATATCTGGCTGGGGCGCGCTGCCATTGAAAAAGGGCTTGCGGATGGGATTGGTCACGTTGTGCCGACCATGAAAGACAAATACGGCGACAAAGTACGCTTCCGTGTTTATGGCCCACGTCGCGGGTTTCTGAGCCGGTTCGGAATGCGGTTGGTCTCGGACACTCTGCTAGGCATCGAGGAGCGCGCGGAATACGCCCGTTTTGGTCTTTAGATGCTTGTAAAAATTGTAGCTCTCTTTCTGGTCGCGATGGCTGTGCTGGCCATGTTTGGCAAGTTGCGCTATCCCGGCCAACAGCGTATCGAAGCTATGAAATGCTCCCGTTGCGGGCGCTATAAACTGGGGAAATCTCCCTGTGACTGCAAGGGAAAGGGCTGAGCCTTGGATCTGATATTTGCCTCGCTTGGTCTTGTGATCCTATTGCTTGCGGGCGACAGCCTTGTGCGCGGTGCGGTAAACATGTCGCTGCGTCTTGGTGTGCCCGCGATGATCGTGTCGCTGACCATCGTGGCCTTTGGCACCTCAGCGCCCGAGCTTCTGATCTCGGTCAGTTCGATTATTGAAGGTGTGCCGGGGCTGGCGATGGGGAATGTCGTGGGATCGAACACCGCGAATATCCTGTTGGTGCTGGGTGTTCCCGCGCTGATTGCTGGGCTATCGACTAAGACTTGCGACAGTCGCAAAAGCTATCTGCAGATGATGGCGGCGACGGTCCTATTCATCGTTTTGACTTGCGGGGGCGAAATCGCGTGGCCGCAGGGCTTGGTGTTGCTGGCGGCGCTGGCGTTGATCCTTGGCTCTGCCTTCAAAGAGGCTGTGCGCCACCGTCGCGCTGTATGCGCGGGCGAAGAGGAAGAGTGCGACGAAGACGAAGATGTCGAGGGCGCCGATCCCGATATGCCATGGTGGAAGGTCATCATGTTCCTGATGCTCGGCCTGATTGGTCTGCCGCTTGGGGCGGATCTTCTGGTGGACAGCGCGACCAACATTGCGCGGGAATTTGGCGTGTCCGAAACTGTGATCGGCCTGACACTGGTCGCGCTTGGCACCTCGCTGCCCGAGCTGGCGACCACCGTGATGGCTGCTTTGCGTAAGCAGGCCGATGTGGCGTTGGGCAACGTGATCGGGTCGAACATGTTCAACCTTTTGGCCATCATCGGCATTGCGTCGCTGGTTGGCCCCATACCGGTCGAGCCGGGCATCCTGAAATTTGATCTATGGGTCATGTTGGGAGCCTCGCTTCTTCTGGCTCCGTTTGTCTTCTTGAAATGGCATATGGGCCGCGTCTGGGGTGTGCTTCTGTCGGTGCTCTATATCGCTTATGTGCTGATCGTTCTGGGGAACGCTTGATGCAAGTGAAGCGCGCATTGGTAACGGGGGCAGGGGCGCGACTTGGGCGTGCGTTGGCCGTCGAACTTGCGCGCCATGGCTATGACGTTGCTGTGCATTACAGCAGTTCGTCTGATGGAGCCGCCGAGACCGTTGCGCAGGTTGAGGCGTTGGGCCAAAGAGCGGTTGCCTTATCAGCGGACTTTCTGGATTTAGATGCGGTACACACGCTGGTGCCCCGCGCCGCCGAGGCCCTTGGCGGCCCCTTGTCGGTATTGATCAACAACGCCTCGATCTTCGAATATGACCGCATCGACACTGTGACCGCTGATAGTTGGGATCGCCACATGGCGTCCAACTTGCGCGCGCCTTTGTTCCTGACGCAAGCTTTCGCCGCGCAGGCCCCGGCCCCCTCGACCGACGATAATGACGAGCAATTGGCGCAAGCGCTTGTGATCAATATGCTGGATCAGCGGGTGCAAAAGCTGACGCCCGAGTTCATGACTTATAGCCTGGCAAAGCACGGGTTGTGGACGCTGACGCAAACTGCGGCGCAGGCGCTGGCCCCAAAGGTGCGGGTGAACGGGATTGCGCCGGGATCCACGATGATCGGAGCACGGCAATCGCAGGACCATTTTGATGCACAGCGTCAGGGCTCGATCCTGAAACGGGGGCCAAACCCCGACGACATCACTGCGGCCTTGGCGTATTTGCTGACCGCGCCCGCTGTAACCGGGCAGATGATCGCCGTGGATGGAGGCCAGCACCTTGGTTGGCAGACCCCGGATGTGATCGGAAATCCCAGCTAATTCTGACCTTTCGAAGGAAAAATGGCCTGCCGCAAGGGAAGTTGTGCACCTGTGAAATAGTTTCGCGCCTATTTCTTTGTTTTTCGCAATGATTTCACGTATTTACACAGGCGTCATATTTCTTTTGTTTAAAATCAAAGTCTTACAAAACTGCCCAAAAGTTAGGCAGTTTGACGAAAGGGGCCGAAAACAACGGAAATTTCGCCAAGCAGCCAACATGTCCTCAGACTTATCCACAGTTTCTGTGGGCATGTTTCCTCTTGTAACTGGAACGATAAGATTGCAGCGGAAAGTAGAATCAAGAAAGATGCCCCATGACTCGCGATAAGCAGGACAATTCGCAGGAAACTATGCCGGTCCCGACTGGTCATGGGGTGGTTCAGTCCTATTTGAAAACCCTCGACAACTCGCCCGGCGTGTACCGGATGCTCGATGCCAAGGGGCGGGTGCTTTATGTGGGTAAAGCGCGCAGTTTAAAAAAACGCGTATCGAACTATGCCAAGCCGACAGGGCACAGCGCGCGGATCGCGCGGATGATCAGCCAGACGGCCTCGATGATGTTTCTGACCACGCGGACAGAAACCGAGGCGCTGCTGCTTGAGCAGAACCTAATCAAACAACTGAAGCCGCATTTCAACGTGCTTTTGCGCGACGATAAGAGCTTTCCGAACATTCTTCTGACGGGGCACGAGTTTCCGCAAATCAAGAAACATCGGGGAGCGCGGAAGGAAAAGGGCCAGTATTTCGGCCCTTTCGCCAGTGCGGACGCGGTGAACCGGACGCTGAACCAGCTGCAAAAGGTATTCCTGCTGCGAAATTGCACGGATGCCACATTTGATGCGCGCACGCGGCCTTGCCTTCTCTACCAGATCAAGCGGTGCTCGGGACCTTGTGTGGGCAAGATAGACGAAGCCGGTTATGGCGCGTTGGTACAGGATGCGGCGGACTTTCTGTCTGGGCGCACGACCAAGATGCAAGAAAGTCTGGCGGCGGAAATGCAGACGGCATCCGAAGCGATGGAGTTCGAGAAAGCCGCCGTCTTGCGCGACCGGATCCGTGCGCTGACGCAGGTTCAGCAAAGCCAAGGCATCAACCCACGCGGCGTGGCCGAGGCGGACGTCATCGCGTTGCATATGGAAGGCGGGCAAGCCTGCGTTCAGGTCTTCTTCATTCGCGCCAACCAGAACTGGGGCAACCGCGATTTCTATCCGCGCACGGGTGCGGGCGCTGGGCCGGGCGAAGTTCTGCAAGCCTTCGTTGGTCAGTTCTATGACCAAAAGGACCCGCCCCGCTTGATCCTGTTGTCGGACCCGTTGGACGAGCAGGAACTGATGGCTGAAGCGCTGACCGAAAAGCTGGGCCGCAAGGTCGAGCTGTTGGTGCCTCAGCGTGGCGAGAAATCCGAGCTTGTTGCCAATGCGCAGAGAAACGCCCGCGAAAGTCTGGGCCGCAAGATGGCGGAAACGGCAACGCAGGCGAAGCTGCTGGACGGCATGGCCGAGGCGTTCGATATGGACGGCCCTCCCCACCGGATTGAGGTCTATGATAACTCGCATATTCAAGGGGCGCATGCTGTGGGGGCGATGATCGTGGCGGGGCCAGAAGGCTATATGAAAAGCCAGTATCGCAAGTTCAACATTAAGGGTGATGACCTGACGCCGGGCGACGATTTCGGCATGATGAAAGAGGTTCTGACCCGCCGATTCAAACGTCTTCTGAAAGAAGATCCTGATCGTGAAGGCGAGCACTGGCCGGGGCTTTTGTTGATCGACGGCGGGGCCGGGCAGGTCAGCGCGGTGCATGAAATCATGGAAGAGCTGGGCGTCACTGACATCCCGATGATCGGTGTGGCCAAAGGCGTGGACCGCGACCACGGTAAAGAGGAATTCCACCGTCGTGGTCAGCGCCCATTTGCGCTGAAGCGCAATGATCCCGTGCTCTATTTCATCCAGCGTCTGCGCGACGAAGCGCACCGCTTTGCCATCGGCACCCACCGCGCCAAACGCGCCAAGGCGCAGGGAGCGACGCCGCTGGACGAGGTTCCTGGCGTCGGCGCCAGCCGTAAACGCGCGCTTTTGCAGCACTTCGGATCGGCCAAAGCGGTCAGCCGCGCGGGGCTTGAGGATCTAAAAGCGGTAGATGGCATTTCAGAAACACTTGCAGAAACCATCTATGGCTTCTTCCATGACCGGGCCTGACACGGTATTGAAAAGCTTATGAAATGGTCTTTGCCCAATATCCTGACCCTGTCGCGGCTGATTGCAGCCCCGGCCGTGGCGATCATGTTCCTGTATTTCTCGCGTCCTTTGGCAGATTGGCTTGCGCTGATCTTGTTCCTGACAGCGGCGGCGACCGATTGGCTGGACGGCTATCTGGCGCGCAAATGGAAGCAGGAAAGCAAGATGGGCGCGATGTTGGACCCTATTGCCGACAAGGCGATGGTGGTTATCGCGCTGATGGTGATCGTGGGATATTCGGACGTTTACTGGACCCCTTGGTTGGTGCTGCCCGCAACAGTTATCTTGTTCCGCGAGGTGTTCGTCTCGGGACTGCGCGAGTTTTTGGGCGACACGGCAGGCACGCTGAAAGTCACCAAGCTGGCCAAGTGGAAGACCACTGCGCAGATGGTCGCCATTGCGGTTCTGTTCTCGCGCGGGATTTTCGAGCACCATTTCGGCATGGGATCCTTCGGGATGGACGACGCGATGGTCGAACAGATTCTAGCGGGCGACATAGAAGACGTGAACGGCTTGCGTGGTTACTTCCACGCAACGATCTGGTCCGGCCGAGTTGGGCTTGTGCTGTTGTGGATCGCGGGTTTGCTGACCGTGATCACCGGTTGGGATTACTTCCGCAAGGCACTGCCCCATCTGAAAGAGGATGACGCATGATCGACGTGATGTATTTTGCTTGGGTTCGTGAACGGATCGGAGAGCCGCGTGAACGGGTCGAAACCTCGGCTTTAACGGTGGCCGAGCTGGTCGATGAACTGCGTGCCCGCGAGCCGCGCTATGCTGCGGCGTTTGAAGATTTGTCGGCTTTGCGCGTGGCTCTGGATCAAGAGCTTTCGGATTTCGATGCCCCTCTTGAGGGTGTGCGCGAGGTGGCATTTTTCCCTCCGATGACGGGTGGCTAAGATGACGGTTCGTGTCCAGACAGAAAGCTTCGATCAGGGGGGCGAACTTTCGGGTTTTGCTCAAGGTCGCAGCGATCTGGGCGCGGTGGTCAGCTTCACCGGCATCGTTAGGGACGAAGCAGGCACACTGGATCGGATGGAGATCGAGCACTATCCCGGCATGACGGAAAAGGCGATTGCAGCAATAGTGGACGAGGCCACGCGCCGTTGGTCACTGGCCGATTGTCTGGTGATTCACCGCCATGGGCCGCTGCGGCCCGGGGACCAGATCATGATGGTTGCGACGGCCTCGGCGCATCGGGTGGCGGCGTTTGAAGCGGCCGAGTTTCTGATGGATTATCTGAAGTCCCGTGCGCCCTTTTGGAAGAAGGAATTCACCAAGGACGGCCATACCGATTGGGTGGATGCCAAGGTGAACGACGAGGATGCGTTGAAGCGGTGGGAAGAGTGAAGCGCAGCTTCGCTCCCGGTAGGGTATTGCGCCAGCAATGCCCGAGAGGTCGAAGAGTGAAGCTTGTTTCACCTCCGGCAGGGTACTGCATCGGTATTGTCCGCGAGGTGTTGGGCTAAGCCCGTTCCGGTACAATTTGTTGTGCGATCCCTGCACCAAGCAGGTAGATGGACGTTACAACCAACCCCCAATGTGCCCAGCTTTCAGGGTGAAAATCGACCCAAGCAGCCCAGCCCGCAAAGAAGGTCCACGCCAAAGCCATCGGTAGGCTGACAGGGCGCCAACGCTCGGTGCGAACCGGGTGAATGAACTTCAGTGGCAGGAACATCGCCACAGCGATGGCGGCGACCAGTGCGGTCATGACCCAGAAATTCGGCTCGGTCGCGAAAAGTACCAAGATGACCATGTTCCAGCATCCGGGGAAGCCGGAAAAGCTGTTATCTTTGGTCTTCATTCGCGTGTCGGCGAAGTAAACGACGCTGGTAAAGGTGATCACGATGATCGCGAACCAGCCGGTCCAACCGTGCATCAACCCCGATTTGAACAACGCATAGGCCGGGATGAACACATAGGTCAGATAGTCGATGATCAGATCCATCAACACGCCGTCATACTGAGGCGCGTTAACCTTGACGTTGTATTTGCGCGCCAAGGGGCCGTCGATCCCATCCACGATAAAAGCGACGACCAACCACAAGAACATCAGCCCCCACTTTTCATTGGAAGCTGCTAACATTGCCAGCATGGCAAAGACCGCTCCTGTTGCGGTTAGCAGGTGGACGAAAAGGGCTTTGGACTGAATGTTCATCCGCGCTTTGTGCCGGAAAATCGCTGAGGTGGAAAGCGAAAACCTAAATGCGCTCAAGCACGGGGATGCGCGGCGTTGTACACTTCAACCAGCTTGGTGGTGTCCAGCGCGGTATAGCCCTGCGTGGTCGACAGGCTGGCATGACCCAGAAGCTCTTGAATCGCCCGCAGATCCCCGCCTGACGCCAGAAGGTGCGTGGCAAAGCTGTGGCGCAGGGCGTGGGGTGTGGCTGTCGCGGGCAGACCCAGTTGCAGGCGCACTTGCTGCATTAACAATTGCACCTGTCGCGGGTTCAATGCCCCACCGCGTACGCCACGAAACAGGGGGGCGTCCGGCGTTTCTGGATGCGGGCATAGCGCACGATAAGCCTCGACCGCGTCGCGGGCGGCGGGCAGGACCGGCACCAGCCGTTCCTTATTGCCCTTGCCGCGAATGCGCAGGACCTCTTTCAATGGAGCGTCATCGGCAGTCAGGCCAAGTGCCTCGGAAATACGCAGCCCGCAGCCGTATAGAAGTGTTACCACCGCCAGATCGCGCGCGCCGACCCAATCATGTTTCGATTGCAAAGGCGCAATGTCGCGCACCGCTTGTGCTGCGTCCGTGGACAAGGGGCGGGGCAGTTTCTTAGCGAATTTCGGGCTGCGGGTGGACAGAACGGCGGTTGCGTCAAACCCGTCCTGTTCGCTGAGCCAATTGTAGAAACTTTTTACAGCCGATAACGCTCGCGCCAGACTGCGTGCGCTGATGCCTCTGCCTCGTTCCGAGGCCATCCATGCGCGCATATCGCTGATCGTGACACGCGCCAAGGCACCGCGCCCGGCCTCGCCGCCCAGATGGGTGGCCATGAAGGCCAGAAAACCTCCGACGTCGGTTTGATAGGCCTTGATCGTATTCTCAGACGCCGCATTCAGCGCGCGCTTATGGTCCAGGAACAGTGCCAGTGCATCCCGCGTTCCGGGGGGGATATGCAAAGATCCCTCAGCGCTCATGACAACCAGCGGCGCATCGCGCGTTCAAAGACGCCTCCGAAGAACTCCAGCAAATCGGTGCCTTGGCCGGGACGGAATTGTGTCAGATCCTCGGTGCCCATGACCAGCATGCCGGGCAGGCGGCCTTCACCAAGGTCCAGTACGATGCAGGCCTCGGACCGAATCCAAAAGTCGCATTCACCATAGATATCGGGGTCACGTTCCTGAACCTGTCGCAAGAAGACCTTGCGCCGTTCCGGTCCGGCGGGTTGCCCAAGATAGTCGTCGATGAACCCGGCAGGCGTGGTGGACAGCACAGCGCCCAGCCGGTCAACCTTGGCTTCTTCCTCGTCCTGAATGGTTTCCAGCACAAGACGGATGCAGTCGACTTTCAGGGTCTTTGCGACCTCGCCATCCAGATCTTGCATGAAGGTGGCAAAATCGGCGGGGTCGAGCATCCGCAGCACCGCACGATGGATCAGCGCCACGCCCGAGACGTTTTCATAGGCCGCCGCCACAACCGAACGATGTGTGTCTTCTAATTGGTCCAGTCGAATGCACAGCCGATCCATAGCCGCGCCGCGCAGATCCACGATATTCTTGCCCAACTGGTGCTCGTGCGCGTTGACCAAGGCATTCATGATGTCTTGGTCGTTCAAAATAGTCTCTGGCTGCGCGATCAAATGCGCGCGCAGCTCATCATCCAGTGCCGGGGAACTGCTCATAGTCGCCTCGAAGTTTTTTGTCGTTTTGGGGATAATACACCAACCATGTGCCCGATGGGTTAAAATTGGGCATCGGGCATAAATAGAAAAGGGGGCCGTGGCCCCCTCGTCACAATTATTAAAACAAGACCTTTTTACAGGATCTTGATGTCTGCCGCTTTGATATCGGCCAAGAATGCATCCAGACCGTTGTCGGTCAGCACGTGTTTCGCCATCGCCTGAATCACCGAGGGCGGAGCCGTCGCAACGTCAGCGCCAACCAGTGCAGCGTCTTTCATGTGGTTCACATTGCGGATCGAGGCGGCCAGGATCTGCGTTTCGAACAGGTAATTGTCATAGATGGTGCGGATGTCTTCGATCAGCTCCATCCCATCCAGATTGATGTCGTCCAGACGGCCGATGAAGGGCGAGATGAAGGTCGCACCCGCCTTGGCCGCCAGCAGCGCTTGGTTGGCCGAGAAGCACAGGGTAACGTTCACCATCGTGCCTTCGTCCGACAGGGTCTTACAGGCTTTCAGACCATCCCATGTCAGCGGCACTTTTACGGCGATGTTGTCGGCGATTTTGGCCAGCTTGCGGCCTTCGGCAATCATCGTGTCGGCGTCAATGGCGGTGACCTCGGCCGAGACGGGTCCGTCCACGATGTCACAGATCTCTTTCGTGACGTCGATGATGTCGCGGCCCGATTTCTTGATGATCGAGGGGTTGGTGGTCACACCGTCCACCATGCCAAGGTCGTTCAGTTCCTTGATGGCTTCGATGTCGGCTGTATCTGCAAAGAATTTCATGTGCGCGTATCCTGCGGAAGTTTGCGTTTGCGCTCTCATACCCCATGGGCGCGCGCGCAGAAAGCCCTTATGGTGTTTTTGATGACGGGGAATCTGGCAATATGAGCGACATCGAGCAGTTTCCGGCAGGCGCAAGGGTCGGCGTGTTGACCGCCCAGCCTCTGGATCGAATCCTGACCTACCGCGCACCCGAAGGGGGTTGCGTGCAGGGCGATTTCGTCGAGGTTCCGCTTGGACCGCGCAAAGTGCTGGGTGTTGTTTGGGGGCCGGGCGAAGGCGGCTTTGATGCGTCTAAGCTGCGCGCGGTGATCCGTGTTCTGGACGTGGCGCCGATGCGCCGCGAGATGGCCGAGTTTTTGACCCGCGTTGGAGATTATACCCTGACCCCGATGAGCCAGATGTTGCGCCTAGCCACACGCGCGCCGGGGCTGTCCGATCCACCGTCGATGCGGAAGGTGTTGAAAGCGTCGGGCCATCGTCCTAATCGCCTGACCGATGCACGCGCCAAGGTGATGAACGTGCTGATGGACCAGCCCGGCGTTGGCTTTACGCAAAAGGAATTGGGCGATCTGGCGGGCGTTAGCGGGTCCGTGGTGAAGGGTCTGGTCAAGCTCGGCGCGATCCGGGAAGAGGACACCCCGCGCGATATGCCTTATCCGCGGCTTGACCCATCACTCCCCGGCAAAGAGCTGACCGAAGATCAGGCCGCCGCTGCAAAACAGCTGACCGACGGGGTGCGCTCGGGCCGCTACGGCACCACGCTTCTTCGCGGCGTGACAGGGGCCGGCAAGACCGAGGTCTATCTGGAAGCCGTTGCCGCCTGTCTACGCAAGGGTCGTCAGGCGTTGGTGCTGCTGCCGGAAATCGCCCTAACCGCTGAGTTTCTGAAACGGGTCGAAGAGCGCTTTGGCGCGCGCCCCGCCGAATGGCATTCGGGCGTTACCATGACCGAACGCCGCCGGTGTTGGCGCATGGTCGGACAGGGGGATGCGCAGTTGGTCGTTGGCGCGCGATCGGCGCTTTATCTGCCGTTCCGCGATCTGGGTCTGATCATCGTGGATGAGGAACATGACAGTTCCTATAAACAGGAAGACGGAGTGCTGTACTCGGCCCGTGACATGGCCGTGATGCGGGCGTCGATTTGTGATGCTCAGGTGGTGCTAGCGTCCGCCACGCCGTCGTTGGAAACATGGGCCAATTGCGAAGCCGGGAAATACAAGCGCATTGAACTCACCAGCCGTTATGGCCCAGCCGTCATGCCGGACATGCGCGCGATAGATATGCGACAGGAAGACCTGCCCGCGCAAAGCTGGATTTCTCCTACTTTGAAAGCGGCCGTGCGGTTGCGCATCGAACGTGGCGAGCAATCGCTTCTGTTCATCAACCGCCGCGGCTATGCGCCCGTCACCATCTGCCGTGCCTGTGGGCACCAGATCGGCTGCGATCATTGCGACGCGCGGATGGTCGAACACCGCTTCCAAAAACGCCTTGTCTGCCATCAATGCGGCGAAACAAAACCGATGCCGGACGCCTGCCCGGAATGCGAAGTTGAAGGCAAGCTGGCTCCGGTCGGGCCGGGTGTCGAACGTCTGGCCGAGGAAGTGACCGCAGCCTTCCCTGACGCGCGCATTGCGGTGCTGTCCTCGGACCTGTTCGGGTCGGCGCGGGCGTTGAAAGAACAGATCGAGCTGATTGCGGACGGTGGCGCCGACATCATCATCGGTACGCAATTGGTCGCCAAGGGGCACAACTTCCCCAAGCTAACACTCGTGGGGGTGATCGATGCCGATCTTGGCCTGCAAGGCTCTGACCTGCGCGCCGCTGAACGCACGTTCCAACTTATCCGACAAGTCGCCGGTCGGGCAGGGCGGGCGGAAACGCCGGGCGTCGCATTGCTGCAAACCTTCCAGCCCGAACATCCCGTGATCCGCGCCATCTTGGCGGGCGAGGAAGAGCGGTTTTGGAAAGCCGAGGCCAGCGAACGCCAAGCCGCAGGCGTGCCGCCCTATGGGCGTCTGGTGGGGATCGTCCTGTCCTCGCCCGACCTTCAAGCTGTGTTCGATCTGGGGGCCGAGATGGCCCGAAGGTCCGAGCCGCTTCATCAAATCGGCGCACAGCTGTTTGGCCCTGCCCCCGCGCCGATTGCGCGCGTACGCGGACGTCATCGTGTGCGACTTCTGGTGAAGGCCGAGAAAACAGCCCCCATCCAAGCCGCGCTAAAACGCTGGCTGGCGCAGTTTCAGATCAAAGGGGATATGCGGGTGTCTGTGGATATCGATCCGCAGAGTTTTTATTGAGGGCCTCTAAGACGTGAAGCCCAGAAAACGGGGCTTCACAGAGTTAGCTGTCTATCGGTTAGTTTGTTTTTTCGAGGGTGTAATGCGTTGCGCTACTGTAGAAGAAGCCAGTCAAGGCCAGTCGGGATGCTCCCTTCTCGAATATAAATTTACTGCCGCCGATGTTGGTGGTGTATTTATAACCGTGTGCCTTCAGCAACTCGCGCAGAACGGTGCCGCCTTCTTGGACGCTGGCATAGTTGCCCAGCCCAAAACTACAACGATCCTTGTGAAGCACAAGGGTAGTGTTTTTCATATTGACGCGATCTGAGAAGTTAGAGCCGCGGGGTTTTACGTAGTTCTCTTTGCCAACAAGCGAAACCGACTGTTTCTTGTATCCGAGTTTGGCCAACTGTGCTGGATTGGAAGCCACGCCGCGCTCAAGCTTGTTTAGGCAGATCGGCAACAACGGGCTGAACTCGGCCTTCGCCAGATTTGAGGATTCTTTGGAGTATTCGGCGCGCTGCCTTGCCTTTTCCGCTTTGTACTCAGGATCACTATCGACGCAGCCAAACGCGAATAGCGTGCAGCCCAGAACCATAGACTTGGACAGAAACTTCATGGTCTTCCTTTAATAACTAGCTCAACTTTGGTGTAAGAACCTACTCGTGATGAAGGTGAGGTTTCCACCTTGGGTGGTGATAGCGATGTGCCAAGTGCGTTGCAACAGGAACGATCCAACATAACTTCTGGTAAGCTACTCCGCCGCCACCCCAACGGCCCCGCGCTGATCCACCAGCGCATCCGTCACCACCGCCCCGATCCACATGCACAAAAGCGCAAGCCATGCAGTGCCGACGAAGATCGAGCCTCCAGTGACACCTGCGCCAATCGCACAGCCGCCGGCCAGCATGGCGCCGAAGCCCATCAGGACCGCGCCGGTCATGGAACGGCGCATGTTGGCCTCGCCCTCGAACCCTTGGAATTTGAACTCTCCGGCCAGCCAGCTTGCGACGAAGGCTCCGATGACGACGCCCGGCACAAGGCCCACGTCGAACTCCAGCACCGGGTCTGAGACAAGGAAGAACATCAGCGTGTTTGCAGATGGCCCCGAGAAGGTGGCCGAAGTGACGGACACAGGTTCGAACGCGGCAAGGGACAGTTGATAGGTCTGAACCCAGCCAAGCGCGACCGCGAAGCCAACGCCTGAGCCGAAGATCAAACGGCGCGGGCCAAGTCCGGCCTTGCGCGCGATGACAAGCGCTAGGACGGCGGTCATCAGGCCAAGCGCCAGGCCAGACCATTCGGGCAGGCCGATCACGTTCAGAAGGTTCACGTTCACGCCGCCTTCGGTCATCCAAATGCGGGCCAGCTTGTCGCGGGTGGGGGCAAGCCAGCCATGCAGGCTCATCTGTGCGACCACAGCAAAGATCAGACCCGAGACGACGGATCGCAAGTTGCCGGTGGCCGCCAAGACCAGAAGCCGCCCCGAGCAGCC
The DNA here is from genome assembly GCF_056161205.1 of Aliiroseovarius sp. ABM4_368. Taxonomy (NCBI): domain Bacteria; kingdom Pseudomonadati; phylum Pseudomonadota; class Alphaproteobacteria; order Rhodobacterales; family Paracoccaceae; genus Aliiroseovarius; species Aliiroseovarius sp. ABM4_368. The sequence goes on along the minus strand of NZ_JBSWYR010000003.1, from coordinate 451,612 downwards.
CCGCGCCAGCACCATGCCGATCCCGAACAAAAGTCCGCCGATGATCGCACCGGACCAGCTGCCCGTCACCGCCATCATCCGCGCGTCCTCGGGCCGCATCATGCCCAAAAGGGACGCGCCCTGCACCCAGACCACGGCGGTCGAGAAGGTCAGAAGCCACACCGCGACCGAAGCGTCCATCATCCGCCGTGCGAACTCGACCGCGGCGGCGCGCAGGCAAAAGCGCGAGCGCTGGGCCGAGACACCGAAGACAATGCCAGTGATCAGGCCGAACAGCGCGGCGGTCGGGTTCTCTCCGATGCGGTCAATCAGGGGGACAATGTCCATGTTGGGCTCCTTGGATTTGACGCTTTATCCCCGCATGACGCCCGGGGGGCCTTGATCTGAGTCAGAAACGTATCTGTATCATTGAATGCGTTTACCCCTCGCCAACGGGTGAAAACGGGCGTATGGCAGGCTCATGAGACACGTGATTATGCCCCTTGCTGACGCCCGCGATCTGCCGTTTTGGCGTCGTCCTATCTTCCTGCTGATGCTGATGGCGGCAGGGATGCCGATTGCATTTTTCACTTGGTCGGCGCTGTTAAACAACTTCGTCATTGAGGCTGCGGATTTTACCGGGGTCGAGATCGGCTGGCTGCATACGGTGCGCGAGATCCCGGGCTTTCTGGCCATTGGCGTCATCGCACTGCTGATGCTGTTTCGCGAGCAGGTGTTGGGCGTCGTATCGCTGGCTTTGCTGGGCGCGGCCACAGCAATCACCGCGTGGTTCCCCAGTTTTGGCGGCATTCTGACCGTCACCATGCTCAGCTCGATCGGGTTTCATTACTTCGAGACGGTGAACCAATCGCTTCAGCTGCAATGGATCGATAAGAAGAAAGCCCCGCAAATGCTGGGCTGGATCATGTCCATTGGGTCTGCGGCCGCGTTGGTCAGCTATGGCCTTTTGGTTCTGACATGGAAGAGCTTCGATCTGACCTATAATCTTGTTTATATGATCGCGGGCGGCGTAACCCTTGCCATCGCGGTCTTCGCCTATTTCGCCTATCCGCAATTCGAAAGCCCCGAGCCGCAGCTGAAGCAATTCGTGCTGCGTCGCCGGTATTGGCTGTATTATGCGCTGCAGTTCATGGCAGGCGCACGGCGTCAGATTTTCGTGGTTTTCGCGGCCTTCATGATGGTCGAGCGCTTTGGCTTCGAAGTGCACGAGGTCACGGCCCTGTTCCTGATCAACTATATCGCAAACATCTTTTTCGCGCCCTTGATGGGCAAAGCTGTCGCCATCTGGGGCGAGCGGCGCGCGCTGGCGTTTGAATATGTGGGCTTGATCGGCGTGTTTCTGGCCTATGGCGGGATTTATTATTTCGGCTGGGGCGTCATGCTGGCCGCAGCACTTTACGTGCTGGATCACCTGTTCTTCGCTTTGGCCTTTGCGCTGAAAACCTATTTCCAGAAGATCGCGGATCCGCAAGACATTGCCCCCACGGCGGCAGTTGCCTTCACGATCAACCATATCGCGGCGGTCTTCCTGCCGGCGCTTCTGGGTTACCTCTGGGTGGTCTCGCCGGGTGCGGTGTTCGGACTGGCCGCAGCGATGGCTGGCGTGTCGCTGGGATTGGCCCTGTTGATCCCGCGCCATCCGGAAAAAGGCAACGAAACAATCCTATCCCAAAGGTTAGCCCGCGTGCCCGGATAAGCGGGAAGCTGCGCGCCCGGATAGGGTCGGATTTTCCTTACTCGCCCGATCCTTTGCAATCTGGCACACTGACGGCGTTCGTCCTAAGGTGGACTTGTTTTCTAAGCTGATCTATTCAAGAGACTCGTTTTGAGCACCAATTTTGAGTTCTATTCGCGGTTCGATGCGATTGACTTCGACTATGCCCAACGTGCTTTGGTCGCCGAAAGACGGCGGCATGCAAAGGGGTGGGGCGGCGAGACTCGGACCATGATTCTGATTGCCGCCTTCATGTGTGTCGCGGCCATCGTTGCCTTTGCCAGCGATGCCGGGATTTGGGGCTTTCTGTCCTTCATGTTGTTGTTGGGGGCGGGGCTGCTTGTCTGGCGACAAAGCAGGCGCTCGTATCAGGCGACGCGCAGCAACTCGCGCTTGCGCATGGGCGTGGCTCGGATCGTGCTGTCTGCGCTGGGAATGCGCATCACGCACCCGGGCTATGAGGTATTGATTTCCTGGAGCCATATGGAAGGCGTGATCGTGACCGAGCGCGGGCTTCTGTTGCTGATCGACGCCTATGATTACTGCCCCATTGGGCGTTCTGCCTTCAATAGCGACGCCCATATGCAAGAGGTCGCCGACCAGATCGACGCATGGCGCGCCACGGTGATCGCGGACACCAGCGCGACCGACGCTTGACCCGCCCAAATCGGGGCGCTAGGCCACAGGGGCTTGTTTGAAAGGACACAACATGCCCACCTGGACCGCTCTAACCACCCTTGATGGACAAGACGCCGCCGAAGCCCTTGGGGCCGCGATGGAGCATCTTGTGCCCGAACCCACGGGTGTCGGTGTTTTTGAAATCGAAGACGACAGCGGCATTTGGGAAGTTGGGGGCTATTTCGTCGAAGAACCTGACGCCGCCGGGCTTGCGCTGTTGGCGTCCATGCACGGCGCAAATGATTTCAGCGTGTCCGAACTGCCCGAGGTCGACTGGGTCGCCCATGTCAAACGTGAACTGGCCCCGGTCGAGGCCGGGCGTTTCTTCGTTTTTGGAAGTCACGACGCCGCATCTTTGCCCGACGACAAGATCGGGCTGTTGATTGACGCGGCGATGGCTTTTGGTACAGGGCATCATGGCACCACTTTGGGCTGCCTGCGTGCGTTGGATCATCTGGCGCAAACCGGGTTTGTGGGTAAAAATGTGGCCGATATCGGCTGCGGCACCGCCGTTCTGGCGATGGCGGCGGCTAAGATCTGGCCCAATCCCGTCATCGCAAGTGATATTGACGAGGTCGCCGTTGATGTCGCCCGCGCCAATGTCGCGGCCAACGATTTGTCGGACCGCGTGCAGTGCGTCGAGGCCGCTGGGTTTGGCGCTGAAGAGCTTGCGTCCAAGGCCCCGTTCGATCTGGTTTTTGCCAATATTCTCAAAGGTCCACTGATCGGTCTGGCACCCGATATGGGAAAAAATATCGGTAAAAATGGCTATGCGATCCTGTCTGGGATTCTTAACCCTCAGGCTGAAGATGTATTGGAAAGCTACAATCAAAACGGGTTCAAGTTGACCTTACGTGAAGAAATTGGGGATTGGACAACATTGATTTTGCAGAGAAAATGAAGAAAATGTGGCAAGAAACAATAGGTTTCCTAGCAATTGCCACAAATTTGCTTTAATCTGGAATTGCTGCAATAGTATTAATCTGGGCTCATCAACTAGGGGAAGTTGACCATGGCCGAAACTCAAGTACGAGATTTTCGAAAACGTATCCGGCAAATTGATCGCCGTCACAACAAAATGGCTCGGGGCTATGTCCACCTTGTGGAACGCGACGGGCTGTTGGTTCCGAAGGAAAAAAGCTTCAAAAGCCGCAGCTTCCCGCTGCGTGCGATTTTGCTGGCTCTTGTTGGTCTGGTCCTATTCAAAGGGATTTTGGTCAGTCAGGTCGGTCTTTCCAGCTATTCGACACGGCTTGAAAGCCTTGCCGAAGGTGGAGCGATTGAAAAAGCCGGTGCTTGGCTGATGCAAATTGACCCGCTGACACGGGCCGTTGCCGAGTACCTTTCGGGCCTCTTCTAAATTCACTTTCTGTTCCCGCGATCAGAAGTCTTACCCATCCGAAGCGATTCGGGTGGGTTTGTCGTGTTTGTCTCGCAAACGGGCTTGTGAAGCCCACGCGACATTTTTCGCCGTTTTTAGGCTCGAAATTACGTGATTTCATTGCTATCTGGTCTGTCGAACGAAATGACCGTCGTCCGCGTGGAGGAAGCAAACCCATGCGCGATGCGCCAGAGAACGGAGAGGCCACATGGCTAAGATCACCTATATCGAGCACAACGGAACCCAACACGTCGTGGACGTTGCTCCTGGCCTGACTGTCATGGAAGGTGCGCGCGACAATAATGTTCCCGGAATCGAAGCAGATTGCGGCGGCGCCTGCGCCTGTTCGACCTGCCACGTCTATGTGGACAACGCATGGATCGAAAAGATCCCCGCGAAGGACGCAATGGAAGAAGACATGCTGGACTTCGCCTTTGAACCCGATGCAGCCCGTTCGCGCCTGACCTGTCAGATCAAAGTCACGGACGATCTGGACGGTCTGGTCGTGCATATGCCCGAAAAACAGATCTAATGCGCGGCTACACAGCTGCTCTTATATCTTTGTGTCTGGCCGCGCCTGCTGCGGCCGACATTGTCTCGGCTCGCTATGTCGAACCGACCGACCGCTACGGCCATGGGGCGGTGCCTGGCGGGGAATACGGCGCGCTTGAGGTCACGCTGACGGACGGTACACGCCTTGTGACGCGGGCAAGCACAGGCGTCTTCGAAGACACAGCCCCGCGCCTGCATGATTTCGACAGCGATGGCTCGCCCGAGGTCGTCACCGTCTTCAGCGGAGACACCACCGGTGCGATGATCCGCATCTATGGAATGCAAGATGACACGCTGACCGCTCTTGGGCACAACGCCCCCATTGGCACCCGGCACCGCTGGCTGGCCGTGGCTGGGATCGCTGATTTCAACGGCGACGGGCTGGACGAGATAGCCTTCGTCGACCGCCCCCATCTTGCGCGCCAACTGCGGTTGCAAACGGTCGAAACCTCTCAAGCGCCATTTACCTTCACCGAGATCGCATCCGTCGGCGGGCTGACCAATCACAAATACGGCAGCCCCGAGATCGAAGGCGGTGTAAGGCTTTGCCTGGGCCAACCGCCCGTGGTCGTGACTGCCAGCGCAAACTGGTCCCGCGTGATGGAAGCGCGCTTGATTGATGGCGAATTCGAGATCAGCCCGTTCGGCCCCTACAAAGACCCCAGCAGCCTAATCGCAGCACTCCGCTGCGACTGACCTTGTGTTCTTGTCATAAATACCTTGGGGGAACGTGTCCCCGATAGGGCGCGCGTGGGGGCAAAGCCCCCTAAAGTCTCACGACGTCAGTTGCCGCCCTAAAGCGCCCGCCAGCCAATATCCGAACGGTTGAAGCCTTCCGGCCAATCAATCCCCTCGATCATCGCATAGGCCCGGTCACGCGCTTCTTGCAGGCTTGCCCCGCGCGCGGTGACGTTCAGCACCCGCCCGCCCGAGGCTGTGATCTTACCATTCACTTCGGTCGTGCCCGCGTGGAACACCATGTTCTTAGAATCCTCAGTCAAAGCACCCAATCCGTTGATCACGGATCCTTTTTCATACGACCCCGGATAGCCATTGGCGGCCATTACCACTGTCATCGCGTGATCGTCCGCCCAGTTCACCTGCGCCTCGTCCAGACGTTCCTCGGCGCAAGCCAGCATCAGGTCCAACGCCTGAGCGCCCAGGCGCATCATCAATACCTGGCATTCCGGATCACCGAACCGCACATTGTATTCGACCAGTCGCGCCTGTCCGTCCTTGATCATGAAGCCCGCATAGAGAACCCCCTGATAAGGCGTCCCGCGCTTTGCCATTTCGTCCACGGTTGGCTGTACAATCTCGCGCATCGCGCGGGCAGCGATCTCGTCCGTTAGAACGGGGGCCGGGGAATAGGCACCCATGCCGCCGGTGTTCAACCCGGTGTCGCCATCGCCCACGCGTTTGTGGTCCTGTGCGGTGCCGATGGGTAAGGCGGTTTTGCCGTCACAAAGGATGAAGTACGAGGCTTCTTCGCCTTCCATGAACTCTTCAATCACAACCTCGGCCCCCGCGCCCCCGAAGGCGCCGCCGAACATATCGTCGATTGCATCCAGTGCGGTCGTTTCGTCCATCGCAACGATCACGCCCTTGCCAGCAGCCAGCCCGTCGGCTTTCACCACAATCGGCGCACCCTGTTCGCGGATATAGGCCTTGGCGGCCTCGGCGTCTGTGAAGTGGCCATAAGCGGCAGTCGGCGCGTTTGCCGCGTCGCAGATTTCCTTGGTGAAGCTTTTTGACGCTTCCAGCTTTGCGGCTTCGGCTGATGGGCCAAATACCTTGATGCCCGCCTCGCGAAGACGGTCCGCTACACCCGCAGCCAGCGGGGCCTCGGGGCCGACAATCACGAAGTCGATGGTGTTGTCTTGAGCGAAAGTCGCCACCGCGCCGCCATCCTCGATATCGAGCTTTGCGCATTCCGCGATCTGAGCCATGCCCGCGTTGCCCGGCGCAACAATCAGTCGGTCGCATTTCGGGTTCTGCATCACGGCCCACGCCAAAGCGTGCTCGCGCCCGCCGCTGCCCAGAATAAGGATGTTCATGGATGCTCTCCCGCTTGGCCTTCCGTTACGGGCGTTCTAAGGTCGCAACACGCAATGCACAAGAACCGAGACCACATGTCAGACCTGATTGACGACCCAACCCCCGGCGAAAACACGCCCGAGTTCACCGTTTCGGAAATTTCCGGCGCGGTTAAGAAAACCATCGAGGGCGCTTTTGGCCGCGTTCGCGTGCGCGGAGAGGTCGGGCGCGTGATGCTGGCACGCTCGGGCCATCTGTATTTCGATGTGAAAGACGACCGGTCGGTGATCGCAGCGGTCAGCTGGAAAGGGCAGGTCAGCCGCCTGTCGATCATGCCGGAAGAGGGGATGGAGGTCATTGTCTCGGGCAAAATCACGACCTTTGGCAGCCAGTCGAAATACCAGATCAACGTCGATGACGTCGTAGTCGCGGGCGAAGGCGCGTTGATGGCGATGTTGGAAAAGCGCAAGAAAGCGCTGGCGGCCGAGGGGTTATTTGCGCCCGAACGCAAGAAAAAGATACCTTTCCTACCCGAAGTGATTGGGGTCGTGACGTCACCTTCCGGGGCGGTGATCCGCGATATCCTGCACCGCCTGCGCGATCGTTTCCCGCGCAAGGTGCTGATTTGGCCCGTGGCCGTGCAGGGGGACGCATGTGCACCGCAAGTGGCGGCGGCCATTGAAGGGTTTAACCGGCTGACGCCGGGCGGAGCACTGCCGAGACCCGATTTGCTCATCGTCGCGCGCGGAGGTGGCTCGATCGAGGATTTGTGGGGATTTAACGAAGAGGTGGTCGCACGGGCTGCTGCCGCTTCCGAGATTCCGCTGATTTCGGCGGTGGGACATGAAACCGACACCACACTAATTGACTTCGTCTCGGACCTGCGGGCGCCGACGCCTACGGCTGCTGCTGAACATGCAGTGCCTGTGCGATTGGAGCTGCTGGCATGGACCGAGGAACAAGGCACGCGCCTGACCCGCGCTCTGGAACAGGGCGTCACGCAACGCAGCCAGCGCCTTCGTGATCTTTCCCGCGCGCTGCCCCGCTCGGATGCGCTTTTGGATGGGCCACGACAGCGGCTGGACACGGCATCCTTGAAGCTTCCTATCGCCTTGACCCAAATGACGCAAGCGCGACGCGTGAAGCTGAGCGAGGCGTCAGCCGGCCTGCGCCCGCGCGCTCTGACCGCACGCCTTGCGCCGCTACGAGACCGGCTGACCATGGCGACCACCCGCCTTGGGCCGGGCCTGTCACGTGGCACCGCTCAGCATCGACGCGAGCTTGACCGTTTGGCCGCGCGATTGGATGCGGGGCGTTTTGTGCAGGCAAATCAACAGCGTGCGCAAGCCTTGCAAGACACGGCGTCCCGACTGGACAACGCCTATCTTTCGACCGTCATGCGCCAACAGGACCGGCTGACCGCTCTGGAGCGGATGCGCCAGACACTTGGCTATACCGAGACCTTGAAGCGCGGCTATGCAGTGGTGCGGGATGATGGCGATGTGGTTACAACACAAGACGCCGCCAGCAAAGCCACCGCGTTAGAGATCGAGTTCGCCGATGGACGCCTGACGCTAAGCGATGCACTACACTCAACAGCGGCCACATCACCGAATCCAGCCACCAAACCCAGCAAGCCCAAGAAATCAGACCCCGGACAAGGGTCTCTGTTCTAAGAAAGCTCAGGCGCTTTTTCTTGTTTTAAGTATCCCGGGGTGAGCGGCCCCGGCCGCGAGGGGCAGCGCCCCTTTTCCCCGGTTTCATCCCGCGCTTCGGCTGAGGTTTCCCAGCCGTCCCGCGATTGCCTTTTGCTGGGCCAGATCGTTTGCGCGCGGGAGCTTTCGCAGGGGCTTCCATTCCCAATTGTTCACGCACCACGCGCTGGCGGATCTCTTCGACTTCGCCTGCTTTCAGCTCGCCCAGTTGGAACGGGCCGTAACTCACACGAAGCAGGCGGTTCACGGATAGTCCAATCGCTTCCATAGCGCGGCGAATCTCGCGGTTTTTGCCTTCGCGGATGCTGATGGTCAGCCACGCGTTTGCACCCTGCTGCCGATCAAGCGAAATCGACATCGGTTGGAACCGCTCGCCATCGACGGTGATTCCTTTGCGTGCCGGAGCCAGCATGTCATCCGTCGGTTTACCTTTCACCCGCACACGATACTTGCGGGTCCACCCCGTCGAGGGCAGCTCAAGCTTGCGTTTCACGCCACCGTCATTGGTCAGCAAAAGCAGCCCTTCCGAGTTCAAATCCAAGCGCCCCACGCTCATCACGCGCGGCATATCCTCGGGCAGCTTGTCAAAGACAGTTTCACGACCTTTCTCGTCCTTGGCCGTGGTCACCAGCCCGGTGGGCTTGTGATACAGCCAGATGCGCGGGGGCTCGGGCTCGGCCACGGGTTTTTCATCCACAAGGATCTTGTCCTTGGGGGTCACGTTCAGGGCGGGGCTGTCGATCACAGAGCCGTTGACGCTGACGCGCCCGGCTTCGATCATGCGTTCGGCCTCGCGGCGGCTGGCAATGCCTGCGCGCGAAAGCACTTTGGCGATCCGGTCGCCTGCTGGGGTGGGTTTATCCGTCATACCCCCGCATAGCCTGCGCAGTGCGAAAGGGGAAGCCTTGGCAATCGCCGGCAGGGAAGGCATGAAGGGGCATGACCCGTTTCAAAAGCCATATGGACACTGCCATGGCCGAGGCCCGCGCCGCTGCCGCCCGCGGCGAGGTGCCTGTTGGCGCCGTTTTGGTCTCGCCCGAAGGGAAGGTTGTTGCGCAGGCCGGAAATCGGACCCGCGAGTTGAACGACCCCACCGCACATGCCGAGATTCTTGTGATCCGCGAGGGCTGTGCCCAAGCTGGGTCCGAACGGCTGCCGGGCTATGACCTCTATGTCACGTTGGAACCGTGCCCGATGTGCGCCACGGCCCTGTCTGCGGCGCGGATCCGGCGAATCTATTACGGGGCCGATGATCCCAAATCGGGCGGCGTTGCTCATGGGCCGCGCATTTTCAGCCATCCGCAATGCCACCATGTCCCCGAGGTCTATGATGGCATTGGGGCCGCGCCATCCGAGGCACTTTTGAAATCCTTCTTTGCAGCAAAGCGGGATTGAGCCCCTTCAACACCCACACCGCTTGCAGCCTGCCGTCCTGCGCGATAAATGACGATGCAACGCGCCCTCGCGCACACACATCCGGAGACACCTACATGTCGATTGATATCGAAACCGCGCGCAAGGTTGCGCATCTGGCCCGCATCAAGGTCGAAGACGACCGCCTGCCGGAGCTGGCCGAGAATTTCAATGCGATCCTTGGGTTCATCGAGCAACTGAACGAAGTAGATGTGGAAGGTGTCGAGCCGATGACCTCGGTCACGCCGATGCGTCTGAAGCGTCGTGAAGATGTGGTGACGGATGGCGGCATGCCGGAAAAAATCCTGTCCAACGCACCGGATGCGCGCGAAGGCTTCTTCGCCGTTCCGAAAGTTGTCGAATAAGGGGGCAGGGATATGACCGAGCTGAACAAACTGACCATTGCCGATGCCCGTGACGCGCTGCGTAAGGGCGATGTGACCTCGGCCGAGATTACCGAAGCCTGCTTGACGGAAATCGAAGGCGCCGGTGCGCTGGGCGCTTTCGTGCACAACACCCCGGATCTGGCGCGCGAGCAGGCTAAAGCCGCTGATGCGCGTCTTCAGGCTGGCGACGCACCTGATATGTGCGGCATCCCGCTGGGCATCAAAGACCTGTTCTGCACCAAGGGCGTGCCCTCGCAGGCGGCCTCAAAAATCCTTGATGGTTTCAAGCCGGAATACGAATCGACAGTCAGCCAGAACCTGCTGGACGCTGGCACGGTTATGCTGGGCAAGCTGAACATGGACGAATTCGCCATGGGCTCGTCGAACGAAACCTCGGTTTATGGCAACGCTGTAAACCCGTGGAAAGTGGACGACCGCGATCTGACGCCGGGTGGCTCGTCGGGTGGTTCGGCGAGCGCCGTAGCCGCTGACCTGTGTCTGGCCGCAACCGGCACCGACACCGGCGGCTCGATCCGCCAGCCTGCGGCCTTCACCGGCATCACCGGCATCAAGCCGACCTATGGCCGCTGCTCGCGCTGGGGGATCGTGGCTTTTGCATCCTCGCTGGATCAGGCCGGGCCGATGACCAAATCGGTGCGTGACGCGGCGATCATGCTGGAAGCTATGTGTGGCCATGACGCGAAGGATTCGACCAGCGCCGATATTCCGGTGCCGAACTTCGAAGCCATGCTGACCGGCGACATCAAAGGCAAGAAGATCGGGATCCCGAAAGAATACCACATGGAAGGTATTCCTGCTGAGATCGAGAAGCTTTGGGCCGATGGTGCCGACATGCTGCGCGATGCAGGGGCCGAGATCGTCGACATCTCGCTGCCGCACACCAAGTACGCGCTGCCTGCCTATTACGTGATTGCACCCGCCGAAGCCTCGTCGAACCTTGCCCGCTATGACGGTGTGAAATACGGCCACCGCGCCAAGCTGGAAGCTGGTGACGGCATCAACGAGATGTACGAGAAAACCCGCGCCGAAGGCTTCGGTGACGAGGTTCAGCGCCGCGTGATGGTCGGCACCTATGTGTTGTCGGCAGGTTTCTACGATGCGTACTATAACCGCGCGCGTCGCGTGCGTGCATTGATCAAGAAAGACTTCGACGATGTCTTCGCGGCTGGTGTTGACGCGATCCTGACCCCAGCCACGCCGTCGTCGGCCTTTGGGCTGGGCGAGATGGCAGACGCGGATCCCGTGAAAATGTACCTGAATGACGTCTTCACAGTGACAGTGAACCTCGCTGGCCTTCCGGGCATCTCGATTCCTGCGGGTCTGGATGCGCAGGGCCTGCCCCTTGGCCTGCAATTGATCGGCCGTCCGTGGGAAGAAGGCGACCTGCTGAATATCGCCCACGAGGTCGAAACCCGCGCGGGCTTTGTGGCGAAGCCGTCGAAATGGTGGTAAACCGCGCCCCATTGGCGTGACCGAAACCCGAAGGAGCCCCGCGATGCGCATCACAGTTGGACTTGCTTTCCTTGGCCTTATGGCTGGATGCGTCGGACCCATGCCGGACAGCCGGTCGCCGGAAAACCTGCAGGGCCGCGCCGCGGCGGTGGGCGCAAACGGGCAGCCTTTGTCTGCCTTTGGTGACGGAAGTTCGGTTGATGCATCGCCGACAGCAGCGTCCGAGGCGGCAACGATTTCGGACGAACAGGATTTCGCCGCTGTGTCTTCGCGTGAAAGCATCGAAAGCGATGCTGCGCGCCTGGAAGGCTATCGCGCGAATTACGAGCAAGTGCAGCCCGAAGCTTTGCCGGATCGACCTGCTGGAAGCTCGGCTTCGATCGTGCAATATGCGCTGTCCACGACCAATTCGGTTGGGCAGGCTGCGTATCAACGCTCAGCGCTGTCGGGTGACGCGCGCGCGCAACGCAACTGTTCGCGTTATACCTCGGCTGATTTCGCCCAGATCGCTTTCCTTGAAAGCGGAGGCCCGCAGCGGGACCGCTATGGGATCGACCCGGATGGCGATGGCTTTGCCTGCGCGTGGGATCCTGCACCGTTCCGCGCAGCGCGCGGTGTGCCTGCGATCGCCCCGAACACAGAAGAAGTGATCAGCTCGACAGAACTGGAAGCCATCGGCATCACGACCCAGCCGACCACGACGCCAGCACCTTCGGTCACACCTACATCTCCGGTCGCTCCCACGCCTTCTGCACAGCCTGTTCCCTTACCCGGCGATACAATGAACATCTCGACCGAGTGATGCAGCCGGTCTCGCACCCCTCGCCAAATTTCGGCGCGCGCCGGGATGGGTTGGTGCCGTCTTTGATCGTCCTGCACTATACCGCCATGTCGGAACCGGAAGAGGCGCTAGAGCGTCTTTGCGACCCAGAACATGAGGTGTCTGCACACTATCTGATACATCGCGACGGACGGCTGTTTCAGCTGGTAGATGAACAGATGCGCGCGTGGCATGCGGGTGTCGGGTCGTGGGGCGGGGTGGATGACATCAACTCTCGATCCATTGGAATCGAGATGGATAATGACGGCGGCTCGCCGTTTTCCGAACCACAGATGGCGACGCTGGAAGCGCTGTTGCCCAACATCATGACGCGTTGGAGCATCCCGCCTAAAGGTGTGATCGGCCATAGCGACATGGCACCGGGGCGCAAGACCGACCCCGGCCCGCGCTTTGATTGGGCGCGGTTGGCACGACAAGGGCTGGCTGAACGATCAGGCAATGCAAACCCGGTCCCCGCGCCCTCTGCCGAGACCTTTCGCGCCTGCGCCGAAACTCTGGGCTATCCAATAGACGTCGACGACGCCACACTGCTGGCCACTGTGCGCCTGCGCCACCGCCCATGGGGCGAGGGACCGCTGTCAGCTGACGACCTCGCCGCCCTGCCTGCCTAATCCTCATTTTCTTGTCAAAAATACCTCGGGGTGAGCGGCCCCAGCCGCGAGGGGCAGCGCCCCTTACCCCCTTGCGCCTTGACGCCATGCCCATGCATATCTAAGTCCAGCCTTGCGCGGATGGCTGGATGACCGCGGGTGACTGTCGAGGCGTGCTTCGGCGTGACGCGAGGAAAGTCCGGACTCCACAAGACAACGGTGCCGGGTAACGCCCGGCCGGGGAAACCCGAGGGACAGCGCCACAGAGAACAGACAGCCTGCGCATGCGCAGGTTATGGTGAAACGGTGGAGTAAGAGCCCACCGCGCTTCTGGCAACAGCGGCGGCACGGCAAGCCCCACCTGGAGCAATGCCTAATAGGGATCGCGCGGGGGTAACCCCAGGGGTGTCTTGCCCCGAGCGGATCCGGGTTGGCAGCTTGAACCTGTTGGCAACAGCAGGTCTAGAGGAATGGTCATCCATGGTGGCAACACCAAGACAGAATCCGGCTTACAGGCCGTCCGCGCATATGATTCTTTCGGGTTTTGTTGATTTCATGCCTCCGGCGGGGATATTTGTGACAAGAAAAAGCGGGCGGGGGTGCGAATCCTGTGGATTGCGGTTGACTCGGGTTGGATTGGCGCTAAAAGGCGGGTTCCAGAGATTTACCCCGGGCGGCATGCGCCCGCCCGATGAGGAGCTGACGATATGGCGAAGCCGACCACGATCAAAATCCGCCTGAACTCGACCGCGGATACCGGCCACTTCTATGTGACCAAGAAAAACGCACGCACCATGACCGAGAAAATGGTTGTCAAAAAATACGACCCGGTTGTGCGCAAGCACGTTGAATACAAAGAAGGCAAGATCAAGTAAGATCGCCGTTCTTTGGGTAAAGAGCCGTCCCTTTGGGGCGGCTTTTTTCGTTTGGGGTTAACGGTGCAGGATCCGCTGCGCCACTTTCTGCCCCATCAGGTGATAGGTGTTGGGACCGGGGTGAAAGCCGTCCTCGGCCATCATCTCGGGCGTCAGCGGAAGATCGAACGGGATATAGTCGATCCCTAGCTGATTGGCCTGCTGGGCCAGCGCACGATCGAAACGACGTGCTTGCAGGCCCAGAAACCACCTCAGCGGGTTGGGCAAAAGCGGGAAATCTTTCAAAGGGGGAACGCCTGCAACGATCACGCGCTTGGCCTGCCAGTCGTTCATCAAATGCGCATAGAGCGTTTCGCGTTGGCGCAGAAGGCGCTTTAACGGAACTTGGCTGGTGACGTCGTTCACACCCAGAATAACAAGCGCGACATCGATGGGCTGAGCCTGTTGCGCACGCAGCAGGGGCAGTGTTGTGCGGGTGGTGTTGCCGGTGCGGGCGATCAACTGCCACTGCACCCGGTACGAGGCCCCAAGCGCTTGAACAAGCTGTCCAGACAGGGCTTCGGTCTGGTGGGTGGCGCCGACCCCGGCGGCAGACGAATCCCCGGTGATCAGAAGCGACAAGGGCAGCCCGCGCCCACTTTCCCCAGACCGGTGCCCACGCGGCTCTGGCAGAAGTTTGGCGGTCTTGCGGACGCTCAGCGCCTGATAAGTCAAAAGCGGGCTAAGCAGCAGCTTGGAGATGGTTTCCAGAAATACGAACACAGGGCTATCTCACAACAAAAAAGGGCCGGTCGCAATGACCGGCCCTGATGTCTTTCATGCGGAGCAGATCACTCACGGTTGCCCAGGAACTGCAACAGGAACATGAACAGGTTGATGAAGTCCAGATACAGGCTGAGTGCGCCCATGATCGCAGATTTCGCCAGCCATTCGCTGTCCATAGCGTGGGCATGTGCGATGTAGTCTGTCTTGATCTTTTGGGTGTCATAGGCGGTCAGGCCTGCAAAGATCAGAACACCGATCACCGAGATGGCAAAGTGGATCATCGACGAACCGATGAAGATGTTCACGATCGAAGCGACGATGATGCCGATCAGACCCATGATCAGGAAGGCACCCATCGGTCCAAGGTCGCGCTTGGTCGTGTAGCCATAAAGGCTGAGACCCGCGAAGGCGATGGCGGTGATCAGGAAGGTTTGAGCGATGGACACACCGGTAAAGATCACGAAGATATAGGCCAGCGAGACGCCCATAACCGCCGAGAACGTATAGAAGAACAGCTGTGCACCAGCTGCCGACAGGCGGTTGATGGCCGCGCCAAAGGCAAAGACCATGATCAGCGGGGCAAACATAACGATGTAACGGGTAAAGCCGGTGAACAGCGTTTCCATCATCGCAGCGTTGTTGCCAACAGCCCATGCAGCAGCGAAGGTCAAAAGCAGACCCACCGACATGGTGCCGTAAACCTTATTCATATGGGCGCGAAGCCCTTCGTCGATCGCAGCGCGTGTGCCAGCACCAGCGCGGATCGTGTCAAACTCAGCCATAGAGACCTCCAAGCAAACTTTCGTTGGCAGTCCCCAAAACAGAAACCGCCCTTGGCCTTAATATTGGCAAGGGCGGCGCATTTTTCAAGTGCTTAACGGTGCAAATTGTTTTGTATTACCAATGCGAAGGCACGTCCCAGATTGGGCGGTTTGCTTCGCGATCCGCCTGTGCGCGGGTCAGGCCAATATCTTCCAAACGGCTTGCGTCCAGTTGAGCCAGTGCCGCACGCTCGCGGCGGGTTTCAACAACGGTCGCAATCCATGCCAGCAGCGAGAAGTTGCTTTTTGCGGCGGGGGCGTTTGTGCAGGTTACAGCGGTCATCTCGTCTCTCCTTCGTGTTTGCGATGAATGATGTTTGTTGCATCAAATTTCTTGATCGTTATGTTTGAAGTTGGGAAATAAGTAAAATGAATGATTTTGTAGTGATGTATCACGGAGGGTGATGTGCCGCGTAATCTTGACCTGACTGCTTTGCGCAGTTTCGCGACTGTAGCCGATGCAGGGGGTGTCACCCGCGCCGCCGGGCTTTTGCATCTGACACAATCTGCCGTGTCCATGCAATTGAAGCGGCTCGAGGAAAGCCTGGGTCGTCCGCTTCTGGACCGTTCAGGTCGGGGCGTGTCTCTGACCGCAGATGGCGAGCAGCTGTTGGGATATGCGCGCCGCATTCTGCGCCTGAATGATGAAGTCTATGCGCGCCTAACTGATCAGGCGTTCGAGGGCGAAGTCGTTTTGGGCGTTCCCGCCGACGTGGTTTATCCAGCGATTCCCAAGGTGCTGCGCCAGTTTCATGCGGCCTATCCGCGGATGCGGGTTCAGTTGATCTCGTCCTATACCAGCCGGTTGAAGGCGATGTTCGCGCGGGGGGAATGTGACGCGATTCTAACCACCGAAGAAGAGATGGACGCGGGCGGCGAGACCTTGACCGCACTGCCACTGGTCTGGGTTGGGGCGCCGGGCGGGCAGGCGTGGCGGCAACGCCCCTTGCGGCTTGCGTTCGAACACAACTGCATTTTCCGCAAACGCGTGCAAGAGGCGTTGGACGATGCGGGCATCCCTTGGGAAATGGGCGTCGAAAGCGATTCGACACGCACCATCGAGGCCTCGCTGTCGGCGGATCTGGCCGTTCATGCGGTGATCGAGGGCACGGTGCGCAGTGATCTGGACTTGGTCGACCACGGCGGCGCGCTGCCGGAACTGGATATCACCAAAGTGAACATGTACGCAGCGAAAAGCAGCAATCAGGCGATGGACGACTTGTTGGATATGATCCGCCGTGCGTTTGGCGAGCTTTAAGGCCGCCTAGACGTTCGGCCCCATCGTCACCACGACTTTTCCGGTGGATTTGCGCTCGCGCAAAAGCGCCAGCGCATCCTCGGCTTGGTCAAGCGGCAGGGTGTGGCTGACATGCGGTTGGATTTTTCCGTCTGCATACCAATCAAGTAACTCACGCAGGCTGTCGGTTAGAACCTCGGGTTTGAATTTCAGGTAGCCGCCCCAGTAAAGGCCAATCGCCGTTATGTTCTTCACCAGCATATGGTTTGGTTTCAGGTTCGGCATGTCGCCTGACGCGAACCCGATATATAGAAACCGCCCATCGGGATTGGTGGCACGGAAAGCGGCTTCTCCCTGTTCGCCGCCCACCGCGTCATAGACCACATCTGCCCCACCAAGCGCCTTCACGACCTCGCGGATGTCTTCCCGCGTGCTGTCGATCACATGATCGGCCCCGGCTTTCTTGCAGATTTCCAGCTTATCCGCCCCGCGCGCGCATGCGATGACCCGCGCACCCATCACTTTTCCGATCTCGACGGCGGTCAGGCCAACACCGCCCGCAGCGCCCAAAACCAGCAATGTTTCGCCGGGTTTCAGACGGGCTTTATAGTCTAGCGCCACATGGCTTGTGCCATAGGCGATCTGAAAAGCGGCGGCGTCCTCAAAGCTCATTTTGTCAGGCAAGGGTAGGCAGCGGTCGGCGGGAAAGACGCCTTCATCGGCCAAACCATCCTTGCCGGAAAACACGACCACGCGCGTTCCCGGGACTGGGCCGTTCGTATCTGGGCCAAGCTCGGTCACGATGCCGGCGGGCTCCATTCCCAGCGAAAACGGGGTCTTTGGCGTGTCTTGATAGGTGCCCTTGGTCATCAAAAGGTCCGCGAAATTCAAGCCGCAGGCGCGGATGTCCACGCGGGCCTCGCCTGTTGTGATGGGCAGGGGTGACAGGTCCGTCAGTGCGGGGCGTTTGCCAAATTCGGTGACGCGAAAAGTTTTCATGGGGCCTCCTGCCGGTGATGTAGCGCGGTTGCCTGAAAAAATCGAGAGCCGTCTGCGCGGATATGGCCTTGTTCACTTAGCGTGTGAAATTGCAATGTTTTTATGAGTATGTTAAACCGTTTTTGCGTGTGGACTGCGCAAGATATTTATTGCCAAGATAGTGTTAATCCGATTGTGAATACCATCTTTCTTCGATTGGTTTGCAGGTTCCAATAGTCGATCGCCAAATCGCGGCTGGCACGCAAGAAGTGAGTAAAGCTGCCTTTGCAGCTGATTAACGAGGAGTTATTGGATGAAGCATCCTGTGGATATCCATGTGGGTAAACGCATTCGCCATCGCCGCTGGATGGTTGGAATGACCCAACAACAGTTGGCCGAAAAGGTCGGTATCAAATTTCAACAGATCCAAAAATACGAAACAGGGATGAACCGCGTATCGGCGTCTCGGCTTTGGGATATGGCTGCGGCATTGTCGGTGCAGGTGAACTTCTTCTTTGAGGGGCTCGAGAGTCACGCGGATGAAACGGGTGACGAAGCTATGCCCAGCGACATTCTTGCTGACAAGGAAGCGTTAGAACTGGTGCGCAGCTATTATGCGATCCCAGAAAATCAGCGCCGCCGCCTGTTTGAACTAGCCCGCGTTCTGTCGGATGTCGCCTGACGCTTGACGCCAGTTAGGCATCGCTGCTACCGCGCTTAAGACAGCATAAGGGATCCGCGATGAAGCCGTTAGACGCAGACACACAAATTGACCTTATCCGCGTTGCAAATGCCTTAGCAGATGCTGCGCGTGGTGCTGTGCTTCCATTTTTCCGATCTACGGACCTGACAGCGGACAACAAACTGTCCAAGGGATTTGACCCGGTGACAGAAGGCGACCGTGAGGCGGAAAAGGCGATGCGGAAATTGCTGGCCGAGCTTCGCCCCGACGACGCGATTTTTGGGGAAGAGTTCGGAGCTAAGGAAGGCACCAGCGGATTGACTTGGGTTTTGGACCCAATCGACGGAACGCGCGGGTTTCTTTCGGGCACCCCCACATGGGGCGTGTTGATTGCTGTTGGGCGCAAAAATGGGCCTGAACTGGGCATCATCGACCAGCCCTATATCAAGGAACGGTTCCTTGGTGGGTTTGGTCAGGCTTGGGTTGAAGGTCCAATGGGAAAGCGCGATTTGAAGACCCGCGCAACCCGCAACCTGTCGGACGCCATTTTGTTTACAACCTTTCCTGAAGTTGGCACCGCTGAAGAAGGCGAAGCGTTTCACGCCGTGTCGCGCAAGGTAAAGCTGACGCGCTATGGGATGGATTGCTATGCCTATGGGCTGGTCGCTGCCGGTCAGGTTGATTTGGTGGTCGAGGCGGGTCTGCAATCCTATGACGTCCAAGCCCCCATTGCCGTGATCGAGGCCGCAGGCGGTATCGTCACCGACTGGCAGGGCGGCCCAGTCCATCAAGGCGGGCGTGTCGTGGCCGCTGCCAATGCTGACCTTCACGCCCAGTCGCTTGAGGTGCTGTCGAAGGTTTGACCCTTACTTGATCTTTCGGCCCCCGGCCCAAACGGCCGAGATTGCCCGATCATCCCCCATTATGATGGTGGGGAACAGGGCTTCCCAAAGGGTTTCGGCGCGCGCGGCACGCTGGGCGATGGCGGGGGTTGATGCTAGATCAACTGCGATGATGTCGGCCTCAAACCCCTCGGCCAGACGTCCGATCTTGTCCCCCATATGAATGGCCTTCGCGGACCCGGCTGTTGCCAACCACCACAGCTGCGCTGGATGCAGCGCAGTGCCAGACAGTTGCCCAACCTCATAGGCCGCCGCCATGGTCCGCAGCATCGAGAAACTCGACCCGCCGCCAGTGTCCGTGGCCAGCCCAATCCGATGCCCCTGCGTCATCAAGCCTTGCATGTCAAACAGGCCTGACCCGATGAACATGTTCGAGGTTGGGCAGTGGATCAGGCTGGCGTCCAGCTCACGCATCCGGTCGCGTTCTCGTTCAGTCAGGTGGATCGCGTGGCCCATCAAAGCGCCTTTGCCGACAAGTCCAAATTTCTCGTACACATCCAGATAGTCGCGCGCATCGGGAAACAGGTCCGCGACCCATGCGATTTCCTCGTGCTGTTCGCTGATATGGGTCTGCATCAGAAGGTCTGGATGTTCGGCCCACAGCGCGCCAAGGGCCTCCAACTGCTCGGGGGTCGAGGTCGGGGCAAAGCGCGGCGTGATGACATAGGACAGCCGGTCCCGCCCATGCCAGCGCTCGAGCAGCATTTTACTGTCGTCATAGGCCGATTGCGCCGTGTCGCGCAGATCGTCTGGCGCGTTGCGGTCCATACAGGTTTTACCGCCCAACGCCCGAAGCCCGCGCGACCCAGCCGCCGTGAAATAAGCGTCCACGCTTTCGGTGTGGATGGTGCAATAGCTGACGGTTGTGGTGGTGCCCGCTGCGGTCACAAGATCAAAATAGGTCTCGGCGATCTGGGTTGCGTGGTCCGCGTCGCCAAACCGGCTTTCTTCGGGGAAGGTATAGCTGTTCAGCCAGTCGATCAGCCGCTTGCCCCAAGACGCGATGATCGCGGTCTGCGGGTAATGCACATGGGTATCGACAAAGCCGGGCGACAGCAGCGCGTTGCCCATATCGGTCACGCAGGCGTCGGGATGCCTTGCGCGCATTGCGTCAGCTTCTCCTACGGCTTCGATCACGCCGTTATTCATCAAAACCGCGCCGCGCCGGATATGCGTGGCCGCATCCTCGGGGCGTTCCTGAAACGGAGTGTCGTTGAATTGAAGAACTTGTCCTAGCAGCAGTTCCATTGGCGCCTCTCTCTTTGCCGTCGTTCACGCTAGGCCGCGATTTTCCCCTGTTCAATGCCTTTCTGCCGGTTCACTTGCTGGATGGCTTGGCCTATGGTCGGGCCAAACAGCGGACGGAGGGCGCAAGATGCTGGATGACCAAATAATCGATGAGACGCCCGAAGAAGGCGATTACGAGCTGGATCACGAGACGTTTGGCCCCGTTCGTCAGGCGATTGAAGCCGAAGACGGCCCTGCGCTTCAGGCTCTTCTTGAACCATTGCACGCAGCGGATATCGCCGACCTTGTCGAACAGCTGCCAGATGAAGATCGCGACACGTTCGTGCGCCTGTACGGTTCCGAATTTGACGGCGAGGTGCTGTCGGAACTGGACGAGGGTCTGCGTGAAGACGTCGTTGGTGCGATGGAACCTACCGTTCTCGCCGAGGCGGTGCGCGAGCTGGAAACGGATGACGTTGTTGACCTGATTGAGGATCTGGACGATCCCCAGACCGAGGCCGTTCTGGATGCTCTGGACGATGACGACCGGGTGGTGGTCGAACAATCCCTGAACTATCCCGAGGAATCTGCCGGCCGTCTGATGCAGCGCGAGCTGGTCGTGGCGCCCGATCACTGGAATGTCGGCCAGACTATTGATTTTCTGCGCGCTCAGGACGATCTGCCCGAGCAGTTCTATCATGTGATCTTGGTGGATCCGAAAATGCGCCCGACCGGTTATGTCACTTTGGGGCGCTTGATGGGCAGCGCGCGCGAAGTGGCGTTGACCGCCATCACCGAGGAAAGCTTTCGCACCATTCCCGTGATGCAGGACGAGGGCGAGGTCGCCTATGCGTTCAACCAGTATCACCTGATTTCCGCCCCCGTTGTCGATGCGGACGAGCGATTGGTCGGGGTGATCACGATTGACGACGCCATGGCCATTTTGGATGAAGAGCACGAAGAAGACATCCTGCGTCTGGCAGGTGTGGGCGAAGAAAGCTCTCTGTCTGACAAAGTGGTAGAAACCACCAAACGCCGTTTCCCGTGGTTGGCGGTGAACCTTGTGACGTCGATCCTTGCATCGCTGGTGATTGCCCAGTTTGACGAGGTAATCGCCCAGTTCGTGGCGCTGGCCGTGCTGATGCCCATTGTCGCTTCGATGGGTGGGAACGCTGGCACACAGTCGCTGACTGTCGCGGTGCGTGCGATTGCCACGAAAGACCTGACATCCGCCAACTTGTGGCGGGTGATTTGGCGTGAAGCGGCCGTAGGGCTGGTCAATGGGGTCATCTTTGCGGTGGTTATGGGGATCGTCGGCGTCATCTGGTTCGGCACGCCGCTTCTGGGTGTCGTGATCGGCGTGGCGATGGTTGTGAACCTTGTGATCGCGGGGCTGGCAGGCGTTATCATCCCGGTGGTGCTGGACCGTATGGATATCGATCCGGCACTGGCCTCGGGTGCATTTGTGACCACGGTGACGGATGTCGTGGGCTTTTTCGCCTTCCTTGGCCTTGCCGCTATATTGCTGATCTGACGACGTTGACTGGATTTCGACATGACTGATCTGACTGCCGTGAAAGCGGCTGCTCGTAAAGCTGCCTTTGCCCGCCGTAAAGAGGCGCACTCTGAAGCGCGCTCGGCGTTGGGCGTGGCGCATCTGATCTCGGTTTTAAGCGATCACAAGGGCAAAGTGATGACGGGTTATATGCCTATCCGGACCGAGATCAATCCGCTGCCCGCGATGGCCGCAATGGCTGCGTGGTCGACCATCGGTGTGCCCTATATCGAGGGCGCGGGGCTGCCCCTGAAGTTTGCGGGCTGGCGCCCGGACAGCAATATGGTGGATGGGCCGTTCGGGGCGCAGGTGCCAGCCACGCTGGAGTTCATTACGCCAGAGCTTGTCGTGGTTCCGCTGGTGGCGTTTGATCGTAATGGTGGGCGTCTGGGATATGGCGGCGGCTTCTATGATCGCACGCTGGAAGGTCTGCGGGCAGAGCGACCGACCTTGGCGATAGGGTATGCCTATAGCGCGCAAGAGGCTGAGGATCTGCCGCTTGAGCCGACGGATCAGCCACTGGACGCGATTGTGACCGACGAGGGCGTGATCTGGTTCTAAGTGGGCTCACTTCGTGAGCCTGTAGGGGCTTTGCCCCTTTGCGCTTTACGCGCATTCACCCCAGGATACTTATGACAAGAAAATGCGGATTTGGTGAACACTGCGGGAAAGTCGCAGGTGCTCTTGCCCTTGGAGTGAAAGCGTCCTAGGGCTGTTTCCATGAAGATACTCTTTCTTGGCGACATTATGGGGCGTGCCGGACGGCGCGCGGTGACCGAACGGCTGAAGGGCTTGCGTGCGGAATGGAAGCTTGATTTCGTTGTGGCAAATGGCGAGAACGCCACCAGCGGGCATGGGTTGAATGCGGGCCACGCAAAAGCGCTTTTGGATGCCGGCGTGGATGTGCTCACCCTTGGCGATCACGCGTTTGATCAACGCGATATGCTGACGTTTTGCGAGCAGGAAAAGCGCATCATTCGCCCGCTGAACTTCGCCAAGGACTGCCCCGGTGTGGGCGCGCGGGTGTTTGCAGATGCGCGTGGGCGCAAGATTCTGGTCACGCAGGTTTTGGGTCAGGTCTTTATGAAACGCGCCTATGACGATCCCTTCTCGGCCATTGATCTGGTTTTGAAACGGCACACATTGGGCGGGGCGGTTCAGGCGTCTTTGGTCGACATCCATTGCGAGGCGACATCCGAGAAGATGGCCATAGGCCATTGGTGCAACGGGCGCGCCAGCGTGGTCGTGGGAACGCATACCCATGTCCCGACCGGGGATGCGCAAATCCTGTCCAAAGGCACCGCGTTTATGGCAGATGCCGGGATGTGCGGCGATTATGACAGCGTGATCGGGATGCAAAAAGAAGAGCCGATGCGCCGTTTTGTCACCGGCATGGCCAAGGGGCGGTTCACCCCAGCGGAAGGCGAGGCCACTCTGTCCGGTCTCTATATCGAAACCGATGATCGCACCGGCAAGGCAACGCGCGTTCAGATGGTGCGCAATGGCGGGAGACTCGCACAATCTTCGCCGATGGATGCGGGATAACTGCCCACCAAACGTCCAAGACTGTAAAACCGTGCTTGCCCACAGCATTTGTGCAGGGCAAAACTGGTCCAAGCGACTAAACGGGGACTTTGCATGGGTTTATTCGAGTTCAGCGCCACCACACAGGCGGTGATCGCCCTGATGACCGTGGGCGGGATGTTTGTCTTGTTCCTGCGCGAAAGCTTCCCGACCGAAGTCGTTGCCATTGGCGGCGTCTCGATCATGTTGGTCATGGGCATTTTGGATTACGAAAGCGCGCTCGAGGTGCTGTCGAACCCGGCCCCGTGGACGATTGCCGCGATGTTCATTGTGATGGGGGCGCTGGTTCGGACTGGCGCGCTTCAGTGGTTTACACAGATCGCCGAGAAAAAGGCAGAACACAGTCCGATGATGGCGCTGGCCGCGCTGATGGGGTTCGTCGTGATTTCGTCCGCGGTCGTATCTAACACGCCTGTCGTAGTCGTCATGATCCCGGTCTTTATCCAGCTTGCGAAGAAAATTGGTCAATCGGCCTCGAAACTTCTGATCCCGCTTAGCTATGGCGCGATTTTGGGGGGCACTCTGACGCTGATTGGCACCTCGACCAACCTTCTGGTTGATGGTGTGGCACGTGATGGTGGGCTTGAGCCCTTCACGATTTTCGAGGTTACGCCCTTGGGCATCGTTCTGGTCGCTTGGGGTATGATTTACCTGCGTTTCATCGCGCCCAAGATCCTGCCGGATCGCGACAGCATGGCCACGCTTTTGACCGACAGATCCCGAAAGAAATTCTTCACCGAGGCCGTGATCCCGCCGGAATCCAACCTGATCGGACGCGAGGTGAACGGGGTGCAGTTGTTCAAGCGCGAAGGCGTGCGTTTGGTGGACGTCGTGCGCGGTGATACTTCTCTGCGACGCAATCTCGACGAGGTGTCGCTGCAGGTAGGTGACCGCGTGGTTCTGCGAACAGCTATGACCGAGCTTCTTAGCCTTCAACGCGACAAAAGCCTGAAGCGCGTGGATCAGGTGTCTGCGGTGGAAACGACGACTGTTGAGGTGCTGATCTCGCCGGGTTGTAAGATGGTCGGCAAGCAGTTGGGCAAGCTGCGTCTGCGCCGTCGCTATGGTGTTTACCCGTTGGCTGTGCACCGCAAGAACCAGAATATTGGGCGTCAGTTGGACGACCTGATTGTACGCGTGGGTGACACCCTTTTGCTGGAAGGCGCGCCCGAGGATATTCAACGGCTGGCGCAAGACATGGATCTGGTGGACGTGACCGCGCCCTCGGATCGCGAGTATCGCCGAGGTCACGCCCCGATCGCCGTAGCCGCGCTGATCGGGCTTGTGGCATTGGCGGGCCTTGGGGTCGCCCCAATTTTCCTGTTGGCCGTGCTGGCTGTCGCTGTCGTTCTGTTAACCCGTTGCATCGACGCGGACGAGGCGTTCGGCGCGGTGGATGGCCGCCTTCTGGTGCTGATCTTCGCGATGCTGGGAATTGGGTCCGCGCTGGAAAGCTCGGGCGCGGTGGCGTTGATTGCGGAAGGCATTGCACCAATTCTAGGAAACTTGCCGCCTTTCCTGATTGTCTGGGCTATTTACATGCTGACGTCTGTTTTGACCGAGCTTGTGTCAAACAACGCTGTAGCCGTGGTGGTCACTCCGATTGCCATCGGTTTGGCGACTGCGCTGGGTTTGGACCCCCGTCCGTTAGTGGTGGCTGTGATGGTTGCAGCTTCGGCCAGTTTTGCGACGCCCATCGGATATCAGACCAACACGCTGGTTTACGGGCCGGGGGGGTACAAGTTCTCGGATTTCTTGAAAGTGGGAATTCCGCTGAACCTGTCCGTAGGTATTTTGGCTTCGGCCCTGATCCCGTTTTTCTGGCCGCTCTGACCCCTTCTATAGCGGCCAGAAAACCAGAATTGCAGGGATCGATACTGCGACCACGAGAATTTCCAGCGGTAGCCCCATACGCCAATAGTCTCCGAACTTATATCCGCCGGGGCCAAGGATCAGCGTGTTGTTCTTGTGCCCGATAGGGGTCAGGAACGCGCAGGATGCCGCAATAGCAACCGCCATAAGGAACGGGTCCGGGTTCTTGCCAAGGGCGTGCGCCATTTGGATGCCAACGGGGGCTGCGACGATGGTGGTGGCGGTGTTGTTCAACACGTCCGACAAGGTCATCGTGACGATCATCAAGACGGTCAGCACAGCCCATGCAGGCAACCCTTCGGTAAAGCTTACCAAAGCGCCTGCAATCAGCTCGGTCCCGCCCGAGGTTTCGAGCGCAGCACCAAGCGGGATCATCGAGCCCAGCAAGACCACGACAGGCCATTCGATATGGGTGTACAGCTCGGACAGGGGGACAATCCTGGCCAGAACATAGCCCACAACGACCAGCCCCAAGGCGACGGGCAAATAGATCAGGCCAAAGCTGGCCGCAGCGACGGCGGCGGCGAACAAGCCAATGGCGAGCCAAACCTTTTCGTCGCGCGTAACGGTCAATCCGCGTTCCGCCAATGGCAAACAGCCCAGCCATTCGGTGACGTCAGCTTCGGTTCCTTGCGGCACCAGAAGCAGCAGGATGTCGCCCGGCTGCACAACGGTCTTGCGCACCTGTTGGGTGATTCTTTTACCCGCGCGCGAAATCCCCATCAGGACCGAGCGTCGGCGCCAGTTCAATCCGATCGCTTGCGCGGTCTTGCCTGCAATGCGTGCATTTTCGGGAACGACCACTTCGATTTTTGACAGGCCTTCGCCATCCGCTTTCAGCTTTTCCTCGCGGGTTTCTTCGGCGAAGGCCAGCCCGGTGGCTGCGCGAAACTCGTCAAGTGCTTCGGGCGCGGCTTCCAGAACCAGCGCATCCCCAGCTTGCAGCATGGTGCCGCGCTGCGTGCCATAACGGCGTTTTCCGTCGCGCACCAAACCAAGGATGGCGACATCATTCTTTTCGGCAGCCTCCAGCAACTCTTTCACGCGCTTTCCGATGTGTTTCGAGCCCTCGGGCACGGTCAGCTCGGCGACATACAGGCTAAATTCATCCATCGGGTTCGAGCCGTTCTTTCCCGCGTCGGGCTGAGGGATCAGTCGCCAACCGATAACAGCTACAAAGATCAGACCGGCTATGGCGGTAACGCCGCCCACCGGAGCGAAGTCGAACATCTTGAAGGGCTCGCCCAACGAGTCCTCGCGGATCGAGGCGATGATAATGTTGGGCGGCGTGCCGATCAGCGTCACCATGCCGCCAAGGATGGTGGCAAAGGACAGGGGCATCAGGCTCAACCCTACAGGGCGGGCCGCTTTG
Organism: Aliiroseovarius sp. ABM4_368; assembly: GCF_056161205.1. Taxonomy (NCBI): domain Bacteria; kingdom Pseudomonadati; phylum Pseudomonadota; class Alphaproteobacteria; order Rhodobacterales; family Paracoccaceae; genus Aliiroseovarius; species Aliiroseovarius sp. ABM4_368. The sequence continues at coordinate 424,962 of NZ_JBSWYR010000003.1, read as the reverse complement.
CGGGCGGTTTGAATGTCGACAGGCATCAGCAAGGCCAACGCCGCGACGTTGTTCATAAAGGCCGACAGCACGCCTCCGATTGCGCCCATCAGCGTGATATGTGCGCCCAAGGATCGCGAGGCGTCCACCAGCGTGCGGGTGATCAGGAACACCGCGCCGGATCGTACCAACCCGGCAGACACAACCAGTACCAGCGCCACAACCAATGTGGCGGGGTGGCCGAAACCGGAAAAGGCCTCTTTCGTGGGGACAACGCCAAGGACGACCCCTAACATAAGGGCGGAAAACGCTACGATGTCATAGCGAAAGCGGCCCCAAAGAAGCAGGCCAAACACGGCCCCGAACAGCGAAAACAGAATGATTTGGTCAGTTGTCATGCCCAACAAGTACCGCGAAGGGCAGGGCGCGTCACCCGTAGATTACGGGGAAAAGCGTGGCAACCAGCAGCAGGGCCATGGTGACGTTGAAGGCACGTAAGCGTGCTGGGTTGGTTAGGATCACGCGGATTTTTTGCCCCAATACGGTCCAAGTGGACACAGACGGCAAGTTCACCGCGCCAAAGATCACAGCCACCAGAATAACTGCCCCCATGTCGCGCGTAGGGGCATAGACGCTGATCGCGGTCAGCGCCATGGCCCAAGCTTTTGGGTTCACCCATTGAAAGGCCGAAGCTTGCAGGAAGGTCATGGGCGTGCCACCCGCCTTGCCTGTGCCGGGCTCGGACGCGCGGGCGATTTTCCAAGCGAGCCACAAAAGATAAGCGACGCTGCCCGCTTTTAAAACCGTGTAGCTGACCGGGTAGAGGTCAAAGAGCTGCATAAGCCCCGCGCCCACCAACACCACCATCAACGTGAATCCTAACGCGACGCCCAGCATATGCGGGATCGTCCGCGCAAAGCCGAAATTCGCGCCTGAGGCCATTAGCATCAGGTTGTTCGGCCCCGGCGTGATCGAGGACACAAAGGCGAAGGCGACAAGCGCAAGAAGAAGATCGTAGGTCATATGTAATTATTGCATTGAGATGGCGCATCTGAATTGCAAAGTTGTGCTGGTTTTGGTTATCTTCACAATAAATGACGAAGCAAGATCGTATAACGCAACAAATATTGCATGAGCTTTCGAAGGATGGCCGTCTGCCCAACACCGAATTGGCGGATCGAGTCGGCCTGTCGCCCTCGGCCTGTTTGCGGCGTGTGCAAGAGTTAGAGCGGCAGGGCGTGATCACCGGATATCGGGCGGTGCTAGATCCCGTGGCAATGGGCGTAGGTTTTGTGGCCTATGTGACGGTCGGCTTGAAGGATCATACTAAGGAAGCACAGGAAGGGTTTGAACGCGCCGTCGCGCGCTATGACGAAGTGCGCGAGTGTCATAATATCACCGGCACCGTGGAATATCTGCTACGGGTCGAGGCAGAAGACCTGATCGCCTATAAGAACTTCCACACCGAAAAACTGGGTACGCTGCCTCAGGTGCATCAACTGGTAACACATGTTGTGATGGGCTCGCCCAAGGATGAGCGGGCCTAGACAAGGGGCTTCGCCACCGCGCCAAAACGCTTTTGACGATCTCCCAGAGTATTTCGGGTCAGAAGAAGGCGGTAAAACGGGCTTTGTCCGGTCGCCCCCTTGCCCCTTGTTAGCTGCTTGCGTTATTGAACCCCGAACAAAGGAACTAGTCGGAGGTCGCCATGGCTGGCCACTCAAAATGGGCAAACATCCAGCACCGTAAGGGTCGTCAGGATAAGTTGCGCTCGAAACTGTTTTCGAAACTCGCCAAAGAGATCACCGTGGCCGCCAAAATGGGCGATCCGGACCCGGACAAGAACCCGCGTCTGCGTCTGGCCGTGAAAGAGGCGAAATCGCAGTCGGTGCCGAAGGACGTGATCGAACGCGCGATCAAGAAGTCGCAAGGTGGCGATGCCGAAAACTATGACGAGATCCGTTATGAAGGCTATGGCCCCAACGGGGTCGCCGTCATCGTCGAGACCATGACTGATAACAAGAACCGCACCGCATCGACCGTGCGGTCGACCTTTACCAAGAACGGTGGGAATTTGGGCGAAACCGGATCGGTGGGTTTCATGTTCGACCGGAAAGGCGAAGTGATCTATCCCGCCGAGGCTGGAGACGCTGACACGGTGATGGAAGCCGCCATCGAAGCTGGTGCAGAGGATTGCGAAAGCGACGAAGGTGGCCACCGTATCGTCTGTGCCGACACGGATCTGAACGAAGTTTCGACTGCATTGGAAGCCGCACTGGGCGAGTCGGAGTCGACCAAACTGATCTGGCAGCCCAACATCACGACCGAGCTGGACCTTGAGAACATGCAAAAGCTGATGAAGCTGGTGGATGCGCTTGAGGATGACGACGACGTGCAGCGCGTCACTACCAATTTCGAAGCCTCGGACGAGGTGATGGCGCAGCTGTAAGCGCGCACTTGGCAAGATTTTTTAGACCCCGGTTCGGTTTTGCCGTGCCGGGGTCTCTTGTTTCTGGATCCAATCCGGTGTCTTGTCGCGAAATGAGCAGCACACAGACTTTGAATCGCCCCGCGCATGGGATCGCATGGATGCTGGCCGCCGGATTTCTGTTCGTCGGTCTGAACGTGCTGGTGAAATATGTAGGCCAAAGCGTGCCGTCGACTCAGGCGGCTTTTCTACGGTTTCTGTTTGGCTTGCTGTTTGTCCTGCCCGCCCTTGTGAAACTGCCGCAGGTGCGGTTTTCACCACTGGTTTGGCGGCTGTTTCTTGTCCGTGGCGTGGTGCATGTTGGGGCGGTTACGTGCTGGTTTTATGCCATGACCCAAATCACCATCGCCGAGGTCACAGCGATGAATTACTTGAACCCCATCTATGTCATGCTGGGCGCGGCTCTGTTCTTGGGCGAGACATTCTCGACCCGCCGTCTTATTGCGGTGGGTGTTGCCTTTCTTGGCGTGCTGATCGTGTTGCGTCCCGGTATGCGCGAGCTGGGAGACGGGCATCTGGCGATGGTCTTCACGGCGATTTTCCTTGGCGCTTCCTATCTGATCGCCAAACGCCTGTCGCAAGACGCCACCGCAGCCCAGATCGTGGCGATGATGTCGGTGACCGTAACCATCGGCCTTCTGCCCGTGGCGTGGTACGTGTGGGAGCCGATCAGCCTTGTCGAAGCCGGTTGGCTGGTGCTGGTGGCATTCTTTGCGACCGCAGGGCATTATGCGATGACCCGCGCTTTTGCTGAGGCTCCGGTGTCTGTCACCCAGCCCGTGACTTTCGTGCAAATCATCTGGGCATCTATGGTTGGCGTCTTCCTGTTTAACGAGCCCATCGACATGTGGGTGGTCATCGGCGCGGGGCTGATCATGGCCGCCGTCACCTATATCACCTGGCGCGAGGCCGTATTGAAACGCCGTGTGACGCCCAATCCGAATGCGACAAAAACATGAAGGGCGCCCGCTGGGGACGCCCTTTGAAGGTCTTTCGGGGATGATCAGTCCGACCAGCTAACGCCCGTCAGGTCATTGGCTTGTGTGGGCGCATTTTCCCACAGCCCATTGATCTTGGCATTCGCCACGCCTGTTTTTGCCAGCTGGAACAAATATCCGTTCACGTAATCATCCGCGATGATCTGTTGGGCCTGTTTGTTCAGCTCGGACCGCATCGCAGGGTCCGAGGTGACGGACAGCTTATCAATCAGCGCTTGGAAGTCCGCGTTTTCATATTGGAAATAATAGTCCGGGCGGGCGTAGATGTTGATGTCTGCGGGCTCGGTATGGCTGACGATGGTCAGGTCGAAATCCTTGCCTTTGAACACTTGTTCGATCCACTGCGCCCATTCGAGGTTCGAGATTTCGGTCTGAATGCCGACTGCACGCAGTTGGGCGGCGATGATCTCGCCTCCGCGGCGGGCATAGGTTGGGGGCGGTAGCATTAGGCGCAAGGTAATCCCCTCGGCGCCTGCTTCCTTCAGCAGGGATTTGGACATTTCAGGATCGAATGCGGATTGGCCGGTCAGATCCACATAGTCCGGGTTATGCGGCGCGAAATGGGTGCCGATGGGCGTGCCGAACCCATGCATTGCGCCGTCGATGATGTCCTGACGATTGATCGCGTGGGCGATGGCCTTGCGCACGCGGACATCCGCCAGCGGCCCAGACTTGTTGTTGGTGGACAGGATCGTTTCGCCTTCGGTCGAGCCGACGATGACGTTGAAGCGGGGGTCGGCTTCGAATTGGGCTAGGGTTTCTTGTGCGGGGAAGTTCGGGAAGGCATCTACGTCACCTGCCATCATGGCCGCAAACGCAGCGTTCGGGTCCGAGATGAACTTGAACGTAGCCGTTGCCAGCGCAGGCGCATCGCCCCAATATGCGTCATTGCGCGCGACCGTCACGTGATCGCCTTTGGCCCATTCAACAAAGGTGAACGGACCAGTGCCGACGGGGTTGGTCGCTGCGTTTTCGATGCTCTCAGACGCGACGATCACAGCATCACCCCATGCCATGTTGAAGGGGAAGTTCCCGTTGGGCGCAGACAGTTTCACCGCGACCGAGGTCGGGCTGATCGCCGTCACGCTTTCGATATCCTTGAACAGCGCTTTCTGTGCGTTGGTCGAATCCTCGGCCCGCGCACGATCGAGTGAGAACACCACATCCTCGGCATCCATCGTGGTGCCGTCGTGGAAGGTAACGCCCTCGCGCAAGGTGAAGGTATAGGTCAGGCCGTCCTCGCTGACCACCCACGCGCTGGCGAGGCCCGGCAGCACTGCACCATCGGGGCCAAACCGGGTCAGGCCCTCGAAAATGTTGGCATAGACGACCTCGTCAATCGCGGCTGCGGCGCCTGCGGTGGGGTCAAGGTTTGGCGGTTCAAGCACCATGCCCAGCGTAATGGCGTCATTGCCTGCCAGCGCGGTTGTTGCCATCAACGCCCAAGCGCCTGCGGAAAGTTTCAGGTTGGTCATCTTGATCCTCCTTACCCGTTCAGCGGGAGATGCCGCCATGAAACGCGGGTTTTTGGGTCAAGGCAAGGGAAAGACGTTCCGTCATTCCCCTTTGAAATTCTGCGCCGCAGCATTATAAACAACGCCAGCGAAGAGGATCAGGGGAGGAGACCATGAGCGCTTCGGCCAAAATTAAGACACCGACTCCGTCGGAAATCCGCGCACGCAAGGGTGAGACGCCCTTGGTGGTGCTGACCGCCTATGCGACGCCGACCGCACAGATGATGGACGCGCATTGCGACATGGTTCTGGTCGGTGACAGCGTAGGCATGGTTGTGCACGGGTTGCCCGACACGTTGGGTGTCACGATGGAGATGATGTGCTTGCATGGTGCTGCCGTGAAGCGCGGTCTGTCGCAGGCCATGATGATCGTAGACATGCCCTTCGGGTCCTATGAAGAAAGCCCTGAACAAGCCTTCCGCAACGCCGCGCGATTGATGCGCGAAACGGGCGCTGCAGCGGTGAAACTGGAAGGAGGCGTGTCGATGGAGGAAACCATCCGCTTCCTGACCAGTCGCTCGATCCCTGTGATGGCGCATGTGGGTCTGACCCCGCAGGCGATCAACACGTTAGGTGGCTATAAGGTGCAGGGCCGGGGTGAAGACCGCGACCGCGTGATGGCCGATGTGAAAGCCGTCGAAGCGGCGGGTGCGTTCTCGGTCGTGTTAGAGAAAGTGCCGGAAAGCCTAGCGAATGAAATCACCGACGCCGTTTCGATCCCGACCATTGGGATTGGGGCTTCGGCACAGTGCGACGGGCAGGTTTTGGTTGTCGATGACATGCTGGGCCTTTTCATGGCCTTCAAGCCCAAGTTTGCCAAGCGCTATGCGACGCTGGGTGAAGACGGCGAAAAAGCCATTGCCAAATATGCTCAAGAGGTGCGAGACCGGAGCTTCCCTGCGCCAGAGCATGTCTTTGCAGATGAGGTCAAAAAGAAATGAAGATCATCCGTTCCAAGGACGAGCTGCGCACACTGCGTCGCAGCTGGATTTTCAAAGGTGAACGGGTGGCCGTGGTGCCGACCATGGGCGCGCTTCATGCAGGCCACCTGTCCTTGGTGGACGAGGCGAAGAAACACGCTGATCGCGTGATCGTTACGATCTTTGTGAACCCTAAACAGTTCAACAATACAGATGATTTGGACAGTTACCCGCGCACCGAAGAAGAGGATGCCGAAAAGCTCGCCCCTTACGATGTGGATGCGCTTTATGCTCCAACGCCTGACCAGATTTACCCTGAAGGGTTTGCCACCAATGTACGCGTGTCGGGTCTGACTGAAGACCTTGAAGGCGCTCACCGTCCCGGCCATTTCGATGGCGTGGCAACCGTGGTGTCGAAGCTGTTCCTGCAATCGCGCGCGGATGTGGCTTGCTTCGGACAGAAGGACTATCAGCAGATGCTTTTGGTCCGTCGCCTGTCTGAAGATTTGGACATCGAGACCGAAGTTATCGGGTGTCCAACAGTGCGCGAAGAGGACGGGTTGGCGATGTCATCGCGCAATGTACGCTTAACCGCGGAAGAGCGTGCTATTGCGCCGGCTCTAAAAGCCGAAATGGACCGGGCTGCCCAGGCCATTCGCCGGGGTGCCGAACCACGCGTCGTTCTGGACAGTGCTAAGGCTCAGATCGAACGGGCAGGGTACAGCAAGGTCGAGTATCTGGAACTGCGCGACGCCGAGACGTTGCAGCCGGTGAAAGACCTTTCGCGTCCTACGCGCCTGTTGGCGGCGGCGATGCTGGGTGATGTGCGGTTGATTGACAATATCGCGGTCTAGGCGTTCGGCTTGGGCTATCCGGCGGTGGTCACGATATGCCCGGCCAGTCCCAATGCAAACCCCAAGATCGCCCCAAGAGGCGGTGACCAGCTGCGCTCGATGCGCAGTTGGGGCGCGATATCTTGAAACATCAGATACAAAATCCCGCCTGCAGCGAACAGCATCAGCCAGCCAAGGACCATTGGCGCCTGTGCTAGTACGGTCATGCCGATCATCGCTGCAATCGGGCCAAGTGGGACCAGCATCAAGAAAAGGACCATGCGGCGGGCGCGGGACAATTGCGTTCCCTCTGCAAGTTCCCTGTCTGCGTTAAACCCTTCGGGCAGGTTCTGCGCAGCGATCAGTGCGGCCAGCAAGACGGCAAGTTGAGGTTCGGCGGTGATGACCGCCCCCAGGGCGATGGTCTCGGGAATGAAGTCCATCAACATGGCCATGAACTGGGCTTTTGACCCGCCTTGGCGTGACAAGCCGATGTCGGCCGCAAGGGCTGCCAGCGCGCCGAGGATTAGGGGGATTACAGCCGAGATCCCGTTTACCCGTTCCAACCCCTCTGGGATCAGCACAAGGGCGACAGCGGACAAAAGCGCCCCCGCGCCGAACGCCATGATCCAATGGTTGGCCTGATCCCGTAACGTGCCAGGGAGCACCCGATCAAACCGCGCAAGCCATGCCCCAAAAGGAATGGCCGCCCCGGCGAGGGCGGCCAATAGAATTGCGTTTTGCAGTTCTGCGATCAAAGCTGACGCTCGACCATCATCTGCTTGATCGAAGCGATTGCCTTGGCTGGGTTCAAGCCTTTTGGGCAAGTCTTCGAGCAGTTCATGATCGTGTGGCAGCGATAGAGCTTGAAGGGGTCTTCCAGCTGGTCCAGACGCTCGCCCGTGGCTTCATCACGTGAATCAATGATCCAGCGATAAGCGTGCAGCAGCGCGGCTGGTCCAAGATAGCGATCACCGTTCCACCAATAGCTCGGGCACGAGGTCGAGCAGCTGGCGCACATCACGCATTCATAGAGACCATCAAGCTTCTTGCGGTCTTCGATGGACTGCTTCCACTCTTTCGCGGGGCGGTTGGTCTTGGTTTCCAACCACGGCATGATGGATGCGTGCTGCGCATAGAAATGCGTCAGGTCCGGGATCAGGTCTTTCACCACCGGCATGTGCGGCAGCGGATAGATCTTCACATCGCCCTTGATCTCGTCCATCCCGTAAATACATGCCAGCGTGTTGATCCCGTCGATGTTCATAGCGCAGGACCCACAGATGCCTTCGCGGCACGAGCGGCGGAAGGTCAGGGTTGGATCAATTTCGTTTTTGATCTTGATCAGCGCGTCCAGAACCATCGGACCACATTTGTCCATGTCCAGGAAATAGGTGTCCACACGGGGGTTTTCACCATCATCCGGGTTCCAGCGATAGATCTGGAACTTGCGGACATTGCTGGCACCCTCGGGCTTGGGCCATGTCTTACCGACGCGAACGGTCGAGTTCTTGGGGAGCTTGAATTGTACCATCTGGCGTCCTCCTTAGAACGTACGCGCTTTGGGCGCGATTTTCTTCAAAGCGATGCCGCCTTCGGCCTCGGTGGTTAGCGGATCAACAACGACTGGACGATAGGACAGGTCAACCTTGTTGCCTTCCACGCGGCTAACAGTGTGGACACGCCACTTCTTGTCATCGCGTTCTGGGAAGTCCTCGTGCGCATGGGCGCCGCGGCTTTCTTCGCGGGCTTCTGCCCCGTGGATGGTTGCCAATGCGTTCGGCATCAGGTTGGCCAGTTCCAGCGTTTCCATCAGGTCCGAGTTCCAGACCAACGAGCGATCGGTCACAGCCAGGTCGTCCATCTTGGCGGCCACGGCGGTCATCTTCTCGACGCCTTCTTTCATCGTCTTGGCGGTACGGAACACGGCAGCGTCAGCCTGCATCGTCTTCTGCATTTCCAGACGCAGATCGGCGGTTGGGACTGCACCACTCGCGTAGCGCAGACCGTCGAAGCGATCAAAGGCTGCGTCAACCGATGCTTGGTTCAGAACCGGGTTGGCGCTGTCCGCGTCTACAACCTTGCCAGCGCGGATCGCAGCGGCGCGGCCGAAGACCACAAGGTCAATCAACGAGTTCGAGCCAAGGCGGTTTGCGCCGTGGACCGATGCACAACCAGCTTCGCCCACGGCCATCAGGCCCGGCACAACGGCGGTCGGATCGTCTTTGGTCGGGTTCAGCACTTCACCCCAATAGTTGGTCGGGATGCCGCCCATGTTGTAGTGAACGGTCGGCAGAACCGGGATCGGTTCTTTGTTCACATCAACACCGGCAAAAATCTTGGCGCTTTCCGAAATGCCGGGCAGGCGTTCGGCCAGAGCCTCGGCAGGAAGGTGGTCAAGGTGCAGGAAGATGTGATCCCCTTCGGGCCCAACACCGCGGCCTTCGCGGATCTCCATTGTCATCGAGCGGGAAACATAGTCGCGCGGGGCAAGGTCTTTATACTGGGGCGCGTAACGCTCCATAAAACGCTCGCCTTCCGAGTTGACCAGATAGCCACCCTCGCCACGTGCACCTTCGGTGATCAGGCAGCCCGAACCATAGATGCCGGTCGGGTGGAACTGAACGAACTCCATGTCCTGCAGGGCCAGACCCGCACGGGCCACCATGCCGCCACCGTCGCCGGTGCAGGTGTGGGCCGAGGTGGCCGAGAAATACGCACGGCCATAGCCGCCCGTGGCCAGCACAACCATCTTCGCGTTGAAGACGTGCATTGTGCCGTCGTCCAGCTTCCAGCAGACGACGCCCTGACATTCACCGTCTTCCGACATGATCAGGTCAATGGCGAAGTATTCAACATAGAATTCAGCGTTGTTCTTCAGCGATTGGCCGTAAAGCGTGTGCAGGATTGCGTGGCCGGTCCGGTCAGCAGCGGCGCAGGTACGCTGTACCGCAGGGCCTTCACCGAATTCGGTGGTGTGGCCGCCGAACGGGCGCTGATAGATCTTACCTTCTTCGGTACGCGAGAAGGGAACGCCATAGTGCTCCAGCTCGTACACCGCTTTCGGTGCCTCGCGGGCCAGATATTCCATCGCATCCGTGTCGCCCAACCAGTCCGAGCCCTTCACGGTGTCGTACATGTGCCATTGCCAGTTGTCTGGGCCCATGTTGGACAGGGACGCGGCGATGCCACCCTGTGCTGCAACAGTGTGCGAGCGGGTCGGGAAAACTTTGGTCACACAAGCAGTGCGCAGACCCTGTTCGGCCATGCCAAGCGTGGCTCGCAGACCAGCGCCACCGGCGCCGACCACGACCACGTCATATTCGTGCGTTTCGTATTCGTAAGCTACAGTCATTTGGCGTATTCCTTCTCGCGCTTTAGGCCAGGGCGAGTTTCAAAAGTGCAAAAAGCGCGGTGGCGATCAGCGTATAGCTGAAGGCCGTCACTGCGATTGAAGCCAGTTTGCCGGCAGTTCCATGCACATAGTCTTCGACGGCCTCGTGAGTTTCCATCATGAAGTGGCGAATGCCGATGACCAAACAGATCGCCATTGCAATTGCCGGAACAGGGCGTGCAAAGAAGCTTTGAACATCTGCGAAGCTTCCGCCAAGTGTCTTGCCGAAAAGGAAGATAAAAAGCGGAACCAAAACGATCAGCAGCACTGAGCTGACAAGCATCTTCCAGTGGTGTTGGGTGCCTTCGCGGCCCGAACCCAAGCCCACGGCGCGTTTGCGGTCGGTCAAATAACGCATGTGCTTCTCCTTAAACGACGAGGGCCGTCAGAACGGCCAACAGGGTTGCGCCGGCAAACATTCCTTTGCCCAGCTTCTCAGCGATATCGATGTCCAGGCAATAGCCAAAGTCCCAGATCACGTGACGCAAGCGGCCCAGCATGTGATACCACAGCGCCCAAGCGGCCAGGAACATCACCAGATCGCCGAACCAGCTGCGCAGCAGGCCGTCAATGAAGCTGAAGGAAGTCTCGGACGTCGCCGCCGCCAGCAACCACCACACAACCAAAGAAGCGCCCCCCAGAAGGGCGATGCCGGTGATGCGTACCATGATTGATGAGATCGACGTGATTTGCGGGCGATAGTAAGGCCCGATCATAAACGGAGAGAGTGGCCGCTTGCCGCGGTTAACATCAGCCATGGCTACTTCCTTTGTCCTGCTTCGGCTTTGCGACAGGAATAGCGCCTTTTGCGGCACTGAGTCACGCAAGAAGCGACCCGAAAACCGGGAAATTTGCGCTAACTGAGGGGTTTTGGGGTTCTTGTGATCACGGTTTTTGTGAATGTGATCACAGAATTGTATGCGGCTGTATTCTGATAGTTTTAGTCGGAATCAACGCATTTCAAGTTGAAGAACTGCCGATGTAATAAACCATCCCTTAGTGCAAAGGCGCCAGAATCTCGTCGATATCCGTGTTGAAATTCACAACATGAAGCCGCGTATCGCCCGTTTCATTCGGAACGCCCAGGGCATAGAAAAAAGACCCGTGGCCCACCGCCTTTCGCGACAAAGCTAGACACTTCTTGCACCATGCCGCCGGTTTCAAGGCGCTGGAGCATGGTCTGGCAGCTGTCAAATCCATTAGGCGCGACCGTTTTGACCTGCGAGAACAAGTTCTCGACGGCTGCTTTGCTGACATCTTCCAAGAACAAAGGAACCATCAGATCGCTGTCATAATCGGCAAAAGCTGCTTTCGTTGCCGCCATAGTGTCGATTTCAACGCCATCATTCAATTCGCATGGCGAGGCGGCAATGCCGGGTGCGGTGGAAAGCGCAAGCGCGATTGCGGCGGGCTTGAAAGGCAATCGAAGCGACATGGGCTGGCTCTCTGAATGAATGAACTGGGGCCACGATACCACGCAGCCCCGGTTGCGTCGTATTTATTTCGGCATCAATGCCCAGTAATCCAGATCCAGCATGACCTCGGGCAGGTATTTGCCGTCTTCACCCTTCAAAGCAAACTCGGGCGCACCGTGTTTGACGGCAACCAGACGCAGACGCACGGCGCCCACGCCGGGGGCGTCGGTGTCGGCTTTGTCCAGCACCTCGGACCACGCGCGGATCGTGTCACCCGAGAAGCAGGGGTTCGCGTGTGCTCCGCCGTTCAAGCCCACGATCATCTGGGCGTTGGCCAAGCCGTTGAAGGACAGCGCGCGGGCCATGGAAATCACGTGGCCGCCATAGATCAGACGCTGACCATCGGGGCGGAAGGTGGCGTCGAAATGGACTTTCGCGGTATTCTGCCACAGGCGCGTGGCCATCATATGTTCGGCCTCTTCGACGGTCACACCGTCTACGTGGTCGATCTTTTCGCCAACCTCGTAGTCGCCCCAGCGATGCGGTTCACCCGCCAGCGTGAAGTCGTAGTCTTCGAAAGACAGCCCCTCGGGGATCGACAGGTCGGATGCGGTCAACACCCCCTTCAACTCGGGGATGACCGTATCCGGCGCGGGGGCGTCCAGATCCCCTTTGCGCACCATCACCCAGCGAACATATTCCATCACCGGCTCGCCCATTTGGTTGAACCCGCTCGTGCGGACCCAGACCACGCCTGACTTCCCGTTCGAATTCTGCTTCAACCCGATCACTTCGGATTGCGATCGCAGCGTGTCGCCGGGATAGACAGGTTTCAGCCAACGACCTTCTGCATAGCCAAGGTTGGCCACAGCGTTCAGCGAGATGTCGGGAACGGTCTTGCCGAACACCACATGGAAGGCGATCAGGTCGTCAATCGGCGATCCTTCCAACCCGCAAGCTCCGGCAAATTCGTCCGACGAATATAACGCGTGGCGGGCAGGATAGAGCGCGTGATACAAGGCGCGTTCGCCCTCGGCCACGGTGCGCGGCACTGCGTGGTCGATCACGTCGCCCAGCTTGTAGTCTTCAAAGAAGCGTCCGGGATTGGTTTTGGCAGCCATCAGTGCTCTCCAAGTTTTGTGTCAGGTGTATAGGTGCCGTCGACCTGTTTGATCACCGCTTGCGCGCAGCGCATCACGCCGGTGGTCGGGTCGTGGGCGTAGGACGGGTCGCCATAAAGCTCCCACCCTTTGTTCAGGGCGTCGGTTACTTTGTGGCAAAAGGCGGATGTGTCATCCTCGGTCAGCAGGCGATAGAGTTTCATGTCACGCACCGAACGGGGACGGGCCGACAAGTCCGTGAATGTATCCGATGACCGCAAGCAGGACAATCGAGGCCACAAAGAACATGGCGTCCTTAGCGATGGTGCCTTTCGGGTTGGGCTTCCATTCGGGCTCGGCGCGGTTGATGACCAGCATCTCAAGCACAGCCCAAACCGTCAGCGCGCCAAACAAGATGAAGGACGCCACATCCGGGTTCACCATGATGTGGGCAACCGCCCAGATGATGAAGCCCGTCAGCATCGGGTGGCGCATCTTGTAAAACAGCGCGCCTTTCGAAGGGCCGGGGCTTGTGAAGTAAAGCGCGATCAGTACCAGCAGGTTGTTCACATGCTTTAATGCAGGCGGATAGGACCACATGTCATAGCTTTCCGTCACGCGATAACCTATCACCATGAACACCACGCCGATCAAGATCAGGGCCGCTGAGAACCCTTTGGCCCGCTGCCCCATGTTTTCATGGGCGCGGGGCAGGGCGCGTTTCCAAAAATGTCCGATATACCACAGGGCGAGACCAGCGATTAGCAGGGTCATGACGAGGTTCCTTCAGATAGGGCCTCAGCCCTCCATCGCGGCGATGGCGTCGGCTTTGGCCAGAATGGATTTTGCCGTCACAACATGCAGGTTTTCGACGATTTTACCATCCACAACTGCGACGCCTTCACCTGATGCTTCGGCTTCCTCGAACGCGGCGATTTGGCGCTGGGCCAGATCGATTTCGGCCTCGGAAGGGGCGAATGCGGCATTGGCGATGTCCAGCTGGGCTGGGTGGATCAGCGTCTTGCCGTCCATGCCCATGTCGCGGCCCTGATCACATTCGGCTTTCAAGCCATCCTCATCCTTGAAGGCGTTATAGACGCCATCCACGATCACGACCCCATGCGCCTTGGCGGCGATCAGGCACATATGCAGACCGCCCATCATCGGCAGACGATCCGCGCGGAAACGGGTGTTCAGCTCTTTCGCTAGATCGTTTGTGCCCATGACGAAGCCCTTCAGGCGGGGATGAGCGGCGATCTCGGCGGCGTTCAGCATGCCGATTGGGGTCTCCATCATCGCCCACAGGTCTACGTCCGGGATCAGCGCGGCCAATTCGTCCAGTTGCGCGGCGGAACCAACTTTCGGCATCAGGATTGCGTCAATGTCGGCACCCACGAAAGCCGCCACATCGTCTTTGCCCCATTCCGTGTCGAACCCGTTGATCCGCACGATCTTGGCGCGGTTGCCATAGCCGCCCTTGTCCAGTTCGGCTTTCAGGATGGCGCGGGCTTCGACTTTGGCGTCGGGGGCGACGGCGTCTTCTAGGTCGAAAATGATGGCATCAGCGGCAAGGCCACGGGCCTTTTCCAATGCGCGCTCTTTCGAGCCGGGGATGTAAAGAACGGAACGATAGGGGCGTGTGGTCATGATTCTGTATCTCCGCAATATTGTTGCGCAAGGGATCACATTTGCGCACCAATTCGCAAGGCAAACTTTGCCGCAATGCAGAAATTTTACGTGGGGTTCACAGTTGCGCCGGGATTGGCGCGCCGCGTTAACCAGTTCTTTGGCCCGTAAGCGCAGGCTTGTTTCATAAGCGCCGAATGACAGGGGGGGCGCGGTTGGCCACGGATGCAACGGGATGCAGTTCGGCGCACGTTGGAACACGGCCTTGATGCCGCCGGTGCGCCGGTTGGCCCGGCAGAACGGCCCAATTGATAGGACAGATCTATGAAGCAGGACATTCTGGCCCTTGGACTTGGTGTCGGTGCAATTCTTCTGACGGCGGGGCAATTGCACGCGCAAGGCGCGGCCCGCTGTGCGGACCGCGACGCTGTGGTGCAACGCCTGACCGAAAACTACGGCGAAACGCGGCAATCCATCGGGCTTGCCTCGGACAGGCAAGTGGTCGAGGTCTACGCCTCGGATGAAACCGGAAGCTGGACGATCACGGTGACCATGGCGAATGGTATGACTTGTCTGGTCGCCGCCGGGCGCGGATTCGAGCGATTGGACGAAGAACTGACCCCGGCGAAACTGGGTGCCCCGGTCTAAGTCAAACCTTCCCAGATCAGTTTCGTTCCGGTCAGGATCAGGAACAGATAGGTGAAGCCAAAAAACAAGCGTTCGGACATTTTGTGATGCAAATGCACGCCGATCCAGACGCCCAGCACGGCAAAGGGGATCAGCAAAAGATCTGCCTTTGCCGTTTGCCATGTGAAGATCCCTAAGGCGAAATAGGGGAAGAACTTCATCAGGTTGATGGCCCAGAAGCAGATGACCGTGGTGGATTGAAACGTGGTTTTGTCCAGCTTTCGAGACAAAAGATACACAGCCGCTGGTGGCCCGCCCGCGTGGCTGATGAAGCTTGTGAAGCCCGCGACCATGCCCCAGAAAGCGCCCAATCGGCTGGACATAGGATGCGCTGCCGGGGCGATCAGCCCATTCGTACGTGCAAGTTGAAACGCCACAAATCCCACCGCAATCAGACCGATCAACAGCCGAAATAGGTCCGGGTTCGCGACAGAATACAACGCCCCTCCGATTGCCACGCCCGGCACCGCGCCTAGCACCAAAGCCCATGCGGATGGCGTATCCCACTTGCGCCAGTATGGCTTCAGCGCGGTCACATCCATCAGCATCAAAAGCGGTAACATCAGGCCAATGGCAGCCCCCGGTTCCAGAATCAGCGCAAGCAAAGGAGTGGCCGCGAACGCCGCCCCTGACCCGAAGCCACCCTTGGAAATCCCGGCGAAGATTACTGCTGGGATGGCGAAGACGAAGAAAGTGAGGTCCAGAACCTCGGGCATGTGACATCCTTCAAAAGGCTGGAAAATGGGCGCTTTAGCGCTATCTCGTGTTGGGTTCGGATGCAAGCTAACTGTGTCGCCGCAGCGCAGCGCTCTTGCGCGAAAGGCTCTTTCCGACTAGGCATGCGCCCGAAAACAACTGATCGGAGATCACACTCATGGCCAGAACCAAGATTGCGCTTATCGGTAGCGGAATGATCGGTGGCACTCTTGCTCACCTCGCTGCACTGAAAGAAATGGGCGACGTTGTCCTTTTCGATATCGCGGACGGCATCCCACAGGGTAAAGCGCTCGACATCGCAGAAAGCGGCCCGGTGGAAGGGTTCGACGCAGACCTGTCGGGCACCACGTCTTACGCCGACATCGCTGGCGCAGACGTCTGCATCGTCACCGCCGGTGTTCCGCGCAAGCCGGGCATGAGCCGCGATGACCTGCTGGGCATCAACTTGAAAGTCATGAAATCGGTTGGCGAAGGCATCAAAGAGCACGCCCCGAACGCGTTCGTGATCTGCATCACCAACCCGCTGGACGCCATGGTTTGGGCTCTGCGCGAGTTCTCGGGCCTGCCTCACAACAAAGTGGTCGGAATGGCTGGCGTTCTGGATTCGGCACGCTTCCGTCACTTCCTTTCGGTTGAATTCGATGTGTCCATGCGCGACGTCACCGCCTTCGTTCTGGGCGGCCACGGCGACACCATGGTTCCGCTGACCCGTTATTCGACTGTTGGTGGCATCCCGCTGCCAGATCTGGTGGAAATGGGCTGGACCAGCCAAGAGAAACTGGACGCCATCGTTCAGCGCACCCGTGACGGCGGCGCCGAGATCGTTGGCCTGTTGAAGACCGGATCGGCTTATTATGCTCCGGCTGCCTCGGCGATCGAAATGGCGCAAGCTTACCTGAACGACCAGAAACGCCTGCTGCCCTGCGCTGCTTACGTTGACGGCCAGTTCGGCCTGGACGGCATGTATGTTGGCGTTCCGACCATCATCGGCGCCAACGGCATCGAGAAAGTCATCGACATCAAGTTGAACAAAGACGAACAAGCCATGTTCGACAAGTCGGTTGATGCGGTGAAAGGCCTGGTTGAAGCCTGTAAGGGCATTGACAGCTCGCTGGCATAAGCCGTTCAAAAGCTCTGAAATTCAAGATGCGCCGCTCGGATCCGGGCGGCGCATTTTTTTTCGCCCTAACTGCGCTGATATTGAATTTGTTCCAGCATCTCGCCCAGAGCCCCTGCATTGATTGCATCAAAGGCTTTAGACGAGAAATCAGGGGTGAATTCGGGAGCGTGGGTTGCGACGGCCTCGGCTATGTCCAGCGGACATTCCATCAACGCATCCCAAGAAAGCAACTTGTCCTGTTGCCTTTGTGTCAGGTGAAACTT
Organism: Aliiroseovarius sp. ABM4_368; assembly: GCF_056161205.1. Classification (NCBI taxonomy): domain Bacteria; kingdom Pseudomonadati; phylum Pseudomonadota; class Alphaproteobacteria; order Rhodobacterales; family Paracoccaceae; genus Aliiroseovarius; species Aliiroseovarius sp. ABM4_368. The sequence goes on along the minus strand of NZ_JBSWYR010000003.1, from coordinate 407,908 downwards.
CTCGTGATGAAGCTGCACCCCTTCAGACACGGGATCTTGCGCCGCCAGCAAACGCTCGACCGATGCCCTGCGTGACGCGTGCATGGTCTTCAGAAGTGAGGGCCCGGCAATGGCATGGCGCAAGGGTTTCATCATCCAATGACGCGCTGTCATTCCGTCAAAGTGCAAGATCCGCGCTGTTTCAGAGATCAGGTACGGCACGGTGGAACCTTGCCGATCTTCCTTCACCCGATGAATTCCAACGAAGTGTCGATCCGCCAACCGTGCCATGGCCTTGCCAGAACCATGTCCTGACAATCCGTTTTCCAAGTAACGAGATGTCGATCCATATACCTGCTGCACAAGGTGCTTCTCGGATGTGGGCGTGCGAAATAGGCCGTCGAAGATGTTGTCCTCGGGGGTTGTCCAGACGCGCTCGACATTCGGTATGTTCAGCCAGGTTGTTGCACCCGAAAGCTCGGCCTCGATGCCATCTGGCGCCCAAAGATATTCGTCCGCGTCCACGTGCAACAGCCAGTCGGTGCGTTGTTGTTGTGCAATCAGATTGGCATTCAAGGTTTGTCGACGGGTTTGCCAGCCGGGACGGTTTCCATTGCCTATTTCTGCCCAATGATCGGCGTCACAGCGGGTGATTTCAACACCGGGCACCGATGCCAGAATTTCTGCTGCAGGGTCATCGGGGTCGTCGAAGAAAAGGTGCACCGTCTGTGCGCCCATGCTCAGGTGATGACATGCAAAGGCCAGAACAAGTGGCAGCGGTTCGCGGACGGTGGAAACGACGGACCAACTGGGAACAGACATTCTGGAACACTCGAAGCAATGGGTGCATGACGTTATCATCGCGACGAAGATGGCAGCAATAGCAAAGCAGCAAGTGATGCGTGATTGCTGCGGAGATTGGATTGGACTAAAGCGGAGGCGATATGTTGCTTGCTTTCGTTAGGAGCCTCCAGTGACGCTACTTTTCAGTATCCCAGGATGAGGGGTTTGTCTTTGCCGCGACTGGCGCGCAATATCGCGGTTTGGCACAGCGGGCTGCGAGGTCGCTGCGGGCTGTGATGGGGGACGACATCCAGATCGACCTATTCGCGGATGCGCCGGTAGAGGATCCGGTGTTCAATCAGGTCCATATTCTGAAATATGTCGGCACCCGCCCCAAGATGGAGGCCCTGCGCGAAAGCCGTTTTGCTCATACGGTCTATCTGGATTGTGACGTGGTGGCCGTGGCTGACTGCTCGGACATGTTCGCATTGCTTCGGCAGTTTGATTGCATCGGGGCGCATGATCAGTACGGCAATGGCACCGTTCCGATGCATCAGCCTACGCAGGATTTGCCGACCGTATTTCGCCAGATCAACAGCGGTGTGATGGGCATTCGCAAGTCCGAGCAGACGCAGGAATTCCTGCACAGCTGGGAACAGCATATGACCGGCGAGGGCGAGCGCTGGGACCAGCCCGTCCTGCGCGAGCTTTTGTGGAACAGCGATTTGCGGGTCTGGATCCTGCCGCCGGAATACAACCTGATGCACACCGGATACCTGCCTGCGATGGGCAAACGAATGGCCGCGCCGCGCCTTCTGCCCATCACCACGTTGCACGAGATTATCGGCATCGACGAGACGACTGATCAGCCCTTTGACTTGTATGAATTGCTGGGAAAGGGCGCTTTGACTGCGCTGCATGATCTTCTGGGACGCGATCGCACCTTGGGGGCTGCGCCCTCGGCCCGCGACCGGATCGGAGGCCTCCTGCGGCGCTATCCAAAGGTCGAAAAGCGCGCGCGTTCGATCTGGCGTCGCTTGCGGTGAAGCAAGATTCGTAAACGGGCAGGTTTGCCGGATTTTAACGATTTGTGATCACGCATTTTCTGGTGTGATCACAAAATTGGCGTCTTCGCTAGAAATTCGGCCGAAATTGCAGAAAATACTTTTTGCCAAGCGCTTCACCTGTGCATCTTGTTCGGGACCCAATGGACCAACTGGATAGGATGATTTCATGAACATTCATGAATACCAGGCGAAGGCCCTTCTGAAATCCTACGGCGCACCCGTTTCCGACGGCCGCGTTGTACTGAAAGCAGAAGATGCCAAAACCGCCGCAGGTGAACTCGACGGACCGCTTTGGGTGGTCAAAGCACAAATTCACGCAGGTGGCCGCGGCAAAGGTTCCTTCAAGGAAGCTGACGCTGGCGAAAAGGGCGGTGTACGCCTGACCAAGTCGGTGGAAGAAGCCGCTGAAGAAGCCAAGAAGATGCTAGGCCGCACCCTTGTGACCCACCAGACCGGCCCGGCCGGCAAACAGGTGAACCGCATCTATATCGAAGCCGGTTCCGGCATCGAGCGCGAGCTGTATCTGGCTCTGCTGGTTGACCGCCAAACTTCGCGCATTTCGTTCGTTTGCTCGACCGAAGGCGGCATGGACATCGAGGAAGTGGCCGAAGCGACCCCCGACAAGATCCTGAGCTTCTCGGTTGATCCGGCAACGGGCTTCCAAGCTTACCACGGCCGTCGCATTGCATTCTCGCTGGGCCTGGAAGGCGCTCAGGTGAAACAGTGTGTGGCGCTGATGAGCAAGCTGTACCAAGCTTTCGTCGAGAAAGACATGGAGATGCTGGAAATCAACCCGCTGATCGTCACCGATGGCGGCGATCTGAAAGTTCTCGACGCCAAGGTTGGCTTTGACGGAAACGCCATCTATCGCCAGCCTGACATCGCCGAACTGCGCGACGAAACCGAAGAAGACCCGAAAGAGCTGGAAGCGTCGAAATACGACCTGAACTACATCGCTCTGGACGGTGAAATCGGCTGCATGGTGAACGGCGCTGGTCTGGCAATGGCCACCATGGACATCATCAAGCTCTATGGCGCTGAACCGGCCAACTTCCTTGACGTAGGTGGCGGCGCCACCAAAGAGAAAGTGACCGAAGCCTTCAAGATCATCACCTCGGATCCCAACGTAAAGGGCATCCTCGTGAACATCTTCGGCGGCATCATGCGCTGTGACGTCATCGCCGAGGGCGTTGTTGCCGCTGTGAAAGAAGTGGGCCTGCAGGTTCCGCTGGTCGTGCGTCTGGAAGGCACTAATGTGGAAGCCGGTAAAGACATCATCAACAACTCGGACGTTGATGTGATCGCTGCCGACAACCTGTCGGACGGTGCAGAGAAAATCGTGAAAGCGGTGAAAGGCTAAGACAATGGCAGTCCTTATCGACGAAAACACTAAGGTAATTTGTCAGGGCCTAACCGGCTCGCAGGGTACCTTTCACTCGGAACAGGCCATTGCATATGGCACCAAAATGGTCGGCGGTGTCACGCCGGGCAAAGGTGGCCAGACGCATCTGGATCTGCCGATCTTCAACTCGGTTCACGAAGCCAAGCACGTCACCGAAGCCAACGCTTCCGTGATCTATGTGCCGCCGCCCTTCGCAGCGGACTCGATCCTGGAAGCCATCGACGCTGAGATGGAACTGATCGTCTGCATTACCGAAGGCATTCCGGTGCTGGACATGATGCGCGTTCAGCGTGCTCTGGAAGGCTCGGCCTCGCGTCTTGTGGGCCCGAACTGCCCCGGCGTGATCACGCCCGGCGCTTGTAAAATCGGCATCATGCCCGGCCACATTCACCAGCGCGGCAGCGTTGGCGTTGTGTCGCGCTCGGGTACGCTGACCTATGAGGCTGTGAAACAGACCACCGATATCGGTCTGGGCCAGTCGACCGCGGTTGGCATCGGTGGCGACCCGATCAAAGGTACCGAGCACATCGACGTGCTGGACATGTTCCTGGACGACGACGAGACCCAGTCGATCATCATGATCGGTGAAATCGGTGGTTCGGCAGAAGAAGAAGCTGCTGAATTCCTGGCCGAACAGAAGAAGAAAGGCCGCTGGAAGCCGGTCGCTGGCTTCATCGCTGGCCGTACGGCACCTCCGGGCCGCCGCATGGGCCACGCCGGTGCCATCGTTGCTGGCGGCAAAGGCGGTGCCGAAGACAAAATCGAAGCCATGCGCGCCGCTGGAATTGTGGTGGCAGACAGCCCCGCAACGCTGGGCGAGGCCGTGCTGGAAGCGATCGGTAAATAAGACGACCCTCGCGCGCCCTTGAAACACAGGGCGCGCGTTTTCAAATACTCAGGTGATCCCATGAACGACCAGAGCCCCAACGATATCTTTCATGCCTCCAGCTTCATGCAAGGCCACAACGCCGAGTATCTGGAGCAGCTTTATGCTCAGTATGTGAAAGACCCCAACGCGGTTGATGCCGCTTGGCATGCGTTTTTCGCCGAGCTTGGGGACGACGCCCGTGACGTAACCGCCGAGGCCGCTGGCCCCAGCTGGGCGCGCGGTGACTGGCCTCCGATGCCGGATGGGGATCGGGTGCATGCGCTGGACGGTCAATGGCCCGAAGCTCCTGCCGAAGAAGGCAAGGCGGCTGCCAAGAAGATCGAAGCGAAAGCCGCCGAGAAAGGCGTGTCGCTGTCGGATGATCAGGTAAAACGCGCTGTGCTGGACAGTATCCGCGCGCTGATGTTGATCCGTGCCTATCGTATTCGTGGTCACCTTGTTGCGGATCTGGACCCGCTGGGAATGCAGGATCAAACCCCGCATCCCGAGCTGGACCCGGCATCCTATGGCTTCACCGAAGCCGACATGGATCGCCCGATCTTTATCGACAACGTGTTGGGGCTTGAGGTCGCGTCGATCCGCCAGATCCTCGACATCGTGAAGCGCACTTATTGCGGCACTTTTGCCCTGCAATACATGCATATCTCGAACCCGGAAGAGGCCGGCTGGCTGAAAGAACGGATCGAAGGGTTCGACAAAGAAATCCGTTTTACCCAGAACGGGCGCAAGGCGATCCTGAACAAGTTGGTCGAGGCCGAGGGCTTCGAAAAATTCCTGCACGTGAAATACATGGGCACCAAGCGTTTCGGCCTTGATGGTGGCGAAGCGCTGATCCCGGCGATGGAGCAGATCATCAAGCGCGGCGGTCAGCTGGGCCTGAAAGAGATCGTCATCGGTATGCCTCACCGTGGCCGTCTTTCGGTTCTGGCCAACGTGATGCAGAAGCCGTACCGCGCGATCTTTAATGAATTCCAAGGCGGCAGCTTCAAACCAGAAGAAGTCGACGGTTCGGGCGATGTGAAATACCACCTTGGTGCTTCGTCGGATCGTGAATTCGACGACAACAAGGTCCACCTGTCACTGACCGCCAACCCCTCGCACCTTGAGGCGGTGAACCCGGTGGTGCTGGGTAAGGTTCGCGCCAAGCAAGAACAGATGAACGACGTGGATCGCGATCAGGTTCTGCCGATCCTTCTGCATGGCGACGCGGCCTTTGCGGGTCAGGGCGTTGTGGCCGAAGGCTTTGGCCTGTCGGGTCTGGTCGGTCACAAGACCGGCGGTACGATGCATATCGTGGTGAACAACCAGATCGGCTTTACCACCGCACCGCATTTCAGCCGCTCGTCGCCCTATCCGACGGACATCGCGCTTATGGTGGAAGCTCCGATTTTCCACGTGAATGGTGACGACCCGGAAGCCGTAGTGCACGCTGCTCGCGTCGCGACCGAGTTCCGCCAGAAATTCCACAAAGACGTGGTTCTGGACATCTTCTGCTATCGCCGGTTTGGTCACAACGAAGGCGACGAGCCGATGTTCACCAACCCGATGATGTACAAAAACATCAAGAAGCATAAGACGACGTTGCAGCTGTATACCGAGCGTCTGGTCAAGGACGGCCTGATCCCAGAAGGCGAAATCGAGGACATGAAAGCGGCTTTCCAGGCCCACATGAACGAAGAATTTGATGCTGGGAAGAACTATAAGCCTAACAAGGCCGACTGGCTGGACGGGCGCTGGTCGCATCTGGACACCAACAGCGACGAATATCAGCGCGGCAAGACCGATATCACAACCGAGACCTTCAACGAAGTTGGCAAAGCTCTGTCGACGGCACCGGAAAACTTCCCGATGCACAAGACGGTTGGGCGACTTTTGGACGCCAAAGCTAAGATGTTCGAAAGCGGCACCGGCTTTGACTGGGCGACCGCAGAGGCACTGGCCTTTGGCTCGCTTTTGACCGAAGGGTTCCCGGTGCGTTTGTCCGGTCAGGACTGTACCCGCGGCACGTTTAGCCAGCGCCACTCGGGCCTTGTGAACCAAGAGAACGAAGAGCGTTACTATCCGCTGAACAACATCCGCGAAGGTCAGGCCCATTACGAGGTCATCGACTCGATGCTGTCGGAATATGCGGTTCTGGGCTTTGAATACGGCTATTCGCTGGCCGAACCGAACGCGTTGGTGATGTGGGAAGCCCAGTTTGGCGACTTTGCCAACGGCGCGCAGATCATGTTCGACCAGTTCATCTCGTCCGGTGAATCGAAATGGCTGCGCATGTCAGGCCTGACCGTCCTTCTGCCGCATGGCTTCGAAGGGCAGGGACCCGAGCACAGCTCGGCCCGTTTGGAACGTTTCCTGCAAATGTGTGGTGGCGACAACTGGATCGTGGCGAATTGCTCGACCCCGGCCAACTATTTCCACATCCTGCGCCGTCAGTTGCACCGTGGGTACCGTAAGCCGCTGATCCTGATGACGCCGAAATCGCTTCTGCGCCATAAGCTTTGCGTGTCGGACGCCAAGGACTTTACCGAAGGCTCCAGCTTCCACCGCGTGTTGTGGGACGATGCGGATCGCGAAAACGGCACCGGCCGGTCCGAGGCCAAGCTGGTCAAGGATGACAAGATCAAGCGCGTCGTCATGTGCTCGGGCAAGGTTTACTACGACCTGCTGGAAGAGCGCGACAAGCGCGGCATCGACGATATCTATATCCTGCGTCTTGAGCAGTTCTATCCGTTCCCGGCCATGTCCTGTGTGAAAGAGCTTGAGCGCTTCAAGCAGGCGGAAATCGTCTGGTGTCAGGAAGAGCCGAAAAACCAAGGGTCTTGGTCCTTCGTTGAACCGAATATCGAATGGGTACTGACCCGCATCGGCGCGAAACATACGCGTCCGGTTTATGCTGGTCGTGCCGCCGCGGCATCGCCCGCAACGGGTCTGGCATCGGCCCACAAAGCACAACAAGAAGCGCTGGTTGATGCCGCGCTGACCATTGAAGGGAAATAAGCCATGAGCATTGAAGTACGTGTCCCCACGCTGGGCGAAAGCGTGACCGAAGCCACGGTCGCAACATGGTTCAAGAAACCCGGCGACGCCGTTGCCGTTGACGAAATGCTCTGCGAGCTGGAAACCGACAAAGTTACCGTCGAAGTGCCGTCACCTGCTGCTGGTACGCTGGGCGAGATCGTTGCCGCCGAAGGTGAAACCGTTGGTGTTGACGCCCTGCTGGCCATGATCGGCGAAGGCGAGGGCGCTGCCCCGGCACCCGCCGCTGCTGCTGAAGCCGCACCTGCTGCTGCCCCTGTTGGCGATGCCGGTCAGGCCGTGGATGTCATGGTTCCTGCGCTGGGCGAAAGCGTTTCGGAAGCAACCGTTTCGACCTGGTTCAAACAGGTTGGTGACGCTGTCGCACAAGACGAAATGCTGTGCGAGTTGGAAACCGACAAGGTGTCGGTCGAGGTGCCCGCCCCCGCCGCTGGCGTTCTTGCCGAGATCCTGGCCCCAGAAGGCTCTACCGTTGACGCGTCGGCCAAACTGGCAGTTCTGTCGTCTGGCGGTGCTGTTGCCGCCGCACCGGCTGCTGCGCCTGCCGCGACTGCTGCACCTGCGGCGGCTGGAAAGGACGTGGAAGACGCACCTTCGGCCAAGAAGGCGATGGCAGAAGCTGGCCTGAACCCTGCCGACGTGCAAGGCACAGGCCGCGATGGCCGCGTGATGAAGCATGACGTTGCTGCTGCCTTGGCCGCACCGAAAGCTGCCGCGCCTGTCGCTGCTCCGGCTGCCCCGCGCGCTGCCGGTGACGCATCGCGTGAGGAACGCGTGAAGATGACGCGCCTGCGTCAGACCATCGCGCGCCGCCTGAAAGACAGCCAGAACACAGCCGCCATGCTGACCACCTATAACGAGGTGGACATGACCGAGGTGATGGCCCTGCGCAACGAATACAAAGCCGAGTTCGAAAAGAAGCACGGCGTGCGTCTGGGCTTCATGTCTTTCTTCACCAAGGCCTGCTGCCACGCGCTGAAAGAGGTGCCCGAGGTGAATGCCGAAATCGACGGCACCGACATCGTGTACAAAAACTACGTGAACATGGGTGTTGCCGCGGGCACGCCCACGGGTCTTGTGGTGCCGGTCATCAACGATGCGGACGCCATGTCCTTCGCCGCGATTGAAAAAGCGATTGCCGAGAAGGGACGCAAAGCCCGTGACGGTAAGTTGTCGATGGAAGAAATGCAGGGCGGCACCTTCACCATCTCGAACGGTGGTGTCTATGGCTCGCTGATGTCCTCGCCGATCCTGAACCCGCCGCAGTCGGGCATCCTTGGGATGCACAAAATCCAGGACCGCCCGATGGCGATCAACGGAGAGGTCGTCATCCGCCCGATGATGTATCTGGCGCTGAGCTATGACCACCGCATCGTTGACGGCAAGGGCGCCGTGACCTTCCTTGTGCGCGTGAAAGAAGCGCTGGAAGATCCGCGTCGCCTGTTGATGGATCTGTAACAAAGACGAGGCGCCGCAACCAACGCGGCGCCTTACTTTCTTGCCAAAAATATCCCGGGGTGGTGACAAGTCGCAGATTTGGCGTAAGGGGCAGAGCCCCTGATCCCGTTAAGACAAAGGAAAGACCATGGCAGACTATGACGTAATCGTAATCGGCGGCGGCCCGGGTGGCTATGTATGCGCGATCCGCTGTGCACAACTGGGCCTGAAGACCGCATGTGTTGAAGGGCGCGAAACCTTGGGTGGCACCTGCCTGAATGTGGGTTGCATCCCGTCGAAAGCGCTTTTGCACGCGTCGCACAGCCTGCACGAGGCCGAGCATAACTTCGCTAAGATGGGCCTGAAGGGCAAAAGCCCCTCGGTCGATTGGAAAGAGATGCTGGCCTATAAGGACGACGTCATTGGTCAGAACACCAAGGGCATTGAGTTCCTGTTCAAGAAGAACAAGGTGGATTGGCTGAAGGGCTGGGGCTCGATCCCCGCTGCTGGTCAGGTCAAGGTCGGTGACGAGGTGCATAACGCAAAGCACATCGTGATCGCCTCGGGGTCCGAGCCGTCGAGCCTGCCGGGTGTCGAAGTGGACGAGAAGGTTGTTGTGACCTCGACCGGCGCGCTTGAGCTGCCGAAAATTCCCAAGAAGATGGTTGTTATCGGTGCGGGTGTGATCGGTCTGGAAATGGGCTCGGTCTATGCGCGTTTGGGGTCGGAAGTGACTGTGGTTGAGTTCCTCGACGACATCACCCCCGGTATGGACAAGGACATCCAGAAGACTTTCCAGCGTACGCTGAAAAAGCAGGGTCTGAACTTCATCATGGGTGCCGCCGTTCAAAACGTGGACGCCAAGAAAACCAAGGCGACCGTGAACTACAAGCTGCGCAAGGATGACAGCGAGCACGCGATTGACGCCGATGTGGTGTTGGTTGCCACTGGTCGCCGTCCGTTCGTGGATGGTCTGGGTCTAGAAGATGCTGGCGTGAAGATGACCGAGCGCGGCCAGATCGCCACCGACCACTGGAAGACCTCGGTTCCGGGTATCTGGGCCATTGGCGACGTGACCGAAGGTCCGATGCTGGCGCACAAAGCCGAAGACGAGGGCATGGCGGCCGCGGAAAGCATCGCTGGTCAGGCGGGCCACGTGAACTATGACGTGATCCCCGGCGTGATCTACACCACGCCCGAGGTCGCATCTGTCGGCAAGACCGAGCAAGAGCTGAAAGAAGCTGGCGTTGACTATAAGGTTGGCAAGTTCAGCTTCATGGGCAATGGCCGCGCGAAGGCCGTGTTCCAAGGCGACGGGTTCGTAAAGATCCTTGCTGATAAAGCCACAGACCGCGTGCTGGGCGTTCATATCATGGGCCCAGCGGCTGGCGACATGATCCACGAGGCCTGCGTGCTGATGGAATATGGCGGATCGGCTGAAGATCTGGCCCGCACCTGCCATGCCCACCCGACCTTCTCGGAAGCGGTGCGTGAGGCAGCATTGGCTTGCGGTGACGGCGCGATCCACGCGTAAAGAAACGCGACAAAGACGACTTAACAAAGCGCCCTTTGCGGGGCGCTTTTTTGTTTTCCGACGGGTATAATCGAAGAAGTGATCCTTAAGTGCGATGCGCGCGTACCTATATTAGGGAAAACAATCATTACGGGGAAAGCAGATGAAAAAAGTCTTAGGTCTTGATCCAACCCTCGCGGCTGGCATTGCGCTTGCATTGGCTGCGTTGGCCGGGCTTGTGTTCGAAAACACACCAAGTCTTCAACCAATCTATGCCTCGATGCTGACAACACGGGCAACATGGGCAATCGGAGAGCTGGCGGTTTCGAAACCGTTGATCCTATGGATCAATGACGGGCTAATGGCGGTGTTTTTCCTGCTTGTTGCGTTGGAAATCAAACGAGAGATCAAACAAGGAACTCTTGCGAGCTGGCAACAGGCATCACTTCCCGTTTACGGCGCTATTGGCGGTATCACATTGCCAGCTTTGATCTTCGTGGGCATTGTGGGGATCGATAGCTTCGAGGCCAAGGGTTGGGCCATTCCCGCCGCAACCGACATTGCCTTTGCGCTTGGAGTTCTCAGCCTTTTTGGTGATCGTGTTCCATCGCATTTGAAGACCTTCCTGCTTACTTTGGCTGTGGTCGATGACCTTGCAGCAATCGTGATCATCGCGCTGTTCTATACATCGAACTTGTCCCTTTTCGCTCTGTTTATCGCCGCACTTTGCCTAAGTGCGTTGGTCGTCATGAACCTGCGCGGCGTCTTCAACTTGACGGCTTACCTTTTGGTGGGGTTCATTTTGTGGTTGGCAGTTTTGAAATCTGGCGTGCATGCGACTTTGGCTGGTGTCGCGCTGGGTTTTGCCATCCCTCTGGCTCCGAATGCAAAAGGCAACTCACTGGCGCAAAGTCTTGAACACGACCTGCATCCAATTGTGAACTTTGCGATTCTGCCACTTTTTGCATTTGGCAATGCGGGTGTGCCGCTGGCGGGACTGTCATTGGAAACGCTCATGGCGCCACTAACAATGGCAGTCGCCTTGGGACTGTTCCTTGGCAATCAGATCGGCATCACGGGAATGGTTTACCTGGCTGAGCGCACCGGTCTTTCTAAACGCGCCGATGGGGTTAGTTGGCCGATGGTGTATGGCCTTGCCTGTCTTGCAGGGATCGGCTTCACAATGTCGCTGTTTATCGGCGGGCTCGCATTTGACACGATGGAAAAGCAAAACATGGTCCGGTTGGGCGTGCTAACCGGCTCGCTTATGTCGGCGCTGTATGGCTCCTTGGTGCTGTACATTGCCACATCTTCGGCAGCAGTTACCCAACGAGCATCTTAAGGCCCTGTGTGACATCCGTGCGGACGGCCAGTCTCAGCGCCGGTTCGTCCCCCGCCGCGAGGGCTGATAGGATCATGCGGTGGTGACGTTGCAGGTCTGTGCGCTGGCCACTTGCATAAAGCGCGCGCATGGTGGGGCCAAGTTGCAGCCAGACCGTCTCGACCATCGCCAAGATCGCGGGCGCTTGTGCGCGCAGATAGATCGTGCGGTGAAATTCCAGATTGGTGCGTAGGTAACCGCTGGCATCCTGATTGGCGACGCATTCCGACACGCGGGCGTTGATCGCGCGCAGGCGGTCGATCAGGGTCATATGGGCACGGGGCAGGGCGCGGGCTGCCAGTTCCGGCTCTAGAAGCGCACGCAAGGCTGTCAGTTCTTCGATGCGCTCCGCCGTCAGGTCCGGCGCGGTAACCCGACCCGAGCTGGACAACGTCAGCGCACCTTCGGCGGCCAGCCTGCGCACGGCCTCGCGCGCGGGGGTCATGGACACGTCGTATTCCGCGCCGATGCCACGTATGGTCAGGCTTTCGCCCGGATCCAATTCGCCATGCATGATGCGGGTGCGCAGATGGCGATAGACACGCTCATGTGCGCTGGTGCTGTCGGAAGTCGGGCGGATCTGGTTTTGCATGTATCAATTGTGATCACAAAAGCCGAAAGGGTCAATCGCGAAAGCGATAGCGGTGCAAATCCGTCCCGTGATCCTTCAACCATTTCCGTGGGGCTTGATAGCCCGGAAAGATCGCTTCGACCTGTGCCCAGAAGGCCCTGGAATGGTCCATATGCACCAGATGCGAGACCTCGTGCGCGGCGACATAGTCAAGCACCGCGGGTGGGGCCATGATAAGCCGCCACGAGTAGCTGAGGTTCCCACGCGAGCTGCACGATCCCCAGCGCGAGCGCGTGTCGCGTAGGGTGATGCGTCCATAAGGTCGTCCGACCTTGGCCGCATAATGGTCGCTGGCAGCCCCCAGCGCGGCACGGGCCGCTTCTTTCAGAAACGCCTCGGCGCGGATGGCATCACGGTCGGGGGATTGCGGCGGCAGAAGCATCTGTTCTCCCGCGATTTGAACCACCCGCGCTTGCCCGCGTATCAGCGTCACGGGCTGTCCGCGAAAGGGCAGGGTGGTCCCGACGCCCGGTACCTCGCTGGGGGCAGTTTGCGCCAGATGACCCCTGATCCAGTCCAGTCGTTCGGTCGCGAACTTTATGGCTTCGTCGGTGTTGGCACCATGCGGGGCGGTCAGCGTCACGCGCCCATCCAGCCGCGACACCCGCAAAGACAGCCTTCGCGCGCGTTTTGACGCGCGAAGCTCGATCTCGACCGGATCGGGCGACCCTAAGGTCAGGGTCGTGTTCTCGGTCAGCCGATTGCGTGAATTTCGAAAAAACATACCCCTCAATGCGGCCTGAATCCGTCCAACGTCAACCCTTCGCTGCAAAAGGCTTTGACACCCCCCCCGCATTGTGGCAGTTGCCTGAAATCTCAGACGAGTCAGTATGAACGGAAAGGGTTTCAAATGCCCAAAGCTGAATGGGGCGTCAAACGTGTATGCCCGACGACCGGAAAACGCTTTTACGACCTGAACGCCGATCCGGTGGTCAGCCCCTATACGGGTGAAGTCGTGAACTTCGAGACCGGCAAAGGGTCGCGCACGATGGTTGCCGACAAAGAAGACAAAGCTGTCATGAAGGACGATCTGGTCGAAGACGCAGATGCGGTTCTGGAAGATGACGATGCATCGGATGTTGATCTGGGCGATGATGTCCTGGACGACGATGATGATGAAGAAGTGTCGCTGGACGAGATTGCGGACATGCCCGCAAACGACGACGACTAAGCGTCGATTATTTTTAGCAAAGGCGCATTTTTTGGGTTGAACCCCTTCGCGCCTTTGCATAAATACCGCGCACAGACAGCAACGCGGCTGTCATGGATGGGGCCTTAGCTCAGTTGGTAGAGCGCTTGCATGGCATGCAAGAGGTCAGCGGTTCGACCCCGCTAGGCTCCACCAAATCTCCTTCCCAGAATTGACAATGGTTTGAACCGGTTACACGGTATCCATCTACCGTTCGCGCATTGTGTCACTAGTTTGCATGCAATCCTGTGTCACCTCCGTGTCACTCGGATTGGGTGGCAAATGTGAAGAACAGATCGGAGCGGGCAATGTAATGCTGGGACTGAAACAAGTTGGGAGATTTCAAACTGAGTTAATTGATCTTCAGTTCAATCGGGTATTGTGAAATCGTTGTTCGGTTCTACATCGCTTAAAACCGGGGTCAACAAATGATGAAATGTGGTCGCCTATATCGTGAAACGCTTGGGTTGATGAAACCCTATGTCCAGCACAGGCTTCTGTTTTTTGGTTAAAGAGCTTCTTTTATTGTGTTTGCATGGGCCAAATATGCGGATCGTTTGTCATCGTCCATCCTGTCCCAATTCCGAAAGACATGCCCCAGACGCGGGTTGGACCGCAACTTGGCTTGGTTTCGGATCAGGAAATCCCAATAGAGTGCATTGAACGGGCAGGCGGACTCGCCGATTTTTTGCTTCACATCATATCGACACTGACCACAGTAATCGGACATCTTATCTATGTAATTCCCGCTCGCCGCATACGGCTTGGATCCAAGCAGGCCACCATCAGCAAATTGGCTCATCCCGATCACGTTTGGGGCTTCGACCCATTCGTAAGCGTCCAAATAAACGGCTAGGTACCATTCATGAACTTGTCTTGGATTCACGCCGGCCAGCATGGCAAAGTTTCCGGTCACCATTAACCGGTGGATGTGATGTGCATAGGCGTAGTCACGGGTCTGGCCGATTGCTGCCACCAAACAGGCCATATCGGTTTCGCCGGTCCAAAAGAATGCGGGCAAATCACGCTCTGCTGAGAAGAAGTTCTCGTCTGTATAACCCGGCATCTTCAGCCAATAGATACCGCGGACAAATTCACGCCAACCTATGATTTGCCGGATGAACCCTTCGGCGGCATTGAGTGGTGCGTCGCCATCAAGATATGCCTGTTCGGCGCGGCGGCATACGTCCAGCGGGTCTAGCAGGCCGACATTGATATAAAGCGATAGAACCGCGTGATAAAGAAAGGGTTCACCGTCCAGCATCGCATCCTGATAGTCCCCGAATTGCGGCAGAGAGTGCTCTATGAAATGGCTGAGAGCATCATGCGCGCCGTCCCGTGTGACGGCGTACCAGAACGGGTGAAGCGTGCCGAAATTGTCTGCGAACTCGGCCTCGACCAAATCAAGGACCTCGTTTGTAATAGTGTCCGGACTGATCTGAAACGGCTGGGGCATGAATAGGTCGCGTTTGGCCGGTTTGCGGTTCTCGGCGTCGTAGTTCCACCTGCCGCCCTCCGGCTGATCTTCCTGCATCAGCAAGCCGGTCTTCCGCCGCATTTCGCGATAGAAAAACTCCATTCGAAGCTGTTTGCGCCCCTTAGCCCAGAGTTGAAATTCTGCATGGCTGGCTACGAACCGAGTGTCTTCCAAGTATTGAACGTCCACGCCCAGTTCATCCGGCCAGGCCTGCATGTCGACCTTCAACCGATACTCACCCGGCTCGGTTACGATTACACCCCCGGCGCGGTGCTGGGTGACGGCACGCTGAACCTCGCCACGCAGCGATCCGGTGTTTTCAGGATCGGTCAGGC
Source organism: Aliiroseovarius sp. ABM4_368 (assembly GCF_056161205.1). Taxonomy (NCBI): domain Bacteria; kingdom Pseudomonadati; phylum Pseudomonadota; class Alphaproteobacteria; order Rhodobacterales; family Paracoccaceae; genus Aliiroseovarius; species Aliiroseovarius sp. ABM4_368. Next base: position 392,789 of record NZ_JBSWYR010000003.1, on the reverse strand, counting down.
GCGTATAACTGACTTGCCACCCGGCTGCCCTTAGTTCCTGGGCAAAGTGGCGCATAGCCGAGAATATGAACGCAATTTTCTTTTTGTGATGCCGGACATAGGTGGCTTCTTCGAGAACCTCTGCCATCAGAACGATGTCTTTATCCGGGTTCGCGTTCCTTAATGCGTGCATGTCGGGTGAAAGCTGATCCCCCAGAATCAGAACGATACGTGGACGGTCGCTGGAGGTACTCGCTTCAGAGGGCGCGCTCACCATGGAACCCTTTCCCCGGCCCAGTCGAAAAACTGTCCGCTGTCGTCAGGCGTAAGGTTGTCGATGACATTCAGCAGGTTGCCTGCCGCTTCTTGTGGGGGAACCGTTTTGTGCTGAGGGTAATTCCGTGTGAACTCCGTCGCAACAGTGCCGGGGTGTAAGGCGGCGCAAATCAGGTGCTTATGCGTGCGCTTCAATTCAATGGAAGCCGTTCTGATCACTTGGTTGAGGGCCGCCTTTGAGGCGCGATAGGAATACCAACCGCCGAGGCCATTGTCCCCGATCGAGCCAACACGCGCCGAGAGTGCCGCAAATACGGTTCTCTTATCTTTTGGCAATAAGCGCTTGGCATGTTTCAGAACCAAAGCAGGACCAATCGTATTCACCGCGTACAGATTTGCCATCTCATCCGCGGACAAGGCCAATAGCGACTTTTCCGGTCCTTTTTCCCCCGACAAGATGCCGGTTGCCACGATGATCCGGTCGAACTGGAGCTCTAGACGACCAAGGGCCGTAGAAACAGCTTCTTCGTTGGTGATGTCCAGATCGTCCCGCGAGCGAGAAAGGCATGTCACGTACGTTCCCCTCGCCTTCAGCTCATCTGCCAAGGCCTGACCGATGCCTCCTGAGGCACCAATGATGAGTGCATGTCCTTCCACAGCTGATCTCTTGACTAGTTGAGAAAAACGATCGCGGCATTCAGGGCTGATGCAAAGCCCACCCAAGCGATGTATGGAGCGAAAAGAAAAGCGGACGGTCGATCTGGATGCCACGCGGCCCGAATGAAGACTGCTATTGTCAGTAGCAGGCAAAGTATGATGATGAGCGCCAGCGCGGGCTTCTGAGCGGCAAAAAACACCGGCGACCAAGAGAAGTTCAAGGCTATCTGAATGATCCAAAGGCGCTGCAAAGCAGAGAGATGTTCATGCCGCCATACGCGCCAGCCAACGTAGGCGATTGCCAGATATAACACCGTCCACACTGGGCCAAATACCCAGTTTGGCGGATTGAAGAAGGGTTTTTGCAGGTTCTGATACCATTCGCCCGGCGCGGTGAGCGTGCCAATAACGATCCCACCTCCGACGACGAAAACAAGGAAAAATAGTAGCGAGCCGATTTGTTTCATGATGTCCTGCCAGTTAGTTTTTGTAGTTTTCTAAAGCCCCATACGATTACGGGGCGAGCTTTAAGGAACAGGCAGTATAGCACTTCCAGAACGCGTACAGCTCCCGGAAAGCTTGCCAACCTTGCAAGCCAGCGCCAGCTTGGAATAAGCCGCCAAACCTCAATAAACGCGCGTGCGCCTGACACCTGCCGACCGTCTGACAAACGAACATGAAAACGTGTCATTGCGTCGGCCCGATTTATCCTGTCATCCCCTGAAAATTGATCTGATGAAACGTCGATGAGATCCAACGCCTGATCTCGATCGACCCGTTTATAGTATCCGATTTCCGACGCGCATAGTGGACAGGATGCGTCGTAGAAAACGGTCAACTTCGATGGTGTTACCTTGCACGTAGATTTCAAATCAGAAGACCTCCGATGGCCTCCGGGGACGCGCGCAATGCAAGTCGTTTCTCGCCAAATGCAGCCAAAGCGAATGCGAACAACAGTGCTATTCTGATCATTTCGGTGCCTCCTATTTCCTTAATACGGCTCAAAGGTGCCTTTGGACCAATTGAGGTTCGAACAACTAGAATTTGCGGAAGGCCTTTCCCAAAGTGGTTTAGAAGCAGTCGAGCGCTGTCGTGGAAAGATCCTTGAAACATTGGCCGCCCAAACACAGTTCTATTGTAGCGCAATTTGTACAGGATGAAGGCAAATGAAGACACTTGCAGCGGCTTTGGGCCTTTGCCTTTCATTCTGTTATTTCGCCACAACTGCCTTCGGAGAACAAGAAATGCTGGAAACTTTCGACAATGACCCCGAAAGCCGTTGGGAGTACTTGGCCGACACTGTTATGGGTGGCGTCTCAACAGGCCAAGTCCGCTTCGAGAAGGAAAACGGCGCTGGGTATGCGCGTCTGACAGGAAATGTCAGTACTGAAAATTGTGGTGGTTTTATTCAGTTCCGAACAGAACTCGACGCGAAGCTTTCAAACGATACAACGGGTGTAAGGCTTGTCACGCGCGGGAACGGTCAAGCATATTTCATACACCTTCGCACTGGCGGAACAGTGCTGCCGTGGCAATTTTACCAAGCAAGCTTCGAAGTCACGTCTCAGTGGACGGAAGTGCGCATACCATTCTCTGCCTTCAAGGCATCCGGCCGGATGCTCAGATCGGAACCGCGCGCAGGTTCGGTCAAGTCACTAGGAGTCGTGGCCTACGGTCGGGACCACCAAGCCCAAGTCGACGTTCACGAAATAGGCTTTTTCTGACGTCAGACACCTCGATAATCGTTCCGGAATCCTTAGGAAATATTAGAGGGCGGGCGCTGAATTCATGTGAAGTGGCGGGAGCTTCATAAACGCCAAGCAAGAGGTCAGCGTTCTGAAGATCGTTTTGCCAGTCCTGAAAAGTGAGAAGGGAGATCCTCCCCTGCCAATGGTCCCTTACAGATCGAAATCATCCAGATCGTCCAAAGCGGACTTTAGCGATTCACTCCAAGCGTTCCGGATCTTCTGGAAAAACGGATCGTCTTCTTCAATACGGCCCTTGCGACCTTCTTTCAGGCTGTTAGCCTCGTAGAGATGATAGTCAAACGGTGCGCCGACAGTCAGATTGGCCTGAAGAGTGCTGTCAAAGCTGACCAACAACAGTTTCATTGCCTCTTGGAACTTCATCTTTGGATCATAGGCCCGGACCAGAATAGGGCGTCCATATTTCATTTCGCCGATCTGAAAAAACGCCGTGTCCTCGCCGGCTTCGATGAAGTTGCCTTCCGGGTAAATCAGGAACAAGCGCGGCGGCCCTCCAACGATTTGGCCACCCAGAATGATTGTTGCGTTAAAGGTGCTGTCGGCACGTTGGCCCTCGTCTCCCTGCCGCGCGATGATTTCGCGCAACGAGTCGGCCACAAGACGCGCGGCTTGGAACATCGACGGGACTTCCAGCAATGTCTGTGCGCGTTCATCGGGGGCCTTGGTCCGTTCGTCCAAAAGGCTGACCACGGATTGGGTCGTTGCCAGATTGCCCGCCGTCATGATGGTGATCACCCGATCTCCGGGCGTTTCCCACGTCGTCATTTTGGTGAAGGTGGAAATATTGTCGAGCCCGGCATTCGTCCGGGTGTCCGACATGAAAGCAATGCCCTGATCCAGCATCATGCCGACACAATAAGTCATGAAAGCCTCTTACTGCTGAGCCACTTCGATTTGAACATCCAGCGCTTCGCCCGCGCCGCCAATTCGTGTTCCAGTTACAGGTGCTGCCCCGTCATAGTCCAGCCCGGTTGCAACCCGAACGTAACGTTTATCGGGTGAAATACCGTTTGCGGGGTCGAAACCGACCCAGCCAAGACCATCGACATGAACCTCGGCCCATGCATGCATGGCATCCTGATCGACGCGGTTGTCCAACATCAGATAGCCCGAGACATACCGCGCCGGAAAGCCGATGTGGCGAGCTGAGGATAAGAACACATGCGAGTGATCCTGACACACCCCAGCCCCATGAGCGAGCGCCTCTTCCGCGTTCCACTCGGGATCAGACGACCCGACCTCGTAGCGTATCGCGCCATGTACTGCGCCCATAAGCTCGTGAAGCCGATCCAGCTCGGCCTCGCTTGTTAAATTGCGCGCAAGCGCCTTGACCGCGCTGCCCGGCTGGGTGCGGGCGGTCTGTCGCGTATAGAGCCACAGGGGCGCGGGGCCCGGATGCTTTCCGACGACGCCGTGGTTTTCCTTCAGTTCTACTTCGCCCTCGCTGCTGACCACCAGCTCGGTTGCGTCCCGGTCAAAGCTGATCAGTTCCACCACGTTGTGATGATGATCTTCGAACTGCACCTCTTTCTTTCCCCCGGTAATCCTTGTGGCCCAGTTCAGCACCAATTGTTGATGCCCCGTTTTTGGCGTCTTGCGCAGTTGCTGCAGGCCATACGAGACCGGCGTGCTAAAAATATATCGGGTGGAATGGCGGATTTTTAGGCGCATGGCTTACTCGTAGAAGCGATAGTCATGTTCGATCTGCTGGCCCAGTTCGGACAACAAGGTCAGCATTTTCTGGATGAATTCGTGCAGGCCATATTCGAACACTGCGTTGATATCATGGGACAGATACGTCCGCTCTAGATGGGCCACCTTGGAACAGGACGTTGTGCGATGTCCGTACTCAGCAGCGAGATGACCCAGATTGTCACGCAGCTTGCGAGTGCAGAAAGAGAGGCTGCGTGGCATACGTTTGTCAAGGATAAGGAACTGCGCGATATCCACTGGGTCCGACGCCGATCCATATTCCATACGAAATCCACCACGCCCGGATACGGCCGAAAGGATCGTTTCCCATTGCACGTTGTCCATGGCCGATCCCACCGCTGAAAGCGACGGTAGAAGCACATAGTATTTCACGTCAAGGATGCGGGCTGTGTTGTCAGCGCGTTCAAGAAACGTGCCGATCCGCGCAAAATTATAGATGTCATTTCGCATCATCGTGCCGTGCGTTGCGCCGCGCACCAGTGCCGTGCCCTGCCGGATTGCCCCAAGCGTCGCGGGCAGGTCGCGCTCGTTCACCTTGCGTTGGGTAAGATCTTGGGCGCGCATATAGGCACCGTTCAGTGCCTCCCATACCTCTTCGGTCAATGCTGTGCGTACCATGCGCGCGTTCTGCCGGGCGGCCGAGATATCAGACATCACAGAGGAAGGATTGGCCTTGTCGCGCAGCATCCAGTCGATTGCAGTATCCTTGCTTAGAGTGTCATGGGCCGCGTCAAACCCTGCCTCGACCCCGGCGGTTTGCATGATCGACCGCCATTCTGCATCCGAGCTGCCCAGCCGCGTTAGCGCGATCCGCTGTCCGGTCTCGATCAGCCGCGCGGCATTTTCGGCGCGTTCAAGATAGCGATACATCCAGTAAAGCCCGTTTGCCGTCTTGCCGAGCATCACGCCTCCAATACCCAAGTGTCCTTGGTGCCGCCACCTTGGGACGAGTTCACCACAAGTGACCCTTTCTTCAGCGCCACACGCGTCAGTCCGCCGGGAGTAATCTGCACGCCGTCGGGGCTGACCAGAACGAATGGTCTCAGGTCCACATGGCGTGGTGCAAGGCCCGAACGTGCAAAGATCGGCACCGTGGATAAGCTGAGGGTTGGCTGAGCGATATAGTTATCTGGGCGCGATGTGAGTTTCTTGCGAAACGCGGCGATTTCGCGTTTCGAGGCGGTGGGACCGATCAGCATCCCGTAGCCACCCGATCCGTGTACCTCTTTGATCACCAGCTCTTCCAGATTGTCGAGCACATAGGCAAGGCTGTCCGGTTCGGTGCAGCGCCAGGTCGGGACGTTTTCTAACAGTGGCCGCTCGCCGGTATAGAACTCGACGATTTCGGGCATATAGCTGTAGATGGCTTTGTCATCGGCGATACCCGTGCCGGGCGCATTGGCGATGGTAATGCGTCCCGCGCGATATACATCCATGATCCCCGGCACGCCAAGCTGGCTTTCAGGATTGAAGTTTAGCGGGTCGAGATATTCGTCATCGACCCGTCGATACAGCACATCAATCGGTTGGTAGCCTTGGGTCGTGCGCATTGCGACATGCCCGTCCACGACGCGTAGATCGTGCCCCTCAACCAGTTCCACGCCCATTTCGTCTGCAAGGAAGGCATGTTCGAAATAGGCGGAGTTGTAGATCCCCGGCGTCAACACGGCAACGGTCGGTCTGCGATCCAATCCCGTCGGGACGCTGGCCTTTAACGAGCGCAGAAGCTGTGCGGGATATTGTTGCACGGGCTGCACCCTGTTCTGAGAGAACAGCTCGGGAAACATCTGCAGCATCGTCTCGCGGTTTTCCAACATGTAGCTCACACCAGATGGCGTGCGGGCGTTGTCCTCGAGCACATAGAACTGATCTGGCCCGGTACGCACCAAATCAATGCCGACAATGTGTGTGTAGATATCGCCCGGAGGTCTAAGGCCGATCATGCTGGGCTCGAACGCGCTGTTCTTGGCAATCATCTCAAGCGGGATTCGCCCGGCTTTTACGATTTCCTGTCCGTGGTAAATGTCGTGGAGGAAGGCGTTGATGGCACGGACCCGCTGTTCAATGCCGCGACTGAGCCTTGCCCATTCGCTTCCCGAGATGATGCGGGGAATAATGTCGAAGGGGATCAATCGCTCTTCCGCTTCCGCCCGTCCATACACATTAAATGTAATGCCGGTCAGACGAAACAACTCTTCCGCTTCGCGCTGCTTGGCGCGCAAACGTTTGGGGTCTTCGTCATTGAACCACTGGTCGAACTGTTGATAGGGGCCACGCACGTTTTTGTCGCGGCCCAACATTTCATCGAAAACAGAATCGTCGCTCATAGGACCAGTGTTGGGAAAGTATCGGTGAGGTCCATCGAACTGCTTCGACTGAGGCGACAAAGTCGGGAATGCGCGCCAAATCGTTCATTAATTATGCAGTGCGCCCAAAATATATGCATCTAAGGTGCCGCGTTTACGAAACTCCACCGATGGCGCGAATGTGGCTCCAGACCTCATCGACGCCAACGCGTTGTTTCAAATTGGCAAACAGAATCGGCAGGTTACCCACTGATGTTTGCCGATCTGGTCATGTTGGCATTCCTGGGAATTGTTTTGTTCTATGCGGTCGTTTTCCTTGAACGCATTTTGCGGGCTGGGCGGATCGATAGATGAATGTCATGCACACAACTTTGACACGCGCGCGTAGTGGAAGTGATGGGCTAAAACTACATTGTATGTACGAATGGTCTCGAACGTTTGGAACTGAGAGTAACTCGATATTCAGTCGTTTAGGTAGGTTAGGACCTGTCACTGTCCGGTCACCGGCACTAAACTCAACCACTTTCAACTTAACTCAGCGAAATTGAACCTTTTGTTCTGATTGCTGCGCCTCACGGGAATTCTAAATTTTGTTCATTCTCCTTCATTTTGGTTCAATCAACTCAACGGGACTAACAAATTCATCTCGCCCATGGCATGCAAGAGGTCAGCGGTTCGACCCCGCTAGGTTCCACCAAATCTCCTTCCCAGAATTGACAATGGTTTGAACCGGTTGCGGGATGCTTGCGTCGCCTGAGGTCGCGAAGACGTTCGGGGCTATTGGTGGTGTGAAAATTCCGATCATCATGTTGACCACTGTGATGATACTCTGATGGATCTGGCTTTTGCCCAGCATGATTGCAAGCGGGAGCACCCTTGGTGCGATTGTGACGATCAAGCTCGGTGGCTCCCTGAGGTGATCTGCCCAAAGCGTAGATTGCGCCGTCAATAGGCCAGCATCACGTACACGGTTTCAATAGCATTGTTTTTGAAAACTGCATGGAAAGCTTCGTTGGGGTATAAAGGTTAGGGGCGGTTAGCCCAGGTTTGCGGTGGTTCCGAGCTTTCCCCAATAGTCAATCAAGTTATTGTAATATAATGATAATAGTATGATTCCTGGTCGCTTGTTTGCCATTCTCTGATGCGGGTTCCCTTAGTTACTAATTTATTAGTTGACTGTTAACGCTGTCTTTGCCAACGTTAAGCATCCGGCGGGAGGCCGGCTTATAATAACTGGGAGGACAAGATGCGGACGTATCTTATGTCCGCAGTTGCGGCGACCGCCGTGATTGCGGGGACGCACTCGCTTTATGCCGACGAAGCGGCTGCAACGCGCTGGATTGACAGCGAATTTCAGCCTTCGTCGCTAAGCAAAGACGAACAAATGGCCGAGATGAAATGGTTCATCGACGCCGCTCAACCCTATGCCGGGATGGAGATCAACGTGCTGTCGGAAGGCATTCCGACCCACGGTTACGAAGCCGAGGTTCTGACCAAGGCATTCGAAGAAATCACCGGCATCAAGGTAAACCACCAGATCCTAGGTGAAGGCGAGGTTGTGCAAGCTGTACAAACACAGATGCAGACCAAGCGAAACCTCTATGATGGCTATGTGAATGACTCGGACCTGATTGGGACACATTCGCGCCTGCAGCTGGCCTATAACTTGACCGACCAGATGGCTGGCGAATGGGCCGCGACAACGTCGCCTACGCTGGATCTGGATGACTTCATGGGCACCCAGTTCACCACCGGACCGGATGGCGATCTGTACCAGTTGCCTGATCAGCAGTTCGCAAACCTTTACTGGTTCCGCAAAGACTGGTTCGACAATGAAGACCTGAAGACGCAGTTCAAAGCGAAATATGGTTATGACCTTGGCGTTCCGGTGAACTGGTCGGCCTACGAAGACATTGCCGAGTTCTTCTCGAAAGACGTGAAGAACATCGACGGTGTCGATATCTATGGCCATATGGATTACGGCAAACGCGCGCCTGACCTTGGCTGGCGTATGACCGATGCATGGCTTTCAATGGCCGGCGCGGGGTCGAAAGGTGAACCCAACGGTGTGCCGATCGACGAATGGGGCATCCGGATGGAAGCCGGTTCGTGTAACCCAGCGGGCGCAAGCGTGTCCCGTGGCGGCGCTGCAAACGGCCCAGCGGCTGTTTATGCGATTCGCAAATGGGATGAATGGCTGCGCAACTATGCCCCTCCGGGCGCTGCAAGCTATGACTTCTATCAGTCGCTGCCTGCTTTGGCGCAAGGCAATGTAGCTCAGCAGATCTTCTGGTACACAGCCTTTACCGCCGACATGGTGAAGCCACAGTCCGAAGGTAACAACACGGTAGACGGTGATGGCAACCCGCTGTGGCGCATGGCGCCCAGCCCGCATGGCCCCTATTGGGAAGAAGGCCAGAAGGTTGGGTATCAGGATGTTGGATCCTGGACCTTCCTGAAGTCGACCCCGTCGGATCGTGCACAAGCGGCTTGGCTTTACGCTCAGTTCGTGACCTCGAAAACCGTGGACGTGAAGAAGTCGCATGTGGGTCTGACCTTCATCCGCGACAGCTCGGTCAACCACGAGTCGTTCACCGAACGCGCGCCCAAACTGGGTGGTCTGGTCGAGTTCTACCGCTCGCCTGACCGTGTGGCGTGGTCGCCGACTGGCGTCAACGTTCCGGACTATCCGAAGCTGGCCCAAATCTGGTGGCAGCAGATCGGTGACGTGAACTCGGGTGCATTTACCCCACAGGAAGCGATGGATCGTCTGGCCGAAGAAATGGACATCACTATGGCCCGTATGCAGCGTGCAGACGAAGCCCAGAATGTCTATGGCGGCTGTGGTCCGCGTCTGAATGAAGAGAAAGACGCAGAGTGGTGGTATGCCAATGGCGGCGCTAAGCCCCCGTTGGAAAACGAGAAACCGCAAGGCCAGACCGTCAACTATGACGAACTGGTCGCCCGTTGGAGCGCGAACTAAGCATTCCCGCATCACAGGCATAGCGTCTTGTGAAAATACAGGGCTAAGGCTTCGCGGCCTTAGCCCACCTGTCACCCGAAGGCGCAAATCTGATCAAGGACGAACCATGGCACTTGTGCTGAAAGACATCACCAAAGTGGTGCAGGGGAATATACATATCAAACCCACCAGCCTGACGTTGAAAAAAGGGCACTTCAATGTGCTTCTAGGCGAAACCGGAGCGGGCAAAACATCGTTGATCAAAATGATGGCCGGGTTGGACCCGATTGCATCTGGGCAGATTTTTATGGACGGTGCGGATGTTACGAAACTGACGACGCAGAAGCGCAAGATCAGCTTGGTGCACCAGTTCTTCGTCAACTATCCCCATATGACAGTTTACGACAATATCGCCTCGCCACTGAAAGTGGCTGGGATGGCGAAATCGGAAATTCAAGGCCGCGTAGAAGAGGCCGCAGACATTCTGAAGTTGCGCCCGATGCTGCACCGACGCCCGCACGAGCTTTCTGGTGGCCAGCAACAACGCTGCGCGCTCGCTCGCGCGATTGCGAAGGACAGCCAAGCAGTGTTTCTGGACGAGCCGTTGGCGAACCTCGACTACAAACTGCGCGAGGAATTGCGCGAGCTGTTGCCCGAGCTGTTTGCCGGGCGCGGGGCCGTAGTGGTCTATGCGACCTCGGAACCGGAAGAGGCCTTGCTGTTGGGTGGTCAGACCGCGCTGATGTCGGATGGATCGGTTGCGCAATTCGGCCCAACGGCCCAGATCTACCGCGCACCTGATACCTTGGCGGCCGCGCGCATCTTCTCGGATCCACCAATCAACTACGCGCCGGTGGTGAAACAAGGTGACAGCTTCCGAATGGGCGATATCGATTGGGCGGCCAGTCCGGAAACATCTGGGCTGTCGGATGGTGAATATACCGTCGCTGTGCGTCCAAATCACATCGTGCCGCAGCCAAGTGCCTTGGCGACCGTCCCGCTTGAAGGCCGTATCGCGGTGACCGAGCTTAGCGGCTCGGAAAGCTCTGCTCATTTCGAGTTTGACGATCACGGTTGGGTGTCACTTGCACATGGTGCTCACCCGTATGAGGTCGGCGAAAATCACACATTCTTCATGGATGCCAGCGCGTGCCTTTACTTTGCACCCGATGGCAGCCGCGCCGTCTAAGGGGGACGAGATGGCCAAGATCACGCTAAAGAACCTTCGGCATTCCTATATGCCGGACCCGCAAGGTCCCGAGGATTACGCGCTGAAGCAGCTCGATATCGATTGGGAAGATGGCGGGGCCTATGCGCTGCTCGGCCCCTCCGGCTGTGGGAAATCCACGCTGTTGAACATCATTTCCGGGCTTCTGATGCCGTCCGAAGGGCAAATCCTGTTCGATGATCAGGACGTCACGCCTTTGCCGCCGGATCAGCGCAACATCGCACAGGTTTTCCAGTTTCCGGTCATCTACGACACGATGACGGTTTACGACAATCTTGCCTTCCCTTTGCGTAATCGGGGCAGGGACGAGGCGACCGTGCGCGAGCGCGTGCTTGAGATTGCCGAGATGCTGGAAGTCACGGATATGCTGGATCGTCGCGCGGCGGGGTTGTCACCAGACAACAAGCAGAAGATTTCGATGGGGCGCGGGTTGGTGCGCAACGACGTGAATGTCGTGATGTTCGATGAACCGCTGACGGTGATCGACCCGCATCTGAAATGGAAACTGCGATCGAAGCTGAAAGAACTGCATCAGCGGGTGAAAGCGACGATGATCTATGTGACCCATGACCAGACCGAAGCGCTAACCTTCGCAGATCAGGTCGTGGTTATGGAAGAGGGCGAAGTGGTTCAGATCGGCACCCCGGTCGAGCTGTTTGAACGTCCCGCGCACACCTTCGTCGGACACTTTATCGGGTCGCCCGGCATGAACGTGCTTCCGGCCGAGTTGCGAGATGGCGGAGCCTTTTTCCTAGGGCAGAACATCCCACTAGAAGGGGCGGTGAAGCCCGGAACAGAAGGTCGGATCGAAATCGGGGTACGCCCCGAATTCGTCGCGGTTGGTGACAGCGGCATTGCAGCGCGGGTCAGGCGCGTGGCCGATGTGGGACGTCATAACGTGATCGAGGCGATGGTCGGAGACCAAAAGGTCGCCGCCATTCTGAACGGACCCGCCCCGGCGCAGGGCGATTTGGTCCATCTGCAATTCCAACAGAACCAAACCCGCATCTATTCCGATGGCTGGATCGCCACTGATCCCGCCGCGCAGGAGGTTTCAATATGAAAACCGAAAACCAAAAGGCGTGGCTCTTCGTGCTGCCGGTTTTGATCCTGGTGGCCTTCAACGCGCTGATCCCGATGATGACGGTCGTGAACTATTCGGTTCAGGAAACCTTCGGCGACAACCTATTCTTCTGGGAAGGGCTGACGTGGTTTGAGCAGATTTTGCGATCCGAACGCTTCCACGCCGCCCTTGGCCGTCAGTTCCTTTTCACCTTCTTGATCCTGATCATCGAGGTGCCACTGGGCATCGCCATCGCCCTTTCCATGCCGCGCAAAGGCCCTTGGGTGCCGGTCTGTCTGGTTCTGATGGCTTTGCCGATGTTGATCCCGTGGAACGTGGTGGGCGCGATGTGGAACATCTTTGCACTGCCGGATATCGGTCTGCTGGGGTACTTCATCAACCATGTTCTGGGCATCAGCTATGATATGACCCAGAACCCGTTCGCGGCATGGGTGACCATCATCACGATGGATGTTTGGCACTGGACATCGCTTGTAGTTTTGCTGGCCTATGCGGGGTTGGTGTCGATCCCGGATGCGTATTACCAAGCGGCTAAGATCGACGGCGCGTCCAACTGGTCGGTGTTTCGCTTTATCCAACTGCCGAAGATGAAGAACGTGCTGACCATCGCGATCCTTCTAAGGTTCATGGACAGTTTCAACATCTATACCGAGCCCTTCGTCCTGACGGGCGGTGGCCCCGGCAACTCGACCACGCTTCTGTCCATCGACCTTGTGAAAATCGCCCTTGGGCAGTTCGATCTTGGACCGGCGGCGGCGATGTCCCTGATCTATTTCGCAATCACGCTTTTGGTGTCTTGGGTGTTTTACACCGTGATGACCAAAGACGACTTGAACTAAGGGCGGCACCATGAAGAAACGATCCCTCGTCCCGATCATCTACATCATCTTCCTGATGTTGCCGATCTATTGGCTTGTCGCGATGAGCTTTAAGACCACGAACGAAATTCTTGCGGGCTTTTCTTTGTTCCCGCAGACCTTCACGCTGGATGCCTATAAGACGATCTTTACCGATCCGACGTGGTACTGGGGCTATATCAACTCGATCATTTATGTGACCATCAACACGGTCATTTCGATCGCGGTGGCTTTGCCTGCGGCCTATGCGTTTTCGCGCTATCGCTTCTTGGGTGACAAGCACCTGTTCTTCTGGCTGCTGACCAACCGGATGGCCCCGGCGGCGGTGTTTGCCCTTCCGTTCTTCCAGCTTTATTCAGCCGTGGGTATCTTTGACACGCACCTTGCTGTCGCGCTGGCGCATTGCCTGTTCAACATCCCGTTGGCTGTGTGGATCCTGGAAGGCTTTATGGGTGGCGTTCCGAAGGAATTGGACGAGACCGCCTATATCGACGGCTATTCCTTCCCACGCTTCTTCGTGTCGATCTTTATCCCGACGATCAAGGCGGGCGTCGGTGTCGCCGCGTTCTTCTGCTTCATGTTCTCGTGGGTCGAGCTGCTTCTGGCGAAAACCCTTACAGCCGTGGCCGCCAAGCCAATCGCTGCGACCATGACCAAAACCGCGTCCAGTGCGGGATACGAGCTGGGATTGTTGGCAGCTGCAGGCACACTGACGATTATTCCGGGCGCAATCGTGATTTACTTCGTCCGCAACTACATCGCGAAGGGCTTCGCGATGGGGAGGGTTTGATATGCTAAGTTGGATGGCTTGGACGTGGCCAACGGCGTTGGTGTTCATCGGAATTTTCACAGGCATCGCGATCCTGACAATCACCGAGATTAAATACCCCGGCGGGGCAGAACGTCAGGGCATACTAGGGCTGACCACGACGCGTGGGGATCGCTATTTCCTTAGCCTTCTGGGCACCAGCTTCATCTTCCTGATCTGGCTGGGACTAATCGGAATGCCGCTTTGGGGGCCGCTGGTAATTTCGATTGGTTGGGGCGTGTTCTGCTTCTGGAAAGTTTAGGTTTTCACCCCATCACTCACGAGAACCAAAGAAACGGCCCAGCTTTCTGGGCTGTTTTCTTATTGGATGACTACCAGCTGCGCTGCGCCAGAGTATTCAACTGGTTCAGCCTCTCAAGATTGGCAACCGTAGACAGCATGATGCGCTCGTGGCTCCAATCCGCAGGTTGCGCCAGAGACGTCGCACCGACGAATACACACGTGGTCACAGCGATCGACATCGCGATCCCCACAAACCGGCGTTCGCGCCGTGGATTGGCTTGGTTGTCGGCAATCTCGAGAATGCGATCTTTCAGCATTGACCGCCGCCCGATCAAAGGGATCGTCCGCCCAACCAAAGGCACCCCAAAAGCGCGGGGGTGGCCGGGTGTTTCGCTGTTGCGTCGGGCAATGCTGAGAAGCCGGATCGAATAGCTGTGGGCATCAAACCCCCTGCGCGCCAGATAGGCACGGTCACAGGCCAGTTCCCCCAGCTTGCGCAGCCGCCCCGACAGGAACCAGAAGCCGGGGTTCAGAACCGCCAAAGGCGAGATCAGCGACAAGATCACCTCGGCGTCTACATCGCCTTGGCGAATGTGTTGCATCTCGTGACCAATGGACATCTGCATCGCATCGCGGTCTCGGTAAATATTCTCTGGCAGTACGACATAGTAATACCACAGCCCTCGCGTCGAATAGGGTACAGTAATCTCGGGGCTTAGTACGACGCGCATGCGCCGGCTTTGACCCATCACATGCCCAGCCCGAATGGAACGGCGAATGCGCGCGACATTGATGGCCAGGTAAAAGCTTCGGCCAATGAACGCTGTAAAAAACGCGGCGACCAACATGATGACCAATGTTGAGCCACCGGTTGTGATGTGGTCAATCATCTGCGTTTTGATGGAAATCAGCGCGTTCATTTCACTGGCGCTGACTGAAAGATTGCCCTTCAGGTACTGCGCAACAATAGCATCTGTCGCATTTACGGATGTCGCCAGCGGCGAGGACACCAGAAACGGCAGAAGAAATGGTAATACGACAAGGCTGGCACAGGCAGTTACGCCCAATCGGCGGCGCGTCAAGAAGCATCGCCGTTGTCCACTCAGCAGGAATGCTGTTTCAAAAACGGCGAAGACCAAAGCGGCCAGCAAGATCATGGATTGAATCCAGATCACCCCCCCTACGATTTGTTCAATCGTCATCCTTTCTGATCCTTGTATCAATGATCTCTTTTATTTCCTGGATCATTTCGTCCGTCAGATCTTCGTTATCCACCAGTCGCGCAACCAGCGCGGTCGGTGTTCCTCCAAACAAAGCATCTGACAAATTTTTGAGGGACCGTCCCTCGTACTCATGTCTTTGGATGGCGGGCACATACACGAGACTTCTGGCCTGCCGCTCGGAAGTGACATACCCTTTATCATCCAAAATTTTCATGACGGTCGCCACGGACGTATAGGCCCGCTTGGTACTGCCCTTCAGGGCCCCCATAACATCACGCACCGATCCAGAGCCAATGCTCCAGAGGGCGATCATAAATTCGAGCTCAACTTCGGTGAGCAGTTCGCTGCGTCGGCGCGCCACGGCAATTCTCCGTCAATAGTAACTAGAAAATTAGTATACAGAAAACCGTTCTGTGCATAGCTAAAATCCATCAGTGGCATAGGTAGGTGATTTTGAAATCTTAGTTGGGTAACCTATTTGCTTGGAGCTGCGCTTTGCAAAATCGAATGAAGTCGCTTCATCGTGATGCTGTTGGAGGAGCTCGTCTGACACCATTCCGAGGGCTGACAGTAGGCTATTTGTCCAACACTTCATTCGCGAAAGTTAGGTCGAGATCTCTCAGCATAGTCAGGCAGTTCGACAGCTGTTCGACCGCAAGAAACTCATTCGCCTTGTGCGCCTGATCGATGCTTCCTGGCCCACATACGACCACGTCCATGCCAAGCTGTTGAAAAATCCCGGCCTCGGTTCCGAAGGGGACGACATCCGCGGAATTGGCCCCGGTCAGTTCGGTCAGGATGCGTTTTGCTTCGTTGTCTTTCGTCGGGATCAAACCTGCGACCTCGCCGATAATTTCAGTCTCGATTGAAGCGTCGGGGTGGACGGCCTGCATTGCGGGCAGAAGCGTGTCATTGCAATATGTGGTGATGGCCTGCTTTACGAACTCGGCGTCCGAGCTCTGCACAGGCCGCATCTCCCAGTCCAACTGTGCTTTCGGGGCGATGACATTGTGCACACTGCCGCCATGTAAGGCCCCCACGTTCATCGTCGTCCAAGGTGGGTCGAACGGGCTGTCTTTTGGGGCCATGGTTTTCAACTGCTCGCGCAGTTCCAGCAGCCACGACACATAGCGCACAGCGTACTCTATCGTATTCACACCCAGATCGGGGGCGGAGCCGTGTCCTTCGAGACCCTGAAACCGCGTCGTGTACTCAAAGCAGCCTTTGTGGCCTTCGATGATGCGCATCATGGTCGGCTCTCCGATGATGGCCATTGCCGGGCGTATGCCACGCTCGGTCAGTGCTTTCGCCAGATGCCCCGCACCGATACAGCCGGTTTCTTCGTCATATGTGAAGGCAAAATGGATGGGTGCCGTGCGCGGGGTTTGCGCGAAATGCGGGGCCTTCGCCAGTGTCGCTGCGATGAATCCCTTCATGTCACACGTTCCGCGCCCATAAAGCCGCCCGTCACGTTCAACCATTTCGAACGGATCCGAGGTCCACTCCTGATCCGTAACCGGTACGACGTCACAGTGCCCAGACAGGACCAGTCCCCCGTCAGTTTCTGGCCCCAGTGTGGCAAAAAGATTGGCTTTCTGTCCTGTTGGGTCGTGAAAGACCTCGACCCGTGCTCCGCAGGCTTCAAGGTGATCAGCCAAGTAACCGATCATCGCCAGATTGCTGTCTGCCGAGACCGTCGGAAAGGCGATCAGATCCTTCAGAATGCGCTTGGCCTGATCCAGCATGGGTTAGCCTTTCACAAATAGCTTACGGTCGATGGAGCACATCGGCTCTGCCGCGCCACTGTCGCGGATCAGGATAGTCTCGGTCGTCTCAAGCCCCCAGCTGTCCATCCAAAGCGCAGGCATGAAATGGAAGACCATGCCGGGTTCCAACAGCGTTTCATCCTCGCTGCGGATCGACGCGGTACGTTCGCCCCAGTCGGGTGGATAGCTGAGGCCGATGGGATAGCCCATGCGGCCCGACCGTTTGATCCCGTGCTTGGCAAGGACGACCATGAAGGCATTGGCGATGTCACAGGTCCGATTGCCTGCGCGGGCTGCGTTCAAACCCGCTTCGATGCCTTCAAGCTGCGCTTCCTCCGCGCGCAACATCTCGTCCGAGGGTTTGCCAAGGAACACGGTCCGGCAAAGCGGCGCGTGATAGCGACGATAGCAGCCTGACAGCTCAAAGAAGGTTGCTTCGCCTTCGCGCATCTGGGCGCCGTTCCACGTCAGGTGGGCGGCAGTGGCGTCGATGCCAGAGGGTGTGAGGGGCACGATTGCGGGAAAGTCGCCCCAATCGTCGCCGACCCCGGTGATGCCCGCATGCATGATATCCGCCACCAGATCGTTCTTGCGTACGCCTGGTGCTGCGCGGTCAATCGCGGTCTGGACGACCTTGTCGGAGATGCGCGCGGCTTTGCGGATGAAGGCAATCTCGTCCTCGGATTTGACCAGCCGCTGCCAGTTGACCAAGGCCGTTGCGTCCACCAGCTTGGCCTCGGGCAGCTCGTCGGTCAGAACCGCATGGGCCTTGGCCGAGTAGTAATAGTTCTCCATCTCGACGCCGATCCGTGTGGTGCCAAGCCCGCGCGCTTTCAGATGCGCGGCCAGGTCCTGCATGGGGTGAACCAACGTCGACTGAACGAAATGGTCGCCATAGCCAAGGATGTTTTCGTGATCCATCCAACAGGTGCGGCGTCCGCCCATCATATCCATGTAGCGACCCCACCAAATGGGTTCGCCTTCCATCGTCAGGATCACCCCCTGATGGACATAGAAAGACCAGCCGTCATAGCCGGTCAGCCACGCCTGATTTGAGGGGTCAGTGACAAAGATTGCCTCCAACCCGGCCTGCGCCATCGCGCTTCGGGTCAGGGTAATCCGTCGTTGGTATTCCGCTTGGCTGAAAGGAGCGTTTGTCTGAGTCAATGAAACCTCCTTAGCCGAGAACCGCGTGAATTGCCCGTGCCGTGGCGGCCACGATTTGATCTGCTTCGTCCTTGGTAAGGCAGAAGGGCGGGGCGAAGCCCAGAATGTCCCCCTGCGGCATGGCACGTGCGATGATGCTGTCTTGTTCCAGCAGTTTGGCAGCGATCTGCGGTCCGATCTTATCGTTGGCATCAAAGAAGCTGCGGCTGTCTTTGTCGGCAACGAACTCGACCGCACAGAGCATACCTTCGCCGCGGACCTCGCCCACGTTTGCGTGGGACCCAAGCGCGTCCTGCATCGCGCCGTTCAGATAAGCCCCGACGGCGCCCGCATTCGTGACCAGATCCAGATCGTCGATCAGCTTCAGGTTCGCGACCCCTGCCGCCGCACCGATCGGGTGGGCGGAATAGGTCCAGCCGTGCCCGATGGGTCCGGTTTCGTCGGTCCCTTGTTCCAGAACCTTCCACATCTTGTCTGACACGATGGTGCCCGATAGCGGCGCATAGGCCGATGTCAGCCCTTTGGCGATGGTGATCAGGTCTGGGCGCAGACCATAGTGATCCGACCCAAACATCGTTCCCAAGCGGCCGAAGCCGGTGACAACCTCGTCCGCGACCAAAAGGATGTCATGCTTTTCAAGCACCGCTTGGATCGCCTCCCAATAGCCTGCTGGGGGCGGGACGATCCCGCCCGTGCCCAATACCGGCTCGCCGATGAAGGCGGCGATGGTGTTGGCGCCTTCGCGCGCAATTAGCGCTTCCAGCTCGACCACGCAATGATCGACGAACTCGGCCTCGGTTTGGATGGTGTCTGGACGGCGGAAGTAATATGGCGCTTCGGTGTGGATCACTTGGGCCAAGGGCAGGTCGAATTTGTTGTGAAACAGTTCAAGCCCGGTCATTGATCCCGTCATCAACCCGGACCCATGATACCCCCGCCAGCGCGAGATGATCTTCTTTTTCTCGGGGCGGCCAAGGATGTTGTTGTAATACCAAATAAGCTTGATGTTGGTTTCGTTCGCGTCCGACCCTGACAGACCGAAATAGACCTTCGACATATGATCCGGTGCGCGATCAAGGATCATCTTGGACAAGGTGATCGACGCCTCGGTCCCATGCCCGACATAGGAATGGTAATAGGCCAACTCGCGGGCCTGGTCGGCGATGGCTTCGGCGATCTCGGGGCGGCCATAGCCCACATTTACGCAGTAAAGCCCGGCAAAGGCATCCAGCATACGGTTTCCGTCGCGGTCTTCGATGTGACAGCCGGTGCCACCGGTGATCACACGATGTGGAATGTTGCCACGTGCAAACTCGGCCAGATGTGTCGATGGGTGAAAAAAGTTCTCACGATCCCAGGTTTCAAGTTGGTCGTTGTGAAGCATGGAGTGCCCCTCAGGTTTAGGCGGCGCGCCGCCGGTTGTCATGAAAGGAGCCTGTTGCACGCATCAAACCGCATTGGTTCGACCTGAGCAGACGGGCTCCGCTCACCCCGACAGCAGCGCGCAATGCCTTTATTGTCTGGGTCATCCAGAAGATGCATGAAGGCACCGGTTTCATCAATGAATAATTATTGCCGCGGGACAATTGACTTGGCGGACCTTGAGTGAAGATGTCTGTGCCAGTGGCTGCGATGGCTTGCCATGCGTCGCCATCTGAAACGTCACAATCGGCTTCGTTTCCTCGTCCTCAAGGTCGGGCATTCCTGACGTCGGATTGCAGGATGTTCTGGGGGCGGGCAGGTTAGACCACAAGCGGAATCGGTGTTTCAAAGGTTTTGGCGATGATACCCTCTTAACCAGTCCGTCATTGGTCTAAGCTGCAATTTGACAGCTTTCTTCAGGCTGCCGCCGGATTGCGGTGTGTAGGGGTTGAGCTGCGAAATGATCTTGGGAAGCCGCTTTTTGATCGGATGGATGCAAAAGACGCAGGGTCGCTTGTCAAAGAACATGGGTTGCGGCTGCTGGGTTTGTCACAAGTATATCCTTGCAACCGATGCTCAAACGAGGTCTCGAGCCAAGTCGAAACCCTGATCGAGGCAGCAGTTCTGTCGGGGGCAGAAACCATCAGCTTGATACCTTGCAACGATGGCTCGGGCACAGATGAAACTGCTCGTATTCAAGATCTGACATTCGCGCTCGATCGCTATCTGCCACTGTTGAAGGAAGCAGGAGTTGTGGCTTTGGTCGAGCCGCTTGGGTTTGACAGCGCGTCATTGCGCTTCAAGTCCGAAATTGTAAGCGTCGTTGAAGCGCTGGATGCGTCTGACCACATCAAAATAGTCCACGATGCGTTCCATCATGCGCTTGCAGGTTGCGGGCAGCTTTATCCAGAGCAGACCGGAATTGTACATGTCTCGGGCGTCATGGCCAAGCTGCCCTTTGAGCGGCTGCGGGATGAACATCGCAGTTTGGTTGGACCAGCAGACCAGATAGACAACGTTGGCCAAATTCAAGCTTTGATGGATGCTGGATATACCGGTGTCTTCTCATTCGAATGCTTCGCACCCGAGGTTCACGACCTGTCTGATCCTGTTGCTGCGATCAAACAATCTATCGACTTCATTACTTCGCAAATGCAGCAGAGGGCTGCGTGATGCGAGGTGCTAAACTGCCCCGCTTTTGGGCATTCCGGTGAAAGAAACGGCGTGCCGGACGCCAATTTCTGGGAGGAAAATCATGAAGAAAACTATTCTGGCGGCAGGTATGGCCACACTGATGGGCACGAGCGCAATGGCTCAGGAAATCGGTGCAACCTTTTCTAGGTTCGATGACAACTGGCTGACCGTTCTGCGCAACGGTATGGTCGAATATGCCGCAACCATTGATGGCCTGTCATACCAGCAGGAAGACGCGACTGACGACGTCGCCAAACAGATCGACCAAGTTAAAAACTTTGTCGCTTCTGGCGTTGACGCGATCATCGTGAATATCGTGGACACTTCGGCTGGTGCGGCTGTCTCGGCGGCGGCTGGCAATGTGCCTCTGGTCTACGTGAACCGCGAGCCCGACAACGTGGACGAGCTGCCCCCGACGCAGGCGTTTGTGGCATCGAACGAAATCGAATCCGGCACATTGTCTGCCTTCGAGGTTTGCAAAAACCTTCGTGCAGCTGGCAAAGCTGACGGCGCACGTGGTTATCTGATGAACGGTCAGCTGTCGAACCAAGCGGCGGTTCAGCGTTCGAAGGACGTTCACGACGTGATCGGCATGGACATGTGTAACTTCATGACCCTGATCGACGAGCAACCGGCAAACTGGTCACGTGACGAAGCGCAAGACCTTATGACCAACTGGATGTCGACGGGTGAACCGTTTGATTTCGTTCTGGCCAACAACGACGAGATGGCAATTGGTGCGATCCAGGCCATGAAATCCGCCGGAATGGACATGGCAGCGGTTCAGGTCGGCGGCGTTGATGCCTCGCAGGACGCGTTGGTTGTGATGTCTGCCGGCGACTATGACGTCACTGTTTTCCAAGATTCAGTGGGGCAGGGGACCGGGTCGATCGACGCCGCGCTCAAGCTGATCGCTGGCGATGACGTGGACAGCAAAGTCTATATCCCATTCGTGCTGGTGACCCCAGAGAACATGGGCGACTTCTTGGACAAAAACTAAGTTTCCAACCTGAAAAAAACGGGGTGGCGCCGGATTGGTGCCGCCCTTTCGTAACTGACCCTAATGGAGGCGGCGAACATGGTCGATACCAGCCACGGCACCGGCGGGCTTATTTTTGACAAGAGTAAAAAATCTTGGTCCAACGAGCTCAACATTTTCATGGCGCTGATCATCATCATCGTCATTTTCGAGATCCTCGGGCAGGTGCTACCTTATATGAGAGGACAGAGCTTTCTCTTTGACACCAAAGACCGTTTCGATGGCGTGTTCGGCATGTTTAATGTCGCCCGACTTCAGATTATCATCCTTCAGGTGGCCATCATCGGCATCATCGCCCTTGGCGTGACACAGGTGATTATCACCGCCGGTATTGACCTAAGCTCGGGTCCATTGGTTGCTGCAACAGCCATGATTGCAATGAGTTTTGCGCAGACCGAACTGGTTAACAGAAACCCCAATCCAAAGGCACTGTTCGGACCGTGGGCGATGGATTTGCCGGTCATTGTGCCTGTTTTCATAGGGATTGCATTCGGTGCGTTGATCGGCGCGATCAATGGTACGTTCATTGCATACCTGCGCATTCCACCCTTTATCGCAACGCTTGGTATGTTCCTTGTTTACCGTGGCATCGCCTTGTGGTGGTCGAGCGGCAATCCGATTTCATTCCCGACCGATTCATATGCCTTTATCGGATCTGGCATGATGCCGGTTGTCTGGTTCGTGCTTCTGGCGATCCTTTTCCACATCATCATGACGCGTACGCTTTATGGCAAGCACACTTACGCGATCGGCTCTAATGAAGATGCTGCGCGCATGTCGGGTATCAACGTCAGACGGCACAAGATCATGGTGTACATGATCGCCTCGATGCTGGCTGCTTTTGCTGGGATCGTGCTGAGCTCTAAAGCTGTAACTGCGCAGGCTGGTATGGGCGAATTCTATGAACTCTTCGCAATTGCCATGGCAGTGATTGGCGGCATCAGCCTGATAGGTGGTCGCGGGTCGATCATCGGCACTGTGCTGGGCGCCATGGTTTTGGGCGTGATCCGGTCGGGCTTTACCTTCGTCAAGCTGGACGGTTCGTATCAGCTTATGGCGATGGGGAGCATCATCGTTGCCGCGGTGGTCCTTGACCAATATCGACAAAGAAATAGCGTTTAATCAGGAGATCTAGAAAATGAGCGACATCATTCTCGAAACCAAAGGCCTGACCAAGCACTATGGCGGCGTACATGCCCTGACTGATGCGAATATGGTTCTTCGCAAGGGCGAACATATCGCGGTGATGGGGGACAACGGTGCAGGAAAGTCCACATTTGTCCGTCAGATCACCGGCGTTGAACAGAAGACCAGAGGGCAAATTATCTTCGACGGGAAAGAAGTGAATTTCTCGGGCCCCATCGACGCACGCGAAGCTGGGATTGAAACTGTGTTTAAGGCGCTTGCTCTGGCTGATGAGTTGAATGTCCCTGACAACCTGTTTCTGGGTCGCGAAATGACCAAGTTCAATTGGTTGGGGCCGTTTCGTTTCTTGGACTACAAGGGGATGCGCGACGCAACCATGGCTGGTCTGGAAAAAACAGCGGTGAAAATCCCGAACATCAGAAACTCGATCCGCAACATGTCCGGTGGCCAACGTCAATGTGTGGCGATCGCCCGAACGGCGACCTTCCATTCAAAGCTTACGATCATGGACGAACCCACGGCAGCACTTGGGGTTCAGGAAACTGCTCAAGTGGAAAATATCGTCCGCCAGCTTAAAGAGCAGGGCGAGCCTTTGATCCTTGTCAGCCATAACATGCGTCAGGTCTTTGATCTTGTTGATCGGATTTATGTCTTCCGGCGCGGCCGGATCGTGGCTAACCTCGACATCAAGTCCGGCGACTATACCGGGGAAGATGTGGTGTCCTATATCACCGGCGCCAAAACGGGCGAGGAGTATATGGAACACGCGCTGTAGACCGAAGATGGGCACTCAAAGCGATGCCCATCATCAATGGCTTGAAGAAGGAGGGCACATGTCAGGATATTATTCGATTGAAGATTGCAGGGTCGATGAATTCAAGGACCTGATCTTGCAGCCCCTTGACCCATCCAAGCTGCGTTTCACTAACCAAATAGAAGCCAATATCCCAATCTATGATGCGACGGATGTTCAGGCGGCACTTGCCACGCCCAAAGACAGCCGCGAGCTGATGGCAGAATGGGCGACGGTGCTGGGCGATCTTTCAGGCATCTTGGTTCTGAAGGGCGCGATCCCTGACCATAATGCAATCGACAGCGCGACCGCGATTTTCGAGGCGATCATCGAGGAAGAGCGTGCTGCGTCGAGTGGAGGAGATCACTTCGGCGAGCGCGGCGCGAATGATCGCATCTGGAATTCGCTTCAGAAACTCTGCCTGCGTGACCCAAAAGTTTTCGCCTGCTACTTTGCCAGCCCTGCCATCGCTGCTGTCTGCGAGGCGTGGCTTGGGTCGTGGTATCAGATGACGACACAGGTCAATCTTGTTCGCCCTGGTGGCAAGGCCCAATCCTGCCATCGGGATTACCACCTTGGCTTCATGACGGAAGCGCAAGCGCAAAGCTTTCCTGTGCGGTCTCATCTTTTGTCCCCAAATCTGACATTGCAAGGAGCGGTCGCGCATTGCGACATGCCCATAGAAAGCGGCCCAACCAAGCTGCTTCCCAATTCGCAACGCTTCGGGCCGGGGTATGTGGCAACGCTTTTGCCAGAGTTCCGAGAGGTGTTCGAAGATCACCATGTGCAGCTGCCATTGGCGAAGGGGGACGGGTTGTTTTTCAATCCTGCAACCTTCCACGCAGCAGGTGAAAACCGATCGAAAGATATTGATCGGATGGCGAACCTGATGCAGATCGGGTCTGCCATGGGGCGTACTCTTGAACGGATTGATCGGACCGAAATGGTGCGCCGGCTTTTCCCTGCTCTTAGGGAATTGGATCTAAGCGCGCCCGAGCGTAAGGCTGCCATTGGCGCTGCCGCGGAAGGCTATCCTTTTCCAACCAACCTTGATACCGATCCCCCAATCGGCGGGTTGGCTTCGGAAAGTCAGGCAAAGCTACTGGCCCGCGCGTTGGACGAGCGTATGCCGCAGGACGCATTCAACCGGGCTTTGGATGAAAACAAGGCGCGGCGAATGCCATAGAATAGACGGAAATGCATCATAGACGATGCCAGAGGGACAGCCCAAGTGACAGATGATTTCGCGAAATACCCTAGTCTTGAAAATAAGGTTGTGTTCATCACAGGTGGCGCATCCGGCATCGGGGCTGAAACAGTCCGGGCATTTACAGAACAAGGGGCCAAGGTGGGCTTTGTTGATCTGGACGAGACCAAAGGTCAAGCCCTGGTGTCAGAGCTTGAAGGCGAACTTGCTTTTGCTGCCTGTGACCTTCGCGACATCGACGGTTTGAAGGCTGCTCTGGGGGAACTCGAGCAATCGCTCGGGCCTGCGCAAGTCCTTGTTAACAATGCGGCGCGCGATGATCGCCATGACTGGCGAGACGTGACCGAAGAATTCTGGGATGAACGCATGGCGACAAATCTCCGCCACATGTTCTTCGCTATTCAGACCGTAGCTCCAAATTTGATCGAAGCTGGCGGCGGCTCGATCATCAACATCGGATCAAATTCATGGTGGGAGGCAGGGGGTGGGTTTCCGGCCTATACGACCGCCAAGGCAGCCGTGCATGGATTGACCCGAACGATGGCCCGCGATCTTGGGAAGCATCGAATTCGTGTGAACACTGTCGTGCCCGGGTGGATCATGACAGACAGGCAGAAAGAGCTGTGGGTCACACCAGAAGCATTAAGCAAGCACCTTGATCGCCAGTGCTTGCCCGACCCAATTGACCCCGTATATGTAACGCGCATGATCCTGTTCCTTGCCTCGGATGATGCTGCCATGTGCAGTGCGAACAATTTTATGGTCGAGGGAGGATCGATCTAGCGCGTCAGGTTCCCAACACCATGCGAAGCACATAGAAGTGTTTGCCTATGTAGGAATTGGCGAGCGCCAAGAGAGGAAAGCGGAATGGCAGTCACGTTGAAAGAGGTTGCAGAGCGTGCAGGGGTATCCCGTTCGGCGGTTTCGCGCACTTTCACGGTTGGTGCCTCTGTCTCGCTCAAAACCCGCCGTAAGGTCGAGAAGGCCGCCGAGGAACTGGGTTATCATCCCAACGCGCTTGCCTCGTCGCTGACCACTGGGCGGACCAAGCTGATTGGTCTGATTTCGAACAACTTCCACAACCCGATTTTCCTGCAGGTGTTTGATCTGTTTACCAGCGGTCTGCAAGACAGAGGACTGCGCCCTTTGCTGGTTAACCTGTCTGACGAGGTCGATCCCGAGAACTCGGTCCGCATGATGCGGCAGTATTCCGTGGATGGTGTGGTGGTTGCCTCTTCAACCCTCCCGCCGGGGTTTTCAAAAGCATTTCGGGACGCGGGTGTTCCGGTGGTACATGCATTTGGAAGGTCGTCATCCACGCCCGAGGTGCATGTGGTCGGGATCGACAATACCGAATGCGGCCGGATGGCAGCGCGCACGCTGGTTGCGCGCGGTCATGACCATATCGCCTTTCTTGGCGGGCCCGAGGCCGCGACCTCGACCCAGGACCGATATACCGGGTTCATGTCGGAGATGGCCGCTCATCCAAAGATCAAGGCCACTTACTCTTTCGCCGAAGCCTATTCCTTTGAAGCAGGACGCAAAGAGATGCTGCGCCTTCTGAAATCCGATCACGCCGAAGCCTATTTTTGTGGTGACGATGTTTTGTCCATCGGTGCACTTTCAGCGGTTCAGGACAGTGGGTTGTCCTGTCCGGAAGATATCGGACTGATCGGGCTGAATGACATGGAGATGGCAGGCTGGGAAAACATCAACCTGACCACCATTCACCAACCGATCCGGCAGATCGTATCCTCGTCGATCGAGCTGATGTTGGCGACGCTCGATGACCCGCAGCGCCTGCCCGAGGCGCGGATCTTCCCATGCTCGGTGGTGGATCGAGGCACATTGCGCCCGACCGAAATCTAGCAATAGAAAGCCGGGCGTTCACCCGGCTTCCTTCGTTTGATTTTAGTGCTCTTTAGCGAAAGATCGACGGCCGCGCGTCCATCCACGTACCGCCACCCTTGGCTGACGCCACCGCAGTATGCACGGCGGCCATCGACCGGACACCATCTGCGGCATTGGGCAGGCCATCTCGGACCTCACCCTGAATGGCATCCGCCAGATCGCAATAGATATTGGCAACCGCCAGCGGGAACCCCTCGGGGTGCGCAATGGCCACACGGCTTAGTCGCTGTGCGTCCTCATACAATCCGTCTTCGCCTTTCTCGATGATCTGAGTGCGCCCACCCACAGGCGTATAGATCAACTGGTTCGGCTGCTCGGATGCCCAACGTAGTCCGCCGGTTTCACCAAACACCTGAATGTCGAACCCATGCTGGCGCCCGATGGCAACAGAGGACGTCCAAAGTCGCCCGACGGTCCCACCTTCCATACGGAAGTTGACCATCGCGTCATCCTCAAGCTCGCGGCTTGGAATGGTCGAGGCGAAGTCCGCCGACAGGGTCGCAACTTCGTCATTGCTGATAAAGCTGGCCATATGCAGCGCATGGATGCCGCAATCCGCAAATTGCCCTGACACGCCTGCCATTTTGGGATCATAGCGCCAGCGAACTCGCGGGTTATCTGCGTCCGTTGCATCCCCGTGATGGCCATGGCTAAAGGCGGTTACGACCAAGCGCACCTTGCCGATTTCGCCATTTTGCACCATTGCACGTGCCTGCCGCACCATCGGATAGGCCGAGTAGCAATAGTTCACCGCGCAGATCTTGCCGGTCCTCTTAACGACGCGGACGATTTCTTCGCCTTCTTCGACTGTCATCGTCATTGGCTTCTCGCACAGAACATTGAACCCTGCCTCAAGGAAGGCTTTGGTGATCTCGAAATGTGTCGAGTTCGGTGTGGCCACTGTTACCAGATCAATCCGGTCGTCACGGTCCTTTTCGCCCGCCAGCATTTCTTTCCAATCGCCATAAGCACGGTCTGCCGACACGCCCAAGCGTTGGGCATATTCGCGGCCCGCTTCTGGACGGTGATCCAATGCGCCAGCTGTCAGTTCAAAGCGACCATCGGCCAATGCGCCCAGACGATGCGCCGGGCCAATCTGGCTGCCTTCGCCGCCGCCAATCATCCCCCATCTCAATTTGTTCATTTCGCGGCCCCTTTATTTAAAGCCAATGGATTCAAGGTATTCGCGGTTGTCGCGATTGTCTGCCATCGGGGTGACATCCATCGTCGGGTCAATATCCTGTTCAACGGTGCACCAACCTTCGAACCCAGCATTAAGCAACACTTGCCGCACAGCCGGGAAATCGACGTCACCCTGACCCAGTTTGCAGAAAATACCTTGCCCGCATGCGTCATAGAATCCGGTGCGGTTCTTGATCACATCGGTCTTCACCTTCGGATCGATATCCTTGAAGTGCATATAGGAAATCCGGTCCATGTGGCGCTTCATGAAGGCCACTGGATCGAAGCCCGCGTAGGAGTGATGCCCGGTGTCGAAGCAGATCTTCAAAAGCGTCTCATCAACTTCGTCCAACAGGCGTTCTAGCTCCGGCTCGAAGTCCATGAACCCGGCGGCATGGGCATGGATGCCCACGGTCAGGCCATATTCCTCGGTCCCGATACGGGCGCTTTCTGCGATGCGATCACGAAAGGCAATCCATTCGGCTTTGTCCATCTGCTCGGCTTCAGAGGCACGACCGGCGGTGGGGGCTCGACGTGGTGAAATCGAGTCGATCAGGACCATATGCTCGGCTCCATGCGCTTTCAGCGCGCGGGCGGTGCGATGTGTGGCGTCCAGCACATCGTCCCATGCGTCCGGGTCGTGATAGGGGCGAAAGACCACGCCGCCGATCAATTGCAGATCATGTTCTGCCAATCCATCGGTCAAGATAGAAGGGTCTTCAGGCATGAAGCCCACCGGGCCTAGCTCGATGCCTTTATACCCGGCCTCGGCGCATTCTTTCAGCACCGTCTTCCAAGTTGGGTTGCGCGGATCATCCGCAAACTCAACCCCCCAAGAACAGGGGGCATTTCCGATTCTGATAGTCATGTTTGTGTCTCCGGTAATCAGAAGCGATTGATATCTTTCCATGTTTCATCTTCGGACGAGGCCAGCACGGCCGCCACCACCCGGTTAACCTCGTGGCCATCGCGAAAGGTGGGCCAAACAGGCTTTCCGGTCTCGATGGCTTGCAGGAAGTCGCGGGCTTCGATGATGATTTGGTCTTGGTAACCTGTGCCGTGACCGGGGCCTTGGCAAAAGGGCTCATAGTTCGGGTGGGCTGGGCCGGTCAGAATCTTCCGAAAACCGCGTTCGGCTTCGGGTCCTTCCATACGGTAAAGCCAGATCGCATTCTGATCTTCCTGATCAAACCGGATCGCGCCTTTGGTCCCTGTGACCTCATAGGCATAGCCCATCTTCCTTCCGGTCGCGACGCGCGAGAAATACAGATGCCCCATTGCCCCGTTTGTGAAGCGGCACATCATCTGTGCGTGGTCGTCATTGGTGACCTTGCCGCCGGGGCGGGTTTTATGAACCGTTTCAACCGATCCCATGACACGTGTGATCGGCCCCATTAGGGCCAATGCTGCGTTAATCATGTGCGGGGCCAGATCGCCCATCGTGCCATTGGCCATGCCGCTGGTGCGCCAATTGGCGGGGGCCTGCGGATCGGCCAGAAAATCTTCGGTATGTTCGCCGCGGAACCAAGTGATGTCCCCGATTTCTCCGTCCGCGATCAGTTTGCAGGCATATTGGCTGGCGGGCGTGCGGATATAGTTGAACCCCACCATATTCGCGCGGCCTGAAGCCTCGGCCGCCGCGACCATGGCTGCACTGTCTTCTAGGGATGAGCCCAAGGGTTTCTCACACAATACCGGCTTTCCAGCGGCAAAGGCGGCCTCGGCAATTGCACGATGCGTTTCCTGAGGCGAGGCAATCACGATGGCCTCGACTAAAGGGTCATTTACCAGCTTGCGCCAGTCATCTGTCCCCTGTGCAAACCCATATGCCTTGCGATAGCGCTCGGCGCTTTCTGGGCTGGAGGCGCAGACCATCTGAAGTCGAGGGCGCAATCCAGTATTGAAAACCGCCCCTACGGACGACATTGCGACAGCATGGGCCTTGCCCATATAGCCGCCACCAACGATGCCAATTCCAATTTCTGTCATCTGTGGCCCCTGAGTTGAGATTCCATTTGCAACCGGTTGCAAAACTTGTATCCTGAGAATCGAAAACTCGCAACCTGTATTCGGCATTCGACCGGCATTATCCGAAGGATCCACGCTGACATGAGCATGACAAATGAGACGATCCGTCTGACCACCGCACAGGCCATCATTCGTTGGTTGTCGAACCAGTTTATCGAAATTGATCGCGAAGAGCTGCGCTTGTGCGGCGGGGGTTTCGGAATTTTTGGGCATGGCAATGTTACATGCTTAGGCGAGGCGCTCTATGGCGTTCAGGACGAACTTCCTTTGTATCGAGGTCAGAACGAACAAAGCATGGGCTTTGCGGCGGCCGGGTATGCCAAGCAGTGGCTGCGCCAGCGGTTCATGTTCTGCACGGCAAGTGCTGGGCCGGGGACGTTGAATTTGGTCACAGCATCGGCGCTGGCTCATGCCAACCGTCTGCCAATGCTCATGCTGTGTGGCGATGGGTTTTTGACCCGGTTGCCCGACCCGGTTCTTCAGCAGATGGAGAACTTTGGCGACCCGACTTTTGGCGCTAACGATGCCTTCAAGCCGGTTACACGGTACTGGGATCGGATCACTCATCCAGCGCAGGTGATTCAATCGCTTCCCAACGCCATTGCCACCATGTTGGATCCCGGCGATTGCGGCCCAGCTTTCCTTGGCCTGCCGCAGGACGTGCAAGGATGGACTTATGATTATCCGGTCGCCTTCTTCGCCAAGAAAGTGCATCGCATTCGTCGTCAGGCGCCTGATGTCGCTGAAATCGCCGACGCAGTGGCGCTGTTGAAAGGCGCCGAGCGCCCGATGATTATTGCAGGTGGTGGGGTGCAGTATTCAAAAGCTGCGGCCGAACTGACCGCCTTTGCCGAGACCCATCAGATCCCGGTGGTCGAAACCATCGCGGGTCGCGCCAACCTGATCAATACCCACCCGTTAAACATCGGCCCCATCGGCGTGACCGGGTCGAACAGTGCCAATGCGATTGCCGAAAAGGCTGATGTCATTGTGGCAGTCGGAACCCGGTTGCAAGACTTTACCACCGGATCGTGGACCGCGTTCGACAAAGGGGCTCAGATCATCTCGGTCAATGCTGCGCGTTACGATGCAGGCAAGCACATGTCCTTGCCAGTTGTGGGCGACGCCAAAGTGTCGCTAAAGATGCTGACCGCCGCACTGGACTATACTGCGCCGACCAAGTGGGTCGCGCAGGCGCAGAAGGAACGGGCCGGCTGGGATGCTTACGTGGCCGAAAATGTTTCCTATGACGATAATCGCCCGAACTCCTATGCCCAAGCGATCGGAGTGGTAAACGCGTTGTGCGACCCGCGCGACCGGGTTGTTGCCGCTGCAGGTGGCTTACCTGCCGAGGTGACCGCCAACTGGCGCACACTCGATGTCGGGACCGTGGATGTGGAGTTCGGCTTTTCCTGCATGGGCTACGAGATCGCAGGAGCTTGGGGCGCACGTATTGCCCAGTCTGAGCGTGAGCCGGATCAGGACACCATCACCTTCTGCGGGGATGGCTCGTATCTGATGTTGAACTCCGACCTCTATTCGTCAGTGCTGAGCCAGAAAAAGCTGATCGTTCTTCTGCTGGATAACGGCGGATTTGCTGTCATCAACAAACTGCAAAACAACACAGGCAATGAAAGCTTCAACAACTTGCTGGCCGATTGCCCAACAATCCCACAAGCCTTTGGAGTCGACTTTGTGGCCCATGCGGCCTCGATGGGGGCTGTGTCGGAAAAGGTGTCCAACCCCGCTGAACTGGGCGAGGCGTTCAAACGCGCCAAGGCCAGCGATCGGTCCTATGTGATCGTGATGGATGTCGACGCCTATGAGGGCTGGACCACCGAGGGTCACGCATGGTGGGAAGTTGGCACGCCGCATATCACTGAAAGTGATCGTGTCCGCGACGCCCATGTTGATTGGGAAGCGGGCCGTGACCGTCAGCGAAAGGGCATTTGATGAGCGCTTTGATTGACGGCATCCGCAAAGGTAATTTCGTGGTCTTTGGTCGTGCGGGCATGGACATGTTCGCTGATCCACCTGGCACACCTGCGGACGAGGCCGAGGTTTTTCGCGCTGATTTAGGTGGGTCTTCCGCCAATATCTGTGCAGGGCTGTGCAAATTGGGCTTGTCCTCGGCGCTGGTCACTTCGGTCAGTGACGACACTGTTGGTCGGTTCTGTACCAACAAGTTGAACCACTACGGTGTTGATACAAAGTACCTGAAAGTGCTTGGCGGCGAACATCGGGTTTCGCTTGCGGTTTACGAAAGCAAGATGGAGGACTTTCAGCTATGCATCTACCGCAACAATGCGGTGGACTTTCAAGTCACAGAAGAAGACGTCGATCGGGTCGATTATGCCGACTACGGCGCCTTGATCACAGCCGGAACCGTCTTTGCCGCCGAACCATCGCGCGCTTCAACCTTCCGCGCCTTTGACAATGCCCGTGCCACCGGTGTGCCAATCATCTTTGACATCGACTATCGCGCTTACAGCTGGCCGTCGGCAGAAGTTGCCGCCGACGTGCTGTCGCGCGCAGGTGCGGCAAGCGACCTGATCGTGGGCAATGATGAAGAGTTCGGCTTTATGGCAGGCGGCATCGAAAAAGGTTTGGATAAAGCCCGCGAGCTGGCCGCCAAGGGTAAGATGGTCATCTATAAGATGGGCCATGAAGGGGCGATCACCCTGTTTGACGGCGAAGAGATGCGGACCGGCATCTATCCGGTCACCGCGATCAAACCCAACGGTGCAGGGGACAGTTTCATCTCGGGCCTGCTGGCTGGAATTGCCGAAACACGCCCCCTGCGCGAGGCGGTCCTGCGGGGCTCGGCCTGTGCTTCTATCGTCGTCAGCCAACCCGGCTGCGCCCCCGCCATGCCAACAACCGAACAGCTGGATGCGTTCCTTGCAACGCATCCCGGTCCGACGGATACCTGAAAGGAAACGACGATGCATATCGCGCCCCATGACAACCAAAACAAACCCATCGTTGATGTCGATCACGACCTTGTCCCGCTGAACTATTTCAACATCGTTAAGCTGAAAAAGGGTGAGGACTTCGATTACGCTGTTCCTGGATACGAGACCTGCGTCGTGCCCGCCACTGGGACGGTGCATGTCGATGTCGACGGTGCGGGGTTCGACACGCTTGGCAATCGAGGCGTTGATGTGTGGGATGGTGAGCCGGAAGGCGTTTATGTGCCAACAGGTGCCAAAACCCGGATCACCTGCCTGTCCGAAGAAACCGAGGTCTTCATCGCGGGTGCGAAATACGACAAGGTTCTGGAGCCGTTCGATGTGCGAGCTGACGAATTGGACCTTGTGCAATACGGCTCGGACGACACCAAGACACACCGCAAGATCAAGCATATCCTTGGTGCCAATCAGCACGACAAGGTTGGCCGCTTGCTGGTCAGCGAACTTTACACCGTGGGTGCGGGTGGCTGGTCGGGCTTTCCGTCGCACAAGCACGACACGGATCGTCTGCCCGAGGAAACCCGCCATGACGAGACCTATAACTTCCGCTTCAAGCCGAACTATGGATCGGGTTTGCAAATGCTTCAGCGCGAAGACAACGAACCGGGCGATGCATATCACATCATGGACCGCTCAACGATCCTGATCGACAAGGGCTATCACCCATGTGCCGTTTTGCCGGGATACGAGATGTATTACTTCACCATTCTGGGCGGTCTAAGCCAGCGGTCGCTAAAGCAGTATTTCCAGCCGACCCATGAAGAACAGTTGCACACGATCCCCGGCATCATGGACATGGTGGCCAAGTTCAAATGAGCCTCGTAACGCTAGCAGATGTGCTTCAGCCTGCACTGAAGCAGGGCCATGCTGTGGCCGGGTTGGTCACGCTGGGCTGGGAAGATATGCGCGCATATGTGGCCGCCGCCGAGGCTGAAGGTTTGCCTGTGATCCTGCAGGCTGGTCCCGGGTGCCGCGAACACACACCATTGCCGATCCTTGGCAAGATGTTCCGCTATTTGGCTGAAAATTCCAGCGTGCCGGTTGTTGCCCATCTGGATCACGGCTACACCGTTGAAGACTGCCGGATCGCAATTGACAGCGGCTTTACGTCGGTGATGTTTGACGGCTCGCGCAAGCCGTTGAACGAAAACATTAATGAAACCGCCGCGATCGTAGAGATGGCCCATCGCGCAGGCGTGTCCTGCGAGGGCGAGATCGGGTTTGTCGGCTATTCCGGCGGCGAAAGTTCAGCGGGAACCGATCCCGACGAAGCCGCAAAATTCGCGCGCGAAACTGGCGTCGATGCGATGGCGATCTCGGTCGGCAATGTGCATTTGCAACAGGATGCAAGCGACGGTCTGGACGAAGCCCGTATCCGCGCAATCGAGGCCGTAACCGAGGTGCCTCTGGTCATCCATGGCGGCTCGGGTGTTCCAACAGCACAGCGCACTGACTTGGCGCGCACCAGCGCGATTTGCAAATTCAATATCGGAACCGAGCTGCGCATGGCCTTCGGTGCCGCTTTGCGTGACGCCGTAAACAGCGATACAGACCGCTTTGACCGGGTGCAGATCCTGAAGGAAACTCACGATCCTTTGGTCAAAGCAACGCGGCGAGTCCTGCAAGCATTTAAGGGAAGTTAGAATAGTAAAGATCGGACTATTAGGCTGTGGGCGCATCGGACAGGTCCATGCACGCTCGATTAACCAGATCGAAGGCGCGATTGTTCGCGCAGTTTCTGATGCGTTCCCCGAAGCGGCAAAGGCGCTGGCGGCAAAGACTGGTGCCGCAGTGCTTGGCACGGAAGCTTTGATCGACAGTCCCGATGTGGATGCAGTGGTTATCGGCACGCCCACTGATACCTACTTTGATTTGATCCATACAGCAGCTCGTGCAGGTAAGGCGATCTTCTGTGAAAAGCCTGTGGACCTGTCGTCGGACCGGATCCGCGACTGCATAAAAGTGGTGGAAGAAACAGGCGTTCCCTTCATGACCGCCTTCAATCGGCGCTTCGACCCCAATTTCGCCAATGTGCAAAGGTGCATAGCAAACGGAGAAATCGGAGAGGTCGAGATCGTCACCATTCAGTCACGCGATCCGACTCCGCCTCCTCATAGCTATGTTAAAAGCTCGGGGGGATTGTTTCGGGACATGATGATCCACGATTTGGACATGGCCCGATTTTTGTTGGGTGAGGAACCCATCAGCGTCTATGCAGTCGGTGCGGCGTTGGTGGACCCAGAAGTTGGCAAACTAGGAGACGTCGATACAGTTGCCGTTACCTTGACCACGGCCAGTGGGAAGATTTGCCAGATCTCGAACTCTCGCCGAGCCAGTTATGGCTATGATCAGCGGATCGAAGTGCATGGTGCAAAAGGCATGATCCGTGCCGAAAATATGCTTGAGAACACCGTTGAGTTAGCAACCGAAACAGGCTTTGCGAAGGCACCCGCCCAGCACTTTTTCCTTGAGCGGTACGAGGCTGCATACCGTGCGGAAATGGATCATTTTGTGCAAAACCTTTCACAGAAGGCCCACCCGGCACCGAGTATAACTGACGGTCTGCGCGCTCAGTTGTTGGCGGATGCAGCAACGGATTCGCTAGAGCGTAGCGCGCCAATTTTCTTGGGTTAGCCACCATTGGACAAGTCCGTGTAAAGCCGTGTTAGGTCTGATTAAACGCGCGTGGCGGGGAGGGGCTCGGTGGTGTTGTGGCACCTAACTTCGGGTTTGACGAACTGCGCCTGCGGGGTCGCAAATGCAGCGTTCGAGTGCTTCCCGATGATGCCTGAACATATTCTGGCCGAAAAACACCAGAATCAGTCGACCCATTCGGTGCAGGCAGCAGAATTTTACATATCACCGAGCATTACAAAACCGAGGGACTTGGCGGCTTATCTGTTTTGATCTCATCCCAATTTGGCACGAATAGAACTGCATCGAAAATCGGCAGACCCAGAAATATGACGCTGAAACCTCTAAAAAAAGAGGGTCACCTGAATAGAACTCTTTACTGGGGTTTGCGTCGCTTACATAGTGATATGGCTAAGTCCTAAACGAAACAATGCGTCCGCCACGAAGACGGGCCGAACCAATAACCAACCGGGAGAGAAACATGAAACCTAAATCCATTCGGAAAGCCATTGCGGCTCTGGCCGCTGGGACCGCCATGCTGACCGCGTCGCATGCCAGCGCTGAAGAAATCACAGTGGCCTATTTCCTCGAATGGCCGATGCCGTTCGAATATGCCAAGCAAATGGGCACCTATGACGAAGCGCTGGGCGTTAAGGTTAACTGGGTCAGCTTTGAATCGGGCGTGAAAATGTCTGCCGCCATGGCGTCGGGCGATGTGCACCTTTCGGTCAGCCAAGGCCTGCCGCCTTTCGTGGTTGCCACTTCGGCAGGGCAGGACCTGCAGATCCTCGACGTGGCCGTAAGCTATGCTGACAACGACAATTGCGTCGTTCGCTCGGAACTGGAAATCGACAAGACCAACGCAGGCGAACTGGCCGGCAAGAAAGTGGCCGTGCCACTTGGTACTGCTGCGCATTATGGTTTCCTGAAGCAGATGAGCCACTTCGGCGTGGATGTGGCAAGCATGGACGTGGTGGATATGGATCCGCCTGATGCTGCGGCCGCAATTGCCCAAGGCTCGATCGACATGTTCTGTGGCTGGGGCGGATCACTGCGTCGAGCGCTGGAGCATGGCAACGTGTTGCTGACCGGCGACGAGAAAACCGAACTCGGCATCCTTGTATTCGACGTGACATCGGGCCCGGCGGGCTGGGTTGCCGAAAACAGTGAACTGGTGTCAAAGTTCCTGAAAGTAACTGCTGATGCCAACGCGATGTGGGCGGACGAAGCAAACCACGCCGAAATGCTGCCGGTGATCGCCAAAGATGCGGGCATGGATGAAGATGCCACCATGGCGACCATTTCGACCTTTAGCTTCCCAACTGTGGAAGAGCAGCTGGGCGAAGCCTGGCTGGGTGGCAATGCCCAGACCTTCATGAAAGGTGTGGCCGACGTGTTTGTCGAGGCACAAAGCATCGACAGCGCGCTGGACAGCTATGACGGTGCCGTAAACACCGGTCCGCTTGCCGCCGCAGGCAGCATGTAAGACGTTACACAAGTGCGGCCCGGAATGTCCGGGCCGCCTTTATCTCACAGCTGCTATTGCGTCCTGCCGGTTGGCCCTTTCGGGCACGTATGAACGGACACGACAAGCAGCCAGTGCAAAGCAACACACAATCAGGAAAGGCAGGCCATGTCAGGACTGTCCATCGAAAACGTCTCTATGCGTTTTGACCTGCCAAACGGCAGTTCAGTGCAGGCGTTGAAAGACGTATCGCTCCACCTTGAAGAAGGCGAGTTGATGAGCGTGCTTGGCCCATCGGGCTGTGGCAAGACAACGCTTCTTAATATCGTGGCCGGTTTTCTGGCCCCCACCGAAGGTCAGGTGGTTATGAACGGCCATACCTGCATTGGACCAGATGCCGAACGCGGCATGGTGTTCCAGCAGGGCGCGCTTTTTGAATGGATGGATGTGCGTGAAAACGTCAGCTTCGGTCCACGTATGAAGGGCCAGAAAGAGGCTCAGTGGGGCGAGCATGTCGATCATCTGCTTGATGTCACCGGTCTGGGCGATTTCAAGGATAAAGCGATTTACGAATTGTCCGGTGGGATGCAGCAGCGTGTTGCCTTGGCCCGCTGCCTTGCCAATGACCCTGATGTCATCTTGATGGATGAGCCCTTGGGTGCGCTTGACGCGCTGACCCGTGAAAAGATGCAGGGCTTGGTTCTGAAGCTTTGGAAAGAGACCGGCAAGACCATCATCCTGATCACCCACTCGGTGGAAGAGGCGCTGCTTCTGGGCGAACGCCTGCTTGTGATGGCCCCGCGTCCGGGACGTATCCACAAGGAATACCGGCTGCCCTTTGCAGACATGGGCGTCGGCGCCGACCTGCGCGAGGTTAAGAAACACCCTGACTATGCCCCGACCCGCGAAGAGATCCTCGAGATGATCTGGGATATGGAAGAGGAAATCATGGGACGCACGGAGGACAACCAATGACCGGCTTCATCATCCTTCTTGTCTATATCGCGATCTTTGCTGGGTCGTTCTTTGTCATCAAGTTCCTCGTGCAACGCGCACGGGCGGACTATACCTCTCTGAAAACCGTCACCTTTGGCGATGAAAGCGCGGTGGTCTCGAACCGATGGGCCAGCGTCATTTCGGTGCTTACGATCTTCCTGATTTGGGGGGCGTTTACCGGCTCGAGTTGGGTGCCGGGGTTCCTACAGGCACCATCCCCGTTTGTTGGCGAAACCTCGTTTGACTACACGTTGGACGACGGCAACGGAAATCGCGATGACGCCACGGTCTTTGTTAAGGTTTTCAACTTCGGTGAAGACTTGGTGAAATTCAAAGTCGAGCCGGGCGAAGGGATCGCCAAGGACGACGCCGTCGCCATGACCGCCTCGCGTACACAAACGGTTCTGTTTGACCAGAACGACGACGCCACGCGAAAAGAGGGGGCATCGATTGTTGCGATCGAAGGCGCGCCGATTTCGGCAGGCGAGGTTATTACCAATGACAAAGGCCGCTTTACCCTGACTGACAAGGGTGCGATCAGTTTCACGCCCCCCAAAGGCCTGCAAATGGACCCGGTCTATCTTCCTCCGCCCGAGGCCGTGGTGGACCGCGTGATCGAGATTGGCAGCGAAGGCTATCGTGGCAGCACGCTTGCGGTGCATCTGGGATATTCGCTGTTCCGCGTCATTGCGGGCTTCGTTGCTGGGGCGCTGGTCGGCATCCCGCTTGGCTATGCAATGGGTCTTAATGGCTGGTTCCGCGGTTGGTTCGACCCGATTGTAGAATTTATGCGGCCCGTACCGCCATTGGCCCTGATCCCACTGATCATCATCTGGTTCGGTATCGGCGAGACAGGCAAGATCATCCTGTTGTTCTTGGCCGCGCTTTGGATCATGGCCATTGCGGCCCGGTCTGGCGTGTCGGGCGTGAACATCTCGAAAGTACATGCAGCATATTCACTGGGGGCAAGCAAGTGGCAGATCATGCGCCACGTGATCGTGCCCAATTCACTGCCCGAAATTTTCACCGGCGCCCGAGTGGCAATGGGAGTCTGTTGGGGTACGGTGGTCGCCGCCGAACTTGTTGCCGCGTCCGAGGGGGCAGGGATGATGATCATGGTCGCGTCCAAGTTCACCCTGACCGACATCGTTCTGATGGGGATCATCCTGATCGGCGTGATTGGCTTCGGCATCGACATATTGATGCGCAAAGCCGAGAACATTTTGGTGCCTTGGAAGGGCAAACACTAGGCGCTTTCCGCCTTAGGTGAGAAATGAAACGCGCCGGGCTTAAGTGTCCGGCGCGCTCGAGGGTTGGTTTCTTGAGCATCTCAAAACTTTGAAATGTGCATAAGCCAGACACACGCTTTTGCCCCGGCGAAGGTCAATAAAGGGGCAGCAGCATGCCCGTGTTGTGGCTTGATGAAAGGCGTAACTGCGTGTTGCTTTGACGGCCTGGCGGGCGATTTGGATGTAACATCAGGGCAAACAGACCTATACAAACGCTGTTTCACCCGATAGACCGCGCCCTTAACCTTGGATAAGGCGCAGGCAGTGGGTTTGCGCCAGCCGGGACATGCAAAGAACCTCTATCGTGAAACAAACCATCGCAGATGCGCTTGCCCGCAAGGGCTATGACACTTTGACCCCTGTTCAGCAGGCGGTCACAAATCCAGAACTGGAAGGCCGCGACCTGTTGGTGTCGGCCCAGACCGGATCGGGGAAAACGATTGGGTTTGGGCTTGCCATCGTGCCAACCTTGCTGGGCGAGGACGACACGTTCGGCCAATCCGGCGCACCGCTGGCCTTGATCATCGCCCCCACGCGCGAACTGGCGATGCAGGTGAAACGCGAGCTTGGCTGGCTTTACAAGGATGCGGGTGCCTTTCTGGCGTCTTGTGTGGGCGGCATGGATATGCGCGACGAACGCCGCGCCTTGGCACGTGGCACGCATGTGGTTGTCGCCACGCCGGGCCGTTTGCGTGACCATATCATGCGCGGGTCCATCGATCTGACGCAGATCCGCGCTGTGGTGCTGGATGAAGCGGACGAGATGCTGGATCTGGGTTTCCGCGAGGATCTTGAGTTCATTCTGGAAGAAACGCCTGAAGGTCGCCAAACGCTGTTGTTTTCGGCCACCGTGCCTGCTGCGATCAGTAAGCTGGCGAAAAGCTATCAGCGCGATGCCGAACGTGTGTCGACCGTGGGCGAGCAGAAGCAACACAGCGATATTGAATATCGCGCGATGACCGTCGCTGCCCAAGACAATGAAAACGCGATCATCAATGTTCTGCGCTATTACGAAGCCCCGAACTCGATCGTGTTCTGCAACACCCGTGCCATGGTCTCGCGCCTGACGACGCGCCTGTCGAACCGAGGCTTTGCAGTCGTGGCCCTGTCGGGTGAGCTAACGCAAAGCGAACGCTCCAACGCGCTTCAGGCGATGCGTGATGGCCGCGCGCGGGTTTGCGTGGCGACCGACGTAGCCGCGCGCGGGATTGACTTGCCAAATCTGGATCTTGTGGTCCACGCCGAGCTGCCCTCGAGCCACGAAACGCTGCTGCACCGCTCGGGCCGCACCGGGCGCGCTGGGCGCAAGGGCGTCAGTGCGTTGGTGGTGGTGCCGTCAGCACGCAAAAAGGCCGAACGCATTCTGAAGTTCGCCAAGCTGAAAGCCGATTGGGGCCCTGCGCCCTCGGCCGAGGCGGTATCGGGGCGTGATGAGGAACGGATGCTGGCCTCGGACGATTGGACGGTCGAGATCACAGAAAGCGAACAATCCGCTGTCGCGCAACTGGTCGAAAAATTCTCTCCTGAACAACTGGCCGCTGCTTATCTTCGGCAATACAAAACCCGCCATTCGGCTCCGGAAGAGTTGCAGGAATTCACGGACCAGAAACGCAAGCCGAAGGGCCCGTTTGGTCCCAGTGTGTGGTTCTCGATCTCGGAAGGACGCAATCAGAACGCCTCGCCGCGTCATTTGCTGCCGATGATCTGCAAGGCGGGCAAGATCACCAAGGACGAGATTGGGGCGATCCGTATCGCCGACGATCAGTCCTATATCGAAATCCGTGAAAGCGCCGTGGATGGGTTCGTATCCGCCATCGGTTCGGGAATGCGGATCGAGAAAACGAAAGAAGTCGTGCGGCTGGACGGCGTGCCGGATGTTCCGGAATTCAAGCGTCCGAAGCGGGATTTTGACAAGCCCGGAAAGCCGCGTCACCGCAAGGGTAACACGCCCCCGGTTGATTGGAACGACGATCCCGCGCCCAAGCGCCGCAAGCCAAAGCCCGAAGATCGCAAGCCGCGTAACAAAGGTCCGAAGAAAGAACGCGACCCCAGTGTGCACGGCGCGGTGGCCCCAAAGCGGTCCTCTGATGAAAAGCACAAGGGCAAGCCGAAAGGGGCCGCAGGTACGTCCGAACGTGGAAAAGGCAAACCCCGCAAGGACGTACCGAAGGGACCGCCTCCGCCCAAGGGCAAGCCCAGCAGCAAGAAAAACCGCGCCCGCGCGGCGGCCGCAAAAGCACGCAACGGCAACGACACGCCGAAGCGTCGTAAGGGTTAAAGGCCGCCGATCTCGCGAATGCGGTCGGAAATGTCTGCAACGCCTGCGCCTTGGCGAAGGGATGCAAAGATCGTGGGAAGGGCAGGGCGCATCTTGGCTGCGTCCCGTTCCATCACCGACAGGCTGGCGCCGACATGCGGTGCCAGATCAGTTTTGTTGACGACCAGAATATCGGACCGTGTGATTGCGGGACCGCCCTTGCGGGGGATCTCTTCGCCCGCGGCAACATCGATGACATAGATGGTCAGGTCCGCCAGCTCGGGCGAGAACGTGGCCGACAGATTGTCGCCGCCGGATTCGATCAGCACCACATCCAAATCGGGATGCTGCGCGTTCAAATCGGCAATCGCTGCCAGATTGATCGAGGCGTCCTCGCGGATTGCGGTATGCGGGCAGCCACCGGTTTCCACTCCCTTGATCCGATCCGAGGGCAGCACTTGCCGTTTCAACAGCGCGTCTGCGTCTTCCTGCGTATAGATGTCGTTGGTCACGACCGCCATTGACAGCTCGTCACGAAAGGCTTCGCACAGCGCGGCGGTCAAAGTGGTTTTGCCCGCGCCGACGGGGCCACCGATGCCGATCCGAAGGGGGCCATTTGGGCTGCTCATGTGCGGAAAATCCTTGAGTATTGGGTTTCGTGGCGCATCGCGGCGATGTCGGTCATCAGGGCTTGGGCGTGGATTTGCTCCAGATCCCCATCTGCGGTCTGTTCGGCTAGCGTTTCGCACAGCTGTGACAGGCGTCGCAG
Organism: Aliiroseovarius sp. ABM4_368; assembly: GCF_056161205.1. Taxonomy (NCBI): domain Bacteria; kingdom Pseudomonadati; phylum Pseudomonadota; class Alphaproteobacteria; order Rhodobacterales; family Paracoccaceae; genus Aliiroseovarius; species Aliiroseovarius sp. ABM4_368. Next base: position 350,450 of record NZ_JBSWYR010000003.1, on the reverse strand, counting down.
CATGCCAAGCGCCTCTTGCTGACCCACTGGCAGCAATCTTTGCCCGGCGGCAATCAGGTTTGACAGAAAGGCTTGCAGGTACATTTTCTGGGTCAGTGCGAGCGGCAATTCTGCATGTGCGGCAGCTGCACCCAGCGCGACCGGATAGGTGAACCCCTGCAGGGCAATGTCCCAGACATTGACTGCGATGCCAAAGGCGGTGCCTTGAGTCGTTGTTTCAAGAAGCCGTTCTTTCGAGGCCGACAGAGCGCGGGCAAATTGGTCGATCTCGGTCAGTCGGGCAGGGGTGTCGGCGTGATAAGCAGCGGCCAGAAGAAGCGCATCCGCCTGACCGGCGCCGTGCTCCAGCACATCAGAAAGCCAATTCTCAAGGTCCGAACCGTTTTGAACCCAACCCCGATCAACTGCGCCTTCCAGTCCGTGGCTATAGGCATAGGATCCCACCGGAAACGCCGGCGACAACCATTGTACTAAGGTCAAAACCTGCGTTTCAGTGTGCATGAGAATGCGTCCGTCCGTGACCATAAGCGCCGCCTTCGGGCGTGAAAGGTTCACGCACATTTGTAACGTCCGCCCCAAGTTTGATCAGCATGTCCCGCAACACGTGATCGCGCTGGATCAGAATGCGGTCGGCTTCGATCTGACAAGGGGTGTGGCGGTTGCCGATATGCCAAGCAAGCCGCACGAGGTCGCCGCGCACGTCCAGAAGGTCTTCGGTCGCGGCAACCACACCGACCAGACGCCCATCGTCAAGAAGGAAGGCCTCGTTACTGCTGACGGATTTGGTTTGCGACAGATCGACCAGAAACCGCATCCCACGTTCGGTTGTAAGCACTTTGCGGCGCAAAAATCGCGCGTCATAGTCCAAGACCACTTGATCATCGTCGACATGGGCGTGTTCGACTTTGCGACAGACGGGTAAGGTCACGGGGGTCTCCTTAGAACATGAAATAGCGTTGCGCCATGGGCAGAACTTCGGCGGGTTGGCAGGTCAAAAGCTCGCCATCCGCGCGCACCTCATAGGTCTCGGGGTCGACCTCCATATGGGGGGTGGCGTTGTTCAACATGAGGTCTTTCTTTCCGATGTCGCGGGTGTTGGTTACCGCCAAAGTGGACTTGGCCAGCCCTAGTCGATCCCTGATCCCCGCCGCCTGTGCCGCTTCGCTGACAAAGGTGACGGCCGAGTGTTCGACCGAACGGCCATAGGCCCCAAACATTGGGCGCGAATAGACCGGCTGCGGCGTTGGGATCGAGGCATTCGGATCCCCCATCTGCGCACACGCGATGGTGCCGCCCAACAGAACCATTTCCGGCTTTACGCCGAAAAAGGCCGGGTTCCACAGGACCAAATCCGCACGTTTGCCTTCTTCGATGCTGCCAATTTCGTGGCTGATCCCATGCGCGATTGCCGGGTTGATCGTGTATTTCGCGATATAGCGGCGGACACGGTGATTGTCGTTGTCGCCCACCTCTTCAGACAGCCTTCCGCGCTGTTTCTTCATCTTGTCGGCGGTCTGCCATGTGCGGATCAGCACCTCGCCCACGCGGCCCATGGCCTGACTGTCCGACGCGATGATGCTGAAGGCCCCCATGTCGTGCAGAATATCTTCGGCAGCGATGGTCTCACGGCGGATGCGGCTTTCAGCAAAAGCCACGTCCTCGGGGATGGACTTGTCCAGATGGTGGCAGACCATCAGCATGTCCAGATGTTCCTCGACCGTGTTCACGGTGAAGGGGCGTGTCGGGTTCGTGGACGACGGCAAGACGTGTTGTTCGCCGCAGATTTTGATGATGTCCGGTGCGTGCCCGCCGCCCGCGCCTTCAGTGTGGAACGCGTGGATGGTGCGGCCTTTCATAGCCTTCACGGTGTTTTCGACAAAGCCGCTTTCGTTCAGCGTGTCGGTGTGGATCATCACCTGCACATCCATGTCGTCAGCCACCGACAGACAGCAGTCAATCGCGCCCGGCGTGGTGCCCCAATCCTCGTGCAGTTTCAGCGCGCAGGCGCCGCCCAAGACCTGTTCTTCCAGCGCCGCAGGAAGCGAGGCATTCCCTTTGCCCGCGAAGGCCAGGTTCATTGGGAACGCATCCGCTGCTTGCAACATCCGCCCGATATGCCAAGGCCCCGGCGTGCAGGTGGTGGCCAGGGTGCCATGGGCCGGACCAGTGCCGCCGCCCAGCATCGTGGTTAGACCGGAATGCAGCGCGTCCTCGATCTGTTGTGGGCAGATGAAATGGATATGGCTGTCGAAGCCGCCAGCGGTCAGGATGCGACCCTCGCCGGCAATCGCCTCGGTGCCGGGGCCGACAATGATGTCGACGCCCGGCTGAGTGTCTGGATTGCCTGCCTTGCCAATCTTGGCGATGCGCCCTTCTTTCAGGCCCACATCGGCCTTGTAGATCCCTGTATGATCCACGATCAGCGCGTTGGTGATCACCGTGTCCACGGCCCCTTCGGCGCGTGAGGTCTGGGCTTGGCCCATCCCATCGCGGATCACCTTTCCACCGCCAAACTTGACCTCTTCCCCATAGGTGGTCAGGTCGCGCTCAACCTCGATGATTAGGTCTGTATCAGCAAGCCGCAGCTTGTCGCCCGTGGTTGGGCCAAACATGGCGGCATAGTCTTGGCGGGAAATCGTGGCTGGCATATTGGATCAGTCCTTGGGGGAAGCTTTCGCAGCGAAATCAGGCACCGCGGGCTTCGAGGGTGTGCGCGAGCGGCGGGAGGGGCTCGATTTGGTGTCTTTCGCGCCGGTTTTCGGTTTGGCCGAAGCGGGGGTCGATTTGGATTTCGCCGCGGGGGGCTTGGTTTTTGCCGTTGATGCCTTTGCCTTGGGGGTCGGTTTGGCCTTCGGCGTTGCGGTTTTGGCTGGCGGCTTTGACGCGGCTGCTTTTGGTTTCTCTGCTGGGGTTTTGGCCTTGGGCTGGACCATTTTCGCGGCGGGCTTTTCGGCTGCTGTCTTTGGCGTCGCCGCCTTCGTTTTCGGTGCTACGACTGCGGTCTTCGGCTGAACGACCTTAAGCGCGGGCTTGGAGGTGTCAGCCTTGGAAGGGGATGCCTTTGCTTTAGATGAGGCAGCTTTCGTCTTCGGTGCCGCAACCTTCGCCTTGGGTGCCATGGATTTTGCGTTTGGCAGCGGCATCCGGATCAAGGGGTTGGCGCTGAGCGCGGATTTATAGAATGCCATGGCCGCCTTTTCTTGCTGGGCCAAAACCATCTGTGTGAAATACATGGCGTCCAGTGTAGCGCCTACGGAAAGTGCAGCAATATTCATCGTATTCTCCGTGTTTATAGGGGGTTACAGATCTCCCATGACCTGTTGATTGAAGCCAAAAATGCGCCGCGCGCCTGCGATGGGCACCAGCTGCACCTCGCGGCGCTGGCCGGGTTCAAACCGGACGGCCGTGCCCGCCGCAATGTCCAGACGATAGCCATGGGCGTCTGCGCGATTGAAATCGAGCGCCGCATTGGCTTCGGCGAAATGATAGTGTGATCCGACCTGCACCGGGCGATCGCCCGTATTGGCGACCATAAGGGTGATCGTGTCGCGCCCTGCGTTCAGGGTGATCGTGCCCTCGGCGGGGAAAAGCTCTCCTGGGATCATGAGCGGTTCCAGACGGCGGCAATCGCGACCAGCAAAAGAACAGATAAGGCCAGCCCCAGAAAATCGGCGGCGTGGAAATGGGCTGTCTTGTCGCCATGGGCGAAGGCCGGCGTGGCGGCTAGGACGAAGGGAAGTGCGTATTTCAAAGCAAGCCTCGCTTAGCGGATGGGGTTGTGTACGGTCACCAGTTTGGTGCCGTCTGGGAAAGTCGCTTCGACCTGAACGTCGTGGATCATCTCGGCGATGCCATCCATGCATTGCTCGCGGGTCACTACGTGAGCGCCCGCTTCCATCATGTCGGCGACCGACCGGCCATCGCGCGCGCCTTCGACCACGGCGTCGGTTATCAGGGCGATGGCCTCGGGGTGGTTCAGTTTCACCCCACGTTCCAAACGTTTGCGCGCGACCTCGGCGGCCATGGCGATCAACAGTTTGTCTTTTTCTCTTGGCGTTAGGTTCATGTCACAGCATCCAGCAACGGGGCAGCCCATCAGGGCTGAGAAGGTTTAGAATTGGGATCAGGGCTTGGCGCAGAGCAAAGCTGTCAGGGGCAAGCGCGCGCAAGACCAGCACGTCGTCCTGCAGAAGGCTGGCACCGCCATGATCGGGCAAGAGGTTTCGGACCGGGCCCAACTGCGCCTCGGCATCTGGGGCGACATAGACCAGAGAGACCATCGCCCGCGCGCCATCTGCGACGCCGGGGCGGTCAAGCTGTGCCTGTACATCGCCTTGCCAACGGGTGGCGTCCAGATAGATCGGACTGCCTGCGCGTCGGATCTGAACGCGATCCCGGAAATGGGCGTAACGCACGGTTTCGCCCATGGCCGCGCGCCCGAACATCAAAGGCTCGACCATCATAAAACGAGCATCGTCTTCCAGTTGCACGGTCAGCGATCTGTCCAGCGCGCAATCGTTGAACAAAATGGTTTCTTGCGGCAGCCAATTCAGTCGTGCACCCGGGCCCACGGTCAGACAGGTTTCCAGGGCACCAACTTCGCCGGGCTGAGCGCGATAAGCACGTTCCGCGGTTTGGGTCGACAGGGTCAACATTGATCCAGGCAGAGCCTTGGCTTGAACTTGGAAATGATCGCCGCCTGTGATGCCTCCGGCGGTGTTTACAAGCACAGCCTCGAGCGCTGTGCCCGAGGTGCGGGGGAATAGGCATTTCAACGATCCCGACTGTCGTAATCGGTCCAAAGACGTACCCGCGTCACCACGTTTAACACCTAGCGCGACGGCCCCGCGTGCCCGCGTCATGACGGGTACGGCAGACTGCGAAGATATGTCGAGATGACGTGTGATGGCGGCCCCCCAAAGGCATGTCGTTCAAGGAGAGTTTGGGGAACGTCTTTGGGACTCACCACGAAAACCCGCAGTCAATCGCCCGCCTGTTTGTCGCTGCCTGTTTTTCAGGCGATCGTTGTGCGACTTGCCCAAATTTCTAGCAACAGCAAGTAATCTGTGGTCTACATAATGTAGACATTTGCCATTTGCCTTACCTTGCCGCGACGCTGCGGTTGCCTGCAGGGGAAAGAGCCTCGGATGTCGGGTGTGTGGGACTGGACAGCTTGCGATCCCGTTCAATGACCACACAGAAGCAACAATAAGTTGCGGAGATTGGGACTGGAACATCGCGCTTCAGATAAGCGTTGGCCAGCCGCTCTGCAGGGAGAACCATATGACTTTTATAAGAAAAACCCTTGCCGCCTCTGCTGCTGCCATCGCGCTTTGCAGTGGTGCGGCACTTGCTGAAACCTCGGTCCCTTTTGCGCTGGACTGGAAGTTTGAAGGACCCGCAGCGCCGTATTTCGTCGCCATCGACAAAGGGTACTTTGCAGACGCCGACCTGTCGGTCGAGATCAGCGCAGGCTCTGGCTCGCTGGATGCGATCCCGAAAGTGGCAACGGGTGCGTTTCCAGTGGGCTTTGCCGATATCAACAGCCTGATCAAGTTCCTGGACCAGAACCCCGACGCCCCTGTGACGGCTGTCATGATGGTCTATGACAAACCGCCCTTCGCCGTGATTGGCCGTAAATCGCTTGGGGTCGAAGCCCCTGCCGATCTTGCAGGTAAAGTGCTGGGCGCGCCGCCCCCTGATGGCGCTTGGGCGCAGTTCCCGATCTTTGCCGCTGAAAACGGGCTGGACATGGCCGACATTACGGTCGAGCCGGTGGGCTTCCCCACCCGCGAGCCGATGCTGGCGGAAGGCAACGTCGCGGCCATTACCGGGTTCAGCTTCTCGTCCTTTCTGAACCTTGTCCGTCTGGATGTGCCCGAGGATGATATCTCGACCATTCTGATGGCGGATTATGGCGTGGATCTTTACGGGAACGCGGTGATCGTGAACACTGAATTCGCCGCCGAACAGCCGGACGTAATCAAGGCCTTCTTGGGTGCCGTCGCGATGGGCTGGAAAGACGCCATTGCGGACCCGTCCCGGGCCATTGCCGGCTTGATCGAGCGCAACCCCGCCGCCGATGCCGCCCTTGAAGAGCGTCGTCTGCAACTGGCCATCGATGCAAATGTGGTGACAGATTACACCATGGCCAACGGCATGGGTGGCGTGGACGCCGCGCGCTTTGCCAACGCGCTTGAGCAGATCGGAACCACTTACGAGTTCCAGACTGCGCCCGATGCCGCGCTGTATTTCTCTGACGCTTACCTGCCCGAGGGCGGTTTTGCGCTGAAGTAATCAGGCGGGCTGCGCGGTTTGAACTGCGCGGCCCTCTAACAAGGGCTTTCTGATGTCATCCATGATCAAGATCGAAGGCGTGCGCCACGCTTATCAAACTCCGACCGGGCCATTGCCAGTTCTGGACGGGTTGGAACTGTCGCTGGACGAAGGTGGTTTTGTCGCTGTGGTTGGCCCATCCGGTTGTGGCAAATCCACATTGACCCGGCTAGTGTCTGGCCTGATGAAACCGGACGAGGGCCGCGTGTTGCTGCGTGGCGAACCTGTCACGGGCCCGCGCTCGACCGTGGGGATGGCTTTTCAGAACCCAGTCTTGCTGGAATGGCGATCTATCCTGCAAAATGTCATGCTGCCGCTCGAGATTGTACCAAACAAACTGTCGAAAGCTGAACGGATTGAACGAGCGCGCTATTTATTGGCGCTTGTCGGGCTTGAGGGTTTTGAAGACAAACGGCCTTCGGAACTGTCGGGCGGGATGCGCCAGCGGGCGTCCCTGTGCCGCGCACTGGTTCACAAGCCCGAGGTCTTGATTCTTGACGAACCCTTCGGCGCACTGGATGCCTTCACCCGCGAGGATCTGTGGCAGACGATGCACACCGTCAAGGAACAAGAGCCCTTTACCGGTGTACTGATCACCCATGACCTGCGCGAGGCGATTTTTCTGGCCGATCAGGTGGTGGTTCTGTCCGGGCGGCCTGCGCGGACACAGTACGTGCTGGATGTCCCCAACACCGGCCCGCGTGATCTGGAACATCTTTACACGCCGGAAGCGTCCGACATGTTGGCGACACTGCGCCACCAAATTGAAATTGCTCAGAACCGTGTTCCTGCGGACGAGGAGGAGCCGGCATGAAACGCGCGCTGAACAATTTTCTGATTCCCTTAACCGCCATGATCGTCTTTCTGATCCTGTGGGAGGCGATCGTTTGGGCCGCAGGCTGGCCGAACTACAAAATGGCGTCGCCGTCGGACCTTTTGCCCGCCTATTCCAAGTATTGGGGCCTGTTTGTCACCATGGGCTGGCAGACGCTGTGGCGCACCGTTGTTGGGCTGGTTCTGGCGATCATCGTAGGCACCGGAATTGGAATGGTCATGGGCCTGTCACGCGTGATGCGTGACGCGCTTTATCCGCTGCTGGTGGGGTTCAACGCGATCCCCAAAGCGACCGTGGTACCCATCGTGGCGCTGATGTTCGTGGGTGCCCACAACTTCAACACGGTCATGATCGCCTTCATGATCTCGTTCTATCCGATTGCGGTTTCGGTCTCGATCGGGTTGTCAACGCTCGAGCCTGAGTACCGCGACATCCTGCGGTCTCTGGGGGCCAGCCAGTCGCAGATCTTCTGGAAAATCGCGCTGCCCAAGACCTTGCCAGAGTTCTTCGGAGCTTTGAAGGTGGCGGTCACGCTGGCCTTCATCGGTACAAACTTGATGGAGATCGTCAGCCCTCATGGTCGGGGGTTAGGCGCGCTGTTTGACAGCGGCAAGACCAACTCGGACTATCCTTTGATGTTTGCTGTTCTGATCGCACTCGCCGTGTTGGGGATATTCCTCTATTACGTCGTTGTCGCGCTTGAAAAGATCTTCGCGGGCTGGGCTGAGAGACCAACCTGACCGCATTGGCGTCAAAGTCGATACCGGCGACACGACCCACGACGTGCGTCGGTATCCATGGTTATTGTATTGGAAAGCGGAAAACTCTTATCCGATTGCCGCCATTTTATCTGGATAATCAAGCTTTATATCGCATCCGAACACGATAATACGTCAACGGAGACACCCATGAACATCCAGACCGATATTCAGGCTCAGATCCAAACCCAGATCAAAGACGCCTTCAATTTTCGCCATGCTACCAAAGTTTTCGACCCCGAGCGTAAACTGAGCGATGACGAGATCGAGACCATTTTGGAGGCAGGTCGCCTGTCACCCACATCTTTCGGGCACGAGCCATTCAAGATCCTGATGATCCAGACCCCGGAAAAACGCGAATTGTTTCGCGAGTTCTCGTGGGGTGCGAATGGTATTATGAACGGTTCGACCGGCCAGCTGGGCACCGCCAGCCATTTCGGTATCATTCTGGCCAGCACCTCGGAACTGATGGCTGCGGGGTCGGACTATCTTCAAAACCACTATCGTCAGGTCAAACAGTTGCCCGACGAAGTGATTGAGATGTTCGATGGCGCCTATGGCAATTTCCAGACCACCGACCACCACGTCACCTCGGATCGTGAGATCACCGATTGGTCGGGCAAGCAGGCTTATATCGTTCTGGCCAACATGATGACCGCAGCCGCGCTGATGGGGATCGACTCCTGCCCGATGGAAGGGTTCGACATGGATCTGACCACTAAAACTCTGGCAGATCATTTCGACATCGACACCACCCAGTGGAAACCCTCGGTCATGTTTGCATTCGGCCACCGTGCAGGTGATCCCGAGTTCGACAAAACCCGCCGTACGATGGAAGATACCGTTAGCTGGTATTAATCCATCCCAAAGGGCAAGAACCCGTGTCGGACGTTCATTTGCAAGATTTCCCCACCCTCAACCGCGCTTATGGTCAGGTGTTCCAGCCGGGACGCCTGAGCCTTGGGTTGGTGGTGCCGCTCGAGGCATATCCCAACAGCGCAGTGCCCCGGATGGACAAGCATATTGAACGGGCGCAGCTTGCGGATCAGCTTGGGTTTTCGGCCTTGTGGCTGCGGGATGTTCCGTTCAACGTGCCAAGTTTCGGCGATACGGGGCAGATTTTTGACCCGTTCGTCTATCTGGGCGCGCTGGCCGCGACGACGCAAAATATCGCACTGGGGGTGGCATCCATCGTGCTGCCCCTGCGCCATCCGGCCCATGTCGCCAAAGCGGCGGCCAGTGCGGATGTGCTGTCTGGCGGGCGGCTTTTGCTGGGCGTTGCGTCCGGTGACCGGCCCGAGGAATACCCGGCGATGAATATGGACTTTGCCACCCGTGGCGACAGGTTCCGTGACAGTGTCGACTATATCCGTGCAATGGCTCAGGATTATCCCGTGGCGCAGACCGCGCATGGCAGCCTGACGGGCCGTGCCGATATGCTTCCCAAGCCTGCTGGCGGGCAATCGCCGCTGTTGATCACCGGAGGCTCGCAGCAATCGCCTGACTGGGTGGCGCAGAACGGCGACGGGTGGATGACCTATCCACGTGATCCGGCCAGCCAAGGCCGCGTGGTCGGTGACTATCGCCGCCGCATCGCCGAGGCAGGCGGGCAGAACAAGCCCGTGATGCAGTCGCTCTATGTTGACCTGCTCCCCGACGCCGACGCGACTCCGCGCCCCATTCATTTGGGATTTGCCTCGGGAACCACATACTTGAAGACATATCTGCACGAGGTGCAAAACCTTGGCATCAACCATGTCGCCTTGAACTTGCGGTTCAATCAGGCGGATATGGAAGACACAATGAAACGGTTGGCGGAAGACCTGCTGCCCACATTCAGCAACGAAGGAACACACGCATGACCAAGACGATCCTGATCACGGGTGCCACGGATGGTATCGGGCTTCTGACGGCGCAGAAACTGGCAGCGGACGGCCACAACGTGCTTCTGCATGGCCGCAGCGAAGCCAAGCTGGCCAAAGTGGCCGAGGCGGTCGGCGGGGCCAAGACCTATCTGGCAGATCTGTCGCGTATGGGGGACGTGACCGCTATGGCTGAGGCGATCCGCGCTGATCACGCGCAGTTGGACGTTCTGATCAACAATGCAGGCATCCTGAAAACGCCAGAGACACGAACCGAGGCGGGCCGCGACATTCGCTTCGACGTGAACACCATTGCGCCCTATCTGCTGACCCGCGCCCTGCTGCCAATCATGCCCGACGATGGTCGCGTGGTGAACCTGTCTTCAGCCGCTCAAGCGCCAGTGGACGTGGCCGCAATGACAAGTTTCCGCGCGATGGGCGATATGGACGCCTATGCGCAAAGCAAACTGGCGATAACCATCTGGACCTCAGAACTGGCGCGCGAACTGCCCGGCGGCCCGGTCTTTGTGTCGGTCAATCCGGGATCTCTGCTGGCCTCAAAAATGGTGAAAGAGGGTTTCGGGGTCGCAGGCAATGATCTGAGCATCGGTGCCGATATCCTGATCCGGGCGGCCCTGTCGGAAGAGTTCTCTGGTGCAAGCGGCAAGTATTTCGACAATGACGCTGGCCGGTTCGCTGCACCAAATGCCGCGGCGTCGGACCCCGCGCAGGTCACCGCTGTGATGAACGCAATCAACAAGATTTCCAACGTAACCTAGTCCGTGGCGCCGGTGCCCGGCTCATACGTCTATCGCTTGCACCTCAGGGTAGATCTGTCTAGATCTTCCCTGTTACCGGAGCATAGATTTATGTATTTGAGAATTATTGCAATTTTCGCACTTTGCCTTGTGCTGCTTCCAGAACCCGTCAAGGCGCAGGATATCGAACAATATGTGACTCTTGGCCCAGCTGAAGACTGGGTAAAACAGCACGAACCAGCGCGCGGCCCATTTGAATTAGCGAAAGACCAAGACCGGACCTATCACCTGATCGACCGGCAAATGATGGCGACAGACGCGGTCGAAAGGTACTTCCATCGGGATGTGACCAGCCTTCATCGCAGCGAGGCGGTGGATGACCTCGGCACCCTTCGAATTTCGTTCAACCCGGCTTTTGAAACCGTGGTGCTGCATCACGCGCGCATCACCAAACCGACAGGAGAGGTTCTGGACGTCACCCAACATGGCGAAATGCAGCTTTACCGCGTGGAAACAGATCGCGAGCAGTTGATCTATGACGGCCGGCTTGAACTGGCTTTTCTGGTGCCGCAGCTGAAGAAGGGCGACACGCTGGACTATGCCTATACGCTGAGTGGTCGCAATCCGGCGCTGGGGCCGCATTGGCAGTTTGGAGTAACGCACCAATACTCGGTCCCAGTGCAGAGAACGCGGGATCGCCTGTTGGTGCCCGAAGGAGTACCGGTTTTCCTAAGGGAGCATGGAGGAGCACCAGACCCCACTGTCTCGACATCAAATGGGTTCACTGAATATGCGTGGCAGGGCGAAAACGTCCCGGCGGAAATCATTGAAGACGACGTTCCCAACGGCTATCGCGCCTGGATGCTCACCTCGCTCAGCAGTACCGAGTATTGGAGCGACATTGGCCGGTTCTTCGCGCCGCTTTATGACCCGGAACAGTTTCAAAGCGCGCAGATCAAGGGCATCGCTGATGGCATTCGCTCCGCACATCCTGATGATAAGAAAGCACAGCTGCGCGCCGCATTGGCTTTCGTGCAAAGTGAACTGCGCTATACCGCGGTTCAGCTTGGGGCAGGCGGGTTTGTCCCGCGCGATCCGGCCCGCGCGCTAAGCCGAGGGTTTGGTGATTGCAAGGATATGACGGTGCTGATGACCTCGATCCTCTATGCGCTGGGGATCGAGGCGACCCCCCTTCTTGTGAACACCGACTATGGCGCTGGGCTTGATGACGACCTGCCGCGCATCCGTGCCTTCGATCACGTGGTTGTTCGCGCCAAAGTCGGAGAGCGGCATTATGTTCTGGACCCAACCCGGGGCGAACAACTGGGCGATCTGGATCACCTGCAACAGGGGTATTTCGGCAAGGGTGTGATCGTGGCGCCCGACAGCGTCGGGATGATTACGGCCTATATTTCCCAGCCGGAGTTCTACACGGATGTAGTCGACACGTTCGATTTCGTGACCGAGCCGGGCGTGATCCTGCTGACCTCGAAAGTCATTTATGCGAGGCACGAGGCCGATCATATGCTGGGCTGGAAGCGCTCGGTCGGCGAGGCGGAGGTTGAAAGCACGTTCTTTGAGTATTTCAAGGGCCTCTATCCCAGCATCGAGACTGTCAGCCCCTTGGTGTTCGAGGTCGACGAACAAAACGCGCTTGTGACCATCACCACGCAATACCGGATCACCGAGCCTTGGGACAAAGACGTGGAGACCGGAGGGCGCGTGTTCTGGGCCAGCCCGGACGACTTGATCTCGAAACTCCCCAAGCTAGAGGACGATACGCGCAAGGCCCCCTTTGCCATTTCCCATCCCGTTCGGTTTCGCCATCAGCTGAAATACCTGATGGATCGGTCCTGGGGTTACGAGAACTCGACAAACACCTACCGCACCGCTGCCTTTGATTTGCGTCTGGAAGCACGTGGCAAACCGGGCGAGGGGACTTGGACCTCGACCTATGTGACCAAATCAGATCGCATTCCCCCGAAAAACTGGCAGGATTCGCGCGATGCACTGGCGGAATACAGTGACATTCGTTGGGTCCGTCTTGACCGCCCAAGCGAGGATGCTTTGCTGGTGCGTCTGGGGCTGGAAAATTTGTCTGAGGACGAATGGGTTATGGTGGTTGCCGGATACTTGATTGCGCTCGTTCTGATCCATTTGATCTATATTCACATCCGCGCCAAACGCGCCTTGGACGAGATGAGGTCGCAGGTTCTCTATCCCGTATCGACCCTGAAATTCGTGATCATGTCGCTTGGGACGCTTGGTTTCTATGCCAATTACTGGTTCTGGCAGAACTGGCGTTGGTTGCGGCATGTGGACGATCAGGATGTCTCGCCTTTCTGGCGCGGGTTGGCTCTTGCGAACATCTGGAACTTCAGTCTTTTCCCGCACATCGCAGAACATGAGCCGGTTGGGCGACGTGCACTGGCACGATTGGCCATTCCTCTAGCCGCGATGTATGTGTTTCTGAATGCGACAGAGCACTTCCTGAACCGGGACGGCGCCTATCCCCTGTTGACGCCCATCGCTCTGATTCTAACGACGCTGGCTGTCGTGCCGTTTCAGCGCGAGGTCTTGCGCAAGAACGCCGAGAACCAGAAATGGGTCGCCCGGAATTCGCGCTTTGGATGGCAGGCGATTGTGACGCTGATCTTTTGGGCACCGATGCTTGTGTTTCTTGGCATTGGCGTATGGGACGGTCTTTAAGGACGTCCCCTTCCAAACGGGAACTGCGGTTCAGAGTGTCAGGTCGGATTTAGATCCCCAACATTGGGCTGCCATCAGGCAGGCTGGTGATCTGCGCGGCACTCATAGCACACGGCGAACGACACCAGCAGGGGGAAGCAATCCAGCGGGTGTTTCCACAGCTTCGGTGGTGTGGTTGAACCAAAACTCCTCGGTCGCTGTGCGGCGGGTGCGGATGCCTTCGGGCATGGTGCGTGTTTCCACTCCAGCCTTGTCCGCAAGAAGCCCAACCAGACGGTCTAACCCTTCTGCGTCTAACCATGCACCGCAATAACTGTGCCCCGCATCGCCAACCAGAACGGGCGCGCCAGCATCGGTATGCATCAAAACGGGCGCGGTGCCGTCCAGTTCTTCAAAGTAGCCCGTCACGGCACCACTGCCGTGAAGTCCGATTGGCATATCCGGGCGCAGGCTTTCTAGCCGCGATACTGTCACGTCCAGCCCGACTATCGCAGGCGGAAGTGGCACGGGGATCTGGAAGCCAGCGTCCCGTGCGCCTGTGCGGGGGCCATAGCAGACGTGGCCATCTGCCTTGGCAAGCGCCGCGCGCAGCCCGTCGGGCAAGTGCATCACGCCGGGGGCCATCACCAGCTTATAGCCTGCGAAATCCGTGTGGCTCGGAGGCACGATGTCCACCGTCACACCTGCTCGGCGCAGTGCCTTATAGTGCTCAAACACCAGCCCAAAGTAACTCAGCCCCGCGCCATGCGGTTGCGTGGCCCACGCCCAATCGGCGTCATAGTCAAAGACCAATGCGACCGGGGCTTGGGCGGGCTGGACATCTGGAACCTCGGCCAACTCTGTCGCGACCTGCTGTGCTTCCGCCATCGCAGGCGCGTCTTTGCTGTCGGGACGCAACAGGCCCGCGTGCAGTTGTTCCTGCGCGAAAGGGGCTTGGCGCCAACGGAAATAACACACGGCCTCGGCGCCGTGGGCGAAGGCTTCCCACGTCCACAGGCGAACCATGCCGGGCAGCGGTGACGGGTTATAGGGCGCCCAGTTCACCGGGCCGGGCTGTTGTTCCATCACCCACCAGCGGCCACGCCCAACGGCGCGATACAAATCGTGGTGGAAGGCTTGAAAATCCGGGTCGCCTTGGCGGGCATAAGCGCGTTGATGGGCGGCGTCTGCGCCCACGCGATCTTCCAGAAACCCCAAGGGATAGCTGTCCCATGTGGCGATCTCTAGATCCGCACCGACTGCGAAGTGGTCGAAATCTGTGATCCGCCCCATATAGTTATGCGACACCGGCGCGTCTGACTGCGCCTTGATCTCGTCCACCTGTACCTTGTTGAACGCCACCACCATGTCCGAGCTGTAGCGGCGGAAATCCTGCACATGGGCGGGGTTGGGTTCGGTCACGGTCAGGTTGGGCAGATCGACCTCGTCAAAGCTGCGATACTCCATCGACCAGAAGATATTGCCCCATGCGGCATTCAGCGCGTCAACGGACTGGTATTTCTGCGCCAGCCAGTCTTGGAACCCGACACGCGCGGCATCAGAATAGGAAACCGTCGTGTCATGGCACCCATATTCATTATCAGTCTGCCATGCGGCCACAAAGGGGGTCGCGCCGTAACGCTTGGCCATTAGGCGGGTGATGCGGCGGCTTTCCTCGCGATAGCCCAGATGACTGAAGCAGTAATGCCTGCGCGAGCCGAATTTGCGCGGGTTGCCGTCTGCGTCCACTGCCAGCATGTCCGGGTGCTTGTCGATCATCCAGCGCGGAGGCGTGGCGGTGGGCGTGCCCAGCACGACCTTCAGACCGGCCTTCCCCAGCACGACAATCGCGCGGTCCAGCCAATCCCAATGCAGGTCGCCGGGGGTCGGTTCGATCTTGGACCACGAGAACTCTCCGATCCGGATCCATGTCAGGCCCGCCTCGGCCATGCGGGCTGCGTCTTCCGCCCACATGTCTTCAGGCCAGTGTTCTGGGTAATAGCAGGTGCCAAGTGTGCGTTTCATGTTGTTCTCAGAGAATGACCCGATGTTCGGGTTGGCCAGTTAAGTTTGTGTCGATGGCAAAGGTCTTGCCTGCCATCTTGTCGCCCGACAGCCCGTCGGCGGCTGTAGTCACATAAAGGGTGCTCAGATCCGCGCCGCCAAAGCAAGGGCAGGATGCTTGCGTCGTGGGAACTGCGCGGGTTTCGATCAGGGTGCCGTTGGGGGCATAGCAGGCTACGCGGGATGCGCCCCATTGGGCATTCCAAAAGTTGCCGTGTGCGTCGATCACTGCGCCATCCGCGCCGAAATCTTCGTCACGCAAATCCAGGTAAACCTGCGGATCGCCCTTCGGCCAGCCCTCTGTGTCCAAAGCCTGCCTCATCACACGCCCGTCTTCGGTGTCGGTGAAATAGGCAGTCGAGCCGTCAGGGCTGAAACAGATCGCGTTCGATATGGTGATCTTGTCAAAAAGCCTGCGCAGCTCGCCGCGATAGAAGCGATGGATCGCTCCGGCGTTGGGTTCGGCGTTGTATCCCATCGTCCCGATCCAGAACCCGCCCTGCGGGTCCGCTCGTCCATCGTTCGAGCGGGTGACGGGTTTGTCAGCCTCAAGATCCACAAGTTTTTCGCGCTCTCCCGCTTCGATGTCGAACCGCCATAGTGCACTGGCACTTGCCATGATCAACGTGTCGTGATCCACCCAGCCAGCGGCAGAGACGCATTCGTCGAAAGCCCACGCCTGCTCTTCATCGCCGACCCGCGTCAGAAGGCGTTTGCCGAGGATGTCGAACCAGAAGAACTGAGCGCGCTCTGGGTGCCAGAACGCGCCTTCGCCAAGCGTGCAGATCGTGTCAGAAAAGACCCGCACGGTCATGACACCGCCGCGTCGTACGAGGCCACAATTTCGGCCGCCAACGCACCCACCTTTTCGGCAGAGTAGCCCGGTTTATAAATGTTCGACCCCAGCCCGAACCCGGTGATGCCAGCGCCCAGCCAGTCTGCGAAATCCGCAGGACCAACGCCGCCCACCGCATAGGTGTTGGTGCCTTTGGGCAGCACGGCGGACAGAGCTTTGAACCCGTCCAGCCCCAGCTTGAAAGCTGGGAAGAATTTCAAGCCATCCGCGCCGGATCGCAGGGCCAAGAATGCCTCGGTCGGGGTCAGGACGCCGGGATAGGACAACATGCCCTGCGCCTTGGTCTCGGCGATGACGTCGGGGTTTGCATCCGGCGACACAACCATCTGCGCACCGATCGAGGCCAGCCGCTGGACCGAAGCCACATCCAACACCGTTCCAGCGCCCACAAGCGCGCGGTCGCCAGCGGCCTGCACCATGCGTTCGATGCTGTCGAACGGGTCGGGTGAATTCAGAGGTACCTCGATCTTAGTGATGCCTGCATCGATCAGGGCGTTCAGAATATCGACAGCCTCGTCCGGCTGGATGCCCCGCAGAATGGCGATGATTTCGCGGCTCATGATTGGGTCCCTTTCACTTGTGCGAAGGCGGCGGTCAGGCCGGCCAATGTCAGTTTTTCAGCGTCCACGCAGCGCACCATGGCCGCCTGTGCATTCAAAGCAGTTTCATATGCGCGGGCGACGGGTCCTTCGCCCAGAATGACCACCTGTTGCCCTAACCAATAGGGCTTGGCTGCCGCCAATTCGGCCCCGATCAAAAGGGCAGACATGCGCGATTTTGCTTCGGCTGCGGGCATGTCGTTCAACAGCCCCTCGGCGCGTAGAGAAAAGAGCTTGGCAGCCAGATCAGCAGGGCGGGACATGGTGTCGGACAGCGCGTTTTTGAACGCAACCTCGTCCCAATCATCTGTGTCGACCGAATGGCGCAACACCGATTGCGAGGCCAGAAGGGCAAAGATCTCGCCCGTCATGAATGTGCGAAAGCTGACGATCTCTCCGGCACTGATATGGACCCATTTGTTGTGGGTGCCGGGCAGGCACAAGATGCCGTCGAAGTCGGGCTCGGACGCCAAGAACCCCGCGATCTGCGTTTCCTCCCCGCGCATCACATCTGCGGGGCTGGTCTGTTTTACGCCGGGCAGAATGCGGACGTTCCACTTGGCGGCGGGAGCAGGCGTGGCGGCTTCGCTTCCGGGCGGTGGGCAGGGCACCGCGACATAGGGCGCTTCGGTCCAACCTTGGCGCGATCCGGCCATACCGCAGACGATTACTGGCAGGGGTGTGCTGGCGGTGACATCGGACAGCAGTTCGTCCAACACAGGTTCGAATTGATCCTGAGATAGTCCACCCATACCCTTGTCGCAGTCGCGCCGGTCCAGAACACTCCCGTCCTGTGCCATCAGCCACGCCCGCATATGCGTCGTGCCCCAATCTACGGCGATCCAGTCTGGTGTCTGTCCCATGTGCTTCATCCTGTAACGACCACGCCCCCGTCCACGACCAGCGCTTGGCCTGTGATCATCCGGCTGGCCTTCGAGGCCAGAAACAGCACCGAGGACACGATGTCTTCTGGGTCCAGATGCTCTTTCAGGCATTGGCGTTCCAGATGTGCTGCAAGGGCTTCGGGCTCGGCCCACATGTCCAATTGCTTTTGGGTCAGAACCCAACCCGGTGCCAGCGCATTCACCCGGATCTTGTCTGGTCCAAATTCACGCGCCAAAGAGCGCGTCATGCCGTTGATCCCGCTGTTCGCGGTCGTGTAGGCCGGATAGCCGGAGTTCCCCATCATATAGCTGATCGAGGTGAAGTTGATGATCGCGCCGCCGCCTGCGGACTTCATGCCCTCCATCACCGCCTGACAGGCAAAGAAGTAAGCCTTCAGGTTGATGGCTTGCGCCCAGTCCCAGAAGTCTTCGGTCACTTCTTCGGTCGAGTGGCGCTGATCATTTGCGGCATTGTTCACCAGCGTAGTGATTGGGCCGTTCAAAGCCGCGCATTCAGCCATAGCCGACTTCAGCGCGGGAATGTCGGTGATGTCGCATTGCACAAAGTGAGGGCGGCTGCCGGTTTCAGCCTCCATCCGGTCAACAAATTCGGACGCATCCGAACGGCCCACAAAGCCCACCTTGGCGCCTTGACGCAGGAAGCCTTCGGTCAGCGCGGCGCCAATGCCTGACCCGCCGCCAGTGATGAAGACGGACGCGCCGTCGAGGTCATGAAAGGTTGCGATACTCATCAGTGGCTCTCTCGTGTGACGGGGCGGGTGTCTTTGCCCACAAGGAAATCAAGGTCCGCGCCATGTTCGGCCTGCATGACGGTGTCGATGTACAGCTTGGCATAGCCGCGGGTATAGTGCGGCTCGTCCGGTTGCCACGCCGCGCGGCGGGCGTCCAGTTCGGTGTCGTCCACCAATAACTCTAACGCCCCTTCCGAGGCGCTGACGCGGATGCGGTCCCCGGTTTTGACCAAGGCCAGTGTTCCGCCGGCTTGTGCCTCGGGCGAGACGTGCAAGATCACCGTGCCAAATGCCGTACCGGACATGCGCCCGTCCGAGACGCGGATCATGTCACGAACGCCTTCGCGAACCAGCTTTGCAGGGATTGGCATGTTGCCAACCTCGGGCATGCCCGGATAGCCTTTGGGTCCAGCGCCTTTCAGCACAAGGATCGTGTCAGGGGTTACTGGCAAGTCATCGCGGTCAATATTGGCTTTCATGTCTTCGATGGTCTCGAAAACATAGGCTTCGCCTTCGTGCTCCAAAAACGCATCGGTCGCGGCCGAAGGCTTAACGATCGCACCGTTGGGCGCAAGATTTCCGCGCAATACGCGCAGACCTGCCGCAGGTTTCACCGGGTCATCGAACGTCTTGATGACATCATCATTGTAGCATTCAGCACCGTCTGCATAAGCTGCGATATCCCCGGCAAGAACCGTCTTGGCGCTGCGCAGATGACCAGCCTTCGCCAACTCGTTCAGCACCACAGGCATCCCGCCCGCGTAACAGAAATCCTCCATTAAATACTTGCCCGAGGGCATGCAGTTGACCAGCAAGGGGATCTCGCTGCCCAGCTCAAAATCAGCAAGGTTCAGGTCAACGCCTACCCGCCCAGCCATTGCCAGAAGATGCACCACCGCGTTGGTCGAACCACCGACCGCAGCGTTGGCCAGAATGGCATTTTCAAACGCCTCTTTCGTCAGGATGTCCGAGGGCTTCAGGTCCTCGTCCACCATTTCGACGATCCGCTTTCCGGTCAGATGCGCCAGCGCCATGCGGCGAGCATCAACGGCAGGCAAAGCCGCGTTGGTCGGCAAGCTCATTCCCATCGCTTCGACCAGCGATGCCATGGTCGACGCCGTGCCCATTGTCATGCACACGCCTTTCGAGCGGCTCATACCACTTTCTGCTGCCATGAAATCCTGAAGGGTCATGTCACCCGCGCGCACCGCTTCCGAGAACTTCCAAACGTCTGTGCCAGACCCAATGTCCTTGCCCTTCCATTTGCCGTTCAGCATCGGACCCGAGCTAACCACAATGGACGGAAGATCAACGGATGCCGCACCCATCAACTGACCGGGGGTTGTCTTGTCGCACCCACCCAAAAGAACGACGCCATCAATACCATAGGCGCGGATCGATTCTTCGACATCCATCGCCAGTAGGTTGCGAAACAGCATGGCGGTGGGTTTCATCTGTGTTTCGCCCAGCGACATGACGGGGAATTCGACCGGGAAGCCGCCTGCCTCCCACACGCCGCGTTTCACACCCTCGGCCAGATCACGCAGACCCGAGTTGCAAGGCGTCAGTTCCGACCATGTGTTACAGATGCCAATCACCGGGCGGCCGTCAAACGCGTGATCCGGGAACCCTTGGTTTTTCATCCAGCTTCGATGGATAAACCCGTCTTTGTCCAGCTTTCCGTACCAAGCACGGTTGCGTCTGTCCTTCGTCATAGCTTTGTCCCTTCGATCACCCACATGTTCAGCGGGAATTGCCACGGCAGCGTCAGGCCGTGGTTCATAAGATACTGGCCGCTCAGTTCAACCGGGCCGGATTTCAGCGCCGGATTGCCGCGCGACAAAGCGGGTGCATCATCTCGGTTCACCAGCTCGATACGATAGGTCACATCCGGGGAAAGCCGGGTCAAGCACAACGGGCGCGGCGTGATTTGGGACGAAGTGTCAGCGACGCCCGCGAACACAACAAATCGGTCCCCGCCGTCTGACAATTGCTGTTCGGCGATCATCGATGGATCGGCGCTGTCCAGCCGCAGGATATCGGCGCGTGTCATCCAGTCACGATTGGCTTTCCACCACGCGGTCGCGTCGGTCAGAACGCGGGTTTCGTCGGCGGTCAGCTCGCGCGGGTCCATCTCGAACCCCATGTGCCGC
The DNA here is from genome assembly GCF_056161205.1 of Aliiroseovarius sp. ABM4_368. Taxonomy (NCBI): domain Bacteria; kingdom Pseudomonadati; phylum Pseudomonadota; class Alphaproteobacteria; order Rhodobacterales; family Paracoccaceae; genus Aliiroseovarius; species Aliiroseovarius sp. ABM4_368. The sequence continues at coordinate 329,905 of NZ_JBSWYR010000003.1, read as the reverse complement.
TTGGCTGCCACCCAAGCGCGCATACGGATGTCGATCACCCTGCCTGACGTATGACAGTGACGCGGGCCAACATGGCTGCCGGTCACAGCCAAGGGCAGGAAAATCGCCGCGTTGTGCTGGATGCGCAGCCGTTCCAGCGCGTCGTTGCTGTCGGACAGCCAGACACGGTGGGTGCGTTCCAGAATGCCGAAATCAATCCGCCCGCCACCCGAGGCGCAGCTTTCGATCTCGACCTTTGGGAAGGCCGCACGCAGCCGGTCGATCAGCGCGTAAGAGCCACGAGTCTGCGCCGCGTCCGGCATCGGCAACACGCGGTTGTGGTCCCATTTGATATAGTCGATGTCGTGGGCGGACAGCACTGCACTGATCCGATCAAACAAGAAATCGCGGACTTCCGGCAGGGCCATGTTCAGCGCCTTTTGCTGACGGCCAAGGATTTGATCTTCGCCGCCCAGCGCCCAGTTGGGATGGGCGCGGTGGATGTCGCTGTCGGGGTTGATCATCTCGGGTTCAAACCAGATGCCAAAGCTCATGCCCAAACCGTGGACATGCTCGATCAGAGGGTTCAGACCGTCCGGATATTTGCGTTTGTCCACTTCCCAGTCAGACAGCGCGCGCGTGTCATCGTCGCGATTGCCGAACCATCCATCATCCAGCACGAAGCGTTCCGCGCCAAGCGCGGCGGCGCGGTCAGCGATCTCTTTCAACTCGGGCAAGTTGTGATTGAAATAGACCGCTTCCCAGCAATTGTAATGCACCGGTCGCGGGCGGTTTTTATCCGGGAAATCAACGATCTGATCGCGCAAATGGCGCTGGAACGCGACGGCACAACCGTTGATACCGTCATCCGAGAACATCGCGTAAAGCGGGGCAGACTTGAATTTCTTCTGGGCCACATGTTCCATCCGAGCGGCGTCGCCGAATTGGATCTGGCGGCGTCCATCGGGCAATTCCTCGGCCACCATTCGGTGCCCACCGGACCAACCATAATGAAACCCATAAGCATTACCGCGCGTGTTGGTCGCGCCGCGACAGGGCACGATCAGGCCGGGGAAGTGTTCATGGCCGGTGCGACCTGTGCGGTTCTCGCGATACCGGATGCCAGCCGACCACGGGGTGCGGTTCATCTGAAATTCGCCACACCAGCGGCCGGAAAAGTCGATGACCTCGTCTGATTGCTGCGGCCCGGGAAAAACCGGCGCAGAAAGCCAATGCAGGTGCAGGTCGTGATCAGCCTCGATTTCGGACTGAGCAACGATCATATGGGTCAGCGGGTTGATGGAAAACCGCGCCCGGTAGGTTAGCGTATTGGTCACGTCGCGATAGGTCAGAACAAGTCTGTCCTGACCTTCTTCAGCGCCTTCAAAACAGAACTTCGGCAGAAGTGGTGTCCCGTTCCCGTCACGCAGGATTAGCCCCGGCTGGCCGGGAAAGGTCCGGGTGGCCTCGGGGCAGATCGACAGTTCAGGGTTCTGGTCCAGCATTCCTCCGGTTACGTCCAGCATATGGGCTTGGGCGAGCGTTTCGAGGTCTTCGCCATCAGGCAACCGCGGCCCCCAATAGACGACCTCGGGAAGGTGTTCGCGATCAGCGGCCAGGACAAGGCTTTGGCGCCCGTCCTGAAGCGACCAAGTTCGGATCATTTAACGGCTCCAAGTGTTAGGCCTGCAATGAAGTGGCGCTGCATCAAGAAGAACATGGCAACGGGCGGCAATGCGGCCACGATGCTGCCAGCGCTCATCAAGTGATATTGCGCCACGAATTGCGAGTTGAAGGATGTGATGCCAGCGGTCACGGGCTGTGCGTCAGGGCCTTGGGTCAGCACAATCGCCCAGAAATAGTCGTTCCAGATGAAGGTGAAGATCAGAACCGACAGCGCCGCGATTGCGGGTTTCATCAGGGGCAGGACAATGTACCAGAAAATGCGCCATTCTGCGATGCCTTCGACGCGGGCGGCTTCGATCAGCTCGAAGGGCAGCGCGCGGATGAAGTTGCGCATGAAAAGCGTACAAAACCCGGTTTGGAATGCGATGTGGAACAGGACCAGACCCAGTTTGGTATCATAAAGACCCGCCGACACGGTCAGGTCGCGCACCGGCACCATCAGGATCTGGAAGGGCACGAAGTTGCCCGCGATGAACATGAAGAAGATCAAGAGATTTCCGCGGAAGCGATAGATGCCCAGTGCGAACCCGGTCATGCAGGACAGGGCCACCGCGCCGATCACCGTCGGCACCGTGATCAGGACCGAGTTCCACATGTAACGCGGCATATCGCTTTCAAGGAAAACCTTGCCGTAGTTCGTGAAGAACTCGACGGACGAAGGCATGCCCCAATAGTTGCCGTTGGTAAAGTCGGCCAACGGGCGGACCGAGAACAGCGCAACCGCCAGCAAAGGCAAAAGCCACATGATCAGCGCGAAAGGCACCAGCGCCTGATAGGTAATCTGCGCCCCGCGCGACCGTTTTTCGATTGGTGTAGGAAACATCGTCTTACCTCCGCGCTGCTTTTTCGTCTTGGTACATCGACCACAGGAAGTAGCCGATGAAGACCAGCATGATCAGGAACAGAACCACCGCAATGGCCGAGCCATAGCCCATGCGGAACCCATATTCGGACAGCGCCTTTTCAAACATGTAGAAGGACAGGACGCGGGTCGATCCGAACGGACCACCGTTTGTCATGATCGAGATCAGATCGAAGGACCGAAGCGCACCGATGATCGTCACCACGAAGGCGATGAAGGTGGCAGGTTTCAGTTGCGGCAGGATGACATGCCACAACATGCGCCAACCCTTGGCACCATCCAGTCGCCCGGCCTCGATCTGTTCAGGGTCCACGGCGTTCAGGCCCGTCAGATACAGGATCATGCAGTAGGCCGTCTGCGGCCACAGACCTGCAGCAATGATACCATAGGTGGCTGTGTTCGGATTGCCCAACACGCCGCCGCGAATATCGATGCCGAACAGCCCCGTAATGATGTCGAACAGCCCGTCATTGGGCAGATAGAACCAGCTGAACACCAGCCCCACGACCACTTGGCTAAGGACGAAGGGAAAGAAGAACAGCGACTTGTACAGGCGGATACCCACGATGGTCTGGTTCAAAAACAGCGCAATCAACAGCCCCGCCGGAATGGCCAGCAGGTACAGGGCCAGCCATTTGACGTTGTTCCAAAGCGAGATCTCGAACGCGCGGTCCGTCAATAGCTCTTGATAGTTGCCAGTGCCAACAAAGGTCGCCTCGCCCAGCCCGTCCCATTCATAGAGCGAAATGTTGAAGCTTTGGCCGATCGGGATGATCACATAGACCAAAAAGAACAACACGCCCGGCAACAGGAACATCAGCGGCGTCAACGTCATCCGATTGCGCCGAATCCAAGTCATTTCTGCATGTGCAGTTGTCATATCGCTCCTCCCGTGGACACGTCATGGGGAAACCCATTTGGGCTTGCCAATAGCGTGCAGTGTGAAAAAAAGGAGGGTGCCCCACGCATAGTAACGCGCAGGGCACCTTGGGGGATTACTTGTAGATACGCTTACGTGCGTCTTCCAAGCGGTTCAGGATGTCTTCCAGATTGTCCGGGAACACCATGAATTCCTGCAATCCTTCCATGCCGACAGAAGCCATTTCAGCGGGGAAGTCACGGTCGAAGAACTGAGCGATGCCGCCCGTTGCGTTCTGCGACAGCATCTCGAAGCCCTGCTGAAGGAATTCGTCGTCACCTACGGATGCGTTGGCGTTGATCGGCAGCTGGCCAAGGCCGTCTGCTGCGTTGATCTTCGACTGCACGTCGGGCGAAGTCACATACTGAAGGAAGGCGCGAGCCGCCTCTTTGTTCTGCGCACCCGATGCGATGTGGAACGTGTCAGTAGGGGCATCTTCACCCATCGGCACGTCTGCGATCTTCGGGAACTGATAGAAGTCGATCTGCTCGTCGGTCAGGCCAGCTTCACGCAGATGCGGTACCACGAAGTTGCCCATCAGGTAAGCAGTGGCTTCCCCGTTCACGAAGAAGGGCAAAGCTTCTTGCCAGCTATAGGTCTGGTGATCGTCGATGAAGGCGCCCATGTCGATCAGCTTGCGCCAGTTGGCAAAGGTCGCTCGCACCTCGTCCGAAGTCCATTCGGCTTCACCGGTGGCCAGCTTCATGTGGAAGTCAAAGCCGTTGGTGCGCATGTTCATGTAGTCGAACCAACCGCCAGCGGTCCACAGGAACTTCGACCCGATCGAGTAGCACTTGCGGCCCGAATCAAGGATCTTCTGACAGTTTGCGATTTCCTCGTCGAAGGTAGCGGGCTCGGTCAGGCCCAGCTCGTTGAAGATGTCTTCACGGTAATAGATGCCCCACTGATAGTAGGTATACGGAACGCCGTACTGCTTGCCGTCGATGGTCATCGCACCCTTGACCGAGTCCAGACCCGGCAGGTCGCCACCCTCGTACATGTCCGAGATATCTTCAAACAGACCAGCGTTCACATAGGGGGCCATACGGTTGGCCGCGTACCAGTTGATCACGTCGGGCGCATTTGCCGTAAGTGCGTTGCGAATCTGGCTTTTCCAGGCTTCGCGGTCCACCACTTCCAGCTCGACCGTCAGGTCGGGATGCATGGCGTCAAAGTCGGCTGCAAGACCTTCCATGATCGCGCGCGGTGCCGGGTTCGACATGTCCGAGATGATGCGCAGCGTGCCGGTTAGGTCAGCTGCAAAAGCGGACGTTGCCAGACCGGCGGTAACAGCAACTGCCGCAACAGATGCTTTCATTGATTTCAGCATTGGTTTCCTCCCAAGGGTTCTAGTCATTTTCAAGTTCCAAATAATGAAACTATCGTTCAACTATTGAAACTATGCGAAGCCTTCGCTACAGATGTCAATAGTTTCCTGCTGAGGACAGGAAGCAGGAGGAGATATTGATGGGCTCGCTTGAGACACCACCAGAAGCCGCTGGCGGCACGGTAGGAAAGGCATTGCATGTGCTGGATATGGTCGCAGGAAAGATGCGTCCGGTCCGGTTCAACGATGTGCTGGCCGAATCCCCCTATCCCAAAGCCACGCTGTATCGCCTGCTGCAAACCCTGACCACACAGGGGCTGCTCAGCTATGATGAAGAACGCCAGACCTATGCGCCGGGGATGCGCCTTGTACGCTTGGCGCATTCGGCGTGGCGCCAAAGCTCTCTGGCCCCGGTGGCACGTCCGTTCCTAGACGCTCTGTCGCGCGAGGTCGGCGAGACCATCCACTTGGCTCAGATCGACCGCGGCCAAGTGCTTTACGTCGACAAACGGAACGCCGACTTGCCAGTCGAGATGTTCTCGCAGGCGGGCAAGGTTGGGCCAGGCTATTGCACCGGCGTTGGCAAAGCCATGATGGCCTTTCTGAAGCCCGACGAACAAGACAGGGCCATCCAGAATCAGTCCTTCTTTAAGCACACGGAACACACGCTGGCTGACGCAGACGCCCTGCGCGCCGAGCTTGCCGAAATTCACGAAGACGGCGTGGCCTATGACCGGGAAGAACATGAACCCGGGATTATCTGCATTGCCGCGCCCATCCTGTCTTCGAATGCCCGCGTGATCGGGGCGATTTCGATCACAACCACCACTCACAAGTACTCGTTGGAATCACTGGACGATCTGCGTCCAGTGATTCTGAACACTGCAAATGAAATCGCCAAAGCTGCCGAAAACTGGCAGTTCCCAAGCTCGTAATCAGGAGAGTTCACCATGTCAGGCGTAACGCTCAAGAATGCCATTAAGAAATATGGCGACGTTCAGGTCATCCACGATATTGATCTGCAAATCGACAACGGCGAGTTCTGCGTCTTTGTTGGCCCGTCAGGCTGCGGCAAGTCCACGCTTTTGCGGATGATTGCGGGACTGGAAGAGACCACAGGTGGTGAAATCAGGATCGGCGAACGCGATGTAACCCATGTGGATGCGTCCGAACGCGGCGTGGCGATGGTGTTCCAAACCTATGCGCTGTACCCGCATATGTCGGTTGAAGAGAACATGGGGTTTGGCCTGAAGATGAACGGCCATCCCAAGGATGAAATCAAAGCCAAGGTCGGCGAAGCCAGCCGCATCCTAAAGTTGGACGACTATCTGAAACGCAAGCCCAAGGCGCTGTCCGGCGGGCAACGTCAGCGTGTTGCCATCGGGCGTGCCATTGTGCGCGGACCCGAGGTCTTCCTGTTCGACGAACCCCTGTCGAACCTAGATGCCGAGCTGCGCGTGGACATGCGTGTGGAAATCGCCCGCCTGCACAAGGAAATCGGCGCGACGATGATCTACGTGACCCACGATCAGGTCGAAGCGATGACGCTGGCCGACAAGATCGTCGTGCTGCGCGCCGGCCTGATCGAGCAGGTCGGAAGCCCGATGGATCTGTACAACGATCCCGACAACAAATTCGTCGCGGGCTTCATCGGCTCGCCTGCGATGAACTTTCTTGAAGGTGTCGTAAAGGACGGCGGCGTTGTGTTGGACAGTCTGGGCGGGCGTGTGGTGAACACCTCGGTCGCGCTTCCAGGCGACGGGTCGAAAGTTCTGGTGGGTGTGCGTCCGCAGCACCTGACCATCGAAGCAGGCGACGGCGGCGCGCGCCTTGATCTGCGCGAGCGTCTGGGTGGGGTGTCCTATGATTATCTGATCACCGGCAACGGCGAGAAGATCATCGTGGAAAACCGCACCGAAGACACGCTTCCCGAGGGCAGCAACGTGATCGTCGGCTTCGACGACGCGGATGCGATGTTCTTTGACGCAGGCACCGAACAGCGCCTGCGCTAAGCGCTAATCTTCAGGGCGGGCCTGAACGGGTTTCAGATCGCCCTGATAATGCACCAGCAAACCGCCCGTGAAGGGTGCGTGAAGCTTGACGTCAAAGTGGAACCGCCCATCACGCTCATACTCGCGCGCGTCCGAGATCGGCAGTAAAACGCGAGGCAAGGGCAGGGGACCGAACCGCCCTGACCGCACTGGATAATGCAGTGCGTTTTTGTCCACCCGGAGCCCTAGGAGAAAGCTGAACAGTCCAAAGCTTTCGGTCATCCCATCGGGCGTGGCCGCCAGACGCGATTTGAACCTGCTGGGTCCGAACCGGCGCACCCATGTCTCGCCCTTTGTGGTTCTGGTCTTGATGACCTCGACCTCGACGCTCTCTGAGGCTGCAGGGAACCCGAAGAACCATCCCAGAAACCCGGCCCAAACCCCGCGCCCACGTGTGACCGAGGCTTGCCCGCGCCAATGGCTGGCGTCTGTTGTCACATGGGTTGCGCGGACGGCGATGGGCAAGCGCTCGAAATCCGTTCCCAGAACCTGTTTGAAGATCGGCGCAGTGTCATCCGGCGCGAAATTGATGTCAGTCCCCGGATTGCTCATCGCAGCAGCCGTTTCTGGAACGCTGGATTTGGCAGTGCGCACATGTCGCCCCGCCCAAACAGGCGATAGCGGTTACGGGCAATGCGTCGGTACAGCCAATTGCGACCGGGCTTGGGCAGGACCTGCAAGACGCGGACCAACTTGCCCCAGCCGCCAAACGACGATCCCGCATGTAGGACGGCCTCGAAATCGACAAAGGCGTGCCCGCCTTCGATGAACATCCATGTGTCGGGATCTTTTGGGTCCAACCCATAATGGCGCATCAATGCAGCCCCAAGCGGCGTCTGAATGGGGCAAATCCGGACCACGCCCGAGCGATCCAGCCGATGGATCATCCGCGCCCCCCAGCTGCACAGCGCACATTCTGCGTCCATAACAGCGACCGGCGTGCTGTCGTCAAAATCCGGGACATTCGGATCGGATTGGTAAGAGTATTGCGTGGGCATGACCTTTCAACCATCGGCAATGAGACATCGTTCTGCAACAGGAAAGCACGCCAGAGATTGCGCAAAAAGGACGCAGTATGTCACGTGTCCTCTGGCCAAATCATGGCTGCACAGAACCTGCACATCTTGTGCAGATGGTCTGCATTTCGACCCGCCAGAGTGGTGCCAATCGAAAGGGAGACTGTGAATGCCAAAAGAGCTCGTTTTACGTGGAGTGCCCCACTCAATTGCAAATGATGGCTGGTGGCTGGCCAGCGAGACCACCGGGCCTTCGGGCGGGCGCCCCAGCGCCACAAACCCATGCCAAATGGCCGAGCTGCGGCCGTCGTGGGTGGCCAGTTTGGCGTTTCTAATCGGCTTGGGCGACGTTCTTTTCTGGGGCTATCTGCCGGGCGTTTCGGTGATCATCTTCGCGTGGGCCATCTTCGGCGTCTCGGTGATGCTTCGTCCCCTAGAGCGCCGGGTTCATCAGCCGATGGCCCTGTTGTTTTTGGCAAGCCTGCCGATGTTTGAACATGTGCAAGTCTTGTCATTTGCCTTTCTCGCCGCCGGGCTGGTTGGGGCTGTGGCATGGTTGCGCATTGCCCCGGGTCGCGCGCGCGAGTTATTGGCGATAGCCGCTTTGCGATTGGCTGCATCACTGCCAATCAAAGGGATGAAGGACCTAATCTGCTTTCTGCGCGCGATGGCCAAAGATTCAGGATCCCGAAGCTGTCCCTTGTGGTGCTCTGCCCCTCAGCTTTGGCGAAACTGGGCCTTCCCGCTTGGGGGCACATTGGTGCTGTTCGTTCTGCTGATCAACGCCAATCCCGTTCTTGAACGCACCCTATTGCAGGCGCTTCAAATCGACATCGACCTGTTTTCAATCGTGAAGCGGATCATGTTCTGGCTGGGTCTTGGGCTGCTGATCTGGCCCTTCTTGACCGCAACTGCCCCAAGTTCCGCCAATAAGACCAAAGCGGTGAAGACCCGAATAGGCTTCGGCCTGAACGCCGGATCAGTCTTACGTGCGTTGATCCTGTTTAATCTGTTGTTGGCAGTGCAAAGCATCATGGATGTCTCGATCATGCTGGTGGGTGCACATCTGCCGGATGGTATGAGCCACGCTTCATATGCCCATCGTGGTGCTTACCCGTTGTTGATAACCGCAATGCTGGCCGGAGCTTTCGCCTTGGCGGCGCAGCCCTTTTTGGCAGAACATCGGGCCCTGAAGCCTCTTATGCTGTTGTGGCTCGTTCAGAATGTGTTGCTAACGGTCTCGGCGCTGTTGCGGCTGGATCTTTATATTGACGCCTATGGGCTGACCTATATGCGCCTTTATGCGCTGATTTGGATGGGAGTGGTGGCGCTGGGTCTGGCGATGGTCGCGTGGCAAATCATGCGTGGGCATGCGTCGCAATGGTTGCTTCTGCGCTCGGCGATTTTAGGTGTGGGAGTGCTGTACATCTGCACGTTCATCAATTTCGCGGCGATTATTGCCACGGATTTCATGGAGCGTGCATCCAGCCATCGTCATTATGAGACACAGGATTGGCTGTATGTGTGCAGCCTTGGCCCAACGGCCTCGAAAGCCATTACCCTAGGATTGCAGGACGAAAGTGCCACTTGGGCCCCAGAGTGGTTTCACAGGTGTGCAAACCCGCAGCCTGTCGCCATGAACTGGCGGGAATGGGATTATCGCACGAGCCGCATAAATGGCTATCTTGCCAAGCACGTTGACCCGTGAAGACGCTGGATTTTTGACAAGATGGCGGGGGCTTATGACCCTAATGACACCCACAGCACTTTCGCATCTTCTTCGCTGGTTGAAATCAGCCCATGTCCCATCCGCGCGTCGTAATAGACGGAATCCCCAGCCTTCATTTCCAGCGGGCGATAATGCTCGGTCACCAGAACCAACTCGCCTGATAGGACGAACATGAATTCTTCACCGTTGTGGCGGATCCAGTCGTCGTACTCGGACACCTCGCGCGCCGTGACGGTCGAGATATAGGGCACCATACTTTTCGACGTCAGCTCGTTACACAGCAATTCATGTGTATAGGTTGGCGTTTTCTTGATTTCGCCTTGGCCAGCGCGGGTGTAATCTCGCCGCCCCGAGATGTCGGACTTGGCCGATTGCAGAAACAGTTGCGGGGTCTCAAGCCCTAAGGACTGCATCAGACGTCGGATGATGTCGAAGCTGGGCCGGGTCTGGTTGTTTTCGATCTTTGACAGGGTCGAGCGTCCGATGCCCGCGTCCCGCGCGACATCCTCCAGCGTCATGCCCTTGGCCTTCCGGGTCTCTCGAATCATGCGGCCCATAGCCTCGCCATCGGGGGCGTCTGTACGGTCATTCGCCCCTTGCGAGGGGCCGTTTGTGTCGCTGTCCACGCGTGTCTCTTTCACGTTTTATGTGTTTCCTACAGCTTAGTTACGGTCCCGAAAGCTGTCAAAGTATCCCGACGCACACTTTTCTTGCGGTACTGTAAAGGGTTTCCTATAAGAAACACAACATCCCTAATAGGAAACTTAGCCACAGGAGGCGCGGCCATGACCGACACCCCCAAACGCACCCCGCTTTATGACCTTCACGTCGAACTTGGCGGCAAGATGGTTGATTTCGCCGGCTGGGAAATGCCCGTCCAATACCCGATGGGGATCATGGGCGAACACAAACATTGCCGCGAGAAAGCCGCGCTGTTTGATGTTAGCCACATGGGGCAGGTGATCCTGAAAGGCGACGACATCGGGACGAAGCTGGAAAGCATCTGCCCGCAGGCCTATGCGACGCTGAAAGAAGGCAAGGCGCGCTATGGTTTCTTCACCAATGAAGACGGCGGCATCATGGACGACTTGATCGTCGCGAACGCGGGTGATCACTTCTTTGTCGTGGTGAATGCATCCATGCGTCATCAAGACATCCCGCATATGGCTGCTCATTTGGACGGTGTGGAAGTGACCGAGATCTTTGACCGTGCGCTGGTTGCCGTACAAGGTCCTAAGGCCGAGGACGTGGTGGGCGATCTATGCCCAGCCGCCCGTGATTTGACCTTCATGGAAACCACCGACGCCGACATCAACGGCGTCGAATGCCGAATCTCGCGTCTGGGCTATACCGGCGAGGATGGGTACGAGATTTCAATCCCGGAAGCTGATGCCGAAGCTATTGCGCGCGCATTCCTGGCCCATGACGATTGCGAACCCGCTGGTCTTGGCGCCCGCGACAGCCTGCGTCTGGAAGTCGGTCTTTGCCTTTATGGCAACGATATTGACCAGTCGACCTCGCCGATTGAAGCAAGCCTTGGCTGGGCCATCCAGAAGCGTCGAAAAGAAGAAGGCGGTTTCCCGGGGGCAGATCGCATCCAGCGCGAGCTGGCAGAAGGGCCCGCGAAAAAGCTGGTGGGCATCAAACCCGATGGCCGCGCGCCAGCCCGTCAGCATGTGGAAATTCAAAGCCTTGATGGCACCACAATCGGCGAAATCACCTCGGGCAGCTTTGGCCCAACTGTCGGTGGCCCGGTTGCTATGGGCTATGTCGCGAAGGGACATGGCGAGATTGGCGAAAAGGTGAACCTGATCATTCGCGGCAAGGCCCAGCCTGCCGAAATCGTATCGCTGCCTTTCGTGCAGCAGAACTACAAACGCTAAGACAAGGGACGTCCTGATATGACAACCTATTACTCGGAAGAGCACGAATGGATCACCGTGGAAGGCGACGTCGCCACCATCGGCATCACTCAACACGCAGCTGACCAACTGGGCGAGATCGTCTTCGTTGAACAACGCGAAACCGGCGACACGTTCGAAAAAGGTGACGAGATCGGCGTGATCGAAAGCGTGAAAGCCGCGTCTGAAATCTATGCGCCGGTCGATGGCGAAGTGATCGAGGCCAATGGCACTCTGGAAGACAATCCCGGTGGTTTGAACGAAAACCCCGAAGGCGACGCCTGGATCTATAAGGTCAAGCTGTCAAATGCTGGTCAGCTTGATGACCTGATGGATCTGGATGGCTATAAAGCCTTTATTGGTTAAGACCTGACCACCCGCCGGGCATTTGGCGGGTCATACCCACTGCACGAGGATCGCAAGATGGCGTTCAAACTGACCGATTACGAAGCCTATGATTTTGCCAACCGACGTCATATCGGCCCGTCTCCGACCGAGATGCGCGATATGTTGAAAGTCATTGGTTTCAAGACGCTTGATGAACTGATCGATGCGACTGTCCCGCCTTCGATCCGGCAGAAAGAGCCGCTGGACTGGGGTTCGGCCATGTCCGAGCGCGACGCGCTTTTCCACATGAAACAGGTGGCCTCAAAAAACAAGGTTCTGACTTCGCTGATCGGGCAGGGGTATTACGGAACAACGACGCCCGCGCCGATCCTGCGGAATATTCTGGAAAACCCGGCGTGGTATACGGCCTATACGCCCTATCAGCCCGAGATTTCGCAAGGCCGTCTTGAGGCATTGTTGAACTTCCAGACGATGGTATCGGACATGACCGGTCTGGAAGTGGCCAATGCGTCATTGCTGGACGAAGCCACTGCGGCGGCCGAGGCGATGGCCATGGCGCATCGCGGCTCGCGGTCGAAAGCCAACAACGCGGCGTTCTTTGTCGACAAGAACTGCCACCCACAGACCATTGCTGTGATTAAAACCCGTGCAGCGCCTTTGGGCATTGACGTTCAGGTGGCAGATCCCGACGCGCTGGACGCGGGCGCCGTGTTCGGCGCGATCTTTCAGTATCCGGGCACCGAAGGCCACGTGCGCGACTTCACCAACGAAATCGCTGCTCTGCACGAACACAAGGCAATTGCAGTTGTGGCCGCAGACATACTGGCGTTGGCGCTTTTGAAGTCGCCCGGCGAAATGGGGGCTGATATTGCAGTGGGTTCGACCCAACGTTTTGGCGTTCCCATGGGATATGGCGGCCCACACGCAGCCTATATGGTGACGACCGACAAGCTGAAGCGCGCCATGCCGGGGCGGATCATCGGCGTATCCATCGACGCGCGTGGCAACAAAGCCTACCGTCTGGCCCTGCAAACCCGCGAACAGCACATCCGCCGCGAGAAGGCAAATTCGAACGTCTGTACGGCGCAGGCTTTGCTGGCGGTTATTGCGTCTATGTACGCTGTGTATCATGGCCCTGATGGCATCAAAGCGATTGCGCAATCGGTGCACCGCAAGACCTCGCGATTGGCTGTGGGTCTGGAAGAGCACGGCTTTAAGGTCGAGCCCGAAGTGTTCTTCGACACCATCACTGTCGATGTCGGCCCGCTGCAGAAAACCGTCATGGAGGCGGCTGTCGCACGCGGCGTGAACCTGCGCAAAGTTGGCGAAACTCGTGTGGGTATCAGCCTTGACGAGCAAACCCGCCCTGAAACGTTGGAAGCGGTCTGGGGTGCATTCGGCATCGAGAAGAAAAACGACAAGTCGGATGTGTATTATCGCCTGCCGGACTATGCGCTGCGCGAAACGCCGTATCTGACCCACCCGATTTTCCACCTGAACCGCGCCGAGGCCGAGATAACCCGCTATATGCGTCGTCTGGCTGATCGCGACTTGGCGCTGGATCGCGCGATGATCCCGCTGGGGTCCTGTACTATGAAGCTGAACGCGACGATCGAGATGATCCCGGTCACATGGCCTGAATTCAGCAACCTGCACCCTTTCGTGCCGGTTGATCAGGCGCAAGGGTATCACGAGATGATCGCGGATCTTAACGACAAGTTGTGCCAGATCACAGGCTACGACGCGATTTCGCAGCAGCCGAACTCGGGCGCGCAAGGTGAATATGCTGGGCTTCTGACCATCCGCAACTATCACGCGGCGCGTGGCGAAGGGCATCGTAATGTCTGCCTGATCCCAACATCGGCCCATGGGACCAACCCGGCCACCGCGCAGATGGTGGGCTATAAGGTCGTGGCTGTGAAATCGGATGATGAAGGCAACATCGATCTGGGTGATTTCCGCGCGAAGGCCGTGCAGCATTCAGACAACCTTGCAGCCTGCATGATCACCTATCCCTCGACCCACGGTGTGTTCGAAGAAACCGTGCAGGAAGTCTGCCAGATCACCCATGATCACGGCGGTCAGGTCTATATCGACGGGGCCAATATGAACGCCATGGTCGGGCTGTCCCGTCCGGGTGACATTGGAGGTGACGTCAGCCACCTGAACCTGCACAAGACCTTCTGCATTCCGCATGGCGGGGGTGGCCCCGGCATGGGTCCGATCGGTGTGAAATCCCACTTGGAAGAACACCTTCCGGGTCACCCGGAATATGGCACGGCTGTTGGTCCGGTTTCGGCGGCGCCGTTTGGCTCGCCTTCGATCCTGCCGGTCAGCTGGGCCTATGTCCTTCTGATGGGCGGCGCGGGCCTGACGCAGGCTACGAAAGTTGCGATCCTGAACGCTAACTATATCGCGGCGCGTCTGAAGGACGGGTACAACATCCTCTATACCTCGAAGACGGGCCGCGTGGCGCATGAATGTATCCTCGACACTCGCCCGCTTGCGGACGAAGGCAACGTGACGGTGGATGATGTGGCCAAACGTCTGGTTGATAGTGGCTTCCACGCACCGACCATGTCATGGCCGGTTGCTGGTACGCTGATGGTCGAGCCGACCGAAAGCGAACCCAAGGCCGAGCTGGATCGTTTCTGCGACGCCATGCTGTCGATCCTGGCCGAGGCGCAGGACATCATCGACGGCAAGATCGATCCTGAAAACAACCCACTGAAGCACGCGCCCCACACGGTACGTGACTTGGTAGGTGAATGGGATCGTCCCTATACCCGCGAACAGGCTTGCTTCCCTCCGGGGAACCTTGGCGTGGACAAGTATTGGCCGGTGGTGAACCGCGTGGACAACGCTTACGGCGACCGCAATCTGGTCTGCACCTGCCCACCGATGGACGCTTACGAGGACGAGGTATAAGAACTTCTCTGCCTGCGAGGTTTTGAGCCAACTGCCCCAGCTATGCCGTTTCGCGGCCTAGCTGGGGGTTGGTGCAGGTTTTGACCAACTCAGCCACCCGCGCGGCATTGTCCTTCGCAACAGACCCGTCCGCGTGCTGGCGCGAGTTCTCGAACCCGATCCGACATTTTCCGCCTGCATGAACAGCGCGCAGAAGTGCGGGGGTTTCATTTTGACCAAAGGCGCAGACCGCCCAGTCGGGGGTCAGGCCGGTTTCTTTTAGCCAATTCAGGAATGGGTCTAGGTCCGCCGGATTTGATTTCTGTCCGACCGCGTAGCGACCCAGCACGAAGATCAATTGCAGGTCAGGAGCCGTCAGAAGGCCGTCGTCCAACACGTGGGTTAGAAGCTCGGCGTCCTCGACATTATAAAGGATGTGCTGCACCGCGATGCCGCGCTGGGCGCAGTCTTCATAGAACGCCCGCGTCACGTTATGCTCGTCCCGACACAGCTCGCGCACAGAGGCCGAAACCATGTTTGCGCCTGCGTTCAGCGCCACGTGGCGTTGGTGATCCGGTTCGTACATCCCGACGGCCTCGGTCGTGATTTGCACTGGGAAGTCGGGCATCTCGGCCTTGAACAACTTCAGCGCGTCGGCATAGGCATCTGCATCCAGAAGGTGCTGCCCCTTGGCGTCCCGCAGATGCAGATGCAGCCCGTCCACGCCCAATCCCTGACAGGCCTGTGTGGTGTCGAGAATCTCGGCTGGAGTCATCGGCAGGGCAGGGTGGTCAGCCTTGGTCAGACGCGCGCCGTTTGGGGCTAGCATGAGCTTCGGAAGCGGCGTCACAGGACTTGCTCCAACGACTTAGACAGTTTGCCCACCAGTTCGTCGATCTGATCGTCTGTGATGATAAAGGGCGGAGCCAACAACACGTGATCGCCATTCTGCCCGTCAATCGTACCGCTCATCGGGTAGCAAATTAAGCCGTTCTGGAACGCCTGTTTCTTCAGGCGACCAGCGGTGCCACGCCATGGATCGAAAGGCGTTTTGCTGTCGCGATCGGCCACGATTTCCAGACCACGGAACATGCCGCGTCCGCGGATGTCTCCGATATGTGGGTGCTGGCCGAACTCGGCGTGCAGGGCATCGTTAAGACGATCTCCCATCATGGCGGCACGCGCTACCATGCCACCTTCGGTCAGTTTGCGGACCACGGCGTCGGCGGCAGCAGCGGCCACCGGGTGCCCGATATAGGTGTGCCCGTGTTGAAAGAACCCGCTGCCCTGTTCAATCGCGTCATAGATTGCACCCGTGCACAGCATTGCGCCTATCGGCTGATAGCCCGCGCCAAGCCCTTTGGCGATGGTGATGATGTCGGGCGAAATCTCGTCTTGCTCACAGGCAAACAGAGTGCCCGTGCGCCCCATCCCGCACATGACTTCGTCAAGGATCAGCAGCACGCCATACTCGTCGCAAATCTCGCGGATCCGTTTGAAATACTCTTTGACGGCGGGCACTGCGCCTGCTGTGGCACCCACCACGGGTTCGGCAAGGAAGCCGATCACGGTTTCGGGCCCGACACGCAGGATCTCGTCTTCCAAGGTATTTGCGGCACGCAGGCCGTATTCCTCTTCCGTCTCGCCCGGCTCCCGCAGACGGTATTCATAGCACGGGTCGATATGGCTGGCCGACATCATCAGCGGATCAAATGGCTCGCGTCGCCACATGTTGCCGCCGGTGCCCAACGCGCCCAGCGTGTTGCCGTGATAGCTTTGCTTGCGGGCAATAAACCGGGTGCGTTGGGGTTGCCCAGTTTCGATCATGTACTGGCGTGAAAGCTTTAGCGCGGCCTCGACCGCTTCCGAACCGCCTGACACCAAATAGACTCTTTCGATTCCTTCAGGCGCGTGTGCAGCCAAACGGTCGGCGAGTGATTCTGCAGGTTCCGAGGTCAGAAAACCCGTATGTGCGAAGCTGAGTCTGTCGATCTGGTCATGCATCGCCTGCGCCACATCTGGGTCTGAATGGCCAAGGCAGGACACGGCCGCACCGCCCGACCCGTCAAGGTACTTATTCCCTTCGGAATCAATAATATAAATCCCATCCCCGCGCGTCGCGACGGGTGGATTTGACTTGCAGTGCCTTGGGAAAATATGTGACATGCCGCCCTCTGGATGTCTGCTGGATACTGTTCACATTGAAACAAAAAAGACAAAGTTTGACAATCCATGAAACAAAAGGAACACTGATCAGGTCCAAGCAGGGAGGCATCTGGACGTGAGCACAAGCGACAGCTTCGAACAGAGGCTTGCAGTGGCCTATGGCGACCTCAGCGGCGCATTGCGTTCTGCTGCGGATTATCTTGTGGCTAACCCGCTGGATGCTGTGTCACGCCCGCTGCGCACAGTCTCGCGCACCAGCGGCGTGTCGCCGGCGACGTTTTCAAGGCTGGCCAAGGCGCTGGACTATCCAAGTTTTGACGTGTTGCGCGATGAAATGCGCGACAAGATTGACCGTAAAGTGAACAATTTCGCGAATCGGGCCGGCCAGCTTCAGAAAGAGCATGGCGACGGCGCGTCAAACTTCCTTCATGCGCATTTCGCCGCCTGTCAGAACAACCTAAAGCTGACAATGGCGAATCTGAATCCCGACGAAATCGCGGCCGTTTCCGACGTTTTGTCGGGTGCGCGGAAGGTTTTGTTGCTGGGTGCGTTGGGATCGACAGGAGTCGTCGAATACCTTTCTTATATGGCTAATTTCTGTTCAGACAACTGGACATTGGCCAACCGAATGGGGGCGTCTTTGGGCGGAGCCTTGTCAGGCCTCGATAAACGTGATGCACTACTTATTGTAACCAAGCCGCCGTTCGCCGTTTCCGTGATCAAGGCCGCCAGGCTTGCGCGCGAGTTAGGGGTTTTTGTCGTGGTGATCACCGATACGCATACATGTCCCGCGTTGGAACACGCATCGGCGAGCTTTGTTGTCTCGACCGAAAGCCCTCATTTTTATTCATCCTATGTGTCCACGATGTTCCTGTTGGAAACCATCGTCGGCATGGTGGTTGGTCGTGCGGGTGTTGCCGCACAGGACCGCATCGCAGAAGTCGAGCTTCACAACCGGCAGCTGGCCGAGGTGTGGAGCGAGTAAATAACATCAATCAAGGGAGAAAACTGATGTTCCAAGGATTCAAAATTGCGTTTGCAGGGATTGCTGCCACGGCAGTGATGGCACCTGCGGCATTCGCAGAAGAATTCATCACCATCGGCACCGGTGGGGTTACCGGTGTTTACTATCCAACCGGTGGCGCGATCTGCCGTCTGGTGAACAAGGGCCGCAAGGATCACGGCGTGCGCTGCTCGGTCGAATCGACCGGCGGTTCGGTTTACAACATCAACACCATTCGCGAAGGCGAGCTGGAATTTGGTGTGGCCCAGTCGGACTGGCAGTACCACGCCTATAACGGCACCTCGAAGTTTGAAGATGCTGGCAAGTTCGAAGGCCTGCGCGCGGTGTTCTCGGTCCACCCCGAGCCCTTCACCGTCGTGGCCCGTGCAGATGCAGGCATCAAGACCTTCGAAGATCTGAAAGGCAAACGCGTCAACATCGGCAACCCGGGTTCGGGTCAGCGCGGCACCATGGAAGTTCTGATGGAAGCCATGGGTTGGACCTCGGATGACTTCGCATTGGCGACCGAACTGAAAGCAGCCGAGCAGTCGGCAGCCCTGTGCGACAACCAGATCGACGCCATGGTCTATACCGTTGGTCACCCCTCGGGTTCGATCCAGGAAGCCACCACCGCGTGTGACTCGGTTCTGGTTGAAGTGTCCGGCGACGTTGTGAACAAGCTGGTTGAAGACAACTCGTTCTATCGGACCGCCACGATTCCGGGCGGCATGTACCGTGGCAACGACGCTGACACCGCCACCTTCGGTGTGGGCGCAACCTTCGTAAGCTCGGACGCTGTGTCGGAAGATGCCGTGTATGCGGTTGTTTCGTCGGTAATGAACAACATCGAAGACTTCAAAGGCCTGCACCCTGCATTCGCCAACCTTGACCCCAAGGAAATGGCAACCGCTGGTCTGTCTGCGCCTCTGCACCCGGGTGCCGAGAAGTACTATAAAGAAGCTGGCATCATCGAGTGATCTGCCGCTTGTAAGTCATACATCGGGGGGCGCCCGTCGCCCCCCGGTTCCTCGATCCGGCACAAGATCGGACGCTTAAAAGAGTATGAACCAACAAGGTCACCGCAGTGACCGAGGGAGAGAACAAATGTCCACGAAAGAGGAACGCGCGCTTAGCGAAGAAGAGCTGCAAGAGCTCGTCGCCGCCAGCGATACGGGTGCCCGAAGCCCGCAAGGTTCGGTGGGGCTGATGATCGCCGCCGTCGCGCTGATCTGGTCAATATTTCAGGTGCTTCTGGCCTCGCCCGTGGCACCTTATGTGTTGCCCGGAGATCTGATCAACAACTCGCGCCAGTTCCATCTGGCATTTGCCATTTTCCTGTCCGCAATGGCCTATCCGTTGTTCAAGTCCAGCCCCCGCGACTATATCCCGTGGTATGATTGGCTGCTTGGCTTGGGAGGCGCGTTCTTGGCGCTTTACGGCTATTTCTTCTACGAAAAAATCGTTGCGAATGGCGGTCTGGCAGACCAAACCGACGCCTATATGGCGCTGGCCGGTCTGACCTTCCTGTTCATCGCAGCTTACCGCACGCTGGGTCCCGTCATGGTGGCTTTGGCAATCGTATTCCTTTTCTATGTCTTCTTCGGCTCGTCCGAGGTCGTGCCCGACCAGATCCGCTGGGCGGGCGCGTCACTTCGCAAAGCAATGAGCCATATGTGGATCACGTCTGAAGGTGTCTTTGGTATCGCGCTGGGCGTGTCGACCAAGTTCGTTTTCCTGTTCGTTCTGTTCGGTGCCCTTTTGGACCGTGCCGGTGCAGGCAACTATTTCATCAAGATGGCGTTTGGTGCCCTTGGCCACCTGCGCGGCGGCCCTGCAAAAGCCGCTGTTGTCGGCTCGGCCGCGACCGGCCTGATCTCGGGCTCGTCGATTGCAAACGTTGTGACCACTGGTACCTTCACCATCCCACTGATGAAGCGCGTTGGCTTCTCGGCTGAGAAGGCTGGCTCGGTCGAGGTTGCCTCGTCCGTGAACGGTCAGATCATGCCACCCGTCATGGGCGCAGCCGCGTTCCTGATGGTCGAGTATGTCGGCATTTCCTATGTCGAGGTCATCACCCACGCCTTCCTTCCCGCAATCATTTCCTACATCGCGTTGGTCTACATCGTGCACTTGGAAGCGGTGAAAAACAAAATGCCGACCATCGGCAACAAGGTTGTGTCGATGGGCAAAACCATCGGCGGGATGTTCGCCTTCTTCGCGGGCTTTGCGCTTCTGTGCTATGCCACGCAGTACCCGGTGGGCTGGATCGTATCCTTGTTCCCCGAGGGCTCGGGCTGGGTTCTGTCGATCCTGCTATTCGTCATCTATGTGGCGCTGATTTATCTGGCCGCGCAGGTTCCTGATCTGGAACCCGATGATCCCAATGCCGAAGTGGTCGAGCTGCCGGACGTCGCCAAGATCTATAAGTCGGGTCTGTACTATCTGCTGCCGATCATCGTTCTGGTTTACTTCCTGATGATCGAACGTAAATCGCCCGGCCTGTCGGCCTTCTGGGCAACCTTCCTGCTGTTTGGCATTCTGCTGACGCAGAAGTCGTTCAAAGCGTTTTTCAGGGGCGAAAGCAATCCTGCTGGTCGCCTGCGTGATGGCGTGATGGACCTGATCGAAGGCATGATCGACGGTGCACGCAACATGATCGGTATTGGTCTGGCGACCGCCACGGCGGGTATCATCGTGGGCACTGTATCGCTGACCGGTATTGGTCAGGTGATGGCCGATTTCGTCGAGTTCCTGTCCGGCGGCAACCTGATCCTGATGCTGGTCTTCGTGGCGATCCTGTCACTGATCCTTGGGATGGGCCTGCCGACCACGGCGAACTATATTGTTGTGTCCTCGTTGATGGTGGGCGTGGTTGTTGAACTGGGCGCGCAGTCCGGCCTTGTTGTGCCGCTGATCGCTGTTCACCTCTTCGTTTTCTATTTCGGGATCATGGCGGACGTGACGCCCCCTGTGGGGCTGGCAAGTTTCGCGGCGGCAGCTGTGTCGGGTGGTGACGCCATCCGCACCGGTTTCACCGCGTTCTTCTATAGCTTGCGCACGGTGGCCTTGCCGTTTGTCTTCATCTTCAACACGGACCTTCTGTTGATTGATGTGACGATCACGCAAGGGATTATCGTCTTCATTGTGGCGACCATCGGTATCCTTGTCTTTACGGCGGGCACGATGGGCTTTTTCCTGACGAAGTCGCGCATCTGGGAAACCGTTGCGCTTCTGGTGGTGGCCTTCGCGCTGTTCCGTCCGGGCTTCTTCATGAACCAGATCCAACCGCCCTTCACGCAAATCGCCCCCGCTCAGATCGAGCAAGCGATTGGTGATGCTACCCCCGGTGATCCGCTGCGCGTGGTGATCTCGGGTCCTGACTTTGACACGCTTGAGGTGAAGGATCTGACCGTGGTTCTGAACGTGCCTGAAGCCGAAGGCGGCGCGGCCCGTTTGGATGCGGCCGGGATTGCCTTGATGCCGGAAGGGGACGTGATGCGGATTGACGAACCTATGTTCGGTACGCCGCTGTCCGACAAGCTGTCTACCTTCGATTTCTACGGGGATGACCCGGTTCAGATCTCGGCAGTACAGGCACCTTCGAACCAATTGCCGAAAGAGTTGATCTTCATCCCAGCCCTGCTGCTGCTTGGCCTTGTGGCCTTCCTGCAGTCGCGCCGCGCCAAGGAAGAAGATATCATGGAAGGAGAAGTGGCATGACCAAGACCATTCTGTGTGCCATTGATATCAACCGCCCCAAAGCCGAAGCAAAGGTTCTTGAGCAAGCTTTCAAACTGGCACAGGCCGAGGATGCTCAGCTTGATGTGATTACGGTCGTTCCTGATTTCGGGATGAGTGTGGTCGGAGCATTCTTCGACGAGAGCCACGCGCAGAAAGCGAAAGACAAAGCGCATGCGCTTCTGTCTGAAATGGTAGAAGACACCATAGGGGCCGAGGCGAACGAGAAAGTTCGTCACATCATCGGGGTTGGCAAAGCCTATCACGTCATCTTAACCACTGCTGACGCTGATGGTGCGGATTTGATTGTACTGGGTGCGCATAAGCCAGAAGTTTCGGATTACCTTCTTGGGCCGAACGCGGCACGGGTTGTACGCCATTCGACTTGTTCGGTCTATGTGGTGCGTGGTTGACGCGAACTGTTTATTGAAATCTGAAACGGGCGTGGTTCAGACCGCGCCCGTTTTTTGTTGGGCTTCCCCTTAGCCCGCGGGGCTTTTACAAAGACCAAGACGCCTTCGGGCCAAACAGGGGCAATGGGGCAGCGATGCGCTTTCGGCAAGATATGCAAAGCAGGATCCTTCTTCCGGGAAAGGGCGGAACCGTGCAGGCACAGCGCGCGGCGCATGCCATTGAGCGTCTTGTTGAGGGTCTAAAGGCCGGAGCCAGCATTCGCGCCCGCCAAGTGGTGGACGACCCGATCGAGGTTTGGAAAGCTAACGATGGTCAGCAGGTTTTGCAATGCCAAAGCTCTGGTTCCAGCGGTGCGCCGAAAACCATTCAGCGCAGCCCTGAAAGTTGGATTGCCAGTTTCGAAGTCACGCGGAGTCAATTTGGAGCGGGGGCCGATACGCCCTATGCGGTGTTGGGTGAGCCGGGGCATTCGTTGGTGCTGTTCGCCATATTGGAAGCCCTGCATCTGGGTGCAGACTTGTCGGTTCTGACCGGGTTGTCGCCACGGGCGCAGGTGGACGGGCTGGCGGCGGGCGAGGCGCAAGTGCTCTATGCCACGCCTGCGCAGTTGCGGTTGCTTTTGAAAGCGCAATCCGCCTCGCTTCCTAAGATGAAGCTGGTGTTTTCAGGGGGCGGTAAGCTGGACCCTGACACGGCAACAGCTCTGGCCGCTTTGTTCCCCAACGCGCAGGTCCACGAGTTCTTTGGCGCGTCCGAAACCAGCTTCATGACCATCGCGCCTGTGGCCACGCCCATAGCCTCGGTCGGGCGGGCATATCCCGGCGTAGAAATCGAGTTGCGGGATGCGGATGGTCACCCGGCGGGACAGGGCCCGGGCGAGTTGTGGGTGAAAAGCCCGTATTTGTTTCAATGCTATGTCGATGGCGACAGCCCGGACACCAAACGCCAAGACGGCTTCCTGACCGTGGGCGAGATGGCGCGGCAGGACGCTGACGGTTTTGTTTACCTTCTGGGCCGCAAATCCCGGATGGCCACCGTGGCCGATCACAATGTCTTTCCCGAGGTGGTCGAGGCGGAAATCGCAAAGCTCAGCACCGCGCGTTCGGCGGTGGTTCCGGTGCCCGATGCCGCGCGCGGGCAGGTGCTGGTCGCTGTGATTGAGGGGACAGGGTGTGACGACATGGCGGCCAAAATCAAAACCCGCTGCCGCGATGCGCTGGGTGCTCCGTCAGCACCGCGTCAGGTGCTTTTTGTGGATGCTCTGCCAATGCTGCCCGCCGGAAAGCCGGATTTGAAAACGATAGAAAAACTTGCAAGGGGTCAGGGATGACAAGCGCTTGGATCATAGCCGCCCGCCGTACGGCGGTGGTGCCGCGCGGTGGTGCCTTCGCTGCGCTGGACATCCACGACTTGGCTGCGCCGGTGATCCGGGATCTGCTAAAGCGCGCGAGGGTGGTACCCGAAGAGGTCGGCGAGGTCATCTTGTCGAACGCGTTGGGCGCAGGCGGCAATCCCGCGCGGGTTGCAGCTTTGGCGGCTGGGCTGCCGGAAAGCATTGGAGGGCTGACCATCGACCGTCAATGCTGCGGCGGGTTGGACGCTGTGATTCTGGCGCAAGCCATGGTGCAATCGGGGCAGCATGATGTGGTGGTCGCGGGCGGTGCGGAAAGCTATTCCCGCAGGCCGCTGCGGTCGCGCACCTTCGCGGATGGGCGCGATCCCGAACCTTATGATCAAGCCCAGTTCACCCCGTGGCCTGACCGCGACCCGGATATGGCCGAAGCGGCCGAGGCGTTGGCAATGAAGCTGGGCATATCGCGTCAGGCGCAGGATGAGTGGGCCGTCGCCAGCCATCAGGCCGCGCTAGGTGGTATGCAGTCGGATCAAATCGTTTCTGTCGCAGGTCAGGACACAGACGCCTTTACCCGCGACCTGACCGCACGCCTATGCGCCCGCGCGCCGGTGGTGGCTGGCAGCGTGACATCTGCCAACATGGCCGTTGCAGCGGATGGGGCGGCGTTCGTGCTGGTTGTCTCAGACCGCGTGGCGCGGAACCTTTCGGCTCCGAAGATCCAGATCGAGGCAGGCTCCAGCCTTGGCGGCACGCCCGACCTGCCCGGCATCGCTCCGGTGGCCGCGATCAACACCGCTTTGGCCCGCGCGGACCGCACAGCCGACAGCCTGACCGTGGCCGAGATCATGGAGGCTTTCGCGGTTCAAGCCATTGCCTGTCAGGAGGGCGCAGGCCTTCCGCGCGATATAGTCAACCCGAACGGGGGCGCTTTGGCTCGTGGTCATCCCATCGGCGCGTCTGGCGCGATCATAGCAGTGGGTCTGTATCACGAACTTTTGCGCAAGGGGGGGGCAGGCGTCGCTGCCATTGCTGCAGCGGGGGGCTTGGGCAGCGCCTTGGTTCTGTCTGCGCCTTAATCGTCGAAGCCGTGAAAGCTGGTAAACACCTCGAGCGCGTCACGTTCCGTGCGGAACTGGTTCACCGGTGCAGCCTCATCCCGTTTGCCGACAGCGATGCCGCAAACGACCAACTCGTCTTTGGGTAAATTCAGGTGGTCGTGCACCACATGCCCATAATTGGCCAACGCACCGATCCCGGTTGCGCCGAAGCCCCGATCCTCGGCCGCCAGTAAAAAGGACATGATGGACATTCCCAGATCCATGAAACAGCCCTTGCCCATGCCCCTTTCAATCGTGACGACCACGCCCACCGGCGCATCAAAGAACGCATAGTTGCGTGCGAACTGCGCCCGCCGTCCGGCGATATCGCGTTTGGTGATCCCCAGCGCCTGATACAGCGCGTATCCAGCGGCGCGTTGACGAGCTTTCAGATCGGCAGGCATTGGGACCGGGAAATAGGAATATTCGCTGATCGGTTGTTCGTTCCGGTCCAGCGCGTCATGCAGGGCACCCGTCAGCCCGGTCATCGCCGAGCCCGTCAGAACGTGAAACTTGCCCGGTTGCAGATTGGCCCCACTGGGAGCTTTCCTGGCCGCCTGACAAATCTGCTCTAGATCCGATTTGGGCACTGGATCCTTGGTGAAAGCACGCACGGAATGGCGGCGCGAAATAAGGTCTTGAAACGGGCTTTGCATAGGTTTGGATGTGCCTTGCGGGGCTAAGGGCTGTCAAGCGCGGGGTGAATCGTCTCTGCACTGGTTGGCCGGTGAAGAATGCCGAAATGACGCTACGTTTTCGCCGATTGCGGATCGTTGCGACGTGAATTCGAAATATACGCCCCGAAATCGCCACATTAATTTTACATTTGTTGGAGTGTCCAATTTTCCAGAAAACCTAATAATTACAATAAAATATTTTTGATATTCTGGAAAAATTTTCAATAAAATCGCACATAGTTAAACAATTTTACACAAAATCTGTTGTTTAGATGTGTCTAATCCTCCAGTTTTCAAGGCAAGCCGGGAGTAAACCTTATGGTGCGTTCCCAGCCACGCGTATCGCTCGCGTTTGGAGGAAAATCTGGGAGGAACCTGAATGTCGTCGCAAGCCACGGCTGATAAGACCTATGCTCCGTCAAAGGAGTTTGTCTCGAACGCGCATATCGATGCCGCAAAATATCAAGAGATGTACGCCGCATCGGTCAACGATCCCGAAGCCTTCTGGGCCGAGCAGATGACACGTCTGACATGGACCAAGACGCCGACCAAAATTAAAAACACAACCTTTGCGCACCCTGATGTGTCGATCAAATGGTTCGAAGATGGCGAGCTGAATGTCTCGGCCAACTGTATTGACCGCCACCTGGAAACCCGTGGCGACCAGGTCGCAATCATTTGGGAATCGGACGATCCCAACCTTGATAAAAAGATCACGTACAACGAACTGCACGAGAAAGTCTCGAAGCTGGCCAACGTGATGAAGGGCATGGGCGTCAAGAAAGGCGACCGCGTCGTTCTTTACCTTCCGATGATCCCGGAAGCTGCGTATTCGATGCTGGCTTGTGCCCGTATCGGCGCGATCCACTCGATCGTTTTCGCGGGCTTCTCGCCCGAAGCTCTGGCCGCACGTGTTGAAGGCTGTGGTGCCTCGCTGGTGATCACGGCTGACGAAGCCCCCCGTGGTGGCCGCAACACCCCACTGAAAACCAACGTTGATGCGGCTCTGGCCCATGGCAATCTGGGGTCAACCCCGGTTCTGGTGGTCGAGCGCACCGGCGGCGACGTGCCGATGGTGGATGGCCGCGACCATTCCTACACCGCGCTGATGGCAGACGCCTCGGCTGATTGCGCGCCCGAGGCTATGAATTCGGAAGATCCGCTGTTCATCCTCTACACTTCGGGTTCGACCGGCCAGCCGAAAGGCGTCCAGCACTGTAGCGGTGGCTACCTGCTGTGGGCTGCAATGACCCAAGAATACGTATTCGATTATCACGAGGGCGACATCTATTGGTGTACCGCTGACGTAGGCTGGGTCACCGGCCACAGCTATATCGTCTATGGCCCCTTGGCCAATGGCGCGACCACGCTGATGTTCGAAGGGGTTCCGACCTATCCGGATGCGGGTCGTTTCTGGGCTGTGTGTGAAAAGCACAAGGTGAACCAGTTCTACACCGCGCCGACCGCGATCCGCGCCTTGATGGCGCGTGGCAACGAGTTCGTCGAGAAATACGACCTGTCGGACCTGAAAGTGCTGGGCACTGTGGGCGAACCGATCAACCCGGAAGCTTGGAACTGGTACAATGATGTTGTGGGCAAAGGGAATTGCCCCATCGTTGATACGTGGTGGCAGACGGAAACAGGTGGTCACTTGCTGACCCCGCTGCCCGGCGCGACTGCAACCAAGCCCGGCTCGGCCACCACGCCTTTCTTCGGGGTACAGCCTGTAATCCTTGAGCCCACCACTGGCGAAGAGATCGCTGATACCGAAGCCGAAGGCGTATTGTGCATGAAAGACAGCTGGCCCGGCCAGATGCGCACGGTATATGGCGACCACGACCGTTTCGTAGCGACTTATTTCGCTGACTACAAAGGCTACTACTTCACTGGTGACGGCTGCCGCCGCGATGCGGATGGTTACTATTGGATCACCGGTCGTGTGGACGACGTGATCAACGTATCGGGTCACCGCATGGGGACTGCCGAAGTGGAAAGCGCTCTGGTTGCCCACGCCAAGGTCTCCGAGGCTGCCGTTGTTGGCTTCCCGCACGATATCAAGGGGCAGGGCATCTATTGCTACGTCACCCTGATGGATGGCGAGGAATACACCGACGATCTGAAGACCGAGCTGCGCAACTGGGTTCGTCAGGAAATCGGCCCGATTGCCAGCCCCGATCACATTCAGTGGGCTCCGGGCCTGCCGAAGACCCGTTCGGGCAAGATCATGCGCCGTATCCTGCGTAAGATCGCCGAGGACGACTTTGGATCGCTGGGCGATACTTCGACTTTGGCCGATCCGTCGGTCGTGGACGACCTGATCGACAACCGCATGCACAAGGCGGGCGCATAATGGACGCAGCGACAACAACCGCCGCACCCGTTTTGATCCTTCTCGGCCCTCCGGGCGCCGGGAAGGGCACTCAGGCCCGGATGCTGGAAGACAAGTTCGGACTTGTTCAGCTTTCGACCGGAGATCTTTTGCGTGCAGCCGTCGCAGCAGGGACCGAAGCTGGCCTTGCTGCGAAAGCCGTTATGGAAGCAGGTGAATTGGTCTCGGACGAGATCGTGATCAACATTCTGCGTGACCGTCTGGCAGACGCCGATTGCGCCCGCGGCGTGATCCTTGACGGTTTCCCCCGCACCACCATTCAGGCCGAGGCGTTGGACGCCCTGCTGGCGGAAAGCGGACAGAAGATTAACGCAGCCATCAGCCTTGAGGTCGATGACGCTGCAATGGTGACCCGCATCTCGGGCCGTTACACCTGTGGCGGTTGTGGCGAGGGGTATCACGACGAGTTTAAGCAGCCCGCCAAAGAAGGCGTCTGCGACAAATGCGGCGGCACGGACATGAAACGCCGGGCCGACGATAACGCCGAAACCGTGGAAAGCCGCCTTGTGGCCTACCACGCACAAACGGCACCGCTCATTGCCTACTACGGGGGCAAGGGCAGCCTGCAGAAGGTCGATGCCATGAAGGCCATCGATACCATTGCGGGCAATCTAAATGGGATCGTTCAGGAGGCGATCGCATAAGAAAGGGAAGGATGGGGTCGCATGTGCGGCCCCGTTGGAGGAACTTCACAGGGAGGAGGCTTCATGGCCGACAACTCATCAAACGACGCCTATTGGTCCGCCAATTTGCGCATCATTGTGATCAGCCTGATTATCTGGGCGATCGTATCATTTGGATTCGGCATTCTGCTGCGCCCGATGCTGTCCGGCATCGCAGTCGGCGGAACCGATCTTGGTTTCTGGTTCGCACAGCAAGGTTCGATCATTGTCTTCTTGATTTTGATCTTCAACTACGCGTTCCGCATGAACAAGCTCGACCGTGAACACGGCGTAGACGAAGAATAAAGGGGCCAGAAACAGATGGATCAGTTTACACTTAACTGGCTGTTTATCGGTGCGTCCTTCGCGCTGTATATCGGCATCGCAGTTTGGGCCCGTGCGGGCTCTACATCAGAATTCTACGCCGCTGGGCGTGGTGTTCACCCGGTTACCAACGGTATGGCGACGGCTGCTGACTGGATGTCGGCTGCTTCGTTCATTTCGATGGCTGGCCTTATCGCCTTTACCGGCTACGACAACTCGTCGTTCCTGATGGGCTGGACCGGCGGCTATGTGCTGCTGGCGCTGCTTCTTGCGCCTTACCTGCGTAAGTTCGGAAAGTTCACCGTGTCGGAATTCATTGGTGACCGCTTCTACTCGCAGACGGCTCGTATCGTGGCAGTTGTCTGTTTGATCGTGGCTTCGACCACCTACGTTATCGGTCAGATGACCGGCGTTGGTGTTGCGTTTGGTCGCTTCTTGGAAGTAGACAACACAACCGGTCTGCTGATCGGTGCTGCTGTTGTGTTCGCCTACGCCGTTTTCGGCGGAATGAAGGGTGTTACTTACACGCAGGTTGCTCAGTACGTCGTGCTGATCACTGCGTACACCATCCCGGCGATCTTCATCTCGCTGCAGCTGACCGGCAACCCGATCCCGGCCCTTGGCCTGTTCGGCGAGCACGTCGCCTCGGGCGAGCCGCTTTTGGCGAAACTGGACAGCCTTGTGCAAGAGCTTGGCTTCGCCAGCTACACCGGGCACCATGCTGACACGCTGAACATGGTTCTTTTCACACTGTCGCTGATGATCGGTACTGCCGGTCTGCCGCACGTGATTATGCGTTTTTTCACCGTACCGAAAGTAGCGGATGCACGCTGGTCGGCTGGTTGGGCGCTGGTGTTCATCGCACTTCTGTATCTGACGGCCCCGGCTGTTGGTGCAATGGCACGTCTGAACCTGATCACTACGGTCTTCCCTCAGGGGACAACTGAAGCCTCGATCGACTATGAAGCACGTCCGGACTGGATTGCGACATGGGAGAAAACCGGCCTTCTGAAATATGAAGACAAAAACAACGACGGTAAGATCCAGTGGTACAACGACAAGTCGGAAGCATTCGCAGCGACTGCAACCGAGCGTGGCTGGTCAGGTTCTGAATTGAGCGTGAATCGTGACATTCTGGTTCTGGCCAACCCTGAGATTGCCAACCTGCCAGGTTGGGTGGTTGCTTTGGTTGCTGCTGGTGGTCTGGCTGCTGCTCTTTCGACGGCTGCTGGTCTGCTTCTGGCAATTTCGTCGGCTGTGTCGCACGACCTTATCAAAGGTGCGATCAACCCGCAGATCTCGGAAAAAGGAGAGCTTCTGTCAGCACGTATCGCGATGGCTGTTGCAATCGTTGTGGCAACCTATCTGGGTCTGAACCCACCGGGCTTTGCAGCACAAACCGTGGCACTTGCCTTCGGTCTGGCCGCTGCGTCGATCTTCCCGGCACTGATGATGGGTATCTTCTCGACCAAGATCAACAACACCGGTGCTGTTGCAGGCATGATCGCGGGTATCTCGGTTACCCTGATCTACATCTTCCTGCACAAAGGCTGGCTGTTCATCCCGGACACCAACAGCTTCACCGATGCTGATCCGCTTCTGGGCACCGTTAAGTCGACTTCGTTCGGCGCAATTGGTGCGGCGATCAACTTCGCGGTTGCTTACATCGTGTCGGGCATGACCAAGCCTCTGCCGGCAGAGATCAAAGAGCTGGTTCAGTCGGTTCGCGTTCCGCGCGGCGCTGGTTCGGCTCAGGATCACTAAGTTGGTTCTGGCGGGTGGCCCGCTGCGGTGACCCGCCCCTTTTAAATTTGTCCCGTCCGGTGTCTTATCGGGCGGGACTAACTTTTCAAGAAGGCAGCAAATATGCCCCTGAGCCAAGATCAGGTTTTTCGTTTCCTGAAATCCGTTCACCCCTATGATGCCCTGACTGCGGATGTGGTCGAAAACCTAGTACCGAAGCTTCAAGGGCGCGCCGTGTCTGCAGGCGAAAGCATCTATGATCTTGGAGATGACCTGCCAGGCGTGTTCATCATCCACGAGGGCGAGGTCGAGGTCCGCGATGCGAACGGTTCGATCGTATCGCATCTTGGGCTGCGCAACTCTTTTGGGGAACGCGGATTGTTGCGCGACGGCAAGGCCGCCACATCGGCGCAGGCTGTCACCGACGGCACGCTTTTGATCCTGCCGGTCGCGCAATTCCATTTGTTGATTGCTTCTGAAGAAAAGGTGAAACGGTTCTTTGACCGCTCGCGCGCGGATCGGGTCAATAAACAGGACCAGCAGGACCTTGTGACCACGCAAGTGGACACGCTGATGGCCGCGAACCCCGTCACCTGCACCGCGTCAGCCTCCGTGCGAGAGGCCGCTATCCTGATGCGCGACAAACGGGTCTCATCCCTGTGCGTGACCGAGGGCGACGCCCTGACTGGCATCCTGACCACGCGCGATATGTCCGGCAAAGTGCTTGCCGAGGCGCTGCCCGTAGACACGCCAGTCTCGCAAATCATGACGCCCAACCCGATCACATTGGCCCCGTCGGCCATCGGTTCGGACGTGCTGCACGTGATGATGGAGCGTCGCATTAGCCAAGTTCCCATCGTCGAGGGCGGCAAACTGGTCGGCATCGTCAGTCAAACTGACCTAACCCGCTTTCAGGCCATCAGCTCGGCCGAGCTGGTACGCGAGATCGCACAAGCGAACACTGCCCAGGAAATGCGCAAGGTTACGGCCCGCATTCCGCAGCTTCTGGTGCAACTGGTCGCCGGTGGAAGCCCGCACCAAGTGGTCACGCGCCTGATTACTGACATCGCAGACATCTGCACCCGTCGCCTGCTGACGCTGGGCGAGGCCAAGCTGGGCCCGGCCCCGGTGCCCTATCTTTGGGCAGCCTGTGGGTCACAGGGCCGTCAGGAGCAGACCGGCGTGTCGGATCAGGATAACTGCATGATTTTGCACGATGATGTGACGGATGCAGACCGCGAGGGATACTTTGCCGATCTGGCCAAATTCGTCTGTGACGGTCTGGATGTCTGTGGCTATTTCTATTGTCCCGGCGACATGATGGCGACCAATCCGCGTTGGTGCCAGCCACTTTCGGTCTGGAAGGATTACTTCGACGGTTGGATCTCCAAACCAAGCCCCGAGGCGCAGATGCTGGCCTCGGTCATGTTTGATCTGCGGCCGATTTCTGGGGACGTGCGGCTGTTTGAAGGTCTTCAGAAAGACACGCTGGCTGCTGCTGCCAAGAACTCGATCTTCGTGGCGCATATGGTCTCGAATTCGCTGAAACACACGCCGCCGCTGGGCCTTTTGCGCGGCTTTGCCACGATCCGTTCGGGCGAGCACAAGAACCAGTTGGATATGAAGCATAACGGTGTCGTGCCGATCGTTGATCTTGGTCGCGTCTATGCTCTGCAAGGCAAGCTGACCGAAGCCAACACCCGCGCCCGGCTGGAAGCTGCAATCCACGCAGGTACGCTTAGCCAATCGGGCGGGCAGGATCTGCTGGATGCTT
Organism: Aliiroseovarius sp. ABM4_368; assembly: GCF_056161205.1. NCBI lineage: Bacteria > Pseudomonadati > Pseudomonadota > Alphaproteobacteria > Rhodobacterales > Paracoccaceae > Aliiroseovarius > Aliiroseovarius sp. ABM4_368. The sequence continues at coordinate 297,839 of NZ_JBSWYR010000003.1, read as the reverse complement.
ATGACCTGATCGCAGATACGCGGCTTGAACATCAGGTTGCCGAAGTTAAAGCCGGCGGCAAGCCGGACAATTATCTGTCGCCCTCGGACCTGTCCGAGTTTGAACGCAGCCACCTGCGCGATGCCTTTGTTGTGGTGAAATCCATGCAAAGTGCCATCGGGCATGGGCGCGGCATGTTAGGCTGACACCAAGACGGGAGAAAATAGAATGTTCTTTGAGATGGTCGCCACATTGGTGTCGGGGGTTGCTGGCGCGGGTGTCGTGCTTGTATTGAACAAGATCAGCGGCGGACGCCTACCGAAATGGGCCATGCCCGTGGGCGCAGGTCTGGCGATGATCGTCACCACGATTGCCAATGAATACGGATGGTATGACCGTACGCGAGATACGCTGCCCGAAGGCATGGTCGTTGTGGAAACGGTTGAAAATAAGGCGATCTATCGTCCGTGGACCTATGTGAAACCCTTCACCGAACGCTTTATCGCACTGGATGAACCGTCCTTGCGAACCCATGATGCAAAACCCACAATGCGCATGGCGGACACGTATTTCTTCGGTCGCTGGTCGGCGCCTGAAAAGATGGTGATGCTGGCCGATTGCGAGGCAGGCAAACGTGCACCTTTGATCGACGGTGTCACCTTTGATGCGGATGGAAATGTCACCGGCGTCGATTGGTTCGCCCCCGACGAAGGGGATCCTCTGGTCACGGCGATTTGTAAGCTCGAGGCCTCGTGATGCAGATCCTGACCAAGCTTTCCCTGCGCTTTCGTATCTTCTTGTTTTTCGCCTTTCTGGCAGCGGCTTCGGTCTTGTTGGTTCTGGGCGCATTGCTGGTCGGGGCCGGTCGCTCCACGCCGGATGACATCGCGGCAGGATTTGTCTTTGCCGGGGTGCTTGCAGGTTTCGGTCTTCTGGCATTGATCGCCGGCGTTTGGTTTCTATTTGACGAAAACGTAGCCCGCCCCATCGAACGCTTGGCCACCGGGCTTCGATCTCGCGCCCATGCAGGCAGTGGCGGCGTCGACACTCACGCGGCGCGCTTTCTGGGCGATCTGGCCCCCGCCGCCGAGGCCGTGTCCGAACAGCTGATGAAATCCACCATGGATCAGGCCAGCATCGTTGCCGCCGAAACCCAACGTCTGTCCGATGACAAGGCCCGCCTGACCGCGCTTTTGTCTGAAATTCCGGTCGCCATGGTGCTGATCAACCCAGCCCACCAGATCGTGCTGTATGACCAACAGGCCGCGTCCGTTCTGTCGCAAGTCAGCCCTGCGCGTCTGAATGCCTCGATCTTTGATTACTTCCAACGCGGCCCCTTCTTGGCGGCCTATGACAAAATGATCTCGACCGGGCTCGAGCAGAGCTTTTCGGATCTGTCGGCAGCAAATGGTCTGCAGTTCGATGCGCGCCTGAAGCCGCTTGCCCCCGGCGAAGGCTATCTTTTGATGATCGACGACGCCCACGCCACCATCGCGCCAGACGAAGGCCGGCCGGTCGTTTTTGACTTCGATCTGATGGAGGGTCAGGCCACCGACGACCTTATGAAAATGAGCCTGCGCGATCTGACATATGTGGTGTTTGATACTGAAACCACAGGGCTCTTGCCGCACAAGGACGAGATCGTACAGATCGGTGCCGTGCGCGTGGTGAAGGAAAAGATCGTTCCCGGTGAGGTGATCGACCAGCTTGTTGATCCAGAAATGCCGATCCCACCAGCGTCGACCAAAGTGCATCATGTGACTGACATAATGGTGGCGGGGAAACCGACCATTCGCGAGGCGGGGAAGGCTTTTCACGATTTCTCGCGCGGGGCGGTGTTGGTGGCCCACAACGCGCCCTTCGACATGGCGTTTTTGCGGCGTCATGCGGACAATTGCGGGGTCGACTGGACCCATCCCATTTTGGATACGGTGCTGCTGTCGGCAATGATCTATGGCACGACCGAAGTCCACACACTGGACGCGCTTTGTGACCGTTTGGGCGTGGTGATCCCGCCCAAGCTGCGCCACACCGCGTTGGGTGACGCCCAGGCCACTGCCGAGGTTCTGTGCAAGATGCTGGCGATGCTGCATTCCAAAGGGATCGAGACGCTGGGCGGTGCGATTGCCGAGGCGAAACGGCACAAGCGGCTTCTGGAAGACTTGAATTAAAGCAGAGGTTTAGCGGCTTTCATTCGCACCCATCCGCCGTTCCAGCCAGCGTACGCCTGCCGAAATGATCAGGACCAGTACCAGATATTCCAGAATTAACAGGGTGTAGATCTCAAGTGGGCGGTATTCTGTCACAACCAGTTCGTTTGCGCGCCGGGTCAGTTCCTGCATCCCGATGACCGATGCAAACGCCGACATCTTCACAATATAGATAAACTGGTTGGCCAAGGGCGGCAGGATCCGACGCACTGCTTGCGGCAAGATGACATAACGCATCGCCTTTGCGCGGCTAAGCCCAATGGTCTGGGCAGCCTCGGCCTGACCGCGGGGGACCGATTGGATGCCCGCGCGGAAGATCTCGGCGGTGAAGGCGCTGTCTGACAAAGCCAGCGTAATCACGGCGCCCCAGAACGGGTCAATCGAGATGCTGATCCCCATCCCGCGCATCACGACGGGCAGGCCATAGAAAACCCAAAACAACATTGGCAGTAGGGGGATAGCTCGGATGAACTCCACATAGATCCGGTTGGGCAACCGCAGCCAGCGATTCTGTGCAAAGGCCGGAAGCGCCACCAGAAGCCCGATGATGATCGAGGCGACTGCCGCCAGAACCGAAATCTGGATGGTCGAGGTGAAGCCACGGATCAGGAAGCGGATATTGGTCCATCCGGTGTCCGTTGTAGGGTCAATGACATACCAGCCCCATGTGCCGGGGGCCGCCGAACACGCGGTCAAAAGCAGCAGAGAAGAAAGCAGGGCGATTGTTCGAAAATTCATATCAGCGCCCTTAGTGCTTCAGGATCTTATCAAGGAAAAGTGCGAAACGGTCTGATTCTGGCGCTTTGAACACCTGTTCCGGTGCCCCAACCTCGACGATCTCGCCCGTGTCCATGAAGGCAATCCGGTCAGCGACACGGCGGGCGAAACCCATTTCATGTGTCACGCAGATCATTGTCATTCCATCGGCGGCCAGATCCTCCATGACCTCCAAAACTTCGGCAATCATCTCGGGATCCAGTGCTGAGGTCGGCTCGTCAAACAGCATCAGCTTTGGCTCCATGCACAAAGCACGCGCGATGGCGACGCGTTGTTGCTGTCCACCCGACAATTGCGCGGGGCGTTTGTCGGCCTGTTCAGGGATGCGCACGCGGTCCAGATAGGCGCGCGCGCGCGCCTCGGCATCGGTTCGTGACAGGCCAAGCGCCTTCACCGGGCCAAGTGTCAAATTGTCCAGAACGGACAGATGTGGAAACAGGTTAAAGCTTTGAAAAACCATGCCTATGTCGCCGGGTCGTTGAGCGTTGATCGTCCCACCCTCAAGGCGAATATCACCTTCCTGATGGGTTTCCAGCCCGGCCAAAAGACGCACAACGGTCGATTTTCCGGACCCAGAAGGGCCGCAGATGACCAATTTCTCGCCAATCTCGACCGTCAGCGAGATATCACGCAGGACCTGAAAGTCGCCATACCACTTTGAAACGCCTGTCATTTGAACGGCGGTGCAAGTCTGATTTTTGTTCTTCACTTGTTCCCCGCGACGTTTTTTGTTCAATTGATCGTTACAGGTGATCCATTCCCTATACGATCACGTAATCTAGATGGATGAAATCGAATAATTTTAACCGCCAGAAGGACACGGTGTGATGAACTTTTTGAGAACTATCGGGGCGGGGTTGCTGGCCCTAGCGACACTGACAGGGGCCGCTTCGGCACAGTCTGCATTGAACGAGATCCTGTCAGGCGGCGTTCTGAAGGTGGGAACGACAGGTGACTGGAACCCCATGTCGGTGCGAGATCCGGCGACTGAAAGCTACAAGGGCTATGACATTGACGTCATGACCGAGCTGGCGAAAGACCTAGAAGTGAAGCTTGAATTCGTACCGACGGATTGGAAAACGCTGGTGAATGGCATTGTTGCCGGGAACTATCATATGACCGGCTCGGCCTCGATTTCGCCGTCGCGGATGAAGGTTGCGGGCTACTCTGATCCGTATATCTCGGTCCAGATTTTGCCCTTTACTACATCGGACAAGCTGGCGGGTTTTGATGGCTGGGATGCGATCAACAAGCCCGAGGTGAAAGTGGCGACCACGCTGGGTACGTCGTTCGAGAAAATGGTGAAAGAATGGTTCCCGGACGCGGATATCAAAGTGGTGGAAGCCCCCGCGCGCGGCTATCAAGAGGTTCTGTCGGGTCGTGCAGATGTGTTCATCACATCGAATATCGAAGGGGCGACGCTGACGCAGAAGTTCCCGCAAGTCACCGCCATTCCGGTAGAAGCCCCACGCGCACCGACACCGATTGCAATGCTTTTGCCGCAGAACGATCAGGTCTGGATCAACTATGTGAACAGCTGGATCAAGCTGAAGCAGGAAAAGGGCTTCTTCGACGAAATCGCTGCGAAGTGGGGCCTGCAGTAAGCACGCTGCCAACGAACAGAGAAGGCCGGGTGGTTGCCCGGCCTTTTTTCATCGAAGCGGTGCAGTTTGGTACAGCTTCACTTTGGTCCCGCCGTGATCAATCGGAGGGCTAGGCGGTTGAAACGGCAAGCCCGTCGCCTTGGCCAATCCGCCATCCGAGGTGATGATCGCAACGCGCCATCCCTTGAACCGTTCTTGGAACACTTTACCCATAGAACCGTAAAGAGCGAAGAGCAGCTTTTTGTTGCCGATCCGCCCACCATAAGGGGGATTCACGATGATCAGGCCGGGTTCTGTGTCCGGACGGGTAACGTCGCTGATCGAGGCCTCGGAAAACTGGCACATGGCCGCAACACCCGCACTTTCGGCGTTCTTCTGGCTGTTCGCAATCGCACCGGCATTCCGGTCTGATCCGAAAAATCGAACATTAGTGGGTAGTGAGGGGGCATCCGCAACTTTCAGAATTTGAAACGCCTCGGCATCAAAATTTGCAAGTTTTTCAAAGGCAAACCTGCGATCACGACCGGGTAGAAGTCCGGCCGTCATCTCGGCTGCTTCGATTAGAAAAGTGCCTGATCCGCACATTGGGTCCAAAACGGGCTCTGCTCCGTCAAATCCAGCGGCACGCAGAAAGAGAGCAGCCAGATTCTCACGCATGGGCGCTTTGCCAGTCGCGGTTTTGTGGCCGCGCTTGTGCAGGCTTTCGCCCGAGCTGTCCAAACTGATGGTTACAAGATTGTCGTCGATCCGCACTTTGATGACTAACGCCGCGTCCTTGCTGATCGGCGCGCCCAGTGTCTCAGTAATCGCCCGCTCAACCCGCTGAGCTGCGCCTTTGTGATGATAGATTTTCGAGCGCTTGCAGACGGCCTCGACCCGAATGGGGGTATCCGAACGCAGCACATCGCCCCACGGAAACTTGCGCGCGCGTTTATCAAGCTGCGCCATGTGGAAGGCGCGAAATTCGCCCAGTCGGACCAGCACACGGGTGGCACCGCGCAAGGTCAAGTTGGCGCGCCAGACCTCGGACCAGCCGCCGCGCGTGGTGACGCCGCCGGGGCTGACTGTGGGTGTGGCGAACCCAGCGGCGCGGGCCTCATCCGCTAAGGCAGGCTCAAGACCCGGCGGGGCGACAAGAAAAATTTCGAGATCATCGGTGTTCATGGGGTCTTCTACCCCAAGCGCATCAGGGCAGCGAGCGAAATGCGCGCCCCTTAGCCAAGTTCATCCGTCGGGATCAGTGGAAAGAACTGCCCGTCCGACCAGACGCCGAACCAAGATGCGCCATTGTGATCCGCAGCCACGCCTTGATCAATCAGACGATAGAAAGTCTTGCGATCAATCAGTGCCTCAAGTCCCGCGCGGACCTCGATATAGGGGCAGGGGGCGTCGAACGTGCAACCCAGCCTCAGGGGGTGATCGGGCCCCGCCGTCACGCTGTCGCCCACATGGGTGGTGAAGCTCAGGTGCAAGTCCCGACCTTCGCCCGTGACCTCCATATCGGTGGCGACGAAGGGGGCGTCTTCAACCGTGATGCCCCATTTTTCGACGGGCGTGACAAGGAAAAACCTGTCACCTTCGCGTTTCAGGATCGAGGAGAACAACCGCACCAAACCCTCGCGCCGAATTTCGCCGCCTTCATGAAACCAAGTGCCATCGCGCGCAATCCGGATGTCAATTTCGCCGCTGTAATCCGGAGTCCAAAGATGCACGGGGGGCAGGGATTTCCTAGCCTCGGACCCGACGGCTTGCGATACGGCGTCTGCGTTAAACACCCGCTTTTTCGCCGATTTTCCAGCGCTTGGCGAATTTGTCATTTGGTCCCCGTCTGAATCTAGCCTTTAATGAACTTAGTCATCACGCAAAGGAATTGCCATGCAGAACGAAGATCTACTGAGCGATGTCGAAGCCCTTGGCACCAAACTTGCCCAGGCGCGCCAGATGGTGGGGCGTCGGATTATGGGGCAGGATCAGGTTGTGGATCTGACACTGGCGGCGATCTTGGCAGGCGGTCACGCATTGCTGATTGGCCTGCCCGGGCTGGGCAAAACGCGGCTGGTGGAAACCCTTGGCACGGTTATGGGTCTGCATGACGGGCGGATTCAGTTCACGCCGGACCTGATGCCGTCGGATATTCTGGGCGCAGAAGTGTTAGAGGAAAGCGACACCGGAACGCGCTCTTTCCGCTTCATCAAAGGGCCGGTTTTCTGCGAACTTCTGCTCGCAGACGAGATCAACCGCGCCAGCCCACGCACGCAGTCCGCGCTGTTGCAAGCGATGCAGGAACACGAGGTATCGGTCGCAGGGCAGACGCATGATTTGGGCGCGGTGTTCCATGTGCTCGCCACGCAAAACCCGTTGGAGCAAGAGGGTACATACCCGCTGCCCGAGGCGCAGTTGGATCGATTTTTGGTGCAGATCGACGTGGATTACCCAGATCGTGATGCGGAGCGGGACATCCTACTGGCAACCACCGGGACCGAAGACGCGAGTGTTGCGCCCGTGTTCAGCCGAGACGATTTGATCGCCGCGCAGACATTGTTGAGGCGGATGCCGGTGGGCGAAAGCGTGGTAGAGGCTATATTGGATTTGGTCCGCGCTTGTCGCCCCGACGATCCGGGCGCTCCGCAGATTGTGCGCGACAATGTCAGCTGGGGTCCGGGTCCGCGCGCCACGCAGGCCCTTATGCTTTTGGCCCGCGCTCGGGCGCTTTTGGACGGGCGGTTGGCACCTGGCATTGACGATATCCACGCGCTGGCTGCCCCGGTGCTAAGCCACCGGATGGCTTTGGGTTATGCCGCGCGGGCCGAGGGGCTGGCCTTGTCTGATGTCATCGGACAAACGGTCGCCCAAGTGCTGCAAACCGAGGTCGCCGCGTAATGTCCGACGCCGCCCCCATCCAGCTTCGGTCCCGGGCCGAAGCCTTGGCGGCGCGCCTTCCGCCCCTTTTGGTCGACGCGCAGCACTTGGCACAATCCATCGAATTGGGTGAACATGGCCGGCGGCAATCTGGTCTGGGCGAGGCGTTTTGGCAGTTTCGCCGTGCGCAACCGGGGGATCCGTCGCATCGGATCGACTGGCGTCGATCGGCGCGGTCGGACCGGCATTATGTGCAAGAGAAAGAATGGCAGGCGGCGCATTCGGTGCAGATCTGGGTGGATCCGTCCACGTCTCTGACGTTTTCGTCGGACTCGAAGTTGCCAGAAAAGCGCGCTCAGGCGCAGGTTATCGCGCTGGCGCTTGCCGCGCTTTTGCTGCGCGGGGGCGAGCGGGTTGGCCTTTTGGATGGTGTGCATCGACCGGGACGTGGGCAGATGGCACTGGCGCGGATGGCCGATCAGATGTTGCGCAATGACGCGCCTCTGAAAGATGCCTATGCCGTCCCGCGCGCGCGGCAAGTGGTGTTTTCTGACTTCCTTGGTCCGCTCGACGCCACCCGAGATTTTGTGGGCGCGGCGCAGGATCGCGGGCAGAAGGGCGTCTTGTTTCAAGTGCTCGACCCGATGGAGGAGGTGTTTCCCTTTCATGGTCGCGTGTTGTTTCAAGATGTCGCCGGGGCGCTGATCCACGACACGCGCGAGGCCGCAGACCTGCGTACTCGCTATCTGGACCGGCTTGCACGACGCAAGGCCGAACTGTCCGAGTTGGCAAAACGCGCGGGCTGGCGATTTCACAGCTATCATACGCAAGACCCGGCCAGCGCCGCGCTTCTGTGGTTGTGGAACGCGATCGGAGGCCCAAGGTGAGCGTGTTCGGCATAGGGTTCACTGCGCCCCTGCTTCTGCTGGGGCTGATTGCGCTGCCGGTGATTTGGTGGCTTCTACGCGCGGTGCCTCCTGCGCCGCGCAAACAGGTTTTCCCGGCGGTCACGCTGCTTTTGGGGCTGGAAGACAAGACTGCGCAGGCGGATCGCACGCCGTGGTGGCTTTTACTTTTACGACTTTTGGCGATTGCTGCGATAATCATCGGTTTTGCAGGTCCGGTCCTAAATCCTGATGACGCGCCGGCCCGTGATGGGCGGCTTTTGGTATTTGTGGATGACTTCTGGCCGGCGGCCTCGGACTGGTCCCAACGGATGCGCGTGATCGAGGCGCGGCTGGATCAAGCACAGGCTGCGGCGCGACCAGTGGCCATTGTTATGGCAAGTAAAGCAGAGGCGCCGGGCGTTGATGAAGGCGCGGATTGGCAGTCTGCGGATGTTTGGAAAAATACCGTACCCGGCCTGTCCCCCGTGGCATGGGATGCAGGATACGAATGGGCTTTGGACTGGGCGCAAGCTCTGGGAGCTACGGATGTCTTATGGATTTCCGACGGGGTCGCGCGTGATGGGCGTGACGCGATGGCTACACAATTCGAACAATTAGGTGCGCTGGAGGTGCTCGAGCCACCCTCCGCACGTCTTGGCCTTCTGCCTGCTGAATTAGACGGCGGTGATGTGGTGCTTTCGGTCCTCAGCACTGCGCCCCGGCCGACGCAAGAGCTTACCCTTGAAGCGCTTGGCCCCGACCCCGAGGGTGTCGAGCGTGTGCTTTTGTCCGCGCCGTTCTCGTTTGAAGATGGGGTCGATCGGGCCGATCTACGCCTGACTGTCCCAAGTGAATTGCGCAACCGGATCAACCGGTTTCAGATCGCGGATTTTCGCGCTGCAGGGGCTATAACGCTGGCCGATGACAGTCTGCGCCGCCGCAAGGTCGGGCTGCTGAACACCACTGGCGAACGCGAGGGGTTGGAGCTTTTGTCACCACTTCACTACCTTCGCGAGGCGCTGGCAACCACCGCCGAAACCATCGAATTGCCCGCCCTGACCGAGCTGATCAAGGCGGGGCCTGACGTGATCATCTTGCCGGATGTGGCGACGTTCTCGGACACCGACCGCGCTGGGCTGACTGACTGGATAGAAGATGGCGGGCTTTTGTTGAGGTTCGCGGGGCCTCGGCTGGCGGCTGCGGATTTGGGGCAAGGGGTCGAAGACGCCTTGCTGCCCGTTCGGCTGAGATCAGGCGGTCGTGTCGTCGGCGGCGCGATGAGCTGGGGGGATCCCCGCACGCTGGCACCTTTCGGGGAAAACTCGCCTTTCTTTGGCCTGCCGATCCCTGATGACGTACGGGTCGAGGCGCAAATCTTGGCCGATCCCGGCCCGGATCTGGCGGACCGCGCCATTGCCACCCTGTCCGATGGCACCCCCATCGTGACCCGCCGTGAGCTGGGGGTGGGGCAGGTCGTGCTGTTCCATGTCTCGGCCAATGCAGAATGGTCGTCGCTGCCGTTCTCGGGGCTGTTCGTCCAGATGCTGGAACGCCTGGCCGTGTCGTCCCAAGGCAGCGCGCGCGTTGGCGTGGCGCTGGAGGGCACGACTTGGGTTGCGACCCATGAACTTGACGGGTTCGGGCAGTTGTCGCGGCAGGACGCCGCCGTCGGAGTGCCGGGAACAAAGCTGTCGGATCCCGCCAGTCCCGACCTTGCGCCGGGACTTTATGCGGATGGGGACAGGGTGCAGGCTGTGAATGTGTTACGTGCGGACAGCGTGCTTGAGCGCGCCGCTTGGCCCGCGCATATCACGCCCCGCTGGCAAATAGACGAGACCCGGCAAGAGTTCGGTCCATGGCTACTGGCGTTGGCGCTTTTGTTGGGGGCGCTGGATGTGCTGCTAACTTTGTGGTTGGCGGGGCGGCTATTGCCAACTGCGCGGCGGGTTGCGACGGGTGTCGTGGCGGGGCTTGCGTTGTTTGCCATGGCGCAAACCGCAGACGCGCAGACCGACTTACGGACCGACACGCCGCCCAGCGTCTTGGACGCGGCCAGCATCGTCACCCTTGCTCATGTCAAAAGCGGAGACCCCGCCGTCGATCAGATCGCCAAAGCAGGGCTTCTGGGCCTGTCTGACCAGCTTTACCTGCGCACCTCGGTCGAACCCGCCAGCCCAGTGGGCGTGGATATCGAGGTTGACGACCTATCGGTCTACCCGATGCTGTATTGGCCCCTGACCGACACGACTCCTGTGCCCAGTCCCAACGCGATCTTGCGCCTGAAACGCTATTTGGCCACCGGGGGGCTGATCCTGTTTGACACGCGCGATGCGGGCACCGGGGGCAACTCGCCCGCCAGCCGCCAATTGCGCGCGGTGGCACTGCCGTTAAACCTGCCTTTGCTGGATCAGGTGCCACATGACCACGTGCTGACGCGCAGCTTTTATCTGCTGCAAGAGTTTCCCGGCCGCAATCGTGGTCCCGTCTGGGCCGAAGCCCCACCCCCTGATGCTGAACGGGCCGAAGGTATGCCGTTTCGAAATTTAAACGACGGTGTGACGCCGGTGATTGTTGGCGGCAACGACTGGGCCAGCGCATGGGCTATTCGCGACGATGGCCGCCCGATGTTCCCAGTAGGCCGCGGGCAAGCGGGCGAAAGGCAAAGGGAAATGGCAGTGCGTTTTGGGGTCAATCTGGTGATGCATGTACTGACCGGGAACTATAAATCCGATCAGGTCCATGTGCCCGCTTTGCTGGAAAGGTTGGGCGAATGAATGCGATGTCGCTTCAGTTTGCGCCCGGCCTGCCGTGGCCGCTGATCGCCGTTTTGGCGGTGGTCGCGGTGCTGACATTGTCAGTCGCATTGTGGCGCGGCCTGCCCGGTTGGGCCTTGCGGGCGGTAGCGGCTTTGGTGCTTCTGGCGGCATTGTGTGGCCCGTCACTGCAACAGGAAGAACGCGACCCTCTGACAGACCTTCTGTTGGTGCTTCAGGATGACAGCGCCTCGCAATCCCTGTCCGACCGGCCCGCGCAAAATCAGGCCGCACGAGACGGTCTTCTGGCGCAGATCGAGGCACGCTCGGGGGTCGAGCCGGTGTTCCGCACGCTATCGGACCTTGCCCCGCAATCCGAAGGGGCCGAGGACAGCACGCGTCTGATGACCGCCCTGAAACAAGCGCTGGCAGAGCTTCCGGCCAATCGCCTGGCAGGCGTCGTGTTGATCACCGATGGCGTGGTGCATGACTTGGAAAGCGCGCCCGGTGTAGCGGTGCCAATGCACGCTATGATCTCGGGGCGGGACGCGGATTGGGATCGGCGGCTTAGCGTTTTGGATGCACCCGCCTTTGCCATTCTGGGTGAAGAGATCGAGCTGCGCCTGAAGGTTGAAAGCCTGGGCAATGTCCCCGACGCCACCACCCCGGCCTTCCTTTCGCTTTCCCATGATGGCGACCCGATCGCGGACGTGCCAGTCATGGGAAACGACGAGGTTATCATCCCCCTGACGCTGACCCATGCGGGCCGGAACCTGATCCACGTGACATTGCCCGTGGGCGCGGGCGAATTGACGGGTCGCAACAACGAAGTGGTGATCGAGCTGAATGGCGTGCGCGACCGCCTGCAAGTGCTTCTGGTCTCGGGGACGCCGCATCCGGGGACGCGCACATGGCGCAACCTGCTGAAATCCGACAGCGCGGTCGACCTGGTGCATTTCACCATTCTGCGCCCGCCCGAAAAGCAAGACGGTGTGCCGGTGAACGAACTTAGCCTGATTGCCTTCCCCACGCAGGAATTGTTCATCAACAAGATTGATGAATTCGATCTGATTATCTTCGACCGTTATCAATTACGGGGCATTCTGCCCGGCGGCTATCTGGCCAGCGTGCGCGACTATGTGCAGCGCGGCGGGGCGGTGCTGATCGCAGCCGGGCCGTCGCTGGCCAGTGCTGACAGCATCGCGCGCACGGGGCTTTCTGACATCTTGCCAGCCGCGCCCACAGGACGGTTGTTCGAGGAGCCATACAAGCCCTCTGTCACCGAAGACGGGCTACGCCATCCGGTCACGCGCGAGCTGTTGCAGCACGCACCGGTTGGGGGCTGGGGGCCATGGATGCGCCATGTCGAGGTCTCGCCCCAAAGCGGCCATATCATTCTGTCGGCGGCGGACGATGCGCCGCTTTTGATGGTGGATCGCAGCGTCGAGGGACGGGTGGCCTTGCTGGCATCCGACCACGCATGGCTGTGGGCGCGGGGACATCAGGGCGGGGGGCCTCAGTTAGAGCTGCTACGCCGTTTAGCCCATTGGCTGATGCGCGAGCCGGAGCTAGAGGAAGAGGCGCTGACAGCGGTCGCGACCGACGAGGGGTTGCTGATCCGACGCAACACGATGCAATCTGAGTTGCCCGAGGTGACGGTGACTACGCCTGCCGAAGATACCGCCAGCGTCACTCTGTCCGAAGGGGATTTGGGTGTGTTTGAAGCACCGTTTGCCAGCGACGCTACCGGGCTGTTCCGCGTGACGCAGGGTGATTTGTCCACGGTCGTGGTGCGCGGCGCGGCCACCTCGGTCGAGTTCAGCAACCCGTTGGCGCGCAGCGATCAGATCAAGCCGGTTCTGGCTGCCACGCGTGGGGACGCCAAGCGTATCGAGGTCGGGTTGCCCAATTTACGGGCTGTGCGCGCGGGGCAAGTTGCCTCGGGCCGGGGGTGGTTGGGATACACCCCCCGCGACGCTTATGTCACCACGGCGATCCGGTTGCGGCCCTTGGCTCCTCCTGCGCTTTTTTTGGTGCTGGCTGCATTGGCTTTGGTGGCTGCGTGGTTGATCGAAGGGCGCGGAGGTGCGGCCCGTCGTAACGACTGAACGATCAGGTATCCGGCTGCATCAAAACCGAGCGGGAATGGGACGCAAACTCGCGCCGCCACAGTACCGCAAAGGTAAATCCCGTCGCGACGAACAGGCTGATCGGTCCAATCAGCCACGCCAACGCCGCCATCGAGAAATAGACCGAACGCAGCCCCCGATTGAAACTGCGCGCGGCGGTGATGTTGATCTCGCCCGCCTTGCGCGCGCGGGGCAGGGCGGTCGGGTCGGTTTCGTCATTGGGAACCGATGCCATGACCACGGCGCAATAGCCAAACAGCCGGTAAGACCAGACAAACTTTAGAAACGCATTGGCCAGAAACAGCATGACCAGAAGGATCTTCACCTCCCACACCAATTCGGGTGCGCTGGTTTGGGTCAGGTCTTGGGCCACACCGCGCAGCCGTTCGGTATTGCCTAGAAGCGCTAGCCCACCACCCGTGGCAATCATCGTGGCCGAGGCGAAGAAACTTGCCCCTTGCCGAAGGTCAGACAGGATGGCGCTGTCAAAAATGCGCGGTTGGCGGGTGATGAATTGAACCATCCAGTCGTGCCTATACTGCGCCACGATTTTCGAGACGGACTGTTTTTCTTTGGTCGGGCTTTCAATGCGCAGCCCGATTGCAACCCAAGCCAGCAAGATCAGGGCCACAGCGGCCAAATCCAGCATGGAAAACAGTGTGAAACGGTCAGCAAAACTCATGCTTCACGCATACGCCGTTCCTAATGGTTGCTAAAGTGAAAAATTGGTTATATTTTCTTACCAATTCTAAATCGTGGGGATATTCCATGCAGATGCCGACACCAGATCAAGGGATCGTTGCGCGCAAAGATCACATTGTGAAACGTCTTCAGGCTGTGCTGCCCGAAGGGGCTGTGGTGCATGACCCAATCCAGACCCGCGCCTATGAATGCGACGCGCTGACGGCATATAAGTGTCCGCCGCTCTGCGCTGTGTTGCCGGCCTCGACCGACGAGGTGTCGGCGGTGATGCGCATCTGTCACGAGGAAGGCGTGCCCATGGTGCCGCGTGGGGCCGGGACGTCTTTGGCCGGTGGTGCGCTGCCCACCGCAGACAGCGTGATCCTTGGCGTGGCGCGTCTGAATGACGTGTTGGAAACGGACTATGACAATCGGTTTATCCGCGTGCAGTCGGGCCGCACCAATCTGTCCGTCACGGGCGCGGTCGAGGAAGACGGTTTCTTTTACGCGCCCGATCCCTCCAGCCAATTGGCTTGCGCGATTGCGGGCAATATCGCGATGAACTCGGGCGGGGCGCATTGCTTGAAATACGGCGTGACCACCAACAACCTGATGGGCGTGACCATGGTCATGGCCGATGGCGAAGTGGTTGAAATCGGCGGCGCGCATCTGGATGCGGGCGGGTTGGACCTGTTGGGGCTGATCTGCGGATCCGAAGGCCAGCTTGGCATCGTGACCGAGGCAACTTTGCGCATCCTCGCCAAGCCCGAGGGGGCACGCCCTGTGCTGGTTGGGTTCGATTCAAACGAAGTTGCCGGCCATTGCGTGTCCGACATCATCAAATCCGGCATCCTGCCCGTCGCGATCGAGTTCATGGACCGGCCCTGCATCCGCGCGACCGAAGCCTTCGCGGGCGCGGGGTACCCTGATTGCGAAGCGCTTTTGATCATCGAGGTCGAGGGCTCGGACGCCGAAATTGACGACCAGCTAAGCCGCATCGTTAAGATTGCCAAACGCCACAACCCGGTCGAAGTGCGCGAAAGCAACTCGGCCGAAGAAAGCGCGAAAATTTGGCTGGGGCGTAAATCGGCGTTTGGCGCGATGGGGCAGATCAACGACTATATGTGTCTGGATGGCACGATCCCCGTCAATGAGCTGCCCTTGGTCCTGCGCCGCATTGCCGAGATGAGCAAAGACTATGGGCTGGACGTGGGCAATGTGTTCCACGCGGGCGACGGGAATATGCACCCTCTGATCCTGTTTGACGCCAACAAACCCGGCGATCTTGAAAAATGCGAGGCGTTTGGTGCGGATATTTTGCGGTTGTGTGTCGAGGTTGGCGGATGTCTGACCGGTGAACACGGCGTGGGCGTCGAAAAGCGCGATCTGATGACGTCGCAATACAACGATGGCGATTTGGAAGTTCAGCTTCAGGTGAAAGACGTGTTCGATCCCGGTTGGCTTTTGAACCCCGCCAAGGTTTTCCCCCTGAAGGTCACCGAAACCCGACGCGCCGGATAGGGGCTCAGCGCCGCTTCCAAGATATTCGAGATATGAACATGAGCCACTCGCCAACAAGTGAACAAGACCTGTCCGACCTGATCAAAGCCACGGAGGAGCCGATCCGGGTCGTGGGCGGAGGGACGCGCGACATTGGTGCGCCGGTCGAGGGCGCAGTTCTGTCGACTTCGGGGCTGTCAGGTGTGACGCTGTATGAACCGGGCGCGATGACGCTGGTGGCGCAAAGCGGGACGCCGGTGGACGAGATCAACGCGCTTCTGGCCAAGGAAGGGCAGCGGCTGGCGTTCGAGCCGAGCGACCTGCGCGGGCTGCTTGGTACCAAAGGCGCGTCGACCATAGGCGGGGTTGTCGCAGCCAACGCCTCGGGCCCGCGTCGCATTCAGGTCGGCGCCGCGCGGGATTTCTGTCTTGGCGTGCGGTTCGTTGATGGGACAGGCCGCGTGTTAAAGAACGGTGGCCGCGTGATGAAGAACGTGACCGGCTATGATTTGGTCAAGCTGATGGCAGGCAGTTGGGGCACGCTGGGCGTGCTGACCGAAGTGAGCCTGAAGGTGATGGCCATTCCCGAAGCCGAAGTAACCCTGGTCGGCGAAGGCCAAACGCCCACGCAGGCTGTGGAAAGCCTGTCAGCAGCGCTTGGGTCACCCTTTGATGTGACCGGGGCGGCGTTCGCTGACGGGAAGACTTTTGTACGGATCGAGGGGCTTGAGGCCTCGGTCAGCTACCGCGCGGCCGAGCTGGCAAAGACTGTTTTGCCCGGGTTTCAGTCCGTGGTGGGCGTGGCCTCGTCCAAGATTTGGACGCAGATCCGGGATGTTAGCGCGTTCGCAGGGCTTGAAGGTGCGGTTTGGCGTGTCTCGGTTAAGCCATCGGATGGCCCGCGTCTGGTCGCCGCGCTGGACGGTCTTGCGCCACAAGCGATCTATGACTGGGGCGGCGGACTGGTGTGGCTGCGCATCTCGGATCAACCCGATGCAGGGGCCGCGCGTGTGCGAGCAGAATTGGCCAAGCTGGGCGGACACGCGACCTTGGTTCGCGCGCCAATGGATGTGCGCGCGACCGTTCCCGTGTTCCAGCCCGAACCCGCCCCCATCGCGGCGCTGGCCAAGGGGCTTCGCCAGAAATTTGACCCGCGCGGGATTGTTAATCCCGGCCTGATGGGAGCCTAAGTCATGCAGACCCATTTCACGCCCGAGCAGCTGAAAGACCCCGCCATCACCCGCGCGAACGAGATCTTGCGGTCCTGCGTCCATTGCGGGTTTTGCACCGCGACCTGCCCCAGCTATCAGGTGCTGGGGGACGAGTTAGACAGCCCGCGTGGCCGGATTTATCTGATCAAGGATATGCTGGAAGCAGGACGCCCCGCCGACAAGAAAACGGTCGAGCATGTGGACAAATGCCTGTCCTGTCTGGCCTGCATGTCGACCTGCCCGTCGGGCGTACATTACATGCATCTGATCGACCACGCCCGCGCGCATATCGAAAAGACCTATAAGCGGCCCTTGCTTGACCGGCTCTTGCGTTGGACGTTGGCGCAGGTGATCCCCTATCCGGGGCGCTTCCGGCTAGCGATGCAGGGTGCAAGACTGGCGCGACCTTTGTGTAAATTCATGCCCGATCCCCGGCTTGAGGCGATGTTAGAGATGGCACCGCCGAAACTGCCGCGTAAATCTGCCAATGACGCGCCGCAGGTATTCCCCGCTAAGGGCGAACGTAAGAAACGAGTGGCCCTGCTGACGGGCTGTGCGCAGAAGGCACTGGATACGGATATCAACGATGCCACCATTCGCCTGCTGACCCGTCTGGGCTGCGAAGTGGTCGTGGCCAAGGGGATGGGCTGTTGTGGCGCGCTGACCCACCACATGGGTAAAGAAACCGAAAGCCACCGACAGGCAGCAGCAAACATCAACGCATGGATGCGCGAGAAACGCGGCGATGGGCTGGACGCGATTGTGATCAACACCTCTGGTTGCGGCACCACGGTGAAGGATTACGGCTTCATGTTCCGAAATGATCCGCTGGCGGACGACGCGGCAGCGGTGTCCGGCATGGCGATGGACATAAGCGAATTGTTGATGACGCTGGATGTACCTGCGGCGGAAATGGGTCAGCGCGTGGCCTATCACTCGGCGTGCAGCTTGCAGCACGGCCAGCAGGTGAAAACCCACCCGAAAACCCTGTTGAAACAAGCTGGGTTCGAGGTCGTTGAACCTGCCGATCCGCATCTCTGCTGCGGCTCAGCTGGGACGTATAACCTGATGCAGCCCGAGATCTCGAAAGAACTGAAGAAGCGCAAAGTGGCCAATCTGGAAGCCAAAACGCCACAGATCATCGCGGCGGGCAATATTGGTTGTATGATGCAAATCGGGTCGGGCACTGGTATCCCCGTGGTGCATACGGTCGAGCTGTTGGATTGGGCCACCGGCGGGCCGAAGCCTCGGAAATTGTCCGCGCAGACCTAAAATACCTTTTGCTTGCCCCTTTTTTCGCCTTAAATATGTGTCAGAGGGTGGATTAACCGCCCCGATAAGGCAGTTGAGCATGAAGCGAGTTATTACACTTTTGGTGGCAGCCGTGTGGCTGGCCGGGCCGTTGGGGGCTTCCGACCCTTCGCCGTTGCGCACCCTGATGACAGGGGATGACAGCAAGGGCTGGGAAGGTGTGGGGCGTGTGGACGTGGGCCGGGGCAGCTTTTGCACTGGGTCACTGATCGACGAAAACCTTGTTCTGACGGCGGCGCATTGCCTGTATGATCGCGACAGCGGTGAGCGGTTCAAACTGTCCGAGATCCAGTTCCTGGCTGGTTGGCGCGGCGGGCGGGCGACGGCCTATCGTGGGGTGCGGCGCGCCGTAGTGCACCCAGATTACAAGTTCGATCCGAACAAGAATGCCAAGTACATCGCCAAAGATCTGGCGCTGCTTGAGTTGGACACACCTATCCGCAACATATCGGTTAAGCCGTTCAAGACTTTCTCGCGCCCGCGCAAAGGGGCCGAGGTCGGCGTCGTGTCTTACGCGCACGACCGCACCGACAGCCCGGCCATTCAGGAAACCTGTAAGGTGCTGGCGCGCCAAAGCGGGTCTTTGGTACTCAGCTGCACGGTGGATTTCGGATCGTCTGGCGCGCCGGTCTTCGTGCTTGAGGACGGAGAACCGCGCATCGTGTCGGTGATCTCGGCCAAGGCGTCGGTGCGCGATATTCCGGTGTCTTTGGGGACGGACTTGGAAACCCCTCTTGCCGAAATGTACGAGATGTTGGCGAATGATGACGGCGTATTCACGCGGGTTGAAGCGGTAAATACCCCGAAGGTGCGTCAGTTCGGAACGGGTGCAGCGGGCCCCGGAGGGGCGAAGTTCGTGCGTCCGTAACCATCAGATTCTATGAAGTATATTCGTGCCCTTCTGACCCTCTTGTTGTTCGCGACCCAACCTGCCACTGCACAGGAGAGTAGCGGGATGAAGCGCCTGACCCTGCGCAGCGACCTTCTGGGGTTCGAAGCGGTTGGGCGGTTGGATATGCCCGGCGGTTTCTGCTCGGGCGCTTTGATTGCCAGCGATTTGGTTCTGACGGCAGCTCATTGCATCGAGGACGCAGTGGCGAAGGGATCGCTGGACGGTGTGCGTTTCTTTGCAGGTCTGCGGGACGGAGAGTTTGTCGAGGCCAGCGCTGCGAAACTGGCCGTGATGCATCCGAAATACGACACCGGTCCGAACCCGGATTTCCGCAACATCCAATACGACATCGGGCTGGTCGTCCTGAAATCTCCGATCTCGACCGCCACGGCGGCCCCGTTCGCCGTCGAAAGCCTGGCACGCAACGAAAGCCAGATTTCAATCGTCAGCTATGCGCGCGGCCGGGCCGAGGCTTTGTCCCGCGAGGGTCGCTGTTCGGTGATCGACCGCGACCGTGACCTGATCGTGTTTGACTGCGATATCTATTTCGGATCCTCGGGCGCACCGGTGTTCAATACCTCGGGGCGACGGCCGCGGATCGTGTCTGTGGTGTCCGCCGTGACCAAATATCGTGGGAAGAAAGCCGGGCTTGGTATGATGCTGCCTGCACGTCTGGCCGAGGTCAAACAGGCGCTGCGTGCGGGGCGGGGCGTGGTCGGCGGCGCGCCGGTTGAATCGCGCCGTATCGGCGTAGGGGATCGCAGCGGATCGGGCGCGCGGTTTGTTAAACCTTAAGGTCTTGAACCCGCCAAAACCTTACATATCTCTATTCCACGGATGCCGCCGGGCGGGTCCGTAGATCGCCTGTCCCCTATGGGAAGGCCCCACATATGTCGCTTTGTGAAAGGACACCCAATGCGTAATTTTGATATGTCGCCCCTGTACCGTGCCACCGTTGGCTTTGACCAGATTGCAGACCTGATGGACCGGGTTCTGACCAATGATGTCAGCCGCGACAGCTATCCCCCGTATAATATCGAGAAAACCGACGAAGACGCTTGGCGCATCTCGGTTGCTGTGGCTGGGTTCACCGAAGACGAACTGTCGGTCGAGCTGCGTGACAAAGCGTTGTTCGTCTCGGCCAAGAAAGCCGCGGAGGACGAACGCACCTATCTGCACCGTGGCATCGCGACACGTGCGTTCGAACGTCGCTTCCATCTGGCCGATCACGTCCGTGTCTCGGGCGCGACCCATGAGAACGGCATGCTGCATATCGACCTGATCCGCGAAGTGCCAGAGGCGCTGAAACCGCGTCGGATCGAGATTGCTGGTAAGAATGACGTCGAAGCCAAGGCCATCGAAGCCTGATCTGACACCTCAGATGTACCGAAGGGCGCGGAGCTTTCCGCGCCCTTTTTGTATCAGGTCGCTTGGCGTCGTTCCTGTTCCAACAACCAGAAGCTGGCCGCCAGAATGACCGCCGTACCGACCCACATGGACCCGGTGGGCAGGAAGCCAAAGACGGCGAACCCCAGCAGCACGTTGAACACCAGTTTCAGGTGGTCAAATGGTTGAAGGAACGCCGCATCCGCCATCGCATAGGCGCGGGCGAGCACGTGTTGGGCAAAGGCCGTCAGAAGCCCGGCGCCGACCACCAGCCATATGGCGTTCGGGGGCAGGGCGAACCCGGTGCCAAGCGCCAGACCCGCGTTGATCGGGCTGAGCAGCAGCAGCAGGTAAATGGTGATCGTTTCGGTGCTGTCGCGATGGGTCAGGAATTTCGTCACGACCGAGCTTGCCGCCCACAGTGCGGCTGCCCCCACTGGAAGAAGGGCGGCCAGTTGGAAGCGATCCGACCACGGTTCCAATATGATCGCCCCGCCGATGATGCCCAGAACAACGGCGCCCCAACGATGGATGGACACATGCTCGCGCAAGACCAGCCCCGCGCCGAGTGTCACAAAGAACGGTGACAGCAGGATCAGCGCTATCGCCTGCCAGATCGGCACATGGGCCAGTCCCAGCGTCCAAAGCTGTACGCCACCCGCTGCCAAGGCGACCCGCAGCACGTGTAGCCACACCTGCCCGGTTTTCATCACCGCCGCGCGGTGGCGAAACACCCATGGTAGGTAAAAACCAAGCGCAATCAGATATTGCCAGAAGGTTACGGCAGGGGCCGACGCGCCCTTGCCCATGGTTGCCGATTGCAACCCGGTATTGACCAGCGCAAATGTAGCGCCTGCCAAAACCATAAGCCCCGCCGCGCGGGCAGGTTGAGTAAGATAAGTTGACTGAGTCATGCGAGTTGTCCTTTCTTCCTTACGCAATGACCCAAGGCAGAAGGACAGGGCACACGGATCCCGTGTACCCTAACCCATTCTCTTCCATCCGGACTGTAACCGTCGGCTCTGGAGTCGCACCAGATCTGCTGTCACCCCCCAAAGGGGGCCGCTCGCGGGCTTGAAACGCATAACGCTCCTTTACCGCCGGTGGGGAATTCCGCCCCGCCCTGAGAATGTCACTGCCCCGGTTGGGGCAGCGTCGAGGAAAGTAGGGTGGGGGAGGGGGAGGGTCAAGAGTGTCGCGCCTTTGCTCCTGAAACTTGCTTGGATGCCAGCAATGGTTTTTTGTGGTGTATGGGCGCTGATCGTTCGCAAATGAACTTGAGCTAGGTCACAGAAGTTGAGCACAAATCCAAACGAAGACAGAAAACTGCGCGACGCAGTGATAGGCATGGTTGCTGTGTGCATTTCGCTTCCGCTTATCACTCTAGATTTTCTTCGCGTGATCGAGCCTTTCAGCTTGGATTTCCTGTTAAACGCACTAGGCGTGTCGCAGGGATGGAGTATGATCCTCACCGTACTTGTGTATTCCATTGGCGTTGCGACAGTGATTGAGCTGATCTGGCCAAGATCTGGGCGCAAGTCAAAGAACCCTGATCCGTAAAAAGACACGAGGGAGCCGAAGCCCCCTCGCGTTGGATGCCAAGCACCCTTACTTGGACAGGCTTTCCGCAAGGCGTATCAAGGTGACGGCCTCGGCGCGATAGCCATAGGGGTCGTCGCCTTTGGCACCATTGGCCAAGGCGATCGCGTCAGCATAGCTCCAGTCGCCCAGATACTTATCCTCGCGCAGCAATTGGCCAAAGCCTGCGATGGCGGCCGCAAACCTTTGCTCTGGGTTCGCATCAAACGCGCCTGCGACAATCGGTGTTTCGATCAGCGTGCTGGTATCTTCACCCGGCTGTTTATAGCGCAGCTTCAGGAAGCCCAGTTCGTCACTGTCTGTGGCATCCGGCGCGGGCGCATAGCGCAACGCGTCGGTCAGTACGGCGTCCGACCCGACGGGCGTCACCTCGTAAATTGCGGTGACTTGGTGACCGGCCCCAATCTCGCCTGCATCAACCTTGTCGTTGTTGAAATCCTCGCGCGCCAAGGCGCGGGTTTCATAGCCGATCAGGCGGTATTCAGCGACTTGAGCGGGATTGAACTCGACTTGAATTTTTACATCATTCGCTAGCGGGAACAACGCGCCGGACAGCTGGTCCACCAGCACTTTTCGCGCTTCCCCAAGCGTGTCTATATAAGCCGCCTGACCATTGCCGTTCTGTGCTAGCGCCTGCATCGTCGCGTCATCCAGATTGTCGCGCCCAAAGCCGAGGACGGAAAGATAGGTGCCGCTGTCGCGTTTCTTCTCGATGAAATCCTTCAACTGTTCGGGGTCATGAATGCCCACGTTGAAATCGCCATCGGTGGCCAGAAGCACCCGCCCCACATCGCCGTCGTCATACATCTGTTCAGCCACCTGATAGGCCAGCGCGATCCCTTCCGCGCCCGCGGTTGAGCCTCCGGCCCCCAAGCGGTCCAAGGCGGACAGGATTTTCGTGCGCTCGGCGGCTTTCGTCGGCTCAAGCACCTGACCCGCGCTGCCCGCATAGGCTACGATTGCGACCTCGTCCTCGGGGCGCAGTTCGGACAGCATCAGACGCAGGCTTTGCTTCAAGAGCGGCAGCTTGTCGGCGTCTGACATCGACCCGGATGTGTCGATCAGGAAGACGAGATTCAGGGGCGGGCGTTCGGTGACCTCTTGCCCTTGAATGCCGATCTGTACCAACTGCGTTCCGGCGTTCCACGGGGTTTGCATCGTCGTGACGGTCGGCGCAAAGGGATGCGGGCCGTCGGGGGCGGGGTAGGCGTAGGGGAAATAGTTCACCATTTCCTCGATCCGCACCGCGTCGGGGTTCGGCATATAGCCCGATTTCAGATCACGCCGAACAACTGCATAGCTGGCCGTGTCCACGTCGATAGAGAAGGTCGAGACTGGCTCTTCCGACGTGATTTTTAGGGGCGAGGGGGCTTCGTTGGCGTATTCTTCGCCGCCCGCGTCACCGGGCATCGGCAAGATCGATATTTCCTCTTCAAAGATCATGCGGTCCGAATCCGCAAATGACGACGCATCGGCCTCCATCAAAGGTTCCGCAACGACAGGCGGGGCGGGTTGCCCGGCTTGCGCGCGCAATTCAGAAGAGCTGTCTATGCGGGTGCGCGCAGTATGATCGGCGACTTTGCCCAACGTTTTTGGGGCAGGCGTCGCGACAATCCCTTGATCGACCAACGTATCGTCCACGGGCTGTGCAGGGATCACTGTCACGTCCGGCATTTCCACCTGATCGACATTCGGCACCATCACCAAAACCGTAAAACCAACGGCAACCATCGCCGTGGTGGCGGTTAGCCCACCGCGTGTGTTCAAAGCACTCAACATTTTCGAAACTCCTTTTCCAATCACCCCAAACGTTGGGGCCTCGGAAATAGGACGTGCGTCAGACCGCGATCCTTGGAGGTTGTCGAAGTTTTTCATGGCCAGCGCCAGATCGGCCTCTTTTTGCGAGGCGTCCGGGGTGGGCGGGGCCGCGCGCAGGGCGGCTTTCAGATCGTCCAGATCATCGCTCATATCGCGTCCTCCTCGGCCCGCATGGCTCGCAGGCGGTTCTTTACTTCGGACATGCGCCAGGCAATCGTGCCTTCTGACAGGCCCAGAATTTGCCCGGCTTCAGCCTGCGTCAGGTCTTCGCCCAGAACCAGTGCAACAGTGTCGCGCAGGTCCTCGGGCAAGGCGGCCATGGCTTGGGTAAGCCAATCCTGCGCCTCGGCGTCCTCGCGGATGGCTTCGCGCCGGTTCACTTCCCAATCGCCCCAACCATCGGCTGCTTTCGCGCGTGTGGCACTGCGGCGGCGGCGATCATGGGCGGCGTTCACGGCGACGCGATACAGCCAAGTGGTGAACCGCGCATCCCCGCGAAATCCTTGCAGTTTTGCTGGCAGGGCTGCGCAAATATCCTGTGTCAGATCCTCGGCATCGGCACGGTTGCCCGTCAAGCGAAACGTGAAAGCGAACAGCCGATCATAATGGCGCGACAGCAAGGCAGCAAAAGCAGCCCTGTCCCCTGTCGCCGCCGCTGCGGCCAGTTCCTCGTCCTGATGCGTCATCATCTTCACATAGAGTAAGACGCGCCTCAAAGGTCAATCCTTGGAAGCGGGCAAACAAAAAATAAGAGGGGACCAAAGCCCCCTCTTACATACCAGATTTGAGGTGTTGATCAGTTCACCTTGGCATCGTCGATCTTGCCGATGTTGAAGAACATCGTCTCGCCGGAATGGTCGTCTACACCGTCATTGTCGGTCGACACCCAAGCGGTGCCATCAGCCGCGATGGCCAGACCTTCGATCTTGTCCAGAACGTAGCCTCCGGTCGCGGTCAGGTCGGGCAACAGGTCGCGCACTTCTTCTTTGGAAACGACCGGAAGCTCACCGCCAAGGTACGCAGGGACCATGTCAGCAGCCGGAATGCGATAGATCTTTTTGGTCACGGCGCGGTGGTCGTGCTGGTTGTCGCGCTCGACCACATAGAAGTAATCGCCGTGGGCCACGATTTCCGACAGTCCAACCCAACCGGTGGCTGGCTCGGCTTTGGGATAGTGCACGGCGCCCCATTCCTTGGTCTCAAGGTTATAGGCGACCAGCTTCACGTGGTTCTTCGGGTCGTCATTCCATTCGCGCTGCACGGCCATCCACAGGGTGTCGCCCACCTTGGTGATGCCCTCAAAGCCAAAGCGTTTCTCGACCGCGGCAAGCTCCGGCGGGATGCCGATCTCGCCCTTCAGGTTCTTGATCGAGCCGTCTGCCTGCACGTGATAGATCGCGTGCGGGATCAGGCGTTCGGTGCGACCTTCCGAGGCGACGTAGAAGCCACCTTTGCCGTCCAGCGTGATGCCTTCAAGGTCCAGCTTTTGCGCAGGCGCGCCGTTGCGGGTGATGCGGATCACGTCAGTGATGCGGGCAGGGGTGGTGTTTGTGTCGATCTTGAAGATCGAGGGCTGGAAGCCATAGAAGCTGTCCGAAACTGCCCAGACAATGCCGCCTTCGTCAGAAACCATGCCCGAAATAGCGCCCCAGCCGATCAGTTCGTCCGCGCCAGCCGAGGTCAGCATTGGATAGCTGGCAGGGGCGTCCTGAAGCTCGTAGACCATGACATGCGCACGCGCGCCGCCATCTTCAATCAGATCTGATTCGTTGGCCGACACCAACAGGTTGCGTTCTGGGATGGTCACATAGCCTTCCGGCCCAACGCCCGAGGGCAGCAGCTGTTTCAATACCGGATTGGCCAGATCTGCGACGTCATAGACGCCCACGATCGAGCCGCGCTCGGACCCGACAAAGGCCAGGTCCATGTCGCCATAAGTGGCAGCGGTCACGCTTTCGGGCTCGACGCCTTTGGCATCCGATCGCTTGTCAGGATAATGGCCGATCTGCACGATGGCGCGCTCGAAATCGGTGCCGTTTTCGTACACAACGGTGCCGTCTTGATGGAAGATCGTCCAACCGCGTGACCCGCCCTCGTAATCGCCTTCGTTGGCGGTTGCGAAGTGGTCATTATCCAGCCATTTCACTGCGTCGGGCTCGCGTTTGCGACCCTGCTGGCTTTCGGTGAAGATCAGCGCGCCGCGCTCATCCGTTGCGTCGATGCCTTCCAGATCAACTGCCCCGGCCGAGAAGTGGCTCAGCAGCTCACCATCTTTCGAGACAACCGCGATGTGGTTGTTTTCCTGCATGGTGACGACGATCTCGCCTTCAGCGTTGATGTCGACGAATTCGGGCTCGGGGTCAGACGGGGCCACTTCGGCCAGACCGGTCAGGTCGACGCGGGTGATGCCGCCACAATCCAGCATGCCGTTTTTCAGTGACGCCAGAACCAGATCGCCAGCCGGACCTTGCGGGATAATGCCGTCATTCAAGTCTTCGTCACGTTCGTTTTCGATGGCGACGGCGATGAAGCTGCCGTCTTTTGCCTTGGCGACACTGTCAGGCTGACCGCCCAGATCGCAGGATGCCAGCACTTCACCTGACGCCACGTCGATGGCGTTCAACATACCCGACGGCGCGGTGTAGCTTTCCGAGGTGTTCACACCAACAAACGCGGTTTGCCCGATCACGGCGACCGAGGTTGGCTCGCCTGGCAGTGTGATATTGCCCAATGGTTTTGGGTTGGCAGGGTCAGTAATGTCGATGCGGCCCAAAACGCCCAGCGGGCTATCGGTGTAAACCAGCGTCATGCCGTCGGCGGTGACGTCGATGATCTCGGGGCTGGTTTCGCGTTTGGTGTCTTCGCCTTCAGCCATGTTCATGACGACAGGGAAAGAGGCGATACGGTTAAAGTTCTTCTCAGCCTGTGCGGTGCCCGCGCAAAGCGCAATGGCAGAGGTCAGGCAAAGGGTGCGATGCAGCATGGGATGCTCCTGTCAGTTTGGTCCCGGACATCATCGCGATGGGTGTAATGCGAGTTTGACAGTTTTGTTAAAGAAACATGACAATTGAAACGCAAAAGGGAGGGGCGAACCCCTCCCTTTCCTGAATGCAGGTCGAAATCAGACCGACATGCAGATGTATTTCATCTCGAGGAAGTCCTCGATCCCGTGGCGCGAGCCTTCGCGGCCAAGGCCCGACTGTTTCACACCGCCGAACGGTGCAGTCTCGGTCGAGATGATGCCCGTGTTCACGCCGACGATGCCGTATTCCAGCGCCTCCGCTACTTTGTAAACGCGGCTTAGGTTGTTGGCATAGAAGTACGAAGCCAGACCAAAGATCGTGTCATTGGCCTGCTCGATTACGTCATCTTCATCCTTGAACTTAAACAGCGGCGCCATCGGGCCGAAGGTCTCGTCCGTGGCGACGTCCATGTCGCGGGTCGCGTTGGTGATGATGGTTGGTTCGAAGAACAACCCGCCCATCTCGTGCTCTTTGCCGCCAAGGATCACCTCGCCACCCTTCGATGTCGCGTCGGCTACATGCTCGCGCACTTTCTTAACTGCGGCGTCCGAGATCAGCGGACCAAGCGCGATACCTTCGTTCAAACCGTCGCCGACGGGCAGGGCGGAAACAGCTTTGGCGAAGCGTTTGGCGAATTCGTCATAGACGCCTTCCTGCACATAGATCCGGTTGGCGCAGACGCAGGTCTGGCCGTTGTTGCGGAACTTACAGGCAATCGCGCCTTCGACGGCAGCGTCCAGATCGGCGTCGTCAAAGACGATGAAGGGCGCGTTGCCGCCCAATTCCATCGAGCATTTCAGGACCTGATCCGCGGCCTGACGCAGCAGGATACGGCCCACATTTGTCGAGCCGGTGAAGGTCAGTTTGCGTACCAGAGTGTTTTCGCAGAACTCTTTCCCGATCTCGGATGCGTTCGAGCTTGGAACGACGTTAAAGACGCCTGCGGGGATGCCTGCGCGTTCGGCCAATACGGCCAGAGCGGTTGCGGATAGCGGCGTCAATTCGGCCGGGCGACCAACAAATCCACAACCCGCAGCGATCGCAGGGCCACATTTGCGGGTGATCATCGCGTTCGGGAAGTTCCACGGCGTGATCGAGGCGACAACGCCGATCGGCTGGCGGATTACCATCAAGCGCTTGTCGGGCTGGTGGCCAGGGATGGTTTCACCATAAATGCGTTTGGCTTCTTCGCCGAACCATTCGATGAAGCTGGCGCCATAGGCAATTTCACCCATGGCTTCGGCCAAGGGTTTGCCCATTTCTGCGGTCAGGATGATCGCCAGATCGCCCTGATTTTCCATCATCAGTTCAAACCACTTGCGCATGATGTTGGCGCGGTCCTTGGCAGTGCGCTTGGCCCATTCGCGACCCGCTTTGTCGGCAGCTTCGATGGCCACGGCCACTTCTTCACGCGACAAATCTGCCACTTGGGCAATCACGTTGCCGCGCGCAGGGTTGGTGACGTCGAACGTCGCGCCGTCTTTGGCATCCACCCATTCGCCATTCACATAGGCGCGGGTTTCGACCAGCGACGGGTCTTTCAGAAGTTTCTTCAGCTCGGTGGCGTTTGCGGCCATGTCATGTCTCCCAAGTTGAGTCTTGCCAGATGAGTAATGCACAATCGTAATTAGTTAACAAGGCAAATAACTTTGAGGGGTGTGAATCCCTGCTTCGACTCGGGCATAGCCCAAAGATGCGTGAAATTCATCCTGTTTGGCGACTGGATTTGATCATTTTTTAGAACTGGCTGTATAGGACTGTCGTTCCGACACAACTTTCTTCCAGAAAGACGAATGCGGGCAGATAGGCCACCCGCATCCTTTCCATCTGGCGCAAGGATCAGCGCCCAAAATCTTCCAGCCCGCGATGGTCGATTGTTTCCAAAACGGATTTCATCACCTCGACATCTGCGCCCGAGGCCTGGATCAAGATCCGCCCATCTACGATGCCCGACAGCTCGCCATCTTGGTTCAGGTATTTCAGACGTCCAACACGTTCCAGCTTGATGCCCATAAGGCTTGCGTTTGACATCATGCCCGACAGCGCGCCGACCATGGGATTGTCTGCCATGATGGTGATGGTAAAGCTGTCGTCGCCATTGCTATAGGTCGCCTCGGACCCGGACCCACCGCCGAAAATCGCCATGCCCGCGTTGATGTCACCCGATATTTCGCGCGTCCAGCCATCGGGTGCTTCGGGCAGAAACTTCACCAGATCGGCGGTCTTCATTTCCTGCATCAACTGCTTGGCATATTCCAGCTCTTCCAGCGCATAGGACAGATCACCTTCCTCATAGGCTTCCAGCGCGGATTTCAGCGTGTCCGAGACCTCGTCCGCAAAGGCAAATCCCGGCGTCAAAAGCGTGGCGGCAAGCGCCAAAGTACGAAAATAGGACATGCGTCCCTCCTTATCGAAATGAGCCGAAGCCCGTCATGAAAACTTGTCCGCCCAGGTGGGCAAGGTGTCCCCCGGATGGGCGCGCGCGGCAATGACCCCACGGGCCACGGCGCGGGCCAGACAGGTGGCGGCGGCATGGCCAAGGCGCAGCGCGTCAAAGCCGGGGTCAGACAAGGCCACCTGCCCGGTGGCCGCTGCAAAGATCAGATCGCCGTCAAAGGGCGTGTGGCTGGGGTGGATCGCGCGTGCCATGCCGTCATGGGCGGCAGTGGCCAGCCGCGTGGCCTGCGCCTGATCCAAATCCGCATCGGTCGCGATGATGGCGATGGTGGTGTTTTCACCCAAATTCGCCTCGGGGCGGGGCTCGATGCTGGGATCATGTTGCCCCATGCCGCGCCCGCCGAACTCGTCCCCCATTTCCCACGGAGCGGCCCAAAACTCTGGCCCGTCACCCATCGTCACAGATCCCAAAGCGTTCACAGCGACCAATGCCCCCACAGTCACGCCATTGTCCAACACCAGCGATGCCGACCCCAGCCCGCCTTTCAGCTCAGCGGTGGTGGCTCCGAACCCGGCGCCGTGACTGCCGATCAGAAAGTCATCCGATGCCGCCGCATAGGCCGCACGTCCCAAACCCTTATAGGGGTTCTGCGCCCAACCTTTGTCGCCGCCGTTCAACAGGTCAAACAGGATCGCGCCGGACACAATTGGCACATGCTGATCGCCCACCTGAAACCCGCGCCCTTCCTCTCGCAGCGCATCCGCCACGCCGGACGCGGCATCCAGCCCAAATGCCGACCCGCCAGACAACACCAACGCGTCCACTTGCTGAACCAGCTTGTCCGGGGCCAGCAAATCCGTCTCGCGCGTGCCGGGCGCGCCGCCCATCACATGCACGCCCGCAGTGAAGGGCGCATCGCCGACCAGCACCGTCGCCCCGGTCTTGATCACGGCATCATCGGCATTACCCACGCGCAGTCCCGCGACATCAGTGATCAGGTTCTTCGGTCCCGGTTTCATACGACCCTCATTTTCTTGTCATAAATACCTCACGGGGGTCCGGGGGTGTGAAACCCCCGGCGCTCAGATACAGCGCCCGCCATCCACTTCCATCGCCACGCCCGTCACCATGCTCGCCTCGTCCGAGCACAGGAAACAGGCCGCATTGCCCATATCTTCGGGCGTAGAAAACCGCCCGATGGGAATGGTCGAGACAAACTTCTCGCGCATCTCGGGTGTATTCTCGCCCATGAAGCTGGACAAAAGCGGCGTTTCTCCCGCCACCGGACAGATCGCGTTCACCCGCACCCCATGCGGGGCAAGTTCGACCGCCATGGTCTTGGTCGCGGTGATCATCCAACCTTTCGATGCGTTGTACCAGTTCAGGTTCGGTCGCGGACTGAGGCCAGCGGTCGAGGCCACATTCAACACCGCCCCAGTTCCGGCCGCCTTCATACCGGGCACGAAATAACGGGCGGTCAGATAGACGGATTTGGCATTCACAGCCAAGACGCGGTCAAACTCGCCCTCGTCGACCTCTTCCAGCGGCTTGGGCAGATGGGTGATGCCGGCGTTGTTCACGACGATGTCCACATGGCCCCAAAGCTCATGCGCCGCGCGGGCCATCTGCGCCACGCTGTCGCCCGAGGACACATCCACATGATGCGCCACCCCATCGACTTCGGCAGCCACTTCGCGGGCCAGCTCGTCATTTAGATCGGCCACCATCACCCGCGCGCCCTCGGCGGCCAACTTGCGAACGATCCCGGCACCAAAGCCCGATGCCCCGCCAGTTATGATGGCTGTTTTGTTGTGAAGCCGCATAGTCATCTCCTGATTGCAGGGTCAGATTGCGCCCAATTCGGCCCGCGCGCAAGTCAGGCGCGTGTGACCTGCCACTCGATTTCCGACAGGCCCGCAAACCGCGCGAAGCGCCCCAGTTCAGCGTCGAGCTTCGTATACCGCGCGGCACCCCAACGCGTGCCGGGTTCCGGCCAGAAACCGATGACGGACAACTCACCTGTTTTGCGATCCGCCTTCAACTCGATCCGGCCCACAAAACGATCCCCTTCTAGCAGCGGATAGACGTAGTACCCCCAACGGCGTTTGTCTCTCGGGATAAACATTTCGTTGCGATAGTCAAAGCCAAAAAGTTTCTCGAGCCGCGCTCGGTCACGGATGGCTGGGTCGAACGGATTGAGGATCCGCAGGCGTGTGGTCGGGGCCGAGAGGGTGTCCAGACGTACCTCGATATCGGCAGGGGCAAGGGCAGAGTAACTGCCGCCATCTGCTGTCCGAACCTCGACCGGAACCAGTGCAGCCCCTTCGCACCAGGCCTTCGCTTCGCGCGCGGACATCGCGTCCCAGAAGCGCCCGACTTCTCCTGTGGTTGCAAAAGACAATCGATCAATTGCGTTTTCGCACAGCCAGTCTACAGCCTCGCGATCTGGCACAGGATTATGGGTCGGAAACACCCTCTCGCCCAGATCATAGAACTTCACAAAGTTCTTGCGGTGGCAAGTCGCAAGCTCGCCCGCATACCACATCTGATCCAGCGCCTTCTTGTGCGGAGGCCGCGCCCACATCTCGCGCTTCTCAACCTTGGTATCGAAAGCATGGGTGGACAGCGCCCCTTCGCGCGCGATGCGGTCGCGGATCTCGGAGATCTGGGTTTTGGCCAGCCCAGATTGATACCATTCGCTGCGGCCTGCGTGCGTGCCAAGCCGATCAAACTGCCGCTTCCAATATGGCAGCACGCGCATGTCAATCAAGCTGGCGTCATGGGTGAAATGCTCGAAGAGTTTGCGACCAGACAACTGCTTCCAAATCGCACCTTCGCTGATGTTCTGATTGCGGCTCCACAAGATGTGATTGTGCGCGCGGGTGACGTTTCGGATCGTGTCGATCTGCACAAATCCCAACCGCCAGATCATCTCTTGCAGGTCAAATGCTCCGGTGGGCGTGGCGGACAGAAGATTTGTGTGCAGCCAAAGATGCCGCGCCTGCCGGTTCGAGATTTTAAGCACTGCCCCCATATTTAACTTTCGACCAGAAAGGCTTGCATCTGGGTTTTAAGACCCTCGTCGATCACCGTAGCCTTTCGGGCATCGAGATCCATCAAGACGCATTTGGCGGTCACGTCGAACAGCAACTCGTCATCCGCACCGCGATACATCCAGTGCTGGAAGGTGGCCGAACGACGGCCGACCTCGGACACGCCGGAACGCATATAGACCCATTCGCCCGCCAGAACCTCGCGGTGATAGGTGGCGTCGGAATGCACCATGGCAAAGGCCTGACGACGCCCGCCGGTCAGCTGGTCGTGCCCCAGTCCGAAGGCGGTCATCAGGCCCAGACCTGCATCCGAGACGCAGCCGAAATAGCGGCTGATATTCATATGCCCCAGCATGTCACAGTCAGTTGGGTCGATCACCCGGCGGAAGGTTTCGATGATGGCCATTTGTCCCTCGGTCAGTCGTGTTTGGCGGCGACGGTTTTTAATTGCGAGAACCCGTAAAGCGCTTCGAAGCCTTTTTCGCGCCCGTGGCCCGATTTGCCAACCCCGCCGAAGGGCAATTCGACGCCGCCCCCCGCACCGTAATTGTTGATAAAGACCTGTCCCGCGCGCAGCCGTTTGGCCAGCCGCATTTGACGCGCGCCATTGGCGGTCCAGATGCTGGCGACAAGACCATAGTCGGTGGCGTTGGCGATACGGATTGCGTCCTCTTCCGTGTCGAAGGGGATGATGACCTGCACCGGCCCGAAGACCTCGTCGCGCGCCAAGGGGTGATCTGGCGGGACATCGGCAAAAAGGGTGGGGGCCACGTAATGCCCGCCCTCGGGCGTGTCGGTGATCTGGCCGCGCCCGACGGTTCTCAGATCCGCGCCTTGGGCCAAGAAGCCCTCGACAATCTCTTTCTGTCTGGCCGAGATCAGCGGACCCACATTCAGGTCAGCCTTAGCTGGTCCCACACGCAGCGCATCATAGGCCGCGCCCATCCGCGCGACGACCTGATCATAGACCCCGCGCTGCACCAAGATGCGCGAACTGGCGGAACAGGTCTGGCCCGCGTTCTGGATGCATGCGCCGACAAGGAAGGGCAGCGCGGCGTCAAGATCAGCGTCGTCAAAGACAAGCTGAGGCGACTTGCCCCCAAGCTCCAGCGTCACAGGCACGACGTTTTGGGCGGCTGCGGCTTGCACCAGACCGCCTACAGGGACCGAACCGGTGAAGCTGATGTGATCGACGTCTGGATGGGCAGACAAGGCCGCGCCGGCTTCTTCCCCCAGCCCTGTCACCACATTCAACGCGCCTTTGGGCAGGCCCGCTTCCTCGGCCAGACGGGCGAAAGCTAGTGCGGTCAGGCAGGCTTCCTCGGCGGGCTTCAAGACACAGGCATTGCCCATCGCTAAAGCCGCCCCGACCGAGCGCCCGATAATCTGCATGGGATAGTTCCACGGCACGATATGGCCCGTGACACCATGCGGCTCGCGCAGGGTGTAAACCGTGTAGCCGTCCAAATAGGGGATGGTTTCACCCATCACCTTATCCGCCGCGCCGCTGTAGAATTCCATGTAACGCGCCAGTGCGATGGCATCGTTTCGGGCTTGGGTCAGGGGTTTACCGACATCGCGAGCTTCCAACGCCGTCAGGTCGTCGATGCGCGTCTGCACCAACTGTCCAATGCGGGTCAGGATGCGCCCGCGCTCGACCGCTGTCATGCGGCCCCAGTCGCTATCCAGAGCCGTGCGAGCGGCTAAGACCGCCGCGTCCACGTCTTGCGCCGTCCCGCGTCCAATGCGCGCGAATTCTTTGCCGGTCGAGGGGTCTTCCACCGGCAATGTGGCCGCGGTCTTCTGCCAAGCTCCGCCAATCAGAATTTCCGTGGGATCAAACCAAAGCGCGTCCATCAAGCCGTCCTCCAAGCGGGCGGAATGACCGGCGCCGCGTTTATCAGGTTACGAGTATATTTGTGTTGCGGGTGAGTGAAGACTGTCTCGGTCTTACCTTCTTCCACGATCTTTCCGGCACGCATCACCAGTACGCGGTCGGTGACATTGCGCACGACGCCAAGGTCGTGGCTGATGAACAGATAGGCTAGCCCGTGCTTTGCCTGCAAATCCGCGAGCAGATCCAGAATATCCGCGCGGATCGAGACATCCAGCGCCGACACAGCCTCGTCCAGCACGATCAGTTCCGGGCGTAAGATCAAGGCACGGGCGATGGCGATGCGCTGGCGTTGGCCGCCGGAAAATTCGTGCGGATAACGGGTCAGGGCACCGGCGTCCAGACCGACCTCGGCCAATGCGTCACGGACGCGATCGCGCGAGTCCGCGGGCCGTTGTCCAAGTAGATGGAAGGGTTCGGCGACCAGTTTTTCGACGGTCCAGCGTGGATTGAAGCTGCCATAAGGGTCTTGGAAGACGACTTGCAGCCCGGCGCGGCGGGTGGGATCCATGTCGGGTGTGATGGGGGCTCCGTTCAGCAGGATCGCTCCGCCCTGAAGCGCCTCAAGCCCCAGAATGGCACGGCTGAGCGTGGACTTCCCACAGCCGCTTTCGCCCACCAAGCCAAGGCTTTCGCCTTCGTTAAGCGTAAAGCTGACGCCATCCACAGCGCGAAACTGTCGGGCGGGGCCAAACAGGCGCGTGCGGGGCAGGGGATAGTCGCGCACGGCGTCGCGGACTTGCAGAAGGGGTGCTGTGCTGGGCTGCGCAGTGCCACCGGGTGCGTGGCTGGAGGCTTCCAGCAATTGCCGCGTATAGGAGTGCGACATGGTGCGGAAAAGCGTTTCGGTCTCGCCCTGTTCCACGATCTCGCCCTTGCGCATGACTGCCACATGATCCGCCATCCCGGCGACCACGGCCAGATCGTGGGTGATCAGAAGCAGGCCCATGCCCTCTTCCGCAACGAGTTCCTTCAACAGATCAAGGATCTGCGCCTGCGTGGTGACGTCCAGCGCCGTGGTGGGTTCGTCCGCGATCAGAAGGTCCGGGTGCAGCGCGATGGCCATGGCGATGCAAACCCGCTGGCGTTGACCACCAGACAGCTCGTGCGGATAACGGTCCAGCGGAAAGCGATCTTGAGGCAGACCCACACGTGTCAGTTTCTCGGCGGCGATGCGCAGAGCGTCAGATTTGGAGGTTTCGGTGTGGATCAGCAATGTCTCGGCCACTTGATCCCCGATGGTTTTCACCGGGTTCAGCGCGGTCATTGGTTCCTGAAAGATCATCGAAATCCGTCGCCCGCGAATGTCGCACAGCGCGGGTTCTTCCAGCGTCGCAATGTCCGTGTCATCGAGCATAACCTGACCCGAGACTTCAGCCCCGCGCGGCAACAGCCCCATCAACGCCAGCGCAGTCATAGACTTGCCCGACCCGCTTTCGCCCACCAATCCGACGACCTGACCGGGTGCGACGGACAGGTCCACATCCTGCAGGATGTGGGTGTCGTGAATAGACAGCGAGAGGTTTCGGATGTCGATCATTCGCGCGCCCTTCTGATCCTTGGGTCCAGCAGATCACGCAACCCGTCCCCCATCAGGTTCAGCCCCAGAACCATGACGACAATCGCCAGACCCGGCGCTATGGCAAGGCGCGGCGTGGTATAGATCATGGTTTGCGCGTCGGCGAGCATCCGGCCCCAGCTGGGCGTGGGCGGCTGCGCGCCAAGGCCCACATAGGACAGGCCCGCTTCGGCTAGAATACCCAACGAAAACTGGATGGTTCCCTGCACAATCAACAGGTTGGCGATGTTGGGCAGGATGTGTTCGACGCTGATACGGGCCTTGCCTTTTCCCGCGACCCGCGCGGCCATGATAAACTCGCGCGTCCAGATGGTGAGCGCGCCACCGCGGGCGACACGGGCGAAAACCGGGATGTTGAAGATACCGATCGCGATGATCGCGTTGGTGGCGGACGGGCCGAATGTGGCGGTGATCAGGATTGCAATGACAAGCGAGGGAAAGGCGAAGATCAGGTCGTTGCCACGCATGATGACTTCGTCCAGCCAACCACCGCGATTGGCGGCGGCCATCAGACCAAGGGGCACGCCCAGCCCCATGCCGATTCCAACGGCCAGCACGGCGACGGCGATGGAAATCCGTCCGCCCTCCATCAGCATGGACAGAAGATCCCGGCCAAAGTGATCGGTGCCAAGAAGGTAGTCTGCAGAGGGCGCTTTTAGCTTCCCCGAGATGTTTAGCGCGGTGACGTCATAGGGCGTCCATAGGAATGAGATCAGCGCGGCGGCAAGAAGCACAACGCTAAGCACAGCGCCGATCCAAAGCTGAGCGGGCAGGCGGGTCATGTGCGCCTCCGCAGTCTTGGATCGACGACCGCATAGGCCACGTCGACAAGGAAGGTCACAAGGATGACGGCGAAGACTAAGAGCATCACGACACTTTCGACGACAACGAGGTCGCGCTGGGTGATCGCCTGGAAGATCAGCCGCCCAAGGCCGGGCAGGAAGAACACGTTTTCGATGATGATCGCACCTGCCAGAAGGAAGCTGAACTGCAACCCGATGATGGTCAGAACCGGGATCAGCGCGTTGCGCAACGCGTGGCGACGGGTGGCTTGGGCTACTGAAAGCCCCTTGGCGCGGGCAGTTCGGATATAATCTTGATGTAGCACGTCCAACAGCGACGAGCGCATGACGCGCGCAAGGATCGATGCTTGCGGCAGTGCCAATGCAATGGCGGGTAGGGTCAGCGCTTTGATCGCCGGACCAACGCCCGCGTCCCAGCCGGGAAAGCCACCCGCCGAGAACCAGCGCAACTGCACCGCGAAGACCAACACCAGCAACATGGCAAACCAGAAATTCGGGACCGCAATGCCCATCTGGGTCGCCCCCATGATGGTGTAATCTGCCATCTGCCCGCGACGTGTGGCGGCGATCAACCCCACGGGAATGGCAATCAGCGTGGACAGAAGCAGGGCGAACAGGGCGAGCGGCAGGGACACTTGCAGACGTTCCAACACCAGCTCGGACACCGGAACGCGATAGGTATAGGAGGTTCCGAAATCCCCCACGAGCAGCCCGCCGATCCAGTTGAGATACCGCGCGGTCAGTGACCCGTTCAGGCCCAGATCATCACGCAGAGCGGCCACAGTCTCGGGCGAGGCGTTCAGTCCCAGCATGAAAGATGCAGGATCGCCGGGGATCACCTCGATCATGGCGAAAATCACCAACGAGGCCACAATCAGGCCGGCGCCAAGCGACAGGGCGCGTGTGATGACGAAACGCAACATGGGCCGAGCCTAGCCCCCGATTATGCCAGCGAAAAGAGAATTCCGCGCCTGATCGCGTAGTGCTAGATTTTGACGTCAACACCCGGCAGCTTCAGGGCCTTCATCAGCTCGCGCAGCTCTTGGCGGGCGGCCACGTTCGAGATGTTCATCTGCCCCAGAACCCCGATATCGCGAAGATCCAGCAGGGTCAGGCCGCGCGGGAATAGCTCGCGGAAGATGACACGCTCGTTAAAGCCGGGAGCCACGCGGAAACCGATGCGGCGCGACAGTTCCTCGATCGCGTCGCCCATCTTCTTCTTGTTGTGCATCATCTGGGCGCCCAGACGGTTGCGCACGACGATCCAATCGACGGGCTTCAACCCGGCCTTGGCGCGCAACTGGCGGGCGTTCCATACCATTTCCGAATAGACCGACGGGCCTTTGACCTTGTTGGTGTTTGGGTCGATATGCGCAAGCAAATCGAAATCCACGAAGCTGTCATTCAGCGGCGTGATCAGTGTGTCGGCCAGTGAATGCGCCACTTGGCTAAGACGCGTGTGCGAGCCAGGGCAGTCGATCAGGACGAAGTCCTGACTGTGCTCGAGCGAGGCAATCGCCATCGCCAGACGGCGGTCATAGGGGTTTTCGCCATCCTTCAGATCGGCTTGGTCAACCTCGGGCAGCTCATGATATTCGGGGGTGGGCAGGTCGGTTCTCTCACGCTCCATCGTGACTTTGCGGTTTTCGATGAAACGGCCAAAGGTTTGTTGGCGCAGGTCCAGATCCAACACGCCCACGCGATGCCCCATCCGCGACAGCGATGTCGCCACGTGCATCGACACGGTCGACTTGCCCGCACCGCCCTTTTCGTTCCCGACAACAATAATATGTGCCACGTTACCATCCCCGGTATCTTGAGTGTTTTTTTGTTGCAGCCACTATATGTCGCATAATTCGCAGGGGGAAGGGGCGCAAATCCAATTTGTACAACTCTTTCGCGTAGGCTGGCTATATGGTCGCAGGAAAGCTGCGGTAAGCATGGTCACAACCAAGGGAAATCCGATGGAAAAGAAACGCGTACTTGTGGAATTTGGCATGGGAACATCCCTGCGCCGAGAAGACTATACCGAGGCCGCCGCCCGCGCGATCCGGGACGCGCTGTGGCATAACTCGGTCAACATGGCCGAGCTGTTCGGGTTCGAGAAAACCGACATGATTGTGGATGTCGAAATCGCCGTGCAGCAGCCCAATCAGGTCGATACCAGCCAGCTGGCTAAGGATTTTCCCTATGGCAACATTTCGTTCACCGTGAAGCATGGCGGGTTGGATATCGACAAGCCGCACGGGGGCAAGACGCTGATCGCAAATGTCGCCATTGCCGTGTCCTTCATGATGGAGGCCGCATAATGGGCGAGAAACGCATGATCCTTGAGATGGGAATGGGCAACGACCTTTATGGGCAGGATTACACCAAAGCGGCGTGCCGCGCGGTGCAGGATGCGCTGCATCATTCGTCGATTACCTTGTTTTCAACGTTGGGGCTGGATCACCAAGACATGCGCGTGTCCGTGACCATCGGTGTGGCCGAGCCCGAGAATCTGGACGTAGAGGTCGTACGCGCCGAGCTGCCCCGTGGCCGCGCCGAAGTGTTCGCGGTTAAGGGCGGCATGAACACGGACAGCGCCGGGCAGGTGCATGTGATTGCCACCGCCGCGATCGAGGCATGGTTGCCGGATCAGGCGGGGAAGTGGCGCACAGCTTCGGAATAAATTGCCAGAGCGCGTCCTTGGTGGTAATTCGGGCAAAGCAGAACGCCGGGTTCACGGCGCTGTTTACCTGAAAGACTGACTATGACGCTTATGACGTTTGCTGCTTACGAGCAGCCGTTGAAGTGGATCGCGCTTGGCCTTGGTTTGGCCAGCACGGTCTCGATCGTACAGGGGTGGCAACTGGCCGCGATGTGCCTAAGCCTGCCCTTTTGCCTGATCTGGATTTATTGCGCTTGGCTGCGCACGGAAAGGCAGTTGAAATACATCAACATCCTATTCGCCGGGCTTTACGTCTATGGCATCGCAAGACATTTCATTCTTGCGCCAATCACCTGAAACAAAAAACGCCGCTTCAAATGAAGCGGCGTTTTCCGTTCGAAAGAGGCGTG
The DNA here is from genome assembly GCF_056161205.1 of Aliiroseovarius sp. ABM4_368. Lineage (NCBI taxonomy): Bacteria > Pseudomonadati > Pseudomonadota > Alphaproteobacteria > Rhodobacterales > Paracoccaceae > Aliiroseovarius > Aliiroseovarius sp. ABM4_368. Next base: position 258,433 of record NZ_JBSWYR010000003.1, on the reverse strand, counting down.
GTTTAGAAACCAAAGCCTTCGTATTTCGATTTGAACTTCGACACGCGGCCGCCGGTGTCCAGAAGGCGGGTGCTGCCGCCGTTCCAAGCCGGGTGTGCCGAGGGGTCGATGTCCAGCGCCAGAGTGTCGCCTTCGTTGCCCCAGGTCGATTTCATCTGAACGATGGTGCCGTCGGTCATTTTGACGTCGATCAGGTGGTAGTCGGGATGCAGATCTTTTTTCATATCGACGCTCCTCAGGCTTTCTTGGCTTTGTATGTGGTGTCTTCGGCGATACGTGCCGATTTACCGCGACGCGAACGCAGATAGTACAGTTTGGCGCGACGAACGCGGCCACGACGTACTACGGTGATCGAGTCAATGTTGGTCGAGTGCAGCGGGAACACACGTTCCACGCCTTCACCGAAGGAAATCTTGCGAACGGTGAACGAGCCGGCAATGCCTTCGCCGTTCTTACGGCTGATGCAAACGCCTTCATAGTTCTGAACACGGGTGCGCGAGCCTTCGGTCACCTTAAAGCCTACGCGAATGGTGTCGCCGGCTTTGAAATCGGGGATGTCTTTCCCCAGGGCGGCAACTTGTTCCGCCTCTAGCTGTGCGATCAGGTCCATCTGATCATCTCCTATTTTCGCTTGCGGTTGTTCCGCAAAGTTGGTGCCGTACAAGAGCTCCGCGTCTTCACCGGGTCCGTTTTTCACGCCCGCGGGAGGGTAGTCCGTCGTTTCTTAGTCTATTTCCTTGCGCTGTATGGTTGCCGAAGAAAGGCAACAGCCCAAAGGAAAATGGCCCGTGCGACTCGGAAGAGTGCCGGACGGGCGGTGTATAGGCGAGAGATGAAAGCAGATCAAGGGGGTTGCAGGTACGAAACCCCCTTATTTCTTGTGCGATCAGGCGGTTTTCTTGATTTCCACCGAATGCGGATAAGGGATCGATATGCCACCAGCGTCGAAGGCCTCTTTCACCGCTTTGGTCAGCTCGAACTTCACATTCCAGTAATCCGCGTTGTCGCACCAGACACGGGTGGTCAGATCAACGCTGCTGTCACCCAGATTGGTCACACGTACCCACGGGGCGGGGTCGGCATGAACGCGCGGGTCGGCCGCTGCAAGGTCCGTGATGATCTGCATGGCTTTGTCGATGTTATCGGCATAGTCGATGCCAAAAACCATATCGACGCGGCGCGTGTCATGATGCGAGAAGTTGCGGATGATCGAGCCCCAAGCCTGCCCGTTGGGCACAATCACCTGTACATTGTCAGCTGTCACCAGCTCGGTCACGAAGAGGTTCAGGTCTTTCACTGTGCCCGAGGTGCCACCAATATCGACGAACTGGCCAAGTTTATAAGGGCGAAACAGGGTTAGCATGAACCCGGCGGCGATGTCACTGAGCGTGCCCTGAAGCGCCAAACCGATAGCCAATGTGGCCGCGCTGAGCATGGCAACAAGGCTGGTCGCTTGAATACCAAAGATGCTGAGAACAGCAGCCAGGACCATCAGAAGGATGACCCATTTCACCATCGAGGCAATGAAGTTCCCAAGAGTGGGGTCGATATTGGGACTGCTGTTGACTTTGCGGCGGGCCATCGATCCGGCGGCACCGGCAATGATCCAGCCTATGACGAGCGTGGCAAAGGCTTTCGCGACGTTCAAGATCAAGGGTCCATAGTCTTGGACCTGTGCAAGAAGGGCTTCCATTTTGGTTCAACCTTTTGAAAAATTTGGATGGTGTGGATCAGGTGTCGTCCTGATTATGTGTGTGGTCTGCCCAAAGGTCAGGCCTGCGCTCACGCGTGATCTTTTCGCTCATTTTCCGCCGCCATTCAGCGACCTTGCCGTGATGGCCGGATGTCAGAACGTCCGGGATCGTGCGCCCGCGCCATTCGGCGGGGCGGGTGTATTGTGGGTGTTCCAGAAGACCTGCGGAAAAGCTCTCTTCCTCGGTCGAGGCTTCGTTTCCCAAAACCCCCGGCAGCAAGCGCACAGTGGCGTCCAGCATGGCTTGGGCGGCGATTTCTCCGCCGGTTAATACGAAGTCCCCAAGGCTAATTTCTTCGATGTCGTACTCTTCCAAAACGCGTTCATCCACGCCTTCGAAGCGACCACAGATGATGGTCATGCCCGCGCAATCGGCCAACCGGCGCGCAGTGGCCTGATCCATCGGTTTTCCGCGCGGGGACATATAAACGATGGGCCACTTCTTACGATCCGAAGGCACGCCGTGCTGTGCCAGGTCGATGGCACGGCCCAGAATGTCGGCGCGCAACACCATGCCTGCGCCGCCGCCAGCCGGTGTGTCATCCACGTTGCGATGCTTGCCTTCGCCAAAGATGCGCAGGTCGATGGGCTCCAACGCCCAGCCACCGTCTTTCAACGCCTTCCCGGTTAGGCTTTCCCCCAGCACGCCGGGGAACGCGCCCGGAAACAGCGTGATCACCTTAGCCGTCCACGTGCCTGCAATGCGGGGTGTGTCCGTTACCAGCTCGCGCGGTTTGAAGGACGCGGAAACGGCAATGCGGCCATGGGAGCGGGGCTTTTTGTCGGGTGTATCGGTCATGATGCTGGCTTATCCGTATGGGGCAGGTTTGCCCAGGCCTTTACTCGGGGAACACGCCCTCGGGCGGGTCAGCGATGATCCGACTCGAAGCCAGATCCACCGTAGGTACGGCGTCCAGTGTGAAGGGCAAAAGTGCGGTGGCAGAGCTGCCAGGCAGTCGGATTTCAAGAACATCGGACGCGCCGTGATTGTGCACGGCATGGACGACGCCCAGTTCCTCGCCGCCGGTGTCCAGCACCGTTAGACCAACCAAATCAGTGTGATAGTATTCGTCGTCCGGCAAAGCGGGCAGCGCGTCACGGCTTACATAAAGCTTCACGCCTTTCAGCGCGTCGGCCTGTTCCTTCGTCGCCACGCCATCAATTCGCACGGAAAACCCGTTCTTGATCGGGCGCAGCAGGGTCAGGGAAAACGCGTGCTTGCCATCTTCTGACGCCAACGGGCCGTAATCTGCAATCGCCGTGGGTTCGGCGCAAAAGCTTTTCACGCGCACCTCGCCTTGCACGCCATATGCGCCACCAATGCTTCCCACACAAATCCGGTCATCACTCATTTCGCACCTATTTTGCACCTATGCAGACAGCTTGTTCCATTTGGCCACCGCGGGCCTCGCATTTGTCGCCCAAGACGCCGCGTTCATAGATCATGCCCGCCGCAAATCCCGCGCTGACAAGTATGATCAACTTCACTGGATGAAAAAGCAAACCCATTTGGCGTCACCTTATCTGGATAGGAAGCGAGCCGCGGCGGTGTTCCCACCCGGCCTTTTCCAATTCGGGGCTGTCGGCAGCTTCTTCCGGCCAGCCGAGGCAGAAATAGCCAACGAGGCTCCAATCCTCGGACACATCCAGATCACGGCACAGCTGCGCGGGATCAAGGATCGACACCCAACCCAATCCAAGTCCACGCGAACGCACGGCAAGCCAGAACAGCATGATGGCTGACACGACGGAATACCGGCGCATTTCAGGCATGGTTTTCGCGCCAAGACCCGCGCCCTTGTCAGTCGCCTCGTCGCAAAAAATCGCCAACTGGACGGGGGCTTTTTCCATCCCGGACAGTTTCAGACCGGAATACAGCTGCGCCTTGTCGCCCGAATAGCCCGACAGGGCATCGGCATTGGCAGCCTTGAAATTCTCAAGCGCGGCGGCGCGCGCTCGGTCACTTTGGACCCGCACCACCCGCCACGGTTCGGACAACCCCACCGACGGGGCCATCAAAAACGCGTCGAGGCACTGCGTCAGCAATGCCTCGTCCACAGGATCCGTGCGAAAGCGGCGCACGTCGCGCCGCCAACGCATCAGATCTTCTAGATCCGACTGAAACTCGTCTGAAAAGGCGTGCATGTCAGATCCAATCCGAAGGATTTATTCCTCGGCAGCAGCTTCTTCAGCCGGAGCTTCCGCAGCTTCTTTAGCAGCAGCAGCTTTTTCAGCTTTCTCTTCAGCACGATCCTTGGCTTTCTGGCCCGGCTCGGCTTTTTTCATGTTGGCGCGCTCTTTCTTTTCTAGAACGCCAGCGGCTTCCAGGAAGCGGCTTACGCGGTCCGACGGCTGAGCGCCTTGGTCCAGCCAGTACTGAACGCGTTCCATGTCCAGTTTTACACGCTCTTCCGAGTCTTTCGGCAGCAGCGGGTTATAGGTGCCCAGCTTTTCGATGAAGCGGCCATCGCGCGGCATGCGGCTGTCTGCAGCTACAACGCGATAGAAGGGACGTTTTTTCGAGCCGCCACGGGCGAGACGAATTTTCATAGCCATGAGAGTTTTCCTTTTTTCTAGCTATTTGAAGGGCTTGCGCCCGTTCATTCCTGATGTTTTTTGTGATGCCTGATGACCTCATCAATGATGAAGTTCAGGAATTTCTTGGCGAATTCGGGGTCCAGATTGGCGCGGTTGGCCAGATCTTCCAGACGTTCGATTTGTTTTGCTTCTCGGTTCGGATCGGACGGGGGCAGGGCGTGTTCGGCCTTCAGCTTGCCCACGGCCTGCGTGTGTTTGAACCGCTCACCCAGAGTATAGACCAAAATCGCGTCCAGCCGGTCGATGGACTCGCGGTGTTCTTTCAGCAGATCTGCTGCGCGGGTGGATGCGTCGGTCATGCGTAAGCCTCCGGGCTACCGTCTGTGTTAGGGGCCGGGTGGCGCCAGACGTGATAGGGCGTGTCTTCGCCCATTTCTTCGTCATCGTCAAAGCGCGGGGCATCCGGGTCAATCTCGCAACCCAAGCGCTGGGCCAGAGCCGCCGAACGGGTGTTTGCTTCGTCGATATAGCTGACGGCGGTCGTCCAACCCAGCTCGGCGAAGGCCCATTCGCGGGTTGCCAATGCGGCCTCATAGGCGAAGCCTTTGCCCTCGGCACTTTGTGTCCAAACTGACCATGCGATTTCGTGCTCGGGCCAACCTTCGGGATACCAAGGGCCGGCCGAGCAGACCTGCGTGCCGGTGGCTTTCTCCACACCGATAAACAAGCCGAAACCACGCAGTGTCCAATGGCCCACCATGTGACCAAAGCCGCGCCATGCGTTCGGACGCGTGTAAGGGCCACCGATGAACTGCGCACGATCCGACCCTAGGAAGGCCGCTATGGCCTCCCAGTCGCCCATTTCGGGCTGGCGCAACACAAGGCGCGGGGTTTCGATCGTGACACTCATTGGGGCTTACTTCTTCTTGCCGAAGCCGGACAGGCCGGGCGGCAGACCGCCGCCGCCCAGACCGGGCAGGCCACCGGGCAATTTGCCACCCATTGCTTTCGCCGCTTGTTCCAGCGCTTTCGGGTCCATCGACGACGGATCCATTCCCGGGGGCATATCGGGCATACCGCCCTTGCCGAACATGCCACCCATGGCTTGTTTCAGCATCTTGCCTTTGCCCATTTTGCCCATCTTCTTCATCATGTCCGCCATTTGGCGCTGCATTTTCAGAAGTTTGTTCAGGTCACTGACTTCCATGCCGGCACCAGCAGCAATACGTTTCTTGCGGCTGGCTTGCAGGATCTGAGGGTTCGCACGCTCGCGTTTGGTCATCGACTGGATCAGAGCAATCTGCTGTTTCAGCACCTTGTCGTCCATGCCAGCGTCTTCGGCCTGTTTGGCCATTTTCTTCATGCCTGGCATCATCCCCATGATGCCTTGCATGCCGCCCATCTTGATCATCTGCTCAAGCTGCATCTTCAGGTCGTTCATGTTGAACTGACCCTTCTGGAAGCGCTTCATCATGCGCTCGGCTTGCTGGGCTTCGATGGTCTCTTGGGCTTTCTCGACCAAGGCAACAATGTCGCCCATGCCAAGAATACGGCCTGCGATGCGGTCGGGCTCGAAGGTTTCCAGCGCGTCCATTTTTTCGCCAAGACCGACGAACTTGATCGGCTTGCCGGTAACCGCGCGCATCGAAAGTGCCGCACCGCCGCGTCCGTCACCATCCATACGGGTCAGAACTACGCCCGAGATGCCGACCTTGTCGTCGAACTCTTGCGCGACTTCGACAGCGACCTGACCGGTCAGGCCATCGACGACCAGAAGGGTCTCGCGCGGGTTCACCACGGCCGAGACTTCCTCGACCTCGCCCATCAGGACTTCGTCAATGTGCAGACGACCTGCGGTGTCGAGCATGTAGACGTCATAGCCGCCCATCGTTGCCTGCTGCTTAGCTCGTTTGGCAATGTCGACGGGTTTCTGGCCGGGTACGATCGGAAGGGTGTCCACGCCGATCTGCGTGCCCAACACGGCCAACTGATCCATAGCGGCTGGGCGGTAGATGTCGAGCGAGGCCATCAGAACCCGCTTGCCCTCTTTCTCGGTCAGGCGCTTGGCCAGCTTCGCGGTGGTTGTGGTTTTACCACCACCTTGCAGACCGACCATCAGGATCGGGGCAGGGGGGCTGTCGACCTTCAGCGCGCCGGGTTCGCCTTCGCCGGTCAGAACATCGACCAGCGCGTCATGCACAATCTTGACGACCTGCTGGCCGGGTGTAACCGATTTGGTCACAGCCTGACCGGTCGCCTGTTCCTGCACCTTCTTCACAAAGTCGCGGGCGACAGGCAGTGAGACGTCCGCCTCGAGCAATGCCACACGGACCTCGCGCAGCGCGGTTTTTACATCATCTTCGGACAGCGCACCCTGTTTCGTCAGGCGGTCAAAGACACCGGATAGGCGATCTGACAGGCTCTCAAACATTTCGCGGCTCCTTTGCCGTTTCATTTACCCCAAGATAGGGGCGGGTTTGCGCTTTTCCAAACGCCCAAACCACGATGGCCCCTGTGGGCGTAACACGCTGACAGGGGGCGATCCCGGCATTGGGCCATGGGACCGGAAGTTTCGCACTTCCGAGATTTGGGGCGGAGTTACGGGGTTTGTGTCTTCGAGTCAAGCTGCATTGGGTTTTGATACGCTTTGTACCACGCATTAATGGCATCTGCGGTGCGACGCGGACCGGACCCGTTGGTGTAATAGGATACAACGGGCAGATTTTCCTGCCCATCCATCAACAAAACTGGGCGATACATCGTCGATCCATCGCTGCGAGATTCCTCGAGCTTGGCACCGCGCAGCGCGTCCAGCGGATAGACGTCTTGAGCATAGCCCAACACGGAGCGCTTGCGTTTTACGATCTGACCGGCGCGCGCGTCAAAGATCAGCTGCACGCGCTTGGTGAAAACTGCAAAACACAGCCCCCAGGTCAGCATCCCGATCCCGCCAAACATCAGACCAAAGACCCATTCGCCGTTCAGCAGGGCGTTCCCTCCGACGGCGAGAAAGATCAGCAGCCCGGCAATCATGCTTAGAGACAAAAGCCACGGCTTGTGATCCAGAACCAGTAACTCAGGCGTGTTGGTCAGCGTTTTCATGGCCTCAACGTAGAAAGGAAAGCCTGACAAGAAAAGAGGAGTATTTGACCTGTGTCATGTTGGCAGGATCCTTCGCGCGTTATGAAAGACCAAGACGAATTGAAGCCCAGGAAGGAGCTGACCCATGTATAAGAACGTTCTGGTGCCCATCGCGCTTGACCACGACCGCAACAGCGCTGAAGCGCTTGAGATCGCGCAGGCTATTTCCGAAAAAGGCGCAAAAATCACCGCGCTGCACGTCATGGAAGAGGTGCCCGCTTATGTCGCCCAATATCTGCCGGAAGGACAGTTGGAAGACAATGTGAACGAGCTGGAACGCCGTTTGCAGGACGAGCTAAAAGACCTGCCGGGCGTGGCGACCGCAGTGATTTCGGGCCATGCTGGCCACGCTATTGTGGACTTTGCCAAGGACAACAACGTCGACTGCATCGTCGTCGCCTCGCACCGTCCTGGCCTGCAAGATTTCTTCCTAGGATCGACCGCTGCGCGCGTTGTGCGCCATGCGCCCTGTGCGGTTCACGTGTCGCGCTAACTTCCTTTCCCCTTATGCGTGACCGATTGGCGGGCCTCTTGTGGCCCGCTTTTTCGTGCCTACATGATCCTCAGAACAGGAGGAACCAAGATGAAATGTCCGGTGGACGGAACCGAGCTTTTGATGACCGAGCGCCAAGGGGTCGAGATCGACTATTGCCCCAAATGCCGTGGGGTTTGGCTGGATCGGGGCGAGCTGGACAAGATCATCGAAAAAGCGACCCCCGCGGTCGAACTGGATGATCCGGATCCTTATATCGCGCCTCCTCCGCCCCCGACCGAGCCTGTTCGCCAAAGTGAACCCAAGCACATGCGCCCGCGCGAAGAAATGGAGCGTGAGGCCAAGCGATACTCGGAAACGTCCAAGAGGCGTCGATATGACGATGATGACTATGACGACGACGATTATCGCCACGCCAAGCGTTATAAGAAAAAACGCCGCAAATCGGTCCTGTCCGAGCTTTTCGACATTTTTGACTGACCCTAAGGCAAGATCACATATTCATATGTGATCCAAATGCGGCTAGGCTTCTTCCTACAAGGAGGAAGCCATGCCAAAAATCAGCAAAGCCCCCGACTATCAAACCGTTATCACCACGTTCGAGATGACGCCCGGCACCTGTCAGGATCTTCTGGACGCGCTGACGGATGCCTATGAAAGCTTCATTTCGAAGCAGCCGGGGTTCGTCGGTGCGGGTCTGCACGTGAATGACGCCCAGACGCGGATTGCCAATTATAGCCAGTGGACCCGGCGCGAGGATTTCCAAGCGATGTTGCGCACTGAGGAAATGCGCGAACGTAACCGCAAAATCGCCACCCTTTGCAAAAGTTTCGAGCCTGTAATGTATGACGTGTTCGAGACGTTCAATTGATTTCGACACTAGGAGCTCTCATGAAATCCATCTTGATCGCGGCGGCCTTGGGCCTGTGCGCCGCCCCCGTTTTAGCAGATGTAAACATCACGCCCGACATGCCTTGGGCCACCGTCCCGACCGCAGATGGCGAGGTCGAGATTTCGCGCATTGATGATCCCGCGCACGAGCTGTCCGGCGAATGGGCGCGCACTTCGCGCAACTGTCCGAATTTCTGTGTGCAGCCCATGGTGCCCGCACCAGGTGTCACCCCGATTGGTGAACTGGAACTTATCGAGATGCTGCAAAACCCCGAAACGATTGTCGTCGACAGCCGGGTTGCCGCAGACCACGAAACCGGCACCATTCCGGGTGCGATCTCGATCCCCTATAACGAAGTGACCGACCGTCTGGACGAGCTGGGGTGCGAGTTGGATTTCGATGGATTCGTCTGTGAAGAAGCCAAGTCTGTTGCGCTGTTTTGCAATGGCAACTGGTGCGGGCAATCCCCAACGGCTGCGCGGAGGATGATCGAAGCGGGCTTTCCTGCTGAAAAAATTCACTATTATCGTGGCGGAATGCATGCATGGCGCATGCTGGGTCTGACCGTGACGGTTGATAGTTAAGCAACGGTCAGGCAGGCCTCCATTGACGTGCGCGCGCGTGATCCCCATTCTTAGGGCACGCCGCGGATCGGCTTGGGTTAGGAATGGGTATGCGTCTGTGCTTTCATCCTCTGAAGACAGCCATTTTGGCGCTGGGCATGGGCCTTGCGTCACAGGTCGCTGTGGCGCAGGAACAGATCGGGTCATTCACCGTGTTTGTCGGAAAGCCCGACCTGACCAACGCTAAAGGGGGCGCCTTGGACGCCCCGTGGAAGGTGCTGCGCCGGGACCGCACGAATTACCATCGGTATGGCGTAAGCCAGCCGGGTGATGAGTGGGATCCTTATTTCGGCAGCAGCCAAAGCCGCAAAACTCTTCAAGGCCTGTTGGCAAGCGGCAATATCGGCCCCAAAGCCGCCGAAAGGTTGAAAAACGGGGGGATTGTCTTGATCCGCGTGTTCGGACAAGGCGGCAATCCCACTTCGATCAAAGTGTCCGTTCCCCAGTAAGCCCGATCCTATTCAGGATAGGCCCGGATGCACGCCGCCTGTGCGGTTTTTGCTGCAGGTTCAAGTTTGCTGCGATGCGCCTTCAACCGCGCCAATTTGCTACGCACGTCATCCATATCGACGGATACGGGCGTTTCGATCGTGCGGAAGCGGGTTCGGTTGCAGGGAATAGGGTGCTTCTTTCCCTTCACGTGACAAAGACGGGTTTCCGTATAGGGAACCCTTTGTCGGTGCAGCGCATAGCCGCGCGCCAACGTCACTTCCAGTTCTTTTATCTGAGCCGACACAGCGCGGTATTCCGCAGTTTCGCGCGCAATGCACTGCTTTTGCGGCGTGGCGCAAGAGGCCAATAGGATCAACGCGATCCCAGCGACGGGCAGAGACAGTTTTGAAGTTCTGAACATGATACGCACTCTAACTCAGCAATCCTTGTTCCTACCTTAACCGGGATACGTCCCCCATAAAAGAACAACGACGCGTTACCCTTTGTCGCAATGGCTCAATGCGCCTTGTGTGGAAAGGGTGGTTTCGGTATCCGTGCACCAAAGGAGCAGTTCACATGGCAAGACAGGCAGGGGCGTCCAGCGTCGAGATGGACGAACGCGAGAAATCCAAACGTATTGGTGCACTGTCGGGCCTGTGGCCATTCATGCGGCCCCATCGCTTGTGGATCTTGGCCGCCTTCGTCGCACTGGTGTTCACCGCTGGGATATCGCTGATCCTGCCGATTGCAGTGCGTCGCGTTGTGGACGGGTTTGGAGAAGCCACGCCCCAGCTGCTGGACAAGTATTTCTTGGCCGCCCTTGGGGTTGCCTCGCTGCTCGCTCTGGGGACGGGGCTTCGGTACTACCTTGTCACCCGGCTGGGCGAGCGGGTTGTGTCGGACATCCGCAAAGCGGTCTTTGATCGCGTTGTGGGCATGAGCCCTGCCTTCTATGAAAAGATCATGACCGGCGAGGTGCTGTCGCGCATTACCACCGATACAACGTTGATCCTGTCGGTCATCGGTTCGTCCGTGTCCGTGGCCCTGCGCAACATGTTCATCTTTATCGGCGGCATCATCCTGATGCTGTTCACCTCGGCTAAATTGACCGGGCTGGTCTTGCTGATCGTTCCTGTCGTCATCGTGCCGATCATCGTCTTGGGTCGCCGCTTGCGTGTTCTGGGTCGCGAGAACCAGGAATGGATCGCCAAAAGCTCGGGCAATGCCTCCGAGGCGCTTTTGTCTGTGCAAACCGTGCAGGCTTTCACCCATGAAGACCTCAGCCGCAGCGAGTTTTCCCGCCTGACCGAGGAAAGCTTCATTTCGGCCAAGCGCCGCATTCTAACCCGTGCGATCATGACAGTGATCGTGATCTCTTTGATCTTCTCGGGCGTCGTGGGCGTCTTGTGGATAGGGATGCGTGATGTGACATCGGGTGAAGTGTCGATCGGCGCGCTGGTTCAGTTCGTGATTTATGCGGTGATGGTTGCTGGCGCTGTCGGTGCTCTGTCCGAGATTTGGAGCGAAATTCAACGCGCGGCAGGTGCCACCGAACGTTTGGTCGAACTTTTGAACGCTGATGATCAGGTGAAAGATCCCGCCCATCCCGTCGCGATCACTTCGCGCCCGACCGGCGCGCTGTCCTTTGAAAACGTCACCTTTCACTATCCCGCGCGCCCCAATCAGGCCGCGTTAGAGGGGGTTAGTCTGGACGTTCCTGCCGGCGAAACCGTGGCCCTTGTCGGCCCCTCGGGCGCGGGCAAGACCACCATTATTCAGCTGATCCAGCGTTTCTATGATCCTGAAAGCGGGGCGGTGAAGTTGGATGGGGTCGACCTGCGCGACATGCGTCGCGATGACTTCCGAAAATACGTCGCTTTGGTCCCGCAAGACGCGGTGATTTTCGCCGCCTCGGCCCGCGACAACATACGCTTTGGCCGTCCTGATGCCTCGGACGCCGAGGTCGAAGCCGCTGCAAAAGCTGCCGCTGCGCATGACTTCCTGTCGCGCCTGCCTGAAGGCTATGACACCTATGTGGGCGAACGCGGCGTGATGCTGTCGGGCGGTCAGAAACAACGCATCGCCATCGCCCGAGCCATTCTGCGGGACGCGCCGATCCTGCTGCTTGATGAAGCCACATCCGCGCTTGATGCGGAAAGCGAGCGTCTGGTACAAGGCGCAGTGGACGAGCTAGCCCAAGGCCGCACGACACTGATTGTCGCGCACCGTCTGGCGACCGTAAAGAAAGCCGACCGCATTGTGGTCTTTGATGAAGGCCGGATCGTCGCGCAAGGCACCCATGACGAGCTTGTTGCCCAAGATGGCCTTTATGCCCGTCTGGCGCGACTACAGTTCACCGAAGGGCAGATTTAAGCAATCGCGGTGATAATCGCGCTTCTACGCGGCGTCACTTACCTTCCGTAAACGTCAATTCCACGTCACGTCAGACTTGCGAGAACGGGCATTTACGCTCATTCTCAACCCTCAAATACGCCCGGAAATCGGGCACAGGGAGGAAGTAGGATGTATGAATTTGGCTCGATGCAAGATCGGGATGCTGTCGAAGCAGAAATGAGCTGGGAGGCGCGTGACAAACCCCAAACGCTTTACCAGATGATTGAACGCACGGCGCGCGCATTTCCTGACCGTCCTGCGGCGTCGTTCCAGATCACGTCCGGCCCCACGGATCCCAAGGAAACTGTTACTTGGAATCAGGTGTTTGAGCGGTCTTGCCAAGCAGCGAACTTGTTTCGGTCGCTGGGTGTCGGTGAAAACGACGTGGTGGCGTATCTGCTGCCCAACTCGAACGAGACGATTTATACCCTGATGGGCGGCGGCATTGCCGGGATCGTGAACCCGATAAACCCTCTTCTGGACGCCGAACAGGTGGCCGGGATCCTGAAGGAAACAGGGGCCAAGGTGCTGGTCACCCTGAAAGCGTTCCCAAAATCCGAAGTCGCCCAGCTGGCGAACGAGGCCGTCGCGATGGCTCCGAACGTCAAGACGGTGCTCGAGATTGATCTGAACAAGTACCTGAAACCGCCCAAAAGCTGGATCGTGCCGCTGATCCGTCCGAAGAACCCGGTGAAGCACAACGCGAAAGTGCTGGATTTCGTCACCGAGATGAAGCGCCAGAACACCACTCTGGATTTCGAAGACAAGACCGATGATCGTGTGGCGGCTTATTTCCACACAGGCGGCACGACAGGCACGCCTAAGGTGGCGCAGCACAAGTACTCGGGCATGGTTTACAACGGTTGGCTGGGTGCGAACCTTCTGTTTGACGAAAACGACGTGATCATGTGCCCACTGCCCTTGTTCCACGTTTTTGCCGTTCATGTGATCTGGATGGCCTGTCTGATGTCGGGCGCTCATTTCGTGCATCCAACGCCCGCGGGCTATCGTGGCGACGGCGTGTTCGACAATTTCTGGAAACTGATCGAACGCTACAAAGTCAGCTTTATGATCACCGTGCCGACCGCCATTTCGGCCCTGATGCAGCGCCCGGTGGATGCGGATGTGTCGAGCCTGAAAACCGCGTTCTCGGGTTCGGCCCCTTTGCCGATCGAACTGTATAACCGTTTTGTCGAGGCAACCGGCGTGAACATCGTCGAAGGTTATGGCCTGACCGAGGCAACCTGCCTTGTGGCCTGCAACCCGCCGACTGGTGCGAAAAAGGTCGGGGCGGTCGGTGTGCCGTTCCCCTATACCGACGTGAAAATCCTGTCTTGCGACGGCAGCGGGGCGGTGTTGAAGGAACACGGCGTGGACGAGGTCGGCGAGATCTGCCTGACCAACCCCGGCGTGGTCACTGGAGCGACCTATACCGAAGAGGCTAAGAACGCTGGGCTGTTCGCACAAGACACCCATCTGCGCACCGGCGACTTGGGGCGTTTGGATGAGGATGGCTATTTGTGGATCACCGGTCGCGCCAAGGATCTTATCATCCGTGGCGGCCACAATATCGACCCTGCCGAAATCGAAGAGGCTTTGGCCGGGCACGAGGCCGTTGCCATGGTCGGCGCGATCGGCCAGCCCGACAGCTATTCTGGCGAATTGCCCTGCGCTTATGTGGAACTGGTGGGCGGCGCTCAGGTCACCTCGGAAGAACTTTTGGCCTATGCCAAAGAGCATATCCACGAGAAAGCCGCCCTGCCCAAACATATCGAGATCTTGGACGAGCTGCCCAAGACTGCCGTGGGCAAAGTGTTCAAACCCGACCTGCGCAAATCCGCCATCGCCCGCATCTATGACAAGGCGCTGGCCGATGCAGGCCACGCGGCCCATGTCGCCGAGGTTCTGGATGACAAGAAACGCGGTCTTGTTGCGCGTCTGCAAGCGACGGGTGATGTCGACTATGAAGCGGTCAAACACTGCCTTGGTGAATTCACCCGGCCGTTTGAATGGATGGACTAAGCGGATTTAGAAACTGGAAGGGGCGGCCAACAAGCCGCCCTTTTTGGTGAGAACTCTCCATCCACCGGATCAGCACATCCAACGCGCATTGCGTCCCCGTTCCGCAAGTGCAAAATTCGCAAATAGCGGAATCGCCCCACTAAGGTCAGGAGCTTTTGACGATGGATATCACTAATTTTCTTGTCGAAGAGGCGGCGGGCCTGATCGGTGGGGCTGTGTTTTTCGGATCATGGTTGCTGCAGGCATGGGAATCGCGCAAGGCGGGGCAAGCCGTTGTTACAAAAACCTTTTTCACACTGCGCGCGCTGGCATCGGCTCTTCTTACATTCGAAGGCGTACGGGTTGGATCCGTCTCGATCTCGTTGATGATGGGGGCGACGTTGGTTTTGATGCTTTATAACATCCACTTGATACGAAGCCGCGAGAAACAGGCGGCGCAGGATCAGACTTCGTAAGAAACTGCTCTGACCTGTTGGGACGCAGCAGATAAGTTGTCAGCCTTCAAAGCTAAAAAGAAGCGCACCAACCGCACGATCTTCGCTTAAGCGAAGCGACTCGATTTGTTGCCAGGGCGCTACGTAAGTGTTGATCAAGAACCGATGAACTCATCGATGACGTATTTGTCGCGTTCACGCAGTCCGGACGCCTGTAACAGCTCTGCCACAAGGCCAACGCCAAGGATCTGCGTCCCCGTCACGGTGAACAAGATACCGATGAACAACAGCGGGCGCGTCCCGATTGGCCCCATGCCCAGAAGCCAAAGGACGGTCAGGTACGAGATGAAGGTCAATCCGATCAGCAGAAGCGGAAGGCCGATCATCGCGAAGAAATGCAAGGGACGTGATTGATATCGCGTCAGAAGTTTCACCGTGCTTAGATCAAGAAAGCCTTTGACCATCCGCATCACGCCATACTTGGATTGGCCGTGCTCGCGGGCGTGGTGCTGGACGACGATCTCGGTGCAGTTGAAGCCAACGGCGTGCAGCAGGGCAGGGGTGAAGCGGTGCAGCTCTCCGTACAGGTTCAGACGTTTCGCTGCGCGCCGTGTATAGGCTTTGAACCCGCAGTTAATGTCGTGAATGTCGATATCAAACATCTTGGCGGTCATGCGGTTGAACACGCGCGAGGGTAGGGTTTTCCCCAGCGGGTCATGACGCGTTTGTTTCCAGCCAGACACAACATCATAGCTTTCCGAGATCCGTTCCAAAAACCGCGGAATTTCCGTGGGATCATCCTGAAGATCGGCGTCCATCGTGACAATGATGTCCCCATGCGCCTGCGCAATCCCCGCGGATAAAGCCGAGGCCTTGCCAAAATTTCTGGTAAACCGGATCAGTTTCACTTGCGCGATACGTTCGGCCAGTTCCTGAGCCACCTTATCCCCGCCATCGGTGCTTCCATCATCAACGAAGATCAGCTCCCATTCGCGGTCCATGGGGTCCATGACGGCTTGGATGCGGCTGCAAAGAGTCTCGAGCGTCGAGACCTCGTCCAGAAATGGCACGACCACGGAAACGCTGGCTGTCTCAGACGTAACGGGCGGCTGAATATCAACGGTTTCAATCAGGGATGTGCGGTTCATTTGCGAGCCTTCTGGCCAGTATTGTTCAAGCTATTGGTTTTGTTATAAGGTCAATCAAATCAGAATATAAAGCCTTTTTCTTCACAGGACATCCTATGCAAAAACACGACAGTCGAGTGGCCGCTTGGTGGACTGTGCGAATTCTGGTTGCGATCCTTGTCCCGGTCATAGGCTCGTATACGTTGCTTGAACCCTTTGGCCGTGATCAGGGGATACACGCCACAATTGCCTTTGCGTTGGATGAAGGTCTTGTGACATATCGCGATGTCTTCAACATGAAACCGCCAATGACGACGGCAATGCATTGGCTGTCGCAAGCCGTATTCGGGCACAGCTTGATGGCCATCCGCGCACTGGATCTGGTGGCGGCAACGTTTGTGGCACTGGGCTTGATCGAGATCGGAAAGCAGCTGGGCAGAACACCCGTTTTCGGCATCGCCAGCGCCATTGGTTTTGCGGTTTTGTATTACAGCTTTGGGTTTTGGGAGCATTCGCAAACGGATGGCTGGGCGGGGTTTTTGGTCGTTCCAGCGGTCATGCTGATGCTGTGGGCATGGGCACGCCCAAACGGACGATCGCGGTTTGCAGCGATGTTCTGTGCCGGGGCGATATTAGGCGTAGCATTCTGCTTCAAGTATACCATTGGCGGTATGGGGGCATTGGTGTTCACCCCCTTGATCGCCAATCTGTTGGGAAAAGACGATATCCGCTTTTACCTGAGAGACTTTTGGGCCTGCGTCATGGGGGGCGCGGCAACCCTTGTTGTAGTTGTAGGAACACTTGTCATCGTTGGTGCGTGGCCGGATTACACCCAGATCCAGGAGTTTGTGATGGGCTATGTAGGGTACAAAACCCCCAACACGCTCAGGCTTGTGACCGGTTTTATGCTGCCTGGAATGCTGTCAACATTTGCGATTGGTGCCGTGTTTGTCGGGGTGCTGTGTGTTGTTGCGGAATGGTCCAGATCCAAGCAGGCCATTGTTCTCGTCATGTGCGTTCTGTGGATTCTTGCAGGCTGGGTGTCAGGTGCTGTGCAGGGAAAGGGATTTACCTATCACTATCTTCCTTTGGTGCCGGTTTATGCAATTTTGATCGGCGTCACGGTCGAGTATTTTTCCAAACTTGCTGACAATCGCCAACGGTCATACGGGATTGCATTTCTGTTGTCGCTATTACTTTTCGTTCCAAGCAGAGCAGCCGAGATGAACGCAAGAGGGATTAAGGCATTTGCCGCAGAAAGCCGGGATGGTGTGTACATTGCCAATCTGGCAGTCACATCAGATTTCGACTTCTTGGGAACCGTTGAATTCGCGAAAACGCTGAAAAAGCACCACGCCCCAGATGACACGCTTTTTGTCTGGGGATACGAGACCATGTTGTACTTCATGGCAGAAACTCCACCGCGCTATAAGTACCCGTATTCTTGGCCGTTCCTGAACAGCCATTACGAAGGGCAATATGACCAGGACCTGATCAGCAGGTTGAAGGCCGTGCCACCGACCCACATTGTCGTGCAAACCCAGGATGCAACGCCTTGGGTGACTGGTAATCCCAGTTCATCAGAGGAACACCTGCTGCAATTCCCCGAACTGAAAGAGTTCATTGACGCGCGCTATCGCCTGATCGAACAGCATCCAAGGTTCAAATTACTCGAACTGACTGGAGCGAAGTAGGGCAAGCAGGGTGTCATGCGCACTAACGCTTTGACAGCCTTACAGCACCTGCGGATGCAGTGCTGCTTCACAACAATGGGCCTTCCACCATTTCCCATGTGTGCTGGGCGGTTTAGCCTTCGGTCATCTCTTCATCGGCGATGACACCGCTGATCAGATTGGCTCGCATCAGCCTTTGTTCCAGCGTGCCTTTGGGTTCGGAAATAGCGGCAAGATAGGCATCACGAAGCGGCGCGGTGTCGCGGGTGATTTGCACGGCGTCTTTTGGGTTGATGGCCACAAAGCGCACCAGATCCCCGGCGCGTTTTTGGCTGAGCCGGTCCACGTCGCCCGAGATGACAGTGGCGATTTTCGGGTATCCGCCGGTGGTTTGGTGATCGGACAACAGCACCGTCGGCACGCCGTCGCCTGCAACCTGAACCGAGCCTCGGGTGATGGCTTCTGACGGGATGGACAATGCGCCGTTCAGCGACAGTACCGGCCCGGACAGGCGCGCACCCATGCGGTCGAAGGCGCTGGTCAGGGCGAAGGGTTCGGATTGAAACGCGGCAATAGCGGCGTCCGAAAAGTGGCGATCTTGCGGCCCCATGACCACACGGATCTCGTCGCTTTCTGGCAGGTAATCAGGGCGCTCGATGCTGCCATGGCGGTCTTCATGGACCCGTGCGTCCAAGACCTTGATATCCTGACCTGGAACAAGCTGACCGCCCCCAAAGCCGGACGTCGAATGGGTCGAGGCGCTGCCCAACCACCTGTTTGCCCGAAGGACACCCGCGACCGCCAGATAAGCCCAACTGCCGGACTTGCCGGGGCGGATGGTCAGCTTGTCGCCCTGTTCCAGCGCAAAGACGCTCCACCCGTCCAGTGCCTCGCCCGCGCGGTCCACCGAGAACGCGCCCCCGGCCAGCGCAACCGATAGTGCGCCCGAAGTGCATTCCAGCATCATCCCACCCATCGAGACCTCGATCAGCGTGGCGTCTGGCGTATTGCCCAAAGCGATATTAGCAGCGGCAGCAGACAGACGATCCATCGGGCCGGAATTGGCAACGCCGAACCGCATTTGGCCAAACCGGCCGCCGTCCTGAATTGTCACCAAAGGACCTGCGAAACTGACGCGCAAAGTGGCTTCGGTCATGTCGTGCCCCCTTTGCGAAGGGCTTCGTATTGCGCCCGGTCGATGCGTTTGAACTGAACGCGGTCGCCCACGTCGAAAAGAAAGGGCCGGTCTGGATCGTTACGCAGGATTTCGGTAGGCGAGCGGCCAAGGATCGACCAGCCGGTCGGCATGATCAGGGTCGTCACCAGACATTGCGGCCCGGCGATCATGACGCTGCCTGCCGGAATGTCGCGCACTGCTGCGGTCTTGCGCGGCACCTGAAGGTTTTCGGGAACGCCGGACAGATAGGCATAGCCCGGCGCAAACCCGTACATGCCGACCTTGTATTCTCCGGACAGATGCGCGTTGATCACGGCATCCGCGCTCATGCCTGTTGCCTTTGCTACGGCCTCCATATCCGGGGCCAGATCCTCGTCATAGCAGACAAGCACGTCGTGCAGAGTTCCTTTGGCCGTTGCGGCGGCTTCAGCATTCAACCGTGCCCGGACGGCCTGTTCCATGTCGCTGTGATCGGTGACCAGCGGGTCGAATTCGACCAACAGGTTCACGAAGGCGGGAATGGTCTCGCGCAGGCCCAAGGGCGCGTCATCGTTGATCGCCTTGTCCAGCATCTGGACGCGGGCCGTCACCGCGTCCGAGATCGTGTCGGCGAACTGCACCAGCAGCGCGTGATCCGCGACAAGAATGAAGGTAGGCGCTTTCATAGTCACGGGGCCAAAAAAGCGGTCAGCTGCACGCCTTCGGCTGCAAGTCGCGCGCGGATTTTACGGGCCATGTCGACCGCGCCGGGGCTGTCTCCGTGTACACAAATGGATTGGGCGGCAAGGGGGATTGGGTCACCGTCGATGACAGGCATCTTACCGGTTTTTAAAAAGTCTATCAGGCGCGTGGCGGCCTCGCCCGCGTCATGGATCATCGCACCCGGCTGCCCACGCGGTACAAGCTGCCCAGAGCCAAGATAGCCGCGATCGGCAAAGATTTCCGAGAAAGCCGAGACACCCACATCACGGGCGGCCTGTTCTGTGCAGGTGCCTGAAATCGCAAGAATGGCCATGTCAGGATCAATTTTCTGAACCGCCTTTGCAATGGCCACGGCGACGTCCATGTCACGTGCGGCCAGATTGCCAAGCGCCCCATGCGGCTTCACATAGCGCACGTGGGCGGGAACCAGCTTTGCCACCGCGACCAGTGCTCCGATCTGTGCAGCCACCATGCGAGCGATTTCTTCGGGTGACATCGGTATGACACGCCTGCCGAATCCCTCGCGATCATTGAACCCGGGATGCGCCCCAATGGTGACGCCGTTCTCTGCCGCCAGCTTGAGCGTTTCAAACATCGTCTCGGGGTCGCTGGCATGACCGCCACAAGCAACATTCGCGCTGTTGACCAAAGCCAGCATCGCTGCGTCATCGCCCATCTGCCAGGGGCCAAAGCTCTCCCCAAGGTCTGAATTCAGATCAATCTGCATGGCGTTCTCCTTATCGGGGCAATCTCGTACTGAACTTTCATTGGAACGATATAGCTCAGTCCCCGACATCTGCCGTCAGGATAGATGGTTTCACCGGTTATGTAAGATGCATCATCGCGTGTCAGGAAAGAAACATCCGCAATGGTTTCTTCTGTCTGACCATAACTCACACAAATCGAGGTAAAGATACCGTAGGCCGGGGCAGGCCCGACGTTTGCGGAGCCGTTAAATGTCGAATTCGGTGCCTTTAAGGTGATGCAAATCTGGCTAAAAGCTGATGGCGCACCACAGCTGTTCAATGACCGTCAAACCGTCAACGCATTGCTTTTATTTTAGAAAAATGGTGCCCGGGGGCGGCACCACTGACATAAATTTACCTTATTTTTCTCAGTGACTTAGTGGCAAAAATGGGCGATTACGGTCGACGAACTGTACATAGAAATGTCTATAGGATTGGCCCATTTGACCCGCACCCTGCACAAATTGAAAGATAGCGCACTGCGCGCCGCCATGAACAAGGATGTCACTCTTCATGATGGGGGTGGCCTGTACTTCGTCAGCACCGCGACAGGTGCTGCGTCATTCCATTACCGCTATCAGATCAATAAGCGTACAACCAAGATGGGCTTGGGCCCCTATCCAACCATGTCGCTCGCTGACGCGAGGGAGCAGCACAAATACTGGCGCCGGGTAAAGAGTATGGGGCGAGACCCAAAAGCCGTCAGAGACGCAGAGAGGGCAGGTAGTGTGCGAAGCTACCGAACGGTGGCGAATATCTTCAAAGAGTTCTTCAAGACCCATAAGCGCTCGCTCAAGGGCGAGGGGGAGGCTGGACGATGGTGGTCGCCAGTCAAACATCATGTTCTACCGCACCTTGGAGACGAGACCGTCGAGACCTTAACAGTCGACAAGATTGTGGCAGCATTCGAACCGATTTGGACCTTAAAGAAAGACACAGCTCGTAAGGCCTTCAATCGGTTCCGCATGGCAATGGAATACGCAAGGGCAGATGAACCGTTCGATCTCCAGATTATGGAAGACGCCCTAAGAAAGCTTGGTCCACAAGGAAAGCACAAGCGCGTGTCTGCGCGCGCGCTGCACTGGGAAGAATGGCCCCCTGTTTATGCGGCGCTATCCAATTCCATGACCCACACTGCATTGAAGCTGATGGTGCTAACCGTTGTCAGAACATCCAACATTCGTTTCATGCGCTGGGATCAAGTTAATCGCCGTCAGGCGATTTGGACGCTCGCGGAAGAGGATACCAAAACAGGTCAACCATTCCGGGTCCCATTGCAGAAGCAGGCGATTACCCTGCTGAAACAGGCCGAACAGTGGCGGGATGCCTCTGGATACGTATTCCCTGTACCCAAGAACAGGAAGGGTGTTCTTTCGGAGAATGCGTTTCTCCAATATTTCAAGAAGCAGAACATCGACACAACGGGCCACGGCATCCGCTCAACCGTGACAGACTTTCTTCGTGAGACCAATCGTGCGGACCAAGAGCTCTCAGAACTGGCGCTTGCGCATCAAACTAAGAAAGAAGTTACCGCCGCATACTTCAGAAGCGATCTCTTGGAACAGCGCCGCGCGATCATGCAGGAATGGGCGGATTATGTAACGCAAGACGCGGTCATCAAGAGTCTCAATGCCCAACAGGACAAAGACACCGACCGCTACCTGCGCTTTTTGGAATCCTTAGATGAAGAAGCCCTTAGCAAAGTAGAAGCTGGCTTACCTGCCTACGACGTAGATAAATGGTATCGTGAAGGAATTTCCCCGGATGATTTGGCTGAGGACTTGCCTGAGTAAATCTTGAAGGCAAAGGGACCCACATGGGGAGCACGTAGCGAAAGATTCTCCCCTACAGCGGCTGTCGGCCTGTGCAACTGCAACTCTCAGAAAGTTGCAGTCGTTATGCGCTGCGACAACTGTTTGCAATTTGGAAACGCTGTGTTCGCTAAATTCGCATTGCCCTGTGAATAGTCCGACTCTAATTGTCAGATAACGAAACCGCCGTACGCTCCGGTACAAGACTTCATGAGCGAATTCAGGAGACGTCACATGACGCATTCAGTTCAAAATCGTTGGAGACCCTTCCTGTAAGTTTCGAGGTCTCCGCATAGAAAAGGAGACCTATCATGGCATTAGACCATACCAAGAACAGCCTCGACGAAATTTTCGCTGAGATCGAAGAACAACGCGCCTTCGAATACGACACGGGAGAGTGTCCCGAACTAGTACCCGTGGACCTCAGCTCAACTTCTGGCCTCAGCGGGATGGCTGAAGATGAATGGGCGGACTTGGAAGAACTCTTGCGAGCGCCCTCCAGCGATCCTCGATCGGACTGGGAGCTTGCTGCGGCATGTCTCACCGACCATGAACTCTTTTCAAAACATGGGTTGCATGTCGATCTGACCTGTCAAAACTGGCAACCGACCAAGAAGCAAGCCGCGATCCTGATCGACTTTGTGGAAAAGAGGTTTTCTGACTGGCCTACGGGCGATAAAACTTTGGCATTCGCATACCGCGATGCACGCTGCATCCTTTTCCAGAAAAAGTTGGAGGTCTATGATCGTCAACGATTGGCTGAAGGTAAATCAAAGCAGCCACGAGCCAAGGTTAAGAAACCGACGGCCTTCGCGCAGATCGACAAAGCCCTTGCCGGGGTCAAGGCGCACGTCGACTCTCTGGAACTCGACGCCCTCATCCGCCGCCTGTGCCGGTCGATCAACTTCAAAACCGACCTTCAAGCGCTGAACTACCTTGTGGATCGCTTTGTTGAGAGCAATCACGTCCACTTAGGTAAGCGCGATGCGCGAAAAGTTGTAAATCGAATTGTAGCCGAACAGGCCTCGGCAGACCGCCCAAAGCGCGGAGCGGATACAATCCCTGTGGTGAACGAGTGGTCTGACCATGAAATGGCTGAGTTTGCACAGGATCGGCTTGGCGACGCAGTAGATGCGAATGGTGATCCTGTTATCTATGTGTTCAAGGGCGATGTATGTGATCTGCACGAAGGTAGTCGCAGGATGCTCAGTGAGGCGCAATTCGGCACAATTCTCGACTCAAATACGCAGTGGCTTCGCAGGAAGGGCGAGGATGACAAGAGGATTGAATTCGCCCCTAAGCAGATTGTAAGGCACAACTACAATCGGCTGGACAAAGAATATGCCGTCCTTGCTGAGGTGAAGTCTTCGCCCTTCTTTGCTTCGAATGGACGTCGGGTCGACACTGCTGGATATGACAAGTTATCCGAGACGTTCCTTGACTGTGAGTTAGATGTGCCAGCCGTCAGCGCTGAACCTTCGCCCAAGGAAGTCAACGAGGCAAAGCAGCTATTGATCGAAGAAATGATGGGCGATTTCCCCTTTGAAGGGATTGTTGACAGCCGCGAACGCATGAAACGCGGTTTGCACAATGAGCCCGGCAGCCAGCCAATGCCTTCTATTGCTCACGCAGTTTGTATGTGTATCGAACGTTCCGTTCGCGATCTAATCGCTGGCCCAACTCCTGTTTACGCTCCGACAAAGCCTGCACCGGGGACCGGAGCTGGCCGACTGGTAGGCGCTAT
Source organism: Aliiroseovarius sp. ABM4_368 (assembly GCF_056161205.1). Taxonomy (NCBI): domain Bacteria; kingdom Pseudomonadati; phylum Pseudomonadota; class Alphaproteobacteria; order Rhodobacterales; family Paracoccaceae; genus Aliiroseovarius; species Aliiroseovarius sp. ABM4_368. Next base: position 234,731 of record NZ_JBSWYR010000003.1, on the reverse strand, counting down.
TACACTCGCAGCGACGGGAAGAAAGGCAGCGGCAGAGCCTATGCCTACATCAGACGAAGAGTACGCCAAGGTGATGGGCGCACATATCAACCATTCTTCCGAGTTCACCTTCTTCGACAACATGAACGCAGCAATCTCTCTGGGTTCATTCGCGTCAAACGTGTCTGAGGGCAGGGTGCGGACGCGCCTTTTGGGGTCCAGTCGCATGGTTGAGGCAGACGTTCGCCATACATGGGTCGCCGCCGCAAACAACATCAAGGGAACTAGCGAAATCCTTCGCCGAATGGTCATGATTGAACTCGACGCGAAGACGCCGAACCCTGAAAACAGGACGGGCTTTCGTCATCCTGATCTGGAAGCTTGGACTCGGGAAAACCGACCCAAACTGGTTTGGTCGATCCTGACATTGGTTCAGAACTGGGTCGCCAAGGGGATGAAGCCATGGACCGGGAGGCCGAAGGCGAGCTTCGAGGCATGGAGCCGCGTTATGGGAGGAATCCTTCGCGACGCCGAAATCCGAGGGTTCTTGGAAAATGAGGCGCGTCTCCGCTCATATGGAGCGACAGGTGGCGACAGTGGGGTAGAGATGTTCATTCAGCACCTTGCATCTACCCATTGCGATGGAACCTTGTTCCGGGCTGGCGGCACTTCTGAGGTACGCGGACGCAAGGGAGTGGCAGTGTTTAGCATTAAGGACGAGTTGAACGTGGCGGATGACGGCAAGCCTCTCCTGTTAGACGGCTGGGGCTACAATCGTGACGACGGGAGCTACAATCATGCGCGCGGCATCGTTACCGCCTTTCGCGAGACTGCCCGCCGTGCATATGAGGCAACTTCGTTCGAGGGTAATCAGGAAGTGCGGTACGCGATCAGTTTCATGGAGGCTCCCGACCCGCAGTCTCAAAACCAATACTTCTGGAAAATGAGCAAGCATCGGATCGACTGATGTCCCATACTTGCCACCTCCCGCGTAAGCGGGGGGAGGGCGATCATGTACCGTGTTGCGGAGATGATCTGGCAAATGCGGGGTTCTGCGGGCTTGAAGGTCCGCAGCCCCGCCCCCCTGTTTTCCTTGGTTCTGTTGTATCGAAGGACCCCTTTGCGGGCTTGCAGTTCGTTTTAGGTATTCTTCCGAATTCTGATTTCTTTCAGTGCTTCAACAGAACCTAGGATCGCTACGATACCCACGAGGAACGAAGCGATCAGGCGAAAATATACTCACATCCGCCCATAGGCTCTGGTGGAAAATAGCCCGCAGCCCGCAGGATTCGCCCAAGCCTATGAAAGAATTAATTTTTCTGATGCGGGCATGTGCCCGCACACCCCCGCGACTAGCCTTCGCTTTCGTATAGTTGGAAGTGCGAAGTTAGAGGCTCTCTCTGCTGAAGGGTGCTCAGAGCACTGTGTCCGATTTGAGTATACGCTAAACTGACATCAGAAAATCGTTCACATGTGTCAGATTAGACTTAACGAATCATTTATCTGACAGTACGGTAATTCCAGATAGTCAAATCGGACACTGGAGTTCAGCAGATGGGTGAAGTGATAGGCTACGCACGGGTTTCTAGCGCAGGCCAGAAACTGGATGTTCAGAGCGCCGCCCTAACGGGCGCAGGTTGCGAACGGATATTCGCGGAGAAGAAGAGCGGAACGAAAACGCAGGGGCGCGTCGAATTGGAACGCATGATGGACTATGTCCGGAAGGGCGACACCGTCGTCTGCGTCCGTTTGGATCGTCTCGCGCGTTCAACACGCGATCTGCTGCAAATCGCCGAGACACTGGAAGAGAAAGGCGTGAACCTCAAAGTGCTTGAACAGGAAATCGACACCGGCACCCCAGCCGGTCGTTTGTTCTTTACGGTGATCGCGGCAATAGGTGAATTCGAAACAGAACTTCGCAAAGAGCGTCAGCGCGAAGGAATTGATGCAGCCTTGGCCAAAGGTGTCGACAGCCCGTTCAGGGGACGGCCTGCCAAAATTCGACTAAAAGACGTTCAGGCAGCACTTGAAGCGAATAATGGTTCCAAAGCCGCCGCTGCTCGCGAACTGGGCATCAGCCGAGACAGCGTTTATCGGATAGTTCGTGAACAGTAGCTTTGGTCGCGGGTGTTGGAGTTTCCAGATGAGCATAGTACCTCCAACCTCAATACTCCTGAGAACAAAACCAATCTGACCTTGCAAGCGCTAAGAACATAACCCTTCGCCAGTTGTTTATTGGAAGAGCTAGGGTTTGGCTCTTTTCCAATAGATAGTTGGAGAACTCATCGGCGCTGAAGTTCAGCAAACTCGTTGCGCGAGTTTGGATAGTCTCTGGAAGATCAGCGGCAGCTTCAGTTCCAAACTTTTCGGCTAGACCATACTCTTGGAAATGCGCCTCAACCCTTTGTTGATCAACAGCCTCCCAATGTTCCGGTGCTTGAACAAAGAACTCCACCACGGGTGGGCTTGCCTCGATAACTTGTGCAAAGACCCATTGTTCTGAGAAGTACTTCTGGGCGTCAAAGTACGGATGCAACACCTGCGCAGCCATCTGATTGGGGTAGGAATTGAGCTTGTCGGAATTGCAGTCACGGCAACAAGGAACCAGATTTCCGGGTACGACCGAATAGATTGGAAAATTCGCTTTAGGAACGAAGTGATCGAGAGTTCTTACGTGACCGATGCCGCCGCAGAAAGGGCACTTGCCATTGGCGCTGACTTTAATCTGTTGGTAGATGTTCCGTCCGGGTTTTCCTTCCGGCCTTAAGTACCGTTCGTACAGATTGATCAAGTGTGACTTTCGCAAATCTCCAAATACCGATTGATCGACACCTTGAAGAGACGGAATTCTTGGAAGCAAGTACAACTCGCCTGCAGTGGCTTTCGCAACGTAGTCATGCTCAATGGGGGCACATGGCGGTAAGTTGTCTCGATACCGGCTCTCTATCGCCGCAGGGCCAACACCCTCCATGCAAGCCTCAAAAGCCTCCTCGAAGCTAATCTCTGGTGCCACAAGTCGCTTCATTATTGGTTCTGCCGACTTTTCTCGTGCAAAAGAGATCGAAGGATTGCACGTCCTTCAAATCCTATTTGTTCGTCAAAGACATCCAGTATGCCCGCATAGGAACTGCTAGTTTCAGCTTCTTTTTGCAGAAGAGCATTGAACCCTGACTTTGCAACCTCCAGTCCGAACACCTCTCTCGTAAGCAGGCCAACATTCTCACCAAAGGTTTCAACATCGGGACGCGACGACGACGAAGCAAGTCCCGAACGCGTTATTTTCCAGACGCACGATTTCGGCACCTCTTGAAGTACAACCGGGGAGTGCGTTGCAATTATTGCCACGCCATTCCGGTCGTGCAGCAATTCGCTCAAGCTTCTGACGAGTGCAGACAACAGAGGGGGATGCAAATGGCTTTCAGGCTCGTCAAACAAAACAAGTGTCTTTTCTTCTACCCGTGATACCAGCTTGGTAATCGTTAGCAGAACAATTGCATGACCAGAGCTCATAGTTTGAATGCGTTCGAGGGCTTCATCAGCGAGTGTTCTCCCGCGAAGCTCCGATAGCTCTTGGAGCGCTTTCTCTGCAAAGTTGTCATCCGATGCCAACGTCTGAACGGCTTTGAGCCAGCGTTTCTTTTTTCCCGGTTCACTCAAGCAAAGCTTCAGGCTTTCGACGAATTCAGTATGCAGGTCAGAAATCGGCTTTAAAAGTGTCCCGCTTTCATCCTCATCGTCCTTAAGACCTATGTAAAAATAGCAAGTCCCTTTCTTTGGGTCCGGTTGCTCCGGTGGGGGACCGAATGGATCGAAAGCACTGAACGAAACTGAGACTAGACTACTGAAAAAATCATCACCGATGGGCTCGTTCCCGAACAGGTTCCTCTCTTGAAATTCCCCCGCCGTATTTCCTTTCTCTACAATCGAGTGGATCATTTGGTTCAAGAGCGTGGTCTTACCCACTCCATTTCTGCCGATGATTGCGTGAATGTTCGAGCTAGGTTTAGAATTAGCTTTCACCTTAAATCCAAGTTTGTAGCCAGCGAACTCTTCGTCATCTGGCAAAACGAAACGAAAATCGAAGTCAGTGACCGGGACACCACCTGCAAGCACGCGCCGAAACTGTTCCTCGATAGTGTTTATGCTCACACTTCGCAGATGGGAGGTTTGAAATACGGACTCTTCTGAAGCGAGCTCCAAGAGTTTTGCGTTGTGTACGACGTCCTTCAAAGCCTCAAGGTATTCCACCCTGAACTCTTCAGAGTAATCCCTCGCAAGTTCATGATAGTAGTCGACGTCCGTTCCCAACGAGAAATAGCCTTCAGGAAGCTCAGTAAATGGCTCATCAAGCGTCGAGTGAGTTGAGGTTTCTTCCGTTTGCCCAAGAAAGCCAATCTTTACATTGCTGAGCTGGTTTTGCTCTCCGTTTTCGTCGAATACGTAGACCTCAAACATCGTCACGAACGAATAGTCGTTCCAATGGTCGACCTTCAGGTAGACCGTGTTGACCCCCTTGGAAGGAACCGGCGTTTTTCTTGAAATAACGCAAAACTGCATGGCTCAGTCGATATCCAACGGCGGGAGGCCGTTCACGATCTTCATCGTCTCAAGGCTGACGGTGATCACCCGTTGGAACAGCTCCAGCGGGTACTTGGGGTCGCCGACCGTCTCGTTGGCGTAGTCATTGGCGTCGTTGACGATACCACTCTTCTTGTCGGTCTTCACGACCTGTCGTTCCATTACCCACTCCAGCGCGGGTTTGCCGTTTACGACGTAGTCATAGGCCTCAAGCGGAATGTTCTGGATCGTGATGTTCTCGTTATAGATGACGGTCGTAAGGTCCTTCTCCTTGCCCTTGCCGCCCCACTTCCATTTGTTGGTGTGCTTGACGCGGTAGAAGGCGACAGGGTCGCTCTGGGCCTCTGGGATAAGCCGATGGTCGCCTTCTTTGAACGTAACCATATACGGCTCTACGCTTTCGAAGTTCACATGGAGATCACCCAGCGCGCGGCCTGCGTCACGGAAAGCGGCGAAGTCTTGATAAGTCTTGACCGCCGGGATGCGGGGGAGTTGTTTGGCGAGGTTGTTCTTGAACCGCTCGCGGTAGTCGGGCGAGTGCAACAAGCCGTAGATATAGTAAAACAGGTCTTCCTTGCTGATCTCCCCCCCCGGATAGGCGGCATGGAAATGCGAGAGACCTTCATCAGTGATAGCATCGCGGCGGCTGAGGTCTGTTGCCTGATCCACTCTCGTTGAAAAGAGATCCTCATCTGGTTGGACCTCCTCGTAGAGGTGGAGGGGAAAGCACTGGGTGCCGTGGTTTGGTTGAAGCGAGAAAATATTGTCAGTCATGTATGGGCTAAACTCGCCCCCCCCGCCGACTCCCTTGACGCATATCGTTCTATTTTCAACGTCCGCAACGGGGAAGATGCGCGGCATTTGATAACGTCTTTCATTGAACGTCTTAGAGTAGTAGAGCCACGACTTATCAAAGGGTCTATAGGTAGACGTGATCAACTCACCATTTTCGAACTGTTCTTGCTGCCCTTTTTTGACACCAGCAAAGAGGGCATCGCTCCAACTGATTCTTTTGGCGTCATAATCGGCGGACTTCTTTATGGAGGTTAGGTCCATCGTCGATAGGCGATCCACCTCTCGGTTGTAGAAATCGATCATCTGGCGCATGTTCTTGGCGAGCTTGCTTGGTGATGAGTTATAGGCCCATGCGTCCCGCTGCGTTTTCACTCCACTCGAATAGTTTTCGAACAATCCTTTTTCTTCTCCACGTTTGGCACCGAGGATTGGGAACTTGTCAAAGCTGCGATCAACCTGATTCAGCCAATCGTTGTTTTCATCTGGTATGATTTTTTTCCAACCATTGGCTTTCGAAATGCCATCCACTGACCCAAAACCCCGGATGATCGTCAGCTTTTTCTTCTGGTCGAGATAGTCTCCAATGTCGTGGAAATGGACGCGCCCGCGCTCGGTAGTATCTGGATTCTTGACGAGAACAGAAATTGCAATCGGAGCGCGGCTACCCGAGCCAAATATCTTACCGCCTTCTTTTCGGGAAAGTTCGCCTGAGGTGCGTTGATTGCCGCGCAGATGGAATATGTAGAGGTCGCTGAACTCCTCGGTGAGACACTTACGCATACCATCCGCCGAATTACCTTCTACCCAACCGGCGTTGGTGACGAAGGCCATGATGCCTGCATCACCAATACGCTTACTGGCCCAACGGAAGGCCCGGATATAACTGTCATAGAGCGAATTCTTATTGGTAGCCGTCGAATATGCGGCGTAAGTGTCGCGGATGCTTGTATCCAATTGCGGATACGCAATGTTGGCAGCATTGTCATTGGCGCTGTTTTGACCAGACGAATAAGGTGGGTTGCCAATAATGACGCGTATATCCAGCTCTTTCTGCTTTGTGCGGCGTTCGGAGTTGTCGGGCAGCAAGTTCGCGATCATGTCGCGTTCCTGCTCGTACATTTGGAATGTATCGGTCAGCAGAATGCCTTTGAATGGCTCATAGGGGGCATCGTCGCTCAACGCACCCTGCGCCAGTTCGTGATAGACTGTCTCGATGTTGATCGCGGCGATGTAATAGGCCAGCAGCACGATCTCGTTGGCGTGGATCTCTTCGCGGTATTTGTGCGCCAGCTCCTCGGGCGCGATCAGGCCCGATTGCAGCAGGCGGGTGATGAAGGTGCCGGTGCCGGTGAACGGGTCGAGGATATGGACGCCCTTCGACCCCAGCGTCTGGCCGAACTGCGCCTTGAGCACGTCATTGACCGAGTGGATGATGAAATCCACCACCTCGACCGGCGTATAGACGATGCCGAGCCGTTGGGTCAGGATCGGGAAGGCCCCTTTGAAGAAACTGTCGTAGAGCTTGAGTATCAGCTCTTGCCGCCCGTTTGCCGTGACCACGTCCGCTGCACGCCTCTCGACGCTGGCATAGAATTTTTCAAGGCTTTCGGATTCCTTGGACAGGTTGTGTTCATGAAGCTGTCCCAAGACGATTTCCATCGCGCGAGAGACAGGGTTTTCCGTGGTGAACTCGCTGCTTTTGAACAGGGCGTCGAAGACAGGTTTGGTGATGAGGTGCTGGGCAAGCATCTCAATCGCTTCGTTTTCGGTGATCTCGGGGTTCAGATCGTCTTGGAGTTCGGCAAGGAATGCGAGGAAGGCTTCGCGTTCTGGCCTTTCCTGCGCGACGATGGTTTTGATGCGCGTAATGTGGGTCTGGGCGATTTCTGCGATGTCCTTGGCCCATTTGTCCCAGTATTCCCGGGTCCCGCATTTCTCGACGATCTTTGCCATGATGGCACGAGTGAACTCATCGAAGACAAAGGCTTGTTGCGCGTCAGCGTCATCTGTCCGGCGGGGCGCTGGGCTTTCCTTGCCGATCTCAGAGCCGGGTTTGCTGCGCTTTTGCTTATTGGTGTCGAAGTCGTCGACGACGGCTGTCAGCTCCCTTAGTTCGCTCTCCGAGGAAATGCTAACCAGTTCCACTTTATCGCTGATATCCTCGCCTAGCTCCGCTTGGTTGATGCGGGCGTCCAGACGCTCGTCATGGGCGCGGAGGGCGTTAAGGATTTGCCAGACGACCTTGTAGCGTTCATTGTCGTTGAGGGCGTCCTCTGGCTTCGTATTGGGCGGGATGGCGACGGGCAGGATCACATAGCCCAGCTTCTTGCCTTCAGCGCGCCGCATAACGCGGCCTACGGACTGGACGACGTCGATCTGGCTCTTACGGGGATGCATGAACATGATCGCGTCCAGAGCGGGCACGTCGACGCCTTCAGAGAGCACCTTGGCATTGGTGAGGACGCGGCACGTGTTGTCGCCTGCGTCCGCTTTTAGCCAGTTGAGCATTTCCTCGCGCGAGCTGGCGTTGTAGCTACCGTCAACATGGCGAACTTCGGTGCTTAGATGGCTGTCGTCGTCGATCAGGTCGTTGCTAACGTATTCGTCCACAACTTGCGTGAACTCATCTTCGATGATCTCGGATTTTTTGATACTTTGGCAGAAGGCCAGAGCACGCTTCATTGGGCGCGGGTCAAACTCCAAATCCTTCGCTAGGTCGCTTTTCGTCAGCGCCTTGTAGCACCCGATGATCTTCGTCGCGTCATCCAGCGTCAGCTCTGGGCCGTCTTTGAGGCGGTTCTGAATGGTCTGCGAAACCAAGCCTTCATCAACGGCGAGTACGACGACCTTGTAGTCCGTGAGAAGCTGGTTCTCCACCGCCCAACCAAAGCCACGATGGAAGAGGTCTTTGCCGAACTTGGTTTCGTCATCCATAGACGCCAAGCGGGCGTCGTAGTCGTCTGCCTTGCGCTTTGCCGTATCGGCGAAGATACGAGGCGTCGCTGTCATATAGAGGCGCTTCTTTGCTGCGACATAGTTGTTGTCGTGGATGCGGACAAAATTGCTGTCATCCTCGTCCTTCAGCGTCACACCTGTGGTTCGGTGTGCCTCGTCACATATCACCAAATCGAACTCTGGAAGCTCGTAGTTCTTTTGAGCGCGCGTGAGAACGTCAATCGAATGGTAGGTCGAGAAGACTACCGTCATCTGATCTGAGGGTGCGGATAGGACTTGACGAGCAAGCTTTTCAGGGTCTGTTGTCGCCGGGAAGGCCAGATCATGCACGTTTAGGTCAAGACTGTCAGCGTCAGTTCTCCGCCCAACCTTTGAGTCAGAACAGGCAGAAAACGCCGTGAATACGCCTTCGCTGTCGTTCTTCCATTCCCGGACAGTTTGAGACATCAACGCAAGCGATGGAACCATGAACAGAACGCGCTTTCCCGGCCCTGCCAGAGTTTCCGCAATGCGTAGACCTGTGAAGGTCTTACCCGTCCCGCACGCCATGATCAGCTTGCCGCGATCTGCGGTTTCCAGCCCTGCCTGCACTTCGCGCAAGGCGTCTCGCTGGTGATCCCGCAGTTGTTTCTTGGGTGCTAAACTAACAGTACCAGAGCGAATAAACTGGGACCAATCAATGCGACTTTCCTCAAGTTCGGCAATGCTAATTCGGTTCCAATCCTTTGATAGCTTATCCAGCGTTTCCCGCGTGTTGCGGCCTAACTCCTTAAGAGTTGTATCCGCGATGACCAACCGGGTGAACAGATCATTGGATGCCGCCGAAATGAAACTATCTATATCAGGTTTCTGAATGCTGTGATTGGGCGCGTAGAACTTGCATTGAATCGCCGCATAGCCCGACCCGTCAGACAACGTTCCGACAAGATCGATACCGGTGTCAGCGTTGCTCCAGCCTTGCGACGTCGCCCAATCGGCGAATGGCTCAACCTTCGAATAATACTGACGTTGAGTGTCGTCGTTTTCCATAAATACCCGAACAAGGCGTTCAAAATAGTCGCCCTTCTCGCGTTCGGTCCGCGCCGAAGCGCGATACTCATCCAAAATGTCTTGTAGAAGCACCTGCAACGACCTCAATTTATTGATTTTGTTGTTCCGATTATTCGCCTTTCCACGACCCTAGTGCGAGTTGGGCGGGCCGTCTAGCGAAACGAGACAGCGGGCGACATGAATGCTACCGAAAGTTGCGGGTGGCGAACTGTACATAGAGCCGTACATTGCAAGAGTTGACGGGCAAGCTAAGCCATTGTTTTGTAGGGTAAATTTTTTGTTTAATGGTGCCCGGGGGCGGAATCGAACCACCGACACGAGGATTTTCAATCCAGAATTAATTATTACTTTACAGCCGCTTAGCTCCGCTCAGACTGTCAAACCGGCTACCAAACATCAAAGACTTAGCCGCTGTTTGTCAAACCTACCCACACGACAATCTGGCCAAAGAAAAACCGCTGAGGTGGCGGCCACCCACCTCAACGGCATTACAAATCTTTCTACTTCATCAGCCTACCAAAATGATCACCCACCCGCAATCGCGGGAGGTACACATGCCTAAGCTTAATCGTTTTGAATGGTTGAAGGCTGTTCTTCAAAGTGCAGACCTCAATTCGTCAACGAAGGCAGTTGCCTCTGCGCTCTCTGTACAGTTTGCCAATGACAAGACCGGGCAGTTGAACCCTTCTCTTAAAACTCTGGATGAGTTCCTAGCGGGCATGTCGCTTGCGACAATCAAACGCTGCCTGAAGCAGCTTGTTGAATTCGGTTGGCTGTTTCGCTCGGAAGGACGCGGCGCTGGCAATCACACCGAATATGACCTTCGCGCTCCCGCCAAAATCATTCCGTTTCGCCCGAAGAAAAAGAGTGCACCAGTGAGCCTTTCAAAAGAGCAAAAGGGCTCATCGGCGATAGGAAAAGGGCGCATGGGTGATCTTTCCTATATAAAGATAGAACAATCCAAAGAACAAACCCCCGCGCTTGAGCCGGATCTGCCGGATGGAGGGCCATCCGGCTCGGCGCGCGGGGGCGGTACGTCAGCCGTTTTCGTTTCGCGTCAATCTTTCGGTTGCCGCCAATGGGAACAGTTCACCGAACGAATGTTTGGCTCATGGATCGACCGGGCACTACCCGAAACCGTCGAAAACGGAGAGCGCGGCTATTGGTTGCCTGCCAAGTTCCCCCCAACCAACAAACACGACTGGCCCGAGTGGCGTAGCTGGCTCATCGCATCTGGCTGGACCTTGTTTGCGCCATCGAAGCAGGAGCTTTGCAATGCGGTCTGAGCAAAGAGCAAGGCGACCCATGTCATACGCTGACGCTGCTGACACGGGAGCTTGCGAGGGGTGGCAAGCCTCCCCTTCGAACCCCACCGGCGCGTGCACGCCCCACGCCAAAGCACCGCTCACCGAGACCTTTGTCTTGCGTTGCAGCGTAGCTGAAAAGGCCCAGCTTCGCGCTAAAGCCGAAGCTGCGGGTGTGCCTGCCGCGACCCTTTTACGTGAAGCCTTGGGTCTGACGGAGGCTCGTCGTCGCAAGCCGACACCCCGCGTTGATCCTGCGCTTGTGCTGGCCGTCGGACGCATCGGCGGCAACCTCAACCAGATTGCGCGGTTTGTGAACCGGGTGCTTTTGGTCGGGCGGATTGACCATGATGCGCTGGCAATCGCCCGCCAGTTGGTTGTGATTGAACGTCAGCTTGCCCAGATCCTCGATGAGGCACGGCAATGCTGATCAAGTTCTTTTCCAACGGTAAAGGCCCGGGTGCCGGTCCGGTCGGCTATCTCGTCGCGCGTGAGGTGCTGGCCTACGACACCAATCGCGATCTGATCCGCGATGCTGATGGCCGACCTATGACGGTCACGCGCAATCCTTTGCCAGAAGTGCTGCGCGGCGATCCCGCCCGCACCGAGGCCCTGATTGATGCCAGCCGCAATCAATGGACCTACCGTGCAGGCGTCATAAGCTTTGCCAGCGAAGACGCCCCGACTGAAGCCCAGCAGGCCGAAGTCATGGACGCCTTCGAGCAGCTGGCTTTTGCAGGCATGGACGGCGAGCAATTCGATATGCTCTGGGTCCGGCACAGCCACGAAGACCGCGTTGAACTGCATTTCTGCACGCCTCGTTTGGAGCTGACCACGGGCAAAAGCCTCAACATTGCGTCTCCCGGCTATCAGGCAGCCTATGACAGCCTGCGCGATCTAATGAACAAGACGCATGGCTGGGCTGATCCGATGGACTTAGACCGCGCACAGGAGGTCCAAGCCACCGTTGAAGCCCCTACGCGGGCACAAGGCCGAGACGAACTACACGAATGGATTTTGGATCAGATCAGTGTCGGTACCATCATCGACCGTGCCAGCATGGTCGATGCTCTGAGCGACGCAGGTTTCGACATTCCTCGCGCAAGCAAAAACTACATCACCGCGAAAGACCCTGACACAGGGGAACGCTGGCGATTGAAAGGAGAAATTTTCCATGACGACTGGCAAGCCGAACCGCCTAGCCGAGAAATTGAACGCGGATCTAGAAGCGATCCGCAAAGAGCACGCCGACTTGATGGTGTCACAGTTGCAGAGCTTCAGGAGCGATATTCAGGACAGTGTGAGGCTCGCGCGGGATACAATCGAGACCGATACCAGCACGTTTCTGGATTGGAGCGGGAGAGCTTGGCAGGACCACATCAACACGATCAGGCGCTTGATGCGGCTTTCACCATGGATGGTGAGCTTGGCGTGTCTGTTGATGGTGTTCGCGACATTGGCGCTGACGTTTCTCTGGAGTTGGCAACTGTCCGAGATGACGAGTCGCACGCGGTTGGAGACGCTGGGCTTACAGACAGTGCAGCACGAGGGCGCGACCTATCTGATCCTGCCACCGGAAACAGCGAGCATTCGCAGTTGCACGATGGCGGGTCAGTCGGTTTCCTGCATCAAGGTGGAGGCGAACTAGATGGATCAGCCCCTGACAGCCTTGGAGCGCGACTTGCTGGCCTGCGTCGAGCGATTGGTAGCGGCCTGCGAAACCTCAGCACAGGAATTGCGCGGCTTAGAGACACGCTCGACGGACGGGATCGAAAAGAAGCTGAATGGGTTGGTGCAATGCGTACTGCTGCTCATGAAATCACATCTCTTGTCAGTGAAAACATTGGCCGACTTGCTGACCGAGGAAGAGACCTACGCGACGCTGGAAGAGAACTTGCAAGCCAGCTTGAAGCTAGTGAGAGCCGCCGAGAAACAGCTGAACGAGAGTTGAGCGAACGGCAATTTGAACGAGACCAAAGCCATGGCCTCGGACTATAATTTCAAAAGGAAAAACAATGACAATCGAACACCATCACTTCACCATGAGCTACCACCAAGCCCGCGATTACGGAATTGATTATCGCGAGTTTGAGAAAGTGGACAGCTTGCCTGAAGGCATCCCATTAATCGCCGTTGCAGGCGTCTGGGGCGACTACAGCAACATTCGATGCCTTTTCATCGACGCCGATGGCAACGGATACATGCGGAATGTTCGGAAGTGGGGAGAACATGGGTATTTGATCAAGGAGCTGGGCTTGGACGCCAAGGGTATTTCTTTTGGTGAAACATTTTGGCTGCGCTAACACGATAACAATAAAGACCACTGCGCGATCAAAGGTTGCTCAAATTAGAAATGCGCTTGCGCTCTGGATCCTGGAAATCAGGACAGATTGGGAAATTTAACCTGCAGGGTAAAACGAACAGATCCCGAACCAATAGCTAGATATATAAAATTGTTGTCAAACAGTTGGGCAGTGTGCTCATCTCGACCATGTATTTTGAATTTTTCGAAAGGACTTTTAATGGACACGCCTTCCTACCCAAACGACTTTTGGCCCGAAAAAAAACAAAAAAGCGGCGTCGAAGTCGCTATCTTCGCTGCCCTTATAATTGCTTTTATGTCAAAGTTTGTTCCCGTCAATAATGGTGGTGGTGGCGCTAAATCCACCAAAGATGCCATTAAGGAGCTGGCTAAAAAGCTATCTGAATTGCAAGCGGAGCTTGACGCTCGAAGAGAAGAAGTAAATCAGTTTCTGGACAATGACCTGATGACGGCATTGAGTGCGAAAGTCTATGGTATTGCTCGAGCTCTTGATGCGTACAAGGCCACTGGCCGAGAAGAAGTGGTCATTGGAGCTATCGCCCTAACAGAAGAAACCACGAATGCACTCGAAACAGTAATGTCTGATCGGCCTAGGTACCTTTCGGACGAGAGCAGTTTGGTGCTCGAGGATCTTCTCGTGGCAAGTTTGGCGCAACGCGCCGTCATATATGCCACTCTTAACTACCAAGGTCTAAAAGGCGACGAAGTCAAACGCGTAACAGACCTTTTGCTCTCTGTATACAAAGAGGGAAACCGTTCGGCTGAGCGAATTGAACGTAAGCGATTTTCGATATGCGAGGCGAAGCTCGATCCGGTTTATAGTGGCCCTAATCCGCCTAAACCTAAGCTAATTGATAGCCGACACTGGCTGTACCAAACATTTGTTGGCTACAAAACCGTGGGACAGTCGGGTTGTGGTCCGGGTAAAATAGTAGCCGCGCATGGGCACGAAAAATTGAGAAAGAAAATTGTCGAGCAAAGAAAGCTCGCTCAAAAAGAGATCGACCGAATTGTCGCTGAGAACGTGAGCAAGCAGAGATCGGAAGAGATTTCGTTCATTGAAAAGTTTGGAGAGCACTAGAAGCAGGACCCATTGATTTCCGAATGGATTGCGGGTCTCACGGTCCTAAACAGCCCATGGCCCTTACCGATATTTCCAAGCGGAGGATAACAAGCTCACACCCCTAGAGGCTTTTCCACCAAACCAAACGGCAATCCCTGAATTAACACCAGCTTGTATTGAATAGATTTATCTTCATCAACCGCAAAGGCTGACGCACTTGGTTAGCACGATCTAAACAATACACGCTGCAGGAGTTTGAATAATGGGATAACAGCGTGCAGGCCAGGCTTCAAGCAATTGATAAATTGTGATTTTTCACTAATCTACCACCCGTACTAGGGAGGTAATTAATTCGCGGTTTGGCGTCGTACTAAGCTGATTGCGACCATAGCATTCACGCAAAATGAAGTTGCCATGGGACAGGCTTAAGATATTCTCATACCAATTCAAACTCGGCTAATCCAGAATCCCGAAAGAGGACCCTTTGCTGCAACGTCCTTCAGTGCCTCCAAAGAGTGTCCACTCGCTTTCCAAACCGAGATTTCGTCTCCATATATGCGCTGACATACCAAACTGAGAGCAACGAATATTTTTGGCCCCATCGGCACAAGAACAAATCGAGCCTTGTCTCCAAGTGTATTGATCAAAGAAGTTAGCAAAGAAAAAGTGAACAGTGGATCAGAAACAGGATACTTAATTACGCGTTCAGGCTTAATCTGCGACAGAAGCGGTTCGTTTGCATGCTGAACAGCCTGCTCAAACCTCTCGTCTTCTCCCTTTGGAAAGAAGCAAAAAGTTGCACTCGGGTCCAGATATTCCAAGGCACCCAAGGCATGATCAGCTTCGTACCCAAGCCCGATGGCCATAACAGCTGGACGCTCTGGCGCAGAAGTCCACCCACAAAAAAGTGGAAGTGGAGTGAAGTCAAAAAACTCAAACGATGGATCCTTGGGCTCTGTAAATTCGGCAACAGCATAAACGATCGCAAATTCCACGCCTGCATAAAAATCGTCATCCAAAAATTCAGCCAACAAAGAAGAAAGAACGGTTCGACTCATTGATGATACATCAACCAGAACTTTCTTCCCGCTTAGTGTTGTTAACTCTGGGCTTTGACTTTTGATTGAAGACTTAAGGCTTTCTGATTCATCGAAAAGTACAGCCCCTTTGGCTTTAGCGTTCTTTAGGTTTTCGTCAAAACTTAACTCGCGCCCATTTTTGAATACGCACGCGAACGCCTCTTTCGACCGCTCCGAAAAGCGGTCAAATACATGGCGGGACCTTTTTTCGTATCCTACGGTAAATACAAGTATGTCGACCGCGTCGACGTCATCATCTGAGAACGTGTTTAGATTAAACTGTCTTTTAGACATCGAGAACTCCCTGCTCGACTTGGTTGCCTGCTTCAAACAAGGATGTGAGGCTGATTTCACGATCGAGGCTCAACGGTAATTTATAGTACGCTGCCAACAGGTAATTTAGCCTGAAGCGTTCTCCTACGATCGAGGAAAGAACTTGATCAGTTCCCTTCTCAGGAATGTGTATCAACGCACCTATGTTCACAGCCTTCGCTATGCACTGGAAAACATCTGGGGAGTGCCCGTGGTCCACGCGGAAAGACAACGGAATCTGGTCGCGAAATTTTGTTGCGACAATTCCCGAATAAAACCCCTGCCCAATTCGATCGAGCAAGTTGACAACTGTTTCTCCCTTTTTGTTGTAATTTGGAATCGCCCTCAGAAGGGATCTCATTACCCGGATTGACCTTTCGATTTCAGCGGCTTGGAGTTCTAGGGCAACACTCTTAACACCTTCTGAAGCCACAATTTGATCCAAAAGAGGACTGATTAGATTGATCAACGCTCTCGGGTTGCCTTCGGTTAGCGTAAGTAGAGAAGGCATACCTGCATAAAGAGAATATGTTTTGCGGGATCTGCTGGATAACTTGTCCGCAGTAAACCCGTTACGTACAGGGCGGGTGAAAAAGTTTCGTGCGATGACGATGTTCCGCGCCTTACGCAGCGACGAAGCAAGGTCATTCTCAGACATCTCTTCGATACGACTGAAGTCTATTTTCTTCCTTTGAAGATACGTTTCGAAACTCCTGTCTTTTTTGGAAAGCTCAATGAAGACTTTCCCGAGGTCCGAATCTGAACTGTATTTGCTTCTGGCTCGTTTACCGCCCGTTTCATCCAGAGAATCTTCAAATGTAAAGTCCGAGCTATCAAAAATGGATCGCAAGTCTCCCTGCAGGCCAGCACTCTTTACGAGGCTTTCGCAGAGATCACTCGCAAACTCCACAGCTTGTAGTTTTTGCGGGAACGTTAGGTCTACTCTTCGGTAGTCATTGTTCACCGAAGCATCCGTATCCGGATCGGATCTTACAAAATTGTGATTATATGGTGCCAACGCGAGTTTATAATAAATTTGCGTATCATCGTCATTTGCGCCTCGAAGATCGAAAAACAAATTCTTTTGAATCGTGGACGGAGCAACTTCCAACTCGTCAAATAAAAACAGCCAGCGTCGCCCTGGAAGGTTAGAGTGGTGGTTATGCAGATCGTGAGCCCGCCTCATACCCTCTCTGTAATTGAGATAAAGAAAGCTATTGTCGCTTTCCTCAAAAATTCGTTCACCTACATAGGAGGCTTTGTTCTTCAAGTAACCGATGACGGAGAGGCGTTTCGACAACGCTTCTCTCAATTCATAAAACGTCAATGCTGCGGGCTTAAGCATCCAGTCTTCAGCAAGCCCTTTAACCACCTCCTGTTCTTGCTCGAACGACAGCTTTGGGGTCAGCGGCGCAAGAAACTCATCTTGCCAAACTTCTTCAGACTGCCAATCAGCAAAAGCTTTCGCAATTGCTCGAAAGATGTGGGTTGTGAATGTTGCATTCCCCAAGGCTTCAGCCGCTGCTTCGCTAGGTACTTGCCTTGACAGTTCTTTTATCTGGCCATGCCAACTTCTGTCGGCGGGAATGAAGACCGACACAAAGTCCACATTGGACTTAAAGTCACGAGCCTTTTCCCCTTTCCAACTGGCCAATGCAGGCATCGTTAACATTTTCAGCAGCGTCGTTTTTCCAGACCCTCTAGGTCCTGTCAGCACAGAATGAAAATGCCCACAGAGTCTATTTAGCTTAGTTGACGGGTTAACGAAGGTACTTGCTACTTCCTGTGGGGTACGATGCTTAGCATTAAAAGTATCGTATCTTCCTTGATCGATAGTCATGCTTTTACAATCTCCCGAATGCCTTGACCTTGGCGACTGACAACAAATGCACTATCTGCCTCTAGCTCGCCGACAAGGTTCTCTAAGTCCAGAGGTAAAAAGTGTTTTAATTCAGTGAACTGAGAGACTGCGTCGCTCCATGACAACCGACCGCACTCGTTTACTTTTTCAGCCAACTTTTCTGCAAACGATGGGAGGTCGCCTCGAAAACCAAAGCCAGCTCGACCAGCAAGACAACCAGGCTTATTCTCCGCAGGATCCCATCCATAGGATGCAGCCCAATTCCAAGCGTGAACAGCCCCCTTGATGCGATGCCGCCCCCCCTGAGGTGGGTCAAATTCAACCATATAAAACTGATTTACGCCCGGATTTGTAGGATCGCCCTGAAGTGAAACAGAAAAGCTTGCACACGACAAAACAATTGGTCCGGAGTTCCCACCATCACAGTAGAGGCTTCCGCGATGCACATGGCCATGTACTACAAACCATTCACCAAATTCGGCGCGCGCCAATAACTGTAACAAGTTTTCAGCGCCTCGCATTCGGCTTTCATCTGCATATGCATCGCTGTGCTGTTCTTTAAGGTGATGGTGAACGAGGCATATGTTGAATTTCAGCCTTAGATCAGAGCCAAGCGCTTGTAATTCTTCTTTGATTTCGTCCAAAGTAATATCGCTGATCCGACCGCGAGTGAGCTCTGGCTGACTATCTTCTCCATAGCCATGGTAAGCGCATGAATTGATCGTCAAAACACGCCAATTGTCGCCTTCAACTATCGAAAAGTTGTTGGACCAGTACTTCAGATGCTCAACATCATTCTTCTGGTACTCGGGCAACGGAAAGCTTGGCGTCAACCGTCTCAAAAAACCACGAGGATCAAACTTATTTTCCTTGTGCCGAGTGTCCAAATCATGATTTCCACATGTCGCAACAAAATGCGGAATCTGGAAGTCTTTTTGAATGCTAGAAAGTTCTGTCCAGGCCCTTTCAAGAGCGAGTGGATCAGCCTTGTCCGCGATGTCGCCTGCGCAAAGCAATATGTCTGGGCGAGCGACCTTTCCGCTTGATAGCATTTCGCGCAAACCTAAGAGAGGATCGCTTTTACCATTCCTATCTGCGTCACCGAAATTCACAAGCGACGGCATCACTTTGGTCGGCATCTGAAAAGAATGCAGATCTGAAACAACAAGTAATTTCATTTTCACCAATTTCTTATCAAAAGTTCGCCGCTTTTCTTTCGACTTGCTGAGAACCCTGAAATATTTCGTTGGACCGAGTAGGTTCGATATGGCCACAAGTCCCGGATAGGATAAATGATTTCATCATCAATGAACGACAAAATGAACTTAGCGCCAACATTGTCAATTATCGAAAGCAGTTGACGCAACCTGTCCAAGTCAACTCGACTAAAATGGCCCTTCACGTACTCAGAAAAAATTCGGCCCTCAGATTTAAGGTAAGGCGGATCAAGGTAAACAAAGTCGCCTGCACGAACGTTCTCCGATACTATGTCGAAAAAATCACCACATTTCAGATCGGCGGACTGCAATCTAGTTGCGAAGTCTTCAAACTGGGATTGCGTGGGGTACGAACTCGGTTTGCTGGCTGCGAAAGGAACATTGAACATGCCCTGCTTATTGGTTCGATATAGCCCATTGAAGCAATTTCGGTTCAAGTAGAAGAACTGAACCGCACGCTCTTGGTGATTCTGTTCAGTTTTAAATTTTTCTCGAACGCTTAGGTACACCTCTTTTTCTCTGGGTATCGCCAACGCAGCATTATAGATTTCTTTAGATCCCGTCTGAACCTGCCGGTAAAAGTTTATTAGGTCTGTATTCAGATCTGACAAAAGCGCCTTCTCAGGTCTCAAATAGTCAAACAGTACCGCAGAGCCGACGAATGGCTCAATATAGCGCTCAAACTGTGCAGGGGCATCAGCTCCTAACTCGGGCAACGCGGAACGCTTGCTCCCCGCCCATCTTAGCAACGGACGAGAACGCGGGTTCGAGTGAGCTTCGTCAATCTTGTTCACTCAAATTTCTTTCTGTCACTGTTGAAAAAGTAGAAAAACCTTTGCTCCGAGACACCGTGCTTAAGGATGAGACGCCAACCCATCTCACCAAACGATATGGCACAAAGCCCCGCAGTACCCATTGCGGACAAAAAAAGCACTAAGGCTCGTTCGCCCTCTAAGCCTGAAGACGACAACCCAATGAATACGCCAACGGCCATCGTAGAAATCAACAAACCAATAAACCTCAGCGTGTTGGAGAGTTTGTTGAGATGCAATTCTAAATCAGACACTTCTGACAAAGTGCGCCTCCAATTCTTATAAAACTTCGATGAGTAGGCGTGCTTCATCGATCGGCGAAGTACCTTTGGCCGTACACTGATCCAAAACGAAACTGATTTGCTTAGCAACTTTTTCTGTCGGCGGGTGTAGATCTTTTTCCCGGTGCATTTGCAAGACCGCCAGTGCTACTGCTTCCACCAAGTTTTCCTGTTGAAGTTTCACTTTTGGCCCTTCCCCCATAGCCAGCCATTTCAGCTCAACATCAAACTCGTTGCAAAACTTCAGCGCCGTCGAAATAGGCATTTCTCTCTTTCCTAATTCGTAGAATTTGTAAGTTCGATCTGCAATCTCCAGTCGAACAGCAGCCTTGGCTTGCGAATACCCACATGCCAGTCGCACTTCTCGCATTCGTTGACCGAAGTTTGCAGTATCTGTTGACATGTTATCGAATGACCTATAATGTTATCAAACGTGCACATATTTGGCCGTTCATGCCCTAAGTATGCCGATTGTTATCACACTTTGCAAGGAGACACGTAGATGCAGAAAGTGACGCTTTATTCCCCCAGAGAGTTAGCTGAAATAAGCGGTTGGCCCGAAAAGCGGATAAGAAACTTGATTGCATCTGGAGACCTTAAGCACGTCAAGATTGGCGCAAACTACTTCACGCCAGAAGACGCCATCGACGATTTTCTGCATCGCAACATGGTAACTCCAGAAACCTCAAGTATCGCCCCTCGATCTGACGCGCAGTAGCGCTTGGACCGTTCAGAAACCTGTTCTAAATCGAAAGATGGATCACATGGGTACGACTAGCCTGAACATAAACGTAATCGAAAAACGCATGATGAACGCTACCGAGGCTGCCCATTACTGCGGGTTAGCTGTGAAACATTTCAAGTCATTCTGCCCGGTACAGCCAGTACTCATTCCACCGAAATACAAGCAATATGATCGAGTCGACTTGGACAAGTGGCTTGACAATTTGAAGGTCGGTTTAGAGACGGCAACTCGAAGCGAAATATTGGCTCGCCTGTAATGACCTTCGTGCGTGTAAAGGGGTTTAAGATTTTTGCTGATCGGCATGGACAAATGCGTTGCTATCATCGCGGCACTAATCAGAAGGTTGACCTCACCAAATCTCCGCTTGGCTCCGTAGAGTTCTTCGCAGATTGTGCCAGAATTTCTGCCGCAGCTGAGGCTATGAAAGAGCTTAAGCCCAAGCCCGGAACTCTCGGAGGGCTCTTCGCCGCCTATTTCGCAGAAGAACATTACTTAGAGTTATCCGATGCAACAAAGCGCGAATACCGAATGTGCGCTGAAGTACTGAAAAATATTCGCGATACGCCTGTCACAACGCTAGATACCCCCTTGCTGGCAGCCATTCATGACGAGCTGGCCAAAAAACACAGCTGGGATAAGGCAAATCGCGTCCGCAACTTTCTCATTCAGGTCTTTAAGTTCTGCATCCCTAAAGGTTTGATTTCCAAGAATTTTGCGGAAGGCGTCATCAAGAAGCCGCGCCCGAAAGGCACGCCTGAAGCATACAGAACATGGACTTTCAACGAGGTCCAGACCGTTCTTGAGGCAGCATCCCCTCAACTTCGCGCCGCGCTGGCTATGATTTTCTGCACTGGTCAAGATCCAAGCGACGCGCTCGAGTTTCGCAAAGATCAGGTAGATGACGGTGTCATTTGGAAAGGACGGAACAAGACAAATGTCGGCGCTGCGATCCCGATCAGCGGCATTCTTGAGGGTGAGCTAGAGAAGGCACCAGTAAACAACGCAGAAACGCTGCTTGCGAGTTCAAAAGGCACGCCTTGGACCTACGATGGCTTTGCCAGCGCATGGCAGCGACTTCGGAAAAAACTTGAAAAGGCTGGTAAGGTTGCCCCGGGACTAACCCCAAAGGGACTGCGTCACACCATGGCAACTTGGCTGCGTGAGGCGGGGCAAGACGAACGTGAGATTTCTGATTTGCTCGCGCAAGACTCGAAGGTCATGGGGCTGCACTATTCCAAGAACGCAGCCTTGGCCCGAAAGAACCGAAAGACAATGCAAGTTTGGGAAGGGGAATATAAGCGCCGTGCTCAGAAAGCAAAATTGTCAAACCCACAGAAAAAACCGTCAAACCCTGACAAGGAGATCAAGCCAGATGAATGAAAACCATTTATATTTCAAAGAGTTAAATGGTGCCCGGGGGCGGAATCGAACCACCGACACGAGGATTTTCAATCCACTGCTCTACCCCTGAGCTACCCGGGCACGGGTGAACGTTTCATCGTTCGGGTGGGCGGGTTTTAGACGCGGGGTGCGGCGGTGTCCAGAGGGAAAAGCGGGTTTTTCGAAGGTTTTTCAGTGCGGCTTCAAAGTTTCCTGTGAAAGCGCATGAGACATGGCTTCAGCGGCCTCGTCCAGATCCTCGGGGCTGTCTGCGGGGACGGCATAAGAGCCGTTTAACCAGCGGCCCAGATCCACGTCTGCACAGCGCTTCGAGCAGAAGGGGCGGTACTGGGCGTCGGTCTCTTTTTCGCAGATGGGGCAAGGCATTAGCGATCCTCCAGGCAGCGCGACAGGGGCATGCGTTCGCGTTTGCGTTGCAGTTCGAACAGACCCAGTTGCGTCCAGCCGACCATGGCGGTCTCGATCCCTTCGGCTTTCAGGGCAGCACGCAGGACCTGTTCTAACTGGCGGCGGTCTTTCTTGGGGCAGGGGGCGAAATCGACGACAATCTGACCGCCTAAGCCCCGGCATTTCAGCGCGGCGGGCAGGGCACGGGCTGCGGCGATATTGGCCTTCAGACCCGCCGCTGGGCTGGTATCACCGCCCGTGTTGACGTCTACGGCCACAAGCGCGCGGGTGGGCTCAACGTACATCGAGGCCCCGCCCGACAGACTCATAAACGCGCCACGGGCCGCATCGATCATCTCGTGCACATTATGGCGGTCAAATGCGCCTTCGGCTGCGTCCAACTGATCCGGCTCGGGCCAGTCGCGCCATGCCATTTCATGCGGATCAGGTCCGTCGACCAGAAGCTCGGCGTCGCCGTCCTGATCGGCAAGCACCGCGCGGCTCAGGTCCAGCATCGCGGCGATATCTGCTGCGACATCCTCGTCCGAGCCCTTCTCGGCCACCGAGCGGATGATCAACCCCTCGCCGGCATCACCCATAACCTCATGTGCGATCTCAAGCAGCCGCACGCGGGCCTCGTCATCGCGAATCGCGCGGCTGACATTGATGCCAGGAGCACCAGGGGTGACGATGGCATGGCGGCTTTTGAACAGCACTTTTTGCGTGACGGGAACAGCTTTGCCATCTTCGCCAAAGCCCGTGACCTGCACCAGCACACGTTCGCCCGGGCTCAAGCCTTTGCCTTGACGCAGAAATCCGGACTGGCCGTTGGGCAAACGCAGCATCATGCCGCCTTGGCCCTTCAAGGGGCGATCACAAATTGCGCGGAAAATAGCACCGGGCAAGATCACGCCTTCTGGCGGTTCAACCAGCAGATCGGTCAGTTTCCCGTCGGTGATCTGGGCTGCGGCCATACGACCCTGATAGGTATCCAGCGCGATGATGCTGCCCTTCATGATTCAACTCCGTATAGGGGAAACCCGGCGGCCTGAAGCAGACCGGCAGTTTCAGCAACGGGCAAGCCGACCACTCCGGTATAGCTGCCCTGAATCCATGGGATGAATGCGCCTGCGGGGCCTTGAATGGCATAGCCACCCGCCTTGCCCTGCCAATCACCGGTGGCCAGATAGCCGTTCAGCTCTACATTGGACAGACGCTTCATTTTGACGTTGGTCACCACGTCGCGCGCCCATGTGCCGGTGGCATTGCGCACCACGACCGAAGTGATGACGCGGTGACGTCGCCCGGACAGGGACATCAGGAATTCGGCGGCTTGGGCCGCATCCGCAGGCTTTCCCATGATGCGACGGCCAAGGGCGACGGTGGTGTCGGCGCAGAGAACAACCTCGTCGGCGGCGACAGACATCGCAGCGGCTTTAGACGCGGCAATCCGGCGGCAATAGACCAGCGGCAATTCAGCCTTCTTGGGTGTCTCATCTACGGCCGGAGGCCGCACATCGTCAGCAACAAGGCCGAGCTGCCCCAGCAACTCGGCCCGTCTTGGGCTGCCAGAGCCCAGAATCAATTTGGGACGCGACATGCGCGACGACGCTTACTTAAAGCGATAGTTGATCCGACCCTTGGTCAGATCATAGGGGGTCATTTCGACCTGCACCTTGTCGCCAGCCAGAACGCGGATGCGGTTTTTGCGCATCTTGCCTGCCGTATGAGCGATAATCGTATGGCCGTTCTCCAGCTCGACCAGGAATGTCGCATTCGGCAGGAGTTCCTTAACGACACCGGGAAATTCGAGCAGTTCTTCCTTGGCCATGTTCACTCCTGTGTTTATACCCGCCCATTGCGGGCGCGCTATAAATGGGGGGAAACGTCCCGGTTTTCAAGGGAATTCGGCAGAGAAGCACGAATTGCTGTCCGCGCGGTATGACCAAGGTCTTATGCCGGGGCTACATCCTGCGTTGGCGTGCCGAAACGTTCGATGATCCGGGTGCGAATCTGATCGCGCGCCTGGCGGTAGTTGACCAACTTTTCTTCACGCCGTGTGCCCAGACCCGTGGGATCCAGAATGGGCCAGTATTCCACGTCCAGATGGAACACGCGCGTCAACTCTAACGCGCGGCGCTGGCTGGCCGGGGACAGCGCAATCACCAGATCGAAACTGGACAGGTCGTCGCCCCATTCCTCCATCTGGTCAAAGCTGCGCACACGGTGGCCGGACAAGTGAATGCCCAGCTCATCGCACACGGCAATAGAGAACCCGTCGATTTCAAGTTCGCTGTGGACGCCCGCCGACTGGACATAGATTTCATGCCCATAAAAGGCCTTCATCATCCCTTCGGCCATTGGTGAACGCACAGAATTGTGGTCACAGCAAAACAGCACGGATTGGGGACGATCGGCGCTCAAACTTACCCCCAGTGCAGAACGCAGATCAGGGTGAACAGGCGACGAGCCGTGTCGATGTCGATCTCGGCCTTGCCTTCAAGCCGTTCCTGCAACACGCGTGCGCCTTCGTTGTGAATGCCGCGGCGGGCCATGTCGATGGCCTCGATCTGGCTGGGGGGCAGCTTTTTCACCGCGTCAAAATAGCTTTCGCAGATCGCGAAATAGTCCTTCACCACCTGACGAAACGGGCCAAGAGACAGGTGAAATTCGCCGGCCTGATCGCCCGCTTCTGTCTTGGCATCCACCACCAGACGTTTCTCGCGAATGGCCAGCCCAAGATGATAGGGGCCCTCCGGCGCGGGCTGATCCCCACGCGGGGCCAGTTCAAAGCTGTTGTCTTCCAACAGATCGAAGATCGCGACTTTACGCTCTTGTTCGATCGCAGGGGTCGGCGCAGCCAGACCAGTGTCGTCGATTTCGATATGGGTGATGCGGTTCGTTGTCATTGGCACTATCTGAGGGTCAATCGTTAAGGGCGTCAAGTCTTGCGCGTACGGACAGCCCGTGCGCCTCGAGGCTTTCGGAAATGGCAAGGGTTTCGGCAGCGGGGCCGATGGCGGCCAGCGCGCCGGGCGTCATACGCGCCAATGTGGTGCGTTTCAGGAAATCCATCACTGACAGACCCGAGCTGAAGCGCGCCGAGCGTGCGGTGGGCAGCACGTGGTTTGGGCCGCCGACATAGTCGCCGATGGCTTCGGGCGTGAACTTCCCAATGAAAATCGCGCCGGCATGCACGCATTTGTCCGACAGGGCTTCGGGGTCGGCGACACAAAGCTCAAGGTGCTCGGGCGCGATGCGGTTGGACAGGCTTGCCGCCTCGTCCAGATCGCGCACGGTGATCACCGCGCCGAAATCGCGCCAGCTTGCGCCCGCGATCTGACGCCGTTCCAGCGCTTCCAGACGTGCGGCGACTGCGTCGGCAACTTTCTGGCCGAAGGCTTCATCCGTGGTGATCAGGATCGACTGTGCACTTTCGTCATGCTCGGCTTGGCTCATCAGATCCAAGGCCAGCCAATCGGGATCGTTGTCCGCATCCGCGATGACCAGAATTTCAGACGGGCCGGCAATCATGTCGATGCCCACCTTGCCAAACACCCGGCGCTTGGCAGCGGCCACAAAAGCATTGCCCGGCCCGGTGATCTTGTCGACCGGCGCGATGGTATCCGTGCCATAGGCCAAGGCGGCAACCGCCTGCGCGCCGCCGATGCGATAGATTTCGTCCACGCCGGCGATGCGCGCCGCCAGCAACACCAATGGGTTCGCGATCCCATCGGGTGTCGGCACGGTGATGGCCAGACGTTCAACGCCCGCAACTTTCGCTGGAATGGCGTTCATCAGAACCGAGGACGGATAGCTGGCCAACCCGCCGGGCACATAAAGACCGGCAGCGGAAACCGCGCTCCACCGCCAGCCCAAATCAGCACCGCTGTCATCGGTCCAGCGCTGATCCTCGGGCATTTGACGCAAGTGATAGGCGCGGATGCGCTCGGCTGCCAATTCCAGCGCGGCGCGCTCTTTGTCCGAGACCTTGGCGCATTCTGCTTCAATCTCGGCTTCCGAGAAGCGCAGCGTCGAAGGCGTCAGGTCCATCCGGTCGAATTTCGAGGTCAGGTCGATTACCGCCTGATCCCCGCGTTCGCGCACATCGGCAATGATCCCAGCCACGGCGGCATCCACATCAGGGCTGTCTTCGCGTTTCATCGACAGAAGTTCGGTGAAGCGGGCCTCGAAATCGGCGGATGTGCTGTTCAGAAACTGGGGCATGGCGCTCTCCTTTGCGCCGTTTTAGCTGCGGCGCGGCATGGCTTCAAGCAGGGCTTGGGCGTGGATCACTCGGGCAGATCGTGCTTTGGTGTGTGTTTTGACGGCGCAATATAAGGACGGGTCACGTCTTGCAGTGTCACGTCCAGCGCTTCGACCTCAAGCGCAATCGCGCCATCACCCGCCAAAACCAATTCAAGCCGGCCCATGCCGTCTTCGCCGGGCGTGAAAGACAGGGACAAAAGCGACAAGACCATGTCTTTGTCGCCCTTCTGAACACCCTGACTTTGCACTTTTAGAACATCCGACACGGACAGCACCGATTGCACGCGTTCGACCGGGCGTCCCCTTGCTTCGGCAGCTTTCTTGTCTTCCCAGCGGAAGCGGTTGACCAGCAAAGCGAGCTGACGACGCGCCGGATTCCACGAAATTTCGCTTGCCGGAAACACTGCGTCCTGGACCAAGGCCGACACGACTTCAAGGTCGGCCGCATCCAGCGCCACCAGCTTCAGGGCATTTTCGTCGCCATCTTCGAACCGTGCGTCTTGCATGTCGGTCACTCCTTCACGCGTTCGATTTTCGCCCCGATCGAGGACAGCTTGCGCACAACTTTTTCATATCCGCGATCAAGGTGATAGACGCGGCTGACCACTGTTTCACCTTCGGCAGCCAGACCGGCCAGAATCAGCGAGACCGACGCGCGTAGATCGGTGGCCATCACCGGCGCACCTTTCAGCTTTTCAACGCCATGCACCGTGGCGGTGCCGCCATGCACTTCGATATTCGCGCCCATACGGGTCAGCTCGGGGGCGTGCATGAAGCGGTTTTCAAAGATGGTTTCGTGCAGGGTCGAAGTGCCCTCGGCCGTACACAGCATCGCCATCATCTGCGCCTGCAGGTCTGTCGGAAAACCGGGGAAGGGCTCTGTCGTGACGTCCACGGCGGAAACGCGGCCATTGCGACGCGCGACTTTCAGGCCTTTTGCGGTCTCTTCCACATGGATGCCGGCTGCATCCAGTTTTTCGCAGAAACTTTCGACCAGCGCGATTTTCCCGCCCAGACATTCGACTTCGCCACCCGCGATGGCTGGTGCCAGCATATAGGTGCCAAGTTCAATTCGGTCGGTGACAACGGGATGCGTTGCGCCGTGCAGACGATCCACGCCCTGAATGACGATCTCGGATGTGCCGTCGCCTTCGATCTGGGCGCCCATCTTGCGCAGGCAGTCAGCCAGATCGACGATCTCGGGCTCGCGGGCTGCGTTGCGAATGACCGTAGTGCCTTTGGCTAGGGTCGAGGCCATCAAGATGTTCTCGGTTGCGCCAACGGAAGCAAAGGCCAGCTCGATCTCGGCACCCTTCAGCCCGCGCGGAGCTTTCGCGTGCAGATAGCCGTCTTTCAGCTCGATTTCGGCACCCAGCTTTTCAAGGCCAAAGATGTGCAGGTCCATCGGGCGAGCGCCAATTGCGCAGCCTCCGGGCAGGGACACAACCGCATGGCCCAGACGCGCAAGCATCGGCCCCAATACAAGGTTCGAGGCGCGCATCTTCCGCACGATGTCATAATCCGCGATATGATTGTCCAGGTTATGGCTGGACAGGGTCAGAACCTGACCTTCCTGCATTGACGCGGCTTCGGCCCCAAGGCTTTCCAGAAGTTGCGTCATCGTCTTGATGTCGGACAGGCGCGGGGCGTTTGTCAGGGTCAGCGGCTCTTCCGACAGAATCGTCGCAGGCATCAGGGTCAGACAGGCGTTCTTTGCACCCGCAATCGGAATTTCACCACGCAGCTCGCCGCCGCCGGTCACTACAATCGAATCCATATACCTGCCTTACCTATTATTCTGTTCATTTTCCGCCGCTTCGTCATGCGACGCGGCGCGTGCCTTGGCCTGCGCTTTGCGCCGACCCATATTCGCTTTTAACGCAGCTTTCAGCCGCGCTTCGCGATCCGTCCCTTTGTTTGCGGGCTTCCGAGGTGTGTTTTTCCGCTCCATGGGCTCTTCTGTAACGCGGAATGAAAAAAGGGTCCAGAATACGCTTGCACACGTCCGCGAATACGTTTAGTCAGCCGCTCACGATAGGACGCTGTGGTAGCTCAGTGGTAGAGCGCACCCTTGGTAAGGGTGAGGTCGGGAGTTCAATCCTCCCTCACAGCACCATCGTAAATCCCCCACAGATCGGTATCAAAATCCCAGTACGGGTATTCGTGTGCCCGTACCAAAAACGCGCGGACCCTGGCCCGCGCGCGTTGAATATCTTCAATAAATGGTCCGTTTAGCCAACGATTAGCTGTTTCAGTTGAAGCGCTTCGTGTTCGACCTCGTTCAGACGGTTGGTGATCACGTCGCCAATGGTGATCATGCCAATCGGTCCGGCGTCACCCATCACGGGCATGTGGCGGAAACGACCGTCGCTCATCCGTTTCAGAACGGACACAAGGGTGTCGTCGGTGCTGCAGGTCTCGACCTCTTTCGTCATGACGTCTTCGACCAGTTGGGGCAGGGTCTGGCCCGGCGTGTCAGCTAGTTTGCGCACAATATCGCGTTCCGACAGGATTCCGCACAGCGCGCCCGTTTTGTCCGTGACCACCAAAGCACCGATTCGCTGATCACGCAGCACTTCGACCGCGCGGCCCAAGGTCTCGCTGGGACGAATGGCGATCACTTCGGCGCCCTCTTTGCCTTTCAGGATGTCCCCAACAACGGCTGTCTTCGCCTTAAGATTGCTGGACGGATCCTGACTTTGGCTTTTAGCTCCTTCGCGGTCCTTACGCATGGGGGCCTGATACGACGTGGGCATGTTTTGCTGTCCTCCCTGAACTGATTGCGGTTCGCCTTTATAGGAAGCATAACCCAGCCAATCGATTTCAGGAGATAAAAAATGTCGCAACTTGCACTTTCATCCCCGGTCGCGACGGTGATCTTCGTGTTGGCCTGCTTTTGCGGCTATCAATATCGGCGGGTTTGGAAGACCGAAGGGCCACGCTATCTGCTGTGGATCTATGGCGTATTGACCGCCACAGGACTGCTTGTTTTGGGCTTTGTCCCGTTGGCCGGGGCAGGTTAGAGCGAGGCTTAGGTTTCAGCCTGCATCCGCTCTAACATCTGTTTTTTGCGCGGGCACTGAGTCAAGCGCTCGCGCAAGGGGCTGTTGGGATCAATTTCCTTGCTGCACACAAGGCATTGATCCGCATCACTGATCGCATTCAGGCCACCACAGCTGCCTTTGATCGTCTTGCCCGCCATGATCACGCCAAGGGCCATGCCCAGCATGATGACAAGAAGAACGCCGAAGGTCAGAAGAAAGGTGGCCATGAATGTGCTCCGATCTGTTACGCGGTCAGGCGTGTGAAGGCGTCGCTTGCGGACGACTTGAATTGCAGGTTGGTGGCGTCGGAGTCGCGCTCCACGAACAGGACAGCAACATCGTGCTGAGCTGCGATTTCCAGTCCGCGTTCGCGGCCAAGGATCAGCATCGCGGTCGCCCAAGCATCTGCCATCATTGAGTTTTCTGCCAACACAGTGGCCGAGGCGGTGCGGTGCGTAATCGGCTGGCCAGTGGCCGGATCAATTACGTGCGAATAACGCTGACCGTCTTTCTCGAAGTAGTTGCGATAGTCACCGGACGAGGCCAGACCCAGACCCGAAATGCCAACCACATCAAAGATGCCGTTGTTCAGGGATGCAGGTGTTTCGATCCCGATCTGCCAGGGCAGGCCATCGGGGTTGCGGCCCGAGGCATACAGGTCGCCGCCGATCTCGACCATATAATCGGTGATGCCGAAGCCTTCCAACGCCTGACCCACGCGGTCTGCACCATAGCCTTTGCCGATTGCGGCCAGATAAACCTGTGCATCAGCTTGTTTCTTCTGCAGCGCGTCTGCGCCAACGCTGATGGTGTTGTGGTGACCCACAGCCGCCAGCGCGTTGTCGATCTGAGCCTGAGCAGGCATCGGCGTCTTACCCGGTGCACCAAAGCCCCAAAGCTCGATCAGCGGGCCCATCGTGGTGTCAAAGCGGCCTTCGCTGGCGGTGTATACAGTGTCGGCAGCCTTCATCACATGTGCCAGTTCCCGCGAGACCTGAACAGGTGCGGTGCTGGCAGCAGCGTTGAAGCGCGAGATTTCCGAATCGGCATCCCAGTTCGACATCTGCTGGTTCACTTGGGCCAGCGCGCCGTCGATGGCGGCTTTCACGTCAGCTTCATTCACGCTTTTCGACGAATCGATTGCGACGACATTATAAGTGGTGCCCATGGTCAGGCCCGACAAGTTGAAGACACGAGCGGCAGACCCTTTGCACGCGGCCAAAGCCAGCGGCATAAACAGGATGGAACGGCGTGAGAATTTGATCATGTCGGGCACGTGGGAACCTCTTTCAGTCGCGAACGGGTCGAATTCGTTTATTCAGTCAGGCTTGTCTTAGACAATAATGGTCAGTTCAACAAGAAAATGACCATCACAATGTAAAAAGCCCCTTTCGACCGCGCCGTACATATTGCATATAGCTGCAAGTCAATCTGAAGAGGTGAACACTGTGCAGCGCTTTAGGCTACGCAAAGGATTGAATATTCCAATCGCTGGAGCACCCAAATCGGGTGTTGAACAAGGGCCGCGTGCGCAGTCGGTTGCCATTCTTGGCGACGACTACGTCGGCTGGAAGCCAAGAATCATGGTCGCCGAGGGCGATGTGGTTGGGAAAGGCTCTCCGATTCTGATCAGCAAAGACATGCCGGATGTGCAGGTCGTGTCGCCGGTGGCTGGTACGGTCAAAGCCATCAACCGTGGCGCGCGCCGTAAACTGATCAGCGTCGAGATCGAGGTGAAGGACGGCGCAGCCGATTCTATTGACTTCT
Organism: Aliiroseovarius sp. ABM4_368; assembly: GCF_056161205.1. Lineage (NCBI taxonomy): Bacteria > Pseudomonadati > Pseudomonadota > Alphaproteobacteria > Rhodobacterales > Paracoccaceae > Aliiroseovarius > Aliiroseovarius sp. ABM4_368. The sequence goes on along the minus strand of NZ_JBSWYR010000003.1, from coordinate 203,509 downwards.
CGTCGGTTGGAAATCTGGCAACGCCCGAGGGTCTGACCCAGCGCCTCTGTGCCGCCGGTTTGTGGACTGCTTTCCGCACGCGCCCCTATTCTAAGGTGCCCGATCCAGCGACTCGTCCAGCTGCGATCTATGTGAACGCTATGGATACCGAGCCGCTGGCCGCTGATCCTGCCGTGAGCATCACCGAGGATGCCGAGGCATTTGCCAAAGGTCTGGAAGCAGTCGCTTCCTTGAGCGACGGCAAGACCTATCTGTGTCATGCCGATGGAGCGACTTTACCGGGACAGGATGTCGCCGGTGTAGAAGCTGCCGCATTTGCTGGCCCGCACCCCGCGGGTCTGGCCGGAACGCATATGCACTTCCTTGAGCCGCCCCGCGCGGACAAGACAGTTTGGACCATTGGCTATCAGGATGTGATCTTCATTGGTCGTCTGCTGGCCACCGGCACCTATGATGCCTCTTGCATCATTTCGCTGGCAGGCCCGGCATGCGCCAACCCGCGTCTGATCCGCACCATCGCAGGCGCCTCGATGGCTGATCTGTCGGCTGCTGACATTCCCGCCGATCTTCCGGTGCGCATGATCTCGGGTTCGGTCCTTAGCGGTCGGGCAGGCGAGGGCGCGGATGGCTATCTTGGCCGCTACGCCCGCCAGATCACCCTTATTGAAGAAGACAAAAAGCAGATCCCGATGGGTTGGATCCGCCCGATGTTCGCCAAATACGCGGTACAGCCGGTTCTGGGCTCGGCCTTTGCTAAGCGCGAGTTCCCGCTGACCTCGAACTTGAACGGCGGTCGCCGCGCAATGGTGCCAACCGGCACGTTTGAAGAGCTGATGCCGCAGGATTTCCTGCCCACGCAGCTTTTGCGTGCGCTTCTGGTGATGGATACGGATCAGGCACAGGCGCTGGGCGCGCTTGAACTGGACGAAGAAGACCTTGGTCTTGTCGGTTTTGCCTGTCCTGCGAAATATGAATACGGGATGGCGCTGCGCGACAACCTGACCAAGATCGAGAAAGAGGGGTAGACCTTTGGGCTTGCGTAATTTTTTCGATCGGATCGAACCGAACTTTGAAAAAGGCGGTAAGTGGGAAAAATACTTCCCCATTTACGAGATGGTGGAGAGTTTCCTTTATACGCCAAAGACGGTAACGACCGCTGCGCCGCATGCGCGCTCTTACGTGGATATGAAGCGGATCATGACCTATGTGGTCATCGCGACGATCCCCTGTATCCTAATGGCGCTTTATAACACCGGCTTCCAGACCAACATGGCGATTGCCGAGTTTGGCCCCTCGGGCTGGCGTGCTGCGATCATCGAGGCACTGGGCATCGGATTTAATCCGGCCAGTGCCTTCGCCAACATGGCGCACGGGCTGCTGTACTTCCTGCCGATTTACATCGTCACGCTGGTCGCAGGTGGCATCTTCGAGGTGATCTTCGCCACCGTGCGCAAGCACGAGGTGAACGAAGGTTTCCTTGTCTCCTCAATGCTTTACGCGCTGATCGTTCCCGCAACCACGCCCTTGTGGCAAGTGGCGCTGGGCATCATCTTCGGTGTGGTGATCGGCAAAGAGGTCTTCGGCGGCACCGGCAAGAACTTCTTGAACCCGGCACTGACCGGCCGTGCGTTCCTGTACTTTGCCTATCCGGCGCAGCTGTCGGGTGACAGCGTCTGGGTGCCAGTGGACGGCTTCACCGGTGCAACCGCGCTGGCCGTGTCCGCATCGGACGGCGTACAGGCCTTGGCCGCACGCGGCATCACCTGGTGGGACAGCTTCTATGGTTTCATCCCGGGCTCGATGGGCGAAACCTCGACCCTGGCTTGTATCCTTGGTCTGATTTTCCTGCTTGCCACAAAGATCGCCAACTACCGCATGGTGGTGGGCTGTTTGGCCGGGATGATCGGCTTCTCGCTTTTGCTGAACTGGATTGGCTCTGACACTAACCCGATGTTTGCGATGCCTTGGTACTGGCACCTTGTGCTGGGTGGCTACGCCTTCGGTCTGGTCTTCATGGTGACCGAGCCCGTATCCGGCGCACACACCAACATGGGCCGCTACATATATGGCGCGCTGATCGGCTTCATGGTCGTGATGATCCGCGTCATCAACCCGGCTTTCCCGGAAGGCATGATGCTGGCGATCCTGTTCGGCAACGTCTTCGCTCCGCTGATCGACTATTTCGTCGTCCAGGCCAACATCAAACGCAGGGCAAAACGCCATGTCTGATAACGATCTGAACACCAACAAAGGCCTCTTCCGCCGTTTTCTTGATGCGCCTGCCGATTCGGTTGGCAAAACAGTTTTCGTGGCTGTTACGCTTTGCCTTGTCGCCTCGATGATCGTGTCGGCAGCGGCCGTGGCCTTGCGTCCGCTGCAAGAGGTCAACGCGCTGAAAGATAAGCAGGTCAACATTCTGCAAGTCGCGGGCATCTATGATCCGAACGAAGACGTGGTCGAGAGCTTCGCAGCGTTTGAACCGCGCATTCTGGAACTCGAAACGGGCACCTTCACCGACGCGTTCGATGTGGCCAGCTTTGACGACCGCGCCGCTGCGGACGATCCGGCAACTTCGGTCGCGCTTGATGACGACCCGGCGGGCATCGTGCGTCAAGGCAAGTTCGTCACCGTTTATCTGCTGCGCGATGATGCGGGCGAGATCGACAAGGTGATTCTGCCGATCCACGGCTATGGGTTGTGGTCGACGCTTTACGGTTTCATTGCGCTGGAAGAGAACGGCAACGACATCTTCGCACTGCAATTCTATGAACATGCCGAAACACCCGGTCTGGGTGCCGAGGTCGACAACCCGCGTTGGAAGTCGCTTTGGAATGGCAAGAAACTGGCCGATGAAAACGGTGATCTGCAGATCAGCGTGACCAAAGCGGTTCCGGCAGCAGGTGCCGAGTATCACATCGACGCGCTTGCAGGGGCGACCCTGACGACGGTTGGTGTGCACAACCTTGTGAACTTCTGGATGGGGGAAAGCGGCTATGCTCCCTTCCTGGCAAATCTGAAAGCGGGGGATATCTGATGGCCCATAAACGCAGAGAGATGCTGATCGACCCGTTGGTCGATAACAACCCGATCACCTTGCAGGTGCTGGGGATTTGTTCGGCGCTTGCGGTGACATCGTCACTTCAGGTGGCCTTTGTTATGGCCATCGCGGTGACCTTGGTGACGGCATTTGCGTCGCTGTTCATTTCGATGATCCGCAGCCAGATCCCCGGGTCGATCCGGATCATTGTTCAGATGGTGATCATTGCTTCGCTGGTGATCTTGGTCGATCAGGTGCTGAAAGCCTTTGCTTACGAGATCTCGAAAACCCTGTCGGTTTTCGTGGGTCTGATCATCACCAACTGTATCGTGATGGGCCGCGCCGAGGCCTTCGCCATGAAGAACGGCCCCATCGACAGCTTTATCGACGGCGTTGGCAACGGGCTGGGCTATGGCCTGATCCTGATGCTGGTCGGCGTTATCCGCGAGCTGTTCGGCTCGGGCAGCCTGTTTGGCATCACCATTCTGGAGACCGTGAACAACGGTGGCTGGTATGTCCCCAACGGCATGCTGCTTCTGCCCCCGTCGGCGTTCTTCATCATCGGTCTGATCATCTGGGCCTTCCGCACATGGAAACCCGGTCAGGTCGAAGAACGTGAATACAAAATTCAAACGGTCGAGGCTCACTGATGGAAGCGCTTCTTTCCCTCGCCGTGAAGGCGATCTTCGTTGAAAACCTGGCCCTGTCCTTCTTCCTTGGCATGTGTACCTTCATCGCCGTGTCGAAGAAGATCTCGACCGCGATTGGTCTGGGCATCTCGGTCATGGTCGTGCAGTCGATCACGGTTCCGGCCAACAACCTGATCCTGACCTATCTGCTGGCCCCTGGCGCGCTAAGTTGGGCGGGCTTCGCGGATGTAGACCTGACCTTCCTTGGTCTGATTTCCTATATCGGTGTGATCGCCGCTCTGGTTCAGATCCTCGAGATGGTTTTGGATAAATACTTCCCGCCGCTCTACAACGCGCTGGGTGTGTTCCTTCCGCTGATCACGGTGAACTGTGCCATCCTTGGTGGTTCACTGTTCATGGTGGAACGTAGCTATGACTTCGCGGAATCGGTGACTTATGGCATCTCGTCAGGCTTTGGCTGGGCGCTGGCCATCACTGCGATGGCAGGTGTGCGTGAAAAACTGAAATACTCGGACATCCCTGACGGCCTGCAAGGGCTGGGGATCACCTTCATCACAGCGGGATTGATGGCGATGGCCTTCATGTCCTTCTCTGGCGTGAAACTGTAAGGGAAGAAAGATATGGCAACCTTTAGCCTTGGCATCATCCTTTTCACCTTGATCGTTTTGGCACTGGTCACGATCATTCTGGCGGCGCGATCGAAGCTTGTGTCCACCGGTGACGTGAACATCACCATCAACGGCGAAAAAACGATCTCGGTTCCGGCAGGCGGTAAGCTTTTGCAGACGCTGGCCGAACAACAGCTGTTCGTTCCGTCGGCTTGCGGCGGTGGTGGTACCTGTGCTCAGTGTCGTGTGAAAATCCACTCGGGTGGCGGGTCAATCTTGCCAACCGAAGAAAGCCACATCACCAAGCGTGAAGCAGCCTGTGGCGACCGCCTGTCTTGTCAGGTGGCCGTGAAGCAGGACATGAACATCGAAGTCCCGGAAGAGGTCTTCGGCGTCAAGAAGTGGGAATGCACCGTACGTTCCAACGACAACGTCGCGACCTTCATCAAGAACTTGGTTCTTGAGCTACCGGAAGGCGAAGATGTGAACTTCCGCGCGGGTGGCTACATCCAGATCGAAGCTCCGGCCCACCATTTGAACTATAAAGAGTTCGACATCGGCGAAGAGTATCACGAGGACTGGGATAAGTTTAACCTGTGGCAGTACGAAAGCACTGTGTCCGAGCCGATCGAACGTGCCTATTCGATGGCAAACTATCCGGATGAAAAAGGCCTGATCATGCTGAACGTGCGCGTGGCCTCGCCGCCGCCAGGTGCGCAGGGCATTCCGCCCGGTCAGATGTCGTCCTATATCTTCAATTTGAAGCCGGGTGACAAGGTCACCATTTCGGGCCCGTTCGGTGAATTCTTCGCTCGCGAGACCGAGAAGGAAATGGTCTTTATCGGCGGTGGTGCAGGTATGGCGCCCATGCGTAGCCACATCTTCGACCAGTTGAAGCGTTTGAAAAACAAGGATCGCAAGATCACCTTCTGGTACGGGGCGCGCTCGAAGAAAGAGATGTTCTTTGTCGAGGACTTCGACAGTCTGGCCGAAGAATTCCCGAACTTCACGTGGCACGTGGCCCTGTCGGATGCACTGCCCGAGGACGATTGGGGCGGCTACACCGGCTTCATCCACAACGTTCTGCATGACGAATATCTGAAGGACCACCCGAACCCCGAAGACTGCGAGTACTACATGTGTGGTCCGCCCATCATGAACCAGTCCGTGATCAACATGCTGTTGGATCTGGGCGTGGACCGCGAAGACATCATGCTGGATGATTTCGGCGGTTAAGCGGACAGGCAGACCACATTAGAATATGAAAATGCCCCGGCCCATGTGCTCGGGGCATTTTTCTATGGGCAGAGCTTGCTTGTGACAATCCATTGCCTGTTATGCATTTGGTTGATTTTGTTGCGAGCTTCCTTAATCTGGGAGAACCATCTATCGGGGGATTCATGGTTCTAAGTTCTATTGGCGCCGGGGCGCTGGATCGGCTGCGTCTGCGCGGCCGTTCCCGTAGTTTCAAAAAGAAGGACGTGGTGTTTCGGTTCGGAGATCCCGGCCTGACACTGATGATCGTTTCATCTGGCAAAGCGGAAATCAGCATGACCACGGCGCTGGGGCAGAAGTCCATTCTGGGCGTCGCTACGGCTGGCGATGTTCTGGGCGATATTGCTTGTCTGGACGGTGGACCGCGCAGCGCAGATGTGGTCGCGCTGGAGCCTATGGACGTGGTGGAGGTGCAGCGCGGAGACGTGCTTCAGCTGTTCCGTGAAGACCCTGACAGTGCAATTCTGGTGATTGAAGCCTTATGCCAGAAAGCTCGCAATGCGTCCGAGATGTTCGAGGTACAAACCATGCAAAGCGGTCAGGCACGCCTTGCAGCCTGTTTGCTAAGGCTTTTGTCGACCTCAGTGCGAACCAATTCGGGGCAGGCGGCTGTGAAAGCCAGCCAAAGCTGGCTGGGGGCCTATGCTGGCCTGACACGCGAGAATGTGAACCGTCAGCTCAAGGTTTGGGCGCGTGATGGGATTGCCCGTTTCGAGAAAGGCTTCGTCGTAATCGAGGATCAGGACCGCCTAGAAGAACTAGCGAAAGGTGACGATCCTCTTGGCTGCTACAAAGTCACACCAATAGATTGAAGATGAAGAATATTTAGCGGATTCTTCCAAACCTGTGACGCACGTCACAGCTGCGTCATGCCCCCCCTGCTATTTAGAAGGGGAAGACGCTGAAAGCTTTTGGGGAAAGTTATTTTAGCACGCTTAGATAGATGGAGCTCGCTTTGGGTGGCGCTGGCGACGGCGTTTTGGAGTGAGAATTAGGCCCGGCCTCCGGGACGCCTAAGTGTCTTCCCCCGTCAGATGACGGATGGGGTATGGTTTGGCCATTATTGGCTGCCGTGAGTGGTGAGGCGCTACGTCAGCTCTGGGTTCTCAGGTCCAGAGGCGCCGACGCACCAACTGAAAGCTGCGAAAGCTCTGTCCGTATGTCGCGGAGGGAGTGGTCCCACTCGCGCTCTCCCGTTTCCGCAGACAAATGTTCGGCCTGACCTAACAATGTTTGCGCGGTTTCGACATTGCCGTTCGTCAAATGCGCTTTCGCCAGCGCCGCCTTGTAAAAGGGGGCGTTCAGGTCGGCCCCAATCATGCTGGCCTGCTGGATCAGCATTTCCAACATTGCAGGCGTCTCTGCCGTATCGCCCTGATAAATCTTTAGAATCGTTATCCAGACGCGTCCAATCAATGACCAGAACTGTGCCTGTTGTTCGTCGGCAATTTCGACCCCGGTCTGAATTTCCTTGGCGGCCAGATCCAAGTGACCTCCGGCCAACAGGGCTTGCCCTCCGAAAATGTGGATCCACGGGATTTGCGCCACGGCACCGATGGCATTGAGATGCTCTTGTGCTTGTGTCATAGCGGCCAAGGCTCCGCTCAGGTCGCCCTTGCGGCTTAGCACATGGGCATCCGCCGACAGGACTGATGCCAAAGGATCTGCGCCAAGTTCAAGGAACAGGCGCCCGTGATCTTCGGTACGATAAAGCGCTTTCAACTGCGCACTGCGCTCAGCCGCCTCGTCAAACTCGCCTGCATAGAGCGCATGGGCGGTTTCGTTCACCAGCCAGATGACTTTCAGCTCGTCATCGCCGTCGCGCGCCAGCTTCTCCATCATCTCAACATACTCGCCGCTTTCGCGCACACGACCGCTAATGATACGGTGGGCGAATAGACCATACAAAGCGGTCATGCGCATGCGGTCGGTGCCTTGCGCAAAGGCAATCGCGTCTTCCAAAAGCTGATAGCGTTCCAGAACGACAGGGTGTGAAAAGCCCATGCGTTGCACGGTCGCACTGGCCAGAAGTGACAGGACCGGCAAGTACTCGGGGCGTGACACCTGTTCGGGCGCGGCCTGATCTTCCATATTCGCGCGCGCGTGATCTAAATAGGTCATAGACTGGTCAAAATTCACCGCCATCAGCATGTGAATGCCCGCTGCCATACAGGCTGCCGGAAGGTTTTCATGGTCACGTGCGGCCATGCGGTGATCCGCGATCAGGTGCGGGAAGGCGGCGCAATAGGCCGGGTCATGGGCCTGCATGGCGTCGGCAAAACATTTGTGCAGCGCGCGGCGACGTTTGCCGGGGATCATCTCGTATGCAGCATCGCGCAGTAGAATATGGTCGAAGAATAGGTCTTCGTCTCTATAAGGGTTGAAGATCCCGCGGATGGTTAGCACCCGCAATTCATCTTCTAAGTTCGGGCGATCCGGCAGCAGATGTGCCACGCGTGCAGGGTGGAAATCGCGCCCAAGAATCGACGCGCATTGGATCACGTCGCGCAATGCGCCAAAGCCGTTGATGATGGCCTGAAAGGTGGCCTCGATCGTTTGGGGCAGTTGTTGCGAGCCATCTTCTTCCCCAAACTGACGCGCATGCGTTGCCAGTGCAGACAGGAACAAGGGGTTGCCTTCAGCGGCACCGATAATCCGTGCGCGCTTTGTTTCGTCCAATTCGGGAAAGGCGGACAGAGCGTCCATCGCCGCCTCGTCCGACAGAGGGGCCAGAGGAACCGCAGTCAAAGGCGTGCATTCCAGCAGGGCATCCACCTTTTCAGATGGGCGGCTGGTGACCACAATACGCGGCGCTGTCCCGTCGGCTTGCAACAGGGCTTGCAGCACAGCGATTGTGTCTTCGTCGAACCAGTGCAGATCGTCGAAGGTCAGCGCCGCCATACGGGCTTGCGCCAGTCCCGCCAACGCGCTGGTGGCCAGGGTGATCCTGCGTGAATGCAGTTGTTCAGGCGTCAATAGGACGGGCAGGGCGGCCTGCACCCCAAGCAGCCCAGCCATCACCATGACGTCCTGATCGTTTAGTGCCACCCCGATAGAGCGAAACTGCGTCGACAGATCGGCCAAAGTGGACTTCTCGTGCAAATCCAACTCTCGCCGCAGGGCTTCAGCGACCGGGAACAGTGCCGATTGCTGAAGGTTCGCACGGGCGTCGATCCGGATGGTGCCAGCGTTTTTCTGGGTCCGGCTAAAAGCCTCGAGCAGGACGGACTTGCCAATACCTGCCGGGCCGATCAGCGCATAGGCGCGGTGGTCTCCTTGCAATAAAGCAAGTTCCTTGTCGCGCTCCAACAGCTCCGTTTTCTCGGTGTGATCTTCCTGAAAGTGAAACCCGGTCACTTCGATAAGCTCGACAGGCTCGTCGATGCCTTTCAATTGCCGCGTATCGCGCGAAGCTTCATCGAGCCGCGCCAGCCGCGACAGAAAGGACTTCGTTTGGCCCGAAATCACAACTCCGCCCGCCTGTGCCTGTTCTTGCAAGCGCGCAGCGCGGTTGACGTGCAGCCCGGTCAGTTGCGGAAACAAAGTCCCCTGCTGGCCCACGCGACACATGATCTGACCGGTGTCGATCCCGACCCGCACCTGCAACCCGTTCACGCGTTCTGGGATTGCCTTGGCGATGGACAGGCCCGACGCGATGGCCGACAGCGCCGAATCCTCGCCGTCATGGGATAGCCCGAAACAAGACAGCACCCCGTCGCCATAGCGCTGCAACACGCGACCGCGATAAGTCTCGACCGTTTCATTAACCTGCTTGTGGAAGGCAGCGATGGTGTCGTCATAGGTCTCAAGCTCGGTCGAGTTCGCAAATGCGGTCGAGCCCACGAGGTCAATGAACTGAATGGTCAGGATGCGAAGATCCGGGTTGTCGTCCAGCGCAGCAACCTCGGTTCCGCAAAAGCTGCAAAACCGCGCGCCCGGCTGTAACGGCTCCGCGCAGGACATACAGTTCCTAGCGTTCATCTTTACCTCATCGACCTTTGACGTACCCACTCCCTTGCCATGGCCGCGTGCCGAACTCGCTTGCTGTCCAGCGGATTGGTCATCGCCCATGAACACCAGACCCGGAATGCACCGGGAAGGCGTTCTCCAGTTTGCAACTGTAGGGGCGCGGCGTCAAACGATGTTGTTGGAAAACCGTTAGGATCCGGGTCTTTAACCTCGATCTGGGCAGAAACTGGTGCAACATAAGCGCGGTCCAGTTGAAGATCGAATGCATTGTAAAACAACCGGCCCGAGGCATTGCGCGTGACGAAGGTCATGTTCAGCAGGTTCGAGATCGCTCCTTGTGCCGGGTGGCCGGGCAGGGGGTCGGGGTCCAAATGCTGTTGGAACGTGGCCTGCATTTTCATGCCGCGGGGTCCGGTGGCCGTGAAGCGGGTGTTTTCCAGCTTGATGTCAGACCAGACCTTCGGCATCGCATAGAACACCTTGCCCGCCATGATCGCCGACTTGCTGTTTACATACAATCTGCGCGGATACAGAAGCGGCGCCTGTCGTGCTTCTGCGGTGCGGGTATAGGGGATGGCAAAGGTGGCTTCGCCATAAGGCGACATTGCCAAGAAGTCTGGCACGAACGAGCCACGAACATTGTGGTAGCTGCAGAAGGACATACCGACAGGGTGGAAGCCCGGCCGGGTCAAAGGACTTGGTCCCAGCTCGATCCCCGGTGGCAGCATGGCCTGCACTTCGGCACGTGGCACTTCATAGAAGATGAAGACACCTGTCATCTCGCCCCGTGCAAAGAACGGCGTCAGCGGCCATTTCGTGCCCGAGACCGAGTTCGTCTGGAACATCGCCTTTTCCGACACGGTTTCTTCGCGGGCGATGTCTTCGGCTCCGACATTCAGAAGTTTCTCGCCTGTGACCGCCGATGCGCAGGCGATCCCGGACATGGTCGCGCCCTCGACGCAGCCTGCGTTCAATCCGCAGCGCGTCCAGTCGCCCGCCAGATACAGATTGGCAAAGCCGCTCTGCGATGGTGCCAACCGGTGATAGACGCTGTTCGTCACCGACAGCACATAGCGCTCGGACCCGAACATGTTCACGCGGGAATAGATCCCGGCCTTGTCACCTTCGTGCAGCAAGCTGCGATCAAACTTGCCGTCCTTTTCCGCGCCGGGCCAGAGCTTGACCAAATCCTTATCCATCCAGCGCCCAAAGCTGTCGCGGAACTCGTGAATGTCTTCGCCATCTGGTGCGGGCGAGCAGAAATAGGCGATGGATTTTGGCTTTTTCGCACCCCAATCCTCGTGCGGGATCAGGTGGGACATGTCGGCCCATGTGTCCAACGGTTCGGCAAACCCGGTGATGACAGTCCGCATAGGCGAGGGGGGCAGCGACTTTTGCGAGTTATGCGCTTTGACCAGTTTTTCCCATCCCATCTGCTTGGGCGTCTTGTTCATCCAAAGCTGCATCGCATGGGTCGATACCGTTTTGACCCGATCAAGCATATTGCGCCAGCGTTCAGACGCGATGGACAGCTCTTGTGACATGTAAGGCAGTGACCCGATGGACGCGCCAAGGATCACAAGGTCGAAATCCTCGCCCCGTTTCAGGGTATAAGCCTCGCCTGTGGGCGGCGTGCGTTCGCTTTCGAAATTAATGCCGCTGTCTTTCAGGGCTGCACCGTCTTCCAGTTGATCCCACAGCGGCTCCGACGGCCAGCAGGGCAGGCCGTCCACGTCTACCAGTGGATTATAAGTGCCGGATTTCACCTTGGCCTGCCTCACCATGCTGATGCGTTCGATATGGGTCCGGTCCTCGTCCAGATGCAGGTTGCGCGCGGCGTTGAAGAATTCGAACTTCACGCCTAGCTTGTTCAGAACTTGATAATACGGTCCAAAGATCGCGTCCCCCATCCCGGCTTGCATCTTGTGGAAGATCGCCCCGGAATAGGTGAAGATCAGTCGTGTCATGGCACGTAATGCGGTGCCTGCACCAGTGTCGCCTTGACGTTCCGTATTGCCCAGTGGGAAGCCAAACACAAAGTCATAGCAGCCCCGGATCGACACCCATTTCAGCGCCTGATCGCTGACGCCGTTCATACGCAGCCAGTCGGAAAACTCCCACTGGTCCAGCACATCATAACCGTTGGTGAACGTGTCCGAGCTGACAACCCCATGCATATAGCCCAAGCCGATGTCCAAAAGGTTCAACCCCCGGCGCACACTGTCGCGCGCCATGTTATCCGGGGTTTGCTGGCTGTGCACCTCGGCCTGCGCGTCTTCGATGATTTCAAGCAGCAGATCCGAGTTGTGAGGCCCAGCGGGAAGACCAGCGCCCGGCAGTGCCTTCAGATGAGACAGGATGCGTTCGTGACGGCCCAGTAGGCCGTCCGGCACCTCGATCCCAAGAGGGCCGTCCGCGCCGCCCTCAAGCTCGCCCCGCCGCAAGAACTCCAGCATGATTTCCAAGATACGTGTCATCATCTCGAAGGGCGAAGGCACCTTGGTTTCCTCCCCCGGCACCTCGTCATTTTTGGGCAGGTCAATCACCCACGGGCGCCACGGGTTTCCATCTGGATCATCCGTCGGGACGTTCTCGGCCAGGAACAGATGCGACAGCGGCTTGAACGCCTTGTCCATCGTGCCCAGAGGGTCGCTTTCCTTGCGCAAACCCAGTTCGACCAATTGCTCATAGCAGCGGCGCATATTGCGAAAGGCGTTTTGATAGAACCCGGCCCAGACATGCAGCCCGTGTTCTTCAATCCGTTGACCAAACTCGGCGTTGCGCCCGCTGGCGCCCTTGCCACCGGTCCGCCATCCAAGTTGATAGACGGTGATGTCGTATTTCTTATCCCAATCCGCGGTCTGTGTGATCGCATAGATGGCCGTCATGGCCCCCACGCCGCCGCCGATCACGGCGATCCTCTGCTTCTCCATCCCATGTCCTTAATATTGACGCTGCTGCTGAATGTGATCGTTACAAACACGTAGTATTGGTTAACTAAGGTTAACCATTGCCGATGGTGACCAATCCGCCAACATGCTTCATTTCAAAATACAGGCAAAAAGCGATTATTTTTCGCTTCAAGTAAACCCCTGGTAGATATTCGATTTGTGCAAACATCCATGGGGCGTGGTGTGCGGCGCAAGACCCCGTCCTTGGGATAGGCGAACGCGTGGATCTGATGATCGGTTCCAGCGCGATCTGGCACTTGTATCCTCCTTGGAATACTCCAAGTGCCTATGAACCTGATATGTAGCCTGAAAAATACGATGGAGGCGAGTACCGGAATCGAACCGGTGTACACGGATTTGCAATCCGCTGCGTCACCACTCCGCCAACTCGCCATCCGTGGTGTGGGGGTTCTCTAGCGCGGGTCTTGGGGGGATGTCCAGCCCGGTTTCGCGGTTGGATGTGTGATTTTGCGGCACAGGTTTCAGAAAACACCTGATCGCGTGATCAAAGCAGCCTGACCACCTTGCAGGATTGCAGCTACAGGCCTAACTGTGGCAAGAGAAGATAAAGACCTCAGAAACATAGGCCCGCCATGACAGATTTCGCTGCCCGCCGCACCATGATGGTCGACACGCAGGTGCGTCCTTCGGATGTGACTAAATTCCCGATCATTGATGCAATGCTGACCGTCGCACGCGAAGAATATGTGCCAGACGGTATGCGCGAGGCCGCCTATGTGGGTGAAAACATCGATCTGGACGATGGACGCGTCATGCTCGAGCCACGCACGCTGGCCAAGATGCTCGATGCACTGAATGTGCAACCGGACGAGCTGGTGTTGGATCTGGGCTGTGGACTGGGCTATAGCGCTGCCGTTCTGGCGCGCTTGGCTGATTTCGTCATCGCCGTGGAAGAGACAGAAGACCGCGCCAACGAAGCGCAGGGTATTCTGTCGGCGCAGGGTGTGGATAACGTAGCCGTGGTTGCCGGTCCGCTGGCCGAGGGTAACGAAAAGAACGGTCCCTATGATGTGATTATGGTGCAGGGTGCGGTGGAAACTGTGCCTGCGGCCCTGCTTGAACAACTGAAAGACGGCGGGCGCATTGCCTGCATCTTTGCCGAGGGGATGTTGGGCACTGTCAAAATCGGGTATAAGATTGATGGAGACATGGTCTGGCGCCCGAAGTTCAGCGCCGGTGCCCCGGTTGTTTCTGGGTTCGAAGCTCCGCGCGAATTTGCGCTTTAATACGACGGGCCAAGCCCGCACTGATCTGAGAGGCAAGAGAGTAACATGCGAACTGGGTTCAAATCGAAGCTGACGGGGCTGGCTATCGCAGCCGCCTGCGCGTTTGTCGCCGCGCCTGCGGCCACCGCCGAAAGCCTGTCGGATGCGATGGCATCGGCTTACAAACACAGTGGGCTTTTGGAGCAGAATCAAGCCGTGTTGCGGGCCGCAGATGAAGATGTCGCCATAGCGCAGGCCAATCTACGTCCCGTACTCAGCTATACTCTCCAACGAAATTGGATAGACCCGACGACTGTCGTTTCTGGAGATGACTACTGGCGGACTTCGGCGAATTTGACCGCCTCGGTTCTGCTGTTCAATTTCGGCCGCGGAAAAATGGCGGTTGAAGCCCAGAAAGAAGCCGTTCTGGCCACCCGTGACAGCCTTGTTGGGGTGGAGCAGCAGGTGCTTCTGCGCGCAGTCAGCGCGTTTTTGGATGTCCGCTCGGCGATCGAAAACGCTCAGCTGCAAGCCAACTCGGTACGCGTTCTGACGCAGGAACTGCGCGCCGCCAATGATCGTTTCGAAGTGGGCGAGGTTACACAGACCGACGTCGCATTGGCGCAGGCCCGCCTTGCCGCCGCACGCTCAAGCGAAGCTTCGGCACAGGGCTCGCTTGCGATTGCGCGTGAAGAATACCGCGCCGCCACCGGCCACCTGCCGGGTGCGTTGTCTGCGCCCCCCAGTTTCCCGATGACAGCGAAAACTCTGGAAGCCGCGAAAGCCATTGCGCGCGACCGTCACCCCGATCTGCTGGCCGCACAACACAACGTGCGCGCAACAGAACTGGCTGCTGAAATCTCGAAAGCGTCGATGAAGCCTTCATTGGTTGGGTCGGCAAGCACAACTTGGGTGGACCGGTCTTCTGCGTCTTCCAGCTCGGACAATACAAACACCAGCGTCGGCATCGCTTTGCAGGGCGATATCTATTCCGGCGGTCTTAAGTCTGCCGAGTATCGTAAAGCCTTGGCTCAGATCGACTCGGCACGCGCCGTGCTGCACCAGACCCGCATTGCGGTGGATCAGGGCGTTGCAAACGCATGGGCGCAGCTGTCCATCGCGTCGGCTTCGCTTCAGGCGACCGACCGTCAGATCCGTGCCAGCCGAGTGGCCCTGCGCGGCGCGCGGGAAGAGGCCGCCTTGGGTTCGCGCACCACGCTGGACGTGCTGAACGCAGAGCAAGAGCTTTTGGACGCCGAAGCGGCCCGCATTACAGCGCAGTCGAATCAGTATCTTGCGGTTTATTCGCTGTTGTCGTCGATGGGTCTGCTGACGGTCGAGCATCTGAATCTGGGCGTCGCCACCTATGACCCCGAGGCCTACTACAATGCCGTCAAATCTGCTCCGATCCGTCAAGTCAGCCCACAGGGCGAGCGTCTGGACCTGATTCTCGAGGCTTTGGGCAAGAAATAAAGCAACTTCGGCATCTTACGCGCGGCGTGTGCGATTTACCTCGTCGCGCCGCGTTTCCATGTCTGCCTGTTGTCTGGTGAGACTGAACTGGCTAGTCTGATACGAAACAGGCCGGGAATCCGGTTACGTGTCGCAGTAGTACAGGAAGTGCCTTATGTCAGATCCGGTTTCGAATGCAGATATCGAAGATGTGCTGTCCTCGATCCGTCGTCTTATTTCTGCCGGTCAATCTGATCAGAATGACGGTGGTGATTCCGAGGCTCCGGTCGATAACAAGCTGATCCTGACGCCTGCATTCCGCGTTTTTGAAGGCGATCGGGCGGACACCTCGGATGCTGATCAAGACGCGGACGCCTCGCAGTTCAGCACGGGCCGTGACATTCCGGTCGAAAAGCTGGAGCAAGAACCCGCGACCGACGTGGCACCCGAAACGCTTGCCGAATCCGAAGACGTCGTTGACGTCGCTGAGGTTCCTGAAATGGAAGACACTTTGGGGCTTTCACCGATTGATCTGCCCCTTGAAGTAGATACGGTCGAGTCGGGTCTGCAAAGCGGGGCAGATATGCCGTTGCCTGCCGCAGATTCTCAGGTGGATTTCGAGGATAATTGGGACAGCGCCGCGCTGGGGGAAACCGCACAGGTTGCGTTCCTGCATGAACGCTTGAACCGCGCCGCAGAAGAGGCCGAGCAGGACGCTGAGGCTTCTGAACCGCTTGCCGAATCCGAGCATGAGGCCGAGCCGATTGCAGCCGAGGTTGTCGAACCCGCTTCTACGCCTGAAACCGCCGATGAGCTAAGCACAGAGGCGACAGAACTCGCCGCGACAGAGGAAACCGTCGAAGACAGTCCCGCCCAGCTGGACACCGCGCCCATGCTTACGGACACCGATCAGGACAGTACTGCCCCTGCCGACGAAGAAATTACCCCTGATCTGGGTGCCGCCAGTGTTGAAGATCTGGCCACAGACGTTGCCGCAGACGAACTGATTGTTGACGCGGTAAACGAAGACGCCGAACCGACTGTTCCCAGCGTTGACGTGGAAGACGTCCCGATGGCCGAGATTGTCGACGACGATGCTGATTTTATCGACGAAGCCCATTTGCAGGAAATCGTCTCGCGCATTGTCCGCGAAGAACTGAAAGGTGAGATCGGCGTGAAGATCACCCAAGCCGTGCGTCGTATGGTGCGCCGCGAAGTGACCCGCGCGCTGTCGCTTGAAAAGTTCGAAGACTAAGGCGCGACCGCGCGCTAGTTCGCCAGCGCAAGCAGGGCGTCGATATCCAGATGAGCTTCAAGGTGATCTGCCAGCGCGTCCAAGCTGGTCTCGATCTGCGCGTTAAAACTGACCTCGGATACCTGCGCGCCCAACCCGCTTAGGAAATGCCGCCGAAAACCGTCTGCTGCGAACAACCCGTGCAGATAACACCCCTGAATGCGCCCATCTGCGCTACTAGCGCCCTCGGGGCGATCCCCAACGGATAACCACGCGGCACTGCAATCTTGGCCTTCTGTGCGCCCCAAATGGATCTCGTACCCCTCGACCGCTTCGCCTGATGGCAGATGCGTGGCCCGCGTCAGGGCAAGCGTTTTGCGCGGCTCCAGATGTGTCACGACATCCAGATGCCCAAGACCCGCCACACGGTCTGCCGGGCCTTCAAGCCCGCCTGCATCAATGATCTCGCGCCCTAGCATTTGATAGCCGCCGCAGATGCCCAGAACGTGGCCTTTGCGCCGGATATGGGCGGTCAGGTCGATGTCCCAACCTTGCGCCCTGAAATCCGCCAGATCGGCGATGGTGGATTTTGATCCGGGGATCAGCACAAGGTCTGCGTCGCCGGGCAGGGGGCGTCCGGGTTCAACGATCTCGACCGTCACATCCGGTTCGTTCACCAGCGGGTCTAGATCGTCGAAATTGGCGATGCGATTTAATCGAGGTACCGCGATCTTAAACGTGCCGCCCTTGCGGGTTGCAATGTCCATCACATCCTCGGCCGGAAGCCGCCACGCGTCGGCGAACCAGGGCAGGGTGCCCAGGTCGTGCCACCCTGTCAGGCGGGAGATTTCGGCAGCGCCATCGGCAAACAGCGTCGGATCACCGCGAAATTTGTTGACCAGAAACGCCTTGATCCGCGCACGATCCTCGTCGGGCAAAACGGCATGCGTGCCCACCAATTGTGCAATCACGCCGCCCCGATCAATGTCACCCGCCAGAACGACCGGCAGATCGGCGGCCTCGGCGAAGCCCATATTGGCAATGTCGCCTTTGCGCAGATTAACCTCGGCCGGGCTGCCCGCACCTTCAACCAGCACCAGATCTCGGCCCGCGCCCAGACGGTGGAAGCTGTCGAGCACGCGCGGCAGCAGATCAGCCTTTGCTTTGCCATAGTCGCGCGCCTTCATGGTGGCAAAACGTTTGCCCTGAACGATCACCTGCGCGCCCGTGTCGGTCTCGGGCTTCAGCAGAACCGGGTTCATGTCCACGATCGGATCAAGCCCACAGGCCCGCGCTTGCAAGGCCTGCGCGCGCCCGATCTCGCCCCCATCCACGGTGACGGCTGCGTTGTTCGACATGTTTTGCGGTTTGAATGGGGCCACGTTTAGCCCCCGTTTCACTGCCGCCCTTGCAATCCCTGCAACCAGCAAAGACTTTCCAACATTCGAGCCCGCGCCCTGGATCATAATCGCCTTCGTCATGCCCCTGACTTAGGCGCTTTTCGGTGCGCAGCCTAGCCCCCATCCGACATGGGGCGGGGCTGAAACGAAAAACGCGCCCCATATGGGACGCGCATTTCTTGGAATGTTCTTCTGTCGCGCTTACGCGGCTTCCGCCGTTGCGGCGTTGCGACGCTCGCTTTCCTCGCGGCTCAGTGCCACCGAGGTGCGGATGCCTTTGGACACGAAGTCCATCAAGCCACTTACGACGCGTTCGTTCGGGTCGATGCCTGCACAGCTCAACACCTCGCGCCCATCGCGCGACCGGGCCCAGCGGGCGATCTGATCGGGGCCGTTGCCGTATTTTTTATCGTCAGCAATGGCGTCGTCCAAAGCGGCCAGCACGACGGCAGCGAAAAGCTTGCGCGCGCGGTTGCCTTGTTCGTTGTTGAAAGCGGTACCGTCTACGGAGTCCAGCATGGTCGTCCTTTATTATTGCTCTTGCGGTTTCTGGCGTAGCGGCCAATATGGCTTTTTCCGCGTGATTCGGTATCCCCTGAATCACATGGCAGCCATGCACCTGTCGCATAGCTGTTACATTTTGGCCGTTTCACCTGCGCTTGCCACATGCAAGCCCGCAAGATATAGGGTCGGGCCAAGAGATTTCAACCTTTTGAGAAGGTTTCAGGATATGCCCAAAATCAACGGAAACGAAATTCGCCCCGGAAACGTGCTTGAACACAATGACGGCCTGTGGGCCGCTGTGAAAGTGGATCACGTAAAACCCGGTAAAGGCGGCGCTTTTGCTCAGGTCGAGCTGAAGAACCTGCGCAATGGCTCGAAGCTGAACGAACGCTTCCGTTCTGCGGACAAGGTCGAGCGTGTGCGTCTGGAACAGAAAGACCAGCAATTCCTTTATGAAGATGACGGCATGCTGATCTTCATGGACACCGAGACCTATGAGCAGAACCAGATCCCCGCGGACCTTCTGGGCGAACGCCGCCCCTTCTTGCAAGACGGCATGACCATCGTGGTCGAGTTCTACGAGACCGAGGCCCTGAACGCGACTTTGCCGCAGAAAGTGACCTGTGTCATCGAAGAAACCGAGCCGGTCGTCAAAGGCCAGACCGCTGCCAACAGCTTCAAGCCCGCGCTTCTGGACAATGGCGTGCGCATCACCGTACCGCCCTTTGTTGGGCAGGGGGAAGCCATCGTGGTTAACACCGAAACAATGGAATATTCCGAGCGCGCCTAAGCGTCCCGGCAAAATCCCAAAAGGGCAGGGCGCAGGCTCTGCCCTTTTTCGCAGGCCCTGTTATGACAACAATCCTTTTCAACAAACCCTTCAATGTGCTGTCGCAGTTCACCGACAAAGGCAATGAAGGCAGCGATCGTCAGACTTTGTCGGACTATATCGACGTGCCTGGGGTCTATGCTGCGGGGCGTTTAGATCGCGACAGCGAGGGGCTGTTGGTGCTGACAGATGACGGAAAGTTGCAAGCCAAAATTGCAAACCCGAAGCATAAACTTGCAAAAACATACTGGGTGCAGGTCGAGGGGTTACCCGACGAAGCTGCTCTGCAAGCCCTGCGCGATGGGGTCGAACTGAAAGACGGATACACACGTCCCGCCAAAGCGCGCCTGATGGACGAACCCGCCGGGTTGTGGATGCGTGAGCCTCCGATCCGGGTGCGCAAATCCATCCCCGATTGCTGGATCGAGTTGAAGATCACCGAAGGCAAAAACCGCCAAGTCCGCCGCATGACTGCCGCTGTCGGCCACCCAACCCTGCGTCTGATCCGCTATGGTGTTGGGGCCTATACGCTCGATGGCATCGGCCACGGAAAATGGCGCCACGCCTGAGCTGTTTTTTCTTGTCCTAAGTATCCCGGGGGAGCATGTATTTCTGCAGGAAAATCATGCGGGGCAGCGCCCCTTACCCTTCCCAGCTGACCACAGCGTCCCCGGCCTGCATGTCCGGCCCAGCCCGATCAAACCGCAGATAGGCAATCGCCTGATCACCTGATTGAGTGAACAAAGTCCCAACAGGTTTTCCATCCCGCGTAATGGGGGTGCCGACAGGGGCTTTCCCTTCAACTGATACAGTCGCCAGACCCTTCTTCAACTCGGTCTTGTGCTTCATGCGCGCGGTCACTTCTTGGCCCACATAACAGCCCTTGCGGAAATCCACGCCGTTCAGCCGTTCGAACCCGACCTCAAGCAAATAGCTGTCGCCGGTCAACTCGATCCCGGTTTCCGGGATGCAATGGGTCACGCGAATGGCGTCCCAATCGACGCCCGCGTCGCCATCACGCCCGTCATAGGCGCGCCACCCCAGCGCCGTATGGCGCGGATCGGCAAAGGCGCCTTCGGGGGCGTCCCCCAGCCCACGGGCGGGTACGATATCAGTGGCCTCGATCCTAACATCAGCGCGCAATTTGTACATGGATAGGCGCTGCAGCAAGGGCTTGGCGATGGTGCCGGCAACATCGACCAAAATTGCGTCCTCGGCCGGGACCAACAGGAAGTCGGCCAAATATTTGCCCTGTGGGGTAAGAATGGCCGCATAGACCAGTCCATCCTTCAACCCTTTCAGATCATTGGACACCAGCCCTTGCAGAAAGCTCTCGCGGTCACTGCCGGTGATTTTCAGAACGGTTCGGTCGGTCATAAAGGTCTCCTGTCGCGCCGATCCAATATAGGGTCCAAGCGCGCTGCGAAAAGGGGTCAGCCGCGCTTGCGCCACAAGCCGCCCGACAGAATGCCACGAAGCGACCAGCGAGGCGGCTCTTCTTGTTCATTGGGCAGGGCAAGTTTGCGTTTCTTACGACCTGTTTGGGGTTCGGCGGGTTTGCCTCCATCCTGAAACTGCAAGTTATAAAGCTGTGCATACAGGCCCCCGCGTTCTAACAATTCGTCATGGGTGCCCTGATCAACCACGCGGCCTTGATCCATTACCACGATCCTGTCGGCGTCCCGCACAGTGGACAGGCGGTGGGCGATGACCAGCGTGGTCCGGCCCTTGGACAGCGCATCCAACGCCTGTTGCACCAGCTTCTCGGACTTGGTGTCCAAGGCCGAAGTTGCCTCGTCCAAGAGCAGAACCGGCGCGTCCCTCAACACGGCACGCGCAATGGCAACCCGCTGGCGCTGCCCGCCAGACAGGTTCGATCCACGAGGCCCCGCGGCGCTGTCCAACCCGTTTTCAAGACGCGGCAGGAAATCGGCCACATGGGCTGTGTCCAGCGCATGTTTCATGGTCGCTTCGTCTACGCCTTCGCGCCCCATCAGAATGTTGTCGCGCAGCGTTTCGTCAAACAGCAAAGCCTCTTGGCTGACGACCGAAAAGAGCCCGCGCAACTGGTCTAAGGGCAGCGACGTGACGTCCGCCCCGCCGATGGAAACCTCGCCCGATTTTGCATCGGCCAAGCGCGTCAGCAGGTTGAACACCGTACTCTTCCCTGCACCGGAGGCCCCCACCAGCGCGGTGGTTTTTCCGGCTTCGGCGGTGAAGCTGGCATTGCGAAGAATGGGCGTGTCGCCATAGGCAAAGTTTACGTCCTTCAGGACGATATCGGCCTTGTTGGATTGGGTCGGCAGGGCCGCAGGGGTGGCGGGTGTCAAAATGGTCGGGCGCTGGGCGAACACGTCGCGGATCCGTGTCAGGCTGGCCAATGCCGCCTGCCAACCGCCCGACACCTTGCCCAGCTTGCGTAAGGGGTCAAAGACCAGCGCCATGGCGGTGAAAAAGCTCATGAATTCACCCACTGTTTTGACGCCTGCATTGATCTGGATCCCGCCATAGACCAGCACGCCGAAAAAGCTGATCGCCGCGATGATATCCACCAGAGCCACGATGCCACCTTGATTGGCCTGACTTTGCAAATGTGTGCGGGCAAACACGTCGATCTCGCGGTCCACACGGGATTGTTCGTGCCGTTCGGTTCCTGAAAGTTTGATCGAGTTGATGCCGTGAAAAATCTCGTCCAACCGGGTCGAGATCTGCGCCGCCGCCGCCCGGCTGTCGGTTGTCGTCTTGCGGACACGTTTTTGCAAAATGCCCATGGGATACGTCAGGATCGGTGCCGCCGCGATGGCAATCAGCACCCACAGCCAGTCGATTGACATGGCCACGCCCAAAAGCGCCAGGACCGAAATTACGTCGCGGGCCACGGCGGCCAGCACGACTTCCCAAATCGTTGCAATGGCTTGTGCGTCCCCGCGCACACGTTCCATCAGCGTCCCGGGTGAATTGTCGCGAAAATAGCTGCTGTCCAACCGCAGCATATGCGCCACCATGTCAGATTGCAGCTTCGCAGCGACGCGCTGACCCACATGAACCATCAAGATCCGATGGCCAAAGGCTGAAAAGGCGCGGACAATGAAAACGCCCGCGACAGCCACGGCAACCCAGACAATCGACCCGGTATCCCCCGACGAAAACGCCACGTCGAACATGGGTTTGATCATATAGCTCAGCCCCCCCAACGCCAGACCTTCTGCCAGCATCAAGAGCATCGCCAAAGCCAATGGCAGCCGATAGGCGCGCATATAGCCTTTCCACAGCCAGAGGATCATTTCCTTGTGGTCAGTACGGTCGGGTTTAGAACTCATGACGTCTTCCGTTTGGCATTGAAGGCTTCGGTGATCGCCTCGGGATCATAGTGATTTGCCAGCCAATCGCGAATGGATATCGGATCGTCCCGATGGTGGTCGGCATAAGCTTCAAGCATGGCATCCAGAACACCCGCGCGAGACCAGCGTTGATGCGCGTATTTCAAGGACAGTTGTGCACGCGCTTTGCTCAGCGTCGCGCCACATTGGTCCAGCAGATACAGTGCCGCGGCCAGCCCAGTCCGGTCCGCACCGGACTTGCAGTGGATCAAAAACGGCTTCTCGGCCCGGTCCATGATGTCCAGAAGCTCTAGATAGCGTTCTGGTTCTTTCAAATGCCGGGCTTTGAGAGGGTGGTTGATCAAAGCCATCCCATAGTCGGCACAGGCTTCGGCCTCGAACAGGTAGTAAGAATAAACATCCTCGCCGCGCAGGTTGATAACAGTCTTGATCCCAGCCTTTTGAAGCGCAGGGAAATGCACTGGATCGGGCTGGTTAGACCGCCACGCATCGGGCGACAGCTGATAGCGATTGGGCAGCACGCGACGCACATATGCGTGGTCTACAAGATTGTTGTGAAGCCGGGCAGCTCGCCGTCCCTCGGGCGTGGAAATGTCCATTCCAAACCCTTTTTTCCACGTTCTTTCACGGCGTTTGAATTCGGCAAAGAGGGTTTTGAGCATAAGGTTCCCAGATGCAGCTGCGTCATAGACCCAAAGGGTACCTATGGGATGTAGCTTGTCCGCGCGC
Source organism: Aliiroseovarius sp. ABM4_368 (assembly GCF_056161205.1). Classification (NCBI taxonomy): domain Bacteria; kingdom Pseudomonadati; phylum Pseudomonadota; class Alphaproteobacteria; order Rhodobacterales; family Paracoccaceae; genus Aliiroseovarius; species Aliiroseovarius sp. ABM4_368. The sequence continues at coordinate 180,304 of NZ_JBSWYR010000003.1, read as the reverse complement.
CACAAACAAGCATGCGGCCCAGACATCCCATCTCACAACGGCGTTGACGCCACCGGACACGCGCTTTACCGCTTGGCTAATAGCAGTGAAAGATCCGCCCATGTCCCTGTCCCACGGTCGCACTTATCTGGCCATTCCCGGCCCATCCGTCATGCCCGATCGCGTATTGCAAGCCATGCACCGCGCCGCGCCCAATATTTACGCAGGCGAGGTTGTGGACATGATGCCCGGCCTGATCGACGGGCTGAAATCCGTGGCGCGCACCCAGCACAATGCGGTGATCTATATCGCCAATGGCCACGGCACGTGGGAAGCCGCCCTGTCCAACACTCTCGCCCCTGGCGATAAGGTTCTGTCGCTGTGTACGGGACGTTTTGGGCATGGCTGGCACGAGATGGCGACAGGGCTGGGCATCACCCCTGTCATCGAAGAGTTTGGGTTAAAAATACCTGTCGATCCGGGGCGGGTCGAGGACCTGTTGCGCGCAGATAAAGCACACGAATTGAAAGCCGTATTGCTGACCCATGTGGACACCTCGACCTCGATCCTGAATGACGTGCAGGCTGTGCGTGCAGCAATGGATGCGGCGGACCATCCGGCGCTTTTGATGGTCGATTGCATTGCGTCCTTGGGATGCGACCGGTTCGAGTTAGATGCTTGGGGCGTGGATGTGGCGGTTGCGGCCTCGCAAAAGGGGCTGATGGTGCCGCCGGGGTTGGGCTTTGTGTTTTTCAGTGACAAAGCCGCCCAAGCCCGCGCCGCACACCCCCGCGTGTCGCGGTACTGGGATTGGGAGCCCCGTGCCAACCCCGAGGTGTTTTATCAATATTTCGGAGGCACAGCTCCCACCCATCATCTTTATGGTCTGCGAGAAGCACTCGCCATGATCACTGATGAAGGCGGGGTCGAGGCCGTATGGTCCCGCCACGCGCATCTGGCCCGCGCGATTTGGGCGGCGTTTGATGCGTGGGGGGGCGGCGGTCCACTTCAGATGAATGTGGCCGATCCCGCCCACCGCTCGACTGCCGTGACCGCGCTGCATGTTGGCGCCCCCCATGGCACCGCGCTGCGGAACTGGACTGAACAAAACATGGGTGTCACCCTTGGCATTGGCCTTGGCATGTCGACACCTGAGGACCCCAAAGGCGACGGCTTTTTCCGTTTGGGCCATATGGGGCACGTGAATGCGCCCATGGTGATGGGTGCGCTGTCTGCCATCCAATCGGGCTTGATCGCGCTGGACATCCCGCATGGGGGCGGCGCGCTGGACGCAGCGGCGAAGGTCATGTCCGAGGTGTAAGACGCCCTGCGCACACGGCCTGCTTCATGGTATCTGGTGGCTCACGTTGTGAGCCTGAGGGGCTTTGCCCCTTGCGCCAAATCTGCGATTTGACGCTACCCCAAGGTATTTTGGGCAAGAGGAAAGTGAGAGGGCTATGTCCTGGCGGCTTTTAACGCCTTGGGCAGGGCAGTTGCAAAACTGTCCAGCTCCTCGGAGCGTCCAGCAGAGATGCGAATGCAGCGGTTTTGCGGTGCGGCAAAAGGCATCCGCACGAAGACATCTAGTGCGATCAGTTGGTCCAATACTGCCTTGGCAAACGCGCCGTCCTGCCCGCAATCAATCGCGACAAAGTTGGTGGCCGAGGGCAGGGTGGTCAGGCCATTGTCTCGTGCGATCTGATCGATCCGCGCGCGCGCGTCGGTTACATGCCCGACCGTGTTGCGCAAATATACTTGATCCTTCAAGGCCGCCAAAGCCCCCGCCTGTGAGATCCGACACATGCCGAAATGATTGCGGATTTTGTTGAAAGCGGTGATCAGGTCGGCCTGTGCGATGGCATAGCCCACGCGTGCGCCCGCCATCCCATAAGCCTTTGAAAATGTGCGCATTCGGATCACTCGTGGGTCGTCCGTGTTCAGCGCAGGCGCGGTGCCTTCCGGGGCAAATTCGACATAGGCTTCGTCCAGCACCAACAGGCATCCCTGGGGTACTGTGTCAATCATCCGCTGGATCGTTTCGGCACCGTGCCATGTGCCCATCGGGTTGTCTGGGTTGGCGATGTAAACCAGTTTGGCGCCGACCTCGGCTGCCTTGGCGATCAGGGCTTCTGGGTCTTCACAATCATCCTTGTAGGGCACTGTTTCCAGCGCTCCGCCGAACCCGGCCACGTGATAGTTGAACGTCGGGTACGCGCCTTGCGAGGTAACGACCTTATCACCCGGCCCAATAAGCAACCGCACCAGATATCCAAGGATCCCGTCGATCCCTTCGCCTACCAGAATGTTTTCGGGCGCGATGCCGTGATGATCCGCCAGCGCGTTACGCAGATCGAAATTCTCGGGGTCGCCGTACATCCAGACATCGCCTGCTGCCTTGGCCATAGCGGTGATTGCGTTGGGTGACGGCCCGAACGTGTTCTCGTTCGCCCCCAATCGCGCGGCGAAGTCACGCCCGCGCGCGCGTTCCTGCGTTTCGGGGCCAACGAAGGGCACGGTTGCGGGAAGGCTGTCGGCAAGCGGGGTCAGGCGGGCATAGGTCTTGGTCATGTGCGCGTTAGAGCAGGGCACGCGCGGGCGGGCAAGGTTGAAATCGCGTGGATCGTGATTAGTTAAGAGTGGTTCTTAATAAGTGAGGAGGTCACGATGCCTCAGATCAACCGCCGAGCCTTTCTGGCCTCTGCCGCAGCTGCGGGCGCTGCCGCGCGCCTGCCACAAGTGGCAGTTCACGCCGCCAAGACCCCGCCGATGCGCCGGGTTTTGACGCTGGTCTATGACAAATCCATGGGCATGATGCGCGCCGTTGAACGGTTGGTGCCGTAACCCCGCAAAAGAAAAGGCCGGGTCGCCCCGGCCTGTCCTTTAGATTTCTTTCAACCGATCGAGTGCCGCGTTTAGCGTCGCCTCCTCCTCTTCGCGGGCGGCGAGGTTCGCCTTCGTCTCGGCCAACACCTCTGCCGGAGCGTTCTCCGCAAATTTCGGGTTCTTCAGACGCCCGCGCAACCCGCCCAATTCCTTGGCCAGCTTGCCCAGCGTCTTCTCAAGCCGCGCGATTTCCTCGTCCACGTCGATGATCTCGGCCAGCGGCAAGGCGAAGATGCCACCCGCTACAGCGACCGTGATGCAGCCCTTTGGCAGATCGGCCATTTCCGTGATTGAGTCGACACGCGCCATACGCTTGATCAATGCTTCATTGTTCTCCAAAGCCGTGCGCCCAGCCGCGTCCAGTTCCTGAAGAATAACCGGGATGTGGAGGCCCGCTTTAACATGCATTTGAGCACGCGCCGATCGGATGTTCTCGATCAGCGACGCGACCCAATTCATCTCGCGAGAGGCAGTTTCGTCGACCAACTCATCGCCAAACTTTGGCCAATCGGCGTGGATCAGCATCTTGGAGGCATCGCCAGTTTCGACACCACGGTTCTCGTCAATTTGCCCCCAAAGCTCTTCCGTGATGAAAGGCATGACTGGGTGCAACATGATCAGGCTCTGATCAATCACCCAAGCCAGCGTAGCACGCGTTTCTTCCGCCGCAGCGGTGTCACCTTCTTTGAAAACGGGCTTTGTGAATTCGACATACCAGTCACAGACCTTGCCCCAGAAGAAAGCATAAAGCGACTGAGCAACATCGTTGAAGCGATATGCCGCAAGCGCTTTGTCGACTTCTGATAGTGTCTTCGCGGTTTCCGAGATGATCCAGCGGTTCAACGTGAGCTTCACCGTGCTGGGGTCGAAATCCTCAGATGGTTTGCAGCCGTTGATCAGGCTATAGGAGGTCGATTGCCAAATCTTGTTGCCGAAATTCCGGTATCCAGCCACCCGATCCTTGGACATTTTCAACACGCCCCCGATCGAGGCCATGGCGGTGTTGGTAAACCGCAAAGCATCCGCGCCGTATTCGTCAATGATCTCGAGCGGGTCGATCACATTGCCCGTGGTCTTGGACATTTTCTTGCCCTTCTCGTCACGGACAAGCCCGTGTAGATAGACCGTGTGGAACGGGTTTTTGTGGCAGACGGCTTGGCTCATCATCATCATGCGCGCGACCCAGAAGAACAGGATGTCCTGCCCGGTGATCAGCACGTCACCGGGGAAGAAGCGGTTCAGCTCGTCCGTGTCCTGAGGCCAGCCCAGCGTGCCGAAGGGCCAGAGGCCGGACGAGAACCACGTGTCGAGCACGTCGGGGTCGCGAGTCAGGTTTACCCAGATTCTATCCGTAGCTGCGAAAGTTCCATCGCCGGTACTAGTGAAGTCCTTGAGTTCGCAGCCGATAAGGGATGAAGTAGTGACTGCACTCACTTCGAGTCCGTCGCCATTTAATAGCGGCTCATAATAGGCTCTAGCGGCTCTGATGGCGGCTTCCGCGTTGGGCGCACAGAAGGCCATCTTCTCGCCGTTCGCGTCTGCAATGAGACCATCGGCAACACCTTCAGACCGCTGGTAGTCTAAATTGGCTTTGAGATCGGCGGGAACCTTCGGCCCATACCAAACCGGCACCTGATGCCCCCACCACAGCTGACGCGAGATACACCACGGCTCGATGTTCTCCAGCCAGTGATAGAAGGTCTTCTCTCCGCTTTCGGGCAGGATTTTCACGTCACCATTTCGCACGGCGTCCAGCGCGGGGCCGGCGATCTTCTCGGCGTCAACGAACCATTGGTCGGTCAACATCGGCTCGATGACGACTTTCGAGCGGTCTCCGAAGGGCTGCATGATCGGTTTGTTTTCGACATAAGGCACGGTCTCGGTGACTTGGGTCTCGTTCCCGTCCTCGTCCTTCTCGGTCCGCGTGACGTCATGCATCACGGCCAGACCTTCGGCGGTGATTTGATCGACCACCAGCTTGCGGGCCTCAAATCGGTCCAGACCGCGATACTCATCCGGAACAAGGTTCATCGCGGCGATCTTTGCCTCGTCGAAATCCTCTTCACCATTCGCAATCCGCCGGGCAATCTCGGCTTCTTCGGCGTAAGGGCGGCCATCCGCACGCATCGCGCCACGGGTGTCCATCAGCGAATACATCGGGATGCCGCCGCGCTTCGCGACCTGATAGTCGTTGAAGTCATGCGCGCCGGTGATTTTCACCGCGCCGGACCCAAAGTTCATATCGGGGTATTCGTCGGTGATGATCGGGATCAGGCGGCGATGCTCTTTCGGACCCACGGGGATTTCGCAGAGCTTGCCAACGATGGGCGCATAGCGTTCGTCATCCGGGTGCACGGCGACCGCGCCATCGCCCAGCATGGTTTCGGGGCGGGTTGTCGCGATCGAGATATAGTTGCGCTCTTCTTCCAGCGTGATGTTCCCGTCTTCGTCCTTTTCGACATAGGTATAGGTCGCGCCACCGGCCAGCGGGTATTTGAAGTGCCACATGTGGCCGGGGGTCTCGATGTTCTCGACTTCAAGGTCCGAAATGGCGGTTTCGAAATGTGGGTCCCAGTTGACCAGACGCTTGCCGCGATAGATCAGGCCCTTGTCGTACATGTCGACGAAGACTTTCAGAACAGCGTCGTGGAAGTTGGCCGAGTTCTCGTGCCCCACACGCGGGTCGCCCGGCGCACCGGCCATGGTGAAAGCGTTGCGCGACCAGTCGCAGGTGGACCCCAGACGCTTCAGCTGTTCGATAATGGTCGAGCCGTATTCGCCCTTCCATTCCCAAACTTTCTCAAGGAACTTCTCGCGGCCCAGATCACGGCGACCGGGTTGCTGGGTTTCGGCCAGCATCTTTTCGACCTGAAGCTGGGTTGCGATGCCCGCGTGGTCCTGTCCGGGCTGCCACAGCGTGTCGAACCCACGCATGCGGTGCCAACGGATCAGGATGTCCTGCAGCGTATTGTTGAACGCGTGGCCAAGGTGCAGCGCGCCCGTCACGTTTGGCGGCGGGATCATGATTGTGAAGCTGTCAGCCCCCGGTTTGGCATTCGCGCCCGCCTTGAAGGCGCCCGAGCTTTCCCATTTCTCATAGATGCGCGCCTCTGCGGCGCTTGCGTCGAAGGTCTTGTCCATGGCCATGGTGGTCGTCCCAAATCCTATAAATCAAAGACCGTTTACCCAAGTGGGCGGCAAAGGGAAACCCCGGCTGCGCTTGCCGCCAAAGGGAATGGTGAATTTGCTTGGGATGGGGATAAAAACCGTGGGCTGAAAAATATTTAACTTTGGCAAGGATTGAGAAGGTGATCGACAAAATGACGCCATATTCAACCCCTAGCAGTGCATCCAACGCGACGGATCAATCATAGTTGTCGCGCGAAATACCGGATCAACAGGCGAATACCATGAAAAAAGCACTTCTTCTTCTGGCCCTCACCCCGACCATGGCAATGGCACAGGAACGGACATTCAATTGCGAGGTTCCAAACGGCAACCTGCCCGAGATGGCCGCGACTTTGGTGGCGAAGGATGGGGGCAAAGCTGGGCACGTGATCCTGAACGGTGAAAAGACCGAGGCGAACGTCTATCCGGGTCTAAACGCGGTGACGTTTTTGATGTTTGCGAAGGATTTCAGCTATACCATCAACTATAATGTGAATGTCGAAAGCGGCGAATACAACGTCTCGGCCTCGGGCGCGAAATCCGGCTGGGGACGTGGCACCTGTACCGAGGTTTCGGGCTGAACCACGCCAGCATTGAAACGCAAACGCCCGGTCCAATTGCCGGGCGTTTTTCTTTGTTTGTAACGCGTTAGAAGCGCATCGAATAGCCAGCGGTGGCCGTCAGGCTGGGTTTCTCGGCGTATGGCGTTTGATGCAGTCCAATCCCAACATCATAGGCGCGGCCATTGCCAAGTTGGTGGACGTAGTGGGCCTCGGCAAAGAGCCGTTGGTCGTGTTCCAAAACGGGTCCGGCAATCGCGAATGTCGTCATGCCTGGAATGTCGCTGGTGCCGGTCACGTCGCCCGTATTGCGCGATAGATCCCACTCCAGCCCCGCGGACAGGGTCAGGAAGCCCTTATCGCCAATCGCGGTTCCAACATCCGCCCCGATGGTCGCTGTTGTTTCGGAGATCTCGTAATCGTCATATTGGACGGGAAACGCCGCCGAGGTGGTTTCCGTATAGCCATCCCGCTTGGACACTGTGCGCGCAATCCGCGCAAAAGGCGTGATCATCATCGGGCCTTGGGCAAAGCCGTATCCGACCTCGACCGAGCCAGAGCGCGCGCGCATATCGCTGTCGCCCGTTCCGCGTTCGGTATTGGCCAAGTCTGTCGCGCGTGTGATTGTCACATCCGCCGCCACTTGCGAGGCGGCAACTTTCCAGATTAGCCCCTCGGCCCCCGGTTGGCCGCCGCGCAGATACAGACCAAGCGCGGTGAAGTTTCCATCGATCCCGAAATCGGCCAGATCATCGCGGTCGTTGCCAAACCCGACATAGCCGCCGAAACTCAGATTATGCCCGATAGGCGCAGCAGCAGACAGTCCGCCGATCACCAGATCCTTGCTGTCCGAGGTTCGGCTGGCCCCGGCGGAAACACGAAGCGCGATGGGCGGGCGACCCTTACCGCTGGACGCTAGGAACCCGCCGGATGTGGCATCGCCCACGGGCACAACGTCTTGGCCCAGTACGAACTGCGCCTGAGTGGCCAGCATCGTCATCCCCGCCGCCTGAGCAGACGCCGCGGTCGACACCTGCGTCAACGTGTTCACATGATCCAACATCGTGCCCGGAGTTGTCGGGGGCGTGGGGTCATCAGGCGTGGGTTTGTTTTCGCGCCAGATAAAGCCGCGCCAGTCGCCGCTGGCATCAAAGGTGGATCGACCAACCACAATTTCACCGTCGTCGCTGATGCCGGTGGCTTGCGCATTGCCGCTGTTATCTGCGGTCAAGTCGCCCAGATAGAGCCCGTCGCCCGCCGCATCCCAGCGAATTGCTTTGGACTGTTTGGGCGAAATGCCAACCGTGAACCCTGCGACATAGCTGCCATCCCCGCTGACCGCCGTGGCGCGCGATTCCCGAATATCGGCTTCGTCCGGCGCCACCAGATGTTGCATTCCCGTGGCGCGCGTCCAACGAAAGGCCCGGTTGTCGACGGGAAGCGGCGTGATCGAGCGTCCAACCACGGTGTCCCCGTCCTTGCTGACAGCCAAAGCCTCGCTGAAGCCTGTGGCCCCGCCGATGGTTCCAAGGTCTTCCATCCCATCCGCTTGGGTCCACCGGAAGGCGTGGAACGCGGAACTCGCGGCAGCTCCGCCAACCACGACTTTTCCGTTTCCGTTCACTCCATTGGCCCGCGCAAATCCCGCAAGGTCTCTGCGCAGCGTGCCAATATCCGTCACGCTGCCGCTGATCCGGTCCCAGACAAATGCCCGTTGCGGCAACGTGGTCGAGCTCATCTGACCCACGATGATCCGGCCATTTCCACTGACGGCATTGGCATTGCTGTCCCCGCCCAGCATAGGTGGTGCAGCAACCATTCCCGTGGACTGCGTCCAGTAAAACGCGCTTGTTTTGCCACCTGCGATCTCCATGTCGCCAATGACGACCGAACCGTCTTCGCTGGCGTCATAGGCCACACTATGGGGTGCACTGCCCACGGGATCCAGTGCGGTCAGAGTGCCGTTCATGAACATGAATGCAGTTTCGGTCAGGCTGCCCGAGGACGCATTGCCCACCACAACTGTTCCGTCCCCGGAAATTCCCTGCGCCTCGGCGAAAGGAGCGCCGACGCTGCTGGCGAACGGATCGATTTGTTCGATGGTCGCCTGCGCGAAAGCAGGCCCAGCGATGGGCAAAGCGGTAAGGGCGGCGATTGCGGATCGTGACCGCAGGCCCATTTTTCGGGGCGCGGTTCTGGACTTAAGACATGCCATACGTTCCTCCTGGCCCGAAAGGAATCCCGTCGCAAACGGCCCCAATCGGTGTCTCTGGTCGCAAACGTGCGGCGTGTTGAAATCCGTTTTGCGGTCTAAAAAGAGAATACCGCACGATGCGAAGTGTTAACTATTTGTTAACACTTCGCCAAACTGCGTTGAAAAAGCAAGAAAATACGGGCGCTTTGCGCCTGTTGAACGCAGAGCGCTGCAATTTTGTAGCAGTATCAGCTGATCACATCCGGGCCGTCGCGCCCGGTATGGCGTCCGATACCTGCCACATCCCGCGTGGCGGCGATGACGTCCGACAAAGCTTCTTGCACGTCCCGATCCAAACGCTCTGAGGCGTCGGCATATTGCTCTAGATAGACCCGCAGCGTCGCGCCTTCGGTTCCTGTTCCAGATAGGCGCAGCATGGCGCGCGCGCCGCCCTCGTAGGTCAGGATAACGCCTTGTCCAGTCGCAACCGATCCGTCAATCGGGTCGGTATAGGCAAAATCCTGTGCGCTTTTGATGGTCAGCCCAGCCGCTGCTTGGCCGGGCAGGGCGGGCAGTTTTTCCTTCAACTCGCCCATCAAACTGTTGGCTGCATCGCTGTCTAACCCCTCGTAATCATGACGAGAATAGTAGTCGCGCCCATACGTCTGCCAGTGATCTTGCAGCACATCCGCCACGCTTTCGCCACGCACCGCCAAGATGTTCAGCCACAACAGCACTGCCCACAGACCATCTTTTTCGCGCACATGATCCGATCCTGTCCCAGCGCTTTCTTCCCCACACAAAGTGGCACGGCCTGCGTCCAGCAGGTTGCCGAAAAACTTCCAGCCTGTCGGGGTTTGGAATGCCTCGATCCCCATTTTTTCCGCCACCCGATCCGAGGCAGCCGAAGTCGGCATCGACCGCGCAACCCCCGCAATTCCTTTGGCGTATCCGGGCGCGAGGTGGGCGTTCGCCGCCAGCACCGCCAAGCTGTCGGACGGCGCGACATACATGCTGCGCCCCACGATCATATTCCGGTCGCCATCTCCGTCCGAGGCAGCGCCGAAATCCGGTGCGACCGGCCCGTGCATGTGATCGAACAGTTCTTTCGCCCAAACCGGGTTCGGGTCGGGATGTCCGCCGCCGAAGTTTTCCGATGGGATACCATTCACAACCGATCCCGATGCCGCGCCCAAGCGGCGTTCTAGTATCTCAACCGCGTACGGCCCAGTGACGGCGTGCATTGCGTCAAACCGTAGAGTAAATCCGCCTGCAATCAACTTGCGGATGGCGTCAAAATCGAACAGCGTTTCCATCAGCGCGGCATAATCTTCGACCGGATTAACAATCTCGATTTCCATTCCGTCGAAGTTGAAGTCGCCCAGATCGCCCAAATTTGGCAGTACCCCAGACAAATCCCCGCTGATCTTGTAGTCAGCGATGCTCTCGGCGCAGGCGACAATCTGATCGGTGATCGCCTCCGGCGCGGGACCGCCATTGGCCGTGTTGTATTTCAGCCCGAAATCTCCGTTTGGCCCGCCGGGATTGTGACTTGCCGACAAGATAAACCCGCCATCCGCGCCACGCTTGCGGATCAGGTGACTGACCGCCGGGGTCGACAGGATGCCGCCTTGCCCAAGGATGATTTTCGCCACGCCGTTGGCCGCCGCCATGCGCAGGATCGTTACAATCGCCTTGTCGTTAAAGAACCGTCCATCGCCGCCCAGAACATAGGTCTTCCCGGCGGGATCAATCGCGTTGAAAATGGCCTGCGTATAGGTCTCGAGATATCCCGGTTGCGAGAATACAGCGACCTTCTTGCGCAGCCCGGATGTGCCCGGTTTTTGCCCCTCTATCGGGGCAGTTTTGACGGTTTGAGCATCTTTAAAATTCACGGGCTTTCCCCTTGAAAAAGGATTGAACTTAATATCGACAGTCTTAGCCCAACCGATCAATCCGCGTCGAGAGGTGGATAAGACTTTCTGAACCCTTCACCCCGTCGATTTCACCAATCGCATCCAAGACTTCGTCAAGCAGCGCCGTCGATGGGGCGGCCAGCTGCAGCACCATATCCCAACGTCCCGAGGCCGTGTGCGCCGCTTCCACCTGTGTTAGGGTTTTCAAGCGCGCCAGAACAGCTGGGGTCGAGCGCGGTTCGATGGAAATCAGAACGGTTGCGCGGATCCGATCCCCCCGCGCAGCATCCCCCAGCCGAAGCGCATAGCCAGCGATTATGCCTTTCTCTTCAAGGCGTTCAATGCGCGCCTGAACGGTCGAACGTGCCAACCCCAATCGCCGCGCCAAAGTGGCGACGGGCAGCCGGGCGTTGCTTTCAAGCTGAACCAGAAGTTCGCGGTCGGTATCGTCCATTTGTGTGGTGTTCCCTTCAATGTGTCGGTATTTAACCGTCATTTTGCCCGGAGTGCCACTGGAAATCGACGGCGCGGCTTGAGATTCTAAGGTTAGCGACAACAGGATCTCGGAAGTAACACCATGAGCAGACAACCCTCGATTTGGCTGACGCCGCTTTCCCATTTGAAGACCGAGCGCCCGATGCAGCCGGTGATGTACTTCGCCCCCGCTGTGCTGCAAGCGACCGCGCGTCGTTTCATTGCTGGGTTCGACGGGCTGGTGACCTATGCGGTCAAGGCAAACGACACGCCTATGGTTTTACAGAACCTTGTAGCGGCTGGGCTGCAAGCCTTCGACGTGGCCAGCCCCGCCGAGATGCGCGCGCTGCGGGCCGTGTCGCGCGATGTGGAAATGCACTATAACAACCCTGTCCGGTCCCGTGACGAAATCGCCGAGGCCGTGGCCCTGAACGTCCGATCCTATTCGGTGGACAGCACCCGCGAGCTGGACAAGTTGATCGCGCTGGTTCCGTCACAAGGCGTTGAAATTACCGTTCGTTTGGCGCTTCCTGTCGATGGCGCTGCATATAACTTCGGGGCGAAGTTCGGGACTGACCCAGATCAGGCGGTCGCGCTTTTGAAGCGGGTGAAACAGGCAGGGTTCATCACATCCATGACCTTTCATCCCGGCACACAATGCGCAGATCCGTCGGCTTGGGTGGCTTACGTCTCGCAATGCGCAGAGGTCGCAAAACGCGCGGGTATTCGCCTGCATCGCCTGAATGTTGGCGGAGGGTTTGCCGCGAACCGTGGCGTCGCACCAGACCTTGAAGCGATCTTTCACGCCATCCACGCCGCTGTCGTGGTCGAGTTCGGCGATGACGTCCCCGAACTGGTCTGCGAACCCGGCCGCGCCATGGTCGCCGAGGCATTCAGCCTTGCCACTTGCGTCAAAGCGATCCGCGAAGACGGGGCGGTCTATCTAAACGACGGTATCTACGGCGCATTGTCAGAAGCGCCGTCCATTGGCGTGCCGGATCGGCTGAAAACCGTCCGCGCGGACGGGGAGCCGCATCAAGGCGCTTTGCAAGACCGCGTGGTGTTCGGCCCAACTTGCGATTCCATCGACCAGTTGCCGGACCCTCTGCCGCTGCCAGAAGACCTAGCGGAAGAGGACTATCTTCTGGTTGCTGGCATGGGCGCCTACAGCTTTGCAACAGTCACGCGGTTCAACGGCTATGGCGCGATCGAGACCGTGACGGTTCAGTCGCTGGCGGTCTAAATGACCTTCATAATAATACAGGTGGTCGAGCCGGTGGCATAAAGTTTGCCATCCTCGACGCCCCGAATCTCGCCATTGGAAATGCCTGTGGATCTGCCAGCATGTTGGACCTGCGCGGTTGCAGCGATCAACATGCCGCGCGGGATGGGGCGCAGGATATTCACTTTATATTCCAACGTGGTATAGACTGATCCCTTTGGCACACGGGTCATCACCGCGCAGGCCATCGCGCTGTCCAGAAGCGTGCCGTACCAGCCACCGTGAACCGTGCCCATCGGGTTGCAGTGCTCAAACTCGGGCGTGCCGTGAAACGTGACTTTCCCGTCTTCGACAGCGTGCAAGTGATAGTTCAACGTGGCCCCGATGGGCGGCCCGGGCAGGGTGCCTTTCAGGATGCCTTGCATGAACTCCAACCCGGACATGGACGCGGTCGCGTCAAGGGTGGGCAGTTGGTCAAACGAGGTCGCGGTGAACATGAAAAAGCCTTTCCGAAGCGGTGTTCGGAAAGGCTAGGCCGTGAGGGTATGCGTGCAAGACTTACGCGGGGTCACGGAAGTTGTGACGTCGTGGCCTTCCCAAAGTCAGGCGACATTCGCCAAGCTGACTTGGGGCGTGACGCCCAAGGCGTGGGCCACGTCACGGGTTAGGCTGGGTTTGTTCAGCGTATAGAAATGCAGGTCTTCAACACCGCCCTCGATCAGATCGGTGCACAGTTCGGTGCAGATCGCGGTGGCCAGAAGCTCGGTGCGGTCGTCACGCTCGGCCTTGTGGAAGGCGTCGTCCAGCCAACTGGGAATGGTTGCGCCGCAGCGCTCGGCGAATTTGCGCACGCCTTTCCAGTTTTCGATCGGAAGAATGCCGGGAATGATCGGAACGTCGATACCGGCTTTTTCGCATTTGTCGCGGAAACGGAAGAAGGTCTCTGCCTCAAAGAAGAATTGCGTGATGGCAGAGTCCGCGCCCGCATCGACCTTGCGCTTCAGCCAGGCCACATCGGCGTCCAGATCGGCGGCTTCGGGGTGGGGGTCGGGATAGGCGCCGACGCGGATGTGGAAGTCACCGGTGTTTGCAAGGGCTTCGATCAGCTCGACCGAGTTGCCAAAGCCGTCTTCGCGCGCCGAAAATCGATCAGCACCTTTCGGTGCATCGCCGCGCAAAGCAACAATTTCTTTCACACCGACGTCCGCATAGCTTTTTGCAATTGCCAGCGTTTCCTCGCGCGAGGCTTCAACGCAGGTCAGGTGGGCCGCGACGTTCAGCCCATAATGCTTGTGGATCGTACCAACCGCATCATGGGTCAGCTCGCGCGTGGTGCCGCCAGCGCCATAAGTGACCGAGACAAATTTGGGATCCAGCGGGGCCAATTGGCGCACGGTCTCCCACAGGCGGAACGAAGCGTCCAGCGATTGCGGGGGGAAGAACTCGAACGAGATATTGGGCGTGATCATGATGTCCTCGGCGTCAGTTTGGCGGCGTTGTCCCCTTGTGCCTCATGTGCGATTGTGAGACAAATTCATAATTCTCAAAAAGAACATGAGGTTCGTGCATGTATATCGAATTTAGGCATCTGCGCACCGTGCGGGCCATTCATCATGCAGGGTCTTTGGCGCGGGCAGCAGACATTCTGCACATCACGCAATCCGCGCTGAGCCATCAGATCAAGGGGCTGGAGGATCAGGTCGGGATGGAGCTGTTCCACCGCCGGACCAAGCCAATGCGCCTTAGCCCAGCGGGGATGAAGCTGCTTCGACTGGCCGAACAGGTCTTGCCCGAGATTGACCGGCTAGAAGAGGAGTTCCGCGCGTTGCAGTCGGGCCGCTCGGGCCGGTTACACATTGCAATCGAATGCCACGCCTGTTTTGACTGGTTGTTTCCAGTGCTTGACAAGCTGCGCCACGCCTGGCCCGAGGTCGATCTGGACATCCGCCAACGCCTTGCTTTTGATGCAATCGAAGCGTTGCGGCGCGAGGAAGTGGACTTCGTCATTTCCTCGGACCCGGTGGAAATGCCGGGCATTACCTTCTCGCCACTCTTTGCCTATGAGCCACGATTTGTGGCACCTGCGGGACATCGTCTGGCGGGTGAAGACTTTGTCGTCGCCGAAGATTTCGAGCAGGAATTTTTGCTGACCTATCCCGTGGAACGCTCGAAAATCGATGTTTTCACTGCGCTTTTGACGCCTGAACGGGTTGAGCCGCGCGGAGTTAGACAAGTCGAGATGACTGAAGTGATGTTGATGTTGGTGGCTGCTGGGCGCGGCGTAGCCGTGCTGCCTGACTGGGTGTTGGGCGATGTAAAGCAGAACCCAGATTTCATCACCAAACCCCTGACCGAAGGCGGTGTTCGCAAGCAAATGTATGCCGCCACGCGGGACGAAGACACGATGGTTCCCTTCATGGCCCATATGATCCGGCTGTGCCGGTCAGAACCTGTGAAACTTCAACGCAACTGACGCCCTTTCAGGCTTGGCAAACAAGGCTGACAGGCGTATACGCGCCGTTTGAAACATCAGGAGTCCTTTCCATGCAAGGCAGTGCAAATCTGAACGTGATGATCAAGGCAGCCCGCAAGGCTGGCCGCAGCCTTGTGAAGGACTTTCGCGAGGTTGAGAACCTTCAGGTCTCGATGAAAGGGGCTGGCGACTTCGTATCAAAGGCCGATATCGCAGCCGAAAAGATCATCCGGGACGAATTGATGGAAGCCCGCCCGAATTATGGCTGGCTGGCCGAAGAAGGTGGCGAAGCCGAAGGCAAAGACCCAACCCGCCGCTGGATCGTCGATCCGCTGGACGGCACCACCAACTTCCTGCATGGCCTGCCGCACTGGGCGATTTCCATCGCGCTGGAACATAAAGGCGAGATCGTCGCCGCTGTGGTCTTCGACGCTGCCAAGGACGAAATGTTCTATGCCGAAAAAGGCGAAGGCGCATGGCTGAACCAAAGCCGCCTGCGCGTGTCGGGCCGCTCGCGTCTGATTGAATGCATTTTTGCCACCGGGCTTCCTTTCGGGGGCCGTTCGGATCTGCCGGAAACCCTTCAAGATCTGGCTCGCATCCTGCCTGCAACAGCCGGTGTTCGCCGTTTTGGCTCTGCCGCGCTGGATTTGGCCTATGTCGCCGCAGGTCGCTATGATGGCTATTGGGAGCGGAACCTGAACGCTTGGGATATCGCAGCCGGCCTGCTGATCGTCAAAGAAGCCGGCGGCATGGTTGCGCCGGTCACAGGGGACGCGATTCTGGACAGCGGCAGCATTGTCGCCGCAAACGAACCAATCTTCGAAAAATTTAACGGTTTGGTTCAAAACAGCTGATCCAAAGGCGTATTTGGCGAAAAATGCCAGACAGGCGACATATTCGTGCCGCAAACGCTGTCGATATTTCAGGATATGTTTACGTTGTTACATAATTTGCGCCGTTTACCTCGATTTGCCCGAGACGAGAGTGGTGCCGTCACAGTTGACTGGGTTGTCATCACGGCGGTGGTTGTTGGTCTAGGCGCTACGGCAGCAGCTCTGGTGCGTGGGAATGTACCCGCTCTGGCAGATAAAATCAGTACCTACATTTCGGTCATTTCGGTGGGCAACTAACCCAACGCAAAAAAAGCGATCTATCGACGCCGCCCGGTTCGAGGAATGCTCGACCGGGTGAGTTTGTATTTCGCCTCGGGGTGATCGGGGTGCCCGTCGGTACGATCCCAAAACCGTTGTGCCCCCAGTCGCAACCAAAGTGGCGCAATCAGCGCGAACCCCGCGATAAAGCCGCCAGCATGGGCCCAATGGGCGACGCCGCCTCCTTCTGCGCCGAAGGAAGAGACACCGTTGAAAAGTTGAAGGCCAAACCAGACCAAAAGGGCAGCCCAAGCCGGGATCGGGATGATCTTGAATATGATCACGATGATGAACAGCACGTCCACTTTGGCCTTAGGGAACAAAAGCAGATAGCCCCCCATCACACCCGCAATCGCACCCGAGGCGCCGATCATCGGAACCTGACTGCTGGGGTCCGTGGCATATTGCAAAAGTGCTGCGGCGATCCCGGTGGCCAGATAGAACAGCAAAAACCGGACATGGCCCAGCATGTCTTCCAGATTGTCTCCGAAAATCCATAGAAACAGCATGTTGCCCGCGAAATGCATGAAGCCCCCATGCACAAACATCGAAGTGATCAGTGTTTCCGGCGCAAATCCATACGATAGGCGATTGGGGATTAAGCCATAGTCGACGAAGATTTGCGAAGCGGCGATCGTTCCATAAAGCGGCCACATGTAAAGGAAAACCAGCGCATTCAACACCACCAAAGCATAGGTGACAAAGGGCACACGTTCCGACGGGTTATGGTCGCGAATGGGAAACATGGGCTGACTTGACCCGATGCACGTCACCGGGTCAAGTCATTGGTCGGTCAGGCCTTGGTTTGCGCCAGCATTAACAGCTCGGCATTCCCGCCAGATGCGGTTGTGTCGACGCAAAGGTGGCGTTCGTGGGTCACTGTTTCCGCTGTGGGCGCGCCGGTTATCAGGGGCAGGATGGCCCCTGGACGGCTGGCCAAAGCGGTGACGATCTGGCGGGCCACATCGTCGACGCCCCAGAAGACCACGCCACCGATCCCGTCGATCTCCTTAAGGATCTCAGGCGAAAGGTTCGGGGCCAGAACGGCAGCACCTCCAAGAGCTTCGATGGCCTGTTTCTGCGCCTCGGCCGCCGAACTTCCCGGTCCCATGCACAAGAACGGCGCGCGCGGGTGGACCGAGAGCTGGTTTAGCTCTCCGGTTGGGCCGGGCAGGCGGCTTGACGACAAGGTCGCGTCACTGTGGGCCTTTGCGATCAGGTCGGCCAACACGGCTGGGCTGGGGGCGGTGCTGTCATCGTTGTCAAAGCGGTCCACTGACGCGGGCTGGCAGAACCTATCCATATACATTGGGCCGCCCGCCTTGGGGCCAGTACCAGAAAGCCCCTCTCCGCCAAAGGGTTGCGAGCCGACGATGGCGCCGATCTGGTTGCGGTTTACATAGGCGTTGCCCACATTCATCCGGTCACAAACATGCTGCACGCGATCGTCAATGCGGGTGTGCAAACCGAAGGTCAGCCCGTATCCGGTCGCGTTGATCGTGTCGATCACTTGATCCAGTTCGTGTGCCTTGAAGGTGGCAATGTGCAAGACTGGGCCGAAAATTTCGCGCTTCATATCCTCGATCCCGTTTACGCGGATCAGGGTCGGGGCGACGAAATACCCGCCCTCGGGCGCGGTCAGTTCATGCGCGATACGGCCCTCGGCACGGGCGGCATCTATATAGGTTGTGATGCCTTGATACGCCTCGTCATCAATCACCGGGCCAAGATCCGTGTGCAGATGCCATGGGTCGTCCTGCTTCAGCTCGTTCATCGCGCCGACCAGCATGTCGGTCATGGCTTCGGCCACGTCCTCTTGCACATAGAGGCAACGCAGGGCCGAGCAGCGCTGGCCCGCTGATTGGAAGCTCGAGGCGACCATATCGCGCACGGCTTGTTCTGGCAGTGCTGTCGAGTCCACGATCATTGCGTTCAAGCCGCCAGTTTCCGCGATCAGCGGCGCGGACGGGGCCATATTCGCGGCCATTGCGCGGCGGATGATCTGGGCGGTTTCGGTTGAGCCGGTGAAGGCCACGCCGCCGATCCGCGCATCCGAAGTCAGCGCAGCACCGACGGTTGCGCCGTCGCCCGGCAGAAGTTGCAGAACATCACGCGGGACGCCCGCCTGATGCAGCAGTTTTACGGCTTCGATGGCGACCAATCCGGTTTGCTCGGCGGGCTTCGCCAAAACGCCGTTACCAACAGCCAAGGCCCCAGCGATCTGTCCTGTGAAGATGGCCAGCGGGAAATTCCACGGCGAAATACAGGTGAACAGCCCCACAGGCGCACGGGTGTGGTCGTCGACGCGGCTGGCGTAATAGCGCAGGAAATCAACGGCTTCGCGCAGTTCCCCCATGCAGTCCAGCCAGATTTTACCCGCTTCACGCGACAGAAGCGCGAAGAAAAGACCTAGGTTTTCTTCGTACAGATCCGCAGCCTTGTTCAAAACTTCGGCGCGCTCTGTCGGTGTTGCATCCCACGGTTTTGCGGCGGTCAGGGCTGTCTCGACATCCTCGGCACTGGCCCATGTGATCTGGCCAATGGGCGCATGGGTCGAGGGGTTCTTGACGGTAATCACCGGTCCGCCCTTTGGTGTGCCAGCAATCAGAGGCTCGCCCGCGAAATCGATCTTGGCGAACGCGCCACGCGCGGCCTCGATCTGATCCAAATGCGGATCATAGGTCAGGTCCAGACCCATCGAGTTTTTGCGCGCGCCGAAAATTTCGGGCCCGGTGGGCACGTGAGGTGCTTCCACGGCGAGGGCATCAAACGGGCAGGCGGCGACCTCTTCGGGTGTCACGCTTTCGTCGACAATCTGGTTCACGAAGGAACTGTTCGCGCCGTTTTCCAGCAGGCGGCGCACCAAATAGGCCAGCAGATCACGATGCGCACCGACGGGGGCGTATATCCGGCAGCGGGATTGGTTTGCATCCATGATGATCTGGTGCAGACGCTCGCCCATGCCGTGCAGGCGCTGGAATTCATAGGCCTGCGTGTCCACACCCGTGGTCTGGGCAATGTCCAGAATGGCAGCTGCGGTGTGGGCGTTGTGGGTGGCGAATTGCGGATAGATGCGGTCGGTCATGCCAAGCAGTTTTTTGGCATTGGCGATATAGCTGACGTCCGTGGCGACCTTGCGGGTGAAAACGGGGAAGCCCTCCAACCCTTCGACCTGCGCGCGCTTGATCTCGCTATCCCAATAGGCGCCTTTTACCAGACGCACCATGATTTTGCGGTCCAGACGCTCGGCGGTCTGGTGCAGCCAGTCGATGACAGCACCCGCACGGTGGCCATAGGCCTGCACCACAACGCCAAACCCGTCCCACCCGGCCAGAGCGGGGTCTTCCAAGACTTTCTCGATCACGTCCAGCGAGATTTGCAGGCGGTCGGCTTCCTCGGCGTCGATGTTGAAGCCCATGCCGGCCGATTTTGCCAACTGCGCAAGGGCCGAGACACGTGGAACAAGGGTTTCCATCACTCGTGCGTGTTGTGCGCGTTCATAGCGCGCAAACAGGGCCGACAGTTTTACTGAAATGCCGGGGTTGGACCGGATGTCATTGGACGTACAGGCGCCAGCGATCTCGGAAATCGCCTTGGCATAGGCCATTTGATATCGGCGCGCGTCGCTGTCAGTCAGGGCCGCTTCGCCCAGCATGTCATAGGAATAGGTAAAGCCCTTTTCTTCCATCTTGGATCCGCGTTTCATCGCGGCCCCGATGGTTTCGCCCAGCACGAACTGGCTGCCCATTTCTTTCATGGCGCGACCGACGGCGGTGCGGATCACGGGTTCGCCCAAGCGCTTCACAGCCCCACGCAGCGCGCCTGCAATGCCCGGTTCACGGTCTTCCAGCACCTTGCCGGTCAGCAACAGAGCCCAGGTCGAGGCATTCACCAGCGACGAGGATGAGCGCCCAAGGTGCTTGCCCCAATCCGACGGGGCGATCTTGTCTTCGATCAGTGCATCAATCGTTTCGGCGTCCGGCACACGCAGCAATGCCTCGGCCAGACACATCAGTGCGATGCCTTCATCGGTGGACAGGCCGTATTCGGCCAAAAAGACCTCCATCAAACCGGGGTCCGAGCTTTCGCGGATGCCGCGTACCAGCTGCGCGCCGCTTGCAGCAATCCGCGCGCGATCCGTATCTGACAGATTGGCAGCATCCACAAGACCCGCGATATGTCGCTCCTCGTCCGTATAGGCGAGGTTATCAATCAATGTGCGCAGGTCGTGGTTCATGCGGATATCCTTTCTTGTCATTGTGGGTAGTATATCTCAAAAAGACAGGTCGATATTCCTTATGATATGGGATATAGAAGTGATAAAGAGTGAAATTTAAGAAAAAAGCAGGACGAAAGAATATGGAATTTGATCGCTTCGACCGCTTGATTCTGGACATTCTATCGACGGATGGCCGGATTTCGATCACCGATTTGGCTTTAAAGATTGGACTTTCCAAGTCGCCGACACAGGCCAGATTGAAGAAGCTGGAAAAATCCGGCGTGATCACCGGATACCGCGCGCAGATCGACCCAATCCGCATGGGCCGTGACCACGTCGCCTTTGTCGAGGTCAAGCTGTCCGACACGCGCGAGGCCGCGTTGAGCGCGTTTAACGAAGGCGTCGCTGCCATTCCCGAGGTCGAGGAATGCTATATGCTGGCCGCTCATTTCGATTACCTTTTGAAAGTTCGCACACAAGACATGAGCGATTATCGCCGTGTTCTGGGCGAAAAGATCAGTTCGTTGCCATATGTGGCGCAAAGCTCGACCCATGTGGCGATGCAGGCGGTGAAGGAAGATGGCACATCGCTGTGATCCGCCGTTGCCCCTGCCTGACAGAACGGATAGGGAAAGGGGACTGTGCCCGCGTGGTGGAATGGTAGACACAGGAGACTTAAAATCTCTAGGCCGGATAGGCCGTGCCGGTTCGAGTCCGGCCGCGGGTACCAAGATATTCAGCGTTTGAAACGCAAACGGCGCGCCCGAAAGGACGCGCCGTTTTCTTTTTAAGGTCAGTGACTTACTTCAGGGCCGCGTCGGTGATGGCGCTGGTCCATGCGCCTTCAGGCGCTTTTGTGATCACTGGGTCTGAGCCTCCGCCCAGAAGGGTGTCGACTGTGCGCTGATAGGCAGCTTCGTCAAGCGATCCATCTGACCCAGCGGTCAGCTTGCCGATCTCGCCGATCATACGAATCTGGTGGGTCTCGGTCTGAGCGCCGGTTTCGTCATAGTCGAGAATGATCTGGGCGGCAGCTTCGGCGTTTTCTTCAGCCCATTTCCAACCCTTCATCGAGGCGCGCACGAAACGCTCCATCTTGTCGGTGAAGGCGGCGTCCGACAGGTTCTCTTCCAGCACGTACAAGCCATCTTCCAGCGTTGCTACGCCTTGGTCTTCATACTTGAAGGTCACTAGTTCGTCCGGGCTGACGCCCGAGTCAATGACCTGCCAGTATTCGTTATAGGTCATGGTCGAAATACAGTCGGCTTGGCGCTGCAACAGAGCGTCCACGTTGAACGCTTGCTTCAGCACTTCAACCCCGGTTTCGCTTTTGCCATCAGTAGACAGCCCCAACTTGCCCATCCAGTTCATGAAGGGGAATTCGTTTCCGAAGAACCAAACGCCAAGGGTGCGGTTTGCCAGATCAGCAGGGGACGAAATCCCAACGTCTCCCCAGCAGGTCAGCATCATTCCGGACGAGGCAAAGGGCTGGGCGATATTGACCAGAGGAAGGCCCTTTTCGCGTGCGGCGAGGGCTGCTGGCATCCATTCAACAACCACATCTGCGCTGCCACCTGCAATCACCTGCGTGGGCGCGATGTCGGGGCCGCCGGGCAGGATCGTGACGTTCAGGTCTTCTTCCGCGTAATAGCCGTTTTCGAGCGCTACATAATAGCCCGCGAATTGGCCTTGCGTGACCCATTTCAGCTGAAGCGTGACGTCATCTGCCGCGCTGGCCGCGCTTGCGCTGATGGCAAGGGCAGCTGCGCCGATCATTGATTTAAGGTTCATGTCTCTCTCCTTGTTGGTTTGTTTTTGGGTGCGGGCTGATTTGCTCAGCCTCTTTGTGATGGGTGCCAGAAGGTCACCTTTTTCTCGATAAATGCGACGACGCCATAAAAGGCAGTACCTGCAAGAGCGGCGACGACAATTTCAGCCCAGACCAGATCAATCGACAGGCTGCCGACTCCCGTTGAAATTCGGAACCCCATCCCGCGGGTCGGGGATCCAAAGTATTCAGCCACAATTGCCCCGATTAGGGCAAGCGTCGCGGCCACTTTCAGCCCGTTGAAGATAAAGGGCGTGGCGGCTGGGATGCGCAGTTTTATCAGCGTTTTAACGTATCCGGCGGCATAGGTTTTCATCAGATCGCGCAACATCGCGTCGGTTTCGCGCAGGCCTTGCACGGTGTTCACCAGCACCGGGAAGAACACCATGACGACGACGACAGCGGCCTTGGATTGCCAGTCAAACCCAAACCAGCTGACCAAAATAGGAGCGACGCCGACGATGGGCAAGGCCGCCACGAAGTTCCCGATGGGTAAAAGCCCGCGCGTCAGGAAGGGTGATCGGTCGATCAGGATCGCAACGACGAAGGCCGCGAGCACGCCGAAAATATACCCACGCAGAGCGCCCTTCAGGACGGTTTGAACGAAGTCCTCCCACAACATGCCGGTCGAGTTGACGAACCGGTCTGCCACGGCGGAAGGCGCGGGCAGGATGGCAGGGGAGATTGCGAAGGAGTGCACGACGGCCTCCCACAAGACAACGATGGTCAGGCCGAACAGAATCGGCACTGTGTATTTCACCAGCGTCGTGTCGGACAGGCGCGAGCGGACAAGGGCGATGTTTGTACCCCATGCGAAGGTCCAGAAGACAAGGGCGAGGATCATCCAGCTCATGTGCGCATCCCCATCTTACGCAGCAGCACATGCTGCGTTCGGTCAAGCAGCGTGACCAACACGCCTGCCAGAATGGCGGCGGCAAACAGCGCCGACCAGATTGCCAAAGGCGTTCCGAACTGATCCCCGATCAGGATCCGCGCGCCCAGCCCGCTGATCGCTCCTGTCGGAAGCTCGCCTACGATGGCACCGACCAAAGCCGCAGCCACGCCGATTTTCAGTGAGGTGAACAGATAGGGCAGGGACGCAGGCACCCGCAATTTCAAGAATTGCTGAGGCCCCGAGGCCGAATAGGTTTTCAGAAGGTCCAGTTGCTCGCCACTGGGGGATCGCAGCCCTTTGATCATCCCGACCATCACTGGGAAGAAACACAGGTAAGACGAGATCAGCGCCTTGGGAAAGGCGCGCCCCTCGATCCCGGCCTGAGACGACAGGACGATGATCATCGGAGCCAGCGCCACAATCGGCACCGCTTGCGAGATGATGGCCCAAGGAACCAATGACATCTCCATCACGCGCGATTTCACCACCAGAACAGCGCCAAGGATGCCGACCGTGGTGCCCAAAAGGAAACCCCAGAAGGTAGATTGGAGCGTGATCCAACCATGATAGATCAGCGACCGTTTTGACCACGTGCGGCCCTTCAGGATCATCGCGCCCGTGGTCTTCCAAAGCTCTTGCCCGACCTGTGCGGGCGTCGGCAGCCGCGGACGGTCAAGGTCATAGCCGCCTGCGATATGGCTGCGGTTGTTCAGCAGTAATGATAGGGTCGAGGCTTCGCGCCGTTCGACCGCTTCTGCCGGGACGACGTTTGCTCCTGCGCGGGCAGCCTGATCCAGCGTGACGCGGATGTTCATCGGGGCCACGGCCAGAAACCAGATCACCAGAATGCCAAACAGCACCGTCAGGACAGGAAACAGCGTTCTAGTCATAAGAATGCCCCGCGCGCAGCCCCTCGCGGACCCTATGTGCCACGTCCAGAAACTCTTGCGTGTCGCGAATATCCAGCGGACGTTCGGCGGGCAGGGGGCAGTCGATCACGTCGGAAATCCGGCCCGGCCGCGGGGACATGACGACGATTTTGGTCGACAGGTACACGGCCTCGGGGATCGAGTGGGTGACAAAGCAGATCGTCTTCTGCGTCTTGGCCCAGAGCTTCAATAGCTGCTCGTTCAGGTGATCGCGCACGATCTCGTCCAGCGCGCCGAAGGGCTCGTCCATCAACAGGATATCGGCATCAAAGGCCAGCGCGCGGGCGATCGAGGCCCGTTGCTGCATCCCGCCAGACAGCTGCCACGGGAACTTCTTTTCGAACCCCGCCAGATCGACCAACTCAAGCACCCGCTTAATCCGCTCGTCTTGCTCGGCCTTGGGATAGCCCATGATTTCCAGCGGCAGGCGCACATTCTTTCCAATCGTACGCCATGGATACAGCCCCGCATGCTGGAAGACATAGCCATAGGCACGCGATCGGCGCGCCTCGTGCGGGGTCACGCCGTTGACCGTAATCTTCCCGCCCGTGGGCGTTTCCAAATCCGCCATGCAGCGTAGGAAGGTGGTTTTGCCACAGCCCGAGGGGCCAATGAAGCTGACAAAATCACCCTTCTTGATGTCCAGAGACACGTCCTTCAACGCATGAACCGGGCCGTCATTGGTCTGAAAGGTCAGATCAAGGTTCTCTGCCTTGATTACCGTATCCGAAGTCACGTGCATTAAACTCCTGTTGCCGGAATGCCGGTGCGTTTCACGGGCTGAGGCGCGGTAAGCTCTTTCCATTTCGAAAGCGCGGTGTTGACGGTTGCGTTGGGTTCGCGGGCGACAAATTTGCCATGGCCTTCCTGCGTGCGGATCTCTCCGTCATGCACGGCCACCTGACCGCGTGTCAGGGTGAAGCGCGGCAGGCCTTTGACCTCGTGACCCTCGAAGACGTTATAGTCGATGGCCGATTGCTGGCTGCTGGCCGCGATGGTTTTTTCCTTCTCAGGATCCCAGACCACAAGGTCCGCATCCGCGCCGACCAAAACGGCCCCCTTGCGTGGGTAGCAGTTCAGGATCTTCGCGATATTGGTCGAGGTCACAGCGACAAATTCATTCATCGTCAGACGGCCCGTGGCCACGCCGTGGGTCCACAGCATCGGCATCCGATCCTCAAGCCCGCCGGTGCCGTTCGGGATCTTGGTGAAGTCGCCCACGCCATAGCGTTTCTGCTCGGTCGTGAAGGCGCAGTGGTCAGTGGCGACAACCGAAAGGCTGCCCGATTGCAGACCCGCCCACAGGCTGTCTTGGTGCTTTTGATTGCGGAAGGGGGGCGACATAACACGGCGGGCGGCGTGGTCCCAATCCTTGTTGAAATACTCGCTTTCATCCAGCGTCAGGTGCTGGATCAGAGGCTCGCCCCACACGCGCTTGCCCTGCATACGGGCGCGGCGGATGGCCTCATGCGCTTCCTCGCAGGACACATGCACCACATAAAGTGGCGCGCCTGCCATATCCGCAATCATGATCGCGCGGTTGGTGGCCTCGCCTTCGACTTGGCTCGGGCGGGAATAGGCGTGGGCCTCAGGCCCGGTGTTGCCCTCGGCCAGCAGCTTGGCCGACAGCTCGGCGATCACATCGCCGTTTTCGGCATGGACCATCGGGGTCGCGCCAAGTTCTGCAAGCCGGGTGAATGACGAATAAAGCTCGTCATCATTCACCATGAGCGCGCCCTTATAGGCCAGGAAGTGCTTGAACGTGTTGATGCCGCGCTCCTGCACGACGGTCTGCATGTCGTTAAACACCTGCTCGCCCCACCACGTCACGGCCATGTGGAACGAGTAATCACAGTTCGCGCGGGTCGATTTGTTGTCCCACCGCTTCAGCGCGTCCAGCAGGCTTTCGCCTTGGTTGGGCAGACAGAAATCAACCACCATCGTCGTGCCGCCCGCCAGCCCGGCGCGCGTGCCGCTTTCGAAATCATCCGACGAGTACGTGCCCATGAACGGCATTTCGAGGTGCACATGCGGGTCGATCCCGCCGGGCATGACATAGCAGCCAGTGGCGTCGAGGGTCTCGTCGCCCTTTAGGTCCGGTCCGATCTCGATGATCTTGCCATTGTCGATTAGGACGTCTGCCTTATAGGTCAGATCGGCTGTGACGACGGTTCCGTTTTTGATGACTTTGGTCATTTGTTGTCTCCCTGTTCAACCCATTCAATCTCCCAAGAATCAGGTCCGGTTTTCCAAGCTAGCTGTCCAAGCTGAAGCTCTTTCAGAAAATCCAATCCTTCTTCCCAATCAAACAGGTGATGCAAAGCAATTAGCTTTGGTTGGTCACTGGTGTTTTCTTCGTGGTGGTCATGGCGGCAAACCGCCTGAGGTCCTTCATCATCGAAGATCACCATCCTTATTTCTTCAGATCGATCAAAGACGTGGCCGCAAACCAAGAGCGCGGTGCTTTCTTTGAGGTCTCCAAGTTTCACTCCACAATCTCCGCCGTTTCCAACACCGCATGCAGCAACACATCCGTGCCCGCCGCGGCCCAGTCCTTGGAAATCTCCTCGGCCTCGTTATGGCTCAGACCATCCACACAGGGGCACATGATCATCGCCGTTGGATAGATCTCGTTGATCCAACAGGCGTCGTGGCCTGCGCCGGACACGATATCCATGTGACTATAGCCCAGCTCTTCCGCCGCATCGCGGACCGCTTTCACACAACCCTCGTCAAAGGCGGGCGGGTCGAAGGTGCCGACCATTTCCCAGCTCATATCGACGCCGATACCCTCGCAAAGCTTCGGCGCACGTTCATCAAACTCGGCGATCATCGCGTCGATCACCACTTGCAGGTGCGAGCGGAAATCGACGGTGCAGACGACTTTGCCGGGGATGATGTTGCGTGAGTTTGGATAGACGTCGATATGCCCGATGGCCCCCACCGCATTGGGCTGGTGCTTCATCGCGATCTCGTGGACCAGTTCGGTGATCAGCGCCAGACCACGGCCCGCGTTGATCCGCATATGCATGGGGGTCGAACCCGTGTGGCTTTCCTTGCCCGTGATAGTCACTTCCAGCCAGTTTAGACCCTGACCGTGGGTGACAACGCCGATGTCTTTGCCCTCGGCCTCCAGAATGGGGCCTTGTTCGATGTGTAGCTCGAACATCGCGTGCATCTTGCGCGCGCCGACCTCTTCATCGCCGACCCAGCCGATCCGCTTCAGCTCGTCGCCGAACTTCTTGCCCTCGGCATCTTCGCGGTCATAGGCCCAGTCTTGCGTGTGCTTTCCCGCAAACACGCCCGAGGCCAGCATGGCGGGCGCAAAGCGGGTGCCTTCTTCGTTGGTCCAGTTGGCCACGACGATCGGGTGCTTCGTTTTGACGTTCAGGTCGTTCATCGTGCGAACGGCTTCCAGCCCGCCCAGCACGCCCAAAACGCCGTCATATTTGCCGCCCGTGGGCTGCGTATCCAAATGCGAGCCCATATAGACGGGCAGGGCATCTGGGTCTTCGCCGGGGCGGGTGGCAAACATGTTGCCCATCGTATCGACGCCCATCGTCATGCCCGCCGCTTCGCACCATGTCTGGAACAGCGCGCGCCCCTCGGAGTCTTCATCGGTCAATGTCTGGCGATTGTTGCCGCCTGCGATGCCGGGGCCGATCTTGGCCATCTCCATCAGACTGTCCCACAGCCGATCCGGGTCAATACGCAGGTTCTTGCGATTGGTCATATTCATCTCCCTTTGGGTACACATGAATGTGTTCGCGGAATTTAGATTCCGTCTTTCCCTCAGGCTGGATGATTTCTGCACGATCGGTCAACATTTTTCTGACCGACCGTGCAGAAAGCCCCTGTTTTCCGGCGAAATCTCGTGCCACAAATAGGGTCATTGCGCATTTTTTGCGCAGGATTTTGATGAAAAGTGCAGATGTGAACAAAGCGACCCAAGGCATCCAGAGCCGAAATCGGCAGGAAGTGACCGCGCGGATTCTAACCGCAGCGGAACGTGTGTTTGCCGAGTTCGGATATGCCGGTGCGTCCATCAGCCGAATCGCGGCTGAGGCGGGCATTCCGAAATCCAACGTGGTCTATTACTTCGAGACCAAGGAACAGCTCTATCGCCGTGTTGTGGGCGAGATCTTTGACATCTGGCGTGCGGCGGCTGACAGCATTGCGGTCGACAATGATCCCATACAAGCGCTTGGCGATTACATCGACACAAAGCTCGATCTGGCGCGGACGCGGCCCTATGGCTCGAAGGTTTGGGCCAACGAAATCATTCAGCGCGCGCCCATCGTGCAGGATTATCTGGAAGACGAATTGCGGTCCTGGACCGAGGACCGGATCGTGGTGATCGAGGCATGGATTGCGGGCGGAAAAATCCGCCCCATCAGCGCGCGTCATTTGCTTTATGCGATTTGGGCGACGACGCAGCATTATGCGGATTTTACCCATCAGATCACCACGCTGAACGAAGGTGTTGAGCTGACAAACCGTCAGTGGGACGATACCAAAACGGCGGTGAAAGATTTGCTTTTGTCGGGCGTTATAAAGCACGGTGATGCGTAATGGCGCGAGCGGGGGCCACAGCGCGCAAGACGCGCAATCAGGTGGAAAAGCGGCAGGCGATTTTCGAGGCTGCTTTAGATGTGTTTTCCGAAAAAGGCCTGCGCGGGGCAACGTTAGAACAGGTCGCGAAGGCAGCCGGATTGTCCAAGCAGAACGTGGTCTATTACTTCGCCGGCAAGGACGAGATCTATGCCGAGCTTTTGGAGAGCTTGCTCGAAAAATGGGTGCAGCCGCTGCGGGATTTAACGGCGGATGGCGATCCCTTGGACGAGATCCTGACCTATGTTTCGCGCAAGGTTCAAATGTCGCGCAACATGCCCCGCGAAAGCCGCCTGTTCGCGACGGAAATCCTGCACGGCGCCCCGCGTCTGGGCGAGGTACTGCCGACGGAACTGAAGACATTGGTCGACGAGAAAGCCACCATCATTCAGGGCTGGATGGATGCCGGGAAGCTGGTGCAAGCCGACCCGCATCATCTGATCTTTTCGATCTGGGCGATGACACAGCATTATGCCGATTTCGACGTTCAGGTGCGCTCGGTTCTTGGGCCGGACCGGTCGGAAACGCGGTTTGAGGATGCAGAAGTCTTTATTAAGAATATGCTGATCAGGACGCTTCAGCCCTAAGCAGCATAAGCAGCGCCAGAAGCGTCGCACCGACCCCCAAAAGCAGCATCATCGGCTGGGTTTTGCCATGCAGCAGCAAATCCCACAGCACGACCCAGCTTGGCACCAGATAAGTATAGGCCATGACCTTGCCCGCGGGCAGGCGTTGGGCGGCGTATTGCAGCAGGAAGAACGACCCGGCGGTGGCCGCAACAGCCAAATAGATGATCACCAGCCAGACGGCAGGGCGCAGGGCTGCATAATCCGTTGCGATCAAGTCCGGCGCGCCGTAGATGGCCGTGACCATCAGTGCGCCCAGAATGGTCCCGATTGAAGTCTGCACCGGTTTCACATCATGCGCCAACTTGCGAGCGAGCGCTGGGACCATTGCGTGGGCGAAAGCGCCGATGGTGAACAGGGCTTCACCAAAGCCAATCTCGAACCTGAAAAGCGCGTTTAGATCGGCGCGGAAGATTACCCAAATGGCACCCAATGCGCCGATGGACAAAGCGATCAGCGTCCAACAGCTGGCGTGTTGACGCGCGATGACATAGCCGAACCCGGCAGCCATCAACGGGGTCAGGGTAAACACGGCGGCGGTTGATACGGCAGATGTGACGCGCAGCGCCTCGAACATCGTGATGAAATAGATGGCCATCAGCCCGCCCATCAATCCAAAGCGCCAGAAGCGTTGAAACACTGGGGCAATTGGTACCCGCATCGCCTTGGCAACCGCCATTAGCAACAAGGCCGCCAATGCAAACCGTACGGTGCTTAACGCCGCCGGGGCCATGTCGCGGGCCACGATATGTCCAAAGGTGAAGGACAGCGACACCAACATCGAAAAGCTGAGCATCGCGAAATGGCCCTGCCACGCAGGCAGCAGGGCCGAAGGTTGCTTATTCCGCAGCGGTTGCGCTGGGGTTGTTGGGGTGGGTTGTCCAGTTCGCATATTCATCCGCAACAGGCTTTCCGGTCCGTTCGTCCATAGCGCCGGGCGCGATGGTTTCCATCGTGATACAGCCTTCGACGGGGCAGACATTGACGCACAGGTTGCAAGCAACGCATTCGTCGTCTTTCACATCAAAAACCCGATCCTCTGACATGCTGATTGCCTGATGCGAGGTGTCTTCGCAAGCGGCATAACACCGACCGCATTTGATGCAATCCTCTTGGCTGATCCGCGCCTTGGTAACGTGGTTCAGATTCAGATACTGCCAATCTGTGACATTCGGAACGGCACGACCAACAATTTCATCAATCGAATTGTAACCCTGTTCATCCATCCATTGGCTGAGGCCCGAGATCATCTCTTGCACCACTTTGAAGCCATAGGTCATGGCGGCGGTGCAAACCTGCACATTGCCTGCGCCAAGCGCCATGAACTCGGCCGCGTCACGCCATGTGGTCACACCGCCAATGCCCGAGATGGGCAGGCCATGCGTGCCGGGGTTGCGCGCGATTTCGGCGACCATGTTCAGGGCAATGGGCTTCACCGCTGGGCCGCAATAGCCACCATGGGTGCCTTTCCCGTCGATCATAGGCTCGGGCGACATAGCATCTAGATTGACCGAGGTGATCGAGTTGATCGTGTTTATCAGGCTGACCGCATCGGCGCCCCCATCCTTGGCGGCTTGTGCCGGGTGCAGGATGTTGGTGATGTTCGGCGTCAGCTTCACAATCACCGGCAGGTCGGTGGCGGCTTTGCACCAGCGGGTGACCATTTCGATATATTCGGGCACCTGACCCACGGCGGATCCCATGCCACGTTCAGCCATGCCATGCGGGCAACCGAAGTTCAGTTCAAACCCATCACAGCCGGTCTCTGCGATGCGGGGAATGATCTCTTTCCACGCCTCTTCCTCGCAGGGCACCATGACCGAAGCGATCAGGGCATGATCAGGATAGTCCTTCTTCACGCGGGTCATTTCGGCGAGGTTCACCTCGAGAGGGCGGTCCGTAATCAGCTCGATGTTGTTCAGTCCCAGAAGACGACGATCCGCACCGTGAATGGCGCCATAGCGTGGGCCATTCACGTTGACGACGGGCGGGCCTTCCGCGCCCAGCGTTTTCCAAACCACGCCGCCCCAGCCGGCTTCGAATGCCCGGCGGACGTTGTATTCCTTATCCGTGGGCGGAGCCGAGGCCAGCCAGAACGGGTTCGGGGAGGAAATTCCAAGAAAGTTTGATGTCAGATCAGCCATTAGCTTGCCCCTTTCAGGCTGGCGTGGATGTCCATGGCCGCATCGCGACCTTCGGCAACGGCGGTGACGGTCAGGTCATCTCCACCCGAGGCACAGTCACCCCCGGCCCAGACACCTGAGACACTGCTGCGCTGCGCGTCATCGACCTTGATCTTGCCGCCTTCCAAGGTCAGAGCGTCAGGCGTGTCGCCCAGCTTTTGACCGATGGCTTTGAACAGCTGATCGGCAGGCAAGGTGAAGGTCTCGTCCAGCGTGACCAGCTTGCCGTTTTGCGTTTCAGTATAGGCAAAAGTAACGCCGGTCAGCGATCCGTTGCCTTCGACACCCACCGGAGTCGCGTTGCAGATCAGGGTCACACCCTTTTGCTGCGCCAGCTCCTGTTCGAAACTGGATGCAGCCATCGCTTCTTGCCCGCGGCGATAGACGATGGTGACATCTTCCGCGCCCAGCAATTTGGCCTGCACGCCCGCATCAATCGCGGTCATGCCGCCACCGATGACGACAACGCGCCGCCCGACGGGCAGGGCGGTCATGTCTGATGCCTGACGCAGATCTGCGATGAAGTCGACGGCGTCCAAGACGTTGTCCTTGTCTTCGCCGTCCATGCCCAATGCGTTCACGGCGCTAAGCCCCATGCCAAGGAAGACCGCGTCGAAATCGCTTTGCAGCGCGTCCAGAGTGATTGTCTGCCCAAGCGATTGGCCATAGCGGATTTCGATCCCGCCGATGGACAGAAGCCAGTCCAGCTCGCGCTGGGCGAAGTCGTCGGTGGATTTATAGGCGGCGATGCCGAACTCGTTCAGACCACCGCCTTTCGCGCGTGCCTCGAACACCACAACGTCATGTCCCAGCATGACCAGACGGTGTGCGCAGGCCAGGCCTGCGGGGCCAGCACCAACGACGGCAACTGATTTGCCTGTCTTATCGGCGCGGGCGAACGGATGGGTGTTTGAGGCCATTACGGTGTCAGTCGCATAGCGCTGAAGGCGTCCGATTTCGACTGGCTTGCCTTCGGCGGTTTCGCGCACGCAGACTTCTTCGCACAGTGTTTCTGTAGGACAAACGCGAGCGCACATGCCGCCTAGAATGTTCTGGTTCAGAATGGTCTTCGCCGCGGCCTCGGGCGTGCCGGTGGCGATCTGACGGATAAAAAGCGGAATGTCGATCGAGGTCGGGCAGGCGGTCATGCATGGTGCGTCGTGGCAGAAGTAACAGCGATCTGCCGCGACGAGAGCCTCGTGTTCATCATATTCCGGGTGAAGGTCTGTAAAGTTGTCGGCAACTTGCGTCGGGTCTAACCGCCCGGCTGCAACGCCGTTTTCCCTGTTGATATGTGCCATAGCTAGTTCCTTGAATTGGCTTTGGTCCATTCAGTAAGGCACAGAAATGGATACTTGGCCAGAAATTTTACCCAATGGTAAAAGTTTTTCGCGGATGCCAAGGAATTGAGCAGCTAAAGGCCAGCGTTGATCAACGTGCTGGCATCTTTGGTGCAAATAAAAAGCCGCAACGGGCAGTTGCGGCTTTAGCTTATTGATATGTAAGTCAGATTAGGCGTTGAACAAGAAGTGCAGCACGTCGCCGTCCTTGACCATATAGCCCTTACCCTCGGCCCGCATCTTGCCTGCCTCTTTCGCTGGACCTTCGCCGCCCAATTCGACGTAATCCTCATAGGCAATGGTCTCGGCTCGGATGAAACCGCGTTCGAAATCACCGTGAATCACACCAGCGGCCTGCGGGGCCATAGTGCCTTCGCGGATGGTCCAGGCGCGCGCTTCTTTCGGGCCGACGGTGAAATAGGTTTCAAGGTGCAGAAGCTCGTAACCGGCGCGGATCAAGCGGTCCAGACCAGCTTCGGCCAGTCCAAGTTCTTCCAAGAACATCTCCATGTCCTCGTCATCGAGCTGGCTAATCTCTTCTTCGATCTTGGCCGAAATCACGACGGATGCAGCACCCTGAGCGGCGGCCATTTCTTCCACCGCTTTCGAATAGGCGTTGCCAGTGGCCGCATCGCCTTCGTCAACATTGCAGACATAGAGGATCTTCTTGGTGGTCAGAAGCTGAAGCATCTTCCACGCTTTCTTGTCTTCCTCGTCCACCTCGACGGTGCGGGCAGGCTGACCGTTCTCCAGCGCCTCTTGCGCGGCGGCCAGAAGGCGATCCTGCTGCTGGGCGTCCTTGTCGTTGCCCTTCAGCTTGCGGACCAGACCGGCGCGGCGCTTTTCGATGCTTTCCAGATCGGCTAGCATCAGCTCGGTCTCGATCACTTCGGCGTCTTCAACCGGGTTCACGCGGCCATCGACATGGGTCACATCGCCATCGTCAAAGCAGCGCAGCACATGGGCAATCGCGTCCGTTTCGCGAATGTTGGCCAGAAACTGGTTGCCCAGCCCTTCGCCTTTGGACGCGCCTTTTACCAACCCGGCGATGTCCACAAAGGTCATGCGGGCGGGAATGATCTCTTTCGAGGACGCAATTGCAGCCAGTTTATCCAGACGCGCATCGGGGACGTTCACTTCGCCCGTATTGGGTTCAATGGTGCAGAACGGAAAGTTTGCAGCCTGCGCGGCAGCCGTCTTGGTCAGTGCATTGAAAAGCGTCGATTTGCCCACATTCGGCAGACCCACGATACCCATCTTGAAACCCATCACGGCCTCCGTCGTTGAAACACCCGCGCGTTCTAGGGCTTTGACAGGCCGGGCGCAAGCGTGGTGGGATCGTCGGGAGCAATAGGAGGAAGAGAAATGCAACCCATTCCCTATGTCTTCATTAAAGGTAAATGCCGCGAGGCCGTCACAGCCTATGGCGAAATCTTCGGCACAAAGCCAGAAATCATGGCTTTCTCGGACATGCCCGCAGAGGATCAAGCCCAGATGCCCGGTATATCTCCGGATGCGGTCATGCATGCCTCTGTTAAGATCGGTGATGGTTTTTTGTTTGCCTCGGACGAGGGTGATGACAATGCGCCCGATATGGTAGGGTGCAATGTTTGCGTATCCTTGGCGGGTGACGACGAAACCCGTCGCGTATTCGATGCCTTGGCTAAGGGCGGCGAAGTGCGAATGCCGCTGTCACCGATGTTCTGGACCTCTCTTTTTGGGACATTGACCGACAAGTTCGGTGTGCGTTGGATGATCATGGCGGACAGTGATTACGAGTGACCCATTGATTTTCCTGTCCCGCTTGGGCAAACCGGGCGGGACCAAGGAAAGGACCGGGCATGACTCGCATCGACGCCAAATTCGCAGCACTTAAGGAAAAGGGCCAGAAAGCCTTTGTTGCCTATATCATGGGTGGTGATCCGGATGTGGAAACCTCGCTTGAAGTGATGAAGGGGCTGCCCGCCGCTGGTGTCGACGTGATCGAGCTGGGCGTGCCTTTCACCGATCCGATGGCAGACGGCCCAACCATTCAGCTGGCCGGTCAGCGTGCGCTTGAAGGTGGCATGACGCTGCAAAAGACGCTGGATATGGCCACCGAGTTTCGCAAGGAAGACGACACCACACCGATCGTGCTGATGGGGTATTACAACCCGATCTATAACCGTGGCGTGGACAAGTTTCTCATCGATGCGAAAGCCGCTGGCGTAGACGGTCTGATCGTCGTGGATCTGCCACCTGAAGAGGACGACGAGCTGTGCATCCCTGCGCAGAAAGCGGGTCTGAATTTCATCCGTCTGGCGACCCCGACCACAGACGACAAGCGCCTGCCGAAGGTTCTGCAAAACACTTCGGGCTTTGTTTATTACGTCTCGGTCACCGGCGTGACCGGATCGGCGGAAGCGCAAGCGGGCAATGTTGGCCCCGAAGTGGCCCGCATCAAAGCGGCCACGGATATTCCGGTGATTGTGGGCTTCGGTGTGAACACCCCAGACAAAGCCGAGGCGATTGCCAGTGTGGCGGATGGCACCGTGGTCGGATCGGCCATCGTGTCGAAGATCGGCGCGGGCGAGCCTGTTGCCGATATTCTGGACTTCGTGAAGACCTTGGCTGACGGCGCGCACCGCGGCTAAGGCACGGCTGGCTAGATCACGGCGCGTTCGCCAAAGGGGGTGCCGGTGACGATCCGTTCATACCCAAAGGGCGACAGATCCATACTGTGGAAGTGGCCATGGGTGATCAACTCGGCCAGTCCACGTCCCATCGCGGGGGCTTGTTGCAGCCCGTGGCCCGAGAACCCATTGACGAAATGGAAGTTTTCGACCTCGGGGTGCGGGCCAAGGACAGCGTTCTGATCCAACGTGTTATAGGCATAATGCCCCGCCCATTCGGTAACGATTTTTAACGCCTCGAACTGAGGGATGCGCGTGGCGATATGCGGCCAGACATGGGTTTCCCAGATGCTGTGATCCATGTGGAAATCATCCGGCGCGACGGCCACATCGTCGAAGGGCGCGGCCCCGACCATGTAAGTTTCCGGCCCGTCTTGGCGGACGTGAATGCCGCTGGGATCGATCGTCAGGGGAAGCGGACGGTCCAAGGGGTTGGCGGCGCTGAACACCCAAGTGAAGCGTTTGCGCGGCTCGATAGGTACGTCCAGCCCGGCCAGTGTCGCAAGCTGCGCGGCACGTGGTCCCGCCGCATTCACCAACTGCCCGCAGCCGATTTCGGTGCCGTCTGACAGAGTAACCGACGTGGCGCGTGCGCCGTCCGTCTGGATGTCCGTCACCTCGCCGGACAGGTACTCCACGCCCGCTTCCATTGCCTTGCGCCGGAACCAGTCGAACAAGGCACCGCCGTCCCAATAGCCTTCGTCGACCGCTCCGTGACTGCCCAGCAGGATGTCGTCCAGATCGTAGAACGGGTACGCCTCGGCCAGTTCGTCGCGGGACATGATGCGGGTGCCAGCGCCAAGGGTGGATTGCATGGCTTGGGCTGCCTTCAATTCCTCGGCCCGCGCGGCGTTGTCGGCCAGATAGAGATATCCGAAATCCTGCACCTCGATGTTTTCGATGCGAGGATCTCCGCCCATATTGGCGCGCAGGTCTTTGATGAACTGAAGAGTGAATTGTGAAACTTTTACGTTTAATTCTTCAGAGAACTGCTGCCGAATGCAGGAATTTGTATGGGCGGTGGAACATTGCGTAAAGCTGGGATCGCGCTCGATCACCAGCACTTGCCCATCAAAATCCGCGTCCTGCGACAGCCACCACGCGACCGAAGATCCCATGATCGCGCCGCCGACAATCACGACGTCATAGCTGTTATGTGCGGGCTGCGTGCGGAAGGTTCGTTGGTTCACCGAAGGCTCCTGACTTACGCGCGACCGGTGGCGGACAGCGCCCAGCTCAATACGGCGTCATGTTCGGGCGCGATTTCCTCGGCCTCGCCCACGAAGGTCATGAACGCATCGCGCGACCTTTCGCTAAGCCCGATGATGGCGGGAATATCCTGCGCCAGCGCTTGCCCAATGGCTTCACGAAAGCCGCGGCCCTCGGCCTCTTGCTTGCCGAACTTGTTGACCAGCAGCAGATCAGCCCCGGACCGCAGGCGTTCCTCGGTCTGGCCGACAGCGGTTTCCAGCGCCTCGGGGTTCAGTTTGCAGCCCCGCGCATTGGCGCCAAGGTATTGGCTGATGCGGATTTTCGGCCCATCAGGCAGCACCAACACGTCCATGTCGCAATGGTGTTCCTCGGCCCGTTCGGTGTCCAGTTGCACGGTCCCGCACAGGGTCACGCCCTTGTCGGCCAAAGCCTGTGCCACACCGGCCAAAAGCAGGTTCGTCGTGCCCCGTCCGGGCGCAATCACATAAGCAAGTTTCATCAGCTTTCCCTTCGCCTCTGACTTGGCAAGCCTGCGGGGTCTTGTCAATTGGGCGCGGGGCGTGTCTTGATGCATTCAGTCAATCGGAGCACCCTATGAAACCCCAGAACCCGTCCCACAGCGCCCCTGCAGATGCGGAAGCCATGAAGGCGATGAAGCCGGTGATTTGTTACCCGGTGGACAGCTTGCTGGCCCCGGAGCTGGAGCTGTACCGCGCGGCACGTGCGACAGCGCAGAAGGTGGACGAAGTTTTGGTCCCAGCGCGCGACGCACGCACATTCACTGTGCCAGCGGGGCAATTTCTCCGTATATCTTCGGTCGACGGGCCGCAGGTCGGCGACCTGAACCTGTGGAACGCGGATGACCTGAATGAGCGCTTTTACTCGGGCAAAACACGTGCTTTGCACGGCACGCATCTGTCGGTCTCAGACCGCATGTGGACCAGCTTTCCCGCCATGCGTCCGATGGCAACGATCATTGACGACACGCTGGATTGGTACGGGTTTGACGACTTCGGAGGTTCAGTCCACGACGTCATCGGCACGCGCTGCGATCCCTATACCAACAATCTGCTGTCCGGTGGGCAGTATCACCATTGCTGCCACTCCAACCTGACCCGTGCTTTGGCGGATCATCTGGGCTGTTCGCTGGACGAAGCACAACCTCATGTGCATGACGTGCTAAACGTCTTCATGTGCACGGGCTTTACCCGCGACACCGGCCAGTATTTCATGAAAGCCAGCCCGGTACGTCCCGGCGACTATCTTGAATTCTTTGCGGAAATCAACCTTCTGGGGGCACTCAGCGCGTGTCCCGGTGGGGACTGTTCGGACCAACATAGTTCGGACAGCGCCGCGTGCTATCCGCTGTTGGTCGAGGTCTTCGCACCGGAAGCTGGCGTGCTGGGCGATTGGCGCTCACCGCCGGTGAACCGCTATGACCAAAGTCACGGGCGTTAGGGAAACCCCGCCCTTGTAAGTTGTGGCGGCGCGCATACCTTACACCCAATTTGAATAAGGAGTTTGCCATGCGATCCCTTGGCTGGCGGTTTATTATCGTAGGCGTTCTGTGCCTTGTGATGTTCATCCCACTGATGATGGTGTCGGATATCGTGAACTCCCGGAAACATTATTCCGAAGACACGATCCGGTCGGTCGGACAGGAATGGGGCGGACAGCAGACAATCGCCGGGCCCAAGGTCGTGATCCCAGTCAAGGCGCGGGTCAAAGTGACCGAGCTGCACAATGTGATCGACCCGGAAACCGGTCTGATCGAGCGTGACAAGGAAACTGGCACGAACCTGCAAAAGATGGTCGAGGTCGAGCGGATCGAAAACAGACAGCCGCTGTTTGTCTATCCGGACGTGTTCGACGTGCAGATCACCACCGAAACCCAGATGCGCCATCGCGGTATCTTTCAGGTGCCGGTCTATCAGGCGCAGGCAAACATCAAGACCGAGTTCCCCTTTGACCGGGTCGAGGCCACGCTGGAAGAAGGCGAGTTCGCCGTCTGGGACGAGGCCAGCCTGCGTCTGACTGTCAGCTCGAACCGCGCATTGCGAGGTGAAGCGCATTTGACCTCGGGCGCGGATGAAATCCTGATGGAGCCCTTGGGCGAAGCTGCGGGTTTGACGGCGTCCTTGCCGGGCGGCAAGGAGCAGACGCAATTCGATCTGGCGCTGGGATTGAACGGCGCAGCCGAACTGCGGGTGGCTCCCGTTGGCCGCAACTCTACTGTTCAGATGAACAGTGACTGGCCCGATCCCAGCTTCGGCGGGGCGTTCCTGCCAGACGGGTCCGAGATCTCGGAAGCCGGCTTTCAAGCCACGTGGACCATCCCGCATCTGGCGCGCAGCTTGCCCCAGATCTCGCGTCAGGATTACGAGCAAACCGCGCGACGGGATACGGCATTTGGGGTCAGTTTCTATCAGCCCAATGACTTCTATCAAAAGGCTTGGCGCGCGGCGCGCTATGGCATTCTGTTCGTTTCACTGACCTTCCTGACGGTTCTGCTGATGGACATGCAAAGCAAACGTCCGGTGCATCCGGTGCAGTATTTGCTGATCGGGTTGTCGCAGGCCGTGTTCACCCTGTTGATGCTGGCCTATGCGGAACAAGTGGGCTTTACAGCGGCCTATGTCGGCTCGGCGGCGGCGTTGATCCTTTTGCTTTTGATGTTCGGGAAGTTTGCCCTGAAACTGGGCACGCGGACATGGGTCTTGGGCGGCATGTTGGTGCTGCTTTACGCGGTGCTCTATCTGATCCTCTATTCAACCGATTATGCCCTTCTGGCGGGCGCGACGCTGGCCTTCGTGGCGATCGGCGCGACCATGTACGCCACACGGAACGAGGAATGGTACGGAGAAGACGGGCCGGGGCCGGGGCTGTTTGCGCGGCGGGCCGCACGGAAAGCCGAGGCAGCGACCAAGCCGGGCGCCGCACCAAGGGCGGAAGGACCGTGGCCCACATTACCTGCGGGTGACAATTCCAAGGACGACTAAGAAAAGAGGCGCCGCAGGGCGCCTCTTTCACGTTCTGGACTGTGTGCTTTGATCAGGCGAATGCCGCCTCAAGCGCAATCTCGACCATATCGCCAAAGGTCTTCTCGCGCTGGTCTGATGGCAGTGCCTCGCCGGTTTGCAGGTGATCTGAAACTGTCATGATCCCCAGCGCCCGCACGCCATGTCGGGCAGCGAGGATGTAAAGCTCGGCGGCTTCCATCTCGACCCCCAGAATGCCGTGGCGGGTCATTTCTTTGTTCAGGTCCGGGCGTTCGTCATAAAACGTATCCGAGCTGTAAATCCCGCCGACATGCACACCCACGTCGCGCCCACGCGCGGCGGCAACGGCGGCTTCCAGTAGGCCATAATCGGCGCAGGGCGAATAATTCAGCTCGCGGAAAATGGTGTTCGAGGGTGTGCCCACTGTCGTGCAGGTCATCGCAATAACCACGTCGCGCACTTTCACCTGCGGCTGCATTCCGCCACAGGACCCGATGCGGATCAGCGTTTTCGCACCGTAGTCGCGGATCAACTCGTTGGCGTAGATCGAGATCGACGGCATCCCCATGCCTGACCCCTGAATGGTCACACGGTTGCCTTTGTAAGTGCCGGTAAAGCCGAACATCCCGCGCACCTCGTTCACCAGCTCGGCCTCTTCCAGAAAGGTCTCGGCGGCCCAGCGGGCACGGTACGGGTCGCCCGGCATCAAAACGGTTTCAGCGATTTGGCCCTGTTCGGCCCCGATATGGACGGTCATGCTTGACTCCTAAAGTCATGGTGTTGCGCTGGCAAAGGGATCCCCCATGCGCTGGCGCGTTTCCCATTCTTTATCATGCCATGTTTGCACCAAGCGCAAGAGGAAGCCGCCTTGACGCTGGTGCAATAAAGTTTCTCGGTGCCGGTCTTAGTTATGCTTGGGCTTGCCCGCTGGGTCTTTGGCATCCCCGAACCAGATCGACCAGAAGGTCCGGTATTGCCCCTGAACTTTTGCGCGACCAAAGCCAATCCCGACCGAACGCCACGTCTTTCGCTTCCACATGCCTTGGTTCAGGATGACCTTGCGGTGATTGGGCGAGTTCAGGAAGCCCTTGATCACGACCTCGGGGTCGCTATAGCCCCATGCGGTGATCTCATAGGCGTTTTTGCGATACTTGGTGCGCAACCGTTTGGGCGCATCCCACATAGCCTTTGGGGCCTTGTGATTGGCGTAGTAGGGTGCGTCGCTCCAACTGTGTGTGTTTGTGCCGCGCAGGGGACCGCCCCGTGGGGCAATGTTGCGGGTGAAATCTTCGACATGGCGTCCGGCCACAAGGGTCAGGCTTGACGAAAGCGGGATCGGCGCCAATCCGTGCTTTCTACGCTCGCGCATGAGGATGTCATAGGCCTGTTTTTCAATGGCGCTCAGGTGATCATTGGCGGTCGGCTTATAGTAATTGAATTTCGCGCCCGTCGAGCTGACCAAGACAAGATCGCTTGCCAAGGCAGGGGTCAGAGAGGTGAGCAGCCCCAAAGCTGCCGACAGGAAGAGCTTTTTCATTTGGACGCACGCCTTTGATTGGACACAACAAACCACTTTCCCGAGAACTACCCGCGAAATAAGGCCGAATTCCGCACCGATTGGTGCAAAATCGCGTCATTTGTTTCCAATGCGAAGTGTTGCGCGTGCTATTCAGCTGCGACCGGGGCAGGGGCCACCAGTGTCACGATGTCTTCCATGATCGTGTTGAGCTCGAAATCCTTGGGCGTATAGACCTTGGCTACACCCATCGCACGCAGACGTTCAGCGTCTTCGTCGGGGATGATACCACCGGCCACGACGGGGACGTCACCCAAACCGGCTTCTTTCATGCGCTCCATCAGCTCTTCCAAAAGCGGGATGTGGCTGCCAGACAGGATCGACAGGCCAACAACATGCGCTTTGGTCTCAATTGCTGAAGCGA
Organism: Aliiroseovarius sp. ABM4_368; assembly: GCF_056161205.1. Lineage (NCBI taxonomy): Bacteria > Pseudomonadati > Pseudomonadota > Alphaproteobacteria > Rhodobacterales > Paracoccaceae > Aliiroseovarius > Aliiroseovarius sp. ABM4_368. The sequence continues at coordinate 138,827 of NZ_JBSWYR010000003.1, read as the reverse complement.
CGAGTTCTTCTGGCGTCAGACGGATGCCTTCATAGGTGATATCCATGCCGCAGTCGCGCGCGCGGGCGGCGATCTGTTCGGCCCCGTTCGAGTGTCCGTCAAGCCCCGGTTTGCCGACCAAGAAGGTCAAGCGGCGGCCCAGAGCGTCGGACACAGCGTCGACACGGTTTCGGATTTCATCCAGCCCCTCAGTGCGGTTCGAGGGGTTCTTCGACACGCCGGTTGGTGCGCGATACTGGCCAAAGGTCTGGCGCATCACTTCGCCCCATTCGCCGGTGGTCACACCGGCTTTGGCGGCAGCGATGGACGAGGGCATGATGTTCTCGCCGGATTTTGCGGCAGCGCGCAGGGCGTTCAGCGCGTCCTGCACCGCTTTGTCATCGCGGTCCGCACGCCAATGTTCCAAACGCGCGATCTGATCAGCTTCGGCTTCCTTGTCGGCGACCATGATGGCCCCGTCGCCAGCGGTCAGCGGGCTTTCGGTGGTCTCGAGCCATTTGTTCACGCCAACCACGGTTGTGTCGCCAACCTCGATCTTGCCGATGCGGGCAGCGTTGCTCTCGACCAGCCGCGACTTCATGTATTCGATGGCGGCAACAGCGCCGCCCATGCCGTCGATCTGCGCCAGTTCCGCACGTGCGCCGTCTTTCAGTTCCGCCACTTTGCGTTCCACGGCGGGGTTTTCGTCGAACAAGTCGTCAAACTCCAGCAGGTCGGTTTCATAGGCCAGAATCTGTTGCATACGCAGCGACCACTGCTGATCCCACGGACGCGGCAGGCCAAGCGCTTCGTTCCACGCGGGCAGCTGCACCGCGCGGGCGCGGGCATTTTTCGACAGGGTCACGGCCAGCATCTCGATCAGGATGCGGTAGACGTTGTTTTCCGGCTGCTGCTCGGTCAGGCCAAGGCTGTTCACCTGAACGCCATAACGGAAGCGGCGGAATTTTGGGTCTTCGACGCCATAACGCTCGCGGGTGATTTCGTCCCACAGCTCGACAAAAGCGCGCATTTTGCACATCTCGGTGACGAAGCGGATGCCGGCGTTCACGAAGAAGCTGATGCGGCCGACCATGGCGGGGAAGGCCTCGGCGGGCACTTTGTCCTTCAGATCGTCCAGCACGGCAATGGCAGTGGCCAGTGCGAACGCCAGCTCCTCCTCTGGCGTCGCACCGGCTTCCTGCAGGTGATAGGAACACACGTTCATGGGGTTCCATTTCGGCAGGTGTTCACGGGTATAGGCAGCAACGTCGGTGATCATGCGCAACGACGGCTTTGGCGGGCACACATATGTGCCGCGCGACAGGTATTCTTTGATGATGTCGTTCTGAACGGTGCCTTGCAGCTTCGAGATATCGGCGCTCTGTTCCTCGGCCGCAGCAATATAAAGCGACAACAACCACGGCGCAGTGGCGTTAATCGTCATCGAGGTGTTCATCTGCTCGAGCGGGATGTTGTCAAACAGCGCGCGCATGTCGCCCAAGTGGCTTAGCGGAACACCTACCTTACCCACTTCGCCGCGCGACAGTTTGTGATCGCTGTCATAGCCCGTCTGTGTCGGCAGGTCGAAAGCAACAGAAAGCCCTGTCTGCCCTTTTGCCAAATTGGTGCGATACAGCTCGTTCGAGGCTTTGGCGGTCGAGTGACCGGCATAGGTGCGGAAAAGCCAGGGGCGGACCGTGGATGTTGGGCTGTTCGAAGACATGTCAGAGACTCACCTTATGTTGCGCTGCAGCATTTTTAGTCGCGCAAGAAAATTACGCAAGGGGTAAAATGAAGAGAATAAAGTTACGTGGGGTGGTGCGCGGTCCCTAGGCGGCTTGTGCTTTACCTTTGAGCAAAATGGTGAGACAGGTTTTATATGACGCGTGTGGTGGAACTTCCTCTTTGGTTGCTTGTTCTTATCCTGGCTTTCGCCACGGTGACCTTCGCGTCGCATTTCCTGTTTCCATCCGTGCGCTGGTTCTTTCGGAAGCGTCTGGAGCGCGCGGTTGAACAGCTGAACGAGCGTCTTGAACGCCCGATCGAGCCGTTCAAGCTAGCGCGACGTTACGACATGGTGCAGCGCCTGTCTTATGATCCCGAGGTCGCAAAAGCGATTGTCGATCACGCGCGCAAGGCAGGCATCCCGGAACAGGTTGCCTTTGAAAAAGCGCAGCGTTACGCCCGCGAGATCGTGCCGCGCTTCTCGGCCACAGCCTATTTCGGGTTCGGCATCCGTTTGGCAAAACTGATCAGTCGCGCCTTTTATCGCGTCCGTCTGGGTGCGTTTGACGAAGCGCGACTGGGCGAGATCGACCCTGACGCCACGGTGATCTTTGTGATGAACCACCGTTCCAACATGGATTACGTGCTGGTCACATGGCTGGCGGCTGAGCGGTCTCACCTGTCTTATGCAGTGGGGGAATGGGCGCGGGTTTGGCCCTTGCGGACGTTGATCCGGTCCATGGGCGCGTATTTCATCCGGCGCAAAAGCCGCAATAACCTGTATCGTAAAGTGCTGTCGCGCTATGTGCGCATGGCAACCGATGGGGGCGTGACGCAAGCCATGTTCCCTGAGGGCGGATTAAGCCTGAATGGAGAAGTCGGTGATCCGAAGCTGGGGTTGCTTAGCTATATCGTGCAAGACTTCATCCCGGGCGAAAGCCGCAACGTGGTCTTCATCCCCGTGGCCATGAACTATGACCGTGTGCTGGAAGACCGGGTGCTGGTGTCCGCCGACATTAAGGGCAGTCGCCGCTTTGGGCTGCGCTTTAAATATGTAGCCCGCCATGTGGGACGGCACCTGTGGCAGAGGATCACTGGCCGCTTCCACAGCTTTGGCTATGCGTCCGTATCTTTCGGGGACCCGGTGTCGTTGATTGACTATCTTGATGGGCGCGCACCGGAAGACGTTCTGGAACCCTTGGGGCATGAGCTTATGTCGCGGATCCGGGACGTGGTACCCGTGCTGCCCGTACCACTGGTCTCGGCCATTTTGTTGGAAGGCGACGGGCTAAACCACGCTGAAATCGAAGCGCGGTTCCAAGCTTTGGTGCAGGATATGGAGGCGCAAGATGTTCATGTCCACATTCCACGCAGCGATATGGCTTATGCAGCCGAGTTCGGACTGCGCGAACTTTTGTTGCGCAAACTGATCACCAAGACGGGCGAGGGGCCTGGTGCGACCTATCACATCCACAAGCCCGACCGTCTTATCCTTGCCTATTACGCGAACTCGATTGCGCATCTCAGCACCAAGATCGAGCCGATTCACATTTCGGACCTGACGCCTGCAGAAGTGGCAGATGCCGCTATTTTGCCCTGAGGTAAATTTTGCCGCGACATAAAATTACAAAATATTGCTGATTGTGGTTGCAATCTTACCCTCCGATCCGTAATGCTGCACTAGCAGCCGCAATTCTGCACTGCGGCAATGGAATCAGTTAACGCGCAAGATCAGGAGGCCACCATGGCTTTGGACACACAGACCGGCATCGCCGAATACGACGCCCCGAAGAAAGATCTTTACGAGATCGGTGAAATGCCCCCGCTGGGCCACGTTCCCGCTCAGATGTATGCATGGTCGATCCGCCGTGACCGTCAGGGTGAACCCGATCAGGCCATGCAGGTCGAGGTCGTCGAGACCCCCAAGCTGGACAGCCACGAAGTGCTGGTTCTGGTGATGGCCGCTGGCGTGAACTATAACGGCATCTGGGCTGGCCTAGGTGTGCCGGTCAGCATGTTCGACGTTCACAAGCAGGACTATCACATCGCTGGTTCCGACGCCTCGGGTGTTGTTTGGGCCGTGGGTGACAAGGTCAAAGGCTGGAAAGTGGGCGACGAGGTCGTGATCCACTGTAACCAGGATGACGGTGACGACGAAGAATGTAACGGCGGTGACCCGATGTTTTCGCCCAGCCAGCGGATCTGGGGTTACGAAACTCCGGACGGGTCGTTTGCCCAGTTTACCCGCGTTCAGGCTCAGCAGCTTCTGCACCGCCCCAAGCATCTGACTTGGGAAGAAAGCGCCTGCTATACGCTGACGCTGGCCACCGCATACCGCATGCTGTTCGGTCACCACCCGCATGAACTGAAGCCCGGTCAGAACGTTCTGGTTTGGGGTGCTTCGGGCGGTCTGGGTTCGTACGCCATCCAGCTGATCAACGCGGCTGGCGGCAACGCCATTGGTGTGATCTCGGACGAAAGCAAACGTGACTTTGTTATGGGTCTGGGCGCGAAGGGCGTAATCAACCGCAAGGACTTTACATGCTGGGGTCAACTGCCGACCGTGAACACACCGGAATACGACACATGGTTTAAAGAAGCTCGCCGCTTTGGCAAAGCCATCTGGGATATCACCGGCAAAGGTAATAACGTGGACATCGTGTTCGAACACCCGGGTGAAAGCACGTTCCCGGTGTCGAACCTGGTCTGTAAAAAAGGTGGTATGGTTGTGATCTGCGCCGGCACCACCGGTTTCAACTGTACCTTCGACGTCCGCTATACTTGGATGCACCAGAAGCGTTTGCAGGGCTCGCACTTTGCGCATCTGAAGCAGGCCGCAGCCGCCAACAAGCTGATGATCGAGCGTCGGATCGACCCTTACATGTCGGAAGTGTTCCCTTGGGCTGAAATCCCGGACGCACATATGAAGATGTATAAGAACGAACATAAGCCCGGCAACATGTCGGTGCTGGTTCAGTCCCCGAAGACCGGATTGCGGACTTTTGAGGACGCACTGGAAGCTGGCCCAAAATAAGCCACAGCTTTTCCCGACAATACGACCCGCTGCCTTCCTAAAGGCGGCGGGTTTTTTTGTTCCCACATGCGAAGTGATTCGCGAAAATGGCCGGAATTGATCAAATTGACCCTAGGGAAGGTGGATTCCGGGTCTTTCCCGACCTCGCTATTTATGGGGAGTTTCGATCCGCGAGTTAGAAGTGCCTAATTTACCTGCTAAAGTTGTCACTAGCTTCACATTCGAGGGATTTCTCATGCAGGATAAATGGATTGTTGATGTACTTAGCGACCTCATGGCCTATGCTGAGGAAAACGGTCTGAGTGTGACAGCTGACTGGCTGGATGACGCACGCCTTGTCGCTTTGACCGAGATTGCAGACATGACCCGCGAGAAGAATGGGAACGCGCGCGCCTATGACAAACCGGCTGGAAGACCTTCTCTCTACCTTGCAAGCGGCGGCCACGCTTGAAGATCTTCAGTCGATCCTTGAAGACCTGCGCGATCACTATGAAGTCGAGCATATTGTCTATCACTGGGTGAATTCCGTCGGCGAGCGTTATGGTGCAGGAACGTATTCGGCGGAATGGGTCGATCGCTATCTCGAAAAAGATTATCTTCGATTGGATCCTGTAATTTTCGGGTGTTTTCAGCGTTTTACACCCGTTTCTTGGACCGAGCTGGATTGGTCTACAAAGCACGCCCGCGAGATGTGGCAGGATGCTTTGGACCACGGGCTTGGCAATCAAGGCTATACAATTCCCATTCGCGGCCCCAACGGACAGTTTGCTTTGTTCACCCTGAATGCAACCTTGAGTGATGAAAACTGGGGGAAGTTCATTGACGAAAATGCGCGAGATTTGATGATCCTAGCGCATGAGTTCAACAAGAAAGCTTTGGACTTCGAGAAGTGGGGCGAGGAAGGCAGCGTGCCTGCCTTATCCCCCCGCGAACTGGAATCGATGAGTTGCCTTGCCCGCGGGATGAGCCGCGCACAAGCGGCGGCCGAGTTGAAAATCTCGGAACATACGCTTCGTGTTTACATCGAAAGTGCACGTCACAAACTGGGCGCGATGAACACAACTCATGCGGTAGCGCGCGCACTTTCAACGGGCATCATCATAATTTAAACATCGCTCTACCCCACGATGTATTTGCCATACGTTAACTAAGAAGCGAGCATTGTCCTGTTAATCACTCGGACAAAGGAGCTCCACTCATGCTGCGTTACCTCTATGGCAATGATCTTTCGAAATTCCCTCTGCTGGCAGAAACCATGTTTCAGGATCGGGCGGAACAATTCTCGCGCCGTCTTGGCTGGGATGTTTCGGTCGATGAAAACGGTTACGAGCGCGACGAATACGACGCCATGAACCCGCTTTACGTGATCTGGGAAATGGCAGATGGCCGCCACGGCGGATCTATGCGTTTTCTACCAACGGTTGGTCAAACAATGGTGAATGATCACTTCAGCCACCTTACCGACGGCGTTCATATCGAAAGCCCGCTGATCTGGGAATGCACTCGCTTCTGCCTATCCCCAAGCGCGGATCGTCGTGCATCGGCGGCGTTGGCGCTGGGCGCGGGCGAGATCATGGACACATTCAAGCTAGAACATTTCGTTGGTGTCTTTGACCCGCGGATGGAACGGATCTATCGCCTGATGGGTCTGGTGCCGGATGTGATAGGAATGGGCGGCGAAGGTCGCGATCGTATCGGCGTCGGCCTGTGGTCGATGGACGAAGCTGCGTTTGAACCCACTTTGAAACGGGTCGGCGTCAGCCGCGAGGTCAGCCAGGACTGGCTTCGTTATTCGCTGTCTACGGCCAACCGTGCCCCAGCGCCGCAAGCGATGCCGCGCAGCGCTTGATCTTGCACATAGATTCCTGAGAAAATCGGCTATCAGCGTCTTCGGGCGCTGGTGCTGCCAAGGTCTGCGCGATAGGGTCGCGCCATGACCAATCGATCCCCTGTGACATTCTCGGACGACCAAGCCGAAGCGCATGACCGCGTGTCGGACATGCTGCGCCTATCGGGCGTCAATCTGGACGATGCGCTGCTAACGCCGGTTGCCGACGGCAAATCGCAGGTGATGGCAGTGATCGGCAAGGCAGGGTCCGGTAAGACCCTGCTGCTGGCCGAGCTTTACCGCGCGCTGGAAGATGCGGGCGTCGACATAATTTCGGGCGATTGGGAGGGCAAGCGCCGCAAGGAACGCCGCACGTTGGCCATTCTTGCCCCGACCAACAAGGCTGCCAGCGTCTTGCGCAACCGGGGTGTGCCAGCGACGACCATTCACCGGATCCTTTATACGCCGGTTTATGATCCCGAATACGAAAAGATCGCGGAATGGCTGGCTGGAAACGGCGACCGACCCGAGATCGAAGGCCTGACGGACGAGGCACTGGACCGCGCCTTTGCCTTCTATCAAACGCAAAAATCCATCCCCGGTGCGTTGGCGGCGGCCGGGCTGCGCGGGTCTGACTTCATCACCGGATGGAAGCGACGCGACGATCCTTTGGACATTGGATTTGTCGACGAAAGCTCGATGCTGGATGAAAAGCAGTTCGACGACCTGCGCGAGATCTTCCCCACGCTGGTCCTGTTCGGAGATCCCGCTCAGCTGGCCCCGGTCGGGCAGTCCGGCAAGATGATCTTTGATGACATCAAAGGCCCGCGCAAACAGGTTTTGCACCGTATTCACCGACAGGAAGACGATAACCCGATCTTGGATTTGGCCCACGCTCTGGCGGATGACAGTCTTGATTTCGATGCGTTTGAACGGATGATCCATCAGGCCGCTGCACGCGATGACCGCGTGGTGGTGTCACCGCGCGCCAATGCAGATTTGATGGCGCGTTCGCCGGTGCTGGTCTGGCGCAACAAGACCCGGGTGCGGTTGATCCAAGCCTTTCGGTCCGCCTTTCATGCCCCCGAGATCGAGCTGCTGCCCGGCGAACCCTTGATCTGTGACGGGATTGAGCTGCCCCTGAAACACCGAAAGAAGCGCATCGACCTTGAGGCGCGTGGCCTGATTAAAGGGGCGCAATGTGTCTATTTGGGGCCGGGGAAGCGCCCCGGATTTTCGCGTCTACATGTGCTGGGGGCAGAGGATCCTCAGGTCTCGGCCGCGTCGATTGTGAAGATCGAAAAACCGGACGAGGAAGAACCCTTTATTCCCTTCGCCGCCCGCATGGGGGCTGCCTTCCTGCATGGGGCGGCCGTGACTATCCACAAGGCGCAGGGCTCGCAATGGCCCGAGGTGCAGGTTTTTGCCCCGGACATCGCCGCAGCGGCTTGGGCGGGACGCTCAGAGGCCGGATTGCCCCTGTGGAAGCGTCTGGCCTATGTGGCGATCACGCGTGCCGAGACGCGGCTGCATTGGGTGACGCGCTATGCGATGGCGCGTCCGCATGGGGATTTGTCGACCGCCGATTTGCCCGCCAAGCCCACGGCCCTGACGCTGGAAGCACAAGGGGCGGATGATGCCTAGTATTCTGATCACAGGGGCCAGCGCAGGCATTGGCCGCGCCGCGGCCGAGCTGTTTCTGGCCGAGGGTTGGACGGTTGGTCTATTGGCACGGCGCAAAGAGGTGCTGGACGAGATCGCCGCGGGGCAGGGTGATGCGCATGTGCTGGTCGCGGATGTCTCGGACCCGGATGCGGTCAGTGCGGCGTTTGACCAGTTCGCGGCCCAAGCGGGCCGTCTTGATGTGCTTTTCAACAATGCCGGGCTGTTCATGCCAGCTGCCCCGATTGACGAGGTTTCGGTCGAGGATTGGACCCGTGCAGTGTCGGTCAATCTTACAGGAATGTTCCTGTGCGCCCGCGCAGCCTTTGCCCAGATGCGCGGGCAGTCCCCGCAAGGCGGGCGGATTATCAATAATGGCTCGATCAGCGCCCATGTGCCGCGCGAAGGGGCCGTGACTTATACCGTGACCAAGCACGGGATCACTGGGCTGACAAAGCAACTGAGCCTTGATGGCCGTCCCTTTGACATCGCCTGTGGTCAAATCGACATCGGCAACGCGCGGACGGACCTTCTGCAAGGGATCATTGATGAAGCTGTGGCACAGGGCGAGGTGCCGCCCCCAGCGATGGATGTGGACGCGGTGGTCAGATCGGTCCTGCATATGGCGACGCTGCCGCCTGACGCGAATGTGCAGTTCATGACGGTGATGGCGACCAAGATGCCCTATATCGGGCGTGGTTGACGCGCGGGCTGTCACGTGGATTTTTGCTGGCTCACTGCGTGAGCCTGTGGGGGCGTTGCCCCCGTGCAAAAGCCTGTGGCTTTCACACTCCCCCAAGGTACTTGGAACAAGAAAATAAGGGTCAGTTGCGCAGGATCATGCGGAAGGCGGCTGATGCGCCCCAGCCGGCAGCGATGGCGATGACCAGCGAAAGAAGGCCGTAGATCAGCGGCTGTTCATGGGCCAGATTAAAGATCCAGCGTTCCAGCCCGACTTTCTGCACGTTGATGATGGTCTCGTATTCCGATGTTACCTGGCCCCCACGTGTCAGCAGGATCCGAGTGCGGTAGTTGCCTTCAGTCAGGTTGGCGGGCAGGGCTACACGGGTTTCAAACAGGGTGTCCTGTTTCAGCTTCACCGAGTTTTCAAGCTGCTTGTAAAGCCCGGCCTTTTCACGGATGCGGATCAGGGCGTCCGTGAACTCGCGCGGGTCGAGGTTGTTGAACGGATTGTCCGAGATCTGGATCGAGCGATCAACCGAGATCAAGTGGCGCAAATTTTCCAGCGTAGAGATGCTGTTGCCCAATGTACCGGACGTCGCGACTGCATAAAAGCTGGGCGCGGCGGCCAGTTCCATCGCGTCGGTGTTGATCCAGATGCCAAAACGCTTGTCCTTTTTGCGGACGGTGATTGGAGAGCTTGGGCCTTCGATCACCACAACAACCTCGAGCGAGCTGTCTTCTGGCGGCGGGCTTTCGCGTTTGACCGCGCCGAAAATCAGGATCTCTGAGCCAACAAATGTGGCCGTGATCGACACGCGGTTTTGGCTAAGGCCGGCGACGATTTCTTCGGCCCGCGTGGGCAGGGCGGACAGCAGGAACAGCGCGATAAGCGAGACGATACGCAGCATCAGTGCCCCCCTGCCGCGCCAAGTTCAAAGAGCTCAGCAGGTTGGATCAGCAGGTCCAGCCCCAGCTTGCCGCAAACAACCAGCACCATGATGGCCAGAAGAACGCGCAGTTGCTCGGCCTTCAAACGCACCCCGATCTGGGCGCCGATCTGGGCACCGATGACGCCCCCGACCAGCAGAAGTACAGCCAGACCCATATCCACGGTGAAGTTGGTCGTTGCGTGCAAAAGCGTGGTGAAAGCGGTCACAAAAATGATCTGGAACAACGAGGTCCCTACGACGACTTTTGTTGGCATTCCAAGCAGATAGATCATGGCGGGCACCATGATGAAGCCTCCGCCAACGCCCATGATCGCGGCCAGAATGCCGACCAACACACCGACCAAGATCGGCGGAATGACCGAGATATAAAGCCCCGAGGTGCGGAACTTCATCTTGAAAGGCAGGTTATGGACCCATGTGTGCTTGCGTCGCTTGGGCACGCCCCCGCCTTTGCGGGATTTCATGATCGCGCGCAGGCTTTCCACAAACATCAGTGCCCCGATGATGCCCAGAAAGACCACATAGGATAGCTTGACCAGCAGATCGACCTGACCAATGGCTTTCAGCGCGTTGAAAAGCTGCACGCCCAGTGCCGCGCCGATCAGGCCCCCGACCAAAAGCACGCAGCCCATTCGCAGGTCTACGGTTTTTCGCTTCAGATGCGCCAACACGCCGGAAAACGAACTTGCGACGATTTGGTTTGCCTCGGTCGCAACGGCTACTGCGGGTGGGATTCCGATGAAGAACAAAAGCGGCGTCATCAAGAAGCCGCCGCCCACGCCGAACATGCCTGATAAGATGCCCACAATCCCGCCAAGACCCAGCAGAAGGAACGCGTTCACGGACACTTCGGCAATCGGCAGGTAAATCTGCATGTTGGAGCAACTCTAATCTAGTGGTCTTGGGTATGGGCTATTACATGCGAAATTTATTCGGACTAGTCACGCGTTAAGTAGCGTCGAACCAGTTTTTCTAACTTTTCTGCTCCAAGTGGTGCCATTTTCTTGGTGTGTTCGTGGCTTATGGACTCATCAGATAGACCCTGAGCCATGTTTGTCACGGTCGAAAAGCCTGCAACGCGCAAGCCAAGGAAGCGCGCCAGAATCACTTCGGGTACCGTGGACATGCCGACCGCGTCTGCACCAAGGGTGTGAATGGCGCGGATTTCGGCAGGGGTTTCAAAAGACGGGCCGGAATACCAAGCGTAGGTTCCCTGTTGCAGGGGGATGCTTTCATCGGCGGCGATGCGTTGAAATTCTGCGATCATGTCAGGATCATAGGCCCCGCCCATCGGGACAAACCGCGCATCGGTTCTTTCGCCAATCAGAGGGTTCAGGCCCGAGAAATTGATGTGATCGGTGATCTGCATCAGATCGCCCGGCGGGATGTCCGGGCGCATGGAACCAGCGGCATTGGTTAGGATTAACCGATCCGCACCCAGTTCGCACAGAACCTCAAGCGGCAGGCGCATCGCGTCTGCACGACCGTTCTCGTAATAGTGCTCGCGCCCGCCAAAGACGGCGACGCGCGTGGTACCTAGTGTGCCGATGGCAAGGTTCGGGTTGTGGCCCGAAACGCCCGCATGGGGAAAGCCATCAAGCTGGTCATAAGGGATCGCGACGCCGTCCACGGCATCGGCCAAATGGCCCAAACCAGAGCCCAAGACCAGACCCACGGCAACAGGTTCGTCCCCTGCCAAAGCGCGGATCTGATCCGCAACCGCCTTAGCGTTCTTTGACATAGGGCTGGCCCCCGGCTTTTGGTGCGACTGACTTGCCGACAAAGCCGGCAAGGATAACCACGGTCAGGATATACGGCAGAGCCTGCATGAACTGGACCGGGATCACGACGCCGCCAAGGTCAATGTTTTGATAACGGTTGGCGATGGCTTCCAAGAGGCCAAAGAGGAACGTCGCCCCCAGTGCAGGCACGGGTTTCCACTTGGCAAAGATCAATGCGGCCAGCGCGATATAGCCGCGCCCCGCCGACATTTCCTTGATAAAGCCTGCGCCAAGGCCGGTGGCCAGATACACGCCCGACAACCCGCAAAGGGTGCCTGCGATGGCCATCGAGGCATAGCGCAGTTTGATGACCGAGACGCCTGCTGTGTCCACGGCAGCGGGGTTTTCACCCACGGCACGCAGGCGCAGGCCGAAACGGGTGCGGAACAAGACGAACCATGACAGCGGCACCATCAGAAGCGCGACGTAAACAAGAATCGTGTGGCCCGAAATGAACTCGGAATAGACCTGCTGGATTGGGTTGGCTTGGTCGATCAGTATGCGCAGGGGAACGCCTGCGGCTTCTGCGTCGGATTTTCCAAGGGCGAAGGGCAGCTCGATCGGCAGGAAGCGGTCTGTGCCGGTCAGGGGCGGGGTGCGTCCGCCTTGGCTGAACCACGCTTGCGCTGCCAATACCGTGATGCCTGACGCCAAGAAGTTCAGTGCCACGCCCGAAATCAGCTGGTTGCCGCGGAAGGTGATCGAGGCCACGCCATGCACCGCCGAAAAGCAGATCGAGGCGAAAACACCGCTGAGAAGGCCGAACCAAACCGAGCCCGAGGCAAAGGCCACCGCGGCCGACAGAAAAGCCGAGGCCAAGATCTTGCCTTCCAGACCAATATCAAAAATACCGGCGCGTTCGGAAAACAGACCCGCTAGACAGGCAAACAAAAGAGGCGTCGCAAGGCGCAGGGCCGAGTCGGCAATCTGGATGATGGTCAGGAAATCCATCTTACGCGTCCTTTCGTTTGGCAGCGGCAATAAACATGCGTTCGACCGGCATCCGCACCATATTGTCCAACGCGCCGGTGAATAGGATCACCAGACCCTGAATAACAACGATCAGCTCGCGTGGGATTTTCGACCACAGCGACAGCTCGCTGCCACCTTGATAGAGAAACCCGAACAGAAGCGCGGCCAGAAGCACCCCGAACGGGTGGTTGCGTCCCATCAGGGCGACCGCGATGCCGATAAAGCCTGCGCCCTCGACCGCGTTCAGGATCAGACGTTCGTGCTGGCCCATCGTGGCGTTGATCGCCATCAGACCCGAAATCGCGCCCGATAGCATCATGGCAACGATGATAATTTTGGTGGGCGAGATGCCCGCATAGACCGACGCTGTGGAGCTTTCCCCAAAGGCCCGGATCTCATACCCCAGTCGTGACCGGTTCATCAGCAGGTAAACCACCACACACATGGCCAGCGCGATGAAAAGCGACACGTTGGCGGGCGCGGATTTCGAAAAACTGATGCCCAGAGGGGCCAAAAGCTCGTGCAAAGTGGGCAGGTTTGTCACCTCGGGGAAGGATGCCGAGGCACTTTCCTGAGCGCGTTTCAGCTTCAAAGGGCCGATCAACAGATAGCCCATCAAAGCGGTTGCGATGAAGTTGAACATGATTGTGGTGATCACCACGTGGCTGCCGCGTTTGGCTTGCAGATAGGCTGGGATCAATGCCCAGCCCGCGCCAAACAGGCCACCTGCGATCATCGCAAAGATCAGCGCGATGGTCCAATGGGGCATCAGAACTGTTGGGATGAACAGGCATGCAATGCCTACGCCTAAGCCGCCAATCATCGCCTGACCTTCGCCGCCAATATTGAACATCGCAGCTTTGAAAGCGATGGACACAGCAAGGCCCGTAAAGATGAAGTTGGTGGTATAGTAAAGCGTATAGCCCCAGCCATAGGTGGACCCAAATGCGCCGTTGATCATGGTCATCAGCGCCTTGAAGGGGTTTTCCCCAATGGCGAAAATCACCAGTCCGGACAGGACAAAAGCGATCAGCAGGTTCAGGAAGGGGATCAGGGCGACATCCGCCCATTTCGGCATCTTGTCCATCAGCTGTCTCCGTTTCCTGTGACGCCCGCCATCAACAGGCCAAGCTCTCGTTCATCGGTTTGGTCGGGCAGGCGTTCGCCCATGATATGCCCGTCGAACATGACGGCGATCCGGTCAGACAGCGACAGGATCTCCTCCAGCTCGACCGAGACAAGCAGCACGGCTTTGCCTTGATCACGAAGACCGATGATCTGCTTGTGAATGAACTCGATCGCGCCGATATCCACGCCGCGGGTGGGCTGGCCGACCAGCAGAAGGTCGGGATTGCGTTCGATCTCGCGGGCGACAACGATTTTCTGTTGGTTGCCACCGGAAAAGTTCTTGGCTGCAAGATCGGGCAGGGGCGGGCGCACGTCGAAACGGTCCATCTTGTCCTGCGCCACCTCGACCATCTTGGCGTTGTCCATCAGAAGCGCGTTCTTTTGGTATTCGTCAGCGTGGTGATAGCCGAAGACGACGTTCTGCCACGCGGGGAAATTCATGATCAGACCGTGTTCCTGCCGATCTTCCGGCACATGCGCAATCCCGCGTTCTCGGCGTGACCGTCCATCCGAGTATTTCCCTGTCAGATCAATGGGGTCCCCGTTGATCCGAATTTCGCCAGTGGCTGTCGCATAGCCGCCCAATACTTCCAAAAGCTGCGTCTGGCCATTGCCCGAGACACCCGCGATCCCCAAGATCTCGCCCGCGCGGACATTCAGATTGATGCCTTTCAGGCGCTCGACCCCGTGGTCATCGACCATGTGCAGGTTCTCGACCTCGAGGATCTTTTTGCCGGGTTGGGCAGGTACCTTATCGACGCGCAGCAGAACTTTGCGGCCGACCATCAGCTCGGCCAGTTCTTCCGGGTTGGTGTCTTTGGTCTTGACCGTGGCCGTCATCTGTCCGCGGCGCATGACGGATACGGTGTCGGTGATCTCCATGATCTCGCGCAGCTTGTGGGTGATCAGGATGATGGTTTTACTCTGATCGCGTAGCCCGTTCAGGATGCGAAACAGGTGGTCGGCCTCGGCGGGGGTTAGCACGCCGGTGGGCTCGTCCAAGATCAGAATATCGGCTTCGCGATAAAGCGCTTTAAGGATCTCGACACGTTGCTGCACCCCAACGCCCAAATTCTCGATCAGGGCTTCGGGATCAACGTGGAGCTCATACTCATCTGCCAGTGCTTTCAAAGACTTACGTGCCTTGGCCAAGGACGGTTGCAGCATCGCGCCGTCTTCGACTCCAAGGATCACATTCTCAAGCACCGAGAAGTTTTCGACCAGTTTGAAGTGCTGGAACACCATCCCGATACCGGCGCGGATCGCGGCCTGACTGTCGGGGATCTGGGTCTCTTTGCCGTGGATGAAGATCTGACCTTCATCGGCCTTATAGAACCCATACAGAATGGACATCAGCGTCGATTTGCCCGCGCCATTTTCGCCGATGATCCCGTGGATCGTGCCCGGCTGGACGGAAATCGAGATGTCCTTGTTCGCCTGCACCGGCCCAAAGGCTTTCGAGATGCCGCGAAGTTCGATGGCGGGGGCAACAGTTGCCTGTTGCCCCTCGGTTTTTGTGCCAACCATGATCGGATCAGAAGTCCAGAACCGGGCAGCTGTCGTCGGACATATAGTCGTGAACAGCAATTTCGCCCGAGATGATCTTGGCTGCCGCGGCATCCACGGCGGCTTTCATCTCGTCCGAAACAAGCGCTGCGTTGTGTTCGTCCAGCGCATAGCCAACACCTTCGGCTGCCAGGTTCATGACCTGTACGCCCGGCTTGATGTCAGCACCCATTTTCATGGCTTCATAGACGGCCACGTCAACGCGTTTCAGCATCGAAGTCAGGACTTTGCCCGGTTGCAGATGGTTTTGGTTCGAATCCACACCGATCGACAGGATGCCTTCGTCGGCTGCGGTTTGCAGAACACCCAGACCGGTGCCGCCAGCAGCAGCGTACACAATGTCAGCACCTTGGCTGATCTGCGCTTTGGTCAGCTCGCCGCCCTTTACCGGGTCGTTCCAAGCTGCTGGGGTCGTGCCGGTCATGTTGGCAATCACGGTCGCATCCGGGTTCACGGCCAGAACGCCCTCGGCATAGCCACAAGCGAACTTGCGGATCAGCGGAATGTCCATACCGCCGATGAAGCCCACGGTGCCCGATTTCGACGCCGTCGCGGCCATCATGCCCACCAGATACGAGCCTTCATGCTCGGAAAATGCAACGTTCAGAACGTTCGGGGCATCCGACCAGCCGTCGATGGTGACGAAGGTGGTGTCTGGGTAATCGGGGGCAACTTCCGAGATCGGGGTCGACATGGCAAAACCCATGGTGATCACCGGGTTGGCGCCGGTTTCAGCAAAGCGGCGCAGGGCCTGTTCACGCTGAGCTTCCGACTGCAGTTCGACTTCCAAATACGAACCACCAGTGTCCTTGGCCCATTTCTCAGCGCCATTGAAGCCAGCTTCGTTGAAGGATTTGTCAAATTTACCGCCCAAGTCGAAAATGATTGCGGGCTCGGCCAGCGCGGCACCTGCGGTCAGGGCCAGCGACGCGGCGGCGCCTAGAAAGCTTTTCATCAGGGTCATTTCAATTCTCCCGGTTGTTGTTGTGGGGCCGAGCGGACCGAGTGTCTGCCGATTCCCCAAAATTCTGCGAGCAGATCGCTGCAAGGGATCATCCGGGATTTTCAAGCAAGGGCAAGAGGGGATGCCAATTTTGTTCGCCGCAGCGCCGCGAAACTTGGGGGAAATCAGATGGTTCACCTTAGGTCAGGTGCTTTTCCATTAAAATTGCATCACAGTTAGAACCATCTTGGCGAGTGTAATAGGCCACGCGCAGGCCGCTGACCTCCCAGTTCGCGCGCTGGTAAATCGCCACTGCTGGAAGGTTGTCTGCAGCCACTTCCAGAAAGGCGCGAATGGCGCCTTTGGCCGCTGCGGCCTGTTCGAACTTTTGTAAAAGTTCCGCCCCCAAGCCGCGCCCTTGGGCCGAGGGCATGACGGCAATGGTCAGAAGCTCGGCCTCGTCCACCACAACGCGGCCCATGGCGAACCCTTCTGCGTGCGTGACCGTGAAAACATGGGGGGAGGCCAAGAGGCCCACGATTTCATCAGCGCTCCAACCGCGCGACGTTTGGAACGCGGCGGTGTGGATTTCGGACAGAGATTTGGCGCAGCTGTCGCTCACGGCAGGATAACCGGGGCCGGGTCGCGCGGCGGGGCGGCGTCGGCGGACCGGATGTAAAGGGGAGCTGGGCGGTCGATTGTCTCGCCAGATTGCAAGCGGTCAGCCGCGATTCGCGCGATGGCCGGGGCGGGGCTGGTGGGTAGTGCAGGGCCGACACGGTCCCCGGACAGGGCGTTTGCTTCGGCCCCTGTGATCAAGCTGGGCGTGGTGTTGCCACCTTCGGTGAACTTCTGCGCATAGACGTGATCCCGCCGCGCGTCGATCAGTGACCAGATGGGGCGTGTGGTGCCATGGGCCTGCGCTTCAAGCGACGAGACTCCAATGGCGGGGATGCCCAAAGACAAGGCCAAGCCACGTGCGGCCGAGACTGAAATACGAATGCCTGTGAAGTTGCCCGGACCGATGCCCACGCCGATGGCTGTCAGGTCAGTCCATGCGGCATCGCCGTCAGCCAGAACCACTTCCAAGAGCGGAAATAACCTTTCGGCTTGTCCCTTCGCCATGTCCTCGTGCCGTTCAGAGACAATTTGGTCCCCGCACAGCAAAGCGGCCGCGCAATGCGCGGCCGATGTGTCAAATGCCAAGATCATCGGATCAGGCTGCAACGGGGCGAACCTCGACCACTTCGGGGATGTAGTGCTTCAGCAGGTTCTCGATCCCCATTTTCAGCGTCAGGGTCGAGGACGGGCAGCCCGCGCAAGCGCCCTGCATGTGCAGGTAAACGATGCCGCGATCAAAACCGTGGAAAGTGATGTCGCCACCATCTTGGGCCACAGCTGGGCGCACGCGGGTATCCAGCAGTTCTTTGATCTGCTCAACAATCTCGCCATCTTCGCCAGTGTGCTCAGAGTGGCCCGAAGCCGTTGCTTCGCCTGCCATGACCGGTTGGCCCGACTGGAAATGCTCCATAATCGCACCAAGAATGGCGGGCTTGATGTGATCCCAATCGACCGCGTCATCTTTGGTTACGGTAACGAAATCCGCGCCAAAGAACACGCCAGCCACGCCGTTCACTTTGAACACGCGTGCCGCCAGCGGCGAGCCTTCGGCCGCATCAGCGGTCGGGAAGTCGGCAGTTCCGGCCCCCAGAACGTCCTGCCCGGGCAGGAATTTCAGCGTCGCGGGGTTCGGGGTGGATTCGGTTTGAATAAACATGGGCGCACCTATCTTGTTGGTTCTGATATGGGCTGCGACCTGACACCTGTCAAGCGGATGGACCTATCTTTACGTGATCGCTTCAAGACGTTCCTTGGTCATCGTGCCGGGCACAATGGTGATCGGGATCGGCAGCTCGGCGGCGGCGCGGGTCATTTGCGTGACCAGCGGGCCGGGGCCGGCTTTTCCTTCGCCCGCGCCCAGAACCAGCACGCCCACGTCGGGGTTTTCACGCACATGCGCCAGAATTTCCGGTACGGCCTCGCCCTCGCGGATGACCAATTCGGGCTCCACATGCTGACGGTCGCGCATCCACTTGGCGAAGACCTCATAATGTACGGTGATCCGCTCGCGTTCTTCCTCGCGCATCAGCTCGCCCACGCCAATCCAGTGATTAAACTCGTCCGGTGGGATGATCGATAGAACCGTTACGCCGCCGCCCGTATGGGCCGCACGCATTGCAGCAAACCGCATTGCGTTCAGGCATTCGCGGCTGTCGTCCAGAATTACGAGAAACTTGCGCATAGATGTCCTCCAAAACGGGATCACTCTGCCCGAGCGGTCGGGGAGTGTCTATCGTTTTTCTGTACCTGTCCGACTTAGCTTGCGTCGGACAGCGCCCAGTCCCAATACAGCTCGCGCACGCGCTGGGTCACGGGGCCTACGTTATATTGCGTGTCGTCAAACGCGCTGACCGGGGTGACTTTGGACATGTTGCCCGAGGCGAAAACCTCGTCCGCGCCATGGAAATCTTCGTAACTCAGCACGGTTTCATGCACGGTTACGCCTTCGGCGCGCAGGTTCTTGATGTGGCGGGCGCGGGTGATTCCGGCCAGAAAACATCCATTGGCGATGGGGGTGAAGATCTCGCCGTCCTTGACCATGAAGATGTTAGCGGTGGCGGTTTCCGCCACATTGCCAAGCGCATCCAGCGCCAGTGCATTGTCAAAGCCCTTAGAGCGGGCTTCCAGCAGCATCCGCGCGTTGTTGGGGTAAAGGCATCCGGCCTTTGCATTCACAATCGCGCTGTCCAAAGTGGGGCGGCGGAACCGGGTGGTGGTCAGCCGCGACGAGGCCTGTGCGGGAGCCATGGCAATTTGTTCCAGCGAGATGGCGAAACCGGTGCTGTTTTCTTTTGGAGCAACGCCCATATGTCCCCCGTCCACAGCCCAATACATCGGGCGGATATAGACGGCGGCATCTTTAGGGAACTGCGCCAGACCTTCTTTCACGATCTCGATCATCTGCTCGGTGGTCACGGTCGGCGTGATCATAAGCGCCTCGGCAGATCGGTTGGCCCGCGCGCAATGGGCCTCTAGATCCGGGTGGACGCCTTCAAAGAATCGCGCGCCGTCGAACACGTTCGTGCCCAGCCACGATCCGTGATCTGCGGCTTTCATCACCGCCAGATCTTCGTCATGCCATGTCCCGTTAAAATAGGTGCGGATTTTGGTGCCGAGTGCCATGATGTCCTCCCGTTAGCACGCGGACGCTATCAGTGTTTGAAGGTCGTTCCAAGAGCAACAAACAAAGTCGCTCTGACGGTTTGGGGAGACCGCCAGAGCGTTTGTATGCGTGCGAACGGACCAGACGGGCACGCTGTGTACCGTCGGATTTGGCCAAGAGGGCAGTCGGCGAAATCGGAATCAGGCACGGGCTTAGTGTGCGGTGTCGATGCAAAACTTTTGTGACAGGTCAGCGGATGCCAATCTCCGCCAAGGCCGAGGCGAGTTCAGCGGGCAGGGGGTCTTGGTCCGACAGGGTATCCGCTTTCAGGTCACGCGGCGCGTCTTCAGCAGACAGATAGCGCCAGCCCTGAAACGCCCGGCGCGGTTGGCTTTCGGTCAACACAACCTCTGGATCCAGCACCAAGCCGCAGCGGCGAATGCCGTCCTGACCGATGACCTCGTCCAGTTCCAGAATGCGTTGGCGGGCAAGGATTAGCCCCTTGAATACCCAGTACAAAGAGCCGCCATTCACAAGCTCTGCCTCGCGCTTTGGCCACATACGGGTGATGTGGCGCGGGTTTGGCAACCCTGTCTGTCCCATGCGCATATTTTGCCATGCGGTTAGGTCCTCGACTTTTTCGGCGCCGACGCAAAGTTTTACCAGATTTACGTGGGTGGTCATGGGGTTCTACTAGATATTGTGGTTTGGGCGTCGATTTTAATGCGAAGCTCGGGCTTTTGCAATTGACCTTTCCGGGTCAAGTCGCCTATTCTGAAACACCCTCCAATCCAACAGGATAGACGCTGACATGACTCGCTTTGCTGCCCCCATCGCTGAACAAATCTGGGATATGAAATATCGCCTAAAGAAGGCCGATGGGACGCCTGAGGATCAGACGGTTGAAGACACGTGGCGTCGAATCGCACGGTCTTTGGCAGCCTCGGAACCAGGACAGGAAGAGCGATTCTATGACGCGCTGGAGGATTTCAAATACCTGCCGGCTGGCCGCATCACGGCGGGTGCCGGCACAGGGCGCGCCGTCACCCTGTTCAACTGCTTTGTGATGGGCACGATCCCGGACAGCATGGGCGGCATTTTCGACATGCTGAAAGAAGCGGCACTGACCATGCAGCAGGGCGGTGGGATCGGCTATGACTTTTCGACCATTCGGCCGCGCGGCGCGGATGTGAAGGGCGTCGCGGCGGATGCCTCTGGCCCGTTGTCCTTCATGGATGTGTGGGATGCGATGTGCCGGACGATCATGTCGGCGGGCTCGCGTCGTGGCGCGATGATGGCCACGATGCGCTGCGACCACCCGGACATTCAGGATTTTATTACCGCGAAATCGGACGCCGCTCGCCTACGCATGTTCAACATGTCAGTTCTGGTCACTGATGATTTCATGGAGGCCGTCAAGTCGGACGGCAGCTGGGATTTGAAGTTTGACGGCAAGATCTATCACACCGTTGAAGCGCGTGATCTTTGGAACAAGATCATGAAAGCGACTTATGATTACGCCGAGCCGGGCGTGATCTTCATCGACCGCATCAACCAGATGAACAACCTGAACTACTGCGAAACGATCGCCGCCACCAATCCGTGTGGTGAACAGCCCCTGCCGCCTTATGGCGCGTGTCTGTTGGGCTCGATCAACCTTGCGAAAATGGTCAAGGATCCGTTCGAGGCGACCGCCGAACTGGACGGCGACGCACTGACCGAGCTGGTCGCGACCGCTGTGCGCATGATGGACAACGTGGTAGACGAAAGCCGCTTCCCGCTGGAAGCCCAAGCGCAAGAAGCCCAAGCCAAGCGTCGGATTGGTCTTGGTGTGACCGGTTTGGCTGACGCGCTTTTGATGCTGGGTCTGCGTTACGGCTCGGACGAGGCAGCGGCCCAGACCGAAGCATGGATGAAGCAAATCGCACGTGCGTCCTATCTGGCATCGGTCGAACTGGCCAAGGAAAAGGGCCCGTTCCCGTTGTTTGATGCGGACAAGTTTCTGGCGTCCGGTTCGCTTCAGGCGATGGACGACGATGTGCGTGACGCCATCCGCGAGCACGGCATTCGCAACGCGCTGCTGACCTCGATCGCGCCGACCGGAACGATCAGCCTTTACGCGGGCAACGTGTCGTCAGGGATCGAACCGGTCTTCGCCTATGCCTATACCCGTAAAGTGTTGCAGCCCGATGGCACGCGCACCGAAGAAGAGGTCGTGGATTACGCCGTCCAACTTTGGCGCGACAAGTTCGGCGACAAGGAACTGCCGGACTATTTCGTCAACGCCCAAACGCTGGCTCCGATGGATCACGTGAAGATGCAGGCGGCTGCGCAGAAATGGATCGACAGCTCGATTTCCAAGACGATCAACTGCCCGGAAGACATCAGCTTTGATGACTTCAAGGACGTCTATATGGAAGCGTGGGAGACCGGCTGTAAAGGCTGCACCACCTATCGTCCGAATGACGTAACTGGATCGGTTTTGTCTGTGTCCGAGGAAAGCGAAAAAGCGCCCGAGGCCGACAATGGTGCGGATGTGGTTTATATTTCCGAGCCGCTGGACCGCCCGCAATCGCTGGAAGGTCATACCTATAAGGTCAAATGGCCCGATAGCGAGCACGCGATTTACATCACCGTCAACGATCTGGTCATGAATGGTCATCGCCGTCCATTCGAGGTCTTCATCAACTCGAAAAACATGGAGCATTTCGCCTGGACTGTGGCCCTGACCCGCATGATATCGGCCGTGTTCCGTCGCGGTGGAGATGTGAGCTTCGTCGTGGAAGAGCTTAAAGCCGTGTTCGATCCGCGCGGGGGCGCGTGGATGGATGGGAAATACATTCCGTCGATCCTTGCGGCCATCGGTTCGGTCATCGAACGCCACATGATCGCGACCGGGTTCCTGGAAGGCGAGGGCATGGGCCTGAAATCAGACCCACAAGCCGAAGTGGTGAACCTTGGCGAGCAACCGCGCGGCAAAGCCTGCCCCAGCTGCGGCCAATACGACATGCGTATGGTTGAAGGCTGCATGACCTGCGGATCCTGCGGCCATTCGAAATGTGGCTGAACATCTAGACCGTTGAACGAAACGCCCGCCGCAACCTTGTGGCGGGCGTTTTTTGCGCGTTTGGGCTCTGATTTAGATAAAGGAACACAAGAAACGCTGTGTTTAAGGCGGCCAATGCAGGTTTTGATTGCTTTTTCGGGCTGAATGTTGGTGAATCTCACCTAGGGGAAGCTGGTCGGTATATTTTTTTGACCGGTTTGGTAAATACGTTTTGCTCTGCGCTGCTGTTAGTGAATATTAGAGGTGTTCGTGAACGCATATGAATTTGTTCAGTGATGAAAAGCAGCTTCACTTGATGACCCAAACCGCTCCTACCTTTATCCATATCGGGATACATAAGACCGGCTCGTCTACGCTGCAGCACAAGTTTCGCACGCATGGTTCGATTTACTATGTTGAACGTGCGGACGTTAGGAATGCGTTCATCGGGCATACGCTGGACTTCAACGAAACCCCCTTTCAGGTCGAGGCCGAGCGCGCCCTTGAACAGTCCAAAACGCTGGTCATGTCGCACGAGCGGCTGTCGGGCTATCCTGCGTCAGGCGGGTTTGACCGTGAGCTGATCGCGGGGCGGCTGGCCAAGTCCTTTCCCGATGCGAAAATTCTGGTTATATTCCGCGAGCAGTCCCGCTGGATCAAAAGTTTCTATCAGCAATATGTGGCGGATGGCGGTAGCCTGAAACTGCGCGAGTTTCTGACCAATCCACAGCCCCAGATCTATAAGCTGCCTGCGTTCGAGCTGGATTATCTGAACTATCATCAGCTTGTGACGCTGTATCACACACATTTCGGGGCCAAGAATGTTCTGGCGCTTCCCTATGAATTGATGGCGCAGGATTTCGATGCCTTTGCCGCGCGCCTTAACACGTTCTTCGGCTTCGATCTTGAGCTTGAAAACGAGCTGACAAACCAGTCCCGTCCGTTGATGCCGCTGTTGTTGATGCGGGTGGTGAATGGAACGATCGGGAATACGCAACTGTCGCCGGGCGGCTTCGTCCCGCTTGGCTATCTGAAATTGACTACCAAGTTTCTCAGCGCCCTGCCTGGGGCGCGGGCGTTCGATGACCGCATTTCGGCCCGATATGACCGTCTGATCAATGAAAAAATTGAAGGCCATTACGAGGCCAGCAATCGCGAACTGGCTGACCTTGTGGGGGTGGACCTGAAACAATACTCGTATCGCTGCTGACCTGTATCACCGCCTCTCTCAACCCATTCTTTTTTCTGTGTTTACGGGGGCTTCCGTAGTAATCTTTTCATACCATAAGCCGTTTTCGGCAATTTGAATTTCGTTGATTAAGGAGTTCGCATGACGCGCTCGGAACTTTCCATTCTTGTCTGCTCGGCTGGCCGCCGTGTTGGTCTTATCGAAGCGTTTCGCGCTGCCGCCAATCGGCTGTCCTTGGATCTGACCGTTCTGGCCTGTGACCTTGACCCTGACCACAGTGCAGCCTGTGCCGTGGCAGATCACGCCTTCAAGGTGCCGCGTTGTGATGATCCGGGCTATGTGGATGCGATCAAGGATATCGTGCGCAAGTTTAACGTGGCGCTGGTGGTGCCGACCATTGACCCGGAGCTGCTGCCGCTGGCGCAATCGGTTGCGGACTTTCAAGCGCTTGGCGCGCGGGTGCATATATCGGATCTGTCTGTGATCGAGGTCGCACGCGATAAGGCCATGACCTCTCGGGTTTTTGCTGATGCGGGCGTCCCAGTCCCCCGCACCATGGACGAGGCACAGTTTTGGGAAGATCCCACGGCGCTGACATGGCCGGTTTTTGCGAAACCCAGCGGGGGTAGTGCCAGCCGAGGTTTGGCGGTCTATCAGGACATCAATGATGTGCCCAAGCAGTTTGACGAACCAATGATTTTTCAGGACACGCTTGAGGGGTCGGAATACACGATCAACATGTTTGTCGATCAGTCCGGCACGCTGAAATGCGTGGTGCCGCATATCCGGCTAAGCATCCGCGCGGGCGAGGTCGAAAAAGGTCGCACGGAACGGCGGCAAGACCTGAAAGACATTGCGCAAGGAATTGCCCGCGCTCTTCCGGGGTTGCGCGGTGTGGCCTGCTTTCAGATCCTTGATGACCCGCGATTTGGTCCCTGCGTGATCGAGATTAACGCCCGCTTTGGTGGCGGGTATCCCTTGGCTGATCACGCTGGCGCGACGTTTGCGCAGTGGCTTCTGGAAGAGATTTGCGAACTTCCCTCGACCGCCAATGACGACTGGCGCGATGGCGTTTTGATGATGCGCTATGACAGCGCTGTTTATCAGGGATAACCTTCTGTGCTGGTGTTTGATTTAGACGACACGCTGTATCTTGAGCGCGACTTTGCCTTCAGCGGTTATCGCTACGTTGGGGATTGGGTGCACGAACACTTTGGGCGCGCCGGGTTCGGACAGAAATGCCGCGCGCTCTATGAGAGCGGCGAGAGGCGTCACATCTTCAACCACGCGTGCGAGGCCGTGGGGATTGAGGCGGATCGAGAGCTTATTTTGCAACTGGTCGAGGTTTACAGAAACCACCCACCGTACATTCAGTTGTCTGACGATGTACTGCGGTTTTTCGCGCGGGTGCCGGGCCCATTTGGATTGATCACGGACGGACCCGAGCAGATGCAGCGCAACAAGGTCTCGGCATTGGGGCTTGTGGCGCATCTGGCACATATCTGCCCGACTGGGGCATGGCCGCAGGGATACGGAAAGCCGCACTCGCGGGCCTATGAACTGATGGAGGATGCGGCGCCGCAGGGCGCGCAGATGGTTTATGTTGCAGACAATCCCGCGAAGGATTTCGTGACGCCTAAAGCGCGGGGATGGCGCACCGTTCAAGTCAACCGGCCGGGACGAGTGCACGCGCCCGACGCTCCAGATGATCTTCACGCCGCAGACAGTCAGATCGAGAGTTTTGACGAATTGGACGGGGTGCTGGCGGGTTAACGCGCTATGGCCCGCACAATCACCTGATCCCAATCCGCCAAGATCCGCTCGGGCGTCAAGCGATCACGGTTGATCGCTGCTTGTCCGGCCATATGCGCACGTAGTTCGTGGTTTTGCATCAGTCCGATCACCGCATCCGCCAGCGCGGGTGCATCATCCACCGGCACAAGCAGTCCGTTTTCGCCCTCGACCACAATCTCGCGCGGGCCGAAATCGCAATCGGTGGACACAACGGGCAGGCCCGAAACTGTCGCCTCGGCCAACACGTTGGGGAAGCCTTCAAACCGCGAGGGCATGATCAGAAGATCGGCCTCAGATAGCCAGGCACCGGGCGAGGGGCTGGAGCCGGGCAAGGCGACGTGATCGTTCAAGGCCAAATCGGATCGTAAGGCTTCCAATGCTGCACGTTCCGGTCCTTCGCCATGAATGGTCAAGGATGTTTTAGGCAAAGCCTCGACGATGGACACCATCGCGCGCAGAAGGACATCAAAGCCCTTTTGGGCATCAAGTCGCCCGACAGCAACTAAGCGATAGCCGGCGGGATCGGGCTTTGCCGGGTGGTCAGGATTTGGCGCGCAGAGATTCGGAATTACGACGGCTGCACGCTGAACCGTTTTCGGTAAATCCGCCCGCGCGCGTTCGGTCTGCATCACCGCACAGGCTGCGCGGCGTGCCAACAGGTTTTGCGCGTGTCGCCAGATCGGATGTGCGTTCTGAGCGCGCGGATTATTGCGTTCCGAGATCACAATGGGCACCCCGGTTCCGATGCCCGCCGCAAGGCTGAGGACGTTGACCTTGGTCAGAAAGCTCAGCAACACATCCGGCTTTGTTTCACGGATCGCGCGGCGGATCACACGAAGTCGCGCCAAAGGACTGCAGCGCTGTGCGCCATCAGGCAGCAAAAGCTGCACATTGGCGGGATAGGGGAAATATGATCCACCGTCGGGCATATCGAAGCCCATGACGGTTACTTCGTCCCCCAATCGGGCACGGTGCGCGGCGATCAAGGCAACGACTTTTTCAGCCCCGCCCGCTCCGAAACCACCTTGGATCAGCAACAGCTTCATGGCAGGCCCTTTGCCGCGCTGTTGATAACGCGGTCCCAATCGCCAAGAATCCGGTCCGGATCAAGATAGTCTTTGTTCAGGTTTGCCGCCTTAGTCATGCTTTGGCGCAGCGTGGCATCCTCGATCAAATGGCGCAGGTTTTCGGTCAGTTTCTCGACATTTCCAGTCGGAACCAACAGCCCGTTCACCCCGTGCTTGATCATCTCGCGTGGGCCAAAGTCGCAATCGAACGAGACGATAGGAACGCCGGATAAGGTCGCCTCGGCCACCACATTGCAGAAGCCCTCATAGCGCGAGGTGACGACAACAATCTCGCCTTTGCCAAGCCACGCCCCGTGGGTTTGCGTTGTGCCGGGCATCGACACTACGCTGTCGAGCTTCAGTTCAGAGCGCAGCCGTTCCAAACTCGGGCGCTCGGGGCCTTCGCCGAAGATGGTCAGATTGATGTCGGGATGCGTGGTGCGCAGTTTCGCCATGGACTGCAACAGCAGGTCGAAGCCTTTCTGCCAATCCAAGCGGCCGACCGCGACAAGATCGGTGGCGCGTTCCGCTGTCAGGTCGCGCCTGCCGCTCATTGGGAGGCACGGATTGGGGATCACATGGGTACGACGATGCAGTTTTGCAGGCAGTTGATCGCGGCCACGCTCGGTCAAGGTGACGATGGCTTTCGCCCGAGGTCCCAGCAGTTTTGCTGCGCGTCGCCACGCCGGATGATTGTTCTGGGCGTTTGGATTGTTGCGTTCCGAGATCACAATAGGCACCCGCTGCCCCAAACCTGCCACAAGGGTCAGGACATTGATCTTGGTCAGGAAAGACACAACTACATCGGGCTTTCGGTCGCGGATCAACCGGCGCAGTTGGCGCAGACGTTGGAATTGGCTTACCGGGGCATTCATCTTGGCATCGGGCTCTAGAACCGTCAGCGTGACCTCGGGTGCATAGCTGTAATAGGTGCCATCCTTGGGGGCACGCATGGCGGCGACCTCGACCTGATCTCCTTGGGCGATCCGGTGGTTGGCAATCATCGCGATGATTTTCTCGGCGCCGCCGGTGCCGAAGCCGCCCTGAATGAAGAGTATGCGCAAAAACCTATCCTACGATCTTGTTGATAAGGGTTTCCGTATCGGGTTCCGAGGTGGTTTCGGCGTTGACGCGCGACCTGAAGGCCGGTTTCCCCGCGTGGTCTGGGTTGTTCAATTCGGCCTCGATCAGGGGGCGGTGCAGGTCTTTGGACTGCATGAAAATCCGCCCGATATATTCGCCAAGGATGCCAAGGAACATGGCGTTCAGCGTCATGGACAGCAACAGAAGCACGGTGGTGGTTGCGAAGCCGGCGGGCCAGTCCTGCCCGAAGACAAGCTTGGCGATGATATAGAACATCATCAGAAGGAAGGTGCCCAGCCCGACAATCAGGCTGATATAGGACGCCAACCGAAGCGGCAAAAGCGAATGGTTGATCATCCCATCGATGGCCAAGGAGAGCATCGCACGGAATGGGAATTTCGACTCGCCCTCAAGCCGGGCTTGCCGGTCATATTCAAAGCCGATCTGGCTGAAGCCCATGCCGCTGATCAATCCCCGTACGTAAGGCGATCGGTCATCGACGCGCTTTAGCTCGTCCAGAATGCGCCGGTCCGTCAGGCGAAATTCGCCCGCGTTCCTGGGCAGGTCGTCGTCGCTAATCCGGTCGATGAGCATGTAGTAAAACCGGCGTGCAAAGGCAGTGATGCGCCCATCCGGCAGGCTGCGGCGCACGCCATAAACCACCTGATTTCCCTGCTTCCACAAATCCAGCATCTGGGGGATAAGCTCGGGCGGGTCTTGCAGGTCGCAATCCAATTGGATCGAGCATGCCCCGCGCGCCGCGCGATATGCCGTCAGAACCGAGGCCTGATAGCCGACGTTCTTGGAAAAACGGATCACCCGCACGTTCGGGTCGTTCTGGGCAATCTCGGACAGGATCGTGAACGTGTCATCGTCCGAGTGGTTGTCAGTGAAAATGATCTCGGGCTCGTAGCCGTCCAGTTCGTCGAACACCGCCAACACGCGGTCATAGGCCCGGCGGACGTTCGCCTCTTCATTCAGGGCAGGGATAAGGATCGATACAAGCGTGGTCATGCTGATCTCCTGTTCGTGGGGCGAGGACGACTTGCCTGCGCAGTTTCAACCAACATGGCGATTCCGGTGTCCAAGTTGATCGTGGGCGACCATCCTAGCAGCTCCTGTTGCGAGGTCGGGGCGATCCGAAGTTCGACCGCTTGATCATCCGGCTGGTCTTTGAACGTCGCAGTATCGGCCGAGGCGCCCATGGCGCTGATAACGGCAAGTGTCACTTCGCGCATTGTTGGCGCATGACCAGTTCCGATATTCACAACAGAAGGCATGGCGTCAGTTACTTCGGCCATACGCAGAAGGGCAGCGACCACATCATCCACATGGATCAGATCACGCCGGTCTTTCGGGCGCGCGATGGTGATTGGCTCGCCTGCTACACACGCTTGGATCAGTGAGGGCAACAGGAAATCCGCCGATTGCGCAGGTCCATATGTCAAGGCCAGTCGCGCGGTCGAGACCGGGAAAGGCAGGCGGGCGCGCGCGCCATTCAGGAACTGGGTTCCCGCCAACATGGACAGGCCATAGGCGTTTGCGGGTTGTTCGCGATCGCTTTCGTGAAAGGGGGCGGCGATGTGGCCGTATTCTGCGATGGTTCCGGCGCGGACAAAGCTGATCGGTGGTGTGGCAGCGCGGGTGCAAGCGGACAGCAGTGCCACAAGGGGGGACAGGTTCTCGTCCAGTCCTTGTTGTAGGTCCGAAAGGTCGGTTTCGGCTGTGAACCGGGTTCTGGACCCAAGGTGAAATACGATCTCGGGGCGGGTCTGGGCCAGACAGGCGTCCAGTCGATCCTGATCGGTCAGCGTAACGCGCTGAATATCAAGACGTGTGGCAATGTCTGCCACACGTTCCAGCGTCGAGCTTGGGCGTGCAAGAAATGTCACCTCATCCCCGCGCGTAACACATGCGCGCGCAAGGTGAGAGCCGATAAAGCCCGTGCCGCCAGTGATCAGAACCCGCGCCATCCCGTCACCTATGGCACAAGACGCGGCATCGGCAGAGGCACGATGAACTTGCCGCCGCTGGCCTCGAAATCGGACATTTGCTCGCGGATTTCGTCAAAGAAGTTCCACGCGAGGACCAGAAGATAGTCGGGTTTACGCTCGGCTACCACATCGGGCGACAGGATCGTAAGACGTGTGCCTGGGGTGTAAAGCCCCTGTTTCAACGGGTTCTTATCAACAACAAAATCAAGCGTCTCGGCACCGATGCCGAAATAGTTCAAAAGCGTGTTGCCCTTAGCGGGCGCGCCATAGGCGGCAACGGTTTTGCCCTCGGCTTTGATGTCAGCCAGCATGGCCTTTAGCTGACGCCCCAGCTCGTCCACCCGTTCGGCAAAGGCTTCATAGGTCGCGCGCTCGGTTAGCCCAGCGGCGTCTTCCTCGGCCAGCATTTCGGCCACGATCGGGGCAGGGTCCTGCCCAAGGCTGGCGCGCTTCATGAAGACGCGCATGGACCCGCCGTGAACGGGCAGTTTGGTGACGTCCACCACATCCATGCCGCGCGATTGACCAAGGCGAACAATGGACAGCAGGCTCAGCTCGGACATGTGCTCGTGATAAACGTTGTCGAACTGGTTGGTCTCGACGATTTTCTTGCCCCACGGGACCTCGATTACGAAAACACCGTCATCGTCCAGAAGAACCCGCACCGCATCCATGAACCCGTGCAAATCATCAATGTGGTTGAACGTGTTCGTCGTGGTGATGACCTTGGCCGGCCCCTTGTCTTTCAAAACAGCCCCGGCGGTTTCCGGGTTGAAATAGGCGGTCAGCACATCCACGCCACGCTCTTTCGCAAGCGGGGCAAGGTTGGCGGCTGGGTCGATGCCCAGAACCGTCGCGCCAGCTTTCACGGCGTGGCCTAGCATCAGGCCGTCATTGCAGCCCACGTCGACAATCAACCCGCCCTTTGCATAATCGCTGGCCACCGCAGCTAAACCCGCGAAATGCTCGTGCATCGTGGCCGCGCCCGAGGGGACATAAAGGTAATCTTCGAAAAACGCGTCGGGCACTTGATCGGCCACCTGAATAAGTCCGCAATCCAGACAGGCTTGGGTGTTCAGTTCGAACGCCGGTTGGCGCTGTTCTGGGTCAGCGGTCTTCGCAAACATGTTTGCAGGAGGATGCGCGCCCATCGGCAGAAAAAGAAACAGGTTCTTGGACCCACATGTACGGCACTGGGACAGGGTCGAAGCGGGTTTGGATTGCACATTCATGAGAGCGTTCCCTTTTGGATAATTTTCGGTCGAGTGGCCCAATTCTTGGCCAGTTTTTGTGGGTATTTTTCAAATAGGATAAAAGAAATATGGGCCGCTACGATCGACAGGATTAGCGTGACGATGCCGAACACCACGACGCTGGCCCAAGCGTTGTCTGAAAAGAAACCAAGCTTCTGAAACACCACCCGCATTGGCATGTAGATATAGGGATGCACCAAATACAGGCTATAGCTGATCGTCCCCAAATATTGCGTCCATCGGGCCGATAGAAGCCGTGCGGTGACGCTGTCCTTTTCCACGGCAAAAAGGAAATAAAGGAAGGTCAGCGCCATGCAGATCAGGGTTATGGGCTCGCGCATCTCGCCTGCGCGGAAATCGAAATGCGCGCGGGATGCGGCATAGCCCAAGGCCACCGCAGCGATGACTTCCAGAAGTGGGCGTGCCGGGAGCTTTTGCACGAATTGCCGTCCATGCAGAATGAACACCAGAATGCCCGCAACGAAGTACAGCGATTTCGGGAAAATGACCAAAAACGCGACGGATGCCAGCGCCATGATCGTCTGAAGCCCGCGCAGCTTTTGTGTAATCGCATATGCACCCAGACCGGCGAGGCAATAGAACATCATCTCGTAGGTCAAGCTCCAAGCGTTCGGGGTCAGCTGTTCCGTCCCCGCCAGCAAGTTTGTGAAGCTCAGCGCATAAAGGATTGTTGGCAGATTGTTCAGATCGGGTTGCAGGTTAGTGATGGCGTTCCCTGCGATGAAGATCAGAGAGAAGACTAGAAACAGCGGATAGATCCGCAGCATCCGACGCCATGCGAAATCACGCGGCTCGTACCGAAACGCGCTGGGCAGGATCACAAAGCCCGAGATCGCGAAGAACAGATAGACGAAGAAGGTGCCGAAGTTCCAAAGCGGCTCGGACACGGCGATATACGCCGCGTTATCCGCATAGATATGTTCGCCCGTGCCGCCGACGATATGCGCAAACAAGACCATTGCGGCGGCCACGCCCCTCAACCCATGAATGCCGGTGTTCTGGCCGCCTTCATAAGGCAGCCAGTCCGGCAATCGGTGAGGGGCGCGGGGGGTGCTCATTGGGCGGCAACCCCCTGATGTTGACGCGCGAAACCGGTAAAGATTTCATGCATGTAGTCCATATGCGCTTGTGTCAGGCCGTGGTGGACCGCCAAAAGCACGCCGCCTTTCATCACCTCATCCGCAACCGGATATCCCGCCGGATCAGTTTTGCAGGTGACGTTCTGCATGGCGGGTTGGCGCAGGATGTTGCCAGTAAAGACCGGGCGGGTCTGGATATCAGCTTTCTCCAGATGGATCTGCATATCGCGCCGCGTGAAAGGGGCACCGTCGCGTATGGTCACCGGGAAGGACAGCCAACCGGTGCGGCTGTTGGGAAGTTGATCGGGCAGGATGAACCAATCTTCATAGGCTTTGAAGAAGGCCATATGAGCGTCGAAATTCTTTTCACGCTCGGTGATGTTGTGATTCAACTTATCCAACTGAACCAGTCCGAATGCCGCGCTGATCTCGGACGGCTCAAGGTTATAGCCCAGATCCTCGAACAGGAATTTGGCGTCATAGTCGATCCCGTCCACTTGTACGTTAAAGCGGTTCTCGATGGTCTCGCTTTCGACAAACAGGGACGAACTGCGACCCCATGAGCGCAGAAGCAGCGCCCTGCGGCCGAGTTCCTCGTCATTCACACACAGCATACCGCCATTGCCCGCGCCGTTGATCACATGCGAGCCATAGAAGCTGGTGGTCGAAACATCCGAATACTTGCCGGTGCTGTTCGCTCCGATCGTGGCGCCCAGCGTATCGGCGCTGTCTTCGATGACCTTCAGCCCGTGGGCATCGGCCAATTCACGAATGCGCACCCAGTCGGGCAGGTTGCCGATCAAGGACGGGATCATGACGGCCGAGGTGTTGGGCGTGATCATCCGCTCAATTGCGTCCACGTCGATGTTATAGGTGCCGGGGGCCACGTCCACGAAAGCGGGGATCAATCCCTGACGTACCAAAGGGGCCACGGTGGTCGCGAAAGTCAGGGCAGGGGTGATCACCTCGCTGCCTTTGGGCAGGTCCAGGATCTCGACCGCCAAATAGTTGGCGCTTGATCCCGAGTTCACCATGATCCCGTGATTCTTGGCGAACAATGCCGCCACGCGTTCCTGCATCTTGCGCACACGCGGTCCCATTTGAGTCGAGGTTTTCAGGACTTCGACAACGGCGTCGATCTCTTCCTGTCCATGAACGGTTTGGCCATAATTCACTCGCATAATAATCTCCCTCTCTCTGGCGCTATTGGGCAGCCAGTGATTTTGTATTCTGTGATGCCCCAGACATAAGCGCACCGTATTGCGCGATTTGTGCCAAGGTAAATTCTTTCATGTTTTCATTTGCTTGATGGGCACGGTACCAATCGACGGTCATGCCCACGGCGTGATCCAGATCCAGTTGCGGACGCCAGCCCAGTCCGGTTTGCGCTTTGGTGCTGTCGAGCCGCAGAATGCCAGCCTCGTGCATTTTGGGGTCCGCTTCGCCAAATTCGAATTGCGGGCCACCTTCGCCCCAGCTGTCCTGCATCAGCGCCGCCAACTCTTGCACATTTACAGTGCCCGAGACGTCAGGGCCGAAATTCCATGGACCCGCGAAAGGCGCCCCGTCAGACAGAAGCTGTGCGGCCAAGGCCAGATAGCCCGAAAGCGGCTCCAGCACATGTTGCCACGGGCGAATGCTGGACGGATTTCGGATCTGTACGGGTTGCCCCGCCACTGTTGCCCGCA
The DNA here is from genome assembly GCF_056161205.1 of Aliiroseovarius sp. ABM4_368. NCBI lineage: Bacteria > Pseudomonadati > Pseudomonadota > Alphaproteobacteria > Rhodobacterales > Paracoccaceae > Aliiroseovarius > Aliiroseovarius sp. ABM4_368. Next base: position 105,138 of record NZ_JBSWYR010000003.1, on the reverse strand, counting down.
CGATGTCGGGGATCAGACGATCTTCGCCCCAGTCGCCGCCGCCAAATACGTTGCCCGCGCGAACTGTTGCCAGTTGCGGTCCGTCCTCAGCGTTGAAGAACGACCGCTGATAGGCTTGCGCGACCAGCTCGGTCGCGCCTTTCGAGGCACTATAGGGGTCCGAGCCGCCCATCGGGTCATTCTCGCGATAGCCCCAGCCCCATTCGTTGTTCTCGTAACACTTGTCGCTGGTCACAACGACAACAGCTTTTAGGGACGGCATCTCGCGCGCCAGATCCAGCACATGGGCTGTTCCCGACACATTGGTCGCGAAGGTCGCAGAGGGTTCGACATAGGACCGGCGCACGAAAGGCTGCGCGGCCATGTGGATCACCAGATCAGCGTCGATATCGCCCGCCTGCGCCAAAAGCGCTTCGCGATCTCGAATGTCGATCAGGCGACTGTCCATGTCACCTTCAAGACCAGTCACATCAAACAGGTTCGGACCCGGTTCGGGCGCAAGGGCAATGCCCGTCACGCGCGCACCAAGCTGCATGAGCCAATGGCAAATCCATCCGCCCTTGAAACCGGTATGACCGGTGACAAGAACGTGGCGGTCTTTGAACGCGCCGCCGAAATCAGAAGGGACAGCGCCGGACATGTTGGACCTCAAATCGCAAGGGCCGTGATGTCGTTCGGCAGCTCTTCGTTGAAGCGCATCCAAGGGGGCGTTTCCTCTTCGCACAGCTCGTTCAGAGTGTTGCGGTCGCGGATCGTGTCCATCGGATGCCAGAACCCGTCATGCTTGAAGGCCATCAGTTCGCAATCCTGCGCCATCTGGGTCAGGGGAGATTGTTCCAGTGGTTCCATGTCATCGACGAAATAGTCCATGACCTCGGGCTCAAACACGAAGAAGCCACCGTTGATCCAGGTGTTACGACGGCGAACCTTCTCGGTGAAGGCTTCCACGCGGTCACCGGCCAGTTCGATATTGCCGAAGCGGGCAGGGGGCTGCACTGCGGTCACGGTCGCCAGCTTGCCGTGGGATTTGTGGAACTCGATCAGCGCATTGATGTCGATGTTTCCGACCCCATCCGAATAGGTGACCATGAATGGGCCGGGCTTCAGCCATTCCTTCAGGCGACGAATGCGCCCGCTGGTCATGGTCTTGGGACCGGTGTCCACGACGGACACGTTCCACCCGCCGGGCTGGGCCGGGGTCAAGTCCATCTTGCCACTGTCCACAGCCACAGTAATGTTGTTGGCAATCAGGTGGTAGTTGGCAAAATACTGCTTCAGAGACAGGGACTTATAGCCAGCTGCCACGATGAAATCATTGTGGCCAAAATGGCTGTAGATATCCATCACTCGGGTGATGATCGGTCTGCCACCGACTTCGACCATCGGCTTTGGAATGGCGACTGTTTCTTCTGCCAAACGCGACCCAAGGCCGCCGGCAAGCAAGATCGTTTGCATAGTGTGTTCCCCCTTTTTACGAAGTTTGAACAGGTGTGTGTTGCGTCCCCGTAAGAGCCACCCTGGGTACGCGGGTTTGAAAAGTGATTTGGTTAAATGTTTGCAGGATAGGGATCATTCAGAAATCTCCCCGGGTTGAAGAAAAACGCGGCCCTCGCCATAGCGATTGTTCAGGCCGTCGATAGAAACCTCGCGATAGCCATGCGCAGTGGCATAGTCCAAAAGCGGCTCCTCCAGCGTGGGCTCATAGCCCAGAAGGAAGGCAGCAGGAGGTTCCTTGTCGAAAACAGATGCGATCTGATCGGGTCCGGCCATCACGTAATGCTGGGCCAGTTCAGGATCGGTCATTGGCGCGATGCGATAGGCAAACTGCCCCGTGGCAAGCTCGGGGTATACGTCCAGCCCGACTTCCAGCGGATAGATTGGCAAGAAGGTTGCGACCTTGCCGTTAACAATGCCTCGGTTCAACATCTCGGCCCTTAGTGCCTGCCCGCCGGCGTTCATCTTTTGCGGTGTTGTCATGCCGACGCCCAGCGTGGTGCGCAGGTCTGGGAACAGCCACGGAACGGCGGTCAAGACGCACAGGATCGACGCGGCGGCCAGCACGGGGCGCGCATTGTTGCGCTGCGCCCATGAAACACGGGCCAGCACCAAAGCGGCCAACACCGGCAGCACCACAAGCGGCGCGATATAGTATTGCGAGAAGCCGGGCGTGGGCGTGAAGCTCATCATCATAGTGGTCGCAAGCGTGCCCAAGACGACCAGAACCGGTCCCATCGTGTTCTCTTCCGGGTCCAAGTGCCCACTTGGCACGACAAATGCCATCCAGCCAAAACACAGGATCACGAACCCAATGATCAGCGGCACGCCTTCTAACCAGACGCCATAAGCAAGCTGCGCCTTCGCGCCCAATCCCAGGGCCAGATCCGGCTCGGTCAGGCGATTGACCTCCCAATAGGCGACATGGGGGCCGGTGTGGAATTTGACGATGTGAGCCAGGAAAAGCTGCGGATCGCTAAGCAGCAGGACGAACAGAGGCAGCGCGCCGACCAAACCACCGATCAGGATTGGCAGGGCAACGCGGCGGGCGCGCTCGGCAAAGGACAATGTGGTGGGCAGAAGGAACGCAGCGATGGCAACTGGCGGAATGAAAGCCACAGCGCTGACCTTCATGCCGGTTGCAATCGACAGGCATAGACCCGAGGCAAACAGCCGTGCTGGGCGCAGGCGCTGGTCTTTCACCTCGATCAGGAACAGGCCAAGTCCGGCAAGGGCGAAGGGCAGTTGCAACAGGTTGTTGGACGCCGCCATGCCGGGTTCGTTCATCAAGGGATGGCAGGTCAGGACTGCAACGGCGGCAAATAGCGACATGCGCGGCGAGTCTGACAGGCGCAAGGTGATCCAGCTGGTCACGCCCGCCAGCATCAACCATGCGGCAAAGATTCCCAACCGGGCAGAGAACAACAGACCTCCGGCCCCGAACAGCAGGTCGAAGCCACGGAAATACCACGCGGAATAGGGGACGTGATTATAAAACACGTCGCTGTAAAGCGTCAGGTCATCCATCAAACGGGCCGGGGGGACGAACATCATTTCGTCCCGACGCAGCCCATATCCCATCAAGCGGCCATAGACAGCGGCCAGCAGGACCGCAAAGCCGATGGCAATCGCGATTTGCCCCATGCGTCGGGCGACGGGATCGTCCAGTGTCTTGCGTCCGGTCGCGCCCGAGCTGTCGGATTTGAACATATCAGCCACGCTCATGCCACGTCCTTTCCGCCGTCTGAACCACCCTGCAGGGCGGCCGAGACCAGCTTGAAGGACAGAAGCACCGTGGGGGCCAAGGCGATGGCTTGTGCCAGATAAGCGCCTGCGCCAAAGCCCATGAGCAGTTTCAACAGGACCGCGTTGAACAGATAGACGGCCACATAAGCTGCGACGTAATGGGGGAAGCGGCTATAGCCGCGTGTGCCAAACACAAAGCGCCCATGGGTCATGTGGTTGAACACCACGCCAATGGCGAATTGCAGTGCCAGTGCGACTTGCGGGTGTGCGCCCGCGAAGACAAATGCCGCATAAACGGAATAGCCAAAGCCCGTGTTGACGACCCCCGCCAGCAGGAACCGCACGAAGCGATTGCCGTGTTCGGGCGTGTTACCCGATGGGGTGGGGGCCGCTGCGCGGATCATGACGCAAGCCCTGTATAGTCCAGCCCCTTGGGCAGGCTCTCTTCCGGGTTAAGGGGTTCGACCCCCATGTGCTGCATCAGGATCGAATTGACCAGATGCACGTCATAGGTCCGACACGCGTGATCGCGCGCGGCCTTGCCCATGGTCACGGCAAGGGAAGGATCATCGATGAATTTCTTCATCGTCTGCGCAAGGGCGTCCGCGTCCCCTTGAGGAAATACCAGACCAGACACGCCGTCTTGGGTGGCTTCGCCACAACCGGGGGCGTCTGTGGTGATCACAGCGCGTCCACTGGACATGGCCTCAAGGATCGATCGCGGGACGCCCTCACGCAGCTCGGTCGGCAAGACAAAAACGCTGCACTTAGCCAGATACGGACGTACGTCGCGTGTCTCGCCTAACCAGTTGACCAGCCCGCTTTTTTGCCAATCGGCAAACAAGTCGGGGTCAATGGCGTCAGGGTTGCTGTCTGCCGGTCCCAAAATATCGATGTCACATTCATGCCCTTGGGCACGAAGAATTTCGGCGGCTTTGCCAAGGGTCAAAAGCCCCTTGCTGCGCAAAAGCCGCCCGATGAACAGAAATTTTACACGCCCCGTCGGAACAGGCGTAGGTGTATAGCGTTTCGTGTCGACGCCGGATCCGGGCACGTCTGCCAGAGGCACGCGGTCCGGGATTAGATGAAAACGGCGGATATCGCGTCGGTCCGCTGCATTATAGCAAAACGCGCCGTGGATGCGGCGAAGGGCGGCCCGGTGCAGAAGGATCGACAAATCCCGCACGCGCTTGCGTCGCCCAGTGGGGTTTTCTTCCATGAAGCTGTAGCCCAGACCGGTGAACAGCGCGTAGCGATGCGGCACGCCTGCGATCTGCGCGGCAAGGCTGCCATAGATGTTCGGCTTCATGGTGTAGGAAATCACCAGATCGGGTTTTTCGCGGCGAAAGAACCGCACCAGCGCCCAAAGCGTTCCCAGATCGCGCACAGGATTGGTGCCTGTGCGGTCCATCGGAATGGGGCAGGGACGCACACCGTTGTCGCGCAGGGTTTGGGCGGTTTCGTCGTCGATATCGGCGGCAGCGGCCAGAACCTCGTACCCGTTGGCGGCTAGCCTGCGGATCAGGTCGAGGCGAAAGTTCACCAAGGACCATCCCAAGCTGCCAAGAACCACCGCCTTTTTAGAGGCACCTTTCTTGGTCATTTCATGCATATCGGCTGTGCTGGACATGGCGTTTACTCGCCCGCCCAAAGGCGGGGTTCCGAACCATCCCGGATCTCGGCTTGACGCTTCGGACCCGCAACCGGGGCCGGATAAGACGGACGACGAGAGGCAATGCAGTGGACATTCTCGCGCGGGGTGGCATCCGCATGGTCGCCATAGCCCGGAACAAGGTCGATCAGCTGGCGGCGCACGGCGGCTTCGTCGCCCGCACGGGCAGCGGTTTCCAGCGCAATAATCGCCGATCGCAACTGGGCCATCGGAACACCGTCGGGCAACGCGCTGTCGACGGATTCGATGCCGCTGTCGCGACGCTCTTCGGCTTTGTCGAACAGCTCTTCAAACAGTTTCTCGCCCGGACGGATGCCGACAAAGTCGATCTCGATATCGCGATAGGGTTCCAGCCCGGCCATGCGGACCATACGCTCGGCCAGATCGACGATCTTAACCGGTTCGCCCATGTCCAGAACGAAGATTTCGCCCAGACCCGAGTTGCGCGCCAGACCCTTGGCCGCGGCCACAACGGTCAGTTGCACGGCCTCGCGGATGGTCATGAAGAAACGCTCCATCCGGCGGTCGGTGACAGTCAACGGGCCACCTTCACTGATCTGTTTCTGGAACAGCGGGATAAGCGATCCGGACGACCCCAGTACATTGCCGAACCGGACCGAGAAGAAGCGCGTTTGTCCTTTCGCTTCAGGGCCTTGCTTCTGGAAGGTGATGCGGTCCTGCGCTTGGGCGTAGAACTCGGCCACGCGCTTGGTCGCGCCCATTACGTTGGTGGTGTTCACCGCCTTGTCGGTCGAGATCTGGACCATCGCAATGGCCCCCACTTCGCGTGCAGCATCTGCAACGTTGCGCGTGCCGACGACGTTGGTCAAAACGCCCTCGCAGGGGTTCAATTCGACCATGGGCACGTGCTTCAGCGCAGCGGCATTGAAGACCAGTTCAGGCTTATAGCGTTGGAAGATCGACTGAACGCGCTGGGCATCCCGGATACAGCCGACATGCACCTGACGGTTCACATCGGGGTAGTTTTTCCCAAGATCCATGTCGATCGAATAGGCATTGAATTCGCAATTGTCCAAAAGCACCAGAAGCGACGGATTGAAGGATGCAATCTGGCGCGACAATTCGCTGCCAATGGATCCACCAGCACCAGTGATCAGCACGCGGCGGCCTTCGATCATCTTACGAAGCAAAGAGCGTTCCACAGCCTTTTGCGGGCGGTTCAGAATGTCTTCGGGCTGAATCGCGCGCAGCTTGATTTCGTTGTCTCCTGCTTGATCCAAAGCGGGGTCCGCCAGACCCGGCAGGCGCGAGACCTTGATCCCGTTCGAAGTCGCCCAGGACAGCAGTTCGAAAATGCCCTTATTGTCGAAATGGGAAACATCTTCGGTCAGCAAAAGCTGTTGCGGGGTGCGGTCGCAGGCCTCGAGCGCCTTGATTGCGCGCTTGGGCTCGCGGATCGACCCTAGAATGGGCGCGTTGTGGAAATGCAGCCCGATGGCGCCGGTTGCATCATCAATGATGCCCACCGGGACATAGGTCGAGTTCGACCGATCCAAGGACCGCAGGAAAAGATCGCAATTCGTACCAGTGCCCAACAAAGCCACGGGGATTTGTTCTTCCGCGATGCGGTTCGCGCGTTTGGTGCGGCGCAGCATTTCACGGTGACGCGCGACAATGCGCAGCGCTCCGGTGAACGGGATGGTCGCCAAGAACTGGATAATGAAGATCGAGAATGTGATCGGAGCCAAGGCTGGGATTTGCGCAGCAATCAGGATCTGAATGCAAAGAGCCACCAAAGCCCCGTGCGAGATCAACATGACATCGTTCAAGGATGTCGACCGCGAATGTCGTCTGTAAAACCCGGTCACCGTGAAGATCACGAAATTGACGATGCCCGCCAAAAGCATCATCGGAACCATCACTGCCATCCATTCGGATGTGACCGCTCCGCCCTGTGACAGGCTGATCGCAGCGAACACCGCAGCGGCCGAGGCAACGATGTCCCCGATAACCAATTTATGGTTTGCACACAGCTCGATCTTCTTTTGAAGAAGCCAGTGCTTCAGTGTGTCTTGTGCTCCTGTACGAGCAGACGCCGAGTCTTCCCGAGAAGACCCAAACCCCATTCCATCAAGCATTTTAAGAACCTTCCCCGGCTCCGAGATAAAAATCATTGTTCAAATTTCGTGACGCTTCAGGGGCGCACGACAGGAAATTCATACGTTTCGAGAGGTTGAACCGGCTAACATTTTCCAACACGGAAAGGCTGGATTATGTCAGCCCAAGTTTGATTCAATCAGTTTGTTCAACACCTCGTTCACTCACTACTTATGCGCTCTCGCATCCAAAACTTTTACTGCGCCAAAATCTGGCAAACACTTGTCCGCGCTTGAAATACGCACGAACATACATTTGGGGCGGAGAGCACGGCACAAAATTCTTTTGCTGTTCGAAACAGACCCACCCCTGGAAGCCCCGACTGGTGTCGAAACGTAACCTGTTTCCTTGTCTTCCAATGTACCGCACTAATCGCCGCATTTCTAACAATTTGTAGGCATCTATTGTTTCTTTTTTAGAAACACATATTGATTTCAGGCGCTTAGGTGGGGTTTTAAGTGTGGGATGCGAAATTGGATACGACGCTTCATCTAAAGGGTGTAAAGTTGGCGTCAAGAAAAGCGCCTATAAGCAGATTGATTCACGTTAAATGCAATCACTGGTAGATATGTGGAGAATCAATTGGCTTGAAACGAATTTGGGGATCACTTTAGTGCTGAAGCTATCTCCAAGGCGGGGTGAACGCGGGGGCCAGTTCCTTCAGCAGTGCTTTGTCGGGCTGATAGAATGCCTCCATCTCTCGCTTCAGGTCATCGGGAAGCGCCGGATAGGTGAAAGGCTTGGCGACAAGATTGCGCAAAGTGCTGACAGGCGGCCGGTTGCGGATCGGGTCAAGCAGTGGCCGCAGCGGAGCCAGAAGACGCCGAAGCGGCGCGGGAACGGCGGCTGCGTGTTTGTCTTTTACCTTTTCGCGCAGGGGCGGGGTCAACTGCCCGGAATAACCGATATGATCCGCAACCCATTGCAACTGCCGTTCGGGGTTGGTGGCCACATCCTCGAACGCCAAAAGCAGGATCTGTTCACGCGCAAACAGTGCATAGAAGCGTTGCAGGTGATGGCCGTACATCCCGTCATGCAGGAACCGTTCCGTCCCGGCCTTCTGCGGATCAAGGTGACGGCGGATGTCCTCGTCTACCTCGCCCCGGCGCAGAAGCATGCAGTAATCCGAGTACGCCCGCTGAACCGGATCGCGCATCTGCACGATCATCTTTACATCAGGATAGGCCGCATGAATGCGCGCGGCGGCCTCGGGCTGGGTCATGTACGAGTTCGATTTCTCGCCCACGATATCGCCGGGCTGCGCGCCGTCAAATTGCGCGTTGAACCAGTCATATCCCCGCTCAAACTCGCGCGAGAAAAAATGCAACTCGGGTGCGGGCATGAAGATGCCGGGCGAGGCTGACAGGGATTGCTGTTCCCACGTGGTGGCGCATTTGGCGGCACCGATTATCAAAAAATCAATGGAACGAGGGGTTATGTCTTTCATCGGATCAATCCGTATTCCCAGCTAAAACATCATAAACAGCAGTCGTTTTGGCCACATGGACGTCCAGCCCATATTGCCCACGAACATCTTTTTGCGCGGCGGCGGCGATACGGGCATACAGGCTCGGATCTTCGATGAGTTCGCGCATAGGTGCGGCAAAGGCGGCGGCATCCCAAGGGGCTACAAGATACCCGGTTTCGCCGTCGATGATCGCCTCGGGGTTGCCGCCGTGGCGGGTGGCGATAACGGGTGTGCCCAGATGCATTGCCTCGATCAAAGTGCGTCCGAACGGTTCGTCCAGCGCAGTGATCAGAAGGGCGTCCACCCCGGCCATCGCAGGTGCCGGGGGATCGCGAAAGCCCATCATGTGCAGGTTCGACGACAGGCCAAGTTCAGCGGCGCGATCCACACAGGCTTGATCAATGTCCGAGCCTTCGGCCTCGACCCGGCCAAAAATCAGCCCATGCACAGGGCGGTTGGGCATCGCGTCGCGCACGGCCTTCACTGCATCCACGAAATGCACCGGGCGCTTTCGATCGTTCAGTACGCCGAAATAGGCCAGAAGCACGCTGTTGTCAGGCACGCCCAGCTCGGTGCACAGGGCTTTGTGGCAGGGCGCGCGATCGGGGATGTCAGGATCCAGATCAAACGGGCTGCGCACCACCTGAAACCGATCATCAATTGACCGGACGGGGCGTACGGGGCGCGAGAACTCGGATACGGACAGAATGCGATCTGCCAGCAGAGGCGCGATGAAGTTGGCACCCTTGGCGTCCGGCCCTTGCCGGTGATGCCAGATGAACTTGCAGCCGGCCAGCTTGGCGGGCAAGCTCCAAGATCCATGCATCCGGCCATCATTCGTGTGTACGATGTCGATCCGGTTTCGCTTTAGATAGCGCACCATCTGCGGGACCGAGTGCAGAAGAAACCCAAAGCGCGAGGCATCCTGCGGGCTGCGGCTGTGTTTGGGGGCGATGATGCGCGGGGTTTCCAGCACCTCATATTTCAGCCCCATATCCGAGATATAGGCCCCCAACGCTCCTGCCTCGCGGTGAAGGGCTATTACGGGTTCATAGCGGTCGGGGTTAAGATTTCGGATCAAGCCCAAGGCCGAGACATGGCTGCCCCCAATCGTAGCGCCCCCGACGAAGGGATAGAAAATGCGGATTTTACTCATGAAGAACCTAAAAGAATTACTGTGAATTGGTGGTCAGGGTTGCCGAACGTGACACTTCTATTGTGTCTCCTGGGCTTAGAAAATCAGTTGGGGCAATGGTCAGGGTGACCGGCGCGTTGTCAATCATGCGGGTGACGCGATATTCGGTCAGGCTTTCAGCCAAGGGGTCGGGTACGGCCAAGCCGCTGGCGACGGCTTGTGCGCGCAAGGCTTCTGCCGTGGCAAGTCGGATGTCCAAACGCGCCAGATCGCGGTCCACCCCGTTCAACTGTTCAAGGGTGTGAGCGCGGGCGTCATCGGTCAGGGCCAATGTGTCACGCTCGGCGCGGTTCAACTGTTGGCGGGCGGTCAGGCGGGCGATTTCAAGCTCCAGTTTTTTGCTTTCCAGATCGTTCAGTGCCGTGGTCAACGCATTCACCCGCGTGTTGACGGTCAGACCGCGTTGCTTGAGCGAATTGACATCGGCCAGTTCGGCGGATGTGCGCTCGATCTGCTCGGACCGCAGCGCGATTTGCGCGGTCATTCGGTCGATCTGTTCGCGCAACACCGCCTGCAAATCACGAAGCCGTTCACCTTGGGCCGCGCGGGCTTTTTGTGTTGCGTCCAGAATTTCGCCTTCGATCCCACGCGGACGAGGGCGGACCGGAGCATCCTCCAGATCTGCGACGCGGTCCAGATCGTCCAAGTCTGCTACCAATCGAGCGCGCTCTGCTTCAAGGGCCTCGATTTCGGCTTCAAGACCGCGAACTTCCCCACCTAAGCGCATCGTGTCTTGAGCAAAAGCGCCCGCATTGGTGGGTTGTAAGCGGATCAATCCGCTGGCCAAAGCCAGCGCTTGCTGCGCGGTCAGGCCGGGGCGAAAGGGGTAAGAACCGGGCGCTGTGACATCTCCCAGAACAAATACCGGTTGGTGAGCCGTTATCTCAATTCCGACACGTGGTGCCGGTGAAATCCCCAACTTGCGTTCGATCTCAAGCTCGATTTGATGGGCAAGTGTGTTGGCGGACTGCCCCACGGCACTTAGGCTGCCGATCAGGGGCAGCGACAGCACACCCTCGGTTGAGATGCGATAGTCGCCAGACACGCCATCCATCACTGTAAAGGCGCTGCGGTCCCCATCCCAGCGCAACACGCGCAGGCGCAGCTCGTCATGGGCATGAAGCTGATATTCCGACGCTCGCGCGGGATCTGGCACTGCGATCACAGCAAGCATCAAAGTCAGAACAAGCGATAAGGTGCGGATCATGGGCGGACTCTTTTATTGCGAAGGACCGAGATTTGAGGGCTAGGCGGACGGTGGCGTCGTGTAGGGCTTTGCAACGTGGCGGCCGTCAGTGAAAACAGCAAGATCCACGGTACGTTCCAGAACCGGGCGAAGAAGGTCGGGAACATATTGAAGGCCACGGCATAGATGATCAGGACCGTTAGCGTGATTGCCCAGACCATCCGGTTTGCGCGCTCGACGATAGCCATCCAGATCAACACGATGCCGGAAATGAAGAAGCCGATCAGCCCCAGCATCGAGATCATGCCACCTTCGACAAAGGCCAGCAAATAGGTGTTGTGTACCGCCGCGTGGTGAGAGCTGACAGTGCGGAACTGCTCGACCCCGAGACCCAAGAAGATGGTGTCTTTCATGACGACAAAGGCTTCTTGCATCAAAAGCGCACGGTCCGAGAACGTCCCGGCCTCGGACAGGTTGCGATCCAGAAGCGGGTTCAGGACGCGCTCTTGGAAGATCGCTGGCATGAAGTTATCGCCCAGCAGGACCATCAGACCGGCAATGGCGATGAAGGCCGCGGCCGAGAAGGGCAGGTATTTGAACGGGCCAACGATGGTGATCAGAAGCGCAACGCCAAGGATGGTCGCAACCAAGCCCGATACCGACCCTGTCAGCATAATCCCATAGATCAGGGGGGGCAGGCTTAACAGCACAGTGCGCACTCTAAACTCGCCCATTTTATAAAGGCCTAACACCAGCACAATGGCGATGGCCCCATGCACGGCGCATTCGTTTTCGCGCTGGATCAGCGATCGCATCCGGCCCGAGCCAGACACCAGCATCATGTTGGGATTTTCAACAAAGTGGACGACATAAGCGCCGAACACCATCACAAAAATATAGGAGGCAACCAGCAGTTTCACCAAGGCGATGGTTTGGGCGTATGATCTGCCACCCAGGATCATCGGCAGCACCAGCAGCGAATAGCCGTATTGAGCGAATGTGTTGGGCAGGGCCAACGGGTTGCCGTTCACGACCGAACTGACGGTCAGCCCGCCCATGAAGGCGAAGAAAGACATGAACCAGAACGCGGTGGCCGGTCCGAAGAACTTGATGCTCAGCGTGCGACTGGCCAGCATCGAGATAAACGCCATCAAGGCCATAATGTCAGACGCTGTGACATAGATCGAGCTAAGCTTAACGTGGTTCATCGGGGCCAACACCACCGCGGCGGCAACCAGAAGTCCGGTGGGGGTGGCAAGGCCCGAGCTGGCCAGTCCAAAAGGATCCATGCGTGCGCGGAGCGGGTGGCCCCCTGTGGCCTGTGGCGTTGACGGCATGGCAAGTGTCCGACGCGCGGTCATGACGTCACCTCGGATTCCACGGGTGCCGGACTTTTGGTTTTGGCATCCAGTGATTTGATCACCAGCCATCCACATGCGCCCAGCCACAAGGCGTTGCTGAGAAGGTGGCTCAGGGCGGCTCCGTTCACCCCGAAAGTGGTGACAAACGGATAGATCAGCAGGAAGAACATCGCTGCCGTTGCCGCGCCAATCCACATCAGCTCGCGGTCACGACCAAGGCTTAGCAGGACAGGGCCAAGGATGACGCCCGCAAGGAAAAGGGCAACGGCGACAGCTTGGATGGATACGACGGGGGTGGCTGCGATGAAGGCCTCGCCGAAGGCGGCGTTCAGGATCGGGCTGATATAGATCAGGGTAGGGATTAAGCCAGCCAGCAGGACGGCACAGAAGCCGGCACTGACCCAAAGAGCGGTTTTGCGAATGCGGGCAAAGTCTCCGATCGCAGCAAGGCGGCTGAATTCAGGGAAGATCGCCTGCTTGATCGGGCGGCCAAGGCGGATGGCGGCATCTCCGCATTTGCGCGCAATGTGATAGTGGCCAATGAAGACCGGCGCGACCAATGCACCCAAGATCACAACGTCCAGACGTTGGGTGGTCTGGCGCAGGATCACGGCAAGGTTCGAGTTCCACATAAAGCGCAGGAAGCCCCGGTTCTGGCGCAGTGTAGAGATCAGATCCCCGAATACTGGCCTCTGACCACGCTGCTTCATCTCGCGACGGCCATAGAAATAGGCCAGCAGCCCCTCGGCAAGGCTGAACAACACGAAGATGATCACGAAATGCAGCAAAGAGCCTCCGATCAGCCACGCGATCACGGACAACGCCAAGCGAAGAAGGGCTGTGCCAGTGTCGATCTTGGCCAGCAAATCGAACCGGTCATAAAGGCGCAGCAAGGCCACGCCGGTGGCGCGCAGCGATAGAACGACAGCCAGCGCGCCCAAGGACAGAAGTTGCGCGGCACTTCCCTCGAGCCCGATGGATCCGGCGACAAGAGGGGCGATCACAAGGATCAAGGCGGCGGCGGCCAGCCCTCCGATCACGTCCAACACCACGGACAGCCCCACCAGCTTTTCAAATCGCTCGGTGTCCTGTTCTTCTAGCGCCACACTGCCGTATTGGATCACCGCTTGCCATGGTTCGAAATGCACCAAACGGGCAATGATGCGGGCAAATGCCTCGATCAGCGCCAAAGCGCCCAGCCCAGCCGCGCCAAGCGCCCGCGCTGTCACCGCCAACGCGATCATGCCCAAAACCGCCATCGCAATCTGAGAGGAAAAGATCCATTTCAGATTGCGAAGCAGCCGTTGGGCGATCTGGTCGTTTGGCAGGAATTGGCGCAGGCGCTGGATCATTAACGATCTCCGGCCAAGGTTGCCAACCAGGTTTCTACATGGCTGAGTGAACTGCCTGACGGGCGCGCCCAAGGATTGTTCGGGTTGTTGGGCGACAGGCCGGTGGTTGACGCTTCATAGTGATCGGGCAAACCGTCCCCGTCGCTGTCCGGGGTCGGTGGAACCACGGGCAAATCCGGCCAGCCGCCGACTTCTTCCGGGTGGTTGATCACGTTTCCAAGGCATTTAAGCGTGTCATTGATGACCTGTTTGTCCAGCCAATCCAAGTGCACTTCGCCTGGCATCCGGTCACCAGCATGGGTCAGGATCTTCAAAAGCGTTTTCTTGCTTTTGAAAACAGGGGCTGAGAATGGGCCCGAGGTCGGAATACGCCGCGCCTTGGCGGTTGTGTTCATCACTGCAAAGCTGCGCGAATTACACCCTGCCGCCGCGCCGGTTTTATTGTCGAACGACATCAGTGACACTTTCCGCTTACGCTTCCATTCAAAGACCTGAACCGCTTCGGGTGTCTTGCCTGACGTGCTTCGCCCCGTCAGGGCGACATTGCCGCCGTAGATGATTTTCAAATCGCCCAGCAGGTCATAGAATTCGCCGAACTGGCTGATCGGGTTGTAGAAGACGTTGTTCAAGATTTCGATCGGTCCGACATCTGTGCCCTTTACGTCCGGCATCCGGTCGCGGTGGTGTGCAAAAAGGTTGCGCGCAATGGTGATCCGGCCACAGGTGTTGGTTTTTTTCGCATGCGAACAGATCAGCGCACCCTTCGAGTGCTTGCCCTTGGGATGCGTACTGCGATCCAGGCTGAGCGCAAGAATGCTGTCTGCCAGAGTGACATTGGCGACTTTCGCACCCGAGACGTGGATGTTGAATGTCTCATCTGTGGCAAAGGCCATCGAGAGGTTGCCGAGATAGACCTTTGTCGAATTCTCGACCGTTATTGCATCCACATTGGCCGAGGGCGTGCGGCTGGGGCCGGGACGAATTTTCAGAAAGCGGATCACAACTTGGCGGGCGTTTTTAACCACCAAGGGCGTCAGGATCGAGTTGCGATTGCGCAGCTGGATGCCTTTGCCCGGTGCGGTTTGGCCCGCGATATAGATGTTCGAGCCGACCCTGATCGGATTGTCCAAAAGGATCGTCCCTGAAACCCGGAAGACACACACACGCGGCTGGTTTCCGTTATTGGCACAGGCGCGCAGGCTGCCGGGGCCGCTATCCGCCAAGGTGGTCACCTCGACGATGTCACCGCCTTTCCAAGCGGTTGCCTTGGCTCCATAGCCAATCGCGCCCGGAAAGGCGATATCTGCGGCCTGTGCGGGAAGCGCGGCCGCGGCACAACCAAAACTGGCAGCGATAAAGGCAACGGTTGGTCTTAATCTCGTCCGCTGCCGCTTGGGGCGATTATGAATAATATCCTTCGCCATAGTTATAATATTGAGCATACCCACCATATCCCAATCTTTGATGTCTGCGCGTGTCAACGTCGTTGATCAGGGTCGCCGTAATCGGCAGACCATCCCGTTTCAAACGTTCAACTGTATCTACAAGCACGTTTTCTGGCGTGCGACCCCAACGAACCACTTGCCAGATTTCGTCCGCAAGCATGCCGATGCGGACAGTGTCGTCCACGACCAGCACGGGCGGCGTATCAACAATCACTAAATCATATCTATCACGTAATTTACTTCTTAGCGCTGCTAATTGTTGGCGCTGCTCTTTCAGGTTGGACCCACTGCGCACATCCAGCGACAGGAAATCCAGCCCTTCGATCATTTTGCCGTCCAAGGCGACGGGGCCGGGGGCGACCTTGTCTTCAAGAACATCAATCAATTTTGCGGGCTTGGTGTTCGCCTCAAGCAAACGCGCCGCGGCCTCGCGGTGGCTGTCCATGTCGATGACCAAGGTGCGCAGCCCATCCAGTGCGGCCGATACCCCAAGGGCCACGGTCACGGTCGACTTTCCCTCATGCGGAAGGCCCGACGTGATCATTACAACCCAGCCTTCGTTATTGTCATCAAACCAAAGCCCTGTGGCCCCGCGCACCGCCTGAGCGAACATAGTATGCGGTTTTGCGATCAGGTATTTCGCGACGCCCTTTCGGCGCAAAGCGCCCGCATTCCGACCGATCCGCGGCAGGAAGCCGGCATTTGGCAGGCCGGAAATCCGCATGGTCTGCGTTTCGCTCCAAATCCGGCGGTTCATCAGGTCCAGAATAAGCGCGACCACAAACGCCAGAACCAGCCCGCCGACCGCTGCAATAACCAGCGAGGCCTTCTTGTTCGGCCAAGACGCAGCCACAGGTGGGCGCGCAACGGAAACCTGCCGCGCCCCTTGCGAGACTAGATTGATCTGGGTCTCAAGTTCGTTCAGCTTCTCGATGGCAGTTTGATAGCGCAGGCGCTGTACTTCGAGCAGACGCTCGCGACGCATCTGGGCCAGCTCGGCGCGGGTGCGTTCTTGCAGCTCGGCGTCGACACTGGCGAGTTCGCTTTGCAGACGTTCCGAATCTTGACCTGCCTCGGCCGTTTTGAGGAATGTTGTCAGATATTGAACCTGCGAACGCAACCGGTCCGGAAGCTGTTCATCATCCAGCTTGTTTTCGCGTATGAAATCAGCCAGCTCAACCTCGGCCAGCGTCAGTTCTTCGCCAAGCGTTTCGACCCGGTCGCGCAGGAATACGATAGATTCCGATACGTTCTCGCGCTGTTCAGAAAGGCTGTTTTCGATATAGACTGCGGGAATGGCGTTGGCGATATCGGCAGCAAGCACCGGTGCATTTGCAGTGGCGATAATGTCTATGGCCAGACTTTCGCCGGATCGAAACACCACATACGAGGCTTGGATCTTGTCTAGAACCTGTTCCTGATGCAGGGCCGGGGCAATTGGTTCCCCGTTCGAGGTTGGGGACACGAAGCTTGCGTCACTATAAAGGCCCAGATGCACCGCCAGTTGGTCGGCAAAGGCGCGCGACTTCAGCACGTCCATCTCGGTTTCGATGACGGCGCGCGATAGCTCGAAGCTTTCAAGCTGTGTATCTGTCTGACGTACTCGCGTATCAAGCCCGGTCAAAACCAGCGTGGCCCGCGCGGTGAAACGTTCTTCCAGTCGGTCCACAACGAAATAGGTCGCGGCAACCACCGCGGCTACGATCAAAACAATCAAACGTAGATGCCGACGCAGGATCAGCCAAAAGCCGTCCAGTCCGATCCGATCAAAATCGTTCGAGACACCATCGTCGCTTCCGATTTGCGCGTCGATCTTCATGCTTTAATCTCCATTCGGGTCACGACTGTTTCCGAATGGCGAAAACACGATGACGACATTCGCCTGGAACTCGTCATGTAACCCCTATCAACTTTACTTGCCGCCTTTCGACGGGCCACCCCAAAGTCATCCACTTTCCTAATTACCCCCAAGGAAAGGGACGTCGTTTTAAATTTGACCTCTGCGCTTAAATTTCTGCAGAGATTGCACGGCGATAAGCCGCATAATGACGATCGACATAGATATCTGTCGAAAAATTCCGAGACACGCGTTCACGCGCCAGCTTTCCTAAGGTTGCCCTAGCGATAGGCCCTTCGTCAATGAGTTCTGCAACTGCAAACGCTTGTTTTTCTGGCTGGGCAGGTGGAACAACACGACCTGTGTCGCCGACAAGCATGGCGCAATCGCCCACATCGGTAACAACGCAAGGCACTTCGGCGGCCATCGCTTCGGATACGGCAAGGGGGAAAGCTTCGCCCCAAGCCGACGACAAAAGGAAGATGTCAAAGCCCGGCACAATGCGGTGAATGTCGGGACGTGTGTCGATGATGCTAACCCGATCCGCAATGTTCAGATCCCGCGCGGCTTGGTCCGCTGGACTGCCGCGATGGCCTTCGCCGACAAGCACGGCGTGAACGTCATGGCCCATGTCCACCAGCTGTGCCGTGGCTTTCACCATCGCCACGTGATCCTTCATCGGATGGCTGCGCGCCACGTTCCCGATGATCAGGCGGCCCTTGGGAATGCCTGCGATTTCGTACAAGCGGGCACGGGCGTCAGGATCGGGTTTGAACACCTCGGTATCGACGGCGTTCGCAATCAGTTCGACCCGGTCAGGGCAGAACCCTATCGCCTCGTGCTGTTGTTGTGACACGCCCGAGCAATAGGTGATCAGCTCGATCTTCTTCGACAACGCCGCCATCATTCGGACCACCATCTGAGTCGAGCGTTTCTCGTTGTTGATATCCTGTAGCGAGTGATGCACCGCCCAGACTTGCGCGGCGCGCCTGCGTTTGGGCAGCAGCTTCATTCCGGCCCATGCTGCAAGGCAGCCGTGATACATCCAGCCATGCACCACATCCGGGCGAGCGTCCCTCAACTGCCGCCGCAGGCGCAAAAGCGCGCCAAGCGTGATCCGACCGGGACGCAGCCCAAGATCGGTCACCTCGATCCCCAGCGCCTCGATCTGAGAAGCGACTGCACCAGGGGGCACCATTGATATCACGGAATGCGACTGCGCATCATCTTTCAGAGCGGACAAATAACGTTGCAACATAATTTGAGCGCCGCCGACATCCGTGGTTGTGACGACATGAATAACTTTCATGGGCCGAGCTTGCATGGAATCTGAATGTCTGGCAAGTTTCATTCATTACGTATGTGCATGTTGGGGCAGGATTTTCTCGTTATACGCGTTTTGGGTGTCGCACCGGGGTAAGTTGCCCGATTTTAATGCGACATTTGCGTCCGTGGGGGGCTCTGACATAAATTCTTTCTGCCTGATTCAGGCCCTTGATATTGGACTGACATGAATCGATTGCTCGAGATTCTGATCTGCCTGTGCCTTCTGGTGATCGCCGTGCCGATCTGCGCGGTGACCTATGTGATTGTGATCGCGACGCTGGGCCGCCCGGTGATGTTTCGTCAAACGCGCGCAGGGAAGGGCGGGGTGCCTTTCGACGTGGTTAAGTTTCGCACCCTGACGGATGAGCGAGA
This sequence comes from Aliiroseovarius sp. ABM4_368, assembly GCF_056161205.1. Lineage (NCBI taxonomy): Bacteria > Pseudomonadati > Pseudomonadota > Alphaproteobacteria > Rhodobacterales > Paracoccaceae > Aliiroseovarius > Aliiroseovarius sp. ABM4_368. The sequence continues at coordinate 86,566 of NZ_JBSWYR010000003.1, read as the reverse complement.
CGAGAATGGCGACTGGTTGCCGGACGAAGATCGCCTGATTTCGGCGGGGAAATTTCTGCGCCGCACTCGCTTTGACGAATTCCCCCAGCTGTTCATCATCCTTGCAGGCCGTATGGCCTTGGTCGGCCCGCGCCCCTTGATGGTGGAAACCGTGCAGGGGTTTGGAGCTGAAGGCGTCACTCGTGGGTCGGTTCGGCCCGGTCTGACCGGCTGGGCTCAGGTCAGTGGAAACACCGCGCTAAGCGATACGGAAAAGCTGAAGCTGGACCTTTGGTATGTGGCCCATCGCTCGACCGCGTTGGACTTCCGCATTATGGCTGAAACCATCGGGGTTGCGCTGTTTGGCGAACACCGGCGCGAGGATCGGATCGCCGAAGCCGCGAATTGGGGCGCTGCCCCCACGGGAAAGCAGGCAAACGCATGAAGACCGTATTTGTTGGTGCCGTTGAGGGCTCTTTGAAGGCACTGAATGCGCTGTGTGACGCCGGGCATATCCCCGAGATGGTCGTGACATTGCCGCCCGAACTGGCCCATCGCCATTCGGACTATGCGGACCTTGCGCCGGTGGCCAAGGCGCATGGTTGCACGTTGCATCTGACCCGCAAAAGTGATTCAGAGGAAACCATCGCTGCCATCCGCGCGATCGAGCCTGATTTGGTGCTGGTCATTGGCTGGTCGCAGCTCTGCGGAGCTGAATTTCGCGCAGTGCCAAAATTGGGTTGCATCGGCTATCACCCCTCAGATCTGCCGAAATTGCGGGGTAGGGCGGTTCTGCCCTGGACGATTCTCTTGGGTGAGTCGACCATCGGATCCTCGCTTTTCTGGCTGGGCGAAGGCGCAGACACCGGCCCGATTGCCGCCAAAGCGCGGTTCACCGTCGATCCCGACACGATCAAAGTGCGCGAGCTTTATGATCGGCATATCGAGGCTTTGGCGGATATGCTGCCCCCCTTGATGGATCGTATCGCGGCGGGCGATGTGCCCCGCGTGCCGCAAGACGAGGACGGGGCCAGCACTTGTGCCCTGCGTCGACCCGAGGATGGGCTGATCGACTGGAACTGGCCCGCCGACGACATTCACCGCTTGATCCGAGCGGCGGGGCCGCCCTATCCGGGCGCGTTCACCTATGCTGCGGATGGCACGAAACTGGTCCTGACGGATGTGCGATATACGCCGCGCAAGGGCTATTATATCGGGATGCCCGGACAGGTGCAGGCCATCGAGGGCCGCGTGTTCACCGTCTATTGCGGTGATGGGAATTGCGTCGATATTTTGGATTGGACCGGGGGGGACACTCCCCCGAAAATACATACGAAACTTGGAAAGAATTTGACATGAGCACGCTTGCATCCTCTGCCTTTGGCGGCGACCCCAAGGCCCCCGTTCTGGTGGTGGCCCCGCACCCTGATGATGAGGTGTTGGGCGTTGGTGGCACCATCGCGCGCCTCGCAGATGAAGGGCGCGAGGTGCATGTGGCGGTTGTCACCAAAGGCAGTGCGCCGCTTTACACAGATGAAATGATCGCCGCCGTCCGGGCCGAGGCCCGCGCCGCCCACGATTATCTGGGCGTGACCAAGACGCATTGGCTGGATTTCCCCGCCGCCGAATTGGCCGAGCACCCTCATGGCGGGCTGAACGCAGGCCTTGGCAAGCTGGTGCGCGATCTGGCACCGGGGCTGATCTTCGTCACCCATCCCGGCGACATTCACATGGATCACCAGCTGTCCTTCCTGTCGACACTTGTCGCCAGCCGTCCGCATCAACAAGACTATCCGACCACGATCATGGCTTATGAGACTCTGTCTGAAACCAACTGGAATGCGCCCTATCTGACGCCTGCATTCGTGCCGAACGTGTTCATCGACGTGTCCGACACGCTGGACCGCAAGCTCGAGGCATTTCAGATGTTCGCAAGCCAAGTGAAAGAGCCGCCGCATGAACGCTCGGTCAACGCTTTACGCGCTTTGGCGACCTTGCGCGGAGCCACCGTTCACCGCCATGCAGCCGAGGGCTTTGTCCTTGTGCGCAGCGTGATCTAAGGAAGCCCACCATGTCCAACTGGCCCGTATTTGATGAAGACCAAATCGCCGCTGTGACCGAAGTCCTGCGGTCCGGCAAAGTGAACGCGTGGACCGGCCCCGACGTGCACGCGTTCGAGGACGAGTTCGCCGAATGGTTCGGCGTCCCCCACGCCATTGCGATGGCAAACGGGACGGTCACTCTGGACGCGGCCTTGCATGTGTTGGGCTTGTCGGAGGGTGACGAGGTCATCGTCACGCCGCGCAGCTTCATCGCCTCGGCCAGTTCAGTGTCCCTGAAAGGCGGGGTGCCGGTCTTCGCGGATGTCGACCCGGATAGCCAGAACATCACCGCAGACACCATCGCGCCTTTGATCACGCCGCGCACCAAGGGGATCATCCCCGTGCATCTGGGCGGATGGCCCTGCGACATGGGTGCCATCATGGATCTGGCAAAGGCGCATGATCTGTGGGTGATCGAGGATTGTGCTCAAGCTCACGGCGCGATGATCGGCGATCAGAACGTTGGCAATTTCGGCACCTTCAGCTCGTTTTCCTTCTGCCAAGACAAGATCATGTCGACGGGTGGCGAAGGCGGCATGTTGACCACAAATGACCGTGACCTCTGGTCAAAAGCGTGGAGCTTTAAGGATCACGGCAAGGATTATGACGTGGTGTTCAACACCGCGCACCCTCCGGGCTTTCGGTGGCTGCATGGGGCCGGGCCGGGGACGAACCTGCGCATGACGGGTCCGTCTGCGGCCATCGGGCGGGTGCAGTTGAAACGCCTCACCGATTGGCGCGCGCACCGTACGTCCAACGCTGATATTCTGGCGCAGGCCTTGTCCGGGCTGGACGCAATCCGCGTGCCGGATGTGCCAGACGACATGACCCATGCGTATTATCGGTTCTATGCCTTCGTCCGCCCCGAGGCGTTGAAAAACGACTGGAACCGCGATCGCATCATCGCTGAGGTCTCGGACGCGGGCTTCCCCATCTTCTCGGGCAGTTGTTCCGAGATCTATCGCGAAGGCACCTTCACGCGCTATGGTTTGGGACCAGACGCGCCGCTTCCGGTGGCGCGCGAACTGGGCGACACCAGCCTGTGCTTCCTTGTGGACCCGACATGGACGGCGGAGCGCACGCAGGATCTTGGTGACTGTTTGCAAACGGTGATCGGGAACGCGACCCGTTAGGAAAGGACGAAATGGGAAAACTGCTGGACGGCCTGTTTCGGAAGTTTGGGGGCGGCGCCGAGTTCGACGCGCCGCTGGTACCGGATCAGCCCTTTCTGGTGATCGGAGACATCCACGGGCAGCTTGATGCGCTGGATACCACGCTGGATCAGATCGCCGCTGATCCCGATCACGCTGATCTGCCGCTTGTCTTCGTTGGGGACTATATGGATCGCGGCCCGCAAAGCGCGGGGGTGTTGCGCCGGGTGATGGCGTTGCAGGCTGATGACCCGCGCGACGTCATCTGTCTGCGTGGAAATCACGAGCAAATGCTTCTGAGTTTTCTGGACAACCCGCCCCTGAACGCCCCCGTGTGGTTTGCGAACGGAGGCGTCGAGACTCTGAGCAGTTTCGGCGTCGGGGTCTCGAAACTGGATATGCGCGGGGATCGCGTGTTGATGGTGCGCGAGCGGTTGAAGCAAGAGCTGGGCGAGACCGCATTAAATTTCCTGCAAACGCTGCCAACCCGCTGGCAATCCGGGAATGTCGCGGCTGTTCACGCGGGGGCCGATCCGGCAGTGCCGATCGCGGATCAACAGGATGACGTCTTGATCTGGGGCCACGCGGATTTCAGGTCTCAACCCCGGCAGGATGGGATTTGGGTGGTGCATGGCCACACGGTTGTGCCTGACGTGAAGGTCCGACAGGGGCGGATCTCGGTCGATACTGGGGCGTATCAAACCGGGGTGCTTCCGGCCGTATTCGTGTCTGCCGATGGCGTGCAGGTTCTGGGACAGGGTGGCCCGCAGCAAATCTGGCCCGAAAACATGGACGCACACCAAGCCAGTTGACAGAACTCCCTTTGGTGGCCACTAATCGTCCATCCGCAGCGATGGCGTCGCTGCCCTGTGTGCCACATGCACACCGGTCCGGAGATCAACTGCCCTGCACGCCGGGGAGTTAGGTTGGCCGGGCATTTCCTTACACATCCCGGCCTCGGAAGATGGAGAGATGTGATATGCCACGCCCTCAATACTTTGTTTGTGAAAACGGTGAAAAAGCCCCGCTGCCCTTCTCGGACGCGGAATACGAACGTCGCTTAGCAGGTCTACGCAAGATCATGGCCGCGCGCGGTGTCGAAGCCGTTGTCTTCACCTCGATGCACAATATCGCCTATTACTCGGGCTTTCTATATTGCGCGTTCGGTCGGCCTTACGGGCTGGTGGTGACGGCGGATCGGTCGACCATCGTGTCGGCCAATATCGACGCGGGCCAGCCGTGGCGGCGCTGTTATGGTGAAAACGTCATCTATACGGATTGGGAGCGCAACAACTATTGGCGCGCGGTTAAGAACCTTGTCGGCAATGCCAAGTCGATCGGGATCGAAGGCGACCATATGACCTTGGCGCAGCGCGGTCTGGCGGAAGAGTTCTTGTCAGGAAGTAGCTTCACAGACATTGCAGCCGACACGATGCAGGCGCGCATGGTGAAATCCGCCGAGGAAATCGCCTTGATCCGCGAAGGCGCACGCATTGCCGACGTGGGTGGAGCTGCCATTCACGATGCGATCCGCGTCGGGGCCCGCGAAATTGACATTGCCATGGCCGGGCGTGACGCGATGGAGCTTGAGATTTCGTGCGCCCATCCCGACAGCGAACTCCGCGATACGTGGGTTTGGTTCCAGTCTGGCATCAACACTGATGGGGCGCATAACCCGGTCACCACGCGCAAGCTGGAAGGCGGTGATATCCTGTCGCTGAACACCTTCCCAATGATTTCGGGCTATTACACTGCGTTGGAACGCACTCTGTTCGTTGGCGAACCTGATGCGGAAAGCCTGCGCCGCTGGAAGGCCAATGTTGCCGCGCATGAGCTTGGGATCAGCCTGATCAAGCCCGGCGCGACCTGCTCGGGCATCACGGCCGAGATCAACAAGTTTTTTGAAAGCGAAGGACTGCTGAAGTATCGTTCGTTCGGGTATGGGCATTCGTTCGGCGTCTTGTCGCACTACTATGGTCGCGAGGCCGGGCTGGAGTTGCGCGAAGACATCGACACGGTGCTGGAACCCGGCATGGTTGTGTCGATGGAGCCGATGCTGTTCCTGCCCGAAGGCACAGCAGGGGCTGGCGGATATCGTGAACATGACATTCTGGTGGTGGGCGAGGATGGAGCCGAGAACATCACCGGCTTCCCCTATGGGCCAGGTCACAACATCATTTCGCGATAGAGGCTGATTCTGGCGTGAATTTCCCATTTTGGGTCGTGAATGCACTGACCTGAGGGTGCGATATCCTCAGACTAAAGCGAAGACCCGGGCGACAGAGCTTTTTCTTGCACAAGAATTGCGCCTGTTGCCCGGTCACCAATCAACCGCTTTGCTCAAGGTCGAAAAACGACATGGTCAAGCAACAAAAAGAAGCGAGTTTGCGTGTTCTGATAGGTAAGCTTTGGGGTGTAATGCACACACAGAAAAGCACAATTAATCATCAGGGGGTGTAAAAACAGTCGAATTGACTGTTGTATTCGCAGATTTCTTCGTGTTGGCTGGTGCGTGAAAAAAAGAACATAGACCAGGGGGGTCACTTGGCTGAAGCTGTTTCCGACGACGGATTTGTCGTTTTTGATCGTGTCCAAAAAAGCTATGACGGGGAGACGTTGGTCGTAAAAGACCTGAACCTGTCGATTGCGAAGGGCGAGTTTCTTACCATGCTCGGGCCGTCGGGGTCTGGGAAGACCACCTGCTTGATGATGTTGGCCGGATTCGAGACTGCAACCCACGGTGATATCCGTCTGGGTGGCCAGCCGATCAACAACATCCCGCCGCACAAGCGCGGTATTGGCATGGTGTTCCAGAACTATGCGCTGTTCCCGCACATGACGATTGCCGAAAACTTGGCCTTCCCACTGGAAGTACGCAAGATGGGCAAATCCGAGCGCGAAGAGAAAATCAAACGCGCGCTGGATATGGTGGAAATGGGCGCCTTTGGCGGCCGCCGTCCGTCGCAATTGTCCGGTGGCCAACAGCAGCGTGTTGCATTGGCCCGTGCTTTGGTGTTCGAACCCGAGCTGGTACTTATGGATGAACCGCTGGGCGCGCTGGACAAGCAGCTGCGCGAAAAGATGCAGTTCGAAATCACGCACCTTGCGCATAGTCTTGGGATCACCACGGTCTACGTCACCCACGACCAGACCGAGGCCCTGACCATGTCGGACAACGTTGCTGTCTTTGATGATGGCCGCATTCAACAGCTGGCCCCGCCGGACTTGCTGTATGAAAAGCCCGAAAACAGTTTCGTTGCGCAGTTCATCGGTGAAAACAACACCTTGGAAGGCGTTGTGACCGAGATTTCGGGCGACACATGTGTGGTGCGTCTGGACGACGGGGAAGAGCTGGACGCCACCCCGATCAACGTCTCGGAAGTGGGCGAGCGCACTAAGGTGTCGATCCGCCCGGAACGCGTTGAATACAACAAAGACCGCCTGCAGGAAGGCGCCCATACGCTGAAAGCAGAAGTGCTTGAGTTCATCTATATGGGTGACATTTTCCGCACCCGCCTGCGCGTCGCTGGCAATGACGAGTTTATCATCAAGACCCGCAACGCCCCCGATGTCGAGCGCCTGAAACCGGGCCAGCAGATCGAAATCGGCTGGTTGCCGCAGGATTGTCGCGCGCTGGACGCGTAAACGAATTTGCTTCGGGGGCGTGACGACACGCGTCCGAGCATAGAGCCAGGGGATTGTGTGCGACCCGTCATGCAGTTCCGACCAACCAAACGGGATAACTAGGGAGAATATTAGTATGAAACTTGCGAAGTTGTTTCTGGCCAGCTCGGCCCTGACGCTTGCCGGTAACGTGGCAACCGCCGAGGACATGGCCAATGAACTGACGCTGGTGTCCTGGGGTGGTGCCTATCAGTCCAGCCAGATCAAGGCCTATGTCGAGCCGTATCTGGAAATGCACCCAGAGGTGAAAGTCACTTGGGACGAAAGCTCGGCTGAAGCTGTGGCAAAGCTGCGCGCCATGAACGAAGCTGGCAACGTCACTTGGGACTTGGTTGATGCTGTTGCGTCGGACTCGATGCGTCTGTGCGACGAAGGTCTGGCCGAAGAGCTGAACCATGATGAAGTCTTGGCCGCTGCACCTGATGGCACCTCGGCTTCGGACGACTTTGGCGACCTGCTGGTCTCGGACTGCTTTGTGCCGCAGATCGTGTACTCGACCACATTCGGCTATCGCACCGACTTGGTTGGCGAAGAAGCTCCGTCTTCGGTTTGCGATATCTTTGATCTTGCAAAATACCCGGGCAAGCGTTCGCTTCAGAAGCGCCCGATCGATAACGTTGAATGGGCACTGTACTGTGATGGCGTCGCCAAGGACGAAATCTATGACGTACTGGGCGAAGACGGCGGCATGGAGCGTGCTCTGGCCAAACTCGACACCATCAAAGACAGCGTCGTCTGGTGGACTGCCGGTGCTGAAACGCCTCAGCTGCTGGCTGACGGCGAAGTTGTGATGGGCTCGACCTTCAACGGTCGTTTGTTCTCGGCCATCGCCGAGCAGAACCAGCCGATCGGCATGCTCTGGGATATGCAGTCGTTTGACCTTGACGGTTGGATCGTTCCTGCTGGTCTGCCCGCAGACCGCAAGGCACGTGTCATGGACTTCCTGAAGTTCGCCACCGACACCCAGCGTCTGGCAGATCAGGCCAAGTTTATCTCGTACGGTCCGGCCCGTGCATCGTCGGCCCCGCTGGTTGGCAAGCACGCCGAACTGGGTATCGACATGGCTCCGCACATGCCGACCGACCCGGCAAACTCGGGCAACGTTCACGTGTATGACTACGAATGGTGGGCAGACAACCGTGACGACCTGAACGCAAAGTTCGAAGCTTGGCTGGCCAAGTAATTTGAACACGAAGGGGGTCTTTGGACCCCCTTCACCCCCCCCCATTTTATCTATCTGATTTGTTTGTCAATTTAGCTGACTGAAACCAAGAAACGGCAACAGCCGACAGGGAAGATATGAGCGATACAACTGATACCGGCGGCCCGGTTCTGGCCGCAGATGGAACGCCGCTGAAGCGCAGCCTTGCGCGTGCGCTCCGCCGACAGAAAATGCGAGCGTTGCTGCTGATTGCACCCCTGTTGCTGTTCATTCTGATCAGTTTCATCTTGCCCGTTGCCGATATGCTGTATCGCTCGGTGAAAAACGGGATCGTTTCAGACACGCTGCCGCGCACTGTTGTGGCTTTGGCTGACTGGGACGCCAATAGCGGGGATCTGCCGTCCGAGGCAGTCTATGCCGCGATGGCGGCGGATCTGAAAGATGCGGCCGAAGCCAAGACCCACACCAAGGTCGGCACCCGCCTGAATTATGAAAACCCCGGCATCGCGTCCTTGTTCCGCAAGACAGGGCGCAAGGCCAAGAAGTTTGATATTGAGGGTGTAAGCTCTTGGAAAGACGAACTGATCGACATCAATGAAGACTGGGCGGACGCCGACAATTGGCGCACCATCCAGACCTATTCGCCGCCTGTTACTGCGGGGTATTTCCTGAACGCTGTGGACATGCGCGTGGGCCCTGACGGGGCCGAGATGCGCCCGGAAGCCGAGCGGATCTATATGAACCTGTTGGGACGTACGCTGTGGATGTCGCTGGCGATCACCGTCTGCTGCATCTTGCTGGCTTATCCGGTGGCGTGGATTTTGGCGAACCTGCCGATGCGTCAGGCAAATATTCTGATGATCCTCGTTTTGCTGCCCTTCTGGACGTCGCTTCTGGTGCGGACTTCCGCATGGAAAATCCTGCTGCAACAACAAGGCGTGATCAATGACATCCTTGTCTGGATCGGCCTTGTGGATGACAGCGCCCGATTGGTGATCATCAACAACCAGTTCGGTACGATCGTGGCGATGACCCACATTCTGCTGCCGTTCATGATCCTGCCGATGTATTCGGTGATGCAAACCATCCCGCCTACATATTTGCGCGCGGCGAAAAGCCTCGGTGCAACCGATTGGACCGCGTTTTGGCGCGTCTATTTCCCGCAGACAATTCCGGGCATTGGCGCGGGTTCGATCCTCGTGTTCATTCTGGCGATTGGGTACTACATCACGCCGGCATTGGTCGGGGGCACGAAAGGCACGTTCATTTCGAACCAGATTGCCTTCCACATCTCGAGCTCGCTGAACTGGGGCTTGGCCTCGGCGCTGGGCGCCATTCTTCTGGCGGTCGTTCTGGTCCTGTACTGGGCCTATGACAAGATCGTCGGCATTGACAACGTGAAGCTGGGGTAACGGACATGGCACTTCCTCCATATGCAAGCACCGGCCAGCGGGTCTGGCACTATACGTTCCGCGTGATCTGTGGGCTGATCTTTTTCTTCTTGATTGCCCCCATCGTTGTTGTGATCCCGCTGAGCTTTAACTCGCAGGACTTCTTCACCTTCACGAAAGAGATGCTGAGCTTCGATCCGGCCGGTTATTCGCTGAAGCACTATCGTGACTTCTTCTCGAACCCGGATTGGCAAGACGCCTTGTGGAACTCGGTCAAGATCGCGCCTGCTGCGACGCTTTTGTCCGTGTCGCTGGGCACCTTGGCGGCCATCGGTCTGAGCCAGCCGCACGTCCCGGCTCGTCGCGCCATTATGGCCACCCTGATCTCGCCGATGATCGTGCCGTTGATCATCTCGGCGGCAGGGATGTACTTCTTCTATTCCCGCATCGGTCTGGCGGGCACTTACTGGGGCGTTGTTCTGGCGCACGCAGCGCTGGGCATTCCCTTCGTGATCATCACCGTGACCGCCACGCTGGTGGGCTTTGACCGCTCGCTGACGCGTGCGGCTGCGAATATGGGTGCTGATCCGGTGACCACATTCTTCCGCGTTCAGATGCCGCTGATCCTGCCCGGCGTAATCTCGGGCGCGCTGTTTGCCTTCATCACCTCATTTGACGAGGTTGTGGTGGTGATCTTCGTGGGCTCAGCCAAGCAACAGACGTTGCCATGGCAGATGTTCACCGGCCTGCGTGAGCAGATCAGCCCAACCATTCTGGCGGTTGCGACGATCCTTGTTGTGATCTCTATCGCGCTTTTGACCACGGTCGAACTTCTGCGCCGCCGGTCCGAGCGTTTGCGCGGGATGTCACCGGGGTGATAGGTCCAAAAACACAGAAAAAAGATCAGGCGCCCAACCGGCGCCTTTTCTTTTGCAATTTGTTGTCTGAGCGACGCTAAGGGAAGGATTTTGTTAACCGTTTTCCGGCATCCCTGTTTGAAATGTGTTCCACTGTCCGGGGCGGGATGTTTTCGGCCCCTTGCAGCCCCCCAAACACAGGACTAGGTTGGCATAAGATGCCCAGAACGGGCTTTGGCGCGAAGAGAAAGCAGGCGACATGCACGATCCGATTGATACCTATATGAACACCCTTGTCCCGATGGTGGTTGAGCAAACCTCGCGCGGGGAACGGGCTTATGACATTTTCTCGCGCCTGTTGAAGGAACGGATTATTTTCCTGTCCGGCCCGGTGCATGACGGCATGTCCAGCCTGATCGTGGCGCAGCTTCTGCACCTCGAGGCTGAGAACCCGAACAAAGAGATTTCGATGTATATCAACTCGCCCGGTGGTGTGGTGACCTCGGGCCTGTCGATCTATGACACGATGCAATACATCAAACCCAAAGTGTCGACCTTGGTGATCGGTCAGGCGGCGTCGATGGGATCGCTGCTGCTGGCAGCTGGCGAAAGCGGCATGCGTTTCTCGCTGCCCAACTCGCGCATCATGGTGCACCAGCCGTCGGGCGGCTATCAGGGGCAGGCGACGGACATCATGATCCACGCCCAAGAAACCCAGAAGCTGAAGGATCGCCTGAACGGGATTTACGTCAAGCACACGGGTCAGAAGATGGAAGCCGTGGTTGACGCGCTGGAGCGTGACAACTTCATGGACCCGCAGGAGGCCAAGGATTGGGGCCTGATTGACGAGATTGTGGAAAACCGCGCCAAAAGCGACGACGCTGAAGCGTAAATAGATCGTGAAAGGCCCGCCAAAGGGCCTTTCAAAATGCTGCCCGAAAGGCCTGTTACAGGCCGTTCAAAAAGCTGATTGTGCATACCTTATCCCTGGCCTAAGCTGGGGATAGGGGCAAAAGACAGCCCTGATGGGCTTAACGGGGTCGGAATTCGGCCTAATAGGACTGAACTATGGCGAATAATTCCTCTGGCGACAGCAAGAACACGCTCTATTGCTCGTTTTGTGGCAAAAGCCAGCACGAGGTGCGTAAGCTGATCGCGGGACCGACGGTGTTCATCTGTGATGAATGTGTCGAACTGTGCATGGACATCATCCGTGAAGAAACCAAGTCGTCGGGGCTGAAATCCTCGGACGGGGTGCCGACACCGCAGGAAATCTGCCAGGTTCTGGACGACTATGTGATCGGGCAGGGGCATGCCAAGCGCGTGCTGTCTGTGGCGGTTCACAATCATTATAAGCGCCTGAATCACGCTGCTGCCAATGGCGACGAGATCGAGTTAGCGAAGTCCAACATCATGCTGATCGGCCCGACCGGTTGTGGTAAGACGCTGCTGGCTCAGACTCTGGCGCGTATTCTGGACGTGCCCTTTACCATGGCCGACGCCACCACGCTGACCGAAGCCGGTTACGTAGGCGAGGACGTGGAAAACATCATCTTGAAGCTGCTTCAGGCGTCTGAATACAACGTCGAACGCGCGCAGCGCGGCATCGTCTATATCGACGAGGTCGACAAGATCACCCGCAAGTCGGACAACCCCTCGATCACCCGCGACGTGTCGGGCGAGGGTGTGCAGCAAGCGCTGCTGAAGATCATGGAAGGCACTGTGGCGTCGGTTCCGCCGCAAGGTGGCCGCAAGCACCCGCAGCAGGAATTCCTGCAAGTGGACACGACGAACATCCTGTTCATCTGTGGTGGTGCTTTCGCAGGTCTGGACAAGATCATCGCGCAGCGCGGCAAAGGCTCGGCGATGGGCTTTGGCGCTGATGTGCGTGAGAATGATGACCGCGGCGTGGGGGAGCTGTTCAAGGAGCTCGAGCCCGAAGATCTTCTGAAATTCGGTTTGATCCCAGAATTCGTTGGCCGTCTGCCGGTGATTGCAACGCTGGAAGATCTGGATGCGGACGCTCTGGTCACCATCCTGACCGCGCCGAAGAACGCCTTGGTCAAGCAGTACCAACGCCTGTTCGAACTGGAAGAGGCGCAGCTGACCTTCACCGAGGATGCGCTCAACGCCATTGCCAAACGCGCCATTGAACGCAAGACCGGTGCGCGCGGTTTGCGCTCGATCATGGAAGACATCCTGCTGGACACGATGTTCGACCTGCCGGGGCTTGAGAATGTGGACGAGGTTGTCGTGAATGACGACGCCGTGAATTCTGACGCGAAACCGCTGATTATTTATTCGGACACTGCGAAGGAAGAAGTATCCGCCAGCTAACGGTTCGGATTGATTCCCAAAACACTGAAGAAGCCATCGCCTGTGCGGTGGCTTTTCCATTTCTAGGCTGACCTGATGCCAAACTGGCCTCAAATCGCGCAAGGATCGCGGATTGAAAGGCAAAGCTCTGGACCTTCGCCCCGGCTTGGGCCATATCAAAGGTAAGAAATTTCGGAGATCGACATGCGGCTTCTTTCGCTTCTGACATGGTACCACAGTGAGACGATCGGAACTTGGCTGTTCACCCGTCGCAAAGGTGTGAAAGTCGGAGAAGACGATCAGGGCAACGTCTTCTATCGCAACCAAGACGACAGCCGCCGCTGGGTGCTTTATAACGGTGAACCGGAAGCAAGCCGCGTCAGCCCCGAATGGCATGGCTGGTTGCACCACACGTTCGACAATTGCCCGGAAGATAAGCCGCTGGCGCATAAGGATTGGGAAAAGCCGCATCAGGACAATCTGACAGGAACAGCCATGGCCTATGCGCCTGTTGGTTCCCTGCGTCAGGCCGCCCCGGCCGAGCGCAGCGATTATGAAGCCTGGCAGCCCGAGTAAATCGCGCAAGTCGCCGACCAGCCCCCGAAATCAGGGACATTTCGCATGAGCAATAGCCATACAACCGAAGTCGTCACAGGCAGCATCGTGCTGGCTGTTGCCGTTGGGTTCCTACTGTATGCGGGCCAAATTGTTGGCCTGTCGGGCGGGGGGGCGACGGACAGCTATACCGCGTCGTTCCGCACGGCGGACGGTATCTCGATCGGGACGGATGTGCGTCTGGGTGGTGTCAAAGTGGGCGCGGTGACTGACATTACACTGAACCCTGAAACGTTCCGCGCGGATGCGGATTTCACCGTACAGTCGGATGTGGCGCTGCCGGAAGACACCGCCATAATCATCTCGTCCGAAGGTCTTCTGGGGGGCAATTATGTCGAGCTTTTGCCCGGCGGATCGCCCTTCAACCTAGAGCCGGGCGCCGAGATTGAAGACACCCAAGGCTCCGTCAGCCTTGTGCAACTGCTGCTGAAATACGTCGCCGGTGGCGAGGATAGCGCCGAGTGATCCGCGCTGCATTCACCCTGACTGTCGCCCTGCTTGCGGCCAGCGCCGCTTGGGCCGAAACCGCCAAAGCGCCGGGCGCGCATTTGCGTGGGTTGGACAAGGTGTCGGGCACTCCGATGGACTTCAAGATGAATGTGGGCGACACGGTCGAACTTGGCCGTCTGCGCGTTACGCTTGGCGAATGCCGCTATCCAACGGATAACCCATCTGGCGATGCCTTTGCGTGGCTGGTCGTGCGGGATGGCAATGCCGAAGAAACCACATTCGAGGGCTGGATGATTGCATCCTCGCCCGCGCTGAATGCTTTGGATCACCCGCGCTATGACGTCTGGGTTTTGCGCTGCGCGACCGAATAAGCGTCGGGCAGGGGGCGACCTGTTAGATCAGCCTGAACATCTAGCGTATTCTCCAACAGCTCATGATAAGCGGCGCGCGGGATTTCGACCGCGCCCAGACTGGCAAGATGCGGGGTTAAGAACTGCGTGTCGAACAGTGTGAAACCGCAGCCTCTTAGATGGGTCACCAGATAGGCCAGCGCGATCTTCGACGCGTCCCGGCGGCGCGAGAACATGCTTTCCCCAAAGAACGCCCCGCCCAAGGTCACGCCATAGACCCCACCCACCAGTTCGTCGCCGTCCCAAAGCTCAAGCGAATGGGCATGACCCATCCGATGAAGTTGCTGATAAAGCGCGAAAATCGTGTCGTTGATCCAAGTCTCATCCCGGTCGGCGCAGGCTTCGACAGTCTGTGCGAAGTCGCGGCTCAACGTAACTTTATAGGGGGTGCGACGGATCGTGCGGGCAAGGCTGCGCGAGATATGAAACCCGTCCAAAGGGATGATCCCGCGAAGCCTTGGATCGACCCAGAAGACCTCGGGATCGTTGCGGCCTTCGGCCATGGGAAAGACGCCCATGGCATAAGCCTTCATCAGCAATTCAGCGGTGAGAGGGGGAGGAGTGGGTTGGGCCAATGGCCCTTACCCCATGTTTTCATCCAGCCAGCGTTCCAGCCAGTGGATATTGTAGTTACCCGATTGGACGTCGGCCTCGGCCAGCAGCATGTCAAACAGCGGAACCGTGGTTTCGATCCCGTCGATGATAAGCTCGCCCAACGCGCGGCTCAGGCGCGCTAGCGCCTCGGGTCGGTCGCGGCCATGCACGATCAGCTTGCCGATCAGGCTGTCATAGTAAGGCGGGATCGAATAGCCGTCATAAAGCGCGCTGTCCATCCGTACTCCCAGCCCGCCGGGGGCGTGATACTGGGTGATCTTGCCCGGGCTGGGGGTGAAGTTCGGCAGACGCTCGGCGTTCAGACGAACCTCGATCGCGTGACCATTTACTTCCAAATCCGACTGCGCAAAGGACAGCTTGTTGCCTTCCGCCACAAGGATCTGTTCGCGGACCAGATCGACATCGAAGATGTACTCGGTGACCGGGTGTTCCACCTGCAAACGGGTGTTCATTTCGATGAAATAGAACTCGCCATCTTCATAAAGGAACTCGATCGTGCCAGCGCCGGAATAGCCCATTTCGGCCACGGCGTTTGCGCAGATCGTGCCGATCTTCTCGCGGTTTTCAGGGCTGATCGAGGGGCCGGGGGCTTCCTCGAATACCTTTTGGTGACGACGCTGGAGCGAGCAGTCGCGCTCGGCCAGATGGACGCCGCCGCCTTGACCGTCGCCAAAGACCTGCACTTCGATGTGACGCGGTTTCTGGAGGTACTTCTCCATGTACACTTCGTCATTTCCGAAGGCGGCTTTTGCTTCCGAACGGGCGGTGGAAAAGGCGGTTTCGATGTCGGCTGCGGTCTCGGCGACTTTCATGCCGCGACCGCCACCACCGGCGGTGGCTTTAATGATCACCGGGTATCCCATTTCGGCCGCGGTTTTGCGCGCGGTTTCGATGTCGGGTACGCCGCCATCGGATCCGGGAACGCAGGGAATGCCCAGTTTTTTCGCGGTATCCTTGGCCGTGATTTTGTCACCCATCATGCGGATGTGTTCAGCCGAGGGGCCAATGAAGGTGATTTCGTGATCTTCCAGCGCCTGAACAAAGGTCGCGTTTTCCGACAGGAAACCATAACCGGGGTGCACAGCTTGTGCGCCGGTGATCTCACAGGCTGCGATGATCGCCGAGATCGAAAGATAGCTGTCTGTGCCGGCGTTTGGGCCGATACAGACGCTTTCATCTGCCATACGCACATGCATCGCATCGACGTCAGCGGTCGAATGCACGGCAACGGTTTTGATGCCCATCTCGCGGGCAGCACGGATCACGCGCAGTGCAATCTCGCCCCGGTTGGCAATCAGGATTTTATCGAATTGGGCCATGATACGCGCCTTATTCGATGATCATCAGCGGCGCGCCAAATTCAACCGGCGAGCCATCTTCGACCAGAATGCGAGTCACTTTACCCGCGCGCGGGGCGGGGATCTGGTTCATCGTTTTCATCGCTTCGACGATCAGTACGGTCTGACCTTCGGACACGGTATCACCCACGTTTACGAAGGCAGGCGAACCGGGTTCGGCTTGCAGATAGGCGGTGCCAACCATGGGCGACGGAACGGCGCCGGGATGGCTGGCCGGATCGTCCGAAGCAGCAGCGGGGGCCTCAGCGGCAGGGGCTGCTGCCGGCGCGGCGGCAACTGCTGGCGCGGGGGCTGCGGCTGCAACCGGCGCTGCGATTTGTTGAACAACTTCTTTGGCGCGGCTGACACGCACGTTCAGGCTGTCATTTTCGCCATAGTCGCGCATGACTTCCAGCTCGGTCAGGTCGTTTTCCTGAAGCAGTTTCGCCAGTGCTTCGATGAATGCCACATCGGTTTCGTGATTTTTCTTCGCCATGGGTCCTCGCCCTAGATTTGCTGCCTGTCTATCTATGCAGGCTTTGTGTCTTTGCAATGCTTATAAGACGCTACGTAAGGGGAGAAAAGCAAGAAGGGCGGCGAAACTGGAAATTCGCCCGAATTTTGTCAGGATTTCGGAACCGCCTTGGGGAAATCGGGTTTATCAGGCAGGGTCTGCGCGTTGGACTGATGGATCGCGGGTGCGTCCGGCTTATTGTCGTCTTCTAATGCGTTAACAGAAGCGGGTGTTCGGTCTTCCGACAAAGTCCGTTCCAGCTCGATCTGCGCTAAACGTTGGTGCAGCTCGCGTTCCATCTCAAGTACATTCATCTGAAATGTGGGGGGGGGGCCGACGGGTTGGTCTGGATCCAGAGGCTGGGCAACAGTGTCGCGCCTGCCATTCTTGTTCAGGTTTTGCGCGTCGCCATGTGACCGAGCGTTGTGCGAATCCGCGCGGGCTTCGCCAGCAGCGGGCGATTTTTCGACGCGGCTCGGGTCAGGGGCCGGTCGCGTCGGTCTTTGCGCCATCAATGTGGCTTGCGCCCCCAATGAGGACGGTAATGTAAATTCCATTTTAAGCTCCGTTATCTGCGGAGCCCCCACCATTTGAAAACGTAACCGGCCAAAAGTTTCCAAAGGCTTAAAATTCTTAGGAAGTGTTCACCAAGGTTAACGCAGCCTTGTTGTGTCTTAAATCGGCATGCCCGAGAATTTCGCCACAAGCTCGGGCAGTTTGCGGGCACCAAACTTCTGCAACAGACGCGCACGATGCGCTTCGACCGTGCGATAGCTAAGCCCCAACGTCAGGCCAATTTCCTTAGACGTTTTGCCCTGACAGGTCAGGATCGCCACATCGCGTTCGCGCGGTGTCAGCTCGACCACGGGGCGTTCGGCGGACAGATCCGAGAAGCTCCAGACCCCTTGCCGAAAGGGGTCATCGGGCGTCAGGCTGGTGCCGCGGACCCGACACCAAAACATTTCGCCATCCAGACGGCGCATGATGCGTTCGTCTTCATAGCGCCCGGTTTCCCGCAGGATGTCGCCACCCACGCGCGCCACTTTTTCATAGTCTTTCAGGGACGGGTACAACCGTTCCAGTGGCATATCGCGAAAGCTGTCGACCTCGGCCCCGAAGATCTCGGCAAAGCGCAGGTTACATTGGCGCACGATCCTGTTTTCGGTCAGCGCAAGCCCCGTGGGCGCGTTCATGAAGGCAAGATCCATCTGCGTCATGACCCTATCCTGCCAAAGGTTTCACGATATTACAAACAGTTGCGTAGTTTTACGGGGCTTGTGCGGGAGGGGGTTATCTGCCGATAGTTGTATGGTCGATCATGGTGAAAGGGAGGTCTCATGAATCTGGCACATTGGCTTGAGCGTACGGCGCAAGTGCATGGCGACCGGCCAGCGGTTCTTCGTGGACCCGATCAGGTCTTCACCTATGGCCAGTTTTTTCGGGCTGCACAGGGACTTGCCGCTGGACTTGCGGCGCGCGGCATAGGGCCCGGGGACCGGGTGGCGCTGTTCATGAAAAACTGCCCTGAATATCTTCTGGGCTTTTACGGTGTTTGGGGACTTGGCGCGGCGGTGGTGCCGATTAATGCCAAGCTTCACCCGAAAGAGGCCATGTTCATCATTAAGAATTCGGGCGCGAAGCTGATCCTTGCGACGGATGATCTGGCAAGGGGGTTGGCCGAGGTGACGGATGTTCCGTTGATCCATGTCGAGCATGACGAGTTCACTGCGCTGTGCGATCACGCCCCGCTGCCGGTTGCGACACGCGCGGACACGGATTTGGCGTGGTTGTTCTATACCTCGGGCACCACCGGGCAGCCTAAGGGCGTTTACATCAGCCACGGGATGATCCGCTCCACATCGCTGTCTTATTTGTTGGATTGCGACGAAGTTTCGCCAGATGATGCGGTGTTCTACATGGCGCCGATGAGCCACGGCGCGGGCATATATGCCCCCATCCACGTGGCCCGAGGGGCGCGGCATATCACCCCCGCTTCGGGCGGGTTCGACGAGATCGAGCTCTTGGACGTGGCCGAATCCCAAGGCCCACTTCAGATGTTCATGGCCCCGACGATGGTGCGGCGGTTTACCGATATTGCCAAGGCAGCGGGAAGGCGGGGTGAGGGGATCAAAACCATCGTCTATGGCGGAGGTCCGATGTATCTGGCCGATATTGAGGATGCGGTTGATTGGTTCGGACCGCGGTTCGTCCAGATTTATGGGCAGGGCGAATGCCCGATGGCGATTACCGCCCTGTCGCGCGACGATGTGGCCGATCGCACGCATCCGCGATGGCGCGAACGTCTCGCTTCAGTTGGGCGGGCACAAAGTGTGGTCGAGGTTCGGATCGGGGACGAAGCCGGGCAGCTCTTGCCCCCCGGTGAAGTCGGCGAAATCATGGTGCGTGGTACGCCCGTTATGCCGGGCTATTGGAATAATCCCGAAGCCACCGCGAAAACGCTGGTGGATGGCTGGTTGATGACCGGAGATATGGGATTTCTGGACGAGGACGGCTATTTGACCATGCGCGACCGGTCGAAGGACGTGATCATCTCGGGTGGGACGAATATCTACCCGCGCGAGGTGGAAGAAGCGCTGTTGACCCATTCAGATGTGTACGAGGTCAGCGCAGTTGGGCGCCCCAGCGCCGAGTGGGGCGAGGATGTTGTGGCCTTCGTCGTGTTGGCCGAGGGTGCGGTGCTCGATGAAGCCGCGCTGGATGCACATTGTCTGGCCAATATCGCGCGTTTCAAGCGGCCCAAAGCCTATTTCGTAGTGTCTGAGCTGCCCAAGAATAACTATGGGAAAGTGCTGAAAACCGAGCTTCGCAAACTGTGCACGTAAACGCTCTACACATAAAGAAAGGCGCGCCGTTTCGGGCGCGCCTTTTTGCTTTGTAACCTGTCTGAATCAGACCGGGCAGGGTGCCTGACGGTAGGTGCCGTCGCCGTTCGAATAGGCGCACATGTTGGTGTGGTTGTTGCGGGCCACCATGATACCAGCAGCTGCACCAGCCAAAGTCGTCAGAACGGTCCAGTTCTTGTTGGCGCCGATGGCGTTTGCCGTGATCAGGCCAGCGCCGATCCCAGCCAGACCACCAGCGATGGTTTTTTCCTGATCGGTCAGCGGGCGGCTCATGCAAGCGCTCAGCGCCAGAGATGCCACACAGGCAAGGGTCAATACGGATTTCTTCATGTTATCCTCCTGGATGAAAGGCTGTTTTCATACTCTTTCTAGGCGATTTACAGGTCAAGGAAACTTATCAGCGCATTCATGGCTGAACCCGGCGGGATTTCGCCAATACGAGTGTGCAGCGACGGGGCGCGGAGCTACAGTGCTTGTTAATTTGTGCTTTCCCTTAGGGGCGGCTTTGAAAAAAATTTGGTAACAGGTTATAAAAGCGAAATCTTTTTGTAAACTGCACCTGCCGCTTACTGATCGGTTTGAAAACGCCAAGAAAGCCCACCCCAAAGAAAGCAGTCCCCTATGCCGCATTCCAGACTAACCGGAAGTCGAATTCGCGAACGCAGGCTTGTTATGGGGATGAAGCAGGCGGCCTTGGCCAAGGCGGTTGGGATCTCGGCAGCTTATCTAAACCTGATCGAACATAACCGCCGTCGCGTTGGCGAGGATTTGGTGGACGCAATCGGCAAGGCGTTGAAGACCGATCCGGCTGTACTGGCCGAAGGGGCCGAGGCCGAACTTCTGGGCGCACTCAGCGAAGCGGATAAGCGGTTGCCGCAGGCACAGGCCGAATTGGACCGGTCCGAGGATTTCGCCGGTCGCTTTCCCGGCTGGGCGTCGTTGGTCATGGCGCAAAACCAGCGGATTCAAGAGTTGGAGCAGATGGTCGAAGCGCTGTCCGATCGGCTGACCCATGACCCGGAACTTGCCGCGTCCCTGCACGAGGTGATCTCGGCGGTGACGGCGATCCGGTCGACGGCGGCCATTTTATCGGGCGGGGGCGAGGTCGATCAGGAATGGCAGGACCGTTTCTTGCGCAACATGCGCAACGAGGGGATGCGACTTTCGGGTGCTGCGCAAGGCTTGGTCGAGTTTCTGGACGCGGGTGCCAGCGAAGAGGTCGTCCCCATCGGCCCCGCCGAGGAACTCGCCACCTTTCTTGAATTGCACGACCACTATTTTCCCGACTTGGAACACCCGGCCGCATGGCAGGAACAGTCGCGTGATCAGGCCGTTGCTGCGGTGATTTCCGACAGCGCCGCCTTGACTTCGCGCGAGGCGCAGGACATGGCGCGCCAGTTTCTGCTGCAATATGTGACTGACGCTGAAGCGATGCCAATGCAAGAATTTCAAACCGCGCGCGAGGCGCATGGTTGGGATCCCGTCGCCTTGGCGCGTACGTTTAAACAGCCCTTACCGTCGGTCATGCGCCGGATCGCTTTTGTGCCCTCGACGAAAGACGGCGCGTCTGCTGGTGTGATCAGCTGCGATGGGGCAGGGGCTTTGGTGTTGCGCAAAACCGTGCCAGGTTTCGCGCTGCCGCGTTTTGGCGCGGCTTGCCCCTATTGGCCGTTGTTTCAAGCGCTCTCGCAGCCCGAACGTCCGATCCGTGCCGTGGTGCGCCAGCCGGGTGGGGCACGGCGTCGGCATGTGTGTCAGGCCATTTGCGTGCAACGCGATGCGCTGTCCTTCGACCAGCCACCAGCGCTTGAAGCCTTCATGCTGGTACGCGAGCTGGACGACGCATTGGATGGCGAGGCCTTGGCGCGCGCCACGCCGGTGGATGTCGGGTCGGCCTGCCGTGTCTGCCCGCTTCCCGATTGTGCGGCACGGCGCGAGGCGACGATCCTGTCTGCGGGATAACGTTCTAAGGCTTTAGCCAGAGGTTGAATTCTTCCGTGTTTCGCTTGATCGCGGCGGGTTTCTTGGCAATAGTTGCTGAAGGCTGCGGGACAACTGCGGCCAGGGGGAGGGTTTCATGACAAAACAGGTGCTGGTTATCGAAGATGAACCAAACATCGCCGAGGCCATCAGCTTTATCCTAAGCCGCGACGGCTGGAACGTATCGACCCATGACAACGGAACCACGGCGGTGCAGGCGGTAAATGACGTCCAGCCTGATGTATTGATCCTTGACGTGATGCTGCCCGGCAAGTCGGGCTATGACATTCTGCAAGACCTGCGCAGTTCTGACGACACCCGCGCGTTGCCGGTTCTGATGCTGACCGCAAAGGGACAGAAAACGGACCGCGAATTGGCCGAGCGCTTGGGTGTGAACCGGTTCATGACCAAACCTTTCTCGAACACAGAAATGCTCAGCAATCTGCGCGAGCTGGTCGGGGGGTGATAGAGGCATGAGGTCTCCGCGTGAACCTTTGTTTCTTGCCCGCCAAAGTTATCGCCGGCGCCGGATCGAGGACGCCGCGCGGCTGTTGCCCTTGCTGGGCGTAATCCTGTTTTTGTTGCCTTTGATGGTCGGCGGAGCGATCGGCTCGATCCGCCTTGCCTATGTCTTTTCCGTATGGTTCGGGTTGATCGTGGCGGCGATGTTCCTTGCGCGCCATTTGGGGCGCGGCGGGCAAGCGCCAAGGGGCGCCCGATTTGAACCGCTTGCGAAATCCGACGACGCGGCAGGGCGCGATTGATGCTGACCTTCAATACTCTGGTCGGCGTTTGTTTCATGTATGTGTTCATGCTGTTCCTTGTGGCCTTTGTCGCGGACAAACGCGCGCGGCGCAGCAAGGTGCGCTTCTTAAGCTCGCCCATGATCTATACGCTGTCGCTTTCGGTCTATTGTACCGCGTGGACCTTTTATGGCGCAGTGGGGTACGCGGCGCGGTCGGGGCTGGAATTCGTCACCATCTATCTGGGTCCGACGCTGGTGATGATCGGCTGGTGGTGGTTTTTGCGCAAACTGGTGCGGGTCGGTCGCAGCCAGCGTGTCACCTCGATCGCTGACCTTGTGTCGTCTCGCTATGGCAAGTCGAACCTCTTGGGGGTGCTTGTCACGCTGATCGCGGTGATCGGCACCACGCCCTATATCGCCCTTCAATTGCAGTCGGTGACCCTGTCCTTTGCCGTCTTTGCCCGCGACCGGTCCGCCGGCTGGGCCGTGCCGGATCTGGATCAAACCGCCATTTGGGTGGCCGGAGGGCTGGCGCTTTTCACCATCCTTTTTGGCACCCGCAACCTTGATGTGAATGAACGCCACCACGGCGTCGTCACCGCCATCGCGGTTGAGGCCGTCGTCAAGCTGGTCGCGCTGTTGGCCGTCGGGATCTTCGTGGTCTGGGGCGTCGGTGGCGGGCAACAGGGTATCGCAGCCGCGATGAAGGACGCCATTCAAGCCGCCCCCGAAGGTGCGTGGGAGCTGCAGGGCGGGCGATGGGTCGGCCTGACATTCCTGTCCGCCGCCGCCTTCCTGACTCTGCCGCGCATGTTTCAGGTTTTGGTGGTCGAAAACGTGGACGAACGCCAATTGGCGACGGCGTCTTGGGCCTTCCCGCTTTATGTGTTTTTGATGAGCCTCTTCGTCATCCCCATTGCCGTGGTCGGACTGGCTTTGTTGCCGGAAGGCGAAAACCCGGACCTGTTCGTCCTGACCTTGCCCTTGTATTTCGAGCGCGACGGGCTGGCGATGCTGTCTTTCCTTGGCGGCTTCAGCTCGGCCACTTCGATGGTGATTGTCGCCTCGATCGCGCTGGCGACGATGGTATCGAACCACATCATCATGCCGATTTGGCTGTCGACGCGACTTGGGGGCGGCGCATCTGAATATCGCGATGCCCGCCAGATTCTTCTGTCCGCGCGCCGCCTGTCCATCGTTGGCATCCTTGCGTTGGGCTATCTTTATTACAGCCTGTCGGGCGGGGGGGCCGCGCTGGCGGCTATCGGGTTGATCTCGTTTGCGGGGGTGGCGCAGGTGCTGCCTGCCATGGCAGGGGGGCTGTTTTGGCGCGGGGCTTCGCGCAGCGGAGCGGTTGCCGGGCTGATAACGGGGTTTGCGATCTGGGCCTATACGCTGTTCCTGCCCAGCTTCGGCGAGGCCGGCGTGATGAGCGCCTCAATGCTGGCGCATGGCCCTTGGGGGATCGCGGCATTGCGTCCG
The DNA here is from genome assembly GCF_056161205.1 of Aliiroseovarius sp. ABM4_368. Lineage (NCBI taxonomy): Bacteria > Pseudomonadati > Pseudomonadota > Alphaproteobacteria > Rhodobacterales > Paracoccaceae > Aliiroseovarius > Aliiroseovarius sp. ABM4_368. Next base: position 62,912 of record NZ_JBSWYR010000003.1, on the reverse strand, counting down.
CAATCCTTGTTTGGCGTAGACGGGTTGGACCCGGTGGTGCATGCGGTGTTTTGGTCTCTGATCCTGAATTGCGCCGTTTTCATCTTGATCTCGCTTCTGTCCTTCCCCAGCCCGATGGAACGTCTGCAAGCGGCGCAATTCGTGAATGTTCTGGACCATTCGGGCCCGTCGCGCGGCGCCAGTTTCAGCGCTGCCACCGCGGAAGACCTGCTGGTAATGGCGCAGCAAATTATGGGGGCGGATCAAGCGCAGTCGTGGTTTCAAGCGCAGGCGGAACAGCAGGGGAAACAGGGCTATCTGCCGGATACGACACCGGATTTCATCGGGCGGCTGGAACGCGAGTTGTCGGGGCTAGTGGGATCCGCCACAGCCCATGCCATGATCGCGCAGATCCTTGGCGGGGCGACGGTATCCGTGGATGATCTGTTGGCCGTGGCAGATGAAACTCAGCAAATGCTCGAGCAGACCTCGCTGATGGAGGCCAAACAGCGCGAGCTGACCACAACCGCCCGCCAGCTGTCCGAGGTGAACGAGAAACTGACCCAGCTGTCGATTCAAAAGGATGCATTCCTCAGCCAGATCAGCCACGAATTGCGCACGCCCATGACCTCGATCCGGGCGTTTTCCGAGATCCTGAGGGACGGTGGCGCGGATGATCCCGAGGCCGCCGCCCGCCATGCCTCGATCATCCATGACGAAAGCGTGCGTTTGACACGGCTTCTGGACGATCTTCTGGACCTCAGCGTGCTGGAAAACGGGCAAGTGCAACTCTATCCCAAGCGCGAGGACATGCGCGCGGTTCTGGACCGTGCGGTGGCGGCCACAAGCTCGGTCATTGACCAAGAAGAGATGCATGTCCACCGCAATCGGTCGGACGAAGGGGTCGCGCTTTACACCGATACGGACCGGTTGGCGCAGGTGTTTATCAACTTGATTTCGAATGCCGCGAAATACTGTGATGCCAATGGCAAACGGCTGGCGATCCGGGTGCGCCAGCGCGGTGGGCAGGTGCAGGTGGATTTCGTCGACAATGGCAGCGGTGTGCCTTTGGAAAGCCAGTCGATGATCTTCGAGAAGTTCTCGCGCCTGTCAGATCAGGCGGCTGCCGGCGGTGCGGGTCTGGGGCTGGCCATCTGTCGCGAGATCATGGACAAACTTGGCGGCGATATCACCTATCTGCCCGGCCAAAGCGGCGGCGCGTTTCGCGTGACCCTTCCGGTCAGCAGCCCGTCGGGAATTCCGTACGAGACCCGCGCGCGCGTCAATCATTTATAAACCTTGTCTTGGCAGTGTCGGGGCGATCTATCGCTTGGAACAGACATGGCCGATCCAGACATACTCAGCGTGTTGCAACGCAAAGCCGGGGCAGGGCGACCACCTTCGGGGATAAGCCCACTGACCGCGACGGGTGCGTTGGGGAATGCCATGCGGCGGGCCGGACAGGACGTGGCCGGGATCCCTATCGCGGCGCAATCCGTTATCGAAGATAAGGCAGTGCTGGATGGGGTGCTGGGCGATCTTCCGGATCAGGCATTGCTGTGTCTGGTGGAAGGGCCAGACAGTGCGTTTGGCATGATTATTCTGGACCCGTTGCTGATGGCGGGCTTGGTCGAAGCGCTGACCATTGGCAAAGTATCACAAGGTGCGGGGCCAGAACGTGCGCCTTCGCGCACAGATGCAGCGATCTGCGCAGACTTCGTAGATCACACGCTGGAGTGTTTCGAGGTCGAGGTGCAAGAGGCCGGTTTGGACATCGCGCCCCGTGTGACCGGTTTTCGCTATGCGATGCCGTTCATGGATCCACAAGTGATCCCATTGACGCTTGAAAATGTGATCTATCGCACTTTCCGGGCCGAGCTGGACCTTGCGGGCGGGGCGAAACATGGCGCTATGACGCTGATCTTGCCGCACCAGCCGCCCGCAAAGCCCAACCAAGACGCGGGCCATGATGCGAACGGCCAAACCATCGCCGATGTGGCGATGACTTGCCAGGCCGAACTGCGTGCCGTGCTGCATCAGGTGCATCTGCCGGTAAGTGATGTCGCGAAGCTGGAGGTTGGGATGGTGATCCCGGTGCCGCTGCACGCAGTCGGCCAGGTCGATCTGTTGGACCTTGAAGGGGGCGTTGCGACCACATGCCAGCTGGGCCAACTGCGGGGTCAGCGGGCGTTGCGCATTGGACCCGCCGCACCGATGGATATCAGCCCAGTCCCCAGTTTAACACCCGCATCGCCAGCCAAGCCAACGCCTTCTCCGGGCCCGGAGCCGGCAAGTACACCAGCCGATCTTCCGGACCCGTAAAGCCTGGATTTGCTTGACCTGTATCAATGCAGCGCTCGTTGTCACGCTTCAAAATCGTGCCAAAGGAGAACACTATGGTAGATGTGAACAGGTATCGCGAAATTCTGAACGCGCGCATGAACGAACTGGACAAGCGCCTTCACGAGATTGAAGATGAACTGGACAGCCATCAGTCGAAAGACTGGGAAGAACTGGCCGTCGAGCGTGAAGAAGACGAGGTTCTGGAAGGGTTGGGCAACTCTGGCCAGACCGAGATTTCGCAGATCAAGGCCGCTTTTGCCCGGATGGACGAAGGTGAGTTCGGGTATTGTGTCGAGTGCGGAAACGAGATTTCGCCCGAACGACTGGACGTTCTGCCGCACACCCCGTTCTGCCGCGACTGCGCAAGCAAACACGTTTGATAACAATGGCCATCAAATAGGGGGCGGTAACCCGGCGGGCCGAAGGTCTTGCCGACAGATAGACAGAAATGGGAGGACACCATGGCGTTTGAAGAACTGAAAGCCTCGATCAGCTTGATCTTGGACGAAATCGCGAAACGGCCCGACGACCGTCACGTATTGCAAGAGCAATTGCGCGAAAAGATTGCCGAGCTGGAGACGCTGGGCTTGCCGGTGCCAGAAGGTATTCGCAACTTCGAGGACAGGTTGGAAGACGACGACGCGGACGATCTGTTCGATAACTTGCCGATCTGACAGGCGGGCATGCGCCTTGAATTGTGGTAAGTCCGACCGATTGGTCGGGAAAGTTGTGGCGAGAGCCTCAAGACCCATTGACAAGGACGCCTTTGATCTGCCCCTTGAAGGCAACTGATCACGGAGGAACCATGTCCGAGCCTGTCACCCTGCGCGTCGAGAACTCTGTCGCTGTCATCACCATTGATAACCCGCCGGTGAATGCCCTAAGCCATGCGGTTCGGACAGGACTGAGCGACCAGATAAAGGCAGCGATCTCGGACGATGCCGTGAAGGCGATTGTGTTGGCAGCAGACGGGCGGACCTTCCCAGCCGGTGCTGACGTGCGTGAATTCGGACACCCGCGCGCAGCACCGATCCTTTCCAGTGTTTGCAATCTTCTTGAAACAAGCCCGAAACCGACTGTCGCGGCTGTGCATGGCAACGCGCTAGGCGGTGGGTTCGAGTTGGCGCTGGCTTGCCATTACCGCATCGTTCTACACAGCGCCAAGCTGGGCCTGCCCGAGGTGAAACTGGGTGTGCTGCCCGGTGGGGGCGGCACGCAGAGAGTGCCTCGGATCGTAGGGGCAGAGGTCGCTTTGGACCTGATGTTGACCGGCAAACCCCTTTCCGCGCCCAAGGCGTTTGATTTGGGATTAATTGACCAGATCGCCGATGCGGATCTCGTCAAAGCGGCCATCGAGATGGCGCAACAAGTTCTTGCAAACGGCGGCAAAACCCGCCCGACCCGCGATCGGACCGAAGGCTTGCAGGATCACGTTGGCTTTGCCAACGCCATCGCCACCCGCCGGGACAAGATGAAAAACGACCCCCAGCCATCGGTCGCGCGGATCATTGATTGTGTCGAGGCGGCTCATATCCTGCCCTTCGAGGCTGGAATCGCCATGGAGCGCGCCGCGTTTGATGATTGCGAGACCGGCCCGGAAGCAACTGCCATGCGCCATGCCTTCTTCGCCGAACGCCGCGCCGCGAAAGTGCCCGAGCTGAAGGGCGCTACCCTGCGCAAGGTCAACTCGATTGGCGTGGTCGGGGCAGGGACCATGGGATCTGGCATCGCAATCGCTTGTCTGGATGCAGGATTTCCGGTCGTTCTGGTCGAGCGCGATCAGGAAGGGTTAGAGCGTGGCGTTCGGCGCATCGTTAAAAACTATGACAAATCGGCCGCCAAGGGGCGCATCACGGCCGCCAAGGGCGAAGAGCGTCTGTCGCGTCTTAACGGCACCACCGACATGCAGGAATTGGCCAAGGTCGATCTGATTATCGAGGCTGTTTTTGAAGACGAGGACGTAAAGCGGGGCGTGTTTGCCCAACTGAACGAGGTGATGAAGCCCGGTGGTATTCTAGCGACCAACACGTCTTATCTGGATATCGACGCGCTGGCGACGACGATCTCGCGCCCGCAGGATGTGGTCGGGTATCACTTTTTCTCGCCCGCGCATATCATGAAACTGCTGGAAATTGTGGTCGGAAAGAAGACTGATCCGAACGTCGTGGCAACGGGCTTTGATCTGGCCCGCAAGCTGCGCAAAGTGCCGGTGCGCGCCGGGGTGGCCGATGGGTTTATCGGGAACCGCGTTTTGGCGGCTTATCGTCTGGCGGCGGATTTCATGCTGGAAGATGGCGCGACGCCCGCGCAGATCGATGCTGCGATGCGCGCTTATGGCTTCCCCATCGGGCCTTATCAGGTTTTGGATATGGCTGGGTTGGACATCTCGTGGGCGCGGCGCAAACGTCTTGCTGCGACACGCGCGCCGGAAGATCGTTATGTCTCGATCGGCGATAAGATCTGCGAAAAGGGTTGGTTTGGTCAGAAATCCGGGCGTGGATACTACATCCATGATCAAGAGGGCGGACCGGTCGAGAACCCGGAGGTGCTGGCCATAATCGAAGAAGAACGCCGCATCCAAGGGATTACTCCGCGCACCTTCTCGCAGCAGGAGATTCAGGATCGCTGCCTGTATGCCATGGCGAACGAGGGCGCGCGTCTGGTGTCAGAAGGGGTCGCCTTGCGCCCGTCTGATGTGGATGTCGTGTTGCTGTATGGCTATGGCTTCCCGCGGTATCGGGGTGGCCCGATGATGGCGGCGGATCAGGTTGGCCTTCTTACTGTGAAGACCGCGCTGACCAGTTGGCGGGCGGAAGAGCCGCGTTTCTGGGCGCCGTCGCCCTTGTTCGATGAACTGATTAAGAATGGTCGCAAATTTGGCGATATGTGAACGCGTGGTTTGAAATGCAGGGGACGCACAGTCCCCTTGCGATCTCAGCCCAGCGACACGCCAAGAATTACGCACATTAGGCCCAGTACCGACAGGCCAAGTGCGCCCATGTTCAGCGCCATCGCCTTTTGAATGCGTGCGCGCAACTGGGCGTCTTCCAACCCTTCGCGCTTGGCTTTCATGACCTTCAGCGCACTGGCGACCAGCCCGATCAGGCCGATAACAGACATGATTGCACCTATGATGATCAGCCAGTCCATGGTGGTCTCCTTCTTGGTTTCCTTGCGCCTACCGCGCGGGATGCCGCTGTGCAAGCCCTCTCAGGTCTTGAAGGCGCTCAACTGTCGGGCTAAATCGGGTTTCAACAACGCCTGTCACCATCCGCGGGCAATCATCACAGGTAAGAGGCCCCCATGGACGATCATCAGACCCAAAGCAGCTATCGTGTCACCGCAGACGAACTTCGCCAGTTCATTGAACGCATCGAGCGTTTGGACATGGAGAAAAAGGACATTGCGGACCAGCAGAAAGAGGTCATGGCCGAAGCGAAAGGCCGTGGGTACGACACCAAGGTCATGCGCAAGGTGATTGCGCTGCGCAAGCGCGACGCCAATGACATAGCCGAGGAAGAAGCCGTGCTGGACATGTATAAGGAAGCCTTGGGCATGTAAGCCCAACAGGCAATTGACTGAAAGGGGCCCCGCGGGGCCCTTTTTTATGCGCTCAGCACAGTGACGCCGGGAATGTTCGCGATGTCTTTCAGATCATGCTCATAGTTCTCGGTCAGTTCGTCGACCAGATCCTGCGTCCATCCGGGCAGGCCAATCTCGTGCTCGACCATGCCGTCTTTGGCGAATTTATCAAGGAACGCCGCCAGAATACGGCGTCGGTGAAGTTCGGACTGGAAGGGGTTTTCCCGCAGATAGGTCCGCAACCGTGTCATGCCGTCCGGCTTGGTGATCTGTTCAAACACATCCAGACTTCCCCGCTCCAGCTTGATAGGATCGTCCAACCCCGCGATTTTGTGCATCACATCTGGCCAGATTAGCGGCGTATCTTCGTTGCACCACACGGTGATCGGCGTGTCCGGGTTTGCTTCGCGAATGGCTTCGATCACGTCCGCCCAATAAAGATCACGTGGGTTTGCTGCCCCCAACATCACCGCGCGTTTTTCATCGTTCAGGTGGGACGCAAGATCCGGCATGAAATTCGCGATATTACTGATGCCGATAAAAAAGCTGACCTCGTGATCAGGAAAAACGTTGCGCATCCATGACGTATTGCGCGCGGCCAACGGATAAAGATGTCCGCCTTCGATTGCACGGTGGTGGACGCCCAAAGAATGCTGATGCCCAAGGATGATGCGCTCAACCTCGTTCGAGTCAATCAGCTCGTCAATCAGCATGTCTTGCGTGTCGGTACTGGCAACGCTGCCTTTCAGCTTGACCATGATCTGACCCAACAGCCCCCGATACCGCGTGGGGCCGGGTACTGCGACCCCTTCCGCGAACAGCTGATTTGCGTTCTTCAGAAGCGATTTCGTCAGAAGGTCATCGTCCGTGCAATGTGCGCCGAGGTGGATCGCGATATTCATGTGCCGCCTGTGTTTTGCTGCCCTGCCACAGTGAAACATACTGAGGATTTCTGGACAGTTAAACTAATTTCAGGTTAAAGCCGAACCATGGTTGAGCAAAAGACTCGGATAGGTGCCACGATAGGCGCTTGGCATTGGCTAAATGTTTGGTCTGCCGGGGCGATTTTGATTGCCGCGCTGGTGTTGATGCCGATTGTCTCGATCCTTTGGCTGGCCCTTACGCCCGAAGAAAATGCGTGGCCACATCTGATGGCGACGACCCTGCCGCGCTATGTCAGCAATACGCTGATCATTTCGCTGTCCGTTGGGGTTTTGTCGGCCGCTGTCGGGACCGGGGCGGCGTGGCTGATCACCATGTATCGCTTTCCCGGCGCGCGCTGGTTGGAATGGCTGTTGCTGACGCCTTTGGCGATCCCGGCCTATGTCGGGGCTTATGCTCTGGTGGACTTTCTTGAATACGCGGGACCGCTTCAAACCGGTCTAAGATCTGTGTTCGGCTGGGAAAGCGCACGCGACTATTGGTTCCCCGAGATCCGCTCGCGCTGGGCCGCGATTGTTGTGCTTACTGCGGCCTTAAACCCCTATGTGTTCCTGCTGGCCCGCGCAGCCTTTCGCGAACAATCCGCCGACGCCTATGAGGTCGCCCGTGCTCTGGGCGCCGGACCCTTTGCCCGCTTCTGGCGCGTGGGCCTGCCGTTGGCGCGCCCCGCCATCGCCGCTGGCGTCGCCATCGTGATGATGGAGACCGTGTCCGACTTCGGTGTCGTTGACTATTTCGCTGTGCAGACCCTGACCACCGGCATTTTTACCGTCTGGCTGGAAAGCCACAACGCGGGCGGTGCGGCGCAAATCGCGCTGGTCATTCTGGGTTTCGTCTTCATCCTTGCCGCGCTTGAAAAACTCGGACGTTCCCGCAGCCGTTTCTATCGTATGTCCCGCCAAAGCCGCCCCGTGGAACCGCGCCGCCTTGGCCGTTTGCCCGGGCTTGCCGCCTTGGTGCTTTGCGCCATGCCCTTTGTCATCGGCTTCGTATTGCCCGTTGCGGTGCTGTTTTCGCACGCGCTGTCAAAACCGGAATACTGGCTGTCGAATGGGCTGTTCTCGGCCTTGCTGCACACGCTGACGGTCGGATCGGTGGCCGCACTTGTGACCGTTATGGGTGCGCTGTTTTTGGTTTATGGGGTGCGCCTGTCCGGCAGCGCATTGGCGCGCAAATTGATGCCCGTGACCACGATTGGTTATGCCGCGCCCGGAGCCGTGCTGGGCATCGGAATTCTGATCCCTGTGGCCGCCGCAGACAACACGATGGCGGATGGCGTTCTGGCATTGACTGGCTGGGATCCTGGCCTGGTCATGACCGGCACCGCCTTTGCCGTGATCTATGCCTATTGCGTGCGCTTCTTTGCCATCGCGCAAGGTGCCACCGATGCCGCGATCGAGCGTGTCTCGCCCAACATCCCAATGGCTGCGCGATCTTTGGGCCGCTCAGCCCGTGGCGCCCTGTCCGAAGTCTATTTCCCCCTGATCCGTGGGTCCGTCGGCACCGCGCTTTTGCTGGTCTTTGTCGACAGCGTGAAAGAGCTTCCGGCAACCCTGCTTTTGCGTCCATTTAACTACGGCACTTTGGCCACGCGCGTCTATGAACAGGCATCCTTGGAACAGCTGGGCCAAGCTGCCCCACCTGCGCTTATGGTCATCGCCGTTGGCCTCTGCGCCGTCGCCCTGATGGCCCGCGCCAGCCGCCGTTGAATTTTGCTTGCACCTTCCGAAAGAAGCAATTAGATCGTGCCCGAGTGCCCCTATAGCTCAGCTGGTAGAGCAACTGATTTGTAATCAGTAGGTCCGCGGTTCGAGTCCGTGTGGGGGCACCATTTCCACCTTCTTCCGCATACGTGCCGTGGGTCGCCTCTTAATGCCGTCCAGCCGCTAATGAAAATCCCGGCTGGGAAACAGGCGTTTAGCTTGGTCGCGCGGGTGCATGGCGCGTGCGGGATAGCGGGCGGTTTTGGGGGTGTCGTCGGTGCGCGCGCCTTCGGTGGTCAGGGCTTCGGGCATCGGATGGCCCAACTCGTAGAGCTTGTATGACAGGTCAGTGATTTCCTGCGCGATCAGGTGCACGACGATGCCTTCGCGTTGCAGATAGCCTGTGACCTGCAACAGCCGTGCGCCCATGACGATGCGACGATGCTGTTCGTAAACCTTGGGCCAGACCACCACATTGCAGACGCCGGTTTCGTCCTCCAGCGTCAGGAAAATCACGCCCGAGGCCGTGCCGGGGCGTTGACGGGTGATGACAAGGCCGCAGACTGCGTGGCGACCTAACGGCACCTGTTGCAGGGTGTCATGGCGGGTCAGGCCGGGGATCTTGGGGCGCAAAAGCTCCATCGGGTGGGCGCGCAGGGTCAGGCGGGTGGCGACATAGTCCTCGACGACTTCTTCGCCCAGATGCATGGCGGGCAGGGCGACGGATGGTTCGTTGATGCTTTCGCCGTCAATCGGGTCGTTGAAAAGCGGCAGGGGCTTGGGGCTTTGGATCGCCTTGACCTGCCACAGCGCGTCGCGCCGGGTCAGGCCCATATCGGCGAAGGCATCAGCCTCGGCCAGACGTTCCAAGGCTGCCGGAATCAGTCCCGCGCGCAGCCACAGCGCCTGCGGGTCCGGGTATCCGTTCCCGCGTGCCGCCACGATCCAGCCCGCGTCTTCCTCGCGAAACCCTTTGATCTGGCGAAACCCCAAACGAAGCGCCAGCGTGCCGTCCGGGCGGCGTTCCAGCCTGTTGTCCCAGTCCGAGTGGTTCACGCAAATGGGCCGCGTTTCGACCCCATGTTCGCGGGCATCGCGCACGATCTGGGCAGGCGCATAAAACCCCATGGGTTGCGAGTTCAAAAGCGCGCAGGCAAAGACTGCGGGGTGGTGGCATTTCATCCAGGCTGAGACATAGGCGAGCATGGCAAACGCCGCCGCGTGGCTTTCGGGGAAGCCGTAATCGGCAAAGCCTTCGATCTGGCCGAAACAGCGTTCGGCGACGTCTGTGCTGTAGCCGTTTTTCAGCATGCCGGTAACGAACTTGTCGCGATATTGCCCAATCGTGCCCATCCTCCGGAACGAGGCCAGCGAGCGGCGCAGGTGGTCGGCCTCTTCCGCGGTGAAGCCCGCGCCGACCACGGCGATCTGCATGGCTTGTTCCTGAAACAGCGGCACACCAAGGGTGCGGCGTGTCACTTCTTCCAGTTCGGGGCCGAAGGGCTCGGGTTGCTCAAGCCCTTGGCGACGCTTGATAAAAGGCTGGACCATGCCGCCCTGAATGGGGCCGGGGCGCACGATCGCGACCTCGATCACCAGATCATAGAAGGTGCGCGGCTTCATCCGGGGCAGGAAGTTCATCTGGGCGCGGCTTTCGACCTGAAACACCCCGACCGCATCGGCAGAACATAGCATGTCATAGGTGGTTTTGTCTTCTTGCGGGACGGTGGCGATGTTCAGATCCTGCCCTGCGAATTCACCCAGCAATTCAAAGCTCTTACGCAGGCAACTGAGCATCCCCAGCCCCAGAATATCCACCTTCAGAATGCCCAACGCGTCGATGTCATCCTTGTCCCAGCAGATGACGGTGCGGTCCTCCATCGCGGCGTTTTCGATCGGGGCCAGTTCGTCCAGCCGCCCGCGCGTGATGACAAACCCGCCCACATGCTGAGACAGATGGCGGGGGAAGCCGATGACTTCGCGGATCAGGTGGATGGTTTGCATCAGGCGGCGGTCTTCGGGATCCAGCCCCAGCTCGCGGATCCGGTCCAGATCGACGCCGCCATTGCTCATCCCCCAGATCTGACCCGATAGGCTGGCAGTCACGTCCTGCGACAGGCCCATCACCTTGCCCACCTCGCGGATGGCGGCGCGGCTGCGGAAATGGATGACCGTGGCACACAGCCCGGCGCGGTGGCGGCCGTATTTCTGGTAAATCCACTGGATCACCTCTTCGCGGCGTTCATGTTCGAAATCCACGTCAATATCCGGCGGCTCGCCCCGGTATTTCGAGATGAAACGCTCGAACACCATCGAGATCATGTCGGGGCTGACATCGGTGATGCCCAGAAGATAACAGAGGATCGAATTGGCCGCCGACCCACGCCCCTGACACAGGATGCCCTGCGATTTGGCGAATTGCACAATGTCATGGACGGTCAGGAAATAGGCTGGGAAATCAAGCTCTTTCACCACGGCCAGTTCCTTAGCCATCAGCGTGTGCGCGCGGTCTGGGGCGCCATTAGGGTAACGGCGTTCCAGCCCCTCGTGTGCCAGCCGTTCCAACCGGGCGAAGGGGGGCTCGGTCGTGTCTTCTTCGTGGGGGTATTCATAAGACAGCTCGCCCAGATCAAAGCTGCACCGATCCGCGATTTCCAGCGTGCGGCGGATCGCGCCGGGGTGGTTGCGAAACAGGCGGATCATGTCGGGGGCGGGCTTGATGCGGCGTTCGGCGTTTGGAAGCGCACGGGTGCCGATCTGGTCGATGGTGATATGCTCGCGCATGCAGGTCAGCACGTCCGCCAGTTGCCGACGGCTGGCGTGATGCATCAGCACATCCCCCACCGCAACCATCGGGGCCGAGGCGCGGTGCGCCAGTTCCGAACAGGCTGTCAGATAGGCCTGATCGCTTCCGTCATAGCGGGGCGCGGCCCCCAGAAAGACGTGATCGGGAAAGCGGCGGCGCATCTGCTGGATCTCGGACACGGCCTGCTTGAACCCCTTTTGCGGCAGGGCGATCAGGATCATGCCCTTGCAGGCCTCCAGCATGTCCTTGGTGTAAAGGATGCATTGGCCTTTCTCGGCCCGGCGCTTGCCCAGTGTTAGCAGGCGCGTCAGGCGCTGATAGGCGGCCCGGTCGCGGGGCAGGGCGACCCAGTCCACCGTGCTGTCCTGCAAGATCAAACGGCACCCGGAAATCAGCTTTGGAAGCTGGACGGTGTCCGGCTTGGCAATCGGGGTCTCGGGGCCGGTTTTCTGGCGCGATGACGCATCCATCCGCTGCTGTGACTGGATTTTCACCGCCGCGTCGGCCTCTTGCCTGAGTTGCTTCAAGGCAGACCACGCGCGCACAACCCCGGCCAGCGAGTTGTGGTCGGTGATGGCGATGGCAGACAGCCCAAGCTCGGCGGCGCGGACGATCAGCTCTTCGGGGTGCGAGGCACCGGTCAGGAAGGTGAAGTTCGTGGTAACACACAGCTCGGCATAGGAATTGCTTTGCGTGTGCAAGCTGCGCAGATGGGGCGTGTTGGGCGGGGTCATGCGAATTCCCCCTGTACGAACCAGCCCGGGTTTTGTGGCGTATAGAACAGCCACAGCCTGCGGCCTTGCGTGGTCTCGACCCGCCAATAATCGCGCAGGCCCGCGCGCCAGTTGTCATCGGGAAGCCACCATTCCGGCGCGATACGCTCCGGCCCCGTGGCACGTCCGGTGGTCAGCGACATACGCCGCCAGCGAAAGCGTTTGGGCGGCTGTGGGCCTTGGCCGGCAATCGGTTCGGGTGGGAACAGCGTCAGGGGACGGGGTTGCGTGCAGGCCCATGGCCCGCCGCGGGTAGCTTCGGAATAGGCGACGGGGGCGATCAGGAAACTGCGTTCGGGGATGTGGCTGTCGGCGGGCAGGAACCGTTGGATATTCTCAAGCCCGATCCGCGCGCCGATCCGGGTGACGAGGTCTTCAAGCTGTCCCGCGCTGCCGTTTTTCGTGGTCGAGGCGTGGGTGATCTGCTGGGCGCGCAGGGGTTCGACTTGGGTGGCGTGCAGGCGGAGTTGGTCAATGCCGTAACCTGCGTCAACCTCGGCCAACCCGCGTTCAAAGAGCGGCAGAATGCGCTGCGGGTCATGCAAGGCGCGGGCCAGCCGTAGTTCCACATCCTGACTGTCCTGATCCACCCGGCGCACCGTGACTGTCAGCACCCGCGCGCCCATCTCGTGCGTTTGCAGCTTGGCGCAGAGTTGCTCCAACAGGCGCGAGACGCCCGCCATCACGTCCCCGATCAGGCCAATGGGTTCGGGCAGGGTCATGCGGACCCCGAAATGGGGCGGATCGGCCAGTGGAGTCACGTCCTCGGGCTGATGGCCAAGGGCTTGATCCAGCCGCATCAGCACATCCGGCCCAAAGCGCCGCGCAAGGGGCGCGCGGGCGGTGCCCGCCAGATCGCCGATCTTGCGCAGGCCCAGCCGTTCCAGCGCGGTGGTGGTTTTCTCGCCCAGCCGCAGCGCCGCCACCGGCAGTGTTTGAAGCGAGGGTAGGGGGTCGCCTACTGGGGCCACACCCTCGCCAAAATGGGCCAAGGCCCAAGCCGCGCCCCGCGTGTCGGCCATCCCGATTTGCACCGACAGACCTGCGCGCATCAAACGCATCCGCATGTCGGCCAGCATCCGGTCTTCGCCGCCGAACAGGTGGGTGGCTCCGGTCACGTCCAAAACCAACCCATCCCGCCCCTCAAGCCCAACCCACGGGCAATAGCGCGTGGCCCAGCGGCGTAGAAGATGCAGGAAGCGTGCGTCCTGTGGCAGCTCCACCGGGGCGGTTTGCAGATCCGGGCAAAAAGCGCGCGCGTCAGAGAAGGGCATACCCGCGTGCAGCCCCTGTTTCAGCGCTTGGGCATTCAGGCAATACAGCCGATCCGTGTTGCTGGTTTTCTGGGTCAGGGCAAAGGGGCCATCCAGCGGGCAGCGGCGCAGAACCCGGTCACTTGCCAACCGGGGGAACCACAACGACACGACGCGACGCCCGATCCCATCGAACATACCAAACACCCAATGTTCCTGATTTGTTCTTTTTAAGCTCCCACCGATGCAGAGTCGAGTCTTCGCCGCCATAATCCGGATCAAAAATCGGCGCGCAGTGCCAGCGTGTCTCGGCGGCGTTGCTGCCCATGCCTTCGGGAATAATCGCCAGCCCCGTGGATCTCCCATCGCGGGCGGCCAGTTGTAAGCGGCGACCCTCGGTCAGGCCAAGGGGTTTGTGCAGGGCCATCACAACAAGCGGAACAGCCCCGTCGCGCAGAGCTTCTTCTGCGACGGCCAAGGATTGCATCTGGTCCTTGGTGTTGCACAGGGCAAAGTCGGCCGGGTCGATGAAGGGAGCAAAGCCGTTCGGGTTTATCTGCGCCGCATCCCATCCGCCGCGCACCCACAGGCAGGGCCCGCCCAGACGCGCAGCCAGTGCGAAGGCGAAGACCGGCGCGCCGGGGCCGTACACTTCATGCGTACGGGTCTTGGCGGGGGGGAAGTGAGGCCGGTCGAGAATCTGCATAAAGCCAGAATATCACCGAGTCTCCAAAAGGAACATACGCAGAACAAAACCGCCCGCGGCACGGGGCAGCGGGCGGAAAATCTGTCAGCTGTGGTAAGCGTGGATTAGTCCAAGAACGCCTTCTCGACCACATATTGCGCAGGCTTAGAGTTCGCGCCTTCCTCAAGCCCGTACTCCTCGAACATCTCTTTCAGTTCCAGGTTAAAGGCCAGGTTGCCGCAGATCATCGCGCGGTCATGTTCAGGGTTCAAAGGCTCGACGCCCAGATCCTTGAACGCCTCGCCCGAACGCATCAGGTCAGTGATGCGGCCCATCTTGGGGCTCTCTTCGCGGGTTGTGGTCGGATAGTATTTGATCTTCTTCCAGAAGCCTTCGCCGATCACTTCGTTCAGAAGCTCATCGTCTTTCAGGTTTTCGATCAGGTTGGCACCATAAGTCAACTCGCCCACTTCACGGCAGGTGTGGGTGATGATGATCTCGTCGTAATCCTCATAGGTTTGCGGTTCACGCAGAAGCGAGGCGAAGGGGGCAAAGCCGGTGCCGGTGGCAAAGAACCAAATGCGCTTGCCGGGCAGCAGAGCGTCATGCACCAGCGTGCCAACAGGCTTGGGGCGCAGAATGATCTCGTCGCCCACCTTCAGGTGTTGCAGTTTCGAGGTCAGCGGCCCGTCCGGAACCTTGATCGAATAGAACTCCAGCTCTTCATCCCAGCTGGGCGAGGCGATGGAATAGGCGCGCAGAAGCGGTTTTTGCTTTCCGGTTTCCGGGTGCGGGTCGCCCATCAGGCCAATCATCACAAACTCGCCCGAGCGGAAGCGCAGGCTGGCAGGCCGCGTGCAGCGGAACCTAAACAGGCGGTCGGTGTAATGTTCAACTTCGGTCACCGTCTGCGCATCGGGCAGGGTGGGAACCGGTTTTACTTTGGTTTCAGCATCCATAACGGGCGTCACTTCATTCATAAGCGTCAGCAGGGCACAATGCCCGGCCCTTTCCTGTAAAAGTATATAGGAGGGTTGCGAAGACCGGTCTAGCCGGTCATCCGCGACCTATAGTCATAGGCTTTCCAGTCCGCCCGGAACTGCCATTCAGCTTCTGGTTGGCGCTGTGCCAGCTCGTCCGAGATTTCGACCTCGTCAAAGCCAGACCGACGCGCCATCGCGTATTGATCCGAGATCACGTGGCCATGGGCACGCAAACGTCCAGTGAAGCCCAGAAGGCGCAGCTGACGGCCCAGCGTGAAGCCGCGACCATCGGCGAAAGATGGAAAGTCGATGCGGATGGCAGGCACACCCACCATTAGGTCAGCCAAAGCCGCCGGATCGGTGTCCGAGGCAATGTGCAGACCGCGCGTGTCATTGGCCGCACGCTCGTCCACGGTAGCGAACCCTTCGGCCCAGTCGTCACGGGCAAAGCCGTTATCGGTTACAATCACACTCATGCTTCTGCTCCTACGCGAACCATTTTTCCGTCGACAAAGTGAATGCCGCATTCCGTCTTCTCGGCCCCGCGCCAGCGTCCGGCGCGCGGGTCTTCACCGGGTTTCACAGCCGACGTACAAGGTGCACAGCCGATTGACGGGAAGCCGCGTGCGACAAGCGGGTGCTTGGGCAGGCGGTTGTTGATCAGGTAATCCTGCACGTCCGATGCCGCCCAATGGGCCAGCGGGTTGACCTTCAGCAGACCATCCTCAGCCTCAAAAAACTCCAGATCAACGCGCTTGCCGCCCTGAAAGCGTTTGCGTCCAGTGATCCAGCCGTCAAACCCGTTCAGGGCACGGTCCAGCGGTTCGACCTTTCGGACTTCGCAGCAGGCATCGGTGTCAGCCAGATGCAGAATGTTGTCCGGGTCACGGGCGAACAGAGCCTCGGGATCAGGATGCACAACACGCACATCCGTCAGGCCCAGTTTTTCAGCCACTTCGACCTGATAATCGAGCGTTTCCTGAAACAGCATCTGCGTGTCCAGAAAGATCACTGGAACCGTGCGGTCGACGTTGGCCACCAGATGCAGCAGTACAACGCTTTCCGCGCCAAAGCTGGACACCAGCGCAAGCGAGCCAATGGTGCTGTCCGACAGTGCCCGTTCCACGACAGACGTCGCGGAATGGTGCTTGTAGCGTTCGTTCAGGTCAGCCGCCCGTTCTTCCGCAGGGGGAAGGGGGATTTCAAGCGGCATTGGACTTATCCTCTTCCGGATAAAGCGCGGCCTTAAACGGTGCTTCGCCAAGACGGCGGAAGGCGTCGATAAAGGTTTCGCTCTCGTCCTCGCGGTGCTCAAGATAAGCATGCACAAGACGTTCGATGGCTGGGACGATCTGGTCATAGGCAAAGCCGGGGCCGGCGCGTTTGCCAATCACAGTGTCAGGACCAGCGTCACCACCCAAGGTGATCTGATAGTTTTCGACGCCCGCGCGGTCCAAACCCAGAATGCCGATATGGCCCAGATGGTGGTGCCCACAGGCGTTGATGCAGCCCGAGATCTTGATCTGCAGATGGCCGATATCGTGCTCGATCTTCAGCTCGTCGAAACGCTCGGCAATCTCTTGTGCGACGGGGATCGAGCGGGCCGTCGCCAGCGCGCAGTAATCCATGCCGGGGCAGGCAATGATGTCCGAGATCAGACCGGCATTCGCCGTGGCCATGCCATGTGCACGCAAGGTTGCGAACAATGCAGGTAGATCCGAACGGTGCACATGCGGGAAGATCACGTTTTGCTCGTGGCTGATGCGGATGTCGCTGTGGCCGAACTGTTCCGCCAGATCAGCAAGCACGCGCATCTGGTCGGCGCTTGCGTCGCCGGGCGTGGCGCCATGCGCTTTCATCGAGATCGTGACGATCCCGTATCCGTCTGCACGGTGGTCATCCACGTTGGTGTCGCTCCACGAACGGAAGATCGGATCGGCGTCGCGCGCGGCGTGATAGCCGTCCAGCGAGGCGGTCTTGAAATCGGGCGCAGTGAAGTCAGCGGCGATGCGGTTGAAATGTTCTTGATCCACGCCGGAAAACAGCGGGCGCAGTTGGGCAAAGCGGGCCTCGACCAGTTCATGGATCTTGTCGATCCCATTCTCCATCGTGGTGATCTTGATGCGCGCTTTATACTTGTTATCGCGGCGTCCCAGCGTGTTGTAGACACTGACGATGGCCTCGACATAGGGCAGCAGATCGGCGCGGGGCAGGAAGTCTTTCAAGACCTGACCCACGACGGGCGTGCGGCCAAGGCCGCCGCCGACGAGGATCTGATAGCCTACGTCGCCCGCTTCGTTTTTTACGATGCGGATGCCGATGTCATGCGCCTTTGTGACAGCGCGGTCAGCTTTCGATCCGGTCACGGCCAGCTTGAACTTACGCGGCAGGAATTGGAATTCCGGGTGGTCGGTGGACCACTGGCGCAAAAGCTCGGCTGTGGGGCGGGGATCTTCAACTTCATCCGCAGCAGCACCCGCGAAGTGGTCTGCGGTCACGTTACGGATGGTGTTTCCCGAGGTCTGGATGGCGTGCATGCCCACATCGGCCAGCGCGTCCAGCATATCCGGAATGTCCGACAGGCGCGGCCAGTTATACTGAATGTTCTGGCGCGTGGTCCAATGGCCATAACCCTTGTCCCAACGCTCACCGATCATCGCAAGCTGACGCATCTGGCTGGGGTTCAGCGAGCCATAGGGGATCGCGACCCGCAGCATATAGGCGTGCAGTTGCAGATAGACGCCATTCATCAGGCGCAGCGGTTTAAACTCGTCTTCGGTCAGCGCGCCCGAGATGCGGCGACCGACTTGCTCGCGGAATTGATCCACGCGGTTGCGTACGAAACCTTCGTCAAAATGATTGTAATCATACATTGGCCACGGCCTCCGGTGCCGATTGCTGTGTCTGTTTGCCGTGGAAACGGTTCGACGGGCCGGTGGCGCGGAACGTTTCACGGAAATGAGTGGGGACCGGGCCGGTGGGGCCAGCCGCTGCGTCTGCCAGGTAAGGGCCAACGGCCACGCCGGGCTCGGCCGTAGCGCGTGCCAACTGAGCGTTTGCCTCGGCTTCATCTTCGATCAGCCACGCCATACACATCTCGCGCACCCATGACCCATTATGGGCCAAATAGATCACGTCGCCTTCGATCAGGTCGTTGGCGGTTACCACTTTAGGGCTAAAAGGGCGGGGCATGGCATGTCCTTTCCGGTTGCGTTCGAGAGATATATAGGACATTTTCCCATTATTTCGCGAGGTGTCGCGGCAAATAAGGAATGTTGTTTCGGTTTAGGCGTCAGCTAGAACGCTTGGACCAGAAGAAGGGAAAAAGCGGAATGTCTGTTCGGCTGGACGAGATCGACCGGAAAATCCTGCGCGAGCTTCAGCGCGATGCAGGGCAGTCTTTGGACGTAATTGCCAAAAAGGTGGGGTCCTCTAAGACCCCAGTTTGGAACCGGATTCGCAAAATGCGCGAAGGTGGCGTGATCGGGCAGAACACCATGGTGATGGATGCCGATAGCCTTGGATTTGAAGCCTGTTTCTTCGTTTTGATCCGAACGTCCGAGCACGAGGCCGATTGGCAAGAGAAGTTCCTGGCCGCGCTGCGCGCACGCCCCGAGGTAATGGAAGCACACCGATTGGCGGGCGAGATTGATTATATCCTGAAAGTCCGTGTGGAGAACGCGCGCGCCTATGACGAGTTCTATCAGGCGCTGATCTCCGAGGTGAAAATCTTCAACGTCACGGCGCTTTTGTCGATGGAAGAGATCAAGTTTTCTACCGAGTTGCCGATCTGAGGCCACGGTGGCTCACTTTGTGAGCCTAAGGGGCTTTGCCCCTTGCGCCAAATCTGTGATTTGACGCTACCCCAAGGTATTTTTGGCAAGAGGAAAGTGTTAGGTCTTTACCATCAAGGCTGAAAGCCCGTGGAAGTGATAGACATTCCCGTATTTCGGCGGTGTAGTGATGGTCAGGTTGGGGCAGCGGTCAAACAGGATTGGAAGGGCGCATTTCAGTTCGAGCCGTGCCAAGGGCGCGCCGATGCAAAAGTGAACGCCCGCCCCGAAGGCGGTATTTTGTTGGACGCGGCGGGTTGGGTCAAACACGTTTGGGTCATCCCACATATCCGGGTCGCGATTGGCGGCACCCAGCAAAAGTCCGATCTCGTCCCCACGTTTGAAGTCCTGCCCATAGAGCGTTGTGTCTTCGTAAACGTGGCGGGTGAACATGTGAAGCGGAGGATCGAAGCGCAGGGTTTCTTCGATTGTGGCGTCAATCGCGTCGGGCGATAAAGCCTCTGCCGGAACCTTTTGTTCCAACAGAGTTTTCACCGCGATAGCCAGTGCGTGCACTGTGGCCTCGTGCCCTGCATTCAAAAGCAAGATACAGGTGGAAATCAGTTCGTCCGTAGACAGTTTTTCGCCTTCTTCCTCGGCTTGGATCAGCTCGGTGATCAGGTCGTCGCGTGGGTCTCCGCGCCGCTGGTCTACATAATCGCGCAAGAAAGCAACGAAAGCTTCGGTTGCTACAATCGCGTTATCCTCGTCCGCGCGGGTGCGGCGCGCTTGGTACATAGAAACCATGGCATTGGACCAGCGCAGCAGATCATCGGCGCGGGTCTCGGGGATGCCAAGAAGGCGGCAGATTATGATCACTGGAATGCGCGAGGCAAATGCGGGCAAGAGGTCGAATTCGCCATGAGGAAAACCGTCGATCAATTGGTGCGCCAGCGCGTCTATCTCGGTCCCAAGGGCGGCGATCCGGCGCGAGGTAAAGGCGCGCAGCACTAGCTTGCGCAGCCGCGTGTGGCGGGGGGCTTCAAGTTCCAGCATCGAATGTGCTTCGACGGCATAGAACGGGGCCAAGTGGTCGGGGATTTCGCGTGGCTTTACCGGTTCACGCCCGAACCGACGATCCCGAAGCAGCGCGTTGACGGTACGAAAGCTGACCGCCATGGGCAAGTCGTAGTCTTCCCAGAAAAACATATCACCTTCCGTGCGAGCACGATCATAGAAGGTATAGGGGTTCTGGATAAATTCGGGATCTGTTGGGGATTGGGTCAGGCGCTTCATGCGCGCATGTTCTTTAAAGCGGCTGGTCAATGCAAGGGGCCTTTCCTATGCTGCCTGCATGTTGCGGTTTCTGCATACGAAATGGATTTTCCCTTTCTTCTTGGGACACTGATGATCAGCGCCGGGGTCTGGGCGGTGGCGTGGCGGGCGGCTTTGGGGCCGCTGGCAGAGCAAGCCTCGTCCGAACTGGAGCTGGCCTCGGACCAATTGACGCGACACTTGTTTCGCTATCGGGAACTGGCGGTCGTGTTGGCGCGCCACCCCGTCCTGCAAGCGCAACTGAGCAACGAGATTGAAGACGCGCAAGCAGCGGACGAGTTGCTTCAGGCGATGGCGGATATGACTGGGGCGCATCAGCTTTTGCTGGTCGACGACAGCGGGCGCGTTTTAGCGGCCTCGCACCTGACGTAGCAGCAGTTGGACCCGGATAGCCCGATGATCCATCGGGCGTTGACGGGCGCGCTTGGATCGGAAGCCGAATTTCAAGCCGTGGGCGATACGGGTTTGCGCCGCGTGTTTTCCTTTGCAGCACCCGTATTCGGTGAGGATGCGACGGGCAAGGGCGCCGTGATCGCCCGCACCAATCTGTTGGATTTCGAGGAAAACTGGCCCTCGACCGCCTCGGCGCTGTTCTTCACCTTGAACGGTGCGCGGGTCTTTGTGTCTAACCGTTTGGATCTGGTCAGCGTCCCCCGTCCTGCTGATCGTTTCTTGAACAACAGCGCCAGCCATTGGACCGGGCACGAGGTCTGGGCGATCGAAGCTGGGCCATATCTTCCTGATCGCGCGCTGCATCTGACTCGCGATCTGTCCACAGTGGGGCTGAGTGGCGAAATCCTGTTGGACACAGCCCCCGCGGAACGAAGCGCAGCCCTTCTGGCAGCTATTGCGGGGGCGATCTGTTTGGGGGTTGGGGGCTGTCGGCGAACGTCGCCGCGCCCTGAACGAACGCTTGAGGATCGAGGCCGCCGCCAACGCAAGGCTGGAAGCCCGCGTGGCCGAACGCACACATGCGCTGTCGGAAGCGAACCTTGAGTTGCTGCGCGAAAACCGCGAACGGCGCGAGGCCGAAGCCGCCCTGAAAAAAGCGCAGGATGATCTGGTGCAGGCGGGTAAACTGTCGGCGCTGGGCCAGATGTCGGCGGGCATCAGTCACGAGTTGAACCAGCCTTTGATGGCCATCTGAAGCTTTTCCGAGAACGCATCGCTGTTTCTGGAGCGCGGGCACGAGGCGCAGGCTGGGCAGAATCTGAGCCGGATTTCCGAGCTGTCGCATCGCATGGCGCGGATCATCAAGAACTTGCGCGCCTTTGCCCGCAATGAAAACGAGCCGATGGGCAAGGTTGATCTGGGGCAGGTGGTGCCGACGGCGGTCGAGTTGACGGAACCTCGGCTGAAGGCGGATGGGGTCACGTTGGACTGGGTGCCGCCAGCCACGCCAGTTTTTGCCAAGGCTGGTGAGGTGCGGTTGTCTCAGGTTTTTGTGAACCTGATCAATAATGCGGCGGATGCAATGATGGGGCAGGACGACCGGCATATTCGGATTGTGATCAATGATGGGAAGACGCTGTCCGTCACGGTGCGCGACACTGGGCCGGGGATCGAAGACCCTGACCGGATTTTCGAGCCATTCTTCTCGACCAAAACGGTTGGTGAAGATGGCATGGGGCTGGGGCTGTCGATCTCGTACGGATTGGTGCAGAGTTTCGGGGGCGACATCCGTGGTCGCAACTGCGAAAGCGGCGCGATGTTCACGGTCGAGTTGCCTTATTGGAAGGACGCCGAATGACGCAGACGGTGCTTTTGGTCGATGACGACATGATGGTGCGCGAGGCGCTGGGCCAGACGCTTGAACTGAATGGCCTGACGGTGATTGCGGCGGGCAGCTATGCCGAGGCGAAGGACCATCTGCATGCTGATTTTCCCGGCGTCGTGCTGTCGGATATTCGGATGCCCGGCAAGGACGGGTTTGCCTTGTTGCAACAGGCGCAAACTGTGGATCCCGAATTGCCCGTTATTCTGCTGACAGGCGAAGGAGACATCCCAACAGCGGTGCGTGGTATGACAGAAGGGGCTTTTGATTTTTTGGAAAAGCCTTGCGATCCCAAAACGTTGTTGTCCGTGATCGGGCGTGCTTTGCAGACCCGGATGCTGGTTTTGGAAAACCGCGCGCTGCGGGTCAAGGCGCAAACGGGCGACGCCGCGGCGCGTCTTTTGATTG
This sequence comes from Aliiroseovarius sp. ABM4_368, assembly GCF_056161205.1. Taxonomy (NCBI): domain Bacteria; kingdom Pseudomonadati; phylum Pseudomonadota; class Alphaproteobacteria; order Rhodobacterales; family Paracoccaceae; genus Aliiroseovarius; species Aliiroseovarius sp. ABM4_368. The sequence goes on along the minus strand of NZ_JBSWYR010000003.1, from coordinate 40,573 downwards.
GCGAAAGCGCGCTGGCAGAAGATCTGCGCGCGCAGGTGCGCGCCGCTGCCGCCACCAAAGCCGAGGTTTTGATTGGTGGCGAACCGGGTTCGGGCACGTCCAAGATAGCCGAGGTGTTGCACCTTTTTTCAGGCGACGCCACGCGCCCCTTTATCAAGTTGGCAGCGGCAGGGCTGGGGGCCGGGGATCTTCTGGCTGGGGTGCAGCGCGCCGAGGGGGGGGAACCCTGTTTCTCGACGAAATCGGGGCGCTGGACGCAGGCGTGCAGTATCATTTGCTTGACCTGCTGGAACAGCCCGGCAATTGGCGCGTTGTGGCGGGAAGCTATCGCGATCTTGAAGCCGAACATCAAGCCGGTCGTTTTAACGCTGACCTCTACTATAAGCTGGATCTCATTCGCATCCGTGTTCCAGCCCTTCGCGAACGGAAAGAGGACATTCCGTACCTGTTTAGGCACTATGTCTCGATCTCGTCCGAGCAAGCGGCTCTAAGTCCGCCCGAGATCGGTCAAGACACCATCGCGCAACTGATGGCGCAGGATTGGCCGGGCAATGCGCGGGCTTTGATGAATGCCGCCATGCGCTTTTCCATGGGGCTTGGGCTGGCGCCGATTGACGGCCTATAAGATGGGGCCGGTCTGGGGCTGGCCGAACAGATGGCACAGGTCGAACGATCGCTTTTGGTAGATGCGCTAAAGCGTCATGGGGGCGGGGCGACGGCGGCCGCGAAAGAACTGAAACTGCCGCGCAAGACGTTCTACGACAAGCTGGCGCGGCACGGGATTCGGCCCGAGGCGTTCCGCGACTAACTGTGCGGATTTTCGCACATATCGCCCGTGGGTCTGTGTGAAATTCCGCCCACTCGATCTGCGGGGGCGATTTTAGAGCTGCATCACAGTTCAGCAACGCCATGAAATTTAATGTTAAATTTTGTGGTGGATGGATCTTCCCGCGCTCCCCTTGGCGTGGTCACAAACCCGTAAACCAATAGGGCAGTCGCCCGAAACGGGCGCGTTTTTCTATCTGTCTGGGAGGACACCACATCAAATTCCTGACCATGGCCGCCTCGGCCCTTGCCAACGCTGCATCCGTCACGACCGCCCAAGCGGCGTGCGATGACGGCGAGATCGTCATCAAGTTCAGCCACGTCACCAACACCGACAAACACCCGAAAGGGATTGCCGCATCGCTTTTGGAGCAGCGCGTGAATGACGAGATGAACGGCAAAGCCTGTATGGAGGTCTATCCGAACTCGACCCTTTACAATGACAACCAGGTTCTGGAAGCGATGCTGCAAGGCGACGTTCAACTGGCCGCTCCGTCGCTGTCGAAGTTTGAAGCCTTCACCAAGCAATTCCGCATCTTCGATCTGCCCTTCATGTTCAAAAACATGGAAGCCGTGGACGCGTTCCAGCAGGGTGAAACCGGTCAGGCGATGAAAGAGTCGATGACCCGTCGCGGCCTTCTGGGTCTGGCCTTCTGGCACAACGGGTTGAAGCAGTTCTCGGCCAACAAGCCGCTTGAGATGCCGACCGATGCCGCTGGCCTGAAGTTCTGTGTCCAGACCTCGGACGTGCTGGTTGCGCAGATGGAAGCGCTGGGCGCTTCGCCGCAGCCGATGGCATTCTCGGAAGTATACGGTGCGCTGCAGCAGAAGGTTGTGGACGGTCAAGAAAACACCTGGTCGAACATCTATGGCAAAAAGTTCTTCGAAGTACAGGACGGTGTGACCGAGACCAACCACGGTCTGTTGGACTATATGGTCGTGACCAATGTGGACTGGTGGGAAGGTCTGCCGGCTGATGTGCGCGACCAGCTGGCCACCATCGTCGAGGAAGGCACCACCTTCCGCAACGGCGAAGCCTTCGCTGTGAACGAAGCCTCGAAGCAAGCGATCATCGACGCAGGCGGCACCGTGCGCCAGCTGACCGACGAACAGCGTGCAGCACGGCTGGAAGCGATGAAGCCGGTTTGGGCTCAGTTTGAAGCCGATGTAGGGGCTCAAAACATCGTAGAAGCCCAGAAAATCAAAGCAATGTACTAAGCGTTTCGGTCGGGGCGGGCCGCTGCCTGCCCCGACGCCACTGATCCCCGGCCCCGGCCAGACGTGACCCGTCTTTCGCCCGCGCGGCCCAACCTCATGGAGAGGAACCACCATGAGTTCCAATACACATAACACCAAAGGGTTCGAGGAAACGGCCATCGCGTTGCTTCTTGGCCTGATGGTGATGATCACTTTCGTCAACGTCGTCCTGCGATACGTCTTCAACAGCGCCATCATCTGGGGGCTGGAAGTCACCCTGATCTTGTTTGCTTGGCTTGTGCTTTTTGGCGTGAGCTATGGCGTGAAAGTCACCGCCCACCTTGGCGTCGACGCGCTGACCAACATGCTGCCTGCACGCGCCCGTCGCATTGTCGCGCTGATCGCCGCAGCCGTTTGCATCATCTATGCCTTCTTGCTGCTGAAAGGCGCATGGGATTACTGGGCGCCCTATGCGGCACTTGACCGGACCTCGGGTCGCTGGTTCCCGACCGGCTTTTGAAAAGACCCGAGATCAAGCATGGTACATCACAGATCAGGTGCCTATGCCCGAGGTTCTGCGCTTTCTGGAAGGCATGATCAATCAAGGCGAGACCTATGACAAACTGCCCCGCGTCGTGCCTTACACAATTCTGCCCGTTGGGGTTGGATTGCTGCTGTTCAGATTCCTGCAAGCCACAATGCGCATCTGGCGCGGTCAGCAGGACTCGTTGATCGTCAGCCACGAGGTCGAAGACGAAATCGACCAGATCAAAGACCATCAGTTGAAGGAGTAACCCATGGACGTCGTATTCCTCTTTGCCATGGTGATTGGCCTTCTGATGATTGGTGTGCCGATCGCGGTTGCGCTGGGCATGAGCTCGATCATCTTCCTTTTGGTGTTCTCGGACACCTCGCTGGCGTCAGTGGCGCAGAGCTTTTATCAGGCGCAGGCCGGGCACTATACGCTGCTTGCGATCCCGTTCTTCATCTTGGCGTCGTCTTTCATGTCGACGGGCGGGGTGGCCGCGCGGATCATCCGCTTCTCAATCGCTTGTGTGGGACACTTCCGGGGTGGGTTGGCCATTGCAGGCGTCTTTGCCTGTATGCTTTTCGCCGCGCTGTCCGGATCGTCCCCCGCAACTGTGGTTGCCATCGGGACAATCGTTATCGCGGCGATGCGTCAGGTGGGATACACCAAGGACTTCGCCGCTGGCGTGATCTGTAACGCTGGTACGCTGGGCATCCTGATCCCGCCGTCGATTGTGATGGTGGTTTATGCTTCGGCCGTTGAAGTCTCGGTCGGGCGGATGTTCCTTGCGGGCGTCATTCCCGGCCTGATGGCAGGCCTGATGCTGATGATTGCGATCTACGTTATCGCCACGATCAAGGACATGCCCAAGGGTGAGTTCGCTGGCTGGCGCGAGATCCTGTCCAGCTTCTCGGACGCGCTGTGGGGCTTGCTTCTGATTGTGATCATCATGGTCGGCATCTATGGCATCCCGGGCGTCACCGGCGCGCTGTTCACACCCACCGAAGCGGCGGCTGTGGCGTCGGTCTATGCGTTCATCGTGGCCTGCTTTGTCTATCGCGACATGGGACCGTTGGCCGATACGGGCGAGGGCAAGAAGACCTTGCTGCAAAAGCCGCAGGCTCTGATCACCGCGTTCTTCCACAAAGACACGCGTGGTACTTTGTTCGAGGCCGGTCGCCTGACCATTACCCTGATGTTCATCATCGCCAACGCTTTGATCCTGAAGCACGTTCTGACAGACGAACAGATCTCCCAGCAGATCGCCAACGCGATGTTGTCGGCGGGCTTTGGTAAGATCATGTTGCTGATCATCGTGAACGTCATCTTGCTGATCGGTGGCCATTTCATGGAACCATCGGGCCTGATCGTGATCGTGGCACCCTTGGTCTTCCCGATTGCCATCGAATTGGGCGTCGATCCGATCCATTTGGGCATCATTATGGTGGTGAATATGGAGATCGGGATGATCACACCGCCCGTGGGTCTGAACCTGTTCGTGACCTCGGGCGTGGCTGGAATGCCGATGATGAAGGTCGTGAAGGCGGCAGCGCCGTTCTTGGCTGTGCTCTTTGTCTTCCTGATCCTCGTGACTTACGTTCCGTTCCTGTCCACATGGTTGCCGACCATGCTGATGGGACCAGAGATCATAACGAAGTAAAAGCCATCCCCCTCCAAAAACAAACAGCGCCGGGCCCCAAAAGGTCCGGCGCAAACTTTTCCACTCGCTACTAAAACCTGTCTATCGAAGGAGTGTTGAGATTCTCTGAAAGAAACCTGACCTAATTCTTAAGTTTGCAGGTGTTGATTCCGAAGATCGAATAGGCCGGGCAGGACCCCAGCGCACCAGTGACCAGCGGCACGATGCCGATCAGTGTCCAGATCGGACCGCCAGCGAAGAAATACCAGCCCAACAGTGCAAGACCCGCGACAACGCGTAGGATACGATCCAGATTACCTTCGTTACGTTTGAGCATGATGAACTCCTTTCCTTGTCTGAACCTTTGCTAGCAAGGCGCGCAAAGAAAGGCATGTGACGTGGTCACATTGGGCGTTTAAAACGCGGTTCCACTCACAATCGCGTTCAATGCCTTGCGGTCCAGAATGGTCACCACCCCGCGTTCATGCGCTACCGATCCGGCATTTGCCATCTTGTCCAAACGACGCGAAATGACCTCGCGCGCCGTGCCAATTGCTGTCGCCATCTCGGCCTGCGTCATGTGCAACGCGCCATCCGGGCCGGAGCGGTCCAGAATAAGCGCGGCCAGCCGTGCCTCGACGCTCATGAACGATACGTTTTCGATCAACTGCATCATCGACTGCATCCGCTCGGCAAAGGCGCCGAACACCAGACGCCGAAAACCGGGCGAGCTGTCTAGTAGGGCGAAGAACACGTCGCTTGGGATCAGAACCAAACGGGCAGGGGTCTCGGCGGTGGCTTCAGCAGTGTAGTCATCACCGCCCAACAGACCCAGCGTTGACTGGATGCAGCTTTGCCCCGGTGCCACGCGATACAGCAGAATGTCACGCCCATTGGGACCGATCAGGTTCACATCAACCTGTCCGGACAGCATGACGACATAGCCCTTCACGGCCTCGCCGTTGCTGAACAGAATGGCCCCTTTGGGGACCTCCATCGGGGTCAGTGTGTCCAGAAGTGCTCGGGCTGGCGCGTCCAGCCCGGCAATTTCTTCGGTGTGTTCGGTCCAACTCATATGCGCAAGCTAGACCGAACGCGTCTTAGCTGCGACCGCGTTTTTCAAACCGCGGCAACATGGCCGAGAAATCCATGCCCAGCCCGTTTTCGTTTTCGACGAACTGCGTGTAAAGGTCCGTGGCCGCTTGACCCATCGGGGTGTCCGCATCCGCAGCTTCGGCGGCTTGTTGGCTTAGGCGCAGGTCTTTCAGCATCAACTCGGCTGCAAAGCCGGGCTGATAGTCATTGTCTGCAGGCGACTGAGGTCCAACACCCGGTGCAGGGCAATATGCGTTCATCGTCCAGCTGTAACCTGACGAGGTCGACACGACGTCGAACATTTTCTGGCGATCCAGCCCAAGCTTGTCGGCCAGCGCGAAGGCCTCGCAGGTGCCGATCATCGTGATGCCAAGGATCATGTTGTTACATATCTTGGCGGCTTGACCCGCGCCGCTGTCACCGCAATGCACGGCTTTCTGGCCCATGATGTCGAACAGTGGGTCCGCCTTGGCAAACGCCTCGGCCGAGCCGCCCGCCATGAAGGTCAGCGTGCCGCCCGAGGCACCACCAACACCGCCTGATACCGGGGCGTCGACAGGCAGAAGGCCAGCGGCTGCGGCCTGTTCGGCGACAGCGCGGGCGCTTTCCACATCCACTGTCGAGCAGTCAACAAAGGCTGCGCCTTTATCCATCGCGGTCACGATTTCATTTGCAACGGCGCGCAGGATTTGGCCGTTGGGCAGCATGGTCACAACCACGTCTTTGCCGGCTGCCGCTTCGGCACCCGATGCGGCCAGCGCCACACCCTCGATCGCGACCGGGGCCATGTCAAAGCCGGTGACTTCGTGTCCCGCCTTCGCCAAGTTCGCCGCCATCGGGCCACCCATGTTGCCCAGTCCGATAAATCCGATTTTCATGAGATTCTCCCTAGAATGTCAGTTTCTTGTCGCCCAAGGGGGCAAGCATATGTTCGACTGCCTCTTGCGGCAGGTTTTCCATGTCGTGTTCCCAGTTCGGGGTGCGATCCTTGTCGATCACAGCGGCGCGGATGCCCTCGACCAGATCGGAATGTTCAAGCGCTCGATAAACAAAGCGGTATTCCAGTTCGAGCGACGCGCGCACGTCACGTGTTCCAGCCATCCGATGCAGCATCTCGACTGTGCAGGCCATCGACAGGGGCGAGTTTCGGCCCAAAAGTTCCAGCGTGTTCTCGGCGAACTGGCTGTCTTCAGCGCGCAGGGATGCGACGATCTCGCCCAAGCTGCCGCAACCGAAATGGGTGTCGATCATCGGCTGCATCGCTGACAGGTTGCCCGGGATCGGTGGGATCGCGGCGTCATCAATATGGCTAGGATCTCCGGTACGGATCAGATCCGCTTTCAGCGCGTCCCATTCGGCCTGACGTATCACATAGTCGGCAAAGCCCGAATGGATCGCGTCGCCCGGCGCAAGCCGCGCGCCGGTCATGCCGATATATTCACCCAACCGTCCCGGCGCATGGGCCAGGATCATCGATCCGCCCACATCCGGCACCAGCCCAATCCCGCATTCCGGCATCGCCATACGCGAGGACCGCGCCATGATGCGGTGCGAGCCGTGGCAACCCACGCCGACGCCACCACCCATGGTGAAGCCCTGCATGAAGCTGACCACGGGTTTAGGGAACTCAAACAACCGCGCGTTCATACGGTATTCATCGCGCCAGAAGTCTTGCGCACGGGTGTGATCGCCCGACAGGCCGATCTCGTAAATCTCGCGGATGTCACCACCGGCACAGAAGGCGCGGTCGCCTTCGGCATCGATCAGGATCAGCGCGACATCATCGTCATCGGCCCATTTGATCAGGGCTGCATCAATCGCCAAACACATGTCATAGCTGAGCGCATTCAGCGCGTCCGGGCGGGTTAAAGTGATCCGCCCAGCCTTGCCTTCTTTACGGATAGAGATGTCAGACATTAGCCGCGGTCGCGTTCTGCCAACAGTTGACGGCCCACGATCAGGCGCATGATCTCGTTCGTGCCTTCCAAGATCTGGTGCACACGCAGATCACGCACGATCTTTTCGATGCCATAGTCTGACAGATAGCCATAGCCGCCATGCAGTTGCAGACAGCCATTGGCCACATCGAAAGCGGCATCCGTGACCATCAGCTTCGCCATAGCACAGAACTTGGACGCATCATGCGCGCCATTGTCCAGCTTCCAGGCGGCCTGACGCAGGAAGGTGCGGGCGGCTTGCAGCTTGGTCTCGTATTCCGCCAGACGGAACTGCAGCGCTTGGAATTGGTCGATGGTTTTGCCAAACGCCTTGCGCTCGCCCATATATTGAAGGGTCAAGTCCAGCGCTTTCTGGGCCCCACCCAGCGCGCCGGCCGAGATGTTCAGGCGTCCACCATCCAGACCAGCCATTGCATAGGTAAAGCCTTTGCCTTCCTCACCCAGCAGGTTTTCATGGGGCACGGTGCAGTCGTCGAACTGCACTTGGGAGGTCGGCTGTGCTTTCCAGCCCATCTTGCGCTCGTTTGCGCCAAAGCTCAGACCCGGTGTGCCAGCCTCGACGACAACGGTCGAAATGCCCTTGGGACCGTCTTCGCCAGTGCGGCACATGGTGACGTAAACGTCCGAGTAGTTGCCGCCCGAAATGAACGCCTTGTTGCCATTCATCACATAGCCCGCATCGGTCTTTTCGGCACGGGTTTTTAACGCCGCCGCGTCGGAACCCGAGCCGGGTTCGGTCAGGCAGTACGAGAACACCTTTTCCATCGAGCACAGCGCAGGCAACCATTTCTGCTTGTCTTCTTCCTTGCCGAACTTGTCGATCATGCCGCCGCACATATTGTGGATGGACAGGAAGGACCCAATTGCCGGATCCGCCATCGCCAGCGCTTCGAAAATCAGCGTGGCGTCAAGGCGCGACAGGCCGGAGCCGCCGTATTCCTCGGACACATAGATGCCGCCAAATCCCAGCTCGGCCAGTTGTGGCCACAGCTCTTTCGGGATGGTTTCTTCGGCCTCCCATTTTTCGGAGTTCGGGGCGATATTTTCTTCCCCAAAGCTCTTGGCCATGTCGAAAATGAGGGTCTGTTCCTCGGTCAGCGCGAAATCCATCTGGTCCTCCCGTCCACGTGTGTGGGTGCAACTTATGGCGCAATCCTTACAGGAGTTTTTCAAGCCTCGTCACAGTTCCGCAGCGTCCTTACGTCAACTTGGCGCTAAGCTATCGTAAAACCACGTAGAAATACGGTATTTTACAGTCCGTCATGGAAGGCGTCGACCAGATGGCGGACCACGTCACGCAGCGCTTCTTCCTTCGGTTTTTCGGCTTGAATGCTGTCTTGGAAAACAGCGCGTTGACGGTCGGCCGCCGTGCCCGCTGCCAGAATGGTACGTGCGTTTTCGATCTCGGCCTGACACCCAAGGGCCTGGGCATCTTCGGCGGTCAGCGCGATAATTTCTTCAAGTAGCGCATCGAAGCCCACAATCTCGCCCAGACCAAAGTCGATCAACCCGCCCGTCACGCCATAGCGCTGGGCCCGCCAGCGGTTTTCGCCGACCAGAAAGTTGTCATAAAGCCTCCAGCGCTGGTTCTTGGCTTTCAAGCGCCACAGCATACGGGTCAGACATTGGATCAACGCAGCAAGCGACAGCGTGTCTTCCAGCCGGGGTTGCACGTCGCAGATCCGCGCCTCGATCGTTGGGAACCGGGCTGAAGGGCGCAGGTCCCACCAGATTTTCGAGCTGTCCTCGATCACGCCGATATCCACCAGCGCCTGAACCGAGCGCTCGTATTCCGACCAACTGCCCAACTGAGGCGGCAGGCCCGTGCGCGGCAGGTTGTCAAAGACTGTCAGGCGATAGGACGCAAGCCCGGTATCCTCGCCCTGCCAAAAAGGCGAGCTGGCGGACATGGCCAGAAGATGCGGCAGGAAATAGGTCAGTTGGTTCACAAGGTCGATCCGCGTGTCGGGATCGGGGATGCCCACATGCACATGCATCCCGCAGATCAGCATCCGCCGCACCACACCCGCCAGATCGCGGCGCAGGTCGTTGTATCGCTCTTTGTTGACGTGGTGTTGGTCTTTCCAATTGGCAAAGGGGTGGCAGGACGCAGCAATCGGGGCCAGCCCGTATTCCTTTGCGTTCTTGGCAACGCACGCGCGCAGGCGTTTCAGGTCATCGCGGGCTTCAGATACATTGGCGCAGACGCGGGTGCCGATTTCCATCTGGCATTGCAGATATTCGGGGCTGACTTGGCCTTCCAGCTCGGCGCGGCAGGCCTCCATCATCTCGTCCGGGGCTTCGCTCAGGGCAAGGCTTTCGCGATCCACCAGCAGGTATTCTTCCTCGATCCCGATCGAGAATGTGGGGGCTTGTCGGGCCATGGCCTTTCCTCCTGTCTGCGTCGCGTAGATCCACTTTGACAAGAGAATGCCGTTTGAACAAGCGGGCAGAGCACCCAAAGCAAAACGCCCCGGCCAATGACCGGGGCGTTTCTTTCACTTGCGAGTGGTTTAATCCATGGCTTTGAAGTTGAACTCGCCGCCTTCTTTGATGCCCGACGGCCAGCGAGAGGTCACGGTTTTGGTGCGCGTGTAGAACTTAAACGCATCCGGGCCGTGCTGGTTCAGGTCACCAAAGCCCGACTTCTTCCAGCCGCCAAAGGTGTGATAGGCCAGCGGAACTGGGATCGGAACGTTGATGCCAACCATGCCGATGTTGATCCGGTTGGCAAAGTCACGGGCGGTGTCACCGTCACGGGTGAAAATCGCGGTGCCGTTGCCGTATTCGTGATCCATGGCGTGACCGATGGCTTCCTCATAGCTTTCAGCGCGAACCATCGACAGAACAGGGCCAAAGATTTCCTGCTTGTAGATGTCCATATCGGTGGTGACGTTGTCGAAAAGATGCGGGCCAACAAAGAAACCGTCTTCATAGCCTTGCAGGCTGAAGTCACGGTTGTCGACAACCAAATCAGCACCTTGCTCCACGCCCGAGTTGATCAGACGCAAGATGTTTTCCTTGGCGGCCGAGGTCACAACGGGGCCATAGTCCACGTCGTCGCCTGCTGTATAAGGCGCGACTTTCAGCTTCTCGATACGCGGAACCAATGCGTCACGCAGTTTGTCGCCGGTCTCTTTGCCCACGGGCACAGCAACCGAAATCGCCATGCAGCGTTCGCCAGCAGCGCCGAACCCAGCACCGATCAGCGCGTCTGCGGCCTGTTCGATATCGGCGTCCGGCATAACGATCATATGGTTCTTCGCGCCGCCGAAACATTGTGCGCGTTTGCCGTTGGCAGTTGCGCGCGAGTAGATATAGTGCGCAATCGGGGTCGACCCCACGAAGGCAACGCCTTGAATGGTTTCGTTGTCCAGAATGGCATCAACCGAGTCTTTGTCGCCGTTCACAACCTGCAGAACGCCGTCGGGCAGGCCTGCTTCTTTGCACAGTTCAGCCAGCATCAGCGGAACCGAGGGGTCACGCTCGGATGGCTTCAAGATCATCGCGTTGCCTGCGGCCAGTGCCGGACCCATGCCCCACAGCGGGATCATGGCAGGGAAGTTGAAGGGCGTGATCGACGCCACGACGCCCAAGGGCTGACGCATGGAGTACATGTCGATGCCGGGGCCAGCCGAGTCGGTGAATTCACCCTTCATCATCTGGGCAGCGCCGATGCAGTATTCGATCACTTCCAGGCCACGTTGAACGTCGCCTTTTGCGTCGGGGATGGTTTTACCGTGCTCGCGCGACAGGGCTTCGGCCAGCTTGTCCATGTCACGGTTCAGAAGACCAACCAAAGCCATCATGACGCGGCCGCGTTTTTGCGGGTTGGTGGCGCCCCAAGCCTTCTGAGCTTCGGCGGCTTTGGCGACGGCGTCGTCCAGTTCGGCCTTGGTGGCAAGGGCAACCTGCGCCTGTACTTCGCCGGTGGCGGGGTTGAAGACGTCGGCAAAGCGGCCCGACGTGCCGTCGACCATCTGGCCGTTGATCCAGTGTCCAAGTTTCTGCATGGTAGTTCTCCCAAATTTCGTGGGCAGGATAGTCTTGCAGAATTGCCGGGAAAAGGGGTAGTTTTCCAAAAGCGTTTTGCGTTTTTGCAAGGCCTTGGCGTGTAAGTGATTGGGGTAAGGGGCGTTGCCCCTCTTGGCCTTTGGCCAATTCACCCAAGGTATTTTTGGCAAGAGGAAGGGGCGACGGCGTTGGACTGGGATGATCTGAAGGTGTTTTTGGCGGTGGCGCGGGGGGAAAGCCTATCGCGTGCAGGCCGTGTATTGAAGCGGGATGCTGCCACTGTTGGCCGGCGGGTGTCGAAGTTAGAGGCTGATCTGGGCCTACCTTTGTTTACGAAGTCGCCTCAGGGGTATGCGTTGACGGATGCGGGGCTGCGTCTGATGGCCCATGCCGAACGGGCTGAACAGGCGGTAATGTCAGGCATTGACGAATTGGCGGGGCAGGTGGGGCAGTTGTCTGGGCAGGTCAGGATCGGCGCGACGGACGGGGTGGCCAGTTTTATCCTGCCGCAAGTATGTGCTGCGATTCAGCGTGATCATCCCAATCTGGAACTGCAGATTGTGGCGCTACCTCGTGTGATCAACCTGTCCAAGCGCGAGGCGGATATGGCGATTACGGTGTCGCCCCCTCAGACTGGGCGGATCACAGTGCAGAAAATCACGGATTATCACCTGCATCTGGCGGCGTCGTATGAGTATCTTAGGCAAGCGCCGCCATTGGAGCGTTTGGCCGATCTGCGCCATCACCCTGTCGTTGGCTATATTCAGGATATGATTTCCTATCCCGAGTTGGATTTTTTAGAGGACCTTGGGGTCGAGAAAACCGCGCTGGCGTCAAACCTTGTGTCGGTTCAGTTGGGGCTGGTGAAGCAGGGTGGCGGGGTCGGTGTGACGCATGACTTCATCTTGCCCTCGACCCCCGAACTGAAGCGCGTTCTAACCGATGAGCTTTCGATCCGGCGGTCCTTTTATTTGGTGCGCCACGAGGGCGACGCGCGGATGGAACGGTTCGCGCGTGTTGGCGAAGAGCTTATGCGCGGCATCCGGGACGAGGTCGCGCGCTTAGAGGGTCCGGTCGGCGGATAGTGCTGCATGCGTAAAGACCTCTTGACATTTTGTTGCGCGCGGGGTGACGCTGGGGACAGAAAAATACAATATATACAGACAGGAGAGCGCCAATGCTCATTCACCAGATCCTCAAAGACAAAAACCTCGAGGGCGTTGCCACGGTCAAGCCGGGCAGCAAGGTGGCGGACGCGGCGCAGTTGTTGTCAGAGAAAAAGATTGGTGCCGTCATTGTGTCTAGAGATGGGGTGCATCCGGCAGGGATTCTGTCCGAGCGTGATATCGTTTCCGAGCTGGGCAAGGTTGGAACTGGGTGTTTGGATAAACCGGTGGATGACCTGATGACCGAGAAGCTGATCACCTGTGCACCGGGCGACCGGGCCATTCAAGTTTTGCAGACCATGACCGAGGGCCGCTTTCGCCACATGCCTGTAATGGAAGGCGATGAAATGGTGGGGCTTGTGTCGATTGGAGATGTTGTCAAAGCACGACTTAAAGAGCTGTCACAGCAGGCGGATGCGCTGAAAAACATGATCATGGGGTACTGATCCGAAACGCAGTGCCAGATTTCCGCGTTGTGGGCGTTTCGAAACAAACTTGTGTCTCAAGTTTATCTCGAAACGCTTTACGTAAGAATACGCTGCACTGCCGAAATTGCTTGCAATTGGGTGCGCCATAATGTTGCGTGCGCCCACTGTAAGGAGACCAGATCATGCGCATCGGATTGTATCCCGGAACTTTCGACCCGATCACTTTGGGGCATACAGACATCATCCGCCGCAGCTGTGCCTTGGTGGATCGACTGGTGATTGGTGTCGCGATCAATACCGGCAAGGGGCCTCTGTTTTCCTTGGAAGAACGTGTCGCCATGGTCGAGGCCGAGTGCGCGAAGCTGTCGGATGAGACCGGCACCGAGATTATCGCCCATCCGTTCGAGAATCTGCTGATCGACTGCGCCAAAGATGTGGGCGCGCAGATCATCGTTCGCGGACTGCGGGCTGTGACGGATTTCGAGTATGAATATCAGATGGTTGGTATGAACCGCGCGATGGATGACAGCGTCGAAACAGTGTTCTTGATGGCCGAAGCGCGCTATCAGGCGATTGCGTCGAAACTGGTGAAAGAGATTGCGAAGCTGGGTGGGGATATCTCGAAATTCGTACCTGCTGACGTGCGCACGGAACTTTTGAAAAAGATGCGCTAAGGCACCGAATTGATGGGGGAAGTGGCGGCCCCACCGCGACCGTCGGGGTCTGAATTCCCGAGGACCTGTATATACAGGTGGGCGCCGGGTAAGTGGACCACGGCCCAAACAGAGCCAGCTCCCTCGGAATTGCTTAAGGCCACCGGAATTTTACCCGCATGTGACGCGAAGGGCAGAAGCCGCCTTGGCCTAGATAGGTGCCGGGGGCGTCGGGCGCAAGGGGAAGTCAGGACGCGCGCGCTGGATTGACAATTTGTTCACTAAATGTTCGATTGACCTTATGACCCTTTCTGAACAATCCCTGATGCCCGGACAATTGCTGGCGCGTGGCGTGTGTCGCCATATGCTGAGCCATGGGTTCGTGACAGTCGAAGAGCTGGTGCCGACGCGCGGGCTGCGGGTCGATGTGATGGCTTTGGGCCCAAAGGGTGAGATCTGGGTGATCGAATGCAAATCTTCTCGCGCGGATTTCACATCGGACAACAAATGGCAGGGGTATCTTGAATGGTGTGACCGCTATTTCTGGGCCGTCGATGCGGATTTCCCGACCGAACTTTTGCCGGAGGAAACAGGTCTGATCATCGCCGACAGCTATGACGCCGAGATCATGCGCATGGGGCCGGAAGACAAACTGGCGCCAGCGCGTCGCAAAGTGATGGTTCAGAAATTTGCCACACATGCCGCGCGCCGGTTGCAGGGCTTCCGCGATCCCGGCGTGGCGGCTTTGGTCAACGTATAGAAAACGTTACTTTTTCTTCGACTTGGCGCTGTCCGCCAGCGCGCGCGCCTGTTTGGCGGCGACCATCAGTTCCTCGGCGATTTCTTCGGCCTCTTCCGGTTCGAAATCCATCGGCAGTTCCACACCGCCACCTTCGACATACAGGCGCACCATCCCGATCGAGGTTGGCCCGATTTGAAGGTTTGCGTCGATGTCACTTTCGTCATTGATGCCCATGTTTGGCCTCCTGAATTTCTTGGGATCGGGTTAGTGCGCTTTCGTGCATTTTTCAACCCGCGACCTCTTGCAAAGCCCCGCGGGTGGGGGTAAACGCATCCAGCGTGCCGACATAGCTCAGTAGGTTAGAGCGCTTGATTGTGGATCAAGAGGTCCCCCGTTCGAGCCGGGGTGTCGGTACCATCCCCCCTTACAGTGCAGGCAAGGTCAGTGAAGATTGATGCGTTTTCGCAGCTGTCCGTCTGTCTCATAGATCAGTATTTCATCGCCCGATACAACGCCGATCCAGTCGCGGCCCAACGTCATGGCATCTGCAGACACGCCTTCTGGCAGGGTGATCTGATCGGGCAGGGGCAGGGTCGTGACCTCGGGCGAGGTCTGAGAGAATCGCAAGACCACAACGGTGATCAGCACGATCATCCCCAGAATCGTTGCCACCGTCATTGCCGTGACAATCGTTTTCAGATAGCGCACGGTGCCAAGGCCCACGCTTTCCTCTAGGGCTTCGTCCAGTTCCTGTTCAGGAGTTTTGTCCATGTCTACCTCGCACCGGATTGTCCGGGTCATCATAGCCGAGAACCCGCCCAAGCGTCTTGATAAGGCGATTGCGCGCGATGTGCCAGAGGAAGCAAACCTGTCGCGGTCCCGTTTGGCCAAGTTGATCGCCGATGGGGCGGTCACGATGGGGGGGCAGGTGATGGATGACCCGCGGGCGAAGCTGGCAGAGGGCGACGAGCTGGAAATCCGGGTGCCCGAGGCCAATGAAAGCCATATCGGCCCCGAGGATATCCCGTTGGATGTGGTTTACGAAGACGATGATCTGATCGTGGTGAACAAGCCTGCCGGTATGGTGGTGCATCCTGCGCCGGGTACGCCCACAGGCACTCTGGTCAATGCGCTGCTGCATCACTTTGGCGGCAATCTGTCCGGTGTGGGCGGTGAAAAGCGTCCCGGTATTGTGCATCGGATCGACAAAGATACTTCGGGCCTGCTGGTGGTCGCGAAATCGGACGCGGCGCATCACGGGCTGGCGAAACAATTCGAAGCCCACTCGGCCGAGCGGCATTATCTGGCGGTCACCCACGGCGCGCCGGATCAGGCGGATCCGCGTCTTGGCGGCATCAAGGGGACGAGCTTTGAGAAGGGCAATATCCTGAAAATCACCACGCAATTGGCACGTCACAAGACAGATCGCCAGAAGCAGGCGGTGCTGTTTTCAGGCGGACGCCACGCCGTGACGCGCGCGCGGATCTTGGAGAGCTTCGGCACGCCTGCACAGGCCGCGCTGATCGAGTGCTGGCTGGAAACGGGCCGCACACACCAGATCCGCGTACATATGGCCCATGCCGGCCACGGGCTGATCGGAGACCCCACCTATGGCGGACGCCGCAAGTTGAACGTGAAAGTCATCGGCCCCGACGCGGTCGAGGCCGCACGCGCTTTCCCACGTCAAGCGCTGCATGCGGCGACGCTGGGGTTTGTGCATCCGGTCTCGGGCGAAAAACTCAGCTTTGAAGCGCCTATCCCAGAGGATATGCTGGCCCTAATCGAAACCCTGCGCGCGGGCTGAACCTCGCGCGCCGAGCGTGAGGCAAGCCGAGCATGTTCGAGATTTCCTGGGCCATCACCTGGGGCAGCACTTGGGCAATCCTTCTGGTCCTTATGGACATCGCAACCATTGCCCGTGCGGTCACGCGCGAGCACCGTTCGGCGGCGTCGCGTCTGGCATGGGTCGTCGTGATCATGTCGCTGCCGTTGGTGGGTGTTATCGCGTATTTTTTCCTTGGGGATACAAGTTCGGATCGGCGATCCGATAGGAAACTCAAAGACTTACGGCGCGAACTTCCCAGAGTACCTAAAGGAGATCTTGCGCCACCTGAACTGCCGTTGTTGTATCGCCAGTCATTCGCACGGGCGGCGTCCGTCAATGGGTTTCAACCCGTGGCGGGCAACCAAGCAAAGGTCACAACTGACAGCGATGAAGCCATTGACTGGCTGATTGCGGACATCGATGCGGCCCAAGATCACGTGCATTTGCTGTTCTATATCTGGCTGACAGATCGCAACGGAACCCGCGTGGCCGAGGCATTGATGCGGGCCGCAGCGCGAGGCGTGACTTGTCGGGTCATTGTGGACGGGCTGGGTTCGCGCGGATTGTTGGCCGATCCCTTGTGGAAAACCATGAAACGGGCTGGCGTCGAGACCGTCGTGGCCTTTGCTTTCCGTTTTGCATTATTTGCAGCGTTTTTTCGGCGTCTTGATATTCGCAATCACCGTAAGATCATCGTGATTGACCATGGCATAACCTATGTTGGCAGCCAGAACTGCGCTGATGCGGCCTTTCTTGTGAAAAAGAAGTTCGCACCCTGGGTCGATATCATGGTGCGCATCACAGGGCCGGTGGCATGGCAGTCACAACGACTGTTTGTCTCGGATTGGATGGTGAATGGTGGGGCAGACATATCGGACGTTTTGCATCGCGAGACACCGGTGCCCGAGGGCGGGTTTCCTGCCGTGGTTGCTGGAACCGGGCCGAATATCAGCGTGCAAGGCGTGCCAGATATGGCGCAAATGCTATTGGCCTCGGCACAGGACGAAGTGGTGATCACCACGCCTTACTATGTGCCTTCTGAGGCCTTGCAGCAGCAGATTTGCGCCACTGCCGTGCGTGGCGTGCGGGTGCGTTTGAACGTGCCGGCCAACAATGACAGCCATTTCGTGGGCTTCGCGTCGCGCAGCTTTTACCGTGCGCTTTTGAAAGCTGGGGTCGAAATCCAGGAATTCCAACCCGGCCTTTTGCACGCCAAGATCCTGACCGTGGACGGGCAGGCCGCTTTGATCGGGTCCCCCAATCTGGACCGGCGCAGTTTTGATCTGAACTATGAAAACAGCATGATGCTGGCAGACCCAGCCATCGTGGGTGACATCGTTGCCAAGCAAGAACTGTTTTTGAACGCGTCTTTGCCAGTGTCGCGCAAGAAGGTTGAAAACTGGTCGGTGGCCCGCCGAGTGCTGATCAACACCGTTGGGATGCTGGCTCCGCTGCTTTAATTTGCATTTGCAACTTTCTGCACGAAGCCGTGAGGTTATGTGTCATCCCCTTACATTTGCGCGCTCAGGCTCATACTTTAGCCAAGAAGAAAACGACACCCTCTTGAAAACCACGTCGTAAGGCTTATCTCGATGTTAAGCCCTTAAACATGAGGGAAAAGGACAGGAGAAGTTTGCCCCTATGAGCAACTACAAGAATTTACCGGCCCCGACGCCAGAAGGCGGTTTGAATCGCTATCTTCAGGAGATTCGGAAGTTCCCGATGCTGGAGCCGGAAGAGGAATACATGCTGGCCAAACGTTGGGCCGATCACGAAGATCGTGACGCCGCGCACCAGATGGTGAATTCGCATCTTCGTCTGGCGGCGAAAATTGCCATGGGCTATCGCGGCTATGGCTTGCCGCAGGCTGAAGTGATCTCTGAGGCTAATGTGGGCCTGATGCAGGCCGTGAAACGGTTTGACCCGGAAAAGGGCTTCCGTTTGGCGACCTATGCTATGTGGTGGATCCGTGCTTCGATTCAGGAATACATTCTGCGTTCGTGGTCGCTGGTGAAGCTTGGCACGACCTCGGCCCAGAAAAAGCTGTTCTTCAACCTGCGTAAGGCGAAGGCGCGCATTGGTGCGCTGGAAGACGGTGATCTGCGACCCGAAAACGTGGCCCGTATCGCCAATGATTTGAACGTCACCGAAGAAGAGGTGATTTCGATGAACCGTCGCCTGTCGGGCGGGGATGCGTCGCTGAACGCGACGGTCTCGAATGACGGCGAAGGCGCGATGCAGTGGCAGGATTGGCTAGAGGACGAAGATGCCGACCAAGCGGGCGATTATGCCGAAACCGACGAGCTGAACGTCCGCCGCGAGCTGCTGGCGCAAGCCATGGACGTTCTGAATGACCGCGAGAAAGACATCCTGACCCAGCGTCGTTTGCAGGACAAGCCGGTCACGCTGGAAGACCTGTCGGGCGTCTATGATGTCAGCCGCGAACGCATCCGCCAGATCGAGGTGCGTGCCTTTGAGAAGCTGCAAAAACGCATGCAAGAGCTTGCCGCCGAGAAAGGCATGATGGAACAAGCCTGATCAGCCTAGCAATAGACTAAACGGCCCTGTGCAGACTGCGCGGGGCCGTTTTCCTTTACAGAGGCAGCTGGTCAATCGGCAGGGGGCCAAGCGCTGCTAACGCCGTTTGTACCTGCCCGCGCACCTGAAGGTCAGGGCAGATTGCTTCCACGGGAAGGTCGGGCAAACGCAGGGCGATACGACGCCATTCATGCAGCAAGACCAGCCGAAGCGCGGCGCGTTCCAATGCGGGAAGGCTGGACAGCTTGTCGAGTTGGAGTTGCTCGATTGCATTTCGCAACTTATCCGAATCTCTTTGCAATTTTTCCGGGGCAAGCCGGGTAATGACCCAAGGCGGCAGAACGGTCTGCGCGTCCGACAGGTGCAGAACATTTGATGTCGCGCTCGGGGCTTTGATGCCAAGGAATAGGCCGGGCAGAAGCTCGGTGAAGCCTTCGCTGATCAAACCGTCAAAGCTATCGTCATCCTCGGATTGCGGGGGCAGGGCGACCAGATGCCAACACTCGGGCGCCGGGCGGGCCGGGCCATAGATCCTGTCCGCCACCGCCTTGGTCTGCGCCAGCCCGTTTTCAGACAGGCGATAGACCGACCGTCGACCGTGCCGCGTGCTTACGATCCAGCCATCCTTGCGCAGGCGATGCAGGGCCACGCGGGTGGCTTCGGGGCGGATGCCAAGGGCTGCCATGATCTGGCCAAGCGCCTGACCAGACACACCGGACGTATCCGCCTCCGGCGCGCCCATCATGGTCAAGTCACCCATCAAGGTCACGATCACCGACCAAACACGCAGATCGCTGCTGTCACGCAGCAGCGTCAATGTATCTGCAAGTGGGCTGGGTTGGGTCATCTTGTTCTCAATATGTGTTCATTGTCAGCAGTTCGTATTCTGCCACCATTTCGTCATCTTGGTTGGTCAGGGTGACATGCCAGCGCACTTCGCCATAGTCGTCCGTACGGCGTGTTTTGGCCTTCACGGTCAGGCGGACTTTCATGCTGTCACCTGCCTCGACCGGTTTCATGAAACGCAAATTGTCCAAGCCGGTGTTGGCCAAAACGGGGCCTTCATTGGGCTCGACAAACAGGCCAGCCGCGAAGGACAGCAGCAGATAACCATGCGCCACGCGGTCCGGGAAGAACGGGTTCCGTTTCGCAGCTTCGCTATCCATATGCGCATAGAACGTGTCGCCGGTGAAGTTGGCGAAATGCTCGATATCGTCCAGCGTGATCTCGCGCGATTTGGTGTGCAGAGTCTCGCCGATCGACAACTCGCCGAACTTGCGCGTGAAGGGATGGGCAGGGCCTTCGACCTCGTTCGACCCCGGCACCCAGCGCCCGCTGATCGAGGTCAGAATGTCCGGGCTGCCTTGGATGGCAGTGCGTTGCATATAGTGCAGCACGCCCCGCACGCCGCCCATTTCCTCGCCACCACCAGCGCGACCGGGGCCGCCATGCACCATGTGGGGTAGGGGTGAGCCGTGGCCCGTGCTTTCTTTCATCGAAGTCGCGTTATTGAAATAAAGCCGCCCGTGGAACGCGCCAGCGCCCATCGCAACCTCGCGCGCCACCTCGCCCGATCCCGTGATAACCGAAGCCACCAGCGATCCTTCGCCCTTATTCGCCAGTTCGATGGCATGGGCGATGTCGCGATATCCCATGATGGTGGATACGGGGCCGAACGCTTCGCATTCATGCACGATGGTCGCGGTGTCGGGATTTTCGCAGTGAAACAGCATCGGCTTTACGAAGGCGCCTGCATCGACGTCACCGGCAAAGTCGTTGTCATCGGGGTTGCCGTAGACCAGTTTGCTTTCGGTCCCAATCGCGGCAGCCTTTTCCAGAACGTCCGCTTTCTGTCCGGCCGAGACCAGAGCACCCATGCGCACGCCTTCGGCACGCGGGTCACCGATCACGGTTTTGTCCAGACGGGCCGAAAGGGCCTCGATCACGTTTGCGACCTGTGCTTCGGGCGCAATGATACGGCGGATGGCGGTACATTTCTGACCGGCCTTCGTGGTCATCTCGCGGTGGACCTCTTTGATGAAGAGGTCAAATTCAGCCGAGCCGGGGGTCACATCCGGCCCCAAAATGGATGCGTTCAGGCTGTCCTGTTCGGCCACGAACCGCACCGAGTTTTTCAGGATATTCGGGTTTGATCGCAGCATGGACGCGGTCTGGGCCGAGCCCGTGAAGCTGACGATATCCTGCGGGCCAAGACGGTCCAGAAGGTCGCCTGTGCCGCCGGAAATCAGCTGCAACGCGCCTTCAGGTAAGATGCCGCTGTCCAGCATTATGCGCACGGCGGCTTCAGTCACATAAGAGGTGGCTGTCGCCGGTTTCACGATGGCAGGGACGCCAGCCAACAAGGTCGGAGCGAGTTTTTCCAGCATGCCCCAAACCGGGAAGTTGAAGGCGTTGATGTGCACCGCAACGCCTTGCAGGGGCGTTGCGATATGCATGCCAAGGAATGTGCCGTTGCGGCTGAGTTGTTCAATCTCACCATCGATATAGACCTTGCCATCTGGCATCTCGCGACGGCCTTTAGAGGCGAAGACGAACACGGTGCCGACACCGCCGTCGATGTCGATCATATGGTCCGATTGCGTCGCGCCCGTGTCAAAGCTTAGGTCGTAAAGCTCTTGCTTATGTTGCCCCAGATGCACCGCCAGCGCCTTCAGCATCTTGGCGCGGTCGTGAAAGCCCATCTCTCGCAGGGCAGGGCCACCTTTATCACGCGCATAGTCGATCATCGCCTGCATATCCAGATCCGCGCCGCCGGCTTCTGCAAGCGGCAGCCCAGTGATGGCCGAGGCGATGGGGTGGGCATTTGTGCCCGGTGCGATCCATTGACCAGCCGCGAAGCTGGAGACTTTCATCAGGGTCATGCTCTGTCCTCTGTTCGTATTCGGATGGGCAGCGCCTAAGGCGCGCTCAGGCCCAGTTTTTCAAGCTGGGTGGCAGCAGCTGCTTCCCATTCCTCGCGCAGTTCCGCGTTGGTTGAATGGCGCAGGCCGAAGGCCTGCAACTGGCTGGCGCGGGTCGACACATCTTTGCCGAAGCTCGCGGCCACGCGGGGCCACCAATAATCGACGCTGGTTTGCAGGTCGTCTTTGTCGGTGCCGGTCTCTATCAAACGCTCTACACCTTCGGCGGCCAGCTCGGCGTGACGGGCCTCAATGGGCGCAACGGCGCGGAAGGCGTCGGCCAGCGGGGCGTAAGAGACGCGTTTAAACTCGCTCATTTGCACACCCACGGCCAGACCCATCAGAAGATTCATGACCACGGCGTCCGCCCAGCCTTGCATCGGGTAGTTGAAGACCGACAGGCGCATGTCCGTGTCGGTGCGCGAGGTACCGATATCGGCGTCGCGCTCTACACGGTCGGTCCACGGGTGATGGTTGGCATAGCGTGCGGTATTTGCGCCGAAATCGCCCATGATCGTCAACACCTTGTCGGCGTTGTCGCTCTTTTCCAGCACGATTTTGGCGGCCGCGATGCGTTCCTTGATGCCCGGGCCTTCGTTGATGATGTCGGCAAATCCGGCAGCCCCTGCCAGCGCGCTGTCCACAAAGGTGGCCATCAGGCGCATCAGCTCGGCGCGATAGCGCGCAGGGACGTTTTCGGGGTTGGTCAGGACACCGCCCTGCGCCAGATAGTCGGTGATGCTCATATCAGACATTGGGGTCTCCTTACTGGTCGAAATCGACGACAACTTTGCCCGACCGGACAAAGCTTTGACACGATAGGACATAGCCTTTCTCGACCTCGTAATCTTCCAGCGCGTGGTTGGTGATCATGTCCACGTCGCCTTCCAGAACCTTGCAGCGGCAGGTCGAACAGACACCGGCCTTACAAGCGTAAGGGGCGTCCATGTCGTTGGCCAAAGCTGCGTCCAGGATCGAGGTTTCTCCGTCCATTGTGATGGTGCGGCTGGCTCCGTCCATCGCGATCACGGCCTCGATGCCGTCGCCTGTCGCTGCCGATTTGCTGGTGGCTTTCTTTGCGGCTCGACCCGGTTGCGAGGATGCGAACAGCTCGAACTTGATCTGTGCGTCGTCCAGACCGTGATCGCGCAGCGCCTTGGCGATGCCCAGCATCATCGGCTCGGGCCCGCAGATGAATGCGGTGTCGACCGATTTGATGTCGATCCAGCTATTGAACAGGGCCGCGCATTTCGCTTCGTCCACCAGCCCAGTGAAGAGGTCAATATCCTGCGCGTCGCTTTCCAGAATATGGATCACGTTGAAGCGGCCCATATGGCGGTTCTTCAGGTCTTCCAGCTCTTCACGGAACATGATCGTGGTCACGGCCTTATTGGCATAAACCAGCGTGAATTCCGAGTGCGGCTCGCGCGCCAGCGTGGTCTTGATGATCGACAGAACCGGCGTGATGCCCGACCCACCGGCAAATCCCAGATAGTGGCGATTGGTGGTCGCATCCAGTGGGATGTGAAAACTGCCCATGGGCGGCATCGCTTCGATGGTCGCGCCTTGGGTCAGCTCCTCATTGGCCCAAGTCGAAAAGGCCCCGCCATCGACCCGCTTGATGCCCACCTGCAATTTGCCATCGTCCAGACCCGAACAGATCGAGTAAGAGCGGCGCAGTTCCTGCCCGTCAAAGTCGCGACGGAAGGTGATGTATTGGCCTTGGGTGAAGTCGAAGGCTTCAGGATCGTCAGGGGTGAGCGTCACCACCACCGCGTCGCGGATGGTTTTCTGGATGTCGGTCACGGTCAGGTTGTGGAAGCGCGCCATTTTGGGTCTCCTCAATGCAGTTAGATGCACTTGAAATAGTCGAAGGGTTCAAGGCAGTCGCGGCATCGCCAGAGCGCCTTGCAGGGGGTCGAGCCAAACTGGCTGGTGCGTTCCAGATTATGGCCGCCGCAATTGGGGCAGCGATCTGGTTCGCCTTTGGGCGAGGGCGGGGCGATGCCGTATTCTTCCAGTTTCGCCTTGCCCTTATCCGTTAGCCAATCGGTGGTCCACGGGGGGGACAGTTGTTGTGTCAGGGTCAGCTTCTCGATCCCGCGGTCGCGCAACGCGGTTTCGATGTCGATATTGATGATCGAGGTGGCGGGGCAGCCGGAATAGGTGGGGGTGACGGCGATATTCAGCATGTCGCCCTCCCAATTCACATCCCGGATGATGCCCAGATCAACCAACGAGATCACGGGGATCTCGGGGTCGGGCACTTGGTCTAGCCAGTCCCAGATCGTATCAACTGACGGCTGACCCATCTTACCAGGTCGCGCCCGGATAGGCGCGCTGCAGCCACTGCATGCTGGTCAGAAGGTGGCCCAGATGCTCGGTGTGCATATACCCGGTGCGTCCGCCCTTGTGATGGAACGTGTCTGTCGGCATGGTCAGCGTGGCTTGGCCCAGAACCTTGCCCACCAGTGCGTCGTATTCTTCACGCAAAGATGCGGGGTCAGGGGCAATGCCTGCCTTGACCATGGCCGCGTCGACCTCGTCCCCATCAAACATCTCGCCCACATAGGGCCAGAGGTAATCCAGCGCCGTCTGCATGCGTTTATGACTTTCCTCGGTGCCGTCGCCAAGGCCAACCACGGTGTCGCCCGAGCGTTCAACGTGATAGGCGACTTCTTTGGACGCCTTGGCCGCAATCTCGGCGACGCGGGCGTCGGACGAAGTCATCAAACGGCCCAGCATGATCGAGGACCACGCGTCAAAAAGGAACTGGCGCATCAGGGTCTGACCGAAATCGCCATTGGGCAATTCGACCAACAACACATTGCGGAAATCCCAGGCGTCGCGCAGGAAGGCCAGATCATCCGCCGAACGGCCTTTGCCTTCAACTTCACCTGCAAGGCCCAGCCAGAACTGCGTCTGGCCGATCAAGTCCAACGCGGTGTTCGCCAGCGCGATGTCTTCCTCTAACACGGGCGCCAGCCCGCACCATTCGCTGACGCGGTGCCCAAGGATCAGGCTGTTGTCGCCCATCCTAAGCAGGAATTCGAAAAGAGCTTTTTGATCCGCCATCACATGTGCCCTACTTCGTCAGGAATATCGAAGAAGGTCGGGTGACGATAAACCTTCGAGTTCGAGGGCTCGTAGAGCGGGCCTTTTTCTTCTGGGGATGAGGCGGCGATGTGCTGGGCTTCAACCACCCAAAGCGACACGCCTTCGTTGCGGCGGGTATAGACGTCGCGGGCGTTCTTGATCGCCATTTCAGCGTCAGGGGCGTGCAGGCTTCCCACGTGACGGTGGCTTAGACCATGCTGTCCGCGGATGAATACTTCCCAAAGGGGCCATTCTTTTGACATGTGATCTCTCCTTATTCGGCGGCTGTGCGTGCAGCAGCTTTCTTGCGGCCATGGGCCAGAAGACCGTCGCGCACCCATGCGCCGTCTTCCCACGCGTTCACGCGTGCTTCCATGCGTTCGACGTTGCAGGGGCCTTTGCCCTTGATGACGTTGAAAAACTCGGTCCAATCCGGTTCTGAGAAATCATGCGCGCCACGTTCCTCGTTCCATTTCAGGTTCTCGTCCGGGATGGTCAGGCCAAGATATTTCGCCTGCGGTACGGTCTGGTCAACAAAGCGCTGACGCAGCTCGTCATTGGTGTCGATCTTGATTTTCCAAGCCAGCGACTGTGCCGAATGCACGCTGTCTTTGTCGGACGGGCCGAACATCATCAGCGACGGATACCAGAAGCGGTTCAGCGCATCTTGCGCCATGCGGCGCTGCGCTTCCGTGCCCTCGGCCATCTTCATCATGATGTCGTAGCCTTGGCGCTGGTGGAAGCTTTCTTCCTTACAGATGCGGATCATCGCGCGGCTATAGGGGCCGTAGGATGTCCGCTGTAGCGGCACTTGGTTCATGATCGCAGCGCCATCAACCAGCCAGCCTACCGCGCCGATATCGGCCCAGTTCAGGGTGGGGTAGTTGAAGATCGACGAATACTTCATGCGGCCCGACAGCAGTTCCTCGGTCAGCTCATCGCGGGTGACACCCAGCGTTTCGGCAGCGCAATAGAGGTACAGCCCATGGCCAGCCTCGTCCTGCACTTTCGCCAGCAGGATCGCCTTACGCTCTAACGTGGGCGCGCGGGTAATCCAGTTGCCTTCTGGCAGCTGGCCAACGATTTCCGAGTGGGCGTGCTGACCGATCTGACGGATCAGCGTTGCGCGGTAGTCATCCGGCATCCAATCCTTGGGTTCGATCTTTTCATCGCGGTCCACGCGATCTTGAAAATTCCGTTCCTCGTCAGACATTTCCTCGCGGGTCTTCACGCCAGTGCCTGCGGTTTTCACCAGTTGAGCATACATGGTCAGATCCTTTCCAGAATAAGGGCAACGCCCTGTCCCACACCCACGCACATGGTGCACAGTGCATAGCGCCCGCCGGTGCGTTTCAGTTGATAAGCGGCGGTCAGAACAAGGCGCGCGCCGGACATGCCCAGCGGGTGGCCCAGTGCAATCGCACCGCCATTCGGGTTCACGCGCGGGTCATCATCAGCCACGCCCAGCTCGCGCAGGGTAGCAAGACCTTGGCTTGCGAACGCTTCGTTCAATTCTATCACATCGATCTGGTCGATGGTCAGGCCAGCTTTATTCAGTGCCTTGCGGCTTGCCGGGACGGGGCCGATGCCCATCACGCGGGGCGCGACGCCAGCGGCTTGCATGGCGACCACGCGGGCCATCGGGGTCAGTTTGTTGGCATTGGAGGCTGCTTCTGAAGCGATCAACATCGCCGCAGCGCCGTCGTTCACACCCGAGGCATTGCCAGCGGTGACGGTCAGGTCAGGGCCGTTCACCCCGCGCAAACCGGACAACTTTTGAGCCGACGTGCCGGGGCGCGGATGTTCATCGGTATCGACCACAATCGCATCGCCCTTGCGCTGAGGGATCGTCACCGGAATGATCTCATCTGCAAACATGCCAGCCTCATTCGCAGCGGCCCAGCGGGCTTGGCTGCGAGCGGCAAAAGCGTCCTGATCTTCGCGGCTTACGGCGTAATCTTCAGCGACATTGTCAGCCGTCTGCGGCATCGAATGCGTGCCGTGCATCTTGTCCATTTTCGGATTCACGAAACGCCAGCCGATGGTCGTGTCATAGACTGCATTGGCACGTGTAAAAGCCGACGTGGCCTTAGGCATCACGAAGGGTGCGCGGCTCATGCTTTCGACGCCACCGGCGATGCATAGGTCATAGTCGCCTGCCTTGATCCCACGCGCGGCCATGCCCACCGCGTCCATGCCGGATGCGCACAAGCGGTTGATTGTGCTGCCTGGAACTTCGACGGGCAGTCCGGCCAAAAGGGCCGCCATACGCGCTACGTTGCGATTGTCTTCGCCAGCTTGGTTGGCCGAGCCATAGATCACGTCGTCAATCGACGCCCAGTCCACGTTCGGATTACGCTCTTTCAACGCTGCAATCGGAAGGGCGGCCAGATCGTCGGCGCGGACGCTTGACAGCGCGCCGCCATATCGACCGATCGGAGTGCGCACCGCGTCGCAGATAAATGCTTCCATATATCCCTCCCAGGACAGGTCGAGCGTGGGCCAGAAGCATGGCGGCGGCTCGAAGTATAGCTGACCGTTTGGTCGAATATATGCCAGATGACGATTCGTCACAACAGATATGTTACGAAAACGGCCTTGCGTCGTTCGAGCGGTAACAATAGGTGTGAATGCGCCTCTATGGGCGGATCAAGACGTGCCTAAAAGGGCAAGCCAGCCCCAGACCGTAAAGATGGACAACGCGGTGCCAACCAGAACTGTCGTGGCCGCGACGCGTTTGCCCACGCCATAGAGGTTCGCAAAGACATACGTATTGATGCCCGGCGCGCTGGCCGCGGTCAGGATGGCTGATCGGAAGGCATCTGTTTCCAGCATGAACGTGCTGCTCAGCCCCCATGTGATCGCCGGATGCAGAACCAACGAAACCGCGCATAGGAAAGCGACGATCTTCAGATCGCCCTCGGGCCGGTACAGGTAAAGCACGCCCCCCAAGGCAAAAAGGGCGGTCGGAAGGGCGGCGCGGCCGACAAGGCCCACGGCCTCGACGAACACGCCGGGCAGGGGAATGCCCGCCAGATTCACCACGAACCCAGCGGCGATAGCCATCACCAGAATGTTGCGGATCATCGAGTGTCCGATCTGGCGCAGAGTTTGCAGCGCGCCGTTGCCTTGCGCACGTGCGATTTCCATCGCGGTGATCCCTATCGCGTAGCAAAAGGGCGCATGGATAGAGATGATGGCATAGTTCCCAGCCAGAGCGTTCGGCCCGAAGGCGCGTTCTGTGATGGGCAACCCCAAGAGAAGCGAATTTGAAAAGAGCGATACAAATCCGAACGCCACAGCGTCAGGCCACGGTCGCCCGAACAGGTATCGTGCGCCCAGCAAACCGGCAAAGAAGCCGGCCAAGGCCCCTGTGTAGAAACTTAGCAGTAAGGGCGCATTGAATTCGGCTTTCAGATCCAGCCGTGCGATGGCCAGAAACAGCAGGCAAGGGATCGCCACGCTTTGGGCGAACTTCATAAGCCCATCAACCGCGTCGTCCGACAACACATTGCGCCAGCGCACAACATAACCAAAGCCGACGACCAGAAAGACCGGCAGGACGATGTCAATCAGCGCGTTCATGGATGCTGAACGGGCAGAACCAACCCATCAAAGGCCGCGATAACGTTGTTTGGGGTCTCGGCCTCGACCGTGGCATGATCCAGATCGATATGCATGTTGGTCACCACCCCCTGTTTGGCCCCGGTGCGTGCAATCCAATGCAGCGCGTCGTCCAGACTGAAATGGGTCGGATGGGGCGTGCGGCGCAGCGCGTCGATGACGAAGGTCTGAAGCCCTTGCAAAACATGGGTCACGTCCTCGGGGATCTCGCTTACATCGGGTAAATAGGCCAGATCGCCGATGCGAAATCCAAGCGCATCCATGCTGCCGTGGCGGACCTCGAACGGGGTCAGGCGGATCGGGCCGCCGTCACCTTCAATCACGACGTCCTCGTCATCACGGATCGCGTGCAGGTCCAGAATGGGCGGATAGCTTGACCCTTCGGGCTGTACAAACGCATAGCCAAAGCGAGACATCAGCGCGGTCTGTGTGGGGCTGTCGGCCCAGACGGGCACGCGTTTGCGCATATTGTAAACAATCATCCGCAGGTCATCGATCCCGTGCATGTGATCGGCGTGGCTGTGGGTATAGACCACCGCGTCCAGCGCACCCACGCCTGCATCCAAAAGCTGGCTGCGCATGTCGGGCGAGGTGTCAATAAGTACTCGGGTCACACCGCCATCGTCACCTACGCGCGTGACAAGTGCCGAGCAGCGGGTGCGTCGGTTCTTGGGATTCTCTGGATCGCAATCGCCCCAATTGCCGCCCAAACGCGGCACGCCGCCGGACGATCCGCAACCGAGGATGGTGAAATGAGTTCCGGGTGACAGCTCGGTCATGCAGACACCTGATAAGCTGCGGCCTTGGAGAACAGCCGCTCGAAATTCGCTTCGGTCTGTGCGGCGAAGTCTTCATATCTGAGCCCGTAAAGCTCGGCCCCGACTTTGGCGGTGTGCACGGTGAAGGCCGGTTCATTGCGTTTGCCGCGATGGGGCGGCGGGGCCAGATAGGGCGCGTCGGTTTCGACCAGAATGCGCTCGACGGGGGCGGCGGCGAAGATCTCGCGCACCTCTTTGCTGCGCGGGAAGGCAGCGATGCCGGACATGGACAGGTAGAAACCCAGATCCAGCGCGGCTTGTGCCAGTTCCGGGCCAGAGCTGAAGCAGTGCATCACACAGTCAAACGCACCTTTTCCGTGTTCCTCGGTCAGGATGCGGGCCATGTCCTCATCGGCATCGCGTGAATGGATGATTAGGGGCAGGCCAGTCTGGCGTGCGGCCTCGATGTGGATCAGCAGGCTTTCAATCTGCACGTCACGGCTTTCGGCAGTATAGTGATAGTCGAGCCCCGTTTCCCCGATGCCAACGAACTTGGGATGATCTGCCAGCGCCACCAGTTCGTCGACCGAGACCATGGGTTCGGACGCCACGCTCATCGGGTGGGTGGCGGCGGCGAAGAAAACAGGGGCATGGGTTTCGGCAATGGATTGCACCTGCGCCAGATTGGCCGTTTTCGTGCAGATCGTGACCATACGCGCGACGCCAGCTTCGGCGGCGTTGGCGATGACCTCGTCCAGATGGCCTTCGAAATCGGGGAAATCCAGATGGCAATGACTGTCGGTAATCTTGGGCGTGCTCATCGGGGGCGTCCTTGCCTCAGGCGGCCAGCTTACCGGCCGTATCGTTGATCCTGAAAACCATATCAAGGATGAGCGCAGCAGGGTCAAGGTTCACCGCGCGCCCATGGCCTGCGCGGGCCGACAATTCTTGCTGCAAACTGGCCCAAGCACGCGCTGCCTGCGGGTGAGGGGACAGTCTGGCCAGACAGGCCGCTTCGCCCGGAGCAGCCTCGGCTTCCGGCTGGAACCCAGCCCCGTGGCGCGCCAGCCGGGCCAAAAACAGGTCAAACAACTGCAAAATCAGCGCGAACCGGTCGGCATTGGCCTTGCCCGTGGCGCTTTCTGCCAGTTTCAACGCGCGGGGGCGGTCGAAATCGCGGGACTGAAAGACCTGAACCAGATCCGAGTAAGTGCCCAGCCCGTTCAGATGCAAAAGCCTCAGCGCGTCACCGACTGATCCTGCGGCCAGTTCGTTCAGGCGCAAAACCTCGTCCGCAGAAGGCGTTTCATCCAGACCGGCCATGACCTGTGCCAGCGCATCGGGGGCCAAGGGCGGCAAACGCAACTCGCGGCAGCGCGAGCGGATGGTCGGCAAAAGCCGTGAGGGCTGGTGGCTGATTAGCAGCAGAACCGCGCCTTCGGGAGGTTCTTCCAGCAGTTTCAGCAAAGCGTTTGCCGCGTTGGTGTTCATCTCGTCTGCGACATCGACTATCACCACGCGCCGACCGCCACCAGCCGACGACAAGGCGAAGAAGCTTTTCAGCTTGCGTACCTCGTCGACGGTGATTTCGTTCTTCAGGCGCTTCGCTTTTTCATCCCAAGGGCGGCGCAGCAGGAACAATCCCGGTTCCGACAGCGCCGCGATCCGATGCGATACGGGATGATCAGGCGAGATGTCGAGCGTTTCCGGGACAGGGGCGGCGAACATGCCACCATCATCCGGGGGCGTGGCCAGCAGGAAGCGCGCGATGCGCCACGCAAGTGTGGCTTTGCCGACGCCACGCGGGCCGGAAATCAGCCAGCCATGGTGCATCCGGTCCGAGTTATAGGCCGTTAGAAACCCCTGTTCCGCCGCGTCCTGCCCGATCAGGCGGGTGGCTTCGCGCGGGTGCGGGGCACCTTCAATCCGGTCGGGCTGCGGGATGTCGTCGGGATCGGTGCTCATGCGTGGGCCTTGATGTCAGCCAGCGCGGTGGTCAGCACGTCAGCGGCGACCACGTCTATGTCGCGGGTGCCGTCGATTACGCGGAACCGGTCGGGATGGTCCCCAGCCAGGTCCAGAAAGCCAGCACGCATCTTGTGTTGAAGCTCGGCACCGAAATCCTCGAACCGTTCCTCTGTGCCGCCACGGCCTTTGGCGCGGGCGTGGCCCAGATCCGGGTCCATGTCGATCAGGAAGGTCACATCTGGTTCGCGTCCGATCATAAGATCATGCAGCGCATCGACCTGCGCACGTTTGTCGCCAGACCGCGTGCCCTGATACATGCGCGTGCTGTCGGCGAAGCGGTCTGTGATGACGATTTTGCCCTCGGCCAAGGCTGGGTTTATCAGGCGCTCCAGATGGTCGCGGCGGGCAGCCGTAAACAAAAGCAGTTCTGTCTCGGCCGACCAACGGTCGGGATCACCTTCCAGCACAAGGGCGCGGATTTCCTCGGCCCCGGCAGAGCCTCCGGGTTCGCGAGTCAGCACCACATCGTGGCCGGCATCGCGCAAAGCATCCGACAGCAGGCGCGCCTGCGTGGACTTGCCCGAGCCGTCGATGCCCTCGAAGCTAATGAATAATCCGCTCATTGTGATTTAGTTCGTCGTGGTCGGCGTTGCGCCGGGAACCACTGCCGGGGGCGGTACGTCGCCACCCATCACCAGCTTAAGTACCTTCTCGGCGGCGGTGGTCAGGCGCTTGGGATAGCCAGCATTTCCAACACCCTGCTCGGCATAAAGCGGAATGACCGTATCGCTCAGTCCATCGCGGCTGATCACCATCTGGGCCAATTCCTGCCCCTGTGCGATCGGCGCTGGGATTGGACCGGTCCAGTTGATCGTGGCGCTGATGCCATCACGTTGGCCTGCAGGGATCAACAGGTTTACATCCTCGGCCGGCACCAGCCCAATCGTTTCGCTGGACCCCAGCCAGACAGGCGCTTCGGCCACACGCTGACCGGCCTTTACGGTGGTCTTCATGGTGAACTGGCGGAAGGCCCAATTGACGATGGCCTCGGCCTCGTCCGCGCGTTCCTTTTCCGAATTCATGCCCGAGATGACAAAGACGATGCGGCGGTCGCCCTGACGGGCCGAACCAACCAGACCATAGCCTGCTTCCTGCGTGTGCCCGGTTTTCAGCCCATCCGCGCCGATCCCAAGGTTCAGCAAAGGATTACGGTTGAACCGGTTGTCCGGGGCGCGGCCCTTATAGTGGTATTCGGTCTGCGAGAAATACTGATAGTAATCTGGGAAATCGACGATCAGATGGCGCGCCAAAAGCGCCAGATCTTTCATCGACATGCGCTGCATCGGATGCGGCCAGCCGGACGAGTTGCCAAAGGTAGAGTTCTCAAGCCCCATGTCGCGTGCGCGATCGGTCATCATGCGGGCAAACGCATCTTCCGTACCAGCCAAACCTTCGGCAACGGCCACACAGGCGTCATTGCCGGATTGCACGATGATGCCTTGCAGCAAATCCTCGACCGTGGGGCGGTCGCCGCGGGTCAGGAACATGGTCGAGCCACCCATATTGGCAGCGCGATCGGACACGCCAAACGGGGTCGACAGGGTCACGCGGCCATCCGCCAGTGCCTCGAACAGCATGTTCACTGTCATTAGCTTGGACATTGATGCAGGCGGTAGGGGCGTTTCTGCGTTCTTCTCCATCAAAACCGTGCCCGTTGTCACATCCAGCACATAGGCCGAGGTCGCGCGCGTTTCGAACGCACGCGCGGGCAGGGCGGCAAGAGGTACCAAAGCCACAAGGGCCGAGATGCTTAGAAACAGGCGACGAAACATGGTCAGGTGGTGTCCTTTGGTTGGTCTGTCTGGGCGTGGCTCCACGATATCGGGCACCCGGATTTAGTTGGTCACGAAATAGGCGTCGGCAAAGCCAAGCCGCTCGACTTTTTTCAAGAGATCAGCACGCTCCGATCTAGACGACGCCGGTCCAGCCAGAACGCGCCAAAACGTCTTGCCGTTCGAGTTGCCCTGCTTGATCGTTGGGATGACCCCAACCCCACGCAGGCTTTCGGCAGTGTTTTTGGCGTTCTGCTCGACCGAGAAGATGCCGATCTGGATAAAGGGCTTTGACAGGTTGCCCGATGGCGCAGGGGCGGCGGGTTTAGGCGCTGCCTCGGGCTTGGCAGCCGCAGCAGCTTTGGCGGCGGGCTTCGGTGCAGGCTTTGGCGTTGATTTCGCCCCAACACGCCGCGTCGTTTTTTCGGTGCGATCCAACGCCGCTTCAGCCGCCGCGATCGGATCATCAAGCGAGGTCTGCGAGATCTCTTCGGGGTTGTCCAAAACAGGTTCTTCTGAGGGCGGGGGCGTCTCGGGCACCTTTTCCTTGCGCAGGGCCGTCACCGTCAATTCTGCGGGCGCACCGGCCAGCAGGCCCAGCTCTTGCGCCGCGTCGGACGAGACCTGCAAACGCGGGCCGGGAATTTCCCGTTCACGGCGGAACAGCGCACCGACCACAAATTTCCCGTTCTCTTTGTTGCGAATGATCACGCGTTCCGGGTCTGTCGCGCTTGGATGCGCGACCCAAACACCACCCAGACTGGGGCGGCCATCCCACAGACCCTTTTCGTTGGCCTGAAAAATATCGGGAGCTTCCACGTCACGTTCTTTCGCCTTACCCTGCTGGGCGGACGCGCGGGCGCTTTCGCTGCCATCTTTGGCGTTCTTCATAAAGCCGGGAAGGTTGGTGTCGTCGCACGCGGCAACAAGGAAGGCACCTCCCAGTGCCATGGCCACTTTAAAGGTGGTCTTTATCGACATATCACGCCCCTAGTATCTTTTACTTTGGATCTTTTGATCCACACTGCTCGGTCGGGGTGCCCCCCGATATTGCCCGCAGTCTAAACACAACAATCGCGCGAGAAAAGACCGGCAATCCCTTCGTTGCCACATGAGCACCTTCCCGCGTGATTTCTGCACTTTCAGAATCGCTCATAGGGCGGTAAGCGTCACTTTGTCGGAGGAGTGGCAGAGTGGTTGAATGCACCGGTCTTGAAAACCGACGTAGGTGAAAGTCTACCGTGGGTTCGAATCCCACCTCCTCCGCCATCGCGCGCCCTTATCATATTGAAATATAAAGAAAATGTGGCGCGTTGTGTGCATCGTTCCCACATATGTTCCCACACTTTACGCGTGTTTGGTTTGGAAAAATCCGCCGCATTCCTCATTCGCTTTCGCCTGTAATCAGTCGCCTTTGGTCATCTCGGCTGATTTGTCCGTAGCTTCGTAGCGTGGTGAGTGGGTCAGTGTGGCCGAGGTTCTGGGCGTTGGCGATGAACTCGGCCACTGTTTTACTGTTTTTCGCAGCATGACGGGCCAGCATATGACGGAATGAGTGTGGGCCATAGGCAGGCAAGCCTACAGCCTCGAAGGCTGTGTTAACGACCCTGCGCACGGGTTCAGTGGTCTTCCAATGGGCGCGGGTGAAGCCACAGGCTTTGAAACCTTCATTGGTTTGCGCTGTCAGTGCGGTGGCTGGAAACAGTGGATCGTCTGGACCGTAGAGCGTCACTTCATCGAGATAGGTCATCCAGTGGCGCAAAGGTGCCTCGGCCTCGCTCAAGTCTTTGGCGAAAAAGGTGTCGATCCGTTTGCCGAACTTAGTGGCCACCTCGCGCGGATTTTGGGTCACCGATTTTTCTGCTAAGTCAACATGCTTGATCTTGAGCGAGGTAAGCGCTTCAACCCGAATGCCGGTAAGGCACAGAAGCGCGAAAATCGCCTTATCGCGCATTTGGCGCGGCGTTTCACCGGGCATGCTGTCCAAGGCTCGTTTGGCTTGATGAAGGCTTGGTGCAGGGCGCTCGGGCGCTGCGCGGGCTTCGGCCTCATCTCGCCGGGAAAGCTGGAAGTAGCTGGCATCGACGGCCTTGATCCTGCGCCGAAAACCCTCTTGCTGTGAAAGCCATAAGGTGAACTCCCGCATCGTGGACATGATTGCGCGGGTTGTGGATTTGGCCAGCGGTTTCCCCGTCGCGCTTTTGGCGTGATCCAGATGTTCCCGAAACCCGACCGCCCAATCAATGTGGAACTTGGCAAAATCTTTACGATTGTTCCACACGTCAAAGCGTTCAAGATGGGCGACCTCGCGATCTAAGGTCTTCTCCGACACTTGCTGTGAGAGCTTTCGAAAGATCAGAAAATCGCGTTTGATCCGTTCATTTTTTTCGTTGATTTGCTTGGTCATTCGAGCCTCCAGTTTGCTCAATTCTTGCCTGTCAAAAACCCCGACAATCGCCATGGGCTATAAGTGGAAAAATAGGGGGGCATCTGTCCGCCTCTTTAGTGTCGATTCTGGGTGCTTGTTTTGTGATCAGCTGCGCTTATGTGAACCGGCTTGCTAACCATCGTCACATCGTAGGTGTTTGAGACGTCAGACAGGCAGTTGTACGCGATGGGTCTGTGCATGATCGTGCCACAGGTTTCACATATTGCTGTAAGCTTGGCGCGTGTTCCGTTGGTCTCGCAATCTACAAGCCCTCCCGCTGGTTTTCGGGCCTCTCGGCACTTCAGGCAGTAAAACTCATCCAGCGACAATGGAGACTTTCGCGCCTTCCTCTGGCTTTTGATAAAGGTGATGAGTGCATCACCGCGCACCAAAGTTGGCCTCTCATCGGTCATGGCGGCCAAGCCTTGTTTGATCCAAGCGCGAATGGTGCGCTCAGAGACGCCGGTGACACCCGCCGCCTGTAAAATTGTATAGGAATGCAAGCGTTTGATACCGCTTAGTTTGGCTAGCTTTGGCATCGGTTCTCAGGCCTCGTGCTTTGCCAGCCATTCGCGGATTGCGTCCACCCGGACAAGCCGCCGCGTACCAATCTTAATGCTGGGCAAGTCGCCCTTGGCCAGCGCCGCGTAAAGCGTTGTGCGCCCGATGCCAGCAAGTCGCGCGGCCTCGTCAGGAGAAACTGCAATAGGGGCGTGTTTCAGGGGTGTTTCGTGCAAGTCTGCCATGGTTCATACTCCATCGTTAGAAGATGTGTGAACCGTGCCGGACGCTGGTTGGATCAAAACAGAGTGTCAGTTTTCATCCAGTTTGCATCCATTCCGAAACTTTGTGACATAACCTTTTACAGTGGGCAGTTTGGGCGCTGAATCATGCGGATATTGCGCGACATAGGCCGCGAGAACCGCTTTTGCCTCCTCGTTCCGCCCTTCTTTGGCTCGTCCGCTCCGGGCACGCTCAGAAAGCATCGATTGTATGCGCTGGCCATGAAGGTTCGGTCGCCCTCCGGTGCGTCTTAACGGTGTGCCTACCGCTTGGTCCACGCTCGCCCGCGCGGTCAAATATGCCGCGTCTGCTTTCAAGTCTAGAATTTGGGGCAGTTTCATTACCGTGGCACTGCGATACGGTAACGTTCCGAAAGCCGTAAGAATGAGTGTGAAGTCGTGCCGAATTTCAGCTCGCAAGGCGCTTTCAAGTGCGTCCAGATCATCACTGCCCAGAAGGCGTGGGTGTAGATAGACTACCGCCCGTCCACCGAGTGTATCCACTAATCCGGCGCGCCACGTTTGTGGGCCAAGTTGTTGCGCGCTTCGTGGATCACACCCAAGAGCAACGCCCATTTGATCCAGCAGGGCTTCAAGGTTAGGGCGCATTGCGACAAGTTCAGCACGTTCAAGCGATACAAATCCAAGGTCGGGGCAATAGTAGCCATAGGATCCCGCCTCGTATTCAATCGCGGCGTCGTGGGGCGTTTCACAGTTCTCGCAAAGGAGCGATTGTACCAAACCATCGCGTTTAAGCAGACCAGCGTCCAGCAAAGCGCCGTAGCGCTCATCCTCGCGAAAGGTTTGCGCGGCGACTTTCCCATTCTGTGAGATGATCTCGCAAAGCAGTGATACGGCGTTCAATCAATCCACCTCGATCACATCTACGTCGTGCGTGGTGGGGGCGATAAGTTTCCACTTCTCCAAGAGGTTCAGAGCCTTTTGATAGTCGGTATCGGTTTTGTTCGGGATCGTCGTGGTGTTGGGAGAACGCAAAGTCACAGTGAGCGTTTTGCGGCGCTTCCCATCCTGCGGGGCCATTCGGATGCGCAACGTTGCAGCGACAATCGTCCAACCGCCTGCCTTGGTCGGTGAAATCCCGCCAAACCGCCGATCAAGAAACTGATAGATCGTTTCGCCATCACCGCGTTTTTCAAATCGGGCGAAGCCGCCACCAGTTGAGAAAAAGTCCAGCGACGACACCTCGACTTCCTCCACGCCATCCGCCGGTTCAACTGCAAAGTCTGGATCAGATCGCAACGTATCCAGCGACACCTCGCGGCGGGGCGCTTCTACAGGTGGTTCCGAATGAGGCGCGAAGTGCTTAGAGAAGGCTTGGGCGTATTCATCGCGGACTTTCTTTCCACCAGCGGCGCATATCTCGACAATGCGTTCGGCTGGGTTGCAGGCGATGCCTACCTCTAAGACCCGCTGAAACACTTGACGTTGCAAGCTATCCGACGCGCCAAAGGTTAGTTCACTTTCTGCTCGGTCTTCCACATAGATCGTGGCCTGAACAATCTCGGTTTCCTCGCCCGTAATGGGGTGAACACGCACGGCCTGATACCAATCCGCCTCGCGCTTGCGATGGGCTGGCAGCTTTAATATTTCAATTGCCTCACCCACGAATGCCGCGCGCGCATCTTCATTTTCCAAGGCCCAAGCCGTTCCATCGTCGTCAAACTGGAATGCAGACCAGTTCCTGCCACCCGTCCGGCGGTTCAGCGAGGCCTGCACAGCCACCCGTTCAAAGGCTTGGGGGTGATCCACCGCAAGCTTCAACAGCACATCTTGCACGCCCTCGAAGCCTTCCAGATCAATTCCCATTGTCGGGCAAACTTGTTCCGCGCTCACCATCACCGCGTCATTGGTGAGGCTGGCCAAATGATCCAGTTCGGCCTTAAGGCGATCTTGCTGGCGGTCGGGCAAATCATCGATCACCTCGTTGAGATCAGCGACAAATGCTTTGCTTCGCCCAGCGCTATTCCAGTCGAACCCCTTGGGCACTTCGACGCCCTTTGTCTCAAGAAAGTTCTTTAACCGCGCGCTGGGCGCTTTGCGTAGAAAACCACTGTATGATGCCATATATTTTGTGCCTAAATTTTTAATAGGGGCTTGAAATGGTGTTTGCGTCTGCACGTGACAAGATGCTGGAGTTTGAAATTTCGGATATCCTTATTTCGCAGTTGATGCGGTTGCACAGCAATTCGAATAGGAATCGTAGTTCATCGTTGTAAACGCGAAGGTCAGGTTTGCACATACTGTCAGCTTTGCAAAGCTTTGCTCGTTTTCTGACAGTGGACCTTCGTGCCATGCGCGGCGTCCTTCCACATTTCTAGAACCAACTGTTGTTAGACATTCTGGCCGTTATCACCACACGGCTAACGAACTTGCCGGCCGGTGCGAAAAACTGCGGTCCTTTTTCGGTTTGCCATAGGTGAGCTGTAACCTTTCCGATCTGAGCATAAAATGACAAAACTGGCAGACAGACGATCATTGCCCACTTGTCGAAACCTGCTTCGAGCAACTAACCCCGACTGCTGTATTTTCAGATTGAGCTTCCCAGTCGACAGCCCCAATCCGGCTATACTACCTTTATCGACATAAAGAGAGCTTACGTGTCAGAGGTGCTTCATGAACAGGTTCCGGCAAAGCGCACTTTCTTTCAATGACTTGGGAGCCGAGAAAACAGGCAGTCACTTGCTCGGCACTGGCAAGAAACTATTCTTGTTAAGTTCGTAACAGCGCGTCCCCCGAGCGCGTATGCGAATCGAGGTCGCAGGCATTTTACCAAGCGAGAGATCCCACGATCCGTTTGTTTTCGGCTGAACGCTTATAGGTCGAGAAATGATGCGATGAAAATGCAACCATAAGTAGCAAGTGCTGGTAATGTAACAGTTCTCCCTTAAATTGTCTTAATTTCGCCGCAAACATTCACTTGTCAGCGAGTGAGTGAATAATGTTCACGTAACGTAATCTTAATGTGTTTGGGGCAGTGGCAAAAATGGGTAAGTTTTTTCTGACCATCAAGGTTATGATCTTGATTGTTCTGGTTTCTGGTAGCGCGGCTTTCGCACAGTCTGCAACCGAGATGTTCGCAGGGGGTGGCGGAACAGCCCCTGCGTCTCCAACCCAAGGCCCAGTGACAATTAATCTACTTAATAACCCGAACAACCCATCCGGAAATACGTCGGCGTCTATATCTGCGCTAACGCCAACGGCGACCCTGCGTGTTCTGAACCAACAATATGCAAATTCGGCGAACTTTGCCTCAAACGGCCTGATGATCGGTGGCACTTTCCCGGGCGACCCTCATGTGGCACCCATGAACTTCTTTGGTGGTGCACAGAACAGCCATTTTACATCCCTTTCTACTGTGACCCCCGGCACCGGTATAAATGCGTCGATCAACCATGCTTTCTTGCTTGAAGCTCAAACCAACGGATTGCTTTTGGGCGGAGCCCCCTCCTCTGGACGAAATTACTTCGCGGATCTGCAACTGGATTTTAACACCCCAGTTTCCAACGTTGTTGTTCACGTCGCGGGGCTGGGCGGTATCGGCGGCGGCAAAAACTTTTCAGCTGAATTGGATTTTGTTTCTGGCTCCTCCATCGGCGCGACCGGAGTCGCGCTTCTGTCTACCAATGGTAATTTGACCGTTTCGGGCGGCTCGATCAATGCGTCAACGCCTTCAAATGGCGGTACCTCGGGCACAAGCTGTAGTGCAGGGGCCAGCGGTGCGGCATGTGGTTCGGTCAGAATTATCGGGGATGCCATCACCCGTGTGTATTTCCGTGTCTATATGGCAAGCCCAGACGCAGTTGTCTGGAACAGCATCAGCGCCGAAGGCTGGTTCCTTGGCGTTTCGGGTGAAACGTCGGACATGACGCCATCATTTACTTCGTTCCCTGCAGCGATCGACAAAGGCACAACCCATACCGGCCTGACGTTGATCTGTAGCAACACCGGTCCGAACTTTGCATATGATGCAAGCTGTGCTCCTTCTGCTTCAGCAGGTACTATTTCGTCGCTGTCTTGCTCTCCAACCACGCCTGCTGATGTTTCGGCTTCAGGGGGATCGAACCAAATTGTATGTACATTTGATTATCTTCTGCCTGTCAGCAGCCCCGAGACATCGATTACGTTCACCGGCCAAACCGGCGCAATCAACGACCGCAATGGTATTGATGTTGGCACAGCTGCCAACAACCAAACGACGACAAATCTGAGCGTGAACATTCCGGTTATTGACGCTGTCAATGACACGCTGGCAGCTGTAAACGGGTTTGCGGGTGGGGATACCGCATCAGTTCTGGACAATGATACGCTGGCAGGTTTGCCGGTTGATCCAGCAGACATCACGTTGACGCCTGGCACAGCGCCCAGCCCAACTGACGGCTCGATCACCATGAATGCGGACGGGACCATCACGGTTGCCCCCGGTACGACGGCAGGCACTTACAGCTATCCCTATACGATCTGTGAGAACTTGAACGGGACGAACTGTGATACGGCCACAGCGACGGTCGTAGTGGACCCAGCCCCGATCGACGCC
>NZ_JBSWYR010000002.1:0-701035 GCF_056161205.1 Aliiroseovarius sp. ABM4_368 | reverse complement strand
TTGCGACCCTGTCGTCCGCGCCGTCTGGCGTCCCGTTGTGCGCCTCAGCGCCGCCGGTGAAGTGGGTTCTAGTCCCACCGAACGATACCCGCAAGCGCTTTTTTTAGAAAATGCGCATTTTTTTCGCGTATCCCAGTTTTTTCTTTAAAAACGGTAGGTTGCAGCAATCTATGACAAGAAGACCGGAGGTTTTGCGCAATAATGTTTGCGCCCATCATGTGTATCCCCTTGCCAAGCCAGAGTTATCCACAGACTCGCAGGCCAAATCACCCCGATTCAACGAAAACACCCGGCGATTCATATGAATCGCCGGGTGTTTTTCCGAGTCGCTTTCGAACTTCGGGCAGAATCTAGGCCGGATTCGCTGATTTCCCCTGATGAATCGCCCGAGCACGCTGTCTTTTCCGCGAGTCGTAGACCCTCCAGCCCAGCAAAGCCAAAATCACCGCCATATAGAGGAGTGATTCAACCTCCCACGTCTTGCCCACCATTATATAGTGAATGCCGCCCAGCGCTGCGGTCGGATAGACCAACTTGTGCAGCTTGCGCCACCGCGGGCCCAGTTTACGGACGGACCAGTTGTTCGACGTGATCGCCAAGGGCGTCATCAGTACGAACGCAGCCATACCAACCGTAATGTAAGGACGCTTCAGAATGTCCTTCCAAATCTCGGACAGGATCTGCACATCCAGCACCAGCCAGACCAGAAGATGCGCTGACACGAAATAGAAGGTCAGAATGCCAATAGCACGGCGGAACCGGATCAGGTTAACACCCACCACCGCCCGCAGCGGCGTAATGGCCAACCCAACGATAAGAGCCTGCAATCCCAATTCGCCCAGCTCGTGCTCCAGCGCTTTCACGGGGTCGACCCCCATCGCTCCGGTGGCCGCCTGATAGAACAGCCAGACCGGCCAAAGCAGTCCCGCCGCATAAACCACCCAAACCGGCAGCTTACGAGCTGCGGTGTTTATATGGTCCGCAATCGCCATCAATAGTTCTTCGCCAAGTCCATACCGGCATACATACCAGCGACCTCTTCTTCATAGCCGTTAAACATCAGCGTTTCTTTGCGCTTTGCAAACAACCCGCCGCCAATGGTGCGTTCCGTTGCCTGAGACCAACGCGGGTGGCTGA
Source organism: Aliiroseovarius sp. ABM4_368 (assembly GCF_056161205.1). Lineage (NCBI taxonomy): Bacteria > Pseudomonadati > Pseudomonadota > Alphaproteobacteria > Rhodobacterales > Paracoccaceae > Aliiroseovarius > Aliiroseovarius sp. ABM4_368. Next base: position 699,898 of record NZ_JBSWYR010000002.1, on the reverse strand, counting down.
CTTCTGGGTTCACATTTGAATAGAAGCCGTATTCGCTTGGCTGAAGCATATTCCACGTGGTCAGCGGCTGCTTATCTGTCAGCGTCACACGGACAATCGACTTGATCGACTTGAAGCCATATTTCCACGGCACCACCAGACGCAGCGGCGCGCCATTCTGTTTCGGCATGGGTTTGTCATAGATGCCTGTGGCCATGATGGTCAGCGGATGCATTGCTTCATCCAGACGCAAACCCTCGCGATAGGGCCAATCGACATTCACGGTGCGGATGCCGGGCATTTCGTCTTCCCGCACCAGCGTCTCGAACGCCACATACTTGGCACCCGACTGCACGCCCGCCATGTCCAGAAGTTGGTTCAGCTCGAACCCGTACCACGGGATGACCATCGACCAAGCCTCAACACAGCGGAAACGATAGATGCGCTCCTCTTGGCTAACCTTCTTCAGAATATCCTCAAGCCCATAGCTGCCCGGCTTATCAACCATCCCGTCGATCTGCACCGACCACGGGTCGATGGTAAGCTGATGCGCATGACGAGCGGGATCTTCCTTGCCTGTGCCAAACTCATAGAAGTTATTGTAGCTCGAGATCTCCTCGAACGTATTAGGTTGCGCATCGGTCGAGTATTGCGACGCCCCCAGCGCCGGCCCCATGGCCATACCTGCAAACAGCCCGGCAGCGCCGCCCATCAGCTGGCGGCGGTTCATATAGTCCGCCTTGGGCGTCACGTCCGAGTATTTCAGCACATTCTTATAGGCCATCACGGGCACCTCGTCTTTTGATCTTATTCTGATCTAAGTCGCCAAGCGCGCAAAGCCAAAGCACAATGGCTCACGTCCGCGCCAGAGGATTGTAACATTTCAGTCTGCTGAAGGCTGGATGGTTGGGTAGATCTCGTTCATCGGGATAGACCGCCCGCTGTCTTGAACCAACCGCACGTGGCGGCGGCGCATCTGGCGGGGTTCATCTACGCCCACAGAATGCGCGATGGTTTCGACCTCTTTCACGATACCCTTGGCGTAACGCGCGACCTTCACGCATTTGTCTTCGGGCACCAGGCCTTTCTGGAAACGGGGATCGTGGGTGGTGATACCGGTTGGGCAGGTGTTCTTGTTGCACTTCAATGCCTGAATGCAACCAAGCGAGAACATGAAGCCCCGCGCCGAGACCACGAAATCCGCGCCTGCACAAATGGCCCAAGCCACATCGCCGGGGTTCACCAGTTTGCCGGATGCGATGATCCGAATGCGATCATGCAAGCCATGCCGGTCTCGCAAATCAACGATCAGGGGCAACGCCTCGCGGATCGGCATGCCGACCAGATCCATCAAGGGCATGGGGGCGGCCCCGGTGCCACCTTCGCCGCCATCAATGGTGATAAAATCAGGGGCGGCATCCGGCCCACGGGCATCAATCCGGTCGAACAGTTCTTCGAACGGCTCAATCGCGCCAACAACGGTTTTGAACCCAACGGGTTTTCCGGTGACCTCTCTTATATGTGCCAGCACATCCAACAGGTCATCCCAGTCGTCGATCTCGATGTGGCGGTTTGGAGAAATCGAAGCCTCGCCCACGCGGATGCCCCGGATCTTGGCAATTTCATCCGAGACTTTTTCAGCGGGCAGGATGCCCCCCTTCCCCGGCTTCGCCCCCTGCGCCAGCTTCAACTCGAACATCTTCACTTCTGGATGGGCCGCGGCCTCGCGCAGTTTATCGTCCGAAAGGTTGCCATCATGATCGCGCACCCCGTATTTCGCAGTGCCAATCTGGAACACGACGTCTCCACCGCCTTTCAGGTGATAGGGTGACAAGCCCCCTTCCCCGGTATTCATCCAGACACCTGCTTCGGCCGTTCCGATCGACAGCGCCTCGACCGCCGGGCGGGACAAGGCACCATAGCTCATACCTGACAGGTTAAAGATTGATTTGGCCTGATATGGCTCCCGTGCATGCGGACCGATGATCATCGGAGCCGTATGTGCATATTGCCCGCCCAAAGGGGGGAAAGCCGCGTTCACAAAAATCGGCGTCCCCACAACGTTCAGGTTCCGCGTCGACCCGAAAGCCAAAGTATTCCCGCGCCCCGCCGCCGTATGTTCAACCCAATGGCGCTGCGCCCTGTTGAACGGCAGCTCTTCCCGGTCCATCGCAAAGAAATACTGTCGGAAGAACTCCCCTAAGTTCGAGAACAGCGACCGAAAGCGGCCAATCACAGGATAGTTGCGCCGCACCGCGTCGCGGGTCTGAAAGCGATCTATTATATAAAGTATCGCAATCAGCACGAAGACCACCCCCACAGCAAAGATCAACACCTGAGCCAAAAGCTCGATTGCCCAGAACATCGACTGCATACCGTTCCCTCCGTTTCAGGGGCGAGTGTAGCGTGGCTGCGCGCGAGGGAAAGACACAGTTACTGACTTTTATGTGCGGGGGATTCGGCCCCCGGTGAAATCCGCCGAGATGGGCACGCCGCATTTTCTAAGCAAAGCCCCGCCGAAATGCGGTTTTAAGGTCGGTGAAGCTTCGCCTTCTTCGACCCGACGCCCTTGCATGACCCATTCTTCGCCTATGGGTAGACGCAGAATTCGCAACGCTCTGCTGATTTCTACCCATTCCTGCGATTGGCCCTGCACGCCCCCAACCAGCGTGTTTCTCTGCCGCTGCGTTCAATCGGACGCACAACGAATTACTCAAAACTTACGGAGCTAAATATGAAACTCGCAACTCTGACCAGCGCCATCGTTCTGACCGCAGCCACCACCGCCTTCGCTGAAGGGCTTGACGCAGACGGCGACGGCATGGTGACGATTGATGAAACCATTGCCATGTACCCGGACGTCACCCCCGAGGCATTCTCGACCGCAGATGCCAACGATGACGGCGCACTGGACGCAGACGAACTGGCCGCTGCTCAAGAAGCAGGCCTGATCCCCAACGACGCCTAATCCACCGCCCACCACTCACAAAGCAAGCGCTCGCCGGTGAGAATCGGCGGGCGTGTTTTGTTGGGGGCAGATGTTGGACGACATATAGGGTATAGTTACAGTGAGGTGGGGCACGTCATGCGTCGATGACTGATTTGCGGGACTTAGTTGCCGCTAGCTTCTTTCAATTCCGTATCCGCTATCGTCTAACCACCTACATGAAGACCGGCTCGGCGACACTTTAAGAGAATGAAAGCAAAGGCTCTCGATGCTCAAATCTTAAAGCGCGACAGATGCCTCTTGATCCTTGAAGGAGGGAGGGCCAATTGTCAGGTGCATGCGCAGCAAAGTTCTTAGTAGTGGCTGAACAGTGGGGCTAAATTTTATGACAGTTCTGGAGAAAGACGGCTTCAAATTCGATATGGCAACCCAGAGATTTCTCAAGAATCGCTGGGAGACAACCGTAGGTGAAAAAATTCGGTTAGAGATTATTGAAGGGCTGAAGTCATCTGTAGAAATCAGATCAATTCTTGATTCCTATGTGCTGGATCACGAAGACAACTTTGATCCTTATGGACACCCGATATACCCGCCGAGCGAGATGAAGAAGGGTGCTTTCTGGGTCCTTACTCACGATGACCTGCGCGGTATACACATATACAATGAAGATTTTGAAGGCTCGAATAGTTTCCCCAAAAAAGCGCTTTCCTATGCGAGGTTCTTCAATTGCAATCTAAAACAAGCGAACTTGGAGATGTCGGATTTCTCATATGCGACATTTGAAAAGTGCAATCTTACAGACGCAGTACTTGCGATGTCTGGCGGCTTCAACGCAAGCTTCCTCGAATGTGATTTGAAAAGAGTGTGTTTGTTCAAAGGATTTATCGGTGATTGCGACCTAAGTGGCTCGAACTTGGAAGGCGCCTATTTTGAGGGAGCTACGCTTAGAAATATCACCGTGAACCACAAAACTAAGTTTAGCCAACACCCTAGAACAGAATGGGCTGGACGCACACTGCCCGAAGACCACGTTCCTGACATTTTGCGTCCCATACGCATTGCTTATGAAAACGCCGAGATATGGGAAGCCATGGACGCGTTTCTAGTATCGGAGCAACGTGCCAAGAGAAAAGCGCTTCTTTGGCCTGAGTTGCTCCGAGTAAAGAGTATCAAGAACTTTAGCGCTTGGTTTGGCAGTTTAGCTAGGGACTATTATTCAGAGTACTCAACGAACCCCGCACGGGTCGTTTTTGTAAGCTTTCTCATTCCACTACTTTTCGCCCTTTTCTATTGCTCTGTAGGAGTACCCACCGGCCCTAATAGGGTCGAAGATACCTTCAGAGAGGCAATCTACTACTCTTTTACAACCTTCACTACGTTAGGTTTCGGTGATGTGACCTATAGCGCGGACAGACCCATTCTAAGGGTCCTGAGCACTCTAGAAGCGTTCGCAGGAGCAGTCAGTATGTCACTTCTTGTGGTGATACTTGCTCGCAAGATAATCCGCTAGTCGTGACCATTAGTTGGGCCAAAATTGTTTAACCTGGATTGGTCCAAAACCGGGCATTGGAAACCAATGCAGCATCATTCAACATGGACACAAAGCAGCCCCAAAAAAGCCCGCCAAGAAGACGGGCTCTTTCTGCTTTTAGGTTAATGCACCACCGCATCCTCTGGCGGTTGCCGGTTCGAGCTGGACACCCGATCCCCGACCAATAGCCCGTCGGCACCGGCGCTGACGGTGATGGTGTCGCCGTCCATAACATCGCCAGCCAGCAGCATCTCGGCCAACTGGTTCTGCAAGGCCCGCTGGATCACGCGTTTCAACGGACGTGCACCGAAGACAGGGTCATAGCCCTCGTCCGCCAGCCACTTCATCGCGGCCTCATCCAGATCCAGCGCGATGTTGCGACGGCCCAGACGTTTGGTCAGGCGGCCCAGTTGGATCTCGACGATGCCGTCCATGTCTTCGCGGGACAGGCGGTCGAAGATGATGGTCTCGTCCAGACGGTTCAGGAACTCGGGGCGGAAATGGGCCCGCACCGCGTCCATCACGTCGCGCTTGGCGTCCCCTGCATCGGCGCCATCCGGCAGCTGGCTTAGCGCCTGCGCGCCAAGGTTCGACGTCAGGATGATCAGTGTCTGCTTGAAGTCCACAGTCCGGCCCTGTCCGTCGGTCAGGACACCATCGTCCAGAACCTGCAATAGCACGTTGAACACATCCGGGTGCGCTTTCTCGACCTCGTCAAACAGCACGACCTGATAGGGCCGACGCCGCACGGCTTCGGTCAGCACACCACCTTCGTCATAGCCAACATAGCCCGGAGGCGCGCCGATCAGACGGGCGACCGCGTGTTTTTCCATGAACTCGGACATATCGATGCGCACCATCGCGCTGTCGTCGTCAAACAGATACTCAGCCACGGCCTTGGTCAGCTCGGTCTTACCCACGCCAGTCGGCCCAAGGAACAAGAACGATCCCAAGGGGCGGTTTTCATCATTCAAACCAGCCCGCGCACGGCGCACCGCGTTGGACAACGCGGTCACAGCGGAGTCCTGCCCGATCACACGACGGCCAAGCTCTTCTTCCATGCGCAAAAGCTTCTCGCGTTCACCTTCCAACATTTTCGAGGTCGGAATACCCGTCCAGCGTTCAACCACAGACGCGATCTGTTCGGGGCGCACGGCTTCCTCGACCATCATCTCGGCCTCGGCGCTTTCGGCGTCTTCCAGCTTCTTTTCAAGCCCCGGAATGACGCCGTAGGACAGCTCGCCGGCCTTGGCCAGATTGCCCTCGCGCTTGGCGACATCAAGTTCGGCACGGGCGCGGTCCAGCTGTTCCTTCAACTCGCGTGCACCTTCCAGCTTGTCGCGTTCAGACTGCCACTTGGCGGTCAGACTGGCCGATTTCTCGTTCAGGTCCGACAGCTCGGCCTCGAGCTTTTCAAGCCGGTCTTTCGACGCCTTATCGTCCTCGACGCGCAACGCTTCGGCCTCGATCTGCATTTGCAGGATCTGGCGGTCCAGAGCGTCCAGCTCTTCCGGTTTCGAGTCCACTTCCATCCGAAGACGGCTGGCGGCTTCGTCCACAAGGTCGATGGCCTTATCCGGCAGAAAACGGTCAGTGATATAGCGGTGCGACAGCGTCGACGCGGCCACCAAGGCACTGTCCGAGATCCGCACACCGTGGTGCAGCTCGTACTTTTCTTTGATACCCCGCAGGATTGAAATCGTGTCCTCGACCGTCGGTTCCTCGACCATCACTGGCTGGAAGCGACGAGCCAAAGCCGCGTCTTTCTCGACATATTTTCGGTACTCATCCAGCGTGGTGGCACCCACACAATGAAGCTCACCCCGCGCAAGCGCAGGTTTGATTAGGTTGGCGGCGTCCATCGCGCCATCCGACTTGCCCGCACCAACAAGGGTATGCATCTCGTCAATGAACAGAATGATTTCGCCAGCGGCGTCAGTGACTTCGTTCAGAACGGCTTTCAGACGCTCCTCGAACTCACCACGGTATTTCGCACCGGCGATCAAGGCACCCATATCCAGCGCCATAAGCTTTTTGTTGCGCAGGCTTTCGGGCACATCACCATTGATGATGCGCAGGGCCAAGCCCTCGGCAATCGCGGTTTTACCGACGCCGGGCTCACCGATCAGAACAGGGTTGTTTTTGGTGCGGCGTGAAAGGACCTGCATCGCGCGTCGAATTTCTTCATCACGGCCAATAATCGGGTCGATCTTACCCTCGGCAGCGGCTTCGGTCAGGTCATGCGCATATTTCGACAGCGCTTCATAGCTATCCTCGGCGCTGGCACTATCCGCCGTGCGCCCCTGACGGATCTGATTGATCGCGGCATTCATCTTCATGGCGTCCACGGCACCCGCATCCAACGCATCACGTGCGCCAGATTTCACCACGGCCAACGCCGTCAGCAGCCGTTCAACCGGTACAAAGCTATCACCAGCTTTCTTGGCCAATTTCTGCGCCTCGTCGATCACGCTGGCCGTTTTATTGTCCATATAGACCTGAGCGCCATCGCCCGTCACTTTGGACAGCTTTCCGATGGCAGCATCGACCGCAGCGCGCACGTTTTCGGGCGACCCACCTGCCTTGCGGATCAGGTTGGCGCTCATGCCTTCCTCATCATCCATGAGGGCTTTCAGCAAATGTTCGGGAACCAGTCTTTGGTGGTTTTCGCGCATGGCGATGGTCTGTGCAGCCTGAATGAAGCCGCGCGACCGTTCAGTGAACTTCGACAAATCCATGTCTCTCTCCTTTTCAAGCGCCCTGCGTTTCAGATGCCCGCCATTGCAGCACATCTTATTGGGCCTTGGGATTAATTTGGGGTTTTCGGGGGGATATTCAAGGCAATCAAGCGCGACAGATTTGCGTTTTTCGCCGCATCAGCGTAGGAACTCGCGAACCGGAACGGAGACCCCAGACATGACCGATGATCGTTTGATTGTAGCCCTCGATGTGCCCAACGCGCTGGAAGGGTTGAAACTAGCCGAAACGCTCGGCGATGCGGTGGATTTCTACAAAATCGGGCTGGGGATGCTGACCGGTGGCGGACTAGCCTTGGCAAACGAACTGAAGGGCGAGTTCGGCAAGAAGATCTTTCTGGACATGAAGCTTTTTGACATCGGCAACACGGTCGAGGCCGCAGTGCGAGGTTTAGCCCAGTTCGATCTGGATTTCCTGACCGTCCACGGCGACCCGCATGTGGTGCGCGCTGCCGCCGAAGGCAAAGGCGGCAAGGACATGAAGATCTTGGCCGTGACTATCCTGACCTCGCTGGATCGCTCGGATTTGGATGCGGGTCTGATCAAGCCCGGAGACGTGCAGGATCTAGTTCTGGAACGCGCGGCCCGTGCGATGGAGGCCGGGGCGGATGGCGTCATTGCCTCACCGCAAGAGGCTGCCCTGATCCGCGCCCTGCCCGAAGCGGAGGGCAAGCTGATAGTCACCCCCGGCGTGCGTCCGGCAGGGGCCGCTCTAGGCGACCAGAAACGCGTCGCCACCCCCGCGCAGGCCATTAAAGACGGGGCCGATCACATCGTGGTGGGCCGCCCAATTCGAAACGCCGAGGATCCGCGTGCCGCAGCCAAAGCAGTTTTGGCCGAGCTGGCCAAGGTCTGAAAACAAAACACCCCGCTCGGATCCGAGCGGGGTGTTTTCGTTCTAACAGGGGGCGCGCCTTACATCTCGTTGATGTCAGTATCCCAAGTCTTAGTCTGTCCCTTGCGCACCCCGAAGGCCATGCGCAGAACCAGCCAAGACGCCAGCGACACAGCGCCAAAGATCACTAGCAGGATGGGCAGGCTGAGGCTGGCGCCCAAGGCCAGCAACACGCCAACCGCCGTTGCGCCAATCGCGAAGCCAAGGAAGATATAGCCGGGCGCGAGGATTTCGAGGATCACAAGCGCGATCGCCCCACCGATCCACGCCCACCAGACTGACCAAAGCATCACGATTTTCCTTTCAGCATGTTAAACGCATCGCCAAAGGCATCCAGCGCATTAGCGGGCAGAAGCACGGTCTGCTTGCCTTCGCCGGCACCCACGGCGGTCAACGCTTCGACCTGTTTCAGGGCCACCTGATACTGCGCAGCTTCGATACCGTTTTCCTTGATGGCCTTGGCTACGACTTCGGTTGCATAGGCTTCGGCATCAGCAGTGATACGGCGAGCTTTAGCGCTTTGTTCGGCGGCATACAGTTCGGCATCTGCCTGAAGCTCGACCGCACGGCGTTCGCCTTCGGCTTCGGTCACCTGTGCACGGCGGGCACGCTCGGCGTTCAGCTGCTGTAACATGGCTTCACGGGTGGCGGCATCAAGGTTCACGTCCAAAATCTCGGCCCGGGTCACTTCGATGCCCCAGTCATCCACGGCGTCTGCCACCTGCTGCTTGATTTGCGAGATCAGCTGCTGGCGGTTGGATTGGACTTCGTCCAGTTCCATCTCACCGATGCCAGCACGTACGATACCCGCCACAGTGGTCGCAATCGCCGCGTCCACGTCACGGATCCGGTAAACCGTCTTTTCCGGCTCAAGGATACGGTAGAAGACCGAGGTCTCGACCTGCACCAACACGTTGTCCGAAGTGATCGCGTCCTGACTGGCTGTCGGCAGCTGACGCTCAAGGATCGACACCTTGTGGCGCACGCGATCCAGAAACGGCACGATAAAGTTGATGCCCGGCCCAAGGACCGACTGCAAACGGCCGAAACGCTCGACCACGTATTTTTCACTTTGCGGAACAATCTTTACGCCCCGAAGAACGGTAATAATCAGAAATGCGGCCAGCAGAAGCAATACAATGTTGCCGCCGCCAATTCCGGTAATAATCTCATCCATTAAGATGGCCTTTCACTGTCCTAGATTGGTTTATAGATGGGGTTAAAAAGCCCAAATTTCAACTGCTAATACGCGAAATCGCGGCCAAACCAGCCTGAACGCGGGGTTTGAAATGGTCAATCGAGCGTGGGTCCGAAAGCCAGTCTTCAGGGTCTACCAGACACCAGCATTGACCTTCATCTCCTAACTGAATCTTCGCCGCCGCCTCTTCGGGCAGAACGGCACTGAACCACCATGAAAATGTGCCCGGAACATGGGGGCTTTCAAAGCGCTGTTTCCAGATCAGTTGATCCGGCGAAACGGTCAAAGAAAGCTCCTCGAGCGTTTCGCGCAGCACGCAATCCTCGGGCGTTTCGCCCGGCTCGGGCCCTCCGCCGGGCATGTCCCACATATCGGGAAACGGAATGTCCGGTCGATCATCCCGCAAAAGTGTGACAAGGCGTCCGCCAATCAGCAGAACCAATTTTGCGCCAATGAAATCATCTGTGCTCATGGGGGCAGACTAGGCCTGTTCCCCACCTGCCGCATCCGCTAATTTCACGCTATGCCGTCCTTATGCCGCAAATGTCTGACCCAGTTTGACGCGGGCCGCCGTTGCCCGTCCTGCAACAGCCCCCGCGTGCTGTCGCATCCTGAACTGTTTGATCTGTCGATTGCGCATATGGATTGCGATGCTTTCTATGCCTCGGTCGAGAAACGCGACAACCCCGATCTGGCGGACAAGCCGGTGATCATTGGCGGCGGCAAGCGGGGCGTGGTCTCGACCGCATGCTATGTGGCGCGCATTCGCGGCGTTAGGTCCGCCATGCCGATGTTCCAAGCGCTGAAACTCTGCCCCGACGCGGTGGTGATCCGCCCGCGCGGCAGCCACTATGCCGCCGTTTCCAAGCAAATCCGCGCGATGATGGACGAATTGACCCCGGCCATTGAACCCCTGTCGTTGGACGAGGCGTTTTTGGACATGACCGGCACCGCCGCGCTGCATGGCGCGCCCCCTGCAGTGATGCTGGCGCGCCTGGTCAATCGGATGGAGGACGAGCTGGGCCTGACCGGATCGATCGGCCTGAGCCACAACAAGTTTCTGGCCAAAGTGGCGTCCGATCTGGACAAGCCGCGCGGGTTCTCGGTGATTGGAAAGGCCGAAACGATGGACTTTCTGCGCGACAAACCCGTCGGCCTGATCTGGGGTGTGGGTGGCGTCAGTCAGGCGCAGCTCGACAAGGCGGGTGTACATACGTTCGAGGACCTTCTCCGCTGGGACAAAGAAGACCTTGTGGCCCGGTTCGGCGGCATGGGCGAGCGCCTGTGGCATCTTGCGCGCGGGCAGGACAAACGGCGCGTGTCTGCCCATGCGCCGATCAAATCGATCTCGAACGAAACCACGTTTTTCGAGGATACAGCCAACCCCGACCTGCTGGACGGCCACCTGTGGCGACTGGCCGAGAATGTCTCGGACCGGGCCAAGGCGCGGGATATGGCAGGGCAGGTTGTGACCCTGAAACTGAAACGCGCCGATTTCCGGGCCCTTAGCCGTCAAAGCAATCTGGGCGACATGACTCAATCCGCCGACCGCATTTATCGCACCGCCCGCGCGCTTTTGGATACAGTTCTGGACAAGGGGCCATTTCGGTTGATCGGCGTCGGGCTAAGCCATATCGGCCCGGCGACCCAGACGGATATCACGCAGGATCTGCTGGACCCAAACGCTGAAAAGCGGCGTCAGGCCGAGAAAGCCACGGACAAGATCCGCGAGCGCTTTGGCAAGGATGCAATCAAGAAAGGCCGCGGGCTTCGATAAGGGCTATTCGGCAGCCAAAGCGGTGTCACGGCGTCCGATCTCGGCGATCTGGGCGATGACGGTCCGCAGACGGTTTTGGATTTCGGTAAAGCGATAGCTTGGTGTGATCGACGCCTCGTCCATGTAAAGCGAGCGGTCAATCTCGACCTGCACCACATGCCGGCCTGCCTTGGGACGTCCATAGTGCTGTGCCATGAAGGCCCCGGCAAAAGGCATGTTGCGCGCGGTGCGGAAACCGGCGTCCTGAAAGGCAGCTTCGATGGTGTCCACGACCTCGGCCCCCGCCGAGGCGCCAAACCGGTCGCCCAGAACGACTTCGGGCGCGTCACCCTTTTGGCGACGCAGTGTGGCCAAGGCCTCGTGCGGCATCGAGTGGCAGTCCAGCAAGATTGCCTGCCCATGCTGCATCACGCTTTCATCCATCAATTGCCGAAGCGTGTTGTGATAGGGGTGCCAATGGGTGTTCAGACGCGTTTGCGCCGCGCTTAGAGTCATCTTTCCGCGATAGATTGATCGTCCTCCGGCAACGACTCGGGGGATCACGCCCAGCCCGGACGAAATTCGCGGGTTCAACGTGGCGCGACGTAATCCTGCAATCAGTGCAGGGTCCAGCTCATCCGCGCCACGATTCAGATCAACATAGGCACGCGGAGTGTTGGCACACAGAAACGGGGCTCCGCATTCCGTCGCATGGGCATAAAGCCTGTCGACATAGGCATCTTCCGAGGACCGGATCGCATGCTCATCCAGAACCGTTTCTTTCAAAAACGCCGCATCATATTGGCACCCGCTATGGGGCGACGCGAAAACGACGCTCGTGTCCCGGAACCTTGGGCGATACAACGAAAATGTCTGATCGGGCATGTTTGCCTCCTGGCCCCTTTATAAAGTAAAAAACTCTTGCCAAAAGCCCTTGCGCGTGGCCCCGACTCCTTTTATAGCAACGCGAACCGGCGCGGGTTTTCCCGCGTCATATCGTTTAGATCGACCTGAAAAGGTTGTTTCGACACAGATTTTCGGGCGATTAGCTCAGCGGTAGAGCACTTCGTTGACATCGAAGGGGTCACTGGTTCGATCCCAGTATCGCCCACCATGAACCGCCAGATGACCGAAAGGTCAGAAGGTATAACTGAAGCCAAGGCGCAACCGCAGCGCCGCGTAGAAGGAGAAGGACCATGAAAGTTCGCAACTCGCTCCGCTCGCTGAAAAACCGTCACCGCGATTGCCGCATCGTGCGCCGTAAAGGCCGCGTATACGTGATCAACAAGACGCAGCGCCGGTTCAAAGCCCGTCAGGGCTGATCGCTTCAGCAGCGTTACAGAAAAAGCCGCCCACTGGGCGGCTTTTTTGTGTTTGAAGTCTGTGGTCCTGCCAGGAAGCCCCACTAAACCACAGAAAGGGCCGGGTTGCCCCAGCCCGATCCGGGAGGAAGCCCCAGGAAGGGCTTAGTCGTAGACGCGTTGATCGTCGATGACGATGCCGTCATTGGGCAGGCTGCCCGGCGCGACCAGCTCGATCTTGCCCTTCAGCTTCAGCGTATCCGCCACAGACGCGGCATAGGCGTTGGCGTCACCGCCGTCGGCCTCGACCTGAACGGTCATCGCGTCCATTTCGCCTTCGCGCGTGGCGATGACGCGTGCTTTGGCAACCTCGGCGTGTTTGGCAACGAAATCCGCGACCTGCTCGGGGCGGACAAACATACCCTTGATCTTGGCCGTCTGGTCGGCGCGCCCCATCCAGCCTTTGATGCGCATATTGGTTCGGCCACAAGGGCTGACGCCCGGCAGAACGGCAGACAGATCGCCGGTAGCGAAACGGATCAGCGGATAGTCGGGGTTCAGCGTGGTCACGACAACTTCGCCCACCTCGCCGGGTGCAACGGGATCGCCGGTGCCGGGACGCACGATCTCGACGATCACGCCTTCATCCACAATCATCCCTTCCATCGCGTCGCTTTCATAGGCCACATTGCCCAGATCGGCAGTCGCATAGCTTTGCAGGCAGGTGATCCCGCGATCGGCGTATTCCTGGCGCAAGCTGGGGAAGAGAGCTCCGCCACCGACAGCAGCCTTAGTGATCTTCAGCTTCACGCCATCCGCATCGGCACGATCCAGAATGATCTTCAGATAGTCCGGCGTGCCTGCATAGGCCGTCGTGCCGATATCGGCAGCGGCACGGACTTGAAGCTCGGTTTGGCCGACGCCGGCAGGCAGAACAGCCGCACCAACAGCGCGCGCGCCGTTTTCAAAGATCATGCCAGCGGGCGTCAGGTGATAGCCAAAGCAGTTCTGCACGATGTCGCCCTTGCCGATACCACAAGCGTTCAGGAAACGCCCCATACGCCACCAGTCATGGCTCACCCCTCCGGGTTCATAAATCGGGCCGGGGCTTTGAAAAATATGCGCAAACTCGTGCGTCGGCAAACTGCCGAAGCCACCCAAGGGGCCGTCAGCCGCCTGCGCCTTGCCGATCTCGGACTTACGCAACACCGGCAGCGCGGCCAGAGCTTCGACCGAGGTCACACCAGCAGCATCGACATCCGCCAGCATATTGGCATAGCCAGACAATGCCTTGGCGCGGGCAATCTGCGCAGGCAGAGCCGTCGCCAAACCGACAGCGCGTTCATCTTCCGAACGTGTTTCGAGCGCATCAAAATAGTTGGACATGAGCAAAACCTCTGTCTTCGCCGACCAGGATCGGCGGTTTAATCATGAATAGGTTGGGTCGCGGTTCGTATTAGGCCAGCCAACGCTTACGGCGGCGATACGAGCGCACGTCGCGGAAGCTCTTCCGGCCTTCATCCGACATACCCAGATAGAATTCTTTAACGTCCGGATTCTCGCGCAGTTCGGCAGCGGGGCCGTCCATCACGATGCGGCCGTTTTCCAGAATGTAACCATAGTGGGCGTATTTCAGCGCCACGTTGGTGTTCTGTTCAGCCAACAGGAACGTGGTGCCCTGCTCTTCATTCAGACGTTTCACAATCTCGAAAATCTGCTCCACCAGCTGCGGGGCCAGACCCATCGAGGGTTCATCAAGCAGGATCATTTCCGGGCGCGACATCATTGCGCGGCCCATGGCAACCATCTGCTGTTCCCCGCCCGAGGTATAGCCCGCCTGCGATTTGCGGCGTTCGGCCAGACGGGGGAAATAGTCATAGACCATTTCCAGGTCTTTCGCGATCGCGGCGCGGCCATCGGTTCGAGTGTATGCGCCGGTCAAAAGGTTTTCTTCCACGGTCAGGTGTTCAAAACAGTGACGGCCTTCCATCACCTGAATGACACCGCGTTTCACCAAAGCGGCTGGGTTCAGCTCGGCGATGTTTTCGCCCATGTGATCAATTGTACCCTTGGTCACTTCGCCACGCTCTGCCTGAAGCAGGTTGGAAATGGCCTTCAGAGTCGTCGTCTTCCCTGCGCCGTTACCACCAAGAAGTGCGGTGATACCGCCCTTGGGAACGGACAGGCTTACGCCCTTCAGCACAAGGATCACGTGGTTATAGATGACCTCGATATTGTTGACCTCAAGCAGGGTCTCTTCGGTCTTTTCAGCGTCCAGCATATCAGGTCGTCCTGTTCCTAGTCGTTTCAAAGGGGTCGTCCGGGCCCGAAGGCCCGAACGCGCGCCGGTGTCTTAGTTACACTGCGGCTCGATTTTATTTTCAGCAGCGTAGGCAGCCGAGTCTGCGTCGATCAGAGGCTGGATGACATCCATATCCGAACCGCCGAAGTCCGAGATCAGCGACCACTTGCCAGAGGCTGCGTCCCACTGCTGGATCGCGGCAGTACCGGGGCCACCGTGGTTCTCACAGCTCACTTTGAACTCGGGACCAAAGCCTTCCATGCCCAGTTCGGTCATACGCGCGTTGGTGATTTCCAGCTGCTCCAGACCGTCACGCATCTGCGCCGAGGTGATGTCAGCAACACCGTGGATTTCCTGTGCCTTCTTCGCGGCTTCAGCCAGCATCATCGCAGCGTAAACACCACGGTTGTAAATAACGGTACCTACGTTGGAACCATCACCAGCTGCTTTACCAGCATCCACAACGTATTTCTGCAGATCGTCAAAGACCGGGTAGTCGGAACCAACACCGTGGAAGGTCACAGCCTTATAGCCGGTGGCCTTTTCGCCAGCAGGTTTCACGTCATGTTCGGCACCAGACCACCACACACCGATGAACTGATCCATCGGATAGCGGATGTTTGCGGCTTCCTGAATGGCAACCTGGTTCATCACGCCCCAGCCCCAGAACAGGACATAGTCAGGCTTTTCACGACGGATCTGCAGCCATTGGGCTTTCTGCTCTTGACCCGGATAGTCAACCGGAATCGTGGTCAGATCGAAGCCGTGCTTTTCGCCCAGCTTGGTCAGGGTTGGGATCGGCTCTTTACCGTATGCGCCATTGAAGTGCAGCAGAACGATTTTCTTGCCGTTCAGATCGCCACCATTCAGATCCAGCACGTGGTTGATCGCGGCCGAAGCACCATTCCAGTAGTTGGCCGGGAAGTTAAACACGTGGCTGAACACGTTGCCGTTTGCAGCCGAGGTACGGCCGTAACCGGGGGTATACAGCGGAATGTCGTCAGCCGTCGCTTTGGGGATCAGCTGATAGGTAATACCGGTCGACAGCGGGTTATAGGCCAAAGCGCCTTGGCCTTTGGTGGCCTCGTAGCACTCAACACCTTTTTCCGTGTTATAGGCGGTTTCACATTCAGGAGACTGAACCATAACGCCACCGATACCGCCGTCACGCTCGTTCAAGAGGGTGAAGTAATCAGAAAAACCATCGGCGTAAGGAATGCCACCAGCGGCAAACGGGCCGGTCCGATAGCTGAGGTTCGGGAACACGAGGTCGGCCATTACCGGCGAACCTACCATCAATGCGGCCACTGATGCCGCTGCAACACGTTTAAAAGTCATTTGCTTCCTCCCTAGATTAGCAAAATATTGTGCCCTTATGGGCAGCATTGGGTTTGAACACCCGACCCTCCTCTGGCCGGATGCCCAGATCGTTTCACCCGCTTAGTGCGGGAAGGGCCACAGGCGCAGTTTCTCTTTCGTGAGACGCCACAGTTGGGCCAAACCGTGGGGTTCGAGGATCAGGAAGATCACAATCAAACCACCAACAATGATGAACTCCAGTTCGGCGGCGATCTCGGTCGGCCAACCCATCGTGCCAACCAGAAGGTTCTTCAGAAGCACCGGCATTAGAACCATGAAGGCCGCACCCGCGAAGGATCCGAAGATAGAGCCTAGGCCACCGATGATGATCATGAAGAGCACCAGGAACGACTTGGTGATACCGAAGCTTTCACCAGCTTCCGCTGCGCCCAGATAGACGGCGAAGAACAGCGCACCGGCAACGCCGACAAAGAAGGACGAGACAGCGAAGGCCGACATCTTGGCCATCAGCGGGTTCACCCCGATGATCTCGGCTGCGATGTCCATGTCGCGGATGCCCATCCACTTACGGCCAGTCATGCCGCGTGTCAGGTTGCGGGCCACCCAGGCCAGAACAACCAGGAACACCAGGCAGATCATGTATTTCGCCCAAGCTTCCGTATTCGGGCCGGTTACGACGATGCCAAACACGCTGCGTTCAGGGGCGTTGATCTGGCCCGAGGCCGAATAGTTGTAGAACCACGCCACCTTGTTGAACAGCCACACCAGAAAGAACTGAGCGGCAAGGGTCGCAACCGCAAGGTAGAACCCTTTGATGCGCAGTGATGGCAAGCCGAAGGCAACCCCCACAGCGGCGGTGATGCCGCCTGCGATCAGCACGTGGAACACGATACTGACATCCGGGAAGGCAACCATCAGCTTATAACAGGCATAAGCGCCCACAGCCATGAAACCACCCGTACCCAGCGACACCTGACCAGCATAGCCCGTCAGAATGTTCAGCCCCAGCGCCGCAATGGCGTAGATGAAGAACGGGGCAAAGATCGAGTTCACCCAGTAATCGTTCACAAAGAACGGGATCACACAGAAGGCGACGAACAGGACGATCCAATATCCAGCCCGATCAAGGCGGATCGGAAAGGTCTGGTTGTCGTCACGGTAGGACGTTTTGAAATCACCAGCTTCGCGGTAAAACATTGATCAGACCCTTTCGATGATTTTCTCACCAAACAGCCCCTGCGGGCGGAAGATGAGGAAGACAAGTGCCAGCACATAGGCGAACCAGGCTTGGGTTGCGCCGCCCACAAGGGGACCGACGGCAAATTCAAAGAGCTGCTCGCCCACACCGATGATCAGGCCGCCGATAATGGCGCCCGGGATCGAGGTGAAGCCACCCAGCATCAGAACCGGAAGTGCTTTCAGTGCTACTTCAGCCAGCGAGATCTGAACGCCCGATTTCGAGCCCCACATGACCCCGGCAACCAGCGCCACAAAACCAGCGATCGACCAGACCAGCACCCAGATGAAGCGCAGCGAGATTCCGACCGACAAAGCCGCCGAGTGATCATCAGCCACTGCACGCAGGGCGCGGCCTTGCTTGGTGTATTGCGAGAACAGAACCAGCGCGGTCACCAGAAGGGCTGCAACAATAGCCGCAACGATATCGAGGTTGTCGATAAAGAAGCCATAGCCGAACCAGTTATAGGTGGTTGTATCAATCGTTTCATTGATACCTTGCGCCAGACCCACGTCCAGCTTCATCACCTCGGACCCCCACATCAGCGGCGCGAAACCGTGCATAAAGTACCACATGCCGATCGTGGCCATGAACAGGATGATGTCCGGCTGACCGATCAGGTGTTGAAGGATGTACTTCTCGATGATCCAAGCAACAAACACCATCATGGCGCCTGCCGCGATAATCGCGAGAATTGTAGGCACCGTCCATCCGAAGTGGTGGATTTTCGTGCCGAAGATCGTGTTGATCAGGTGTGCAAAGGGAATTTGCCCCTGCTGCACGCCCACCAAGGTCATAGCGGCGAACACCACCAACATACCTTGGGCAAAGTTAAAGATACCGGACGCCTTAAAGATCAAGACGAAGCCCAGCGCGACGAGTGCGTAAAGTACCCCGGCCATCAGGCCGTTCAGGGTGACTTCCATCGCAAAGAGTAGATATTCAGGCATAGTCTCCCCCCTTAGTCGTGCGACACGCCGAGATAGGCGTCGATCACATCCTGGTTGTTGCGCACCTCGTCGGGTGTGCCGTCCCCAATTTTCTTGCCATAGTCCATGACCACCACGCGGTCGGACAGGTCCATAACAACGCCCATGTCGTGCTCGATCAGGGCGATGGTGGTGCCGAACTCGTCATTCATGTCGAGGATGAAGCGGGACATGTCCTCTTTTTCCTCGACGTTCATGCCGGCCATTGGCTCGTCAAGCAGAAGCAGCGACGGTTCAGCGGCTAAAGCACGTGCCAGTTCAACACGCTTTTTCAGACCATAAGGCAGGCGCCCAACAGGCGTTTTGCGGATGTGCTGAATTTCAAGAAAGTCGATGACTTTCTCGCACGCTTCGCGGTTCTCCAGCTCTTCCTTTTCGGCTTTGCCTTTCCAGATGGCCTGCTGAAACAGGTTGGTGTACATCTTGTTCAGGCGGCCGGTCATGATGTTGTCCAGAACGGTCATACCGTCGAACAGCGCGATGTTCTGGAAGGTCCGGGCTAGACCCTGACGCGCAACCTGATAGGGACGCATCTGAGGGCGTTTCGACCCGCGGAACCAGACCTCGCCTTCTTGGGGTTTGTAGAACCCTGAGATGACGTTCAGCATCGAGGACTTACCAGCACCGTTCGGGCCGATGATCGCGCGGATCTCGCCTTCGCGGATGTCAAAGCTGATGTCCTTGATCGCAACCACACCGCCAAAGCGCAGCGTGATGTTCTTAAGGTCCATGACAACGGGGCCAATGGTGCGCCCGTCTTCGGTGACGTAGCTGTCGGCGTTCATATCGGTCGTCATTCTGCCGCCATCCCCTGTGCATTGCCCACCACAGCCGCATCGCGGATTTCCAGGGTGGCGTTGATCGACCCTTTGCGACCGTCTTCATAGGTCACTTCAGTTTCGATATATTGCTCGGACTTGCCGCCATAGAGCGCGTCGATCAGCGGAGCGTATTTCTCTTCCACGATCTTGCGACGCACTTTACGGGTGCGGGTCATCTCGCCGTCATCTGCATCCAGTTCCTTGTGCAGGATCAGGAAGCGGTGAATTTGACAGCCGGACAGCATCTCGTCTTCAGCAACCGACTTGTTGACCGTTTCAACGTGTTCTTGAATGGTCGACACCACTTCCGGGTGACCAGCCAGTTCCTGATACGAGGCATAGGCCACGTTGTTGCGTTCAGCCCAGTTGCCTACCGCGGTCAGGTCGATGTTGATGAAGGCCGTACACATGTTGCGGTCATTGCCGAAAACAACTGCCTCAAGAATATCCGGATAGAACTTCAGTTTATTCTCGACATATTTGGGTGCGAACATCCGGCCATCGGCCATTTTACCAACGTCCTTGGCGCGGTCGATGATGCGCAGATGGCCGTTTTTCTTGTCAAAGAAACCAGCGTCACCAGTTGCAACCCAACCTTCGGGATCCTTGGTGTCCTTGGTGCTTTCGGGGTTGTTGTAGTACTCAACAAAGGTGCCCGGCGAGCGATAGAAGATCTCGCCATTGTCTTCGATGCGCACTTCGACACCCGGCGCAGGCACACCAACCGTGTCGTTGCGCACTTCGCCATCCGGCTGCACGGTTATGAACACGGTCGCTTCGGTCTGGCCGTAAAGCTGTTTCAGGTTGATCCCCATCGAGCGATAGAACGCGAAGATTTCAGGACCAATCGCTTCACCAGCGGTATAGCCTACACGAATGCGGCCAAAGCCCAGCGTGTCTTTCAGCGGACCGTAAACCAGCACATCACCACAGCGATACTTGAAGTATTCCTGCAGATTGCCGCGATACAGCTTCAGGCCAATCGGATCCTTGGCTTTGAAATGCTTGCGCACGTTCTTGCCGTGACGCAGCTTGGCAAAGGCCAGACGGATACCGTTTTCGATGATGGTTTCAGCCGCAAAGCCGATCCCCATCGCATAGTTGAAGCCGTGACGGATTTTCTGTTCCAGAGTTTTCTTCTGGGTCGTCACTTTGCGCTTGGGCATGCCATGCTTTTCGCCAGCGCCGCCTTTTGCGAAGTCCATGAAGTGATGGAAAATGGCATATTTCAGATCGCCACTGTCTTCCATACGGATCATCACGTTGGTCAACTGCGTCTCAAAAACACGCGGCGGGGCAAAGTAATAGGTCGGCCCGATCTCACGCAAGTCGGACATCAGCGTGTCGGCGCTTTCCGGGCAGTTCACGCAGAAACCAGTCCACATGGCCTGACCCAGCGAGAAGATGAAGTCACCCACCCATGCCATCGGCAGATAAGCCAGAATGTCTTCGTTCACACCCAGATTGTCGAACTCGGACGAGTTCTTCGCGCTTTCGATGATGTTGCGGTTCGACAGAACCACACCTTTTGGACGACCGGTGGTGCCCGAGGTATAGAGCATTACACAGGTGCTATCGTACTCCAGCTCGGCTTCGCGGGCGGCCATCTCGTCTTCAAGACGGGCATGGGCCACGCGGCCTTCTTCCTGAATGTCGACATACCAATGCAGGTGGCTGTGGTCGTATTTCCGCAGGCCACGCTTGTCATAGTAGAGCACGTGTTCGATGTGGTGGATCTTGTCCTGCACCTCGATCACTTTGTCGACTTGCTCCTGATCGCCGCAGACCACGAAACGTGCGCCGCAGTGCTCCAGCACGTATTCCATCTCATCCACGACCGCATCTTGATAAAGCGGCACCGGAACGGCCCCTACTTTTTGCGCTGCAACCATCGCCCAATAGTGGGCCGGACGGTTGCGGCCGATGATGGCCACATGATCCCCACGGTTGATCCCCAAAGCCAAAAGACCCATGGCAAGGTTCTGAATTTCTTCAGCCGCCTCTGCCCAGGTCCAGCTTTGCCAAATCCCAAACTCTTTCTCCCGGTAAGCCGGGCGATCTCCATATTCCCTCACATTCCGCGCCAGAAGCGCTGGAATGGAAGCAAAAGCGCCTGAAGCGACTTGATCCTGTGCCAAATTTTCCTCCCACCGTCGATCGGTCGACGTTCCCGGTCGCCAAACGAATCCTGTTCGACAACCCTGACGAAAAAAATCTCGCGGTCAAAGGTTTCGGCACTTTTTCCCAATTCTATCGAATTGTTACAGGACCAGATGAATCCTTTCAGCAGGCCTCATTCCACTTTTACCTTGGCACTTCCGGTGCTAGCGATAGAGGCAGGAGGGGGACCCGGTGCCGCTACAATCTTCAGAAACAGCCACGTTGACCCAAGCCGGGCTGAACCTGATTCAGCAGGCGCTTTCCATCTATGATCGACGCCTGACACTGGTCATCGGCAATCGGCAGTTTCAGGACATGTTCGACCTGCCTGACCACCTTGCCCAACCCGGAGCCTCGTTTTCCGACACAATCCGCCATCTGGCTGAACGCGGAGACTATGGCGCCGTTGGCGATATCGACGAATTCGTGAAGTCCCGCGTTGATCAAGCGCTGGACTTTCAACCGCATTACATGGAGCGCACGCGCGCCAATGGCAGCGTGATCTCGGTCGAAGGGCACCCGCTTCCGCAGGGGGGCTGGGTCACCGTCTATACCGACATCACGCCGATCAAACGGCAGGAATCGCTTCTTCGTGCCCGATCCGAGGAGCTGTCGGATCAGGTTCTGAATTATACCGAGGAACTGGCACAAACGAACCGCGCACTGGCATCCGCCAACACCGCCCTGGAAGAAACCAAGCGACAGTTGACTTTGATGGAAAGCCGCACCCGCCTGACGGCTGAAATGATGCCCGCCCATATCGCACGCATTGACCGCAATCTGCAGTATACATTTTCGAACCGACGTCTGGGCAAAGTCATTCCGGGCCGCCCCACCGACCTTATGGGCCTCCATGCCAGCGAGGCTTTGGGGGACGAGGCATTTGCCCGGATCGGTCCTTACTTCATCCGTGCGTTCGACGGCGAAAGCAGCGTGTTCGAGTTCACGCACGAAACATCGGGCCGCCGGATTCGTGTGGCCTTGACCCCCGACCGGGGCGAGGATCGGATCACCGGCGTCTACATCCTGTCGATGGATGTAACGGAAGAAGCCCAGTCCCGCGCCGCGCTCGCCCAGACCCGCAAACGCGAGCTGGCAGCACAGCTGACATCCGGCGTTGCGCATGACTTCTCGAACCTTTTGACCATCATTATGGGGCTGCAAAGCCGCTTGGCACAATTGTCCATCGGCGACGAAGCACAAGAACTGGTGCAATCCACAAATGCTGCGGTCCGTCGTGGGGGCAAACTGCTGGAACGGATCGCCACGATCTCGGGCCGTCGCGACGTGCATATGGAGCCGGTGCACATCCCAGAAATGCTGAAAGGGTTGGAAAGCCTTGCTGGTCCTACCCTGCCCCAGAACATCCGTCTGAAAGTTGAGGTCTGCGAACTGGACAAGCGCGTCGTTCTTGATGCGGGCGCGGTACAGGATGGGCTTCTAAACCTGATTATCAACGCCACCCACGCTCTTGGCAGCAGCGGAGGAGACATCCATCTGACCGCCCGCCCGATCCGCGAAACCTGGATCGAGTTTCGCGTGACCGACAACGGGCCGGGTTTTTCGCCAGAGGCATTGGAGCACGCGCTCGACCCGTTTTTCACCACCAAAGGCGGCGAAGGATCGGGGCTGGGCCTGTCCATGGTCTATGACCAAACCAAGGTCGCAGGTGGGCAGGTCAAGATTTTCAACAGTTCGGAAACCGGCGGCGCCGTCGTATCCATGCGCCTACCCTTGCGCATCCCCGCGCAACCCATTTCCCCGCGCCTTGTCCTGCTGGTGGAAGACAGCGACGACATCCGCATATCCGTGCGTGAAATGCTGATCAGTATGGGTCATCAGGTGATCGAGGCCTCGTCCGCCGAAGAAGCCTTGGGCCTGACCGGCATCGAAGGGCTGGGCCTGATCCTGTCAGACGTTATACTGGAAGGCGCGCAGACGGGCCCCGAGTTTCTGGACGCGTTGGCCCAATCCGGGGTCAATGTGCCAATGTTGCTGATGACGTCTCTGCCGCCCGACGATCCGAAACGCAAAAACGTTGCCTTCCCTGTCCTGCCCAAGCCGTTCACCACCGGCGAGCTGGCCACATTCCTGTCGCAAGAGGTTCCATCGTGACCCAACACATGATCGCCATTCTGGATGACGAACCCGAAATCCGCCGCATGTTGTCTCATGCGCTGGAAGAGGCTGGCTTTCGCACCGCTGCCTTCGCCCGCGCGACGGAATTCGAGGCTGCACTGAACACTATGTCACCCGATGTATGCCTTGTGGATCTGGGCCTGCCGGACCGTGACGGGCTGACTTTGGTGCACCGTCTGGCGCTGGAAAGCGGCGCGTCGATCATCATCATCTCGGGCCGTTCAATGGTGCAAGATCGGGTCACCGGGCTGGAGCTTGGGGCCGATGATTATATCGTCAAACCCTTTGAACCGGCCGAGGTCGTGGCCCGCGTCCGCGCCCGTCTGCGCGACCAGAAGCCGGGCACCACTGCCCAGAACACCGCCTACTTCAACGGCTGGACTGCGCATTTCGATCGCTATGTTTTGGAAGACGAAGCAGGCGAAGAGACCACATTTTCACATGCCGAAGGCGAGGTTCTGCGCCTGTTCGTTGATGCCCCCAAACGCCTGATTTCCCGCGCGCAAATGCAGGAAACGCTGGGTGGCATGGCAGGCGAAAGCTTCGACCGCGCAATGGACGTCCGCATCTCGCGCCTGCGCACGAAGCTGCGCGAGGACCCAAAAAACCCGCGCCTGATCAAGACGATCTATGGCGCGGGGTATATCTTTCTGGGGGATGTGCGCTGGGGCTAAACCAGCGTAACTTCGATACCCTTTGACGTGCACAGGTCGGTGCAACTGTCAGACAAGGCTTGATCGGTAAAGATCACATCCACATCCGCCAGTGACCCGATCCGCACAGGTGCCTTACGGTCAAACTTGCTGTGATCGGCCACCAGCCAGACCTTGTCGCTTTGCGCCATGATGGCTTGGCTGACGCTGACCTCGTGCAGGTCAAAATCCAGAATATCTCCGGCCTCGTTCAAGGCCGAACAGCCGATGACCGAGATATCAAAACGGAAACGGCGGATCAGGTCGGTGGCCAGCTCGCCCACTAACCCGCCATCGGCGCGGCGCAAGCTACCGCCCGAGACGATCACCTGTACGTCCGGGTTTGCCGACAGGATCACCGCGATGTTGATGTTGTTCGTGACCACCAACAGGCCCTTATGGTGCAAAAGTTCCTGTGCCACCGCCTCGGTGGTGGTGCCGATATTCAAAAAGATGCAGCAGTCATTCGGAATCTGTCGCGCACAGGCGCGCGCAATGTCGACCTTGGCCGATTGGTTCAATTGCCTCCGCGCGTCATAACCGATGTTCGCGGTGGACGAGGGCAGCACCGCGCCCCCATGCACCCGATCCAGCGCGCCCTCATCCGACAGTTCGGTCAAGTCGCGGCGGATGGTCTGAGGGGTGACGCCGAACAGATCCACCAGCCGCTCGACCGTCACTTTGCCTTCGCGGCGGGCGACATTGATGATCTCGGATTTGCGCAAGGTGGTGCTCATCTCGCCCCTCATGTTCGTTTTCACGTCATATGACCCGGGTTCACGGGGAAAATCCAGCGCCACAATCACTTTTCCGCAATATACGAACATAAACGAACATTCACACCTTCCTTATTTCACCAAATGCGCGCATGGTCTGCACAAATGCGACTCACCCATGGGGCAGACATGCAAAGCGACTTCGACCTTCTGATCATTGGCGGCGGTATTAACGGCTGCGGCATCGCGCGCGACGCGGCAGGGCGCGGACTGTCCGTTTGCTTGGCCGAAATGGGGGATATTGGCGGCGCAACTTCGTCTGCTTCGACCAAGCTGTTTCACGGTGGGCTGCGCTATCTTGAGTATTTCGAGGTCCGTCTGGTCCGCGAGGCCTTGAAAGAGCGAGAAACCCTGCTGCGTGCCATGCCGCATATCTCGTGGCCGATGCGGTTCGTGCTGCCCTATCACCACTCAATGCGGTTCGAGAGCTCAACCCCCACGTCGCGCCTGTTGAACACAGTGATGCCGTGGATGAAAGGCCGTCGCCCCGGCTGGCTGGTGCGGTTTGGTTTGTTTCTGTACGACAATCTGGGCGGGCGAGAGATTCTGCCCGGCACGGCAAAGGTTGACCTAAAGAACAGCCCGGAGGGCACGCCCCTGAACCCAATGTTCGAAACTGCATTTGAGTATTCAGATTGCTGGGTCGAGGACGCACGCCTTGTCGCCCTGAACGCCCGCGACGCCGAAGCGCGAGGAGCCGAAATCAATCCGCGCCACAAAGCAACCAAGGCCGAAGCACAAGGCGAAGGGTGGAACGTAACCCTAACGGACACAAACACCGGCACCACGCGGCAAGTGACCGCGCGTATGCTGGTGAATGCCGCGGGACCGTGGATCGCCGAGACCTTGGGACAAACCATAGGCAGCAATGCCCAAGCCAATATCCGTCTGGTGCGCGGCAGCCACATCGTCACGAAACGTCTGTTTGATCACGACAAATGCTATTTCTTTCAGGGACAGGATGGGCGCATCATTTTCGCAATCCCCTATGAAACCGACTTCACCTTGATTGGCACAACTGACGCGGATCACGATGACCCGGATTCGACGCCCGAATGTAGCGATGAAGAACGCGATTATCTGATCGCCTTTATCAACAACTACATCAAAGACCCGATTACTGCGGAAGACGTGGTCTGGACCTATTCCGGTGTACGGCCATTGTTTAACGACGGGGATGGCTCGGCCGCAGCGGCAACACGCGACTATGTGCTGCGTACTGATAAGGTGCAGGGCATGCCGGTATTGAACATCTTCGGCGGCAAGATCACAACCTACCGCCGACTTGCCGAATCTGCACTGAAAAAGATCGAGGCCGAGCTTGGGCCGCTGTCAGAAAACTGGACCGCAGGTGTGCCCTTACCCGGCGGGGACTTCCCCGTGGATGGTTTTGACGCCCTGGTGGCACAAGTTCAGCAAGACTTCCCGTTCCTTACACCGCGCCATGCCAAACGGCTGGTCCGCGCCTATGGGACCGAGGCGCGGGACATTCTGGGCACTGCAAAGTCTCTGACCGATCTGGGCCAAGACTTCGGCGCGACCCTAACCGAAGCCGAACTGCGCTGGTTGATGGATAAGGAATATGCCCAACGGGCCGAAGACGTGATCTGGCGGCGTTCGAAACTGGGGCTTTTGCTGGATGCAGACCAAATCAACGCGATCGACGCGTGGATGCAGAACGAACGCTAGATGTTCGGTGGCTTACTTCGTGAGCCTGAGGGGCGTTGCCCCTGCGCCAAATCTGAGATTCGACGCCACCCCAGGATACTTAAGACAAGAAAAAGGGCGCCGAATGGGGCGCCCTTTCTTTGTGGTCTGTAAAGCCAATTACTCCGCTGCGATCTGACTTGGCACTTCGACCTTCACAGCGCAGAACTTCATTTCGGCGATTTTTCCAAAGGGATCCAATGCCGGGTTGGTCAGGATGTTCGCCGCCGCTTCGACATAGGCGAAGGGCAGGAAAACCATGTTCTCGGCCACCGCGTAATCCGCCCGCGCCATTACGTCGATCGTGCCACGACGGGTGGTCAAACGGATCATATCCCCCGGCTCTACACCCATGTCGCGCAGTGTTTTAGGGTTCATGGAACAGTTCGCCTCGGGTTCGATCGCATCCAGAATGGTGGCGCGGCGAGTCATTGACCCTGTGTGCCAGTGTTCAAGTTGCCGGCCCGTCGTCAGTACCATCGGGAATTCGTCATCTGGCACTTCATCCGGTGGAATGATCGAGGCAGGCGCAAAACGGGCACGCCCGCTTTCCCGCGGGAATTTATCACCGAACACAACGGCTTGTCCGGGATCTTCAGGTGACAGCGACGGATAGGTCACGGCATTCTGGTTCTCTAACCGGTCCCACGAGATATTGGCCAGCGACGGCATCACCAGCTCCATCTCGGCATAGATCTGGCTGGGGTGGTTATATGTCCAGCCCATGCCCATGCGCTTGGCCAGCTCGGTCGTGATCTGCCAGTCTTCCATTGCCTCACCGGGCGCGGGAACGGCAGGGCGGCACATCTGCACCTGACGGTTGGTGTTAGAGGTCGTGCCGGTCTTTTCAGCCAGCGCCGCAGCAGGCAGAACC
This sequence comes from Aliiroseovarius sp. ABM4_368, assembly GCF_056161205.1. Taxonomy (NCBI): domain Bacteria; kingdom Pseudomonadati; phylum Pseudomonadota; class Alphaproteobacteria; order Rhodobacterales; family Paracoccaceae; genus Aliiroseovarius; species Aliiroseovarius sp. ABM4_368. The sequence goes on along the minus strand of NZ_JBSWYR010000002.1, from coordinate 672,518 downwards.
ACGTCGGCATAACCTGCGGTTTCGGTCAGGAAGATATCTTGGCTGACAAGGAATTCCATCCGGCGTAGCGCTTCACGCACGTGGTTCACATCCGGGTCAGACATGGCCGGGTTTTCGCCCAGAATATACATACCCTTGATCTTGCGATCATAGACGGCATCCATGATCTCGACCACGGTCAGGCCGGGGTTCGGGTTCAGCTCGTCGACGCCCCAAACGTCGCGATAGAGCGCTTGAACGCTTTCATCTTTCACCGACTTGTAGTCGGGATAGAACATTGGGATCAGGCCTGCATCGGACGCGCCCTGAACGTTGTTCTGACCGCGCAGCGGGTGCAGCCCCGTGCCCGGACGACCCACATTGCCAGTCATCAAGGCAAGCGCGATCAGGCAACGCGAGTTGTCGGTGCCGTGCACGTGCTGGCTGATGCCCATGCCCCAGAAGATCATGCCGTTCTTGCCGTTTGCGAAGGTGCGGGCAGCAGCGCGCAGCTCGTCCGCCGGGATGCCACAAATCGGCTCCATCGCTTCCGGCGTGAAAGCTTTCAGATGTTCGCGCATCGCCTCCCAGTTCTCGGTGTGCTCGGCGATATAGGCGTCGTCTTGCAGACCCTCCTCGGCGATCACATGCATGATGGCGTTCAGCATCGAGACGTCCGCGCCGGGCTTGAACTGTAGGCGGTGCGTCGCAAAACGCCCCATGCCAACGCCGCGCGGATCCATCACGATCAACTTGCCACCGCGCTGGGTGAACTGTTTGAAATAGGTCGCGGCAACCGGGTGGTTTTCAACCGGGTTAGACCCGATGACGATCGCCACATCGGCGTTCTCGATTTCATTAAACGTCGCGGTTACAGCACCCGAACCTACGTTTTCCAACAGGGCCACAACCGATGACGCGTGGCACAGACGGGTACAGTGATCGACGTTGTTGTGAGTAAATCCCTGACGAATGAACTTCTGAAACAGATAGGCTTCTTCGTTGGTGCACTTGGCCGAACCGAAACCGGCGACAGCCTCGCCGCCATGCTCATCACGCAGCTTCATAAGGCCTTTCGCGGCCACGTCCAGCGCCTCGTCCCAGGTCGCTTCGCGGAAATGGGTCAGCGGGTTGGCCGGGTCCACATTCATGCCTTTCTCGGCACCTTCCTTCCGGATCAGCGGCTTGGTCAGGCGATGCGGGTGGTTGATGTAGTCAAAGCCAAAGCGGCCCTTCACACACAGCCGACCTTCGTTTGCCGGACCGTTGATGCCCTCGGCATAGACTACCTTATCGCCTTTGACTTTCAGGCTGACCTGACAGCCAACACCGCAGAACGGGCAGATGCTTTCGACCTCTTTGTCGAAATCCGAAGTGTTCTTAACATCGGCAGGCATCAATGCACCCGTCGGGCAGGCCTGCACACATTCGCCACAAGCCACACAGGTCGACGCGCCCATGGGATCGTCGATGTCAAAAGTCGGGAACGCATCGTGGCCACGGCCGGCCATGCCGATCACGTCATTCACCTGCACTTCACGACAAGCACGGACGCAGAGGTTACAGGAAATACAGGCGTCCAGATTGACGCTCATCGCGACATGGCTGTCATCCAGCAGCGGCACACGGCCTTCGTCCATCTTCGGAAAGCGGCTTTGTTCAACCCCGTTCAGATCGGCCATATCCCAGAAATGCGCGGCCTCGTCGTGGCGTTCTTCGGGCTGATCGGCGACCAGAAGCTCGATCACCATCTTGCGCGCGGATTTGGCCCGGGCATTGTCGGTGGTGACCACCATGCCCTCGGCGGGTTCACGGATGCACGAAGCCGCCAGCGTGCGCTCGCCTTCAATCTCGACCACACAGGCGCGGCAGTTTCCATCGGCGCGCAGGTTCGGCACATCCTTATGACACAGATGTGGGATCAGCGTGCCTTCGCGCTTGGCCACATCCCAGATGCTTTCGCCGTCGCGGGCGACAACTTCGCGCCCATCAAGGGTGAATTTGATACCGTCGGTCATCCGTTCCTCCGTCATTCAAGAAACAGTATAAACCATGGCTTTCATCACGTCAGTTCGCCATTCCCGACGCAAGGCATCGTTTTTGCGCCAGCCCCCCTTCCAGATCGTAGCGCAAAGGTCTAGCAATGAGCCGAAAGGAAACTTCATGACCACCATCACCCTGATCCGGCACGGACAAGCCAATACGGCAGCTCAGGACGAGGCAAGCTATGACCGCCTTTCTGATCTTGGTCGGCAGCAAGCCCGCTGGCTGGGCGAGTATATGCGCTCTCATGGCGAAGAGTTTCGCCGTGTATATTCGGGAAGCTTGAACCGCCAACAGCAAACCGCACAGGAATTTGGTGCCGACGGTGTGGTCATCGACGAACGTTTGAACGAATTTCCCTATTATGAGATTTCAGACGCGTTTCACGCCGAATATGACATCCCTCGGCCGGCAAGCCGGGACGAATTTATCGCGCATATGCCGCTGGTATTTTCGGCATGGCAAGAAGGTAGGCTGATCGGGGATTTTGAAACCTTCCACGACTTCCAATCCCGTGTCGATGACTTCATTCACGAGGTCGCACCCGGAGATGGGCGTGCCGCTGTCTTTACATCCGGCGGGGTGATCGGCATGGCAATGCGTGTGACAATGGGGCTGGATACAGGCACCTTCACACGATTAATGCTGTCGATCCGCAACAGCTCGGTGCACCGAGTGCACCCGGTTGGGCAAAGTCTGACTATGACCGAATTTAACGCCGTGCCGCATCTTGCCCCGCAAGATCGCCATCACGCACAGACATATATCTAGGGGGCGACATGACACATCTTTGGGTCCGTGCCGAGCAACGTGAAAATGAAGACCGGGTTGGCCTGACGCCGGAAGGCGCTGCTGAACTCATCAAAGCGGGCATCCGCGTAACGGTCGAAGAAAGCTCGGTCCGTGCCATTGGCATCGAGGGCTACAAGGATGCAGGGTGCGAAGTCGCGGCCGAGAACAGCTGGCCCAATGCGCCGCTGGACGCGATCATCTTCGGCCTGAAAGAACTGCCCGAGGACGGCACCCCCCTGCCTCATCGCCACATAATGTTCGGCCACGCCTTCAAGGGGCAGCACTCAGGCCGTGCGTTACTGGAGCGCTTCAAGGCAGGCGGCGGGACGCTTTATGACCTCGAATATCTGGTGGATGAAACGGGGCGTCGCGTTGCGGCGTTTGGGTACTGGGCCGGGTTTGCTGGCGCGGCTGTGACGCTGAAAAGCTGGGCTGCCCAACAGCATGGCAAGCTTTGTGGCCCAGTTGGCGCCTACAAGAACAAAGACGCCATGATGGACGAGCTGCGCGCGGAACTGGACGCCACCAGCACCCCCCGCCCCAACGCCATCGTGATCGGCGCACTTGGTCGCGTTGGGACGGGTGCATCCGACCTTATGGAAGCGATGGGCGTCACCGTCACCAAATGGGACATGGCCGAAACCGCTAATGGTGGCCCGTTCCCAGAGATTCTGGACCACGACCTGTTCATCAATTGCATCCTTGCAGGCCCACAAACCCCGGTTTTTGTCCCCAAAGACGCCCTGACAGTCGACCGAAAACTAACTGCGATTGGCGACGTGGCCTGCGACCCGGACAGCGACTACAACCCGGTCCCGGTCTATGACAAAGCCACCAGCTGGGACGCCCCCGCCCTTCGCGTGGCAGATGATCCCGTGCTGGATGTGATGGCCATCGACAACCTGCCCTCGATGCTGCCCTTGGAAAGCTCGATTGATTATGCCGGGCAGCTTTTGCCCTCGCTCAAAACCCTGACCGACCTGAAATCGGGCGTCTGGGGCCGAGCGGAAGACACCTTCCGCACCCACATGAAAGACATCTGATGGAAACGTTGATCGGCACCGTTGCAGGCATCGTCAGCACTATTTGCTGGCTTCCGCAAACCATCCGCACATGGCGCACACGGCAGACCAAAGACCTGTCGCTGTCGACCAATCTTCTGGTGCTGCTGTCGGTCACGCTGTGGCTGATCTATGGCGTTATGCTGGCCGCGTGGCCCATGGTCGTGGCGAACGCTATCGCCATCGCGTTGGTCGGGATGATCATCATCGCCAAGTTGAAATTCGGCTGAAAAGGAGCCCTGTTATGACAATCCACTGGTGTGGCACCGGCCTGTCGGCCATCCCCGGCCTACGTCGCCTGATCGAAAACGGGCGAGACGTGACCGTCTGGAACCGGACCGTCGATAAGGCACAAGAAGCCGTGGGCGATCTGACCGACGATATCCGTGCGTTTTCGCTGGACGCTCTGGCCGACGCCCTGAAACCCGGCGACATCGCTGTGTCTATGCTGCCCGGTGACCTCCACGTCCCCGTCGCCGAGCTCTGCCTTGAGAATGGCGCGCATTTCGTATCCTCCAGCTATATCGCGCCGGAAATGAAAGCGCTGGATGGCGCGTTCAAAGACGCCGGGCTGGCCTGCGTGAACGAGATCGGGTTGGACCCAGGTATTGACCACTTGATGGCACATTGGCTGGTCGCGGATTACCGCGCCTCGGACGCTTATGACGCATCCAACAAGCTGAGCTTCATTTCCTATTGCGGCGGTGTTCCGAAGATCCCGAACCCGTTCCGATATAAGTTCAGCTGGTCGCCTTTGGGCGTGTTGAAAGCCCTGCGTTCGCCCTCGAAATCCATCAAGGATGGCAAGCCTTTCGACGTGGCCCGCCCATGGGACGCGATCAGCAGCTATGACGCCCCGCTGCCCACGTCTGAGACCTTCGAGGTCTACCCAAATCGCGACTCGATCCCGTTCATGGAAGACTACAAGTTCGACCCCGCGTGGGACGTCGACCTCTTCGTGCGCGGCACCCTGCGCCTGAACGGCTGGGCGGACGCGTGGAGCGATGTATTTGCCGAAGTTGAAACGCTGGAAGGAGACGCCGGTGACGCCCGCCTGAAAGAGATGTCCGACCAGTTCTGGGACGAAAACTCCTACGACGAAGGCGAGCCCGACCGCGTGATCATGTGTGTCGCCCTGAAAGCCCAGAAAGACGGCGCCGACGCCTATCACAAAACCTATGTGATGGACGCATGGGGCGACGCGCGCGGCACCGCGATGGCGCGGTTGGTTTCGACACCTGTATCGCTCGCCATCGACATGATCCTTGACGGCAAAGCCCCCTCTGGCGTCACCGCAGCCACCGCCGATCCCGAGATGATCGAGACATGGATGGGTCACGTGAACGAACTCGCCCAACACGTCGCAGTGGTTAATCACACCGCCTGATCGCGACGTCGCATAATGACCAGCATGGCGGAAAAGCCGTGCTAGGCTTCCCTAAAAAGGGGGGCCGCCATGCTGGACAAGTTTCAAGACAGCCACCAATGAAGACACGCGCGCACTACGGTGCCTGCGTGAGGTTCTGCCACGAGTATGACCAGAACGCGTTCGACCCGGATTATCCAACGAAGCCCTTGGAGTTTTTCGAGCCGATGCGCCGCCGTGTGTTTAGCCGATCAGAGGGGCATATGGAGTTGAATGAGGTGCGGGAAGGGTGAGGCACTCGTCATCACCCCAAACCATTCAATCCCATCAGCTTCAATATGTAATCCAAGGCATACACGAAGGCGATCACCAGTATCGCCTGCAGGAACGCCTTTCTTCGAATGCGATGCCAATCTGAGACTGTCGCAAATGAATAGACACCAATCGCGTTCATGGCCCGCGACATCGCTAGGATCGCAGGAAAAACGGCAACGCTGACCAAGCCATAAAAATAGCCGTCGATGGTACCGAAATAGAGCAGGTACGCCATAGCGAAGACTCCTATGGCCAACGCAACATTGCGCAGACGCATACCCGGCACATTGAAATCTGGGTCTCTAGCTTTTGCAGCTTCTGCGTCCATTCCGTGCTTAGAAATAAGTCCGATGGACAGAAAGCCCGCGAGAAAAATCAAAGTGAACAGCGCGACCGAGACAAAGGCAATTCTTGAAAGATAGTAGTCCAATGTAGTTCCAGCTTGAGTTGAATGCGATACGCTTACCAGAGCAACCCTTGGGGTCAACCCTTCCCAATCGGCACCACATTCTCGGCTCCATCAGACAGCTCTTCGAAATCAAAGTTATCCAGCCGCGCCGCGCGCTTACCCGCTCGCTCCGCAGCCGTTGTAATCCCTTCGACATCCCGCCGCGCCTGATCGAAATGCAGCTCCAGCTTGCTGGCGCGCTCGACCACCAGCTCCACATCGCGGTGCAGATTTTTCAGCATCTTGCGGATTTCGCCCGCTTGTTCGCGCATCCGAGCGTCTTTCAGGATCGCGCGCATGGTGTTCAGGGTCGCCATGCAGGTGGTGGGCGAGACGATCCACACCCGTGCCTCGAACCCTTCGCGGACCAGTTCGGGGAAGTTGGCGTGCAGCTCGGCATAGACGGCTTCGGACGGCAAGAACATCAGCGCGCCGTCCGCGGTTTCGCCTTCAATGATGTATTTTTCCGAGATCGCTTTGATGTGCGCCTTCACCGCGACGCGCATCGCTTTGGCTGCCTCGTTCAGGTCGTACTGGCTTTCCGCTTTGCGCAACGCCTCATACGCCTCCAACGGAAATTTCGAGTCGATCACAATCGGCCCCGGAGGGTTGGGCAGGTGGATCAAGCAATCCGCACGTTTGGCGTTCGATAGGGTCTGTTGCAGGTCATAGCTGTCTTTTGGCAACGCCTTGGACACGATGTCGGTCAGCTGGATTTCACCAAACGCCCCGCGGGTTTGCTTGTTCGACAGGATGTCTTGCAGGCTTAGCACATCGCCCGATAGCCGCGTGATGTTGTCCTGCGCTTTGTCGATCACCGCCAACCGCTCCTGCAATTGCGTCAGGCTTTGGGTGGTTTTCACCGTGTTGCCCTGAAGGCTTTCTTTCATACGTTCTTGCAGCTCGGACATGGCACGGGCAGATTTCATCGCGTTGTCGTGCAGCCGGTCATTCATCTGCTGCTGGACATGCGCCAGACGGCTTTCCATCGCTTGCAAGACCTGCGTTTGCCCAGTTGCTTGTGCGTCCGACACGGTACGCAACCCGCCCGACAGTTGATCCTGCCCCGCGCCCAGCACTTGGACTGCCTGCCCCAGACCACCCATCTGTAACGCCAGATCCTCGGCCACTTGGGTCGACCGGCCAGCGCGACGTAGCACGACCACCAGCAAGATGAACATCAACACCACAAGCGCAATGCCCCCGAGGGTCAACAGCACCAGCGGGTTGGAAAGATCATACGTCGTATCACCGATCTGGATCATGTGCGTCCAAACAGCCTTTCGATATCAGCAAGTTTCAGTTCCACATAGGTGGGGCGCCCGTGGTTGCATTGGCCGGAATGGGGCGTGGCCTCCATCTCGCGCAGCAGGGCGTTTATTTCTTCGGGGCGCATCCAGCGGCCGGAACGGATTGAGCCGTGGCAGGCCACGCGGGACAAGACGGCCTCGATCTTGGCTTGCACCATGTTGCTATCGCCCAGATCGGCCAATTCGTCCAACACGTCCTTGATCATCGCGGTGGCGTTGATCTCGCCCAGAATGGCGGGGGTTTCCCGCACGGCGACGGCGTCGCCGCCGAAGGGTTCGATGACCAGACCCATGTTCGCGAGGTTGTCTGCGACTTCCAACAGCCGCGCGACGTCGCCTGCCGAAAGCTCAACAATCTCGGGAATCAGCAGCGCCTGACGGGCCACGCCGTTTTCAGCCATCTGACGTTTGAGTTTCTCGTACACCAACCGTTCATGCGCGGCGTGCTGGTCAACAATCACCATGCCGGTTTCGGTTTGCGCAATGATGTAATTCTCATGCACCTGCGCGCGGGCGGCGCCCAAAGGCAGAGCCTCTTGCGGGGCCTCTTGCGCAGGCTCAACCACAGGGTCAAACCGGGCCGAAGGCGTGGACATTTCTGCAAAACCGGGTGCGTCGGACGCGGGCATCTGGGCCTGATAAGACGACCGCATCGCGCCAAGGCTGGGGCGGTCCATTTGATAAACGCGGGGTTCGGTCGGTTCGGGCCTCATCGCGCCCAAAGTCGCGCCCGCCACAGTGGTCGATGCACGGTGGCCCGCATTCGCCAGTGCATGGCGCAGCCCCGACACGATCAACCCGCGCGCCACGCCGGGTTCGCGGAAGCGCACCTCGGATTTCGCGGGGTGGACGTTCACATCGACCAGATGCGGATCGCATGACACGAACAATGCCGCCGCCGGGTGGCGATCACGCGATAGGAAATCGAAATAGGCCGCCCGCAGAGCGCCGGTCAGCAGCTTGTCCTTCACCGGCCGCCCATTCACGAACAGGAACTGCGCCACAGCAGCCCCGCGAGAATAAGTTGGCAACGCCGCAAAACCTGTCAGGCGCAGCCCCTCGCGTTCCGCATCAATCGGAATCGCGTTCTCGGCAAAATCACGGCCAAGTATCGTCGCCAAACGACCCGACAGCGCGTCGAACATGTCACCAGTTTCAGGATCCGCGCGAAAGGTCACACGACCCTCGCCGCCGCCGGACACATCACGTAGAGTGAAGCCGATCTGTGGCTCGGCCATCGCCAGTCGTTTGACCACGTCGCTGATCGCCTGAGCTTCGGCCCGGTCGGTGCGCAGAAATTTCAGACGTGCAGGCGTGGCGTAGAACAGGTCACGCAGTTCGACCACTGTGCCGCCGGACAGGGCTGCGGGCTTCACCGGCTCCATCTGCCCGCCCGCCACTCGGATCACCGCTGCGTCAAAGCCGTCTGTGCGCGAGGTGATGGTCAAACGCCCCACCGCGCCCAGCGACGGCAATGCCTCGCCCCGGAACCCAAAGGTGTGAATATCCAGCAGATCTGAGCCGTCAATTTTCGACGTCGCGTGGCGCGACATGGCAAGCGTCAGATCATCCGGCGCGATACCGCACCCATCATCCGTGACGCGGATCAACGTCTTGCCACCATCGGCATAGGCGACCTCGATCCGGGTCGCGCCCGCATCAATGGCGTTTTCCACCAGCTCCTTCACTGCCGAGGCCGGACGCTCCACCACTTCGCCTGCCGCAATCCTGTTGATTGCAGCATCATCCAACTGACGGATAACGGGGCGGTGTACCGGCTGTTCCGGGCTTATATGGGGGCTGTCTTCGGGCATGGCACAAGACTTAGCATATCCACGCCCGATTCGACCATTCCACAAAATGCTTAATTCGACACGACACCCTCGGGCTGGCCGACCACCACAAAATGCAGAGCATCAGGGCGATAAAGCTCGGATGCAACGCGGTTCGCCTCGTCCAGAGTAACCGCCATCACCTGCTCGTTCCGGGTCGCGATATAGTCGATGGGCAGGCCCGTGAGTTGCATCGCCACCATGATGTTGGCAATGTTGGAATTGCCGTCAAACCGCAGCGGATACGAACCCGTCAGATAGGTCTGCGCAGCGCTCAGTTCCTCTGCTGTGATGCCGTTGCTCGCGATCTTCGCCCATTCATCGCGGACCACGCCAATCGCCTCGCCAATCACTGCGTTCTGGCTGGAAAACTGTCCGATCACGACCTCGGACAAGTCAGCCGGGATCAGATAGGCTCCAATCCCATAGGTCAAACCGCGTTCTTCCCGGACCTCTTTCATCAGGCGCGAGATCGAGCTGGGTCCGGCAAGTACAGTGTTCACCACATAAGCCGCGAAAAAGTCGGGATCTTCACGTGCGATCCCGTCATGTCCGAACAAGGCAACCGATTGCGGCGTGTCAAAGGGCACAACCGTGGTACCACCAGACAGTCCGAAATCGACACGCTCCGGCATCTCCGCCCCGGTTTGCGGCAAGCCATCAAACAAGCGGTCCAAAAGCGGGCCAAGCTGTTCAGCCGTAATGTCCCCCACAGCGGCCACATAAATCCGGTCCAGCGCAATCGTATCGCGATAGGCGTTCACGATATCCGCGCGGGTCAGCGCGGTGACGCTTTCGACGGTCCCTCCGTCATAGCTGCCATAGGGGTGATCCCCATAGGCCGCAGCATCAAATGCGTCACTGGCAATAGAATTGGGATCAGTGGCACGGGACGCCAGATGCGACAGAACCTGCGTGCGCACACGTTCCAGCGCGGTGTCGTCGAAACTCGGCGCGCTCAGCGCTTCGTGTAAAAGGTCGACAGCCTGATCCCTGTTTTCGGTCAGAAACTGAGCCGAAATCGAGACCGTATCGCGCCCTGAATCAAATCCGAAAGACGCGGCCAAAGCCTCGCGTGCTTCGGCAAATTCTTGCGCGTCCATGTCGCCGGCACCTTCTTCCAAAAGGCCAACCATCAGGTTCACAGCCCCGCGTTTGCCGGGGCGATCCAGCGACGTGCCGCCCCGAAACCGAATTTCAAGGGCGGTGAAGGGAAGCGCCGGTTCGTTGACCAGCCACGCCACATGACCATTGGCCGAGGTGACTTCCTGAATAGCCACTTCAGCGCGGGCGGGAAGGGTCAGGGCAATAAGCCCAACCAGAACAAGAACGATCCGTTTCATTACATTTCCTCTCCGCCTTCGGGGACCAACCAGCCGGTCACCGCTTTGCGTTCATCGAACAAGTCGCGCGCTGCGGCCATCACGTCCTCTGGCGTCACCGACTGAAGCACATCTGGCCAGACCTGAACGTCTTCAATCGTCAGGCCAGAGGTCAGCGCTTGGCCATACCGTTCAGCACGTGACTGCACGTTGTCCTGAGAATAGATATCGCCTGCACGGATCTGGAACTTCACCCGTTCGAATTGCTCTGGATCGATACCTGTTTCCAAAAACTCGGCAATCTCGCGATCCAAGGCGGCCTCCGCGTCTTTCAACGACACTTCCGGTGTCGGCACGACAATCAGCGTAAAGCTCGTGTCATCCAGCGATACCGAACGATACCCCGCCCCTGCATAGACAGCGATTGGTTCGTCAAACTGCAACGCCCGCCCAAGGACCGAGGTCGCCCCACTGCCGCCAAGGATCTCGGCCAAATAGACCAGCGCGGCGGCGTCTTCCTGCGCGCCGCTGTCACGTTCAGGTGCTTGATAGGTCCTGAGCACATAGGGCTGCGCCACGCGTGGGTCGGCAAAACGCAGGCGACGTTCGGCCAGCTGCGGAGGTTCTTGAACCCGATCCCGCTCGCCCAAGTTCGGCGTCGGCTCCAGCGGGCCATAGTGAGTTTTGGCCAGTTCCAAAACCTCTTCCGGGGTTACGTCACCCGCCACCACCAGAACCGCATTATTGGGCGCATAGAAGCGTTCATAGAAGGCTAAGGCGTCCTCGCGCGACAGGGTCTCCATTTCGTGCCGCCAGCCGATCACCGGAATGCCATAGGGGTGGTTCAGATAAGCCGCAGCATTCATCTGCTCGCGAAACAGGGCACCCGGTTCGCTATCCGTGCGCTGAGCACGTTCTTCCAAGATCACGTCGCGTTCCGTCGCAATGTCATCCTCGGACAGGATCAAATTACGCACACGATCCGATTCCATCTCCATCATCAGACCCAAGCGATCCGCCGCGACACGCTGGAAATAGGCCGTATAATCCTGTGACGTGAACGCATTGTCCGATCCGCCATTTTCGGCAACGACCCGGCTAAGTTCGCCTGCTGCAAAGTTCTCTGTCTCTTTGAAAAGCAGGTGTTCGAGGAAATGCGCGATGCCGGATACACCGGGCTGTTCATCCGCAGCGCCTGCGCGATACCACAGCATATGAACCACGACCGGCGCGCGGTGATCCTCGATCACGACAACCTCAAGCCCATTGTCCAGCACATAGTTGCTGACATCGTCCTTGGCCATGACAGGCGCGCCAAGCCCCATGGCCAATAATCCTGCAAGAATGAAACGCATGTACTGCTCCTTCTGTATCGGATTAAAACTACGCGCCCCGGCGTGGGCTTCAAGCCTTGGAAACGCAGATGTGATCGAAGTTAACCGCGCACGTGGCGCAGAAACGAAAAAGGGCCCGTAGGCCCAATTCTTGATGCTTAGCTATCTGTTACCACCTCGGGCGGAGCCGCCGGGGTCCAAATGCCGCGCCGGCGCAGGCGGTCAAGCTCGAGATGTTGGTTCAGATGCATTGCCTCGTAAGCGCGGTAATAGACGTTCACGTTGAAAAGACGCTCCAACACACGGCCCCGATTGTCCCTGCGCCACTCCAAATCCGATGCGGCAAGAACTTCGCGAATGTTGGCTGAAACACCATAACGGCTGGCCGCGCTAACCAGCGCCCCTTCGCCACCGCGCAACTTGCCCGAGCCAAGGTTGCCACCAAGCGCTGCCACTGCATCAGCTTTGGGTGTCGGATCGGTCAAATTCGACTGGCCGGGGGTTGGCGTTGGAAGCTCGGCATAGCTTTCTGGCGCCTGCAAAGGCTTCGTCGGAAGAATCGCAAACTCGTCCGGGCCTTCCTGAGACGCGCGCAGGTTCATCAGCGAAGGATCACTGTTGGAACAGGCAACCAGCCCCATCAGCACAGCGCCAATAGTCAGAAACTTTACAGACGATACACGCATTTCACGTCCAATCCCCAAGGTACTCTATGGGTTTATTAGCCCATCTGGAAAGCCGCGTCACGGGGTCTTGTTGGACGAGGTGAAAAGAACCAATCCAATGGCCCCCGAAAAGACGAAAATATCCGCGACGTTAAAGGAATACGGGTTGTTGATACCGCAGCAGGACATGTTAAGAAAATCGACAACTGCTCCGTAATAGATACGGTCCACCACATTGCCCAGCGCACCCCCGACCAGCAACCCGGCCGAGATCTGGGACAGCCGCCCCACCTGTTCCTTACGAACCCACCAAACGACCCAAACTGCGATGATCACGGCCATTGCGATCAAGATCCAACGCGTAACGCTTGGGTCCGCACCGCCAAAGAGCCCAAAGTTGATGCCGGTGTTCCAGCCCATCTGATAGACCAGATAGGGCGGCCAGATCTGGACCACACCGACGCGGTCCAGATCCAAGATATACAGCGCGTGATACTTGGTCAGCTGATCCAGCAGGAACGCCACCAGCGCCGATATGCCGATCACGCGCATCATGGCTTAGTGCCGGAAGTGGCGCATGCCGGTGAAGACCATGGCCAGCCCAGCTTCGTTCGCCGCGTCGACCACTTCCTGATCGCGCATCGAGCCACCGGGCTGAATCACGCAGGTACCGCCCGCGGCGGCCGCTTCCAGCAGACCGTCGGGGAACGGGAAGAACGCATCCGAAGCCACAGCCGAGCCCTTGGCAAGGCTTTCGTCCAGACCCAGCTCGGCGGCCATACGCTCGGCTTTCGAGGCCGCGACATTAGCACTGTCCAGACGGCTCATCTGACCGGCACCCACACCGACGGTGGCTTGGTCTTTCACGTAGACAATCGCGTTCGACTTGACGTGTTTGGCAACTTTCCAAGCAAACAGAAGGTCTTTCATCTGTTCGTCAGTCGGCGCTTTCTCGGTTACCACTTTCAGGTCATCCATACCGACGTAACCCACGTCTTTGTCCTGCACCAGAACACCGCCAGCCACTTGCTTATAGGCCGTCAGGGCAGCACGCGTGTCCGGCAGACCATCGGTCAGAAGCAGACGCAAGTTCTTCTTGGAAGCGAAGATTTCCTTGGCTTCGTCCGATGCCCCGGGGGCGATCACGACCTCGGTGAAAATCTCGACGATCTTGGTTGCGGTCTCTGCGTCCAGCGGTTGGTTCAGCGCAACAATGCCGCCGAAAGCCGAAGTACGGTCACAGTCAAATGCCTTCTGATAGGCCTCGACCAGCGTCGCACCCTGCGCCACGCCACAAGGGTTGGCGTGCTTAATGATGGCAACGGCAGGGCTGACAGCGGGGTCAAACTCGGCGACCAGCTCGAACGCGGCGTCTGTGTCGTTGATGTTGTTATAGGACAGCTCTTTACCCTGCAGCTGGGTCGCAGTCGCAACACCCGGACGGTTCGAGCCGTCGGTATAGAAAGCTGCTTTCTGGTGGCTGTTTTCGCCATAACGCAGGGTCTGCTTCAGCTCGCCTGCAAAGGCGCGGCGACGCGGGGCCTCCAGCTCCAAAGCTCCTGCCATCCACGACGATACAGCCGCGTCATACGCCCCGGTACGGGCATAGGCGATCTGGGCCTGACGCTGACGGAACGCGTACGAGGTCTGGCCTTCGTTACCGTCCAGTTCAGCCAGAAGCGCGTCATAATCCTGCACGTCCACGATCACGTTCACAAACGCATGGTTCTTGGCGGCTGCTCGGATCATCGCAGGACCACCGATGTCGATGTTCTCGATGCAGGTGTCATAGTCAGCACCCTTGGCGACGGTTTCTTCGAACGGATAAAGGTTCACCACCAGCAGGTCGATCGCGCCAATGCCATGTTCCTCCATCGAGGCGACGTGCGCATCATTGTCACGCAGCGCCAGCAGGCCACCATGCACCATCGGATGAAGGGTCTTCACACGGCCGTCCATCATCTCGGGGAAGCCGGTGACGTCAGCCACGTCTTTCACTGCCACGCCAGCGTCGCGCAGCGCTTTGGCAGAGCCGCCAGTCGACAAGATCTCGACCCCGCGGGCTTCCAGCGCCTGGCCCAATTCAATCAGGCCGGTTTTGTCGGATACGGAAATCAGCGCGCGGCGCACGGGATGAAGGTCGGTCATGTCAGTTGGCCCCCCAAGGCCTGAAATCTGTTAATTTGGCGGCTCCGACCGGTCGCCCGTTTCAAGGTCACGCAAAACCGTTGGGGTGTCTTGCGCCTTGGCCAGTGTCCAGCGGATGCGTGTCGCATAGTCCATTGCGACGCCAGATAGAACCACTTGTTTCGTTTTTCGGGGCTTCAGGCGCGACTTTTCCAAATAAACGCTGCTTTGCAGCATCAGTTCGCCGCGCCCTTCAAAGCGGAACACCCAAATTTCGCCAGACCGAAGCGCCATCGAGACCGCCGTTCCACCCATATCAAGGGTGGCGTCGACCTCGGGGTGCAGATGAAAGCGGAGCGTGAAAGGCACCCCCTGCAAAGAGGTGCCATCCAGCGCGGTATCAAACAGATGCTGATCTGCCTCGGTCACCGCCGCCAGTGAGTCCTCGCCCGACAGCTCGCGCCCAGACACGCTGAGTTCCAATTTGCGCATGTGGGTCAAACCATGCGTGGCGACATAACCATCATGGGCCGCCACAACACCCGTTGTCCCAGTGCCAACGACATGCTGCAAGGGAACCTGTTTGGGGGTTTGCGCCAGAAACGTCCGCTCGATCCCATCAAGCAGATAGGGGCGGGACAGACGCGAAGATGATTTTCCGCTTATGCCCAGCACGGAATGGGACGGCGTCGCGCGCCCTGCCTTGTGCCATTCGGACCCAAACTGAATGCCGGACCCGCAGTTCACAATCACTGGACGGCGACCCGAGGTCAGTTCGAACGACAATGTCGACGCATGCCCATTCGCAGACGCATTCCCAATAGGCGGCGGAGCGCCGTCAACGATCACACTTGTCCGCCCGCCAGACAGACGAGCATAGCCCATGGCCAAGTCTTCGCTTACTCCAGCACGTACGCCCGAATTTGCCAGCGCATGATCCAGCCGCCCATCCAGTCCGCGCCCTCCGCCATGAAACCGCGCCAACCCGCCGTCAGAATGGCGAAGCGCGCGCAGCGTAGGCGCAATACGGTTAATCGCTTCCAGATGTTCGTGTTCCGGCTCGCGCCCGCTTTCGCGCAGAGTTAGTGCGGCCCAGTTCAGCAGCGTGAACACTTCTAAAAGCTCTTCGGGATTTCGGGTCGGGATGCCGCCTTGGTCATCAATCTGATCGGCGCATTCTTGCGCCAAAGCCCGAATGGCCGCGTCCAAATTCACCTTCACACCGGTCAGACTGAAGCCTGCATAGATCAGCCCAGTCAGCGCCTCGAACCTGGGCAGACCCGGAGTCGCCCCGCTCCAACGTCGGGCCAGAAACAGGGTTTGCTGTCCCAGCGACCGGAAAAATTGCTGGCTTTGCTCGGACGTCATGCCCCGCATCAAGAACAACGCGTGACTGATCCAGCGGATCAAGCGCCGCCCGGTCAGGTCTGGGGTCCAGCCTTCGCCACGTCCATTGCCAAACGCGTCGATCCAGCCAAACACCCAATCCTGCGCCCGTGCGCGCGCTTCAGCATCACCGACACTGGCCAGATCGTCTAGCCACGCAAAACCTTGGGTTTCTTCAACAAACGCTGGATTCGGAGGCGCAATGCTCCACAGCATATGACCCGGCGCGTTCACCAGATGACCTGCAAACAAAAAGTTACCAGCCAATAACTGCCGACCCCGCGCGTACGAGCCAATCGTCCGCGGTTCAGGTTGCGACACAAACCCTGCGGCAGGTCGCGCTCGCGCCGCACGTTTTGCGTGCCAACGATTTGAAAATCGGGTGCCTAACCCAGAAGAACCGATCTGTGGAGCCACAGCGCGCCTCGCCTCATTCAATTTGCTCGGGGTCGTTTCGACCCGCCCCTCTATGTGGGCTTTGGCAAAGCATACCAATACGGCCAGCGCCTGTCATGGCGAAATCAGTAAGGTCGCTTATTTCCGGCGAAGGCAGGTGATGAAGAACCCGTCCATCCCGCCCTTATCAGCCATGTAATGCGGGAACAGGCGAAGCCCTTCAGGACCTATCCAATCAGATTCGACGCCCGGCAGGCGCAGCGCGTCCAAGTCGACCTCAAGCCCGTCATGGCGCGCCATCGCGTCGCGCACCTGTTCCTCGCCTTCGTCGATCAGCAGGCTACAGGTGCAATAGATCAAACGTCCGTCGGGTTTCAAAAGCCCCAGCGCCCGATCGATCATGTATTCCTGAAGCTCGAACAGACCTGGAAACTCGCTACCATCCTTGGCGTATGGCAGGTCCGGGTGACGCCGAATGGTGCCAGTGGCGGTACAGGGCGCGTCCAGCAAAATTGCATCGAACGGCCCGCCTTCAAACTCCAGTGCATCACCAGTGACCAACTCGGCCGACAACTTGGTGCGGGTCAGATTTTCTTCGACCCGCTTCATCCGACCCTCGGACACATCCAGCGCGGTGACGCTCGCCCCAGCCGCTGCAAGCTGCATGGTTTTCCCGCCCGGCGCGGCGCACATGTCCAAAACCGTTTCGCCTGCCTGCGCGGCCAACACATTGGCTGGCAAAGTAGCAGCGACATCCTGCACCCACCAGTCGCCTTCAGCATAGCCCGGCAAGTTGGTGATCTGCCCCGCATCCGCCAAACGGACCGAACCCATATCCAGCAACTCGCCCTTCACGAGGCCCGCCAGCGATTTGGCATCCTCTTTCGCGGTCAAATCCACCGGAGCGCCTGCAAACTGCACGGCCTCCATCGCCGCCACGGCCTCTTTCCCGTAATCCGCAAGCAGCGGCTTACGAAGCCATTTGGGCAGACGCGGGATGGGCAGCGTGTCCCACTTGGCTTTCTCGCGGTCGATTTTGCGCAGAACCGCATTGACCAAGCCGCGCGCATGTTCTGTTTCCGCCTGTGCCTTCGTAATCTCCACACAGGCGTTCACCACCCCATGCGCGGCCCCGCCATTGCAGATCTCGGACACGCCCAACCGCAGAATATTCAAAACACGCAGCACAGGACGTTGACGCAGAAACGGTCCAAGCATCCGGTCGCAGCGGTCCATGTCGCGCAAAGTTTGCATCACCAGACGTTGCGCACGGGCGCGATCCTCGGCAGGCAGTTTCGCCAGACGTTTCGGCAAGGCCTCGGATAACAGCCGTTTTTCCACGGTGACATCATCCAAAAGGTCCACCACCACATGCCGCACGTCTTTCGGGTTGCTCATCTCACGTCCTTTGCGTTTCGCTGCATTGCGCCCTATATCATCCCCAACACCGAAACAAGGAGCGCCGCATGTCAGACGATAGCCCCAAGGCCGAACAATCGAAAGAAGCCGCGCCCGAGACCCCTAAGCGTGATCTGCCCCCCGCCGCCATTCGTGCACTGGCAGAAGCAGAAGAACGCCGCAAGAAGGCAGAAGCCGAGGCGAAATCTCTGCCAACTGAACTCGGCGGTCGCGACGGGCCCGAACCGGTGCGTTTCGGGGATTGGGAAAAGAAAGGCATCGCCATCGACTTTTGATCGATGGCAGCGCGCTTTACTGATTGAACACCCGGCTGGGGTGCAGCTCGCCCGCGCGATAGGTGCCGACGGCAACAGCCTTACCCTCGTAAGACGCCCAAGCCTCGTCGCCGTATTCTACGTCTGACGTCAGAACCATGCCGGGATTGCCATGCTTCAAACGCGTCGCGCCTTCGGCACTGGCTTTCAGCTCGGGCAGGTCTTGCAAGCCTTCCTCGAGCGGGCGCAGATAGGCGTCGAGCTCTCCAGTCTTCGCAAGCTCTTCAATCAGATCGATGGTCACACCATCCTCGGCGTCAAACGGCCCCGACCAAATCCGGCGCAAATTGCGCACGTGGCCATGACAGCCCAGCGCCTCGCCCAGATCACGCGCGATCGAGCGGACATATCCGCCTTTGCCGCAGGTCATTTCCAGCGTGACGTGATCCGCATCCGAGCGGGACACCATCACCAGTTCTTCGACCCACAGGGGACGGGCGGCGATCTCGACATCCTCACCATCGCGGGCCAGCTTATATGCGCGCTCGCCATCGATTTTCACGGCGGAAAACTTCGGCGGCACCTGCATGATATCGCCGGTGAACTGCGCCAGAGCGGCCTGAATATCTTCGTCTGATGGGCGCACGTCGCTTTCCACAATCACCTCGCCCTCTGCGTCATCGGTGTTGGTCGCCTGCCCCAAACGTACGGTAAACTCATAGGCCTTCAGCGCGTCAGTGATGTACGGCACCGTCTTCGTCGCCTCGCCCAAAGCCACAGCCAGAACGCCGGTCGCTTCGGGATCAAGCGTGCCTGCATGGCCCGCTTTCTTGGCGTCCATCGCCCAGCGCACTTTGTTCACAACTGCGTTCGAGCTGATACCAGCGGGCTTGTCCACGACCAACCAGCCATGGATATCGCGCCCCTTCTTGCGGCGTCCCATCAGTCTTCTCCGGCCTCGTCACCAGAATCATCTGTGTCGGGCTTGCGCAGATCGCGCTGCACGTCTTCCTGCTGCAACAGGCGGTGTGTGTGATCCATCTGGTCAAACGTCTCGTCCACCATGAAGCGCAGTTCAGGCGTGTGCTTGATCTTGATCGCACGCCCCACAAGGCGACGAAGCTCGCCCTTGTTGCGGGCCAGCGCTTTCACGGCTTCCTCGCCGCCCTTGCCACCCAATGGCAGCGCATAAACGGTCGCTATCGACAGGTCAGCAGTCACCCGCACCTCACCGATGGTGATGGACATACGCGACAGGTCAGGGTCGTGCACATCGCCACGCATCAGGGCTTCGGACAGGGTCCGGCGGATCAGTTCAGCCACGCGCAGCTGGCGCTGGTTGGGGCCACGTTGGTCTTCAAAACGGTTCTTTGCCATATCCGCCATGTATTCCTTGATGCGCTTGGGCGCAACAGGGCTTTGCCAACCGGGCGCACTCGGGTTAGACACCGTCAAACGAAATTCGGAGACCAGACATGAGCGATTTGCCGGGCATTGTAGTGATGGGAGCCTCGGGCCGAATGGGCCAAATGCTGATCAAAGAGGTGCTGGCCAATGACAAGGCGCGTCTGATCGGTGCGTTGGAACGTTCGGGCAGTGATTGGGTCGGGCGCGA
Organism: Aliiroseovarius sp. ABM4_368; assembly: GCF_056161205.1. Classification (NCBI taxonomy): domain Bacteria; kingdom Pseudomonadati; phylum Pseudomonadota; class Alphaproteobacteria; order Rhodobacterales; family Paracoccaceae; genus Aliiroseovarius; species Aliiroseovarius sp. ABM4_368. The sequence goes on along the minus strand of NZ_JBSWYR010000002.1, from coordinate 652,854 downwards.
CGTGGGTGAATGCATGGGCGGTCAGCCCATTGGCATCACGGTATCCGATGACGCTTTGGAAACCATGGCGAAGGCGCAAGCGGTGATCGACTTTACCGCACCTGCCGCTACCGTAGACATGGCCGAGATCGCCGCCCAAGCCCGCGCCGTACACGTGATCGGCACCACCGGTCTGACTGACGAGGATCTGGAAAAGATCGCGCTGGCCGGTCGCCACGCCACCATCGTCCGTGCCGGCAATATGAGCCTCGGGGTGAACCTTTTAGTACAGCTGACCAAGCAAGTCGCTGCAGCACTGGACGAGGATTTCGATATCGAGATTGTCGAATCCCACCACCACCACAAGGTCGACGCCCCTTCGGGTACCGCGCTGATGCTAGGCGAGGCCGCCGCCGAAGGGCGTGGCGTGGATCTGGCTGATGTGTCTGACCGTGGCCGCGACGGCATCACGGGCGCACGCAAACGTGGCGACATTGGCTTTCACGCTGTCCGTGGCGGCGACATCGTGGGCGAGCATGACGTGATGTTTGCCGCCCCCGGTGAGCGCATCGTGCTGCGTCATCTGGCCACTGACCGCGCCATTTTTGCCCGAGGGGCTGTAAAGGCCGCCCTGTGGGGGCAAGAAAAAAAGCCCGGCGAATACAACATGTTGGATGTTCTGGGCCTGTAACTTCGTGGCGACGTTCTCCCGCCCAGCGGCAGCCCTGTCGGGCCGCACTGGTTGGGGGTGGCCCGTGCCTGCGGCACCGGCGGGCGCTCAGGTCAGGATCTCGGCGACCACTGGTCCGGGCTTAGGTTCTTCCCCGATGTGATAGGCTGCCAACAATTGCGCCTTCGCCGCCTCGGCATCCGTATCCGAGGCCGCATGGATCACCGCGATCGGGTCTCCTTTTTCGAGCTTCGCGCCCAACGGTGCCAAGCGGGTCAGACCCACTGCAGGGTCAATCTTGTCCGCAGCGCGGGTGCGCCCCCCGCCCAGTTCGACCACGCAGAGACCAACTTCGCGCGTGTCGATCGCACTGACATAACCCGCCTGTTCGGCGCGCAACTTAACGATTACCGGCGCTTTAGCCAGATACGCATCAGGCCGTTCCATCACATCCAAGGGCCCGCCCAAAGCAGACACCATCTGCGCAAATTTCTCAGCAGCTTGGCCGCTTTCCAACGCGCCTTGTACGCGCGCCCTTGCCGCTAGCTCATCCCTTTCGCACTCCGACGCGACCAGCATTTGCGCACAAAGCGCGATCACGACCTCCTCCAACCTTTTGGTACGGCGCGCGCCTGTCAGAAACTCGATGGCGTTCAAGGTCTCGACCGCGTTGCCCGCCGCGTCGGCCAAGGGCTCGTTCATATCAGTAAGCACAGCATGACAGGGCAGCCCCGCCAAGTGTGCGACCCGCTGGATGGACGCCGCCAATTCACGGGCTTCATCAAAATTGGATATGAAAGCTCCGTTGCCAAACTTCACATCCATCACCAGCGATCCCAACCCCGCCGCCAGTTTCTTCGACAGAATCGAGGCCGTGATCAGCGGGATGCTTTCCACAGTCGCGGTCACATCCCGGATCGCGTAAAGCCGCTTGTCTGCGGGGGCCAGATCCCCGGTCTGGCCAATAATGGCGCAGCCCACATCGCGCACGACCTTGTCAAACAGCGCATTGTCCGGCTGAGAAGTATAACCCGGGATCGCATCCATCTTGTCCAGCGTGCCACCTGTATGCCCCAAACCGCGGCCGGAAATCATCGGTACGAACGCCCCGCAAGCCGCCAGAATGGGCGCAAGCATCAAGCTGACATTATCACCGACGCCGCCCGTTGAATGCTTGTCCACCACCGGTCCCGGCATATCTAGCCAGCTAAACACATCGCCGCTGTCGCGCATCGCTAAGGTCAAAGCGGCGGTTTCATCGGGCGACAACCCCTTCAACCACGAGGCCATGGCGAAGGCCGCGACCTGAGCGTCGCTGGCACCGCCTTCCGCAATACCGTTTACCATTGCGGTTATGTCGTCTCCGGTCAAAACCTGACCATCACGTTTTTTGCGAATGACTTCGGAAATCAGCATGATCTGCTCCGTTTTCTTTCACCTTCCGCCCAAACACGCGGCAACGCAAGGGGTTGCCAAGGGTCAGGTCTACGCGCAGAAAGCGGTCATGATCACACGCGAGTTCCAGAAGGGCGATGCCCATTCCACAGCTGTTTATTCGGATTGCGAGAAGTATCGCTATACCCTGACCCGCGTGTGGGAGCCCACTGGGCGTAAGGCACTGTTCATCATGCTGAACCCTTCGACCGCGACCGAGGTTCAGAACGACCCGACCGTCGAACGATGCGAAAGGCGCGCAAGGACGCTTGGATTTGGAGCCTTTCGTGTCACCAACATCTTTGCTTGGCGCGACACGGACCCGCGCAAAATGCGGGCTGCTGTGGACCCAGTTGGGCCAGCCAATGACGCGGCCATTCTGGACAGTTGCCCATGGGCCGATCAGGTTGTTTGCGGCTGGGGAGCCCATGGCGCACATCTGTCGCGCGGGCCTGAAGTTGAAGAGCTTTTACGCCAGTCGGGTCAACCGACCTTTCATTTGGGCCTGACCAAGGATGGGCACCCGAAGCATCCTCTTTATATTGCTTATGCCAAGCAGCCCGAGCGCTGGTTTTAAAAACCGGACCTAGGTAAAGACGTCAGAGCGCACCTCGACATAGACGTCATATGCGGTGGCATCTGGCGCGCCTTTCAGGATCGCAACCACTTGTCCGCCGACGGAAACCACCCCGTCCTCTCCGTTGTCGGATGGGGACACATCACAGGTTAGGTCCTCATCCCCCTCGCTTTCATCAAGTGATACACGCAGGAAGTCGCGGCCCGATTCAAAGTCCATGACCTGAGCAACCGGCACGTCAAAATTCCCGTCCGAGTACAGCCAGAACACGTCGTTACCTTCGCCGCCGGTGGCAACATCCGACGCGCCGAAGATCAACGTGTCATTGCCCGCGCCGCCGTCCAACACGTCCGATGCATCGTCTTTGTGCCAGTCATAGTCATGCTGTTCAGCCCCGCTTTCTTCCATTGCGTGGCCGAAATGGTCGATTACATCATCGCCATCCCCGCCAAAAAGCAGGTCCTCGCCCAGTCCACCTTTCAGAATGTCGTCGCCTGCGCCACCATCCAGAATATCGTTGTCGGTTGTATCCGCATCGCTGACAATTCCATCCTCATGACTGCCGCCGAACAGCTGATCATCGCCATCGCCGCCGGTCAGAACGTCATCGCCGGTACCTCCGTCAAGATAGCTGTCAGAGCTATCCGACCCGTCCAGCTGGTCGTCGCCTTGCCCACCAAATGCCGCCAAAGCCCCGTCCCCTGCAACGATTGTATCATCACCATCATTGCCAAATAGATAGGCCGCATCATCGCCGGCAATAATCGTGTCATCCCCTGCGCCCGCATCAACCACATCAACCGTTCCATCGCCCGACACAACGGCCGTCCCGCGGAATGTTGAAATCTGGCCTGTGTCACCTTCCACATCAGGCCCGCCAAGGGTTATGTGATCGTCACCGTCGGTCAGCACATACTCCTCGGTCTCAGGAACGAAATGATCCAGATCTTCGCGCCCGTAATGCGAATCGGTTTCACTGCCCAAAAGCTGATCCAAAAGGGTCTGGTCCTTATGCGGACTGTCCCCATCCCCGGCCCCACTGCTTGGGGTCAGGATATCGTCCGTGATATCGGTCGCTGGCATTGTCCCGCCATCGGGATCCCCAGCACCGCCGCCATTTCCATCAAGATCATTCCCCACCTCGTCGGTGAAGCTTTCTGCCATCAAAGCCACTGGCATAAGGCTTAGAAACAACAACCCAAAAAGCATTCAGTACGCCGCCCGTTAGTTCCGGTAACACATCAATCAGCCCGATCATGACGATCACCGCTTGCGAATGTATGAAACACCACGCATTCTTCGACCGGAATATGCGGACAAGTTTAATCAAACCAAAAGTTAACAAAGCGTTAACGGCAGGCCTGCCCCGCTAAACAAGGATTGTGTGATGCAAGATAAAGACAGTGAAGCACCCGACCCGCTAGCCCAGCGCGAGGAACAGCTTTCCACCGAAGTGCGCGCCCTGCGGGCCGAGGTCGAACGCATGAACAACCACCGCTTCATCCGCCTGCATGACAGCCTGTTCAAGCTGGGGTTGTTTCAACTGTATCGCGGCCTGGCTTTCGGCCTGGGATCCGTACTGGGCGCCACCATCCTAGTATCTTGGGTCATATATATGTTGGGATCCATCGACTTTATCCCGGTGCTGGGCGACTGGGCGACGCAGATCATCGACGAAATCAAAGTCTCGCCGCCCGGTGAATGATTTCCTTTGCGTTTGACGCAGAATCCTTCTAGACACCCGCATCCGTCTGAAAATGGCGGGTATCTCCACGGGCCTTGCTGGACGACATCCCGGCCTGCGCCATCCACTCTAACCTATGAAGGAGACCCCGATGTCGATCACTGTTGAAGAAAAAACTCGCCTGATCAAAGAATTTGGCGCCAAAGACGGCGACACCGGTTCGCCCGAAGTTCAGGTTGCCATCCTGTCGTCGCGCATCGCGACCCTGACCGAGCACTTCAAAACCCACAAGAAAGACAACCACGGTCGCCGTGGCCTTTTGAAGATGGTTGCCCAGCGCCGTAAGCTGCTGGACTATGTGCGCGGTAAAGACGAAGCCCGCTATCAGGACCTGATCAAGCGTCTGGGTCTGCGTCGCTAAGACCGGAACCGCTCGAATAGAAACGCCCGCCTTGCAAAAGGCGGGCGTTTTTTATTGCAGGGCCGGTTACCTGTTTCGATCCAGCTTCTTGATCAACAATGCCAATCGTTTGGCGATCATTGCACTGCCTTTAAACGACGGATGGATCATGTCTTTGGTATGAAATGACTTGTCACCGTGCGGAACAAGATCCTTGTTGGACATGAAATAGACCCCACTCATTTGGCGGGCCATGTGCTCAAGCCTTGCCTCGTACGCATCACCATCATCCCGGCAATGCTCGATCGAGCTGTCGACGCCCGGGCTCCGCAAATATCCGATCACAATCACCCGCGCACCGGTCGCCCGAATTCGGTTGATCAAATCTGGCATGAAACCGTAACGCCCGTTGATCGTGACCATCAGGTTGATGTTGCGACCACATCTGTTGCAGCCACACCCGAACCAAAGGTCATTGCCACCGCCATTCACGACCACCCAATCCCAACGCCCACCACGGAACTGTCGGCTGATTTTCATTCCCATACTACCGGATATTGGCAGCTCGTACATGATGCGCGCACCGCCAATTGAACGATTTACAACCGGCTCTTTCAAATAGCGCTCCAGCATGTCCCCAATCGAACGATTAGACGCCTTATGCCACGCCATCAAACTGTCTCCGATCACCAAGACCTTAGGCTGGTGGGTCTGGGACATCGCCGGTACGGCCAGAAAAAACAGGCACAGCAGAGGGGTCAGAAATCTAGACATTGGCAGGCTTTCTGGCAGCTTGGAGGGTCTTTGCCACAAGGGGCAGTCACCGGGTGAAACTGCATCAAGCGTGAAGCAATTGCGCAGCCCAAGTCAACCATTAGATGTATTAAAATCGAAATATTCCCGCAACTCACCGCCACAGCTTTACGTTTGGTTTTCCTTGAAATGACTCGCATTCGTCGCTCAGCCTATCCAGTGGGAGGAGACACCAATGAAAGAAGCAATCCGTATTCTGATGAATATGGGCAGCCTGCACCGGCTGGCCCCGTTCTGGCTTTTGGGCCTTGTCGCGCTGGTGAACTGGTTCTCACCATGGCTTTTGCTTGCGATTGCCTATGGCATTCTGGCGCAGTTCTTCGTCGAATACGCCATGCACCGTTTCCTTTTGCACCGCGAGCCACCCACCGATCAAGGCGTGTTTAACGAGCTTTACCGCAGCCATATTGGCCACCACGAATTTCCCAATGACCCCGAGTTCTTCACCGGCGGAGATCACTGGTACGCGCTAAAGTTCGGCACGATATCCTTTGCGATACATACACTTGCCCTCTGGCCCGTTCTGGGGTTGGGACCGGCTGCACTATTCGCTTATGTGGCCCTGTTCGTTGGATCTGTCAGTGCCTTCACCTTCTACGAATACTGCCACACTCTGGCCCATCTGAACGTGCCGAAAGGATGGTTCGGACGGCGGATCACCAGATCGCATCTGGCCCACCATTTCCAAGACCACGAGGCGACCTTCCACGTCAGCTTCGGTATGGGCTGGATCGACAAGCTGTTCGGAACAAAGCATGACGCGCAGGTCGCACGCGATCGCTTTGACCGCGAAACCATCCTGTCCATGGGCATGGACCCGGAAGACCTGCGCCTTGTCACGGCTCGCAAGGCATTTGGCATCACCAGACACCCGCGACGCCGCCACAGCCAGCACCCACAAAGGCGCTAACGGTTTTGCTTTCCAAACCCCTTGTTTTCCTGTATGGCGCACGCATCTGAGACGTGACGCTTCGACCCCGGCGCATGAAAAAGGTAGAGGGGTCGGTGGCAATGGGGCCACCATGAAAACGGAAGACCCGGAGGGCCGGGAGCGCTTCCAACTAGGAAAACATGATGTTTGACGTAACCAAAAAAACGATGGAGTGGGGCGAAGAAACCCTCACTCTGGAAACGGGCAAGGTTGCCCGTCAGGCCGACGGCACAGTCATCGCCACTCTGGGCGAGACTTCCGTTATGGCCAACGTGACCTTCGCGAAGGCACAGAAGCCCGGTCAGGACTTCTTCCCGCTGACGGTTCACTATAACGAAAAATACTATGCCGCTGGTAAAATTCCCGGTGGCTTCTTCAAACGCGAAGCGCGTCCGACCGAAAAAGAGACGCTGACCTCGCGCCTGATCGACCGTCCGATCCGCCCGCTGTTCGTTCCCGGCTTCAAAAACGAAGTTCTGGTGATCTGTACTGTTCTGTCGCACGACCTTGTCAACGATCCCGACATCGTTGCAATGATCGCTGCTTCGGCTGCTCTGACCATTTCGGGCGCCCCCTTCATGGGTCCGATCGGTGCAGCACGTGTTGGCTTTGAGGACGGCGAATACGTTCTGAACCCGACTTGCGACGACATGCATCAGCTGCGCAACAACCCAGACCAGCGTCTGGACCTTGTTGTGGCTGGCACCAAAGACGCCGTGATGATGGTGGAATCGGAAGCTTACGAGCTGACCGAAGCTGAAATGCTGGGCGCTGTAAACTTCGCGCACGAGCAAATCCAGCCAGTCATCGACCTGATCATTGATCTGGCCGAAGACGCTGCGAAAGAGCCGTTCGACTTCCAGCCTGCTGACTATTCGGACCTCTATGCCGCTGTGAAAGCCGTTGGCGAAGACAAGATCCGCGCAGCTTACGGCAATACCGACAAGCAAGAACGTGTCGCAGCCGTAAACGCTGCCAAAGAGGAAATCGTCGCCGCTCTGACCGAAGAGCAGCAAGAAGACGAGAACCTTGGTTCGGCTCTGAAGAAACTGGAAAGCTCGGTTGTACGCGGCGACGTCGTGAAAACCGGCAAGCGTATCGACGGTCGCGCACTGGACACCGTGCGACCGATCGTATCGGAAGCAGGCATTCTGCCCCGTACGCACGGTTCGGCCTTGTTCACCCGCGGCGAGACCCAAGGTCTGGTTGTGACAACTCTGGGCACCGGCGACGACGAACAGATGATCGACGCGCTGACCGGCACCTACAAATCGAACTTTATGCTGCACTATAACTTCCCGCCCTATTCGGTCGGCGAAGTTGGTCGCTTTGGTTTCACCGGTCGTCGTGAAATCGGTCACGGCAAGCTCGCATGGCGTGCACTGCAGGCCGTTCTGCCGACCCCGACCGACTTCCCTTACACCATCCGCGTTGTGTCCGAGATCACCGAGTCGAACGGCTCGTCCTCGATGGCATCGGTTTGCGGTGGTTCGCTGTCCATGATGGACGCCGCTGTTCCGCTGAAAGCTCCGGTAGCTGGTGTTGCTATGGGTCTGATCCTGGAAGATGACGGTTCGTACGCTGTTCTGACCGACATTCTGGGTGACGAAGATCACCTGGGTGACATGGACTTCAAAGTGGCTGGTACCGAAGACGGCATCACGTCCTTGCAGATGGACATCAAGGTCGCAGGCATCACGCCCGAGATCATGGAGAAAGCCCTGGCACAAGCCAAGGAAGGCCGTCTGCACATTTTGAACGAGATGAACAAAGCGCTATCAGAAGGCCGTCAGGAATTCTCGGCACACGCACCGCGCATCGAGACCATGAACATCCCAACCGACAAGATCCGTGAAGTGATCGGCTCGGGCGGTAAGGTCATCCGCGAAATCGTTGAAGTATCGGGCGCTAAGGTCGACATCAACGACGACGGCGTGATCAAGATCGCATCGCCCAACGGCGACGCCATCGCCAAGGCTTACGAGATGATCCACTCGATCGTCGCCGAGCCGGAAGAAGGCGCGATTTACACCGGTAAGGTCGTGAAGATCGTCGACTTCGGCGCCTTCGTGAACTTCTTCGGCAAGCGCGACGGCCTTGTGCACGTATCCCAGATCGAAAACCGCCGCCTGAACCATCCTTCGGACGTTCTGAAGGAAGGACAAGAAGTCAAAGTCAAACTGCTTGGCTTCGACGACCGCGGCAAGGTTCGCCTGTCGATGAAAGTGGTCGATCAGGAAACCGGCGAAGAGGTTGCTCCTGAGCCGAAGAAAAAGAAAGAAGATGCTGACGATTAATCTGTCGCTCTAACTTCAAGTTCGAAAGCCCCGGTGGAAACACCGGGGCTTTTTCGTTCACGCTTGCGTATGCACGAAAGTCTACATGCGTCGTCCCGCGCCGGTTTGCTATTCTTCTTTAACGCAAAAAGGAGTGTGCCGATGGAAAACTATGCAGACCTGATGTTCCGCGGCAAAGTCGCTGACCTGCAAAAAGACGAGGGCAGCCACGACAAATACATGGCGGTCTATCCGCGGCGTACCCAGAAAGAGCTTGGACCGGACGATCTGCGGTTTATCCAATCGCGGGAAAGTTTCTATATCGCCAGTGTAAGTCCGGACGGTTGGCCCTATGTCCAACATCGCGGAGGCCCTCCGGGCTTTCTGCGTGCGATTGGGTCCAATAGGCTGGCATGTCTCGATTACGTCGGCAATCGGCAGTTCATCACGATGGGCCATGTGGCGGACGACCCGCGCGTGTCGCTGTTCCTAATGGATTACATGAACCGTGCGCGATTGAAAATTCAGGGCCGCGCAAGCCTGCTTTCGCTTGAAGATGCGGATCAGGACATTGTCAGCCAGTTCTCGCTTGAAGGCGTCCCGGCCCAGCGCCTGCTGGTCATAGATGTTGTCGCGCTGGATTGGAACTGCCCCAAATACATACCGGCGCTGATCCCGGTGCAGGTCGCTAACGAGGCAACGGACAACTATACGCTTGAGCTGCAAAAAGAAGTGGCGAAGTTGAAGGCTGAACTGGCGCTCGTGAAGTCCCAGAAGTGAAATGACCCCGGCGATGTGCCGGAGCCATTCAGTTGCGATACTTAGAACTTGCCGTTCTCATGCGCCATTTCGGCAGGGATCTCGGAGATCGTGTCCCAGTGCTCGACAATCTTGCCATCGCCCACGCGGAACAGGTCGAAGAACGCGGTGTCTTGTGTACCCAGTTTCCCTTCAGACGCGGTGAAGACGAAGTTGCCATCGGCGACAACCATATGGGTCTCTTCATATTTCATCGCGTTGCCGGATTCCGCCATCGCTTGGATCGCAGCGCCCAGCCCGTCCAGCCCGTTGCCCACCATCGGGTTATGCTGGATATAGGTCTCGGTCGAGATGTAGTCGGTGATCTTTTCAGGCGCTGCACCGTAAAGCACATCTGCAAGGAACCCTTCGACCAATGCTTTATTTTCGGCGGTCTTTTCCTTGTCCGTCACCTGGGTCACACCGTCAGTCATCGAGTTACCCGATACGGTCTGATCTGCAGGCACAGCGGCTTACAGGTTGTCCCAATGCTCGGCCAATTTGCCGTCTGCGACGCGAAACACATCAAACGCCACCAGAGTATCACCACCAAAGGCCTGTGCGTTGTTATAGGTCGAGTGCAGAACCACCAGATCGCCCTCGGAGATCACGCGGTGCACATCGGCGTTCAAGCCACTTTCTTTCAAGGCCGGCAGGAAGCCCAAGATGGGGGCCGCACCGGTGGGAACGGCGGGATTGTGCTGGATATAGCCCTCTTTCAACAGCTTCCCGGCAGCATCCGGATCGAAGTCCACAAACAGGGCAGTCAGCGCGGCAAGTACGGTTTCAGTCGGGGTCATTTCGAAGTCCTTTCGAATCAGTTGTTCTCTCTGATCCGAGTAGGTATTATTTTTGAACCAAGTATCAATTACGCACTATTTAGGAACTAGGTATGGTCAAAGTAACCGCCCTTACGAAAGACGAGGCCGACAACTGCCCGGTCCGGCAGGTTCTGTCGCAAGTTACAGGCAAATGGCAGATGCTGATCATCTTCGCGCTGGAAGACGATCCCCTTCGGTTTGGCGCATTGAAGCGCGAGGTTGGTGACATCACCCAGCGCGTGCTGACCGAGAACCTTCGCAAAATGGAACGTGACGGGTATCTGACCCGCACCGTGGACGCGGGGCCTCCGGTTTCCGTCACCTATGCGCTGACGGGTTTGGGTGAAGAGCTGTGTGGCCACCTAAAGCCGCTGCTGTTCTGGGCAGCCGAACGGCACCCGGATGTTACGCGTTCACGCGCTGCCTTCGCGGCCGAGTAAGCCCTAACGCAAGATCTCTTGCCGCCCATCCGGGCCAAGCAGCCACGCATCCCGACCCTCGATCACCACGGCCGAGATGGCTTTCCCGTGCCCTGCCCCAGTGTCGATGTTCAAGCGGTTGTCATAGTGCGTGACTGCGTCCACAGGCGTGTGACCGTGCACGATCAGAGGGCCGTGATCGGCGTTGGATTGGTGGAACTCCTTGCGGATCCAGCACAGGTCGTCCTCGGTCTGCTGATCCAAGGGCACACCCGGACGTATGCCCGCATGGGCAAAATACAGATCGCCCAACTGATAGTGCGACGGCAGGCTCGCCAGATAGTCCCGATGGTTTTCGGGCACGGCTGCGCGGGCCTTGGGATGCAGCTGATAGGTACGGATGCCTTCGGGCACCTCGACCCCATAGCTGGCCAGCGTTTCGATCCCGCCGATCCGTGTGTGTAGCCAATTGTAATCATACAGAAGTTGGGTATCGACCATGGGCTGTTCGCGCAGGAACATCCCCATCATCCGGTCGTGATTGCCTTTCAGCACCACCCAGTTCTCGCCGCGCGCCTGTCCCGCGATCAGATACTCGATCACGCCTTTGCTGTCCGGGCCACGGTCCACAAGGTCGCCGATATGCACCACAGGCGCATCTGTATCGCCACAGCGCGCGCGATCTTCGGCGATCAACGCATGCGCCATTTCTAGCTTGTCCAGATGGCCGTGAATGTCTCCGATCGCATAGGCGCGCATGATGCTTGTTCCACATATGGGTTTCGTTGTTGCAAAATTCCTCGCGACCACCGCGTTTGTCCAGCGCAGAATAGGATCAGACAAGAGTAATGGACGAGTGAATTTTTCTTATGAAACATGCAGTAGCAGAGTTTATTGGCACCATGACCTTGGTGCTATTCGGATGTGGTGCCGCCGTCATCGCGGGTGCCGACATCGGCCTGACCGGCATCAGCTTTGCCTTCGGCCTTGCCCTGATTGGCATGGCCTATGGGATCGGCAGCGTGTCCGGTTGTCATATCAACCCGGCAGTGACCATCGGTGCCGTGATTGCCGGACGTTTGCCCAGCGCCAAGGCTTTGACGTACATCCTTGCCCAAATTGCAGGGGCCGTCTCTGGGGCCGCAATCCTCTACATCATCGCAACCGGTAAAGGTGGTGGATACGACGTCTCGACATCAGGCCTTGGTCAAAACGGTTGGGGCACCGGGTATCTGGGCGAGTACAATATGACCGCAGCATTTGTGTTCGAATTGGTTGCGACTTTTCTGTTTGTCGTTGTGATCCTTGGATCAACCGGGGCCGGAGCTCCCACCGCCGTGGCTGGCATGGCCATTGGCCTGACCCTGGTCGTGATCCACCTGGTTGGCATCAACGTCACAGGCGTATCAGTGAACCCAGCGCGATCGTTTGGCCCTGCCCTGTTCGCAGGTGGTCACGCCCTTAGCCAGTTGTGGCTGTTCATCGTTGCCCCGGTGCTGGGCGCTATTGTGGCGGGCATTCTGTTCAAATCTGGCTTGCTCGACGCAGAGTGATCCATAAACAAGAAAAGCCCCGGAATTCCGGGGCTTTTCGCTTTTCTCTATGACTTAAACGTCGAACTCAAGCGGGCTGACCGTATTGAACATGCCAGTATCGCGCAGCTTTTTCAGGATCGGCTCGGGGATCGGGTTGTCCACGTAAAGCAGCGCAATCGCGTCGCCTCCGGTTTCCTTACGGCCCAGGGTAAAGTTGGCGATGTTCACACCGTTCTCCCCCATGGTTTTTCCCAACATACCAATGATGCCCGGCACATCGTCGTTGGTTGTGTACAGCATGTGGTTTCCGATCTCGGCGTCGATATTGATGCCTTTGATCTGGATGAAACGCGGTTTGCCATCCGAGAAGACTGTCCCTGCGATAGAACGCTCACGGTTTTCGGTCACCACGGTCACTTTGATGTAACCATCAAACGTGCCGCCTTTGGCCTGCGTGGTGGTCGAGGTCTTGATGCCGCGATCAGCCGCAACAACAGGTGCCGACACCATGTTTACGTCAGGCGTTTGCGGCTTCATCAAACCTGCAATAACGGCGCAATCCAGAGCCTTCAGGTTCATCTCGGACGCAACACCATCGTAAAGGATGTTCACAGCCTTGATCGGCTCGTCGGTCATCTGACCAACGAAGGCACCCAGATGCTCGGCCAGTTTGATCCACGGACCCATGACCTTAGCTTCTTCAGCAGTCACAGACGGCATGTTCAGCGCGTTCTGAACGGCACCTGTCAGCAGGTAATCCGACATCTGTTCCGCCACCTGCAACGCCACGTTTTCCTGCGCTTCAGTCGTTGCCGCGCCAAGGTGCGGCGTACAGACCACGTTGGGCAGGTTGAACAGCGGGTTTTCAGTCGCGGGCTCTTCGGCGAACACGTCGAAGGCCGCACCGGCCACGTGACCCGATTTCAGCAGGTCGGCCAAAGCTTCTTCGTCCACCAAACCGCCGCGGGCACAGTTGATGATCCGCACACCGGCCTTGGTTTTCAGCAGGTTCTCTCGGCTTAGGATGTTCTTGGTCGCGTCGATCAGCGGCACGTGCAAGGTGATGAAGTCAGCGCGAGCCAACAGCTCGTCCAACTCGACCTTCTCAACGCCCATGCTGTCGGCTTTCTCTTCCGACAGGAAGGGGTCATAGGCGACCACTTTCATTTTCAGGCCAAGCGCACGGTCGCACACGATCCCACCAATGTTGCCCGCACCAATGACGCCCAGCGTCTTGTTGGTCAGCTCAACACCCATGAATTTGGACTTTTCCCACTTGCCTGCATGGGTCGACGCCGAGGCCTCGGGGATCTGACGCGCCACGGCGAACATCATCGCAATCGCGTGTTCGGCGGTGGTGATCATGTTGCCGAATGGCGTATTCATCACGATCACACCAGCCTTCGAGGCAGCAACTTTGTCTACGTTGTCGGTACCGATGCCGGCGCGTCCAACGACTTTCAGATTGGTCGCGGCTTCAAGGATTTTATCGGTGACTTTGGTGGCCGAGCGGATTGCCAAACCGTCATATTCCCCGATCTTAGCAAGCAAAGCGTCTTTGTCTTTGCCCAGGGTCGGCTCGAAGTCGACTTCGATGCCACGATCACGGAAAATTTGAACGGCGGTTTCCGAAAGCTTGTCGGATACGAGTACTTTGGGGGCCATGTGTTTGGTCCTTTTCACAAAGATGTATGGGGGTGGCCTCGCGCATCAGCACGCGAGGCAAATGTCTTACTGAGCTTCGATTTCGGCGTTGAACGCCCAATCGAGCCACGGCATCAACGCAGCCACATCGGATGCTTCGACCGTACCGCCACACCAAATGCGCAGACCGGCAGGGGCGTCACGATAAGCGCCAACATCCAGCGCCACACCTTCGGCTTCCAGACGCTTGGCCACGGCTTTCGCGAAAGTAGCGCCATCTTTGATGCGGTCGTCAGTGAACTTAACGCATACAGACGTGTTGGAACTTGTCGCTTCGTCTTCTGCAAGGAACTCGATCCAATCGGTTGCCTCGACGAATTTTGTGACTTCGGCGGTGTTGGCGTCAGCACGTTTGATCAGACCTTCCAGCCCGCCAACCGAACGCGCCCAATCGAGAGCAAACAGATAGTCCTCAACCGCCAGCATCGATGGCGTATTGATGGTCGCACCAGTAAAGATGCCTTCGATCAGCTTGCCGCCTTTGGTCAGGCGGAAGATCTTCGGCAGGGGCCAAGCAGGGGTATAGCTTTCCAGACGCTCAACAGCGCGGGGACTTAGGATCAGGATGCCGTGTGCAGCCTCGCCGCCCAGCACTTTCTGCCAAGAGAAGGTGGTCACATCCAACTTGTCCCACGGCAGGTCCATCGCAAACGCGGCCGAGGTCGCGTCACAGATGGTCAAACCTTCGCGGTCATCCGCAATCCAGTTACCATTCGGAACACGCACGCCCGAGGTGGTGCCGTTCCAAGTGAAAACAACGTCATTGGCGAAATCGACCGAGGCCAGATCAGGCAGTTGGCCGTAATCGGCGGTTTTGGCGATGGCGTCGATTTTCAACTGTTTCACCACATCGGTGACCCAGCCTGCGCCGAAGCTTTCCCATGCCAGCATCTCGACCTTGCGGGCGCCCAGAAGCGACCACAGCGCCATTTCAACCGCGCCGGTGTCTGACGCGGGAACGATGCCGATCTTGTAATCAGCGGGGATGCCCAGAACCTCGCGCGTGCCTTCGATGGCCGCTTTCAGCTTGTCCTTGCCGATGGCGGCACGGTGCGAGCGACCCAAGGCGGCATCGGCCAAGGCATCAAGTGTCCATGTGGGGGGTTTGGCGCAGGGGCCAGAGGAAAAACGCGGATTTTCCGGCCGCGCTGCCGGTTTCGAAATATCAGTCATGATACCCTCGCAGATATATGCCCTTCGTTGGGGAAGGGTGTCCCACGGACCGTGGTAAGGGGCGTTTTCGCGCTGCACAAGCAAAAAAATGTCGGAACTGTCACCCGAGGGGTCGAAAACGGGCCGCGTTTGACCACTATCGGAAACTTGCGTCGCGGCTGGAAACACGGGTTTTACGTGGGTCTAGCGGATTTGCGCTTGTGAAACGGGCGCGAGGTGGCGCATGAAACGGGCAATTGAAATGACCACCCAAAGGCCCGTCCATGTTTATCGTAACGCTGATCGCCTCGCCATCTGCCCGCAATCTTGAACCGGCTTTGGTCGAAAACCTGCGTAACGCTTGGGGTGGAGGGGACGCGGATTGGCTGGCCCCGGACGAAGCGGCCGAATTTCCGCTGGAGGCCATGCCCGACAATCGCTGGGACGTTTGGGAGGATCTGCAAAAACTGGGCATCGATCTAATCGTTTTGCCTGCCGAGGGGCGCAAGAAGAAGATGCTGCTGGCGGATATGGATTCGACCATGATCCAGCAAGAATGCATCGACGAATTGGCAGACGAGGCCGGTGTAGGTGAGCGCGTCAAAGACGTCACCGCGCGCGCAATGAACGGAGAGCTGGACTTTGAGGGTGCGCTGACCGAACGGGTTGGGCTTCTGAAAGGTCTGCCCGAAAGCGTCATTGACGACGTGCTGGCCAATCGCATCACTTTGATGCCGGGGGGTAAGGCTCTGCTGGCGACGATGAAGGCGGGCGGGGCCTATGCCGCGCTGGTGTCCGGCGGGTTCACAGCCTTCACCGCCCATGTCGCCGCCACGCTGGGCTTTGACGAGAACCGCGCCAACACACTGAACGTCGAGGGTGGCGCGCTGACCGGCACGGTGGGCATGCCCATTCTGGGCCGCGAAGCCAAAGTGCAGGCGCTGAAAGAAATCACCGCCCGCCTTGGCCTGTCGCATGACGACGTGATGGCCGTGGGCGACGGCGCCAATGACCTTGGGATGCTAGGCCTTGCTGGCGCTGGAGTTGCGCTGCACGCCAAGCCATCCGTCGCCGCAGAATGCGATATCCGCATCAATCATGGCGACCTGACGGCGCTTCTCTATATCCAAGGCTTTGCGAAGTCAGACTTCGTAAATGGCTGATTTCTCGGCAGAAATCTTGCTGTTCCTGCTAGCCGCTGGCTTCGTGGCAGGCTTCATCGACAGTATCGCAGGGGGCGGTGGCCTGATCACAGTCCCGGCGCTTTTGATCGCAGGAGTACCTCCGGTCACGGCGCTGGCCACCAACAAGGTGCAAGGGCTGTTTGGCGCAGGGATGGCAGCAGTGACATATGCCCGCGAGGGCCATGTGAACCTGCGCAGGCAGGTAAAACCCGCCGTCCTGTCCTTTGCCGCAGCGCTGTTGGGGGCGCTGTCCGTCAACGCTTTGCCGCTAGAATTGATCCGCTGGATCCTACCCATCCTGATGGTCGCAATCGCTCTGTTTTTCGCGCTGAAACCGGGACTGGATGATGCAGACCGCCACCAGCGCCTTTCCCCGACCTTGTTCACGCTGACATTTGTGCCTCTGATCGGCTTTTACGATGGGTTGCTTGGCCCCGGAACGGGCGCGTTTTTCATGCTCGCCTTCGTTGCGACGGCAGGCCAAGGCATCCTGAAAGCCACGGCACACACGAAGCTTCTGAACTTCGCGTCGAATGTGGGCGGGTTGGCTGGGTTTTTGCTGGTGCTCTCGCCGCTGTGGGTTATCGGGCTGGCAATGGGCGCAGCTCAAATGGCCGGCGCTTATGTCGGGTCGTCGCTGGCGTCCCGCATCGGCGCGCGGTTGATCAAACCCCTTCTGGTGATCGCCTCATCCGCCATGGCGTTGAAGCTGATCACCGACTTGGTTTGATAGGGCGCTTAAAGCGCTAGAACGGTCTCGGACGGGCGTATGAAACCCGTGTTCAGACCCGCAAAATTCAAAACATCCGGGTTCAGACGCTTCTTCACATCCGGATGCGCTGGATCCAGCACACCCAACTTCACCAAGATCGCCGCGATCGCGCATTCCGAGGCCCGGGTCGAACCGTCCTCGATCTTCAGCGCAACGCCCATCTCAAGTTCAGGGATAATCGCGACAAAGAACGCCTCGGCCCCGGTTTTCACCGCAACTTTGCCGGGGGCCGAGCGCATAAGCTCGGTGCAGGCGCGCGTTTCACCGGCGACAAGATCGGGATGCAGCATCATTGCTTCACGCAGACGAACCGATGCTTTCTGACGAGCATCGCCACTTTCCTTTGCAGCGGCGAACCCGGCCATCGCGCGCCCCATGCCCAAAAGGGTGCTGGCGTGGTTCGGGGCAGAGCAACCGTCGATACCGTAACCGGGACTGACCTCGCCCGTGACTTCTTCAAACGCTTGCTTGATCGCCACTTGAATTGGGTGATCCGCGTCCACATAATCCGGGTCACTTACCCCCATATGGCGGCTAAGTGTCAGGAACCCAGCGTGCTTGCCCGAGCAGTTGTTGTGAATGCGGCAGGGGCTATCGTCGGTTTTGATCAGGCCAACTTTGGCAGGCTTATCATCAGGCCATTGCGGACCACAGCGCAGGTCGTCATTGCCCAAACCCATATCCGACAACCACCGCGACACGCGCTCGGTGTGGATGGCCGCGCCTTGGTGGCTGGCACAGGACAGGGCAAGCTGTTCCGTGGTCAGCCCAGCCGCATCCGCAGCCCCGCTTTCCACCAACGGCAGCGCTTGCAACATCTTCGCCGACGAGCGCGGCAAGATCACCTGATCCGGGTCGCCCCATGCATGCACAATCGCGCCGGTTTTATCGACCACAACCGCATGTCCCCGGTGCTGGCTTTCCAAAATGCCGCCGCGCCAGACCTCGACCAGACGTTCCGCCTTACTCATATCGCTCTCCTTCGGCCCGAAAACACGCGGAAATCCGCCGCCGGGGCTTTCATTACCCTGTCTTTTGACGCTAAACTGCGCGTGCAGACATGGAAACGACCTGAGCGTTCTGGTCAAGGGCCACTTAAGATGGCCGGGGACAGCGCAAAGGTCCGAGGCAGAGGCAGCGGAGGCTGTATTAGACATGAATCGTTTGATTTTAGGTGCAATTGGTGCCTTTGGCTTGTCGGTGGCAGCGGCAGGCGCAATGGCGCAGGAAAGTTCGAACCGGGTGGCCGCGAACACCGATTGGAGCGTTTTCGTCGAGAATAACCCGACCGAGTGCTGGAGTGTCTCCAGCCCGAAGGAAACCGTGAACACCAAAAACGGCCGCGCCGTTGCGGTAAAACGCAGCGATATCCTGCTATTTGTCAGCTATCGTCCCAGCAGCGACGTGAAGGGCGAAGTGTCGTTCACAGGTGGCTATCCGTTCGCGCCCGGCTCGACCGTGGGGTTGACCATCGGCAGCAACAGCTTCCAATTGTTCACCGACGGTGAATGGGCTTGGTCTGCCAGCCCCGCGGATGATGCAAAAATCATCAGTGCGATGAAGGGCGGCGCAAAGGCGGTTCTGTCGGCGCAATCATCACGCGGCACCAAAACGCAGGACACGTTCAGCTTGTTGGGCTTCACCGCTGCGGTGGACGAAGCCGGGAAGCGCTGCACCAACTAAACCGAACTGATCGACGCGTTATGCCACGCGGGGGTGAAAACCTTCGCGTGACAAGCTATATGTGTTTCCCTATAAGCTGCCGCCTTGCACAGTAAGGAACGCGACATGGACCCCAAGGCCCCGATTACTCAGGATGTGATGACTCTTCCCCGCAAAGAAGAGCCTAGCGACAAGCGCAATCTTGTCGGGATGACGCGTGACCAGATGCGCGATGCGTTGATCGACATGGGCACGCCCGAAAAGCAGGCCAAGATGCGCACAGGCCAAATTTGGCAGTGGATCTATCAGTGGGGCAAACGCGACTTTGCCGACATGACCAATCTGGCCAAAGCCTACCGCGCGCAACTGGCCGAGCATTTCACCATTGAAATTCCCGAGGTCGTGACCCGTCAGGTGTCGGAAGACGGCACCCGAAAGTACCTGTGCCGCATCGCCGGCGGTCACGAGGTCGAGGTCGTCTATATCCCCGAAGAAGGCCGCGGCACACTGTGCATTTCCAGCCAAGTCGGCTGCACGCTGACCTGTTCTTTCTGCCACACCGGCACCCAGAAACTGGTGCGCAACCTGACCGCTGGTGAAATCATTGGTCAGGTGATGATGGCCCGCGACGATCTGGACGAATGGCCCGTTCCCGGGGAACCCAAGGACGAAACGCGCCTTCTGTCGAACATCGTTCTGATGGGCATGGGCGAGCCGCTTTATAACTTCGACAACGTGCGCGACGCGATGAAGATCGCAATGGACGCCGAGGGCATTCAGCTGTCGCGCCGTCGGATCACCCTATCGACCTCTGGCGTGGTACCGGAAATCGCCCGAACCGCCGAGGAAATCGGCTGTCTGCTGGCGATCAGCTTCCACGCCACCACGGATGACGTGCGCGATGTGCTGGTTCCGATCAACAAACGCTGGAATATCGAGGAATTGCTGGGGGCACTGTCCGCCTATCCCAAGGTTTCGAATAGCGAACGGATCACGTTTGAATACGTGATGCTGGATGGCGTGAATGACTCGGACGAAGACGCGCACCGTCTGATCGAACATATCAAGCGCCACAACATCCCCGCCAAAATCAACCTGATCCCGTTCAACGAATGGCCCGGCGCGCCCTATAAGCGGTCGTCAAACAACCGCATCCGCGCCTTTGCCAACATCATCTATCAGGCGGGATACGCCAGCCCTATCCGCAAAACCCGCGGCGAGGATATCATGGCAGCCTGTGGTCAGTTGAAGTCCGCGACCGAGCGTGCGCGCAAGTCGCGTAAGCAGATCGAGGCGGAAGCCGGGCTCAACTAAGGCCTGTGTGGGTCAGTGAAGCGCAGCGATGGCCTGCGCTTCGTATTGCTTCAGGAACATACGCGCTGGAACACGCGTCGGGTGATCATGATCTTTCAGTTCAGGGAACAGCGTGATCAGTTCCTCATAGGTCGCAGCGTCCGCCTGTGATTGATAGTCCCCTATAAAGAAGCTTTCGGATGGCGCGCCGTTGGCGAACACGATCTGATGGCTGTCGAACATGATATGGTAATAGGTTATGCGCTCGACCTGAACCTGCTGAATGGCGTCTCCATCGCACAGGTGGATGGCAGCGCAAAGCGCCTCGGGCTCGCCGGTCACAAGTTCGCACCGCCAATCCGCGATCAGCATCCGGTGTTGGGCCGAGACGAAAAGCGGGGCGTCGTTGCCTATGGAGTCCGTCGCAAAGCGAACGGGGGCGAAACGACCTTCGCCCGGGACGGACTGCACGCCAATCCAGCGCACAGGTAGCGGGCCGAAATCCAGCGTGTCGACCAGTTGCCCCACTTGAATGTCTTCGACCGCAACGGGGCCGGTAGGGGTTTGCAGACAAGTTCCGGCGGCAAAGCATGCGACCGAAATATTGTCTTCCGCGATGCTGATATAGGTGATGACGTTGCCGTTAGGTAGGGTGATGCTGCCGTTTTGACTGCCGGGGCTAAAAGGAGAAAATGTCGATCCCTCGGGAAGGATCATGACGTCGTTGCCGTTTCCGCCATCCACAAAGGTGGTGTTCTCGCCGACATAGATCGTGTCGGCCCCGTCGCCGCCAATCAGAGTGCCCGAGCTGGTTCCGCCAATGAGCGTATCCTGACCGGCCCCTCCCAAAAGGTTGTCATTGCCGCCGCCACCTATCAGCGTGTCATTGCCCGCGCCGCCCTGAATTTCGTTGTTGCCCGAACCGCCAACCAGCGTGTCATCGCCCTCGCCCCCTTGGATGGAGCCACCATCTGAGCCGCTGTCGGTGAAAGTGTCGTCGCCCGAGCCGCCGACATATCCGAAACTGTCCAGCCCCACCGAGCCACTGACATTGGTATCAGCATCATTGGCGCGAAAGGCCACGAAATTGCTGAACGCCCCTCCGCCAAGGTCGGCATTGGTAAAGCTGGTCACGACGCCAGTGGTGGTGTTGGTGATCGCGATCCCCGTGGCGGTCATCACAATTTGATAGGCATTATCAACGCCCGTCGCGTCAAAGGTACTGTTGTCGTCGATGGTTAGCCCTGCCCAGAAGGCAGGATCGAGCACCTGTGCAGTCGTTGGTGAAATGAATACCGGCATACGCCCCCCAAGCGATTACTGAACCCACTTTAACAAAAGTCACTCAGTAGTATGCAATCAGGCAAGGCTTGATCCGAATTTCTAGTCAACTCGGCCAAAATCCCCCGCTCTATCTGCCCGGCAATGCATCACGTGCTTCGGCATTCGGCCAGTTGTCGATGGCGTCCACCGCTTCCTGTGCGGTTTCGACGAATTTGAACAGGTCCAGATCCTCGGCGCTGATGGTTCCGGCATCTGACAGCGCTTCCCAGTTCACGATTTTGGTCCAGAACTCGCGCCCGAACAGCAGGATCGGAACCTTTTTCATGCGACCCGTCTGGATCAGGGTCAGAGATTCGAACAGCTCGTCCAGCGTGCCGAAACCGCCGGGGAAGATGGCGATGGCCTCGGCGCGCATCAGGAAATGCATCTTGCGGATGGCGAAATAGTGGAAGTTGAAGCACAGGTCGGGCGTGACATATTCATTCGGAGCCTGTTCGTGAGGAAGCACGATGTTCAGACCGATCGACACGCCGCCCGCGTCTTCTGCGCCGCGGTTACCCGCTTCCATCACGCCGGGGCCACCGCCTGTGACGACAACGTTTTCACGGTGATTGTTCACCTTCGAGCGCAGGGTCATCAGCCGGGCAAACTCGCGTGCTTCGTCATAGAATTTGGACAGATCCGCCAACGTTTGCGTACGAGCGGTGTCTTTCTTGGCAGGCTCGGGAATGCGCGCGCCGCCGAACAGGACCACGGTGCTTTCCACACCATATTCCTGCATCATCAGCTCGGGCTTCAAAAGTTCCAGTTGCAAACGGACCGGACGCAGCTCGTCCCGGCAGAGGAAATCCAGATCGTCAAAGGCCAGCTTATAGGCAGGTGCGCGGGTCTGTGGGGTGTCGGGCGTCTGGTGAGCGGCCTCGCGGTCCTGATGGCTGTCGCGAAGCGGGTGGTTGCGGTCATCTTTCATGAAACTGGTCCTGTCACGTTAACGTCTTTACTCAAGGGGTAACGGCTTTAAGCCGTAAGGGCCAGAGCCACGTGAACACCTTCGCGCGATGAAAAAGTCGCATGGGACATGCGCGTCGCCGCAGTTGGGCATACCGGGCTCAAACTTCATTGCGAAAAGGGGACGTGGGCCTTATAGGCCTTGTGGAACATTCACGCGCCTACGGAGATACCGACATGTCGAACGCCCAATTGGAAGCCGCCATCGAAGCCGCCTGGGAGGCGCGCGACACGATCACCCCCGCCACCACCGGCGAAACCCGCGAAGCCATCGAAGACACGCTGAACGCGCTGGACAGCGGCAAGCTTCGCGTGGCCGAGAAGCTGGAAAGCGGTGACTGGCATGTGAACCAATGGGCCAAGAAGGCGGTTCTGCTGGGCTTCCGCATCAAAGATATGGAAGAACAATCCGGCGGCCCGCAAGGCGGCGGCTGGTGGGACAAGGTCGACAGCAAGTTCAAAGGCTGGGGCGATAATCAGTGGAAGGCCGCAGGCTTCCGCGCCGTGCCGAACGCTGTCGTGCGCAAGTCAGCCTATATCGCGCCGGGCGTGGTCCTGATGCCGTCTTTCGTGAACCTTGGTGCTCACGTTGATGAAGGCACCATGGTCGACACTTGGGCAACGGTGGGCAGCTGTGCGCAGATCGGCAAGAACGTGCACCTGTCGGGCGGTGTTGGAATCGGTGGCGTGCTGGAGCCCATGCAAGCCGGTCCGACCATCATCGAAGACAACTGCTTCATCGGCGCACGCTCGGAAGTCGTTGAAGGCTGCATCGTGCGCGAAGGCTCGGTTCTGGGCATGGGCGTGTTCATCGGCCAGTCGACCAAGATCGTAGACCGCGAGACCGGCGAAGTGATGTATGGCGAAGTGCCGCCCTATTCGGTTGTTGTGGCCGGTTCGATGCCGTCGAAAAACGGCATCAACCTGTACTGCGCCGTGATCGTAAAACGCGTAGACGCCAAGACGCGTTCAAAAACGGGTATCAACGAGCTGCTGCGCGACTGATTTCAGCACGCTCTGACAAAAGATTACGGCGCGCAGTCAAATGCGCGCCGTTTTCGTTTGGCTGGCCTAGTTTGTGCCGCCAAACCACTTTCTTGAAAGCTCGGAATAGGCGCCGGTTTCGATCAGACGCAGCAGGGCGACGTTGATCTCTTCACGCAGGGGGCTGCCTGTGGGCAAGGCGATGCCATAGCTTTCCGGGCGGAACACGCTGTCCAAAACCTCGCCATATATCGCGCCTTCGTTTTGGGCGTAGTGGGCCAAAATGGGGCCGTCGAAAATCACCGCGTCCAATTCGCCATGTTCGAAATCCCCCAACAGCCCATCAAGCGAGTCGTATCCCGCATAGACCATGTTGCGCTCTTCCAAGAAGGTCGCTGCGGTCGAGCCTTCGGTCGTGCCAACGCGCTTGCCATCTAGGTCAGACACAGAATGGATCGAGCCCGAGATCGCGCTGACCGTAATGGATGCAGTGATGTGAGCCACGAAGACCGACACGACAAACAGGCTTGAAATCACAAGGAACGTGCCGAACAGGCGCCCGAAGGTCGAACGCGGCATGCGTTCTTCAAAGCCGCCATTCACCACCAGATTAAGCGCCCACCAGAAGGACGGGAACATCGCCTGACGTGCGTTGCCTTCGAAATAGGGCTGCTTGTCGCGTTCAAAGAACCACATTAGCATTCCACCACCCAGAAGCAGTGCAAATGCGGCCAAGATGGCCAGTGCCAGATCAAGACTGATCAAGGTGGACCAGATACTGACGCCATCCTGATTTTTGGGCACCATGATGCGCAGCCCGCCGTGATAGATCGGCTGCGAGAAATCCATGCGCGCTTCACGGTCGCGGGTGATCGAGATATTGGCAATCGCGCCATCCACCACGGTGTTCTCAACGCGGCCCAGCATGTCAGGGAAACTCTCGGCGAGCTCGAAACTGACGGTTTGACCCATCTCGCCAGCAATGGCAGTCATAAGGTCGATGGCAAAACCTGTTGGCTCGCCCTCTCCAGCAATGGCAAAGGGCGGCCGTTCGACCGTTACAAATTCCAAATCAGATGCCTGAGCATATGACACGGTGGTCATACAAATCATTGCCAGACACACAGCGGCCAAGTGGCGAAGCCTTTGTGCATTCATTGCGCTTTTCCCCAAATCTACATTTCCCACATACCCCGGCACGCCCTAAGTGCCAACTGATTGCGGTACCCCCTTGCGCTTTTTGGGACGATCTGCCACGCATTTTTCATGAGCAAGACGACCAAAACCAAGAAACCGCATAAAGTTTATACACTTCTGGTCGAGGTAGGCCGCAAGGATGACGATGGGTTACCTGACGGGGCCACCGGGGCTGCGCTGGTCTGCTATGCGTCTGGCGTGGACGAAGCCGAAGCCGTGCGCGAGACTGTTGCGATCCTGAAGCAGGCAGATTTGGCCCCCTTGGATGTCAGCGGCTACGGATCGCTGGATGATCGACTGGCCGAAGGCCACGACATCCCCGCCGAAGAACGCAAACTGATGGGCCGTGCGCTGGCCGAGAACAGCGTGATCGTCGCGCAGATGACTCCCTTCTTCGACGACAAGGACTGACCCGATGGGCACGATTTTCTGGGATCTGGACGGAACGCTGATCGATCCCAAACCGGGCATCACTGGCAGTGTGATCAAGGCGTTGCACGATCTTGGTCTACCCGCCCCCAGCGCGGATGATCTGGAATGGGTGATTGGCCCAGCGCTTCTTTGGAGCTTCGAGAAGCTGGGCGCGCCGAACCCGGAGGCCGGGCTTGACGCCTATCGCAAGTATTACACCGACGGCGGAGGCATGTATGACTGCACCGTCTATGACGGCATTCCCGCCGCGTTAGAGGTACTGGCCAAGTCCCACGTGATGCACATCGCGACCGCCAAGCCTCACGCCTATGCCCGCAAGATCACCGCGCATTTTGGGCTGTCCCAACACATGAAACATGAATTCGGTCCAGAACTGGACGGCACGCGCAATGACAAGGCCGAGCTTTTGGCCCATGCACTGACCATCACCGGTGACGATCCGGCAAACTGCGTGATGATCGGGGATCGGCACTACGATTTGAAAGCTGCACAGGCCAACAAAATGGCGTTCATCGCAGTGGACTGGGGTTATGGCGGGCAGGATGATCTGTCGGGCGCGGACGCGCATGTGAAAACGCCCGACGAGTTGCCGGGCGTAATCGAAGCTATGCTGTCCTAGCTCTTAGGGCGTTACAATCGTCACGAACCCATCCGCCACGGACGGATCCTGCATCAAGAGCTTGTCCAAGGGGATCGTGACCGAAGCCTTGCGCCCATCATCAGACAGAACGCCGTTGGTTTCGACGATGTTGCCCTCGATCTCCATCATGATCCGGCGACCCACAAAGGCTTGCTGCATCATGGCAATCATCGTGGGATCCATGCCGCCCTCGGAAATCTGCGCTTTCAGCTCGGCCAGATCGAAAGACACGCGAACATCGCCATTGTCCAGACGCTCGATCTGGGCGGTGTTGTCAGGGGCCATGCCATCCGAATTTTCCTTGGCACTCTCAAGCTCGGCAATCATTTCGTCGATAGTGCCGATCTCTTCGACCTCGCAGCGATAACCACCATCGTCCAACTGCGTGCCCACGCCGTCTTCACACAGATCCTGACCGCTGGACGCCATCATCTGATAGCCATCAGGGCCCATCGTGATCACCGAGGACACAGTCGCCGTGTCGCCTTCGACCTGCATTTTCATATCGGCGTCGATACAGGCGGTCAGAGGCAAAAGGCACAAAAGGAACAGGAGTTTACGCATGTGGGCGCTCCGATCAGAAGTTTGTAATTGCCCGCAGGTTAGCGGTGCGGGCGCGCAGGGTCCAGCGTGCCAAGGCACCTTTGCGCAATGCGCGGCGTTTCGCGGGGAAGGGACGTTTCCACCCGTCGCCGCACCTGTTAAGGGTGGTGGGAATGGAGATTTCGATGACGCATACCCTGCCCGCCCCCTTAGACCCTGTGGACCTGACCCAAAGACTTGTGCGCTGCGCGTCGGTGACGCCGGACGAGGGCGGCGCGCTGACATTGCTTGAGGGCATCCTGACCGAGGCAGGATTTACTTGTACCCGCGTGGATCGTGGCGAGGTGTCGAACCTGTTTGCCCGCTGGGGCTCTAAGAATGCGCGCACACTTGGCTTTAACGGCCACACTGATGTGGTGCCGGTGGGTGATGCGGATGCTTGGAGCGTTGATCCCTTTGGCGCGGAAATTCGTGACGGATACCTCTATGGCCGGGGCGCGACCGACATGAAATCGGGCGTGGCGGCATGGGTGGCCGCGGCAGTGGATTTCACCCGCGACGCGCCCGAGGATGCATCGCTTGTCATCACCATCACAGGCGACGAAGAAGGCCCGGCCACGGATGGCACAGTCGCCATTCTGGACTGGATGGAAGCGCAGGGCGAGAAAATGACCGACTGCGTTGTCGGCGAACCCACCTGCCCCAATAAGATGGGCGAGATGATGAAGATCGGCCGGCGCGGTTCCATGACTGCTTACTTCACCGCACGCGGCGTGCAGGGTCACGCGGCCTATCCGCATCGTGCGCTGAACCCGGTGCCAGCCTTGGCCCGCCTGATAGCCGACCTTGCTGCACATGAGTTGGACCAAGGCACCGACCATTTCGACGCCTCGACGCTGGCCGTCACCACCATCGACACCGGCAACCCGGCCACCAACGTGATCCCCGCCGAAAGCCGCGCCACGGTGAACATTCGCTTCAACGACGCTCATACCTCCGACAGTCTGACCAAATGGCTTCAGACCGAGGCCACGCGCGTCGGCAAAGACACAGGTGTGGATATCGAAATGGTCGTGAAGGTCTCGGGCGAAAGTTTCGTGACGCCGCCGGGCCCTTTATCCGAGCTGATTTCCAGCGCCGTGCAGGCCGAAACCGGGATGGTGCCCGAAGCGTCCACATCCGGTGGCACCTCGGACGCGCGCTTCGTGCAGTATCACTGCCCGGTGGTCGAATTCGGCCTTGTCGGAAAAACCATGCACGCGGTCGACGAACGGGTCGAAGTCGCCCTGATCCCTCAGCTTAAATCCATCTACAGCCGCATCATTCAGGACTATTTCGCATGAGCAAACTGCCCACTAAGAAAGACATCCTGAACTGGATTTCGGAAAACCCAACCCAAACTGGCAAGCGCGATATTGCGCGGGCCTTTGGCATTCGGGGCGCGGCCCGGATCGACCTGAAGCGAATTTTGAAAGAGCTTGAGGCCGACGGACATCTGCAAAAACGCAAGAAGACCTATCGCGATCCAGATAAACTGCCGCCAGTATCCGTGCTGCGCGTCGAAGGTCCGGACGCGGATGGCGACCTGTTTGCATACCCGACTGAATGGGCCGGCGAAGGCACTGCGCCGCGCGTGCTGCTGGTGGCCAAAGATGGCGATCCCGCGCTGGCGCAGGGCGAACGCATTTTGGCCCGGTTGACCGAGATAAAGGACGAACAACACGCCTATGAAGGTCGATTGATCCGGCGCATCGGCACCAACCCTCAGCGCATTCTGGGCGTCTTCCGTAAAGGGTCCGAAGGCGGGCGGATCGTGCCGATTGACAAGGGCGCGGACAAGGAATGGCGCGTCGAACCCGGCGCAGCTGATGGCGCCAAGGATGGCGAACTGGTCGAGGCGCAGCAATCCGGCCCCAAGTCGCGCATGGGCCTGCCCCGCGCGCGGGTCGTGGCGCGTCTGGGCGACCCGACTGCACCCAAGGCGGTCAGCCTGATCGCGATCCACCAACACGGCATCCCCGATGCATTCCCCGACAGCGTGATCGAAGAAGCCGACGCCCAAAAGCCCGCGGGCCTGAAAAACCGCGAGGACTTGCGCAACCTGCCGCTTGTCACCATCGACCCTGCGGACGCGCGCGACCATGATGACGCGGTTTACGCCCATGCCGATGACACGCCCGGCAATCCCGGCGGGCATGTGGTCTGGGTCGCGATTGCCGACGTCGCGCATTACGTCACGCCTGGCTCGGCGCTGGATGTTGAGGCCCGCAAGCGCGGCAATTCCAGCTATTTCCCCGACCGCGTGGTGCCGATGCTGCCGGACCGACTGTCGGGCGATCTGTGCAGCCTGCACGAAGGCGTCCCGCGCGCCTGTCTGGCGGTGCGTATGGTTCTGGACGCGCAAGGCAACAAGAAAAGCCACAGCTTCATTCGTGGGCTGATGAAATCCCACGCTTCACTGAACTATGCCGAAGTTCAGGCCGCCCAAGACGGTGCGCCGAACGAGAAATGCGCGCCCCTGATGGACGAGGTGATCACGCCGCTTTATGCTGCCTATCGCGCTGCCAAGCTGGGGCGCGAGGCGCGCCAGCCGCTGGATCTGGACCTGCCCGAGCGCAAGATCGTGCTGGACGAGGACGGCAAGGTCGCGTCGATCGATTTTGCTGAACGGTTCGACGCGCACAAGCTGATCGAAGAGTTCATGATCCTCGCCAATGTCTCGGCCGCAGAAGAGCTGATGCGCCTGCAGCGCCCACTTTTGTTCCGCGTCCACGAAGAACCCAGCCCCGAAAAACTGGAAGCACTGCGCGAGGTCGCACAGGCATCCGGCTTCACGCTGGCCAAAGGTCAGGTTCTGCAGACGCGCCACTTGAACAACCTGCTGGCGCAAGCCGAAGGCAGCGAGTTTGACGAGCTGATCAACATCTCGACACTGCGGTCGATGACACAGGCCTATTACTTCCCACAGAACTTCGGACATTTCGGCCTGTCGCTTAAATCCTATGCGCATTTCACGTCGCCCATTCGACGCTATTCGGACCTGATCGTCCACCGCGCGCTGGTGTCAGGCCACGGCTGGGGGGATGATGGGCTGTCGCCGCAGGATGTGGAAACGCTCGAGGCGACGGCGCAGCATATCTCGGAAACGGAACGCCGCTCGATGCTGGCGGAACGCGATACGACCGACCGCTATCTGGCGGCGTACCTGTCAGAGCGCATCGGTGGCGAATTCACGGGGCGCATATCCGGCATCGCCCGGTTTGGCATGTTCGTAAAGCTGGACGAAAGCGGAGCGGATGGGCTGGTGCCTCTTAGCACGCTGGGCAACGAATTCTTCCGCTTCAATGCAGATGAGCAAACCCTGACCGGGGAGCGTTCGAACTTTACCCTTGGTCTGGGCCAGCGTGTTGTCGTGCGCCTGACCGAAGCGGTGCCAACCACGGGTGGGCTGGCGCTGGAACTGTTGGAAGTCGAAGGGCGAAAATTGCCCCGTACGTCAGCGCGAAAAGGGGGGAAATCTGGCCGTCGAAAACCCATGACCGAAGCCAAACGGACGGCCAAAACTAAACGAAAGGTAAAACGATCCCGGCGGTGACGCCGGATGGGGACGTGAGGTCGATTGTGACGGAACCACTTGGGGACGCAGAGGCTAATTTCAATCGCTGGCTGGAAGGTTATATCGCGCAGGCCGTCGAGGCAGGCATCTCAAAAGCATCGCTTCAACAAGCGATGCCTTTTCTGGTTCTGGATCCCAGCATTCACGAAAAGCAGTCTAATCAGGCAGAGTTCGCACTGAACATCACCGACTATCTGGATCGCAGCGTCACGTCCGAGCGAATCAGCAAAGGACGCGCCAAGTTCCGCAACCAGCGGCAAATCCTGAATGAGGTCGCCACGGCATATCGCGTGGACCCGCAGGTCATTCTGGCAATCTGGGGGATCGAGACCAATTACGGCCTGATCCGCGGCGATCATTCGGTCCTTACTGCGCTTGCCAATCTGGCCCATAACGGCCATCGCGCTGCCTTCTTTGAAGCCGAACTGACTGCTGCCCTGTCGATTATGGATCAGGGCCACGCGGACTCCGAAACAATGGTTGGGTCCTGGGCTGGGGCAATGGGGCATGGGCAGTTTATGCCGTCAAGCTTTCTGAATTTCGCAGTGGATCATGACACGGACGGACGGGCGGATATCTGGTCGAACGATCCGACCGACGGGTTGGCCTCAATAGCCAACTATCTGGCACAGCATGACTGGCGCGAAAGCCAACCTTGGGGCATCGAAGCAGTGCTTCCCGAAGGGTTCGATTACACTCTGACCGGAGCCGAGCATCGCCTGACCATCGCCGATTTGAATGGAATGGGCGTGCGCACGACAGACACCACAAACTTGCCGGACTATGGTGATGCGTCGGTGCTGTGCCCGTCAGGCGCGACTGGGCCAGCCTTTGTGGTCAATCACAATTTCCACGTGATCCTGACCTATAATCGCGCCGAGGCTTACGGTATCGCAGTCGGCCATCTGTCGGATCGGCTTGCAGGATCTCGCGCCAGAATCACGCGTTGCCCCGAAAATCTGTCCCCACTGACGCGCAGCCAGATGACCGAGCTTCAGACCCGCCTGACCGAAGCCGGGTTTGACACACAAGGGACCGATGGCTTCACCGGTCCGAACACCCGTGCAGCACTCCGCGCTTATCAAGCGGCGATTGGGAAAGTGCCAGACGGTTTCGCCACGCTCGACTTGCTAGCCGAGCTGACTCCTTCCTCTTAAACCGTCACCGCATTTTCTTGTCAGAAATATCCCGGGGGTTCGAAGGCTTCCGGGAAACTGTCTGAAGGACAGTTTCGCCTGAGAACGGGCGGAGCCCAAACAGTAAGCGCGAGGGGCAGAGCCCCTTTCCCACCGCGCCTTATTCAAACTCCATCTCGGCAAAGACCTGACCTGCGTTTCTAGTGGCAAGTTCTTCAAACGTGTCGTGATGGGCGAAAGGCGATTGGTCGACGTAGTAAGCCTCGTCCAGCGTGCCACCGGCTTCCAGCAGCTTTCCAACCTCGCCGCGCAGATGTTTCAGATAACCGATCGTGTGGTCCTCGACCTGCGCCATATTGGTGGGATAGCCGTGGCCGGGGATCACATAGGTCGCGCCGATGGGGGCAAACACAGTTTCCCACGTCTCGATCCAGCAGCTTGTACAAGTGTCTTCGAAGATCGGCGGGATACGGTTGTGGAAGGCCATGTCGCCCGCGATCATCAGGCTGTCTTCGGGCAACCAGACCTGAATGTCGCCGGGGCTGTGGGCAGGGCCAGAATAGAGCACCTCGACGGTTTTGTCGCCCATCGTGATCACCTCTTTTTCCTCAAAGGTGCGAGTCGGGCCCATCGGCTCGGTCCCTTCCCAGTTTTCCTGCGCATAGCGCTTCATGCCTTCGAAAACCTGAGCCGAGTACTCTTCAAACTCGTGGGCGGCGTCCACATGAGCCAGCACTTCAACCCCCTGACCGATCCAATAGTTGTTGCCCAGCATTGCGTGACCTTGACCGTTTTCATTGATCACCAGCTTCACAGGCTGGTCGGTGACGGCTTTAATTTCGGCGTGCAGTGCTTCGGCCAGCTTAAAATTCGCACCAGCATTCACCACGATTACGCCATCGCCGGTCACGATGAAGCTCAGGTTGTTGTTGTGACCCACATTCTCGTAGGTGGGTGGCGCAGTGGCGCCGATGGCAGACCAGACATCCGGGATCACTTCGACCGGCTTTTCGTAAAGGACCGAGTCTGGATATTGATCGGCAATATCCTCGTCTGCGAAAACGGGGGTCGCCGCCAAGGCAGTCATTACGGCATAGCGAAACATGTACGTGGATCTCCCAAATCTCTCCTGAGGGCAGCATAGACATATTTGAATATGTTCTGCTAGAGGTTGGATGCGGATGGACCGAAGAAATCACACGTCCGGCCGGCAGTCCTTGCGATAGCGCAGAGGCGAGGTGTCGGCCCAGCGATTGAACGCATAGATGAACGGCGCTGCACCGGCATAGCCCAACAACCCGGCGATCTGTTCAACCGGAATATTGGTACCCCGCAGCAGGCTGCGCACCATGGACGCGCGATAGTCGTCCAGCAGAATCGTATAGCTTGTCCCCTGCCCCGCCAGCTGTCTTTGCAGTTTCTTGGGCGACATGCCGACGACGCGGGCGACAGCCTCGAATGAACAGGTGCTGGTGGGCAAAAGGGCGGCAATGGCGTGGTTCACCGCCACATCAAGCGACTGGTTTTGCCCGCTAACATGCGCCATGGACATGCGCATATACAGATCAACAACCCCGCGAAACACGCGAAGGTCACCAAGCGTCGGTGTCTCTAGAAAGCTGATATCGACAGCGATGTCGTCATAATCTGCCCCGAACTGGATCTCGCATCCAAAGAAGTCATCAAAAGCGGTAGTATCCGGAGGCGCCGCACGGCGCAGGCGCAGGCGGTTGGGCCGAAAATCCAACTGACCCGTGCCAACGCGGGCCAGCTTTAGCAACATGGCCATGGTGCAATCAGTGTATTGCGGCAACTAGCTGTCTGGTGCCAATTCCAGATAGCGAAAGATGGCCTGATCCGTCGCGTCATCTATCAACAAAGCCGAGGTCGTGGCGTTCGAGTGATACACCCAATAGCGCGTCCCGATGTCAAACCAATCGCGGATGTTATCGACCAACCGTGCCAGCAAAAGATGTGGCCCCAGTGCCCCGTTATAAACCGTGTCGCGTTCGGCCAGCGTCAGTCCAAAGGTGGGTGCATCCAGACGCTCGGCAGCCAGTTCCATCGCGCCGACCAATGCGCTGTGCTGCACAATCGTATGGGGATCGCTGAGGGATTGCAGAGGAAGACCAGCCTCGGCCGCCAAGGCCACGGCGTCGTCGCCCAATTCCTCGACCAGTGCCTTAAAGCCCGTCAGACAATGTGATCGGTTGTATATTTTATAAGGCTCGGACGCCATCTGAATACTCGCAAACAATATCTCGGCATCAAGGGCGATCGACCCGACCGTGTACGTTCAAGAATGAATCTTTAGAATTGAGGACACAAGCCCGCATTGCACCGTTGAGGGCACAACGAAGTCCAGATACCACCTTGGGTGCTGGTACTTACTATTGCGAGCGGTTGGGGTAACGCCGGCAAATCATTGGGAAATTTATGCTCAATGTAGCACGGCCCGTTCTGCGGAACGGGTCGTGTCCGCGCAGGTTGCGCGAAAATGTGTTCCTAAAGCCGCAAATGGGCGCCCTGCTAGCAAGACGCCCCTCAAAATCAGTATCTGTAACGCCTTTGGGCGCTACTGCGCAGCTTCGGCTGCAGCACGGATTGCGCGGATGTTGTCGCCATAGACCTGCGGATTATCGACCGACCCACCTTTGAACACAGCCGATCCGGCCACGAAGCAATCGGCCCCGGCGGCAACCAAAGGCCCAACGGTGGTGGGATCAACGCCGCCGTCCACCTGAATATGGATCTCGCGATCGCCGATCATTTCGCGTACTTGGCGCACTTTCTCGACCGAGGACGGAATGAACTTTTGCCCGCCAAAGCCGGGGTTCACGCTCATCACAAGCACCATGTCGCAGAGCGGCAGAAGGTGTTCGATCACGGACGCCGGTGTGCCGGGGTTCAGACTGATGCCTGCCTTAGCGCCAGTGGCTTTGATCGCTTGCAGGGTGCGATGCGGGTGGGGGCCGGCCTCGTAATGGGCGACGATCATATCTGCCCCAGCTTCGGCATAAGCTTCGATATAAGGATCGACGGGCGCAATCATCAGATGCACATCCATGAAGGTCTTCACATGTGGGCGAAAGGCTTTCACGGCGGGCGGGCCAAAGGTCAGGTTCGGCACGAAATGGCCGTCCATCACGTCTACGTGCACCCAGTCCGCGCCCTGCGCCTCGATGGCTTGGATTTCCTGACCAAAGTTGGCGAAATCAGCGGAAAGAATCGACGGGGCGATCTTGATGGAACGGTCAAAGGACATGGGAGTCTCCGGGCAGCATGGATTTGCCGCCCTTATAGAGGGTTTCGCGCGTTTGCGAAGGGTGAAAGCGCGAGCGTTCTAGCGCCGGG
The DNA here is from genome assembly GCF_056161205.1 of Aliiroseovarius sp. ABM4_368. Taxonomy (NCBI): domain Bacteria; kingdom Pseudomonadati; phylum Pseudomonadota; class Alphaproteobacteria; order Rhodobacterales; family Paracoccaceae; genus Aliiroseovarius; species Aliiroseovarius sp. ABM4_368. Next base: position 618,556 of record NZ_JBSWYR010000002.1, on the reverse strand, counting down.
GCAAATCTGGGTCACAGCGTTTGCCATTCAGGCAGTCTTTGACCTTGGACAGGGTGTCGGGGTCTGGATCTTGGAAAGCAAAGCCGCCGCAGGGGTTGGTTTCCAGAAGATAGCCGTCGCCGATCTTCTTCAAAAAGAGCAGATAGTCTGCTCCGCTGGTCAGGCGTTGGCACCACGGTCCATAGCATTGCACGTTGATGTCGATATCGCGAACGAACTGGGCGGTGAACCCCGGGCGGGCCAAGCTTCGTCCATCAATACGTCCGGTCAAGAAATTGTCCGGTTTGACGTCTTCCTGCTTATCCCAATCCACCTTGGGCAGCCTGCTTTCGTCAAATCGCAGCGTGCCGTGGGCAACGATATAGGCGTCATCCGATTTGGCCGCGTCGTGATAGGCGGCGATGGCGTTATAGGGCCGACAGGATAGGGCCGACGCCATTGTTGGGACCACCATCAAAACCGCCAAAGCCAAAACGCGCATCACAGATACTCCTGAAACCCTTCCATCACCTTGGCATAGAGTGCACGTTTGAAGGGAACAATATTATCCACGACATCGTTTGTGGCCATCCATTGCCAACGGCTGAATTCCGGGTGATCCGTTTCGATGTTTACCTGTGTGTCGTCGCCGTGGAAGCGTAACAGGAACCAGCGCTGTTTCTGGCCGCGATAACGTCCCTTCCAGATCTTCGGCACGATGTCATGGGGCAGGTCATACGGAAGCCAATCATCTAGCTCGGCCTCGATAGTCACAAGGTCCGAGGTGATGCCGGTTTCTTCCCACAGCTCGCGCAAGGCCGCATCGCGGGGGGCTTCGCCATCATCCACCCCACCCTGAGGCATCTGCCACGCGGTTTGAGTTCCCAGTTTAGGCGCGTCCAAACGCTGGCCGACAAAGGCTTTGCCATCGGCGTTCAGGATCATGATACCCACGCAGGGGCGATAAGGAAGTTTAGAGATCTCTTCGGGAGTCATGGGTGCCTCGTTTTTTTTGCGACCCTAGCGGGCGCGGTCACAAAGGAAAAGGGCCACCCCAAGGCGGCCCTTTGTCTGACTTTGACTATGATCAGTCCGCCAAAGCGATGGTGGACAGGCCCTTAATCAGATCAACGGCGTAGGACAGTTGGAAATCCTCGTCGCGCAGCTCGGCAGCCTCTTCGGCAGCCGCGCGTTCTTCTTCGATCTGACGCTGTTCGTCCTCGGACAGGCTGTCATTGTTCAGGCTGCCACGCAAATCAGCTTCGCTACGCTGACGGCCGTTATCCTCGTCCTCGTCTTCGCTTTCGGGCTGACGCGGGGGTTGTTCGACCACGATGTCGGGCGAAACGCCCAGCGCTTGAATGGAACGACCCGAGGGTGTATAATAGCGCGCAGTGGTCAGGCGCATCGCGCCTTCGGACGCCACCGGCATCACCGTCTGCACCGACCCTTTGCCGAAGCTTTTCGTGCCCACAACAATAGCGCGGCGGTGATCCTGAAGGGCACCAGCCACAATCTCGGACGCCGAGGCAGAACCGCCATTGATCAGCACCACAATGGGTTTACCTTCGGCCAGATCGCCTTCTTGAGCATTAACACGTTCGCTTTCTTCCGGGTTGCGACCGCGGGTCGATACGATCTCGCCGCTATTTAAGAAAGCGTCGGATACGGTGATGGCTTGGGTTAGCAGGCCGCCAGGGTTGTTGCGCAGATCCAAAACCAAACCGTCGACATTATCGAAACCACCTAGGGCTTCGACCTCGCGGGTCAGACCTTCTGCCATGTTGGAATAGGTCTGGTCGTTGAAGGTTGTGACACGCAATACGATGGTATTGCCGACACTGCGCGCTGTCGCGGCAGTCAGCTTGATCGTGTCGCGGATGATCGAAACGTCAAAGGGCTCGTCCACTCCTTCACGCACCACGGTGATGATGATCTCGGACCCGACCGGACCACGCAGCCGGTTCACGGCGTCGTCCAACGTCAGACCCAGCAGGCTTTCGCCATCCACGTGAGTGATATAGTCGCCGGTGGCCATGCCCGCATCGTCTGCAGGGGTGCCATCCATCGGCGACACGACGCGCACGAAGCCTTCTTCCTGCGTCACCTCGATGCCCAACCCGCCGAACGATCCACGGGTCTGCACGCGCATATCTGCGGCATCCTTGGGCGACAGATAGCTGGAATGTGGATCAAGCGAGGACAGCATGCCGTCGATGGCGGCTTCGATTAGATCGCCGGGTTCGACCTCTTCAACATATTGCGCGCGAATGCGTTCGAAAATATCACCGAACAAATCCAGCTGCTCGTACACCGAAGCGTTTTCGCTGGCGTCCTGCGCGATCAGGGGACCGGCAACCTGCGTGGTCAGAATGGCGCCTGCCAAGGTTCCGCCCAGCGCGGCCATCACGAGTTTCTTCATTCCATCAATCCTTGCCTGCCGCGAACCAATTCGTGGGATCCACGGGATTTCCGTCATATCTAAGCTCTATATAAAGCGTTTCCGAGCGCTCTGCGCCAGTTCCTTCCTGAGCTGCGATCAAAAACGCTTGATCATCAGGTGAAGTTTCAGCGGGATCGGCCCCGCCCATCAGCCCCACAGGCGCGCCTTGGGCCAGCACTTCACCTACGTCTCCGTACAACTGACCCAGCCCTGCCAGAACGATCAGATAGCCGTCACCGGGTTCAAGAATGGCAACATTGCCATAGTCCAGAAGCGGGCCGAGGTAACGGATCGTGGCGGGCCATGGGGTTGTCACGATGGACAAGGGGCGGGTGGCAACGATCAGGCCGGGGCGCTGGATGCCTGCCGCATCGCGCTCGCCAAACCCGCGCAGCACACGGCCCAGAACCGGCATTGCTAGCCGTCCGCGCACGGATGCGAAATCGGGCAAAGCGGTAGCGCTGGCACTGGCATTTGGATCTGACATCAGCCCTTCGGCAAAGCTGGCCAGAGTGTCTGCGCTTTCCAACAGGGTTTTCATGCGCGCGTCATCTGCGACAAACCGACGGGGCAGTTCGGTGCGGCGCGCAATGGCAAGGCTCAGCTCGAACCGCGCCGCCTGAACCCCGGTCAGACCCGTTTGCAACGTATCTACGGCGTTCTCCTGCAGCGCACGCAGAGTGCGCTGCTCTTCCAAACGGGCGCGCAGGTCTTCGGCTTGGGCTTGCAAGGCAGGCGTGACCTCGGACAGGATCATGCCGGACCGGGCGGTGCCAACGGGGCCAGAAGGGTGGATCAAAAGCGCGGGCTCGGGCGCTTTGCCGATGGTTTGCAACACGCCCAGAAGCTGGCCCAAACGGTCGCTTTCGGCGTCAAATGCTGTTTGTAACGCAGCTTCACGCAGATTGATGCGGCGCAGCCCGTCCCGTAAGGCAGACAGGCCTTCCTCGTACGCTTGGACGGTTTGGGTCAGAGCAGCGATGCGGTCGCCGGATTTCTCGGCGTCTTGCAGGGCTTGGGTTGCGATCTCAAGCTGGACCATCGCCGCGCGGGCTGTCAGGGTCGGGTCGGATTGCGCCGATAAAGGCCCGGCAGCGACGGCCAAGGCAATGCCCGCCAAAAGGGGCCGGAGAGCGCGGTGCAGGATCACCGGCGGATCAGGCTTTCGCCGGTCATCTCGGCTGGTTTGGGAAGGTCCATCAGCTGAAGCAGCGTGGGGGCCAGATCGGCCAATCGCCCATGCGCAAGCGAAATCCCGTCAGGCCCGCCCATCAAAACCACGGGCACCAAATTCGTTGTGTGCGCCGTGTGCGGGCCATTGGTGGCCTCGTCCCACATAGTTTCGCAGTTGCCGTGATCTGCGGTGACAATCATCGCGCCGCCGACTTCTTCCAGCGCAGCGATTACCTGCCCCAAGCCGTCATCCACCGCTTCACAGGCCGCAATCGCCGCATCGAGGTCCCCGGTATGGCCGACCATATCGGGATTGGCGAAGTTGGTGACGATCAGGTCATAGCCGTCATGGATCGCCTGCACGAAATGTTCGGTCACATCGGGGGCGGACATCTCGGGCTGGAGGTCGTAGGTCGCGACCTTGGGGCTGGCGGCCATGTAGCGGACCTCGCCTTCCACGGGGGCTTCTTTGCCGCCGTTCAGGAAGAAGGTGACATGCGGATATTTCTCGGTCTCGGCAGTGTGGAACTGGGTTTTGCCGTGCTTGGCAACCCATTCGGCCAGCGTGTTCACGATGTCCCGCTTAGGGAAACAGGTGGTCATATAGGCGTTATGGGCGTCCGAGTATTCGACCATGCCCAGAAGGGCGGACAGGTTCGGACGCTTGCCCACGTCGAATTCGTCAAAGCCCGGTTCACCTATGGCGCGAAGGATCTCGCGGGCGCGGTCGGCGCGGAAGTTGATGAAGAAAAGGCCGTCGCCGTCTTGCAGGCCGGAATAGTCGCTTATGATGGCTGGCGTGATGAACTCGTCCGTGGTGCCAGCGCCATAGGCTGCTTCGATGACGGCGTCCGCAGACACGTATGAGCTGCCTTTCCCATGCATCACAGCGTCATAGGCTTGGGACACGCGCTCCCACCTATTATCGCGATCCATTGCGAAATAGCGGCCCGACAGGGTGACGATCCGCGCGCCATCCGGCAAGCCGGACTGGAACGCGGCCAACTGTTCGCGGGCGGATTGCGGGGCCACATCGCGCCCGTCGGTGATGGCGTGAATCGCAACCGTCAGACCGGCCTCGGTCAGCGCTTTCGCGGCGGCGACCAAGTGATCCTGATGGCTATGCACGCCACCCGGGCTGACAAGCCCAGCGATATGGGCGGTGCCGCCTGCGGCTTTGACCTTCGCGGCAAACTCCAGAAGCGCCTCGTTCTTGAAGAAGCTGCCATCCTCGATCGCCAGATCAATCTGGCCCAGATCCATCGCCACCACACGGCCTGCGCCGATATTGGTGTGGCCGACTTCAGAGTTGCCCATCTGGCCGGTGGGCAGGCCCACGTCGGGGCCGTGGGTGATCAGGGTATTGTTGGGACAGGTCGCCATCAGCCGGTCGAAATTCGGCGTTTTCGCCAAGGCGGGGGCGTTGTTGGCAGTCTCCTCGCGCAGGCCCCATCCATCCAGAATGCACAAAACAACGGGTTTGGGGGTGGTCATGGCGGGGTCCTCTGTCTGCTCGCCTTCTATCTATGGGGTCAGAGGGGCGGGCGCAACGGTAGAGGTGCAGTTCTAAATCCTATGATACGGGCTGCCCGCAAGAATGCTTGCCGCACGATAGAGCTGTTCGGACAGCATCACGCGAACCAGCATGTGGGGCCAGACCATTTTACCGAAGGACAGGCTGGCATCAGATTTGGCGCGCAGGGATGGGTCGATCCCGTCAGCACCACCGATGACAAAGGCGACATCCTGACGCCCTTCATCGCGCCAACGGCCCAGTAGGCTTGCAAAATCAGGCGAGGACATGACCTTACCGCGCTCGTCCATCGTGCAGATTAAAGCACCTTTGGGAATGGCACGCTCCAACAAGGGCGCTTCGGCAGACATGCCGCCACCCTTCTTGTCTTCGACCTCATGTATGGAAAGAGGACCAAGCCCCAGCGCCCGCCCGGTCCGGTCGAACCGGGTGGAATAGTCGTCGATCAGCTCAAGTTCAGGCGATTTGCGCAGCCGTCCGACCGCGCAGACATGCACGCGCATTACATCTCCCCCTGATCAGGTCGCGGCGTCGGCCGCGCCGGGTTCCATCCACATTTTTTCAAGCTGATAGAACTCGCGCACTTCCGGGCGGAACACGTGAACGATCACGTCGCCCGCATCGATCAGCACCCAGTCGCCCTGACCCTTACCTTCAATCTTCGAGAAGACGCCCATTTCCTGCTTCAGCTTATCTGTCAGCTTTTCGGAAATGGCGGCCACTTGACGTGTCGAACGGCCCGAGCACACAACCATGTTATCGGCCATCTGCGACTTGCCGTTAAGGCTGATCACCACAACGTCTTCGGCTTTGTCATCTTCAAGGGACTTCAGGACTAGGGCCAGCATCTGCTCGCTGGTGGTTTTTCCGGGGTTTGCCGTCATTTCGGGATCCCCTGTGGCTGCGCCTGATGCAGCCTCTGTTTGCAAAGACAGGACATTGTCCTCCTAACATGACACACCGTTCCGCCCCGGTGCTGGGCATGTGAGAATCGTAACACCGCAAGCACGTAAGCTCAATCCACACTGTTTCAAGCCCGCGTGAAAGGTGTGTAAACAGGTCACGGGTCGATTTTGGGGCCAGCATCCTCCAACATCCGCACCTCGCGTTGCGGGAACGGGATCGAGATGCCATGTTCCTGGAACGCATCCCAAAGAGCCAGATACACATTGCCGCGAATGTTGGTCAGCCCGCCGGACGGATCGTCGATCCAGAAGCGCAAGATATAGTCGACCGAGCTGTCCCCAAAGCCGACGATATGGCAGACTGGTGGGCGGAAGCTGAGCACGCGGTCCACGCTGCGCGCGGCTTCAATCGCAATGCGGCGCACCTGATGAGGATCGTCGTCATAGGCTGTGCCAAAAAAGATATCCAAGCGCACGAAGGCGTTGGTGTGGGACCAGTTGACCACCTGACCAGTGATCAGATCTTCGTTTGGGATCAGGTATTCGCGCCCATCCCGCGTAACGACCGACACGTACCGTGCACCCAATTGCTCGATCCAGCCGAATGTTTCTCCCAGACTGATTACGTCACCGGGCTTGATCGACTTGTCCAACAAGATGATCACCCCTGAGACAAGGTTCGACACCACCTTTTGCAGACCGAAACCAAGGCCCAGACCGATCGCACCAGACAGGAAGGCAAGCCCGTTCAGGTCGACGCCGACCGCTTTCAATGCAATAAAGAACGCCGCCCCATACAAGCCCATCTGAAGAAACTTGATGGCCAACACTTTCATCGAAGGCGAGATATCTTCGTTTTCCTGTATGCGCGCGGCAGTGCCTCGGCTGAATATTCGGGCCAGCGCGAACAACACGCCAAGGATCACGGCCACTCGGAGAATCGTCCAAAGCGAGATGCGGAAGTCCCCAACCTCAAGCGCGAGATTGTCTAAGACGCTGGCAGTTTCTTCCGTGATGCCAAGGAAATAGAGCGTCACATAAATCCACATGCCCCACATCGCCATGCGTCGCAGGGGGCGGTTTTCAATGACAAATGCAGCAAGTCCGACCAGAAGCCAGGCTGTAACCATCGTAGCGACCAGAGCGATCAGATAGCTGCGGGATGGCCATGTGACCTCGCGCATTACCGAAACGGTGCCCCATGACAGCAGGATATAGAGCATCATGGCAATGCGATTGCGAAGGTGAATGGCGAAGCGCAGCTTGCGCTTGGACCAGCCTTCCTGCGCCCGCAGCCACGCTTCGACGCGGGGGCGCAAGAACTGGGAAATGAGATATGCAGTCACCGCAAGGCCCAGCATGATCAGAACCTGATACAACCGCCATGTCTGACCAAGGCTGATGACGAAGTCACCACCGTCTTCCCATAACGACCAAAGCTGTTCGGTCAGGGATGGCCCGGACGGCTCTGGGGGCACGCTCGGTTTGACTTCGGCTGTGGGATCCTGCTCCATTCCCTCTCCTTTTTTCTCAGCATGGCATGGTCCCATACAGAAGGTCCAGAGCCTCGCCCCTTGCCCTAAAGGGCGGGAAGGGTTATCTGACCAGCATGACTCGGATTTTTGACATGGATGACCACGCGTTCTTGCCGTGGCGCTTCTTCGGCGCCCAGAACGCGGTGCTTGCCTGCCTATAAGCCTTTGACGCCCGCTTCCGCGGGCGAGCAATCCCTGTCACCCTACCCCAATGACCATCCACGGAGAGCGATATGACCGCCCCGAAGACACTCTATGATAAAATCTGGGATGCCCACGTAGCCCACGAAGCTGACGACGGCACCTGCCTGCTTTATATCGACCGCCATCTGGTTCACGAAGTAACCAGCCCGCAGGCGTTCGAAGGCCTGCGCATGGCGGGCCGCAAGGTACACGCACCAGACAAAACCATTGCCGTTCCGGATCATAACGTGCCCACCACTGCTGGCCGTGAAGATCCGTCCCAGATGACCGAAGAAAGCCGCATTCAGGTGGCTGCGCTGGACAAGAACGCCAAAGAATTCGGTGTACATTACTATCCAGTGTCTGACGTCCGTCAGGGCATCGTGCACATCGTTGGCCCGGAACAGGGCTGGACCCTGCCCGGTATGACGGTTGTCTGCGGCGACAGCCACACCGCAACCCACGGCGCGTTTGGCGCGCTGGCCCACGGGATCGGCACCTCGGAAGTGGAACACGTTCTGGCAACGCAAACGCTGATCCAGAAGAAGTCCAAGAACATGAAAGTGGAAATCACCGGCAAGCTGAAGCCGGGCGTGACCGCCAAGGACATCACGCTGGCCGTGATCGGCGAAACCGGCACCGGCGGCGGCACTGGCTATGTCATCGAATATTGCGGTGAAGCAATCCGCGATCTGTCGATGGAAGGCCGTATGACCGTCTGCAACATGGCCATCGAAGGCGGCGCACGCGCTGGCCTGATTGCGCCGGACGAGACCACCTTTGAATATGTCAAAGGCCGCCCGCACGCCCCGAAAGGCGCACAGTTCGAGCAGGCTTTGGACTATTGGATGACGCTCTACACCGACGAAGGCGCGCATTTCGACAAGGTCGTCACCCTGAAAGGCGAAGAGATCGAGCCGGTCGTCACCTGGGGCACCTCGCCCGAGGACGTATTGCCGATTTCGGCTGTTGTTCCCAGCCCATCGGATTTCGAAGGCGGCAAGGTCGACGCGGCGGCACGCTCGCTTGACTACATGGGCCTGACCCCCGGTCAGAAGCTGTCGGATATCGAGATCGACACCGTGTTCATCGGCTCCTGCACCAATGGCCGCATCGAAGATCTGCGCGCTGTCGCCGAGGTCGTGAAGGGCAAGAAGATCAAGGACGGCCTCCGCGCCATGATCGTACCCGGCTCGGGTCTGGTTCGCGCTCAGGCGGAAGAAGAAGGCTTGGCCGATATCTTCAAGGATGCCGGTTTTGAATGGCGTCTGGCAGGGTGTTCCATGTGCCTTGCCATGAACCCCGATCAGCTGGCTGAGAACGAGCGCTGCGCCTCGACCTCGAACCGCAACTTCGAGGGTCGTCAGGGCTATAAAGGCCGCACCCACTTGGTGTCGCCCGCAATGGCAGCCGCCGCTGCCCTGACCGGCAAGCTGACCGACGTTCGGGAGCTGATCTGATGCGTTTGGCCGGAATCGACGGTTGTAAGGATGGCTGGTTGGCTGTCATCGTCGATTCCGGCGCATACGCGAGTGCGCGCATCGATTGTCGCAGTTCACTGGCTTCGCTCATCGAGGAAAATCACATCGATCTTGCGGTCGTAGATATTCCGATTGGGCTCAGTTCCGGTCCGAAACCACGCAATGTCGAGACGTCGGCTCGAAAGCAGCTTGTTGGTAGATCGTCCTCGGTTTTCAACACGCCTTGCAGACAAGCACTTGACGAAGACACTTACGAGCGTGCGAGTTCAACAAACAGTCGCGTACTTGGTGTTGGTCTATCTAAGCAATCTTGGGCGCTTTTCCCCAAGATACGCGAAGCGGATGTGGCTGTTCTATCTTTGGGTCAAGATCGCATAAAGGAAGGGCATCCCGAAGTGTCCTTCTCACTGCTTTCCGGTGAACACGTCTTTGCAAGCAAGAAACGCGCCAAAGGAGCTTTTCAAAGGATCAAGCTCCTTGAACAACTTGGCTACTCGCTCGGTTCATTGGCCATGACGCTGCCAGAGAAAAACAGAGCTGCAATCGATGACTTTTTGGATGCTGCGGTGCTGACGTGGTCTGCCGAGCGCACCCAAAACAAACAAAACCTCTCATTTCCAAGAAACCCTCAAAACGACTCTCAGGGCTTGGAAATGGCAATTGTTGCCTGAGAAGGCACAGGAGAAATCAAATGGAAAAGTTTGAAAAACTGCACGGGATCGCGGCCCCTATGCCGCTGGTAAATATCGATACGGACATGATCATTCCGAAAGTGTTCCTGAAATCGATCCAACGCACAGGCTTCGGCAAGAACCTGTTTGACGAGATGCGGTACAACCGCGACGGCACCGAGATCGAGGATTTCGTGCTGAACAAACCGCAATATCGCGACGCCGAGATCCTGATCGCGGGTGACAATTTCGGCTGTGGTTCTTCGCGTGAACACGCGCCTTGGGCGATTGCTGACTTCGGCATCAAATGCGTGGTGTCGACCAGCTTTGCCGACATCTTCTTCAACAACTGCTTCAAGAACGGCATCTTGCCGATCGTCTTGCCACAGGAACAAGTTGATGTGTTGATGGCCGACGCGGAAAAAGGCTCTAACGCCCGCATGACCGTGGATCTGGAAGCGCAAGAAATCACCACCTCGGACGGCGAAACCATCGCCTTCGACGTGGACGCGTTCAAGAAGCATTGCTTGCTGGAAGGGCTGGACGATATCGGCCTGACGATGGAGAAAAAAGCCTCGATCGACGCATTCGAGGCGCAAGCCTCGGCAGCACGTCCTTGGGTTTAATCGCCAATTAATAGATACTAAAGGGGGCTTTTCATGACGATTAGCCCCTTTTTGCCGCCAATTTGGTGCATTCTGGCACCATTGTTGCCGTTTTTGGCGTATTCTCTCCTCATATCCCTTGCATGGTCTTGCGGCGCGTCTTGTTCCCGCGCAGTCTTGGCCCAACCACCCAGATTTGACCCGGCGAGGGGCAAGCGCGGAACAAGGTTGCGGCACGCATCGCACCGTCCGTAAAGCGGAGGAAGAGGCATTGGTTAGACGATTGATAGGCGCCATTGTGCGCGCTTGTCTTATGGTGATTTTGATCGCAACACCTTCGGTCCTGGTTCCAGGAGTAAGCGCCGAGGGTGGTCAGGTCGTGGCAATCCTTGCCTTGGCCGCTGCGGCGCTGACAACGTTTGAATATGCCTCGACTTATCCCAGCATTGTCGAATTTCGCGACGCCCGCCCGTTCAACCGGATTCGGTTTTTGGCACTGTTTGCGTCGGTCATTAGTCTGTCGATCATCGCACGGTCCCAGACCGATCCGTCGATCACGGTCGAGTTTCTGACTTCAATTGGCATTCTGATCGGGCAGGCGATTGATTTCCCATACAGCCCGGTTCACGCGGTGGTGTCGATCCTGCCAGCGGATGCCCCCTTCGCGGATTTGGTCCAACTGCGCGCCTTTGCGGGGATGAGCTATTTGATCTCGCTTCTGTCCATCGCGATTTTCCTGATCGCATTACGTGCCTCCAACTGGCCGTTTTACCGGCAAGAAAGCTTTAACCTGTGGGTCAACCTTCCGACCTTCAGCCCCACCACTGGCGGTGACATCGTGCGGCGCCTAAGACGCGATGCACGTTGGAATATCCTCCTTGGCTTTGCGCTGCCTTTCCTGACTCCTTTGCTGGTGGTCGAAACGGCAGCTCTGTTTGATACGTTTGAAGTGATCGAAACGCAGACCATGATCTGGACCGTCACCGCGTGGGCCTTCCTGCCTGCCAGCCTGTTCATGCGTGGCATTGCAATGCAGCGGGTGGCTGGCGTGATCAGTGACGAACGCAAGCGCAGCGGATCCCCCGCCCGCAACGGCCAGCTTGTCACCGCATGACACGCGCCCTACTGGCGCTGTTTCTGGCGCTTGTTCCCTGCACATCTCTGGCCGAGACCCTGCGGATCGCGTCATATCACACCGATATCCGCAAAAAGGGGCCGGGGCTTTTGCTGCGCGATATCTTGAAGGGCGATCCACAGATCGAAGCGTTGGCGCAAGTGATTGCCCGCTCCAAGCCAGACGTGCTGGCGCTTCAGGGTTTTGACTATGACCTCGAGGGACATGCGTTGGCGGCGTTTCAGCATGTTCTGAAAACTGCCGGTCACGAAATGCCGCACAGTTTCGCCGCCGCCCCCAATACCGGGATCGACACAGGGTTTGATCTGGATGGCGACGGGCGGCTGAATGAACCCGAGGACGCGCAGAGCTTTGGTCGTTACTCCGGTCAGGGCGGCATGGCGGTGCTGTCTCGCGTGTCGATAGGAGCTGTGAGCGATTCGAAACTTTTGTGGGCGGATGTCCCCGGCGCGCTTTTGCCCGGCGCGGATGAAATACCTTTCCCCACGCCCGAGGCTTTGGAAATCCAGCGCTTGAGCAGTGTGGCCCATTGGGATGTCGAAATTCGGCCCGAGAATGCCCCGTCGTTTCACCTTTTGACTTTCCACGCCAACACACCCGTTTTCGACGGCCCCGAGGATCGGAACGGGCGGCGCAACCATGACGAGATCACCTTCTGGGCCAAGTATCTGGACGGCGACCTGCCTTTGCCTGCGCCCGACGCGCCTGTGATAATTGCCGGAAACGCCAATCTTGACCCGCTTGACGGAGACGGTCGCCACGAGGCGATCCAAACGCTTTCGGCTCACCCGCAACTCCAAGACCCCCGCCCGCAAAGCGCCGGGGGAGCCGCCGCCGCAGACATGGACCATCGGGCCGACCCGGCGCTGGACACAGTGGACTGGCCGGACCAAAAACCGGGCAACCTGCGTGTCAGCTATGTGCTGCCCGACACCCGCCTGCGTGTGACGGACAGTGGCGTGGTCTGGCCCCTGCCCGGCGATCCGTTTGCGCAAATGGTCAAAACCGCGTCCCGTCACCGGCTTGTCTGGGTTGATATCACGTTTTGAGCCTTTGTTTTCTTGACCCTTCGGCGCGGGCAGGCTACCCCATCTGCGACGAATTCAGTGCAAGGAATGCCCCCATGACGAACCCCTCTCTGCTTATTCTGCCCGGCGACGGCATCGGTCAGGAAGTAATGGCTGAAGTACGCAAGGTGATCGACTGGATCGGCGCAAAACGCGGCGTGACCTTCGACGTAAGCGAGGATCTGGTGGGTGGTGCCGCCTATGACAAACACGGCGTGCCTCTGGCTGACGAAACCATGGCGAAGGCGCAGGAAGTTGATGCCGTTCTGTTGGGTGCCGTAGGTGGTCCGCAGTATGACGATCTGGACTTCTCGGTGAAGCCGGAACGCGGCCTTCTGCGTCTGCGCAAAGAAATGGATCTGTTTGCCAACCTGCGCCCCGCGCAATGCTTTGACGCCTTGGCCGACTTCTCGTCCCTGAAAAAGGACATTGTTTCGGGTCTGGACATCATGATCGTGCGCGAGCTGACCTCGGGCGTGTATTTCGGTGAACCGCGCGGCATTTCCGAAGTCGACGGACAGCGTGTTGGCGTGAACACCCAGCGCTACACCGAAGCCGAGATCGAACGCGGCGCACGCGCTGCGTTTGAGCTGGCCATGAAGCGCGACAAGCGTCTGTGCTCGATGGAAAAAGCCAACGTGATGGAATCGGGTATTCTGTGGCGCGACGTTGTGACCGAGGTGTCGAACGACTATCCCGAGGTAGAACTCAGCCACATGTATGCCGACAACGGTGCCATGCAGCTGGTCCGCGCGCCCAAGCAATTTGACGTGATCTATACCGACAACCTGTTCGGCGACATCCTGTCGGATTGTGCCGCCATGCTGACCGGCTCGCTGGGTATGCTGCCCTCGGCCAGCTTGGGTGCACCGATGGAGAACGGCCGCCCGAAAGCCATGTACGAACCCGTCCACGGGTCTGCCCCGGATATCGCAGGCGAAAGCAAAGCCAACCCCTGCGCTTGTATCCTCAGCTTCGCGATGGCCTTGCGTTACAGCTTTGACATGGGTGTCGAGGCCGACCGTCTGGAAGCAGCTGTCGAGAAGGTTCTGGCCGACGGTGTCCGCACGGGCGACCTGCTGAACGAAGCAGGTGTGAAACCGGTATCGACCAGCAAAATGGGTGATGCCGTTATCGCCGCGCTGGACGCCAGCCTGTAAGACACAACCAGCCCATCTTTTAAGGCCCCCGATGCCATATCGGGGGCCTATTCTTATACGCCTGCCTCCCGGTTCTTGCCCGAACCCGACCCAACCCCTGCGTTGATACGGCGCGCCAAAACCACGCCAGATACGGTTCTTCTTGCGCTCGGCAAAAAACAGGTGCTTTGTTCTACTAAGCATCGAAAGGCATTTTTATGGACTTCCAGATCTGGCTGGCATTCGTCGCGGCTTCGTCCGCACTTCTTCTGATCCCTGGACCAACCGTTCTGCTGGTCCTTAGCTATGCGATCAGCCAAGGAAAGAAAGTGGCGCTGGCCACTGTGGGTGGCGTCGCATTGGGCGACTTTATTGCCATGTCCCTGTCACTTGCGGGCCTAGGGGCATTGGTTCTTGCTTCGGCAACGCTCTTTACCGCCCTGAAATGGATCGGGGCGGCGTACCTGATTTATCTAGGTGTAAAGTTGTTCCGAAGCGCATCTTCGGCGTCGCTTGGTGCGTTGGACACCATCGCGCAACCCAAGGCATCAAGCGTCTTCGGCCATGCAGCTGCTGTCACGGCCCTTAACCCTAAATCGATCGTGTTCTTCATCGCGTTCGTGCCGCAATTTATCATGCTGGACCGCCCGCTTTTCCCGCAATTCGCGATTTTGGTACCTACATTTGTCGGGCTCGCTGCACTGAACGCCCTAGTATATGCGCTTCTCGCCGACAAAATGCGCGAGAAAATCGCAAGACCTTTCGTATTGGCGTGGTTTTCCCGCTTCGGAGGCGGTGCACTTGTCGCGATGGGTGTGGCTACGGCGACCTTCAAGCGCGCGCAATGATCTGCCCAGTCTTTTATGCCACCTGCTGACCCGCAAGCCGGACCCGAAACCCCAATTCAGGTCTTGCCCTTTGCCCGGCAAAGCGTTATCTCGCGCGGCACGGTCGGGCTGTAGCGCAGCCTGGTAGCGCACCTGCTTCGGGAGCAGGGGGTCGGAGGTTCGAATCCTCTCAGCCCGACCAACGACAAAGGCCCTGCACGGGGCCTTTTGTTATTTTGGGATAGCTTTGCGGGTAATCGCAAAGAACCAGCCCGCTTTACTGTGAGATCGTCGCGATATAGGCGACGATGTCGTCCCCGCCTTTACGCAGCTTGACCGACATGTTCGGGCGCGCCTTAGGGTCATTCAGAAAGGTACGGATGAAGCCGATGGGATCGGCGGTGTACGCGATCAAGTTCTCTGCGGTCCAAACCAGACCTTCTTCACCCGCACGGATCATGTCGTCCGTGAACATCCCAACCGGAAGCCGTGCGCTGCCATAGCGATAATCTTTCTCGGCCCCGGCTACACGGCCAACGACACCATAAAGGTTCGGGCCGGTGATGCCACCTTTGACCAGAACCTCGCCGTCCGGACTGATGATGGCGTGACACGACGAGCAACGGTTATACATCTTCGCGCCCTTTGCCGGATCGCCTTCGGCCATGGCCAGCGTGGGGGTGAGCAGCAGGGCTGTCAAAAGAGAAAACGTCTTGATCATGATGGGGCCTCGAGTGGTGGGGTTTCCTGCTCCTTACCCGACGTCGTGGAAGCAGAATTTGTCACAAATCAAACTGGAAGGTTTTTTCATCGCAGGGTTGTGTAGAGTTGGATGACTTAACTAAGCCATTAGGGGCTCAAAACCGCTTGGCTTTCCAGATACGCTAGTCTAATCCATGCCTCGACGGTCGCAGGACACATGGGATTTTCCTGCAGGCGGCGGCCTTCGAACCGTCACGCAGGCGATTCGTCTTTGCGGCGAAGTCTGTATTCCACCAATGGTCACAAGTTGGCCAAGATCAGTAATTTCGGTCAATAATTCAGCAATTCCGAGAAATTTCTGAATCTTCTGGTGACACGCCGCATTCCATTAACGGTGGAAACAAAGGCTTTTTCGCACCGCCTCATTTGCGCCTTATTTGCGGCACAAAAAACCCTCAATCGCGTCCAATTAACGCCCGGTTCTGGGTCAACTTCGTTAAGTCGTACGCTAACAAGTTCCCCGACCTTTTCATTTTTCAAGGTCAACCTGGTATCCCACTCTACCTTAAGCCAAGGACCAAATCGTGCACGCTTCATCCAATGTCGTCGACATCCAAACCAACGCCCACTTCATTATGCGCCGTGGGCTCAGCGATCGGTTGCAGTATCTCAGCACCCAGTATCCGCAAGTCGGCTTTGGCATTTCACTGGTCACTCAGCGTGGGGACCATTTCTTGCTGGCCAACCCAGCCATGGCGCTGCCCGAGAACAAAGCAGACGGCTTTCCGAATGGCGAACAGATCGCCAAATACGAGAACGGTCAGCGCTTTCAATCCATTAGCGTCTTTGCAGACGTCCCGAACGAGGCAACCCGCCAGAACGTGCCTGAGATGGAGCTGGTTCTGGACGCAATTGAGCTGATCGAATTGATCGACACGCCGTCGGCTGTGTCGACGCGTCAGCAGTATTCGGCCTCGAACTTAGGCATCATAAAAAGCGGCACCGGGGGGTAAACCATGGCGCGCAACATACATCTTCTAGCCACGGGGAACGAAGCCCTGGACCCGCTGAACGACGCGTTTGGTGGGTTGAATGCGACCATCGACCAGCTGACCGCGATTGCAGATGCGCGCAGCTCGGCCCGGTTGGCGAAGCTGAAGACGCGTATGGAAGATTTCACCGCCAATGTGACCTTTATGGGTCAGGTGAAAGCGGGCAAATCGACGCTTGTGAACATTATGGCGGGGCGTCCGGGGCTGTTGCCGTCGGATGTAAACCCATGGACCTCGGTCGCGACGACGCTGCACGTGAACACACGCACGCCAGGCGACACCAAAGCCAAGTTTACGTTTTTTGATCATGACGAGTGGCAGAACCTGACAGCCGGGGGCGGACGTCTGGGGGAATTGGCCAATCGTGCAGGCGCAGATGACGAAATGGACGACATCCGCCAGCAGGTCGAAAACATGAAGGCCCGGTCCGAAGAACGGCTGGGCAAGCATTTCGATCTGATCATGGGCCAAAGCCATTCCTATGACTCTTTCGACGAAGATCTTGTGCAGCGCTATGTCTGCATGGGCGACGAAGACGATCCGGATATCAGCGCCGACAGCGGGCGTTTTGCGGATGTGACCAAAACAGCCGAGCTGTATCTGGACATCCAGCAGTACCCGATCTCGCTTAACCTGAGCGACACGCCGGGCGTGAACGACACATTCATGGTGCGCGAGCAGATCACCCTGCACAGCCTGCGCGGGTCCGAGGTCTGCGTGGTCGTGATGGCCGCCAGCCAAGCACTAACTACGATGGATCTGGCGTTGATGCGCATGATCTCGCAGTTCGAAAACCGTCAGATCATCCTGTTCATCAACCGCATTGACGAGCTGAACGACCCAGTAAACGAAGTGCCGGAAATCCGCGACCGCGTGAACGACATGCTGAAGCAAAGCAGCATGGGAACAGACACCAGCGTCATTTTCGGCAGCGCCATCTGGGCCGAGGCCGCCTTGACCGGCAACTCGGATCTGATGACCGAAGACGCGGCGAAATCGCTGAACAAGCTATATGCCGCCGCCGGGTTTGATGACGACGGGATGTCGCTTGAGAAGATCTGGGCGCTCTCGGGCCTGCCAGATCTGCTGCTGGCGATGAACGAACGAATAGCGGAAGGTGCAGGCGCACGTCTGTGCAACAAAGTGCGCAACCGGGCGCGCAACATGGCCAGCCAGATCCGCGCGACATCGGTCGCGAAGACGCTGACCGACACGGGCACAATGGTCTATGATCTGGACGGGAAAACGCCGGAAGAGGCTATTCGCAACGTGGCCGCAGATTATGAAACCCGTGTGGCGGATATCACCCATTCTCTGCGGGATGCCGTCGTGAAACGACTGGCCCGCACGGAAGAAAACTTCATAAAGCGCGCTACGGCATCCCTGATCGAACATCTTGAAAAAAATGGCGAAAACGGCACATGGCAGTATGATCCGGCCGGGTTCCGTGCGCTTCAGAAATCCGCCTATTTCAACTTTGCTCGCGCCATGCGCAAAGAAGTCGGCGCACTTTATGAAGCTGCCGCACATGACATCGAAGCGGTGTATCGCAATTTGCTGGGACAGCAGTTGGGCGAGTTCACAATCGAGCCCCCGATTGTGCCGAACGTGCCGCCTCCGTTGGCGATTGGTCGCACGATTGCGCTGGACTTGCAAAGCACGTGGTGGCGCCGCTGGTGGCAACGCCGCAAGGGTGTGGCATCCTATGCAGCGGACTATACACGATTGGTCGCGTCCGAGGCTGCGTCGATCACGAAAGATATCGAAGAAAACCAGATCGCAGCGGTGCTGGAAAACGTCCGCGCCGCACTGTCCGAGTTCATGACCGAGCAACAGGAAACGCTGCTGGGAATCTCTGAAACAGCGCAGGCGCAACTTGGCGAGGACGCACTGAAAGCGGCGGGTTTGAAATCCACCAAAACGCCGGATGAAATTCTGGGTGATATCCTGAAAGATCTGGGCACCGAGGCGGCTTGAAAGAATGACTAAACAAGACACCCCACGCATCGTCACATCAGATCAATGGAAGCGCCTGAAGCGCTGGTCGCACCGCAAGCCGGTCTTTGCCCTGATGGGAGAGTTCAGCGCCGGCAAATCGACGCTTTTGAACTTTCTTCTGAAGCACGAAACCCTGCCGACGCAGGTGACGGCGACGCAGCTACCTCCGATCTGGTTTTCGTGGGGGAACAAACCAGCCTATGTGCAGAAACTTGATGGCAGCCGCGAACCGATCGAGCTGAACCAGATCTCCGAGGTTGGCGTTCAGGGCGCGCATTTTGTGCGAGTCTATCTAGAGGCGGACATTCTGGAAGCGGTCGATCTGATCGACACGCCCGGCATCTCGGACCCGAAAATCTCGGCCGATGTTTGGCAGCGCGCTGTGGGTCAAGCCAACGGCGTTTTGTGGTGCACCCATTCCACGCAGGCCTGGCGCGAGACGGAGCGCGCGACCTGGGCGTCGCTGCCTGAGCGTCTGCGCCAGAATTCGCTTTTGCTGGTGACGCGGGCGGATGCTTTGAACGAAACGGATCGCGCCAAGGTGCGGCGCCGGATCAACCGCGAAACGGGTGATTTGTTCCGTAAGACAATCATGATTTCGGCCCGCGACGCCATTCGCGCACGCGACAGTGAAGAACACGCCGATCTTTGGGCAGGAAGCGGTGGCGGCAAGTTGGTAAACAACTTCCTAACCATCACCGCCGACATCATGAACGCCCGTGCTACGATGCTGGCGCGGTATCAGAAAGACAACAACAGCGAAGAAGCCAGTTCTGACGCGTTACAGTTGGGGGCCGAGACGTCTACCCGCGTTTGGAACCCGCCGGTTATGTCTGTTGTGGATGACCCCGCGCCCGAGGCGACAGACGGCGACAACAACAATGTCGTGCGTATCCGCCCTGCTCGCCCACGCCGGGAAGACAAGCCGCGCGATACGTCCACGCGCCGCGAACGCATCCAAGCGCATGAAGCCAACAAACTGCGCGCGCAGATACGTCAGGACGGCCACGGCGACCATGATGTTCAAGGTCTGAAATCGGTGTTTGATACCCCAGAGGTATCCGAGACGGACCCGCAGGACGACGCGTCGGACGCGTTTGAGGATATTGAGACTAACCTGCCCTCGGGCGAGGCGATCGACGCTGCCGAACCGCTTGAGGATAAAACAGACACGCCTGAGGATACGGCCGACGATACTCACGCCGCCAATCTGATTGCATCCGTGGCCGAGCTTGTCGCAGATAAGGACGATGCTCAGGCCGACGACGCGCCCGCTGCTCAGGCCGAAAGCCAACCGCTTTACAGCTTGCTCGAAACCGCTCCGCTTTGTGCCGCAGACGAATGGGCCGCGCATCTGGCGACGCTTCAAGATGTCTCGGACCCGGTGGCGTTGATGGATGCGTTTCAGGAATTTCTGAAGCAGTTTGACGACCGCGCACGCGAGCATCACGCGAAACTTTCCGAAGACGTACTGCAATCTCTTAGCGACGCTTCGACGGACGGCGATACCGTCTGGCACGTCCTGTGATGCAATTGGCGCACGCCAGCGGTTTAACCGGCGCGCCCCTGTCGCTTGACGATGCGCTTTCGGCAGCCATGTTGGCCGTCCCAAACTGCGTTGCGGCGGGCTATGTTGACATGCAGACTGGGTTTTTGCTGGGGATGCAGGGGCACGACGCCGACAGCATGGCCGCGCTAGAAGTCATGTCGACCTCGATCGCCAATCTGATCCTTGGGCGCGGTGTGTGCGCGTTCGAGCAGCTGTTGTCGGGCGATGGCGCGGCGGAAAGTGCCGCATTTGGCGAGTTTGCAATCTATTCCGGCAACCGCCTGTATCTGCTTCTCAGACGCCCCGACCAGCCGGACCATTTGGTCTGTTTCGTCTCGGATGATCATACGAATGTCGGGCTGGCCCTGACCAAATCCGAAGCGACAATGAACATGATTGCGGCGGCGGTATAGGCAGGGCAGTTGGTGAAACAGGTTGATATACTCGCCCAGCTTGAACAGGTCGTAGACTGCACCAAACCCCGTCTGGACCCCAGTGTGCTTCTTACCGAAGGCAGCGCAGAAACCCGCAGCAGGGCAGCTTTGGATCGCATGCGCGCGACGATCCTGCCTCGGGTCATTCGGATCACCAATGATCAGGACGACGCCGTGACCCTGTCGGTCGTTGATGGCCGCGTCTCGGGAATGCCTGAAGCGTTGATGGACGGGGTACAGGCGACCCCGCCTGAAACCACGGCCGAGCATGTGGCCCAGATCCTGAACATGGTATGCTCGGGTACCGGTGTTCAGCTTCTCAGCACTCCGCCGGACGAAGAAAACGACATTGTGGCTACGGGGGTGCTTGTGTCCGAAGTTGATGCCGCCATTGACGCGCTGGAACCCGTGCCTTCGACGAAGCCCGCCCCCGTGGGTGAAACCTCTGCCCCCCTTGCGGCTGGCATGCCCGACAGCGGCATGGCTGCGCAGTTTTACGAGACAGCCCAGAGGATAAGTGACCAACGAATTCTGGTTGGGCATCGCAGCGGCACCACGACCGGGCCGGAAAGCGTTTTGACGCAAAACATGGATGCAGTGCAGCAGATGATGGATGACCTGTCCGCGTGGGAGGCTGACAGCAACACCGCAAAGGCAGGCGCGCAGCTGGTCATTATGCGCGCACAAGGGCAAGACGCGCCCAGCCTGACGATCTGCCGCGATGCTGATGCGACAACCATGGCGGCGCATCACACGCGCAAGCTGGGTTCCGTTGTGCAGCTGTGGAAATCATTGACAACACAGGGAAATATTAGCTGAATACTGTGAACATACGGCGACAAGATTGGTCGTCGGTTCAAATTTTACTTAATTAAAGCGAGTTGGAAGTCATTTTATGGATGAGGTTCGCCGACAGGCGTTAATTCGGATCGCCGAAGAAATGGTTAAAACGGCCAGCGACGAAGCGCAGCCGTTCATTTCGCGCATCTTGACGGACCTGAATGCACTTAACCCCGGTATTGCTTTTGTCGGACAGATCAAGGCGGGCAAGTCTCGTTTGATCAACGGCTTTACGGGGCAGGCAAATTTCCTGCCCTCGGACGTTAACCCGTGGACCACCGTGATCACCGACATGCATTTCGGACATCCCTCGGGGCGCACCACGGGTGGCGCGTTTCATTTCTTTGACCACATCCAATGGCGGGCGCTTCTGTCCGAAGGTGACGAGATCCGTGCGCTGCTGCCAGATGCCGGGGACGGATATAAACGCCAGATCATCGAAGACCAGATCGAGGCGATGAAGTCTCGTGCCAAGGCACGTCTGGGGGATCGCTACGAGGATTTGCTGGGCACGACGCATGACCTTGAGGACCTAACGCAGGACGAACTTGCTCGCTATGTCAGCGCGGGCCCCGACCCCGAAGATCAGGCCGACACCGCTTCGGCTCCCTACTACAGCGACCTGACGCGCAAGGCAGACTTGTATTTCGATCAGGGCCTCTTTCCCTTCCCGCTGACCGTCACCGACACACCGGGCATCAACGACCCACTTCTGATCCGAGAAGAAATCTCGCACCAGTATCTGCGCAACTCGGATTTCTTCGTGGTGGTTTTGTCTGCCCATCAGGCGCTGTCGCAGGCGGATCTGAAGCTGCTGCGCCTGATGCAGGCGCTTGAGCTTGGGCAGATGGTGGTTTTCGTAAACCGCGTGGACGAGCTGAACCAAGGCGTCGAGGACGCGGCGAAGGTTCACGCCGATGTGCGCACCGGGCTGGAGCGGGCCTTGGGCAGTTCCCGGATGACCGTGATCATGGGCAGCGCGCAATGGGCGCATTATGCGCTGACCGGGAACGCGACCGGAATCGACCACGATCAGATTTTGGCGTGGCTGAAGGCGCATCCACAGAAGATGCAGCGCTTTCTGGAAGGCATCGAGTATTTGAAACAAAACCAGCCTGAAGACGCATCCCAAAGCGCGTTGCGGCTGGCAGCGATGATCGCCTCGGGCCTACCGGATTTGCGTAAACATATGATCAACGAGGTCACGGACGGTCCGCGCACCGAACGCATTCAGATCGCCGCGCAGCATCTGCGCAGCTTTGCCGCAAGCGAACTGGAGCGCCGCCGCGTGCATCTGAAAGTGGTGGATGGCGACACTGCCGACATCGACACAGCGCACGACAACGGCGACACCCGCGCGCATCTGAGCCAGATGGTGAATGATGCCAAGACCCAACTGGCCGCCGAGGTGGTAGAAGCGGTCTTAGAACTGCGGCAGAGGCTTGAAACTTCGGTCCTGTTACAAGTGCCCGGTGTGGTTCAGGGCAGCGGTGGTGCCTCGCCCCTGCTAGACAGCAGCGGCGCGACCGAGCTGGACTTTGCCAAGCTGCGCCAAACCCTGCGCGAACAACTGTTGGATGCTGCGCATGAACAGCGTCAAAACATGCTGAACCAGCTTTATATGATTGATATGCAGTCGAACGCTGTACTGGCAGAAAATGGCGATGGCGACGAAAGCACGCCCCTGAATGTGGACGGCAGCGCGCTGCGTTGGTACCGCCCGGACACCAGCGCCCTGACCCGCGGTATCACGGTCGAGCTGCGCGTGTCGTGGCTGTCACGCCTTTTGAACAAGAAATCCGTTGTTGCTCGTACCGAACAGATGATCACGCGAGAGTTTCTGGCCATCGCGACCGATCTGGTGGATCAGTTCCAATCCGATCTAACCGGGCGCCTGAACACGGTGATGGATCACCATCAGGCCGTTCTGGCCACCCGGTTTAACGAGCTTGATACAGCCCAAACTGCCTCTCGCCCTGACGCGTCTGCTGCCTTGGAAAACGCTAAGAGGCTTGCAAATCAGCTGGAAGCGTTGTTCCAAGAAGGGGACGAACCTGAAGAACAGCGACTCGAGGCGGTGACGTGATCAATTTTCCTCAAACAGATGCGGTCCTTGAACAGCTGCGCGCGTTTCTGTCGAAAACCAAATCTGCGCCAAGCTCGGCCCCGCTGGAAAACATGCGGGCGCTGGCGCAGGGGCATATCGACCAGTTAAGCAGCGCCGTCACCATCGGCTTCGCAGGTGAATTCGGGGCCGGCAAATCCAGTCTGGCCAACATGCTGGCCGGCACCGACATCTTACCCACGGGTCCACAGCATCTGAAACTGCCCTTGGTAATCGTGAAATACGCCCCCCTGCCCGAAACCACGATTGGCTGGTGGGACAAGACACCCATTGTCCTTGAGGGGATTGATCTAGAAACGGCGGCAGAACGGTCGCCCGACTTCATCTCGGTTGGGTTGCCATCTGACGCGCTGAAAGAGCTGGTGCTGTTCGACCTGCCCGGCTCGGGTGCTTTGGATGAAAGCTATAAGCAGACGCTGGAGCTTTTGAAGTTCGCAGATTGCGCAATATGGTGCACGAACGGCACAAACGCGTGGCGTGAAACCGAGCGTTTCCTGTGGTCGCAGGTCTCGGGCGATCTTCAAGATTATAGCCTACTTGCGATCACCCACACGGACCTGCCGGTCGTTCAGGAAACCCTACCGCAATTAGTCACAAAACTGGAAAACGACACGAAAGGGCTGTTTAAGGCGGTGGTTCCCATCGGCACGCCCGTCGCCGTGGAAGCGATGGCCCAGGAGCCTGAGCCGGATTTCGATCTTTGGGCTGCTTGTGGTGGTGAAGATCTGGCACGGCGTGTGTTGGATCTGGCAGCCGCGCGCAAGTCGCGCGATCTTGAGAAAGCCAAGGCAGATATCGAGGCGACACTAACCCCCGCACTGGCCGCTTTGGGCGCTGCGGAAAACTCAGCGGCACCGGATACGGCCCCTGCGTCGAAGACTGCGCCCGAGCCAGCGGAAACCTCGGATCTGGAGAACCCCATTCTGGACGATTGGAAAGCCGCGCTGCGTATCCTGATTGCTGAACTGCGCGACAACTCTGATCTTGATCCCACCGACATCCTGTGCACGTGCCAAGAGCTGGTCGACAAGTTCACCGAGAAACTGGAACCCGGTCGCAGCATTGACGCCTCGGCCGAATGGATCGTGGGCGAGTTCGAGAATGCCTCGGATCTGCTAACCTTAATGCAATTTGAAGACACGCCGAATGCCTCGGAAGCCGTATTGAACATCCTGAAACAACTCAGCGACAACCTGTCTTGGGCGGGCACTCGGGCTGCTGTGGAACAGGCACGGGCCTAGTCGAATCTGCAAAAAGATCCAGATCAACTAAAAGCAGAATCATCCCAGCACGCGTGCTGTGACACCTACCGACTCGCGCAGACCACCCCGGAATCGCGACATATAGATGGTTACATACCCCAGCAACCTTCTTCGTTTGAGCAACAAAGCGGACCAATCGCGCGCTTTGTCTCTATGAGTCATAGCTAAGTCATGTGCCCGCCACAGTTTGGTCCAAATTCCTAAGTCTAACTTCCAGTCGTATCAGGGGTTGTATGTTCCCAGTAGTGTTGGTCCTTCAGTATGGACGCCCTTTCTGCCAGAAAAATTGACGCAGGTTAGACCAAAGATGAGCCAAAATCAGGCTTCGGGACAGGACTTAAACACCCCCCAGATTGCAGCCTTGCAACCCGGTGAAAAATTGCTGCGCGGACAGTACGAAATTCTGCGTTTCCTGAACAACGGTGGCTTCGGCATCACCTATCTGGCGCGCGACAGTCTGGACCGGAATGTGGTCATCAAAGAGTGCTTCCCGGGTGCCCTGTGTCAACGTGCTGGCAGTCAGGTTGAAGCCGCCGATCCTGCTTACAATGACGACCTGCGCTCGATCATCGAGCTGTTCATTCAAGAAGCCCGCAACCACGCGCGGCTGGTGCACCCAAACATCGTGAACGTGCATCAGGTGTTTGAAGACAACCAGACCGCCTATATCGCGATGGATTTGATTAAGGGCGGCGATCTGCTTGATTATGTTCAAGATAAACGGAACACGGTGACGCCCGATTTCATCGTTATGGTTACTGAAAAGATGCTGTCGGCGGTGTCTTTCATCCACGACAACGGGATGCTGCATCGCGATATCTCGCCCGACAACATCCTGATCGACGAGCACGGCGAACCGATCCTTATCGACTTTGGCGCCGCGCGCGAACAGGCAGCAAACCGGTCGGCCGCGCTGTTGACCCTGCGGGTGATCAAGGACGGGTATTCCCCGCATGAATTCTATGCACGCGGTGCTGATCAGGACACGACAAGTGACCTGTATGTGCTGGCCGCAACCCTGTATCACGCCATCAGCGGCGAGCGTCCCATTGACGGGAAATCGCGGCTGGATGCGTTCAACAGTGGTGCAGAAGATCCTTATGTTCCGCTGGCGGGGAGGTTCGAGGGCTATCCCGATGGTTTCCTCGAGGCATTGGACAAGGCAATGGACGTTCACATCGTCAACCGCGTTCAATCTGCGCTTGAATGGCTGCGGATGTTCCGGGGCCCTGGTGTGGTGTTCGAAGAATTCGGATATCGCCCCAGCTCGGTCATCGTGGCGTTAGAGCGCCCGAAAGAGCCCGAGACCAACTCCGAAAACGCCGAAGCCATCGTCACTGCCCTTTTGGCCAGCGAAGATGACGTCGTTACGACCGCACAGTCCGAAGGGCTTACTCAACCCAAGCCAGAAAACAACCCGTCCGTAACAGTTGTCAAAAGCAACTCTGGCGGAGGCGGCAAAGCCATCGCAGGCTTGGTAGCATTGGTTCTGCTTGGCGCAGGTGGGTACTTTGCCTTCAGTGGTTCGGGCGGTGACGAGGCAGTTGAGATGGCCGCAGTCACTCCTCTACCGGTCGCGTCTAACCCGACTCCTGAGGCCCAGCCGGAAGCAGAACCGGTTGTTGAAACTGAAGCGGCTGTTGAAGCTGAAATCGTTTCAGAGCCTGAAACCCCGGCACCCGTTGTGGCCGAAGTCACAGAAGCCGCTGCCCCCGCACCTACCCTTGCACCAGCCCCCGTCGCGCCCGACGATCTGCTGGAACAGCAAGTCGCCTTTGGCCATTGGGATGTGGAAATCCCCTTTGCCACCAGCACCCGCCGTCTGTCCACCGGCAGCGCTGTTGCGATCACCGGCGTTGACCCCAGCCGCGACATGTCTGTCGTTGGGGATTGGGTCACTCGTGGGGCCGTGATCTATACGATCAATGGTAAACCGGTGTCTGACAGCGCCAGCTTCGCAGCCCGTATTCTGGACGATGTGACAGTCGACCCTGATGGCTTTATCCGCGCCGCTGCACGTTACCGCCCGACCGGAAGCACCCGCCCCTTGAACGGATTGTTGGCCTTGCCTGCGGTTCGCATCTTCGGACTGGAAAACGGTGTCGGCCTGACGGCCAGCAATGCGGATAACGGCGAATGGGCCGTTCGCGTGACCCGCTTGCCAGCCGATCCGGTTGGCGATCTGCGCGTGGGCGACATCCTGTTGTCTGAAGGCACCACCGGACAGTCGATCGACGCTGCGGAAAGCCTTGATCGTATTCTTGAAACCCTTGTCGCCGATGGCGTGTCCCAAGCGCGCCTAACCGTCTTGCGCAATGGCGGCGAGGTTCAGGTCACCATGCAACTTGCAGGGGGAACTTGACGCCACGCATCCAACCGACTGCCAGAATGTGTTCTCTGAGGGCCTGAATGGCCCGGCGGATGTTGGACCCGCCGCAGTGTTTACCCAGTAACCCAGTATCCAAAATCTTACTCTGCCCGGGCAGTTTGCCCGGCTGGAATGATCGATCATGTGCCGGGGTCTGCCCGGTGAAAGAGTGAAAGGTGACGTTGCCATGTTCAAATACAAAAGCCCCCTCAGCCGCTTGCTTGAAGGAAGCGCGAAACACGCGAACAAGGACACATCCCACGAGGATGAATGCGACACCGCCGAGGACGAACCGATTGCTGACCTGCACGCCCTGCGTCAGGTGTTGGCTGGTGGGAACGAGACTTCGGAAGCGGATCAAGACGTAGACGAGATTGACGACGAACCTGTCGCCGAAGACATTCAAACCGAAGAAATCGCCCCGCTTGAGGTCGAAGAAGTTCCGGTTGCCGACGATCAGCCTGTGCCCGTCGAAAACGTGCTCAACGCAGATGACGATTCGGACGCGATTGTGAACACGATCCTGGCCGAGGAACTGCCCGGCCGTTATCCCAGCGCCGAACCGCTGGAAACGGCTGAAATTGCAGAGCCCACAGAACCGGAAACCGTCGAAGCCCCGGCCCCTGCGGTGGAAACCGAGGCCGAAACCGAAGCCGCGCCGCTCTCAGAGGCTGAACCAGAGCCTACTCCCACCCCAGCCCCCGCAGCGGATCGCAGCGAGCGCGTGAAAACCACTTTCCTTGGCTTTGAACGCCCAGACACCCATGTGCAAGACAGCATTGAGGCCGCGCCGATTTCGAAGCCGATGCCGGCACAAGCCTCGTTCCCGGTGGGCTGGCTGGTCATCACCGAAGGGCCGGGACGCGGCACCAGTTTCCCACTGATTGAAGGGCTGGCCCAGATCGGCCGCAATGATGATCAGGCCGTCCAGCTTGATTTCGGTGACAACGGCATCTCGCGCGCAGGTCATGCAGTGGTGGCCTATAACTCGGAAGATCGAACCAGCTATTTGGGGCATGGCGGTAAAGCCAATTTGGTGCGACTGAACGGTGGCCCAGTTCTCAGCACAGTGCCGCTGAGCAATGGCGACACGATCCGGATCAGCGACACAACCCTGCGCTTCGTTGCCTTCTGCGATGACAGCTTTGACTGGCAGGACAGCTGATTATGCTGGCCAATCCGGCATATGATATCGCCCTTGTGGCCGATCAAGGCAGGCGCGACACGCAGGAAGACGCCATTGCCGCGCGCTTCTTTGACGCCCTAGATGCGGGCTATGTCGTTATCGCCGACGGCATGGGCGGGCATGAGGCCGGGGACGTCGCTTCGGGCATTGTGAAGGCCACATGGCAGACAGAGCTGGACAGCCTTCTGGAAAGCGGCAATTGCGAGCCCGATCAAGTTACCGCGTGCCTGACCAAGGTCGCCCTGCGTACAAATGACGCCGTCGCCACCTATCTGGACAAGAATGGCGCCGATCTGCGGATGGGGTCGACCCTTCTGGGCGTCCTTCTGCGCGGCAAAAATCTAAGCTGGGTCTCGGTCGGGGATTCGCCGCTTTACTTGTGTCGCAGCGGATTCATGATGCGGATCAACGAAGACCACTCGATGGCGCCTATGATCGACGCGCAGGTGTCCGATGGCACCCTGACCCATCAAGAGGCCCGCAACCATCCCGACCGTAATCAGCTGACATCCGTCATCATGGGCGCGCCGCTGCCTAAGCTGGATTGCCCTGAAGCGCCGGTCGAGCTGGCGAAGGGGGATGTGGTTTTGGCGGCGAGCGATGGGCTTCAGTATCTCGAGGACGACGAAATCCAGGACCTTGCCAACGCTTACAAAGACCAGCCCGCCCGCGACCTTGCTGTCGCGCTGGTGCAGGCACTGCGCGCCAAAGCCCATCCCGATCAGGACAACATCACAATCGCGGTGATCCGCCCAGTGAACGTCTGACTTTATGATTTAAACGAAGGACCCACAGGAACTATGAGAAACCTTTTCTTCGCATCCGGTCTAGCCATGACGGCCATGACAGGTTCCGCTTTCGCCCAAGAGGCATGCTCGGACTATGTGGTCAAACGGGGCGACAGTCTGCGCGAGATTTCGCTGCGCGTGTTCGGAAGTTCGGACTTTCGGCAGATCTATAACGCCAACAGGGATGTGATCGGCAAAGATCCGAATATCATCCGACTGGGGATCACGCTGTCGATCCCCTGCCCAACGCCGGTCGCAGGTCAAACGGTCGTGGCCACAACCGAAGCCGAGAAAATGGCGCGTGAAATGTCGGCCGAGTTGATCGCCGCCGCCGAAGCCCGCGCCGAAGCTGCCATTGCGGAAGCTCAGAAAGCCAGCGCCGCGGCCGTGGCCGCTGCGAATGCTGACGCCGCCGCCGCAATCGAAGCCGCCCGCGCCGAAGGGGCCGCGCTGATCCGCGACGCCGCAAAGCCCGGCGCCTCGCCAGTGGATGAACGCCAGATCCTGCTGATTACCGGCGGCAACTATGCGCCTTTCACGGACGAAGCCCTGCCCAATCGCGGCCTTTATACCAAGCTGGTGGAAACCGCGCTTTTGCGCGCTGCGCCCGAGCAATCCTATAAGATCCAGTTCGTGAACGACTGGGCCTCGCATCTGGATCTTCTGATGCCAACGCTGGCATTTGACGCAACCTTCCCGTGGTCTCGTCCGGATTGCGACGCTGCCGACACACTGTCGGAAAGCGACCGCGAACGCTGCGAAACGTATAACTTCTCGAACCCTTTCTACGAAGTTGTAGACACGTTCTTTGCCAAGGACGGGTCGGGCTATGAGGAATCGTTAAGCCATGCGGATTTCGCAGGCACTACGATCTGTCGCCCCGAGGGCTGGTCGCTGACTCATATGGATGCGGTCGGCCTGTACGAGCCCGCGATCACCCTGATGCGCCCGATCTCGCCCGATGACTGCTTTGACGCAGTGGCCAACGGCACTGCCGACATCGTCGCCATCGAAGCCCATCTGGCGGTCGAAGCTATCAATCGTTTGGGCCTTGAAGGTGTTTTGATCGAGAACCCCAATCTGGCGGCGATCAAGGGTCTGAATGTGATGACCCACGTAGACAACCCCGACGGCGAAGCCGTTCTTGAGATCCTGAACCGGGGTCTCGACATCATGCAGCAATCTGGCGAATGGCGCGACATCGTGTCGACCGCCCTGCGTCATCAAATGGAAAACAGCTAAGGCCCGACCCGGCCAAGAAGAAATCTGGAGGTTTGGAAATGTTTAAACTCACTGCGAAGAAGCTGGCGATTGCCACGACCGCCGCGCTTGCTCTGTCTGCGGGGGCCGCAAGTGCCCAGCAGGCTTGTACCAACTATACCGTGTCGGATGGCGACACATTGGCAACCATTGCCATTGCGGCCTATGGCACGTCGAACTATCAGCCGATCTTCAACGCCAACCGCAACGCGATCACAAACCCCAACGCGCTTGAGCCGGGTCTCGTGCTGGCCCTACCCTGTGAGGATGGCAGCCTGCCCGACGGCCGCTCTGCTCAGGAAATTATCGCTGCTGAAGAAAACCGGTTTGCCGAGACCAAACGCTCCAGCGTCTATGAGCCACCGATCCGGCTTGTGACCGGCAATGGCTGGGCGCCCTTTGCGGATGAATCGCTGAATGGTGGCGGGTTCATCACCCGTCTGGGAACCACGTCGCTGCAACGTGGCGGCAATGCGCGCGACTTCTCGGTCAGCTTTGTGGATGACTGGAACTCGCACCTTGAAGTTCTGCTGCCCTTGGGCGCGTTCGACATCTCGATGGCATGGGTGATGCCCGACTGTACCAACCGCACATATGAATGGTCGGAAGAGACCACCGTACGCTGCAACCAGTTCGATTCCTCGGTGCCGGTCTATGACACCGTGTTTGGTGTCTATTCGTTGCCGGACAGTGAATATGCGTCGGCAACCACATACGAGCAGCTGAAGGGTTCGACTGTCTGTCGGATGACCGGCTGGGGTCTGGCCGATCTGGAAGCCAATGGTCTGCAAGCGCCGGGCACCATGACCCTGTTGCAGCCCGTCACCGCGCGTGAATGCGTAGACGCAGTTCTGAATGGCACTGCCGACGTCGCCACCTTCGAAGTTCAGCTGATGTCGGACACTTTGGTCGAGATGGGCCTGACGCCGAATGACATCGTGGAAAACCCCTTCGTGTCTACCGTCCAGTCGCTGCGCTTTATCGCGCACCGCTCGAACCCATTTGGCCGTCAATATTTGTCGATGCTGAACAAAGGTCTGAATGAAATGCGCGAGTCGGGCGAATGGTACGCAGTTGTATCCGACACTCTGCGCGAACATAACGAAAAGCTGATGGCTGCCTCGAACTGAGGCTAGTCAAAGCTTAAATCAGAAACGGCCGGCAATACGCCGGCCGTTTTTTGTTAGGTCGTACCAAGTCATTCCGCTTCGGGTAACGCATAACTTAGTACCATATCGCGCAACGTGACCAACCCACAGGCGGTGCCATCTTCGATCACCAAAGCGCGTCGGTGATCCAAACGCGACAGCAGGCGCACCGCGTATTTGACAGCCATGTGGTCGGCCACCGTCAGGGCGGGTTTATCCATCACCTCGTATACATTCGTGCGGTCCAGCGACTTGTTCAGCGCGATCGTGCGCTCAGCAATCATATCGATCGAGACAATGCCGTATTCATCATCCTCGTGACGCCGCTCGATCACCAGTGCAGTAACGCCCTTGGACTGCATCTCGTTCACCGCTTCGCGCACCGTTGCCAGACCACTGATCATATGGATCGTGCTCTGCATCACATCGCGGACTTTCTTTTTGTTCTCGTCCATCACAAGTCCTCCTTGGTGATTTCCTTTTGGATCGAGGCGATCTGACCAGACAGACCAATCGCGTCTTCGATGTCCAATTGAAAGGCGACCCCTGTGCCGGGATCTTCATCAAACCGACAGGCCGCACCGATGGTTTCTAGGATCAGGCGGCTGTGGTGTTCTTCGACCAGAAACAAGATCACATCCCGCTGCCCAGCCACCGTCAGACCAAAAAAGGACTTGGTCGGATGCAACCCTTCGCCCCGCGCCGAGGTGATGACGGTGCAACCAGTAGCGCCCTTTTCGCGGGCCGCTTCAATGGCGGTGTCCGTCAGTTCATCCTGCGTCATCACAATGATCAGTTTAAACTTCATGGTTTTCTCCTTGGCTGTCCTAATCGGCCTTACGGCGCGACAGCCAGTTGCTGATTTGGGCATAGCCCATCACGGTAATCATGGGAAACAGGCTGGCCAGAGCGATCAAGCCAAACCCATCCAAAAGTGGGCTGCGACCGGGAACGGTGTTGGCAAGGCCCAGCCCAAGGGCGGCCACCAAGGGCACCGTCACGGTCGAAGTCGTAACCCCCCCGCTGTCATAAGCCAGCGGGATGATCATGCGCGGGGCCATGAGCGTCTGGATCACGACGATAACATAGCCCACGATCATGTATTGATAGAGCGGCGTGCCTGTCACGATGCGGAACGTCCCCACCGCAAGGCTGATCGCCACGCCAATCGCCACAGCAAACCGCAGCCCGTTCGCCTTCACCGCGCCCCCGGATGCCTCTTGCGCCTTCAGGGCGACGGCAATCAGGGACGGCTCGGCGATGGTCGTGGCAAAGCCGATGGCGAAGGCGAAAATGTAAACCCAGTAATAGTCCAGCCACGCCACCGCCGCGCCGGGTTCGATCCCCAGAAAGGCGGGATCGGTCAGTTGTGCGGCCATCTCGCGGCCCAGTGGGAACAAGGCAAGCTCCAGCCCTGACAAGAACAGAGCAAGGCCCAAGAGCACATAGAACATACCCACGGCGACTTTCCGGGGGTGCGGGATCGGCTTGCGCAGGATCACCAACTGAAACAGCAACAACACCGCCGCGATGGGCAGCACGTCGTGCACGACGCTCAGGAAGGTCCAAAGAAGGCCGGTCAGGATCGTGATCATGTCGCCACCACCAATCCGAACAGCAACACAAAGATGATCGGCATAAGCGAGGCAAAGGCGATCAGGCCGAACCCGTCAATCATCGGGTTCCGTCCCTTGATAACCGATGCCAGACCCACGCCCAGCGCCGTCACAAGCGGCACTGTGATGGTCGAGGTTGTGACGCCCCCACTGTCGTAGGCAATCCCCACGATCTCGCGCGGGGCGATAGGGGTCAGGACGACCACGCAGATATATCCACCAATGATCAACCACTGGATCGGCCACCCCATCAGGATGCGAAAGACGCCCAAGACTAAGGACGCACCAACCGATGCGGCCACAGTATAGCGCAGTGCCGTGGCCATGAAACTCTGCTCGGCGTCGCTTTGGCCGATTACGCCGGCCTCGGACATGACGGTCGCGGCTTCAGCTCCGACGGCTATCAGGGCAGGCTCGGCAACCGTCGTGCCAAAGCCAAGGCTGAAGGCGAAGAGGACCAACAAGGGAAGCGAGCCGCGCAGCGCCAGTGCGTTCGCCAGTGCCTCGCCCAATGGAAACAACGCCATGTCCAGCCCGCGGATAAAGACCGTCAGGCCCAGCAGAACAAACAGAAAGCCCAGCGCGAACTGGCCCAGATTGTCGATGGGTTGCTTCAATACGAACAATTGAAAGAAACCCACGATCAGAAGGATCGGGGCAAGGTCGCGGGCGGTGCCGCCCAGATAGCCGAACAGTTTTATAACCGTACCGGTCATTTACCCCTTCCTGCGTCGCGTAGTGGGTTTTGCATTCATACCAATGATGTAACAGCCACAGAGCCATTGAGCGATGATTGAGATCAAACCAGCTGGCAAAAAAACACCCCCGGGCAAGCCGGGGGTGCATGTGTTCAATCTGTGACTCGGATCAGTCGTTCGACCAGCCCGAGACGGCTTTGACTTCCAGGAAGTCCTCGATCCCCAGAATGCCACCTTCGCGCCCGTTGCCGGACTGCTTGTAGCCGCCAAAGGGCGAACCTGCTGCGCGCGAGGTGCCGTTCATCTCGACCATGCCCGAGCGCATCTGGCGGGCCACACGGTTGGCGCGGGCACCGTCTTGGGTCTGGATGTAATTGGTCAGGCCATAGACGGTATCATTGGCGACATCGACGGCTTCTTCTTCCGTGTCGAACTTCATGATCGACAGAACCGGCCCGAAAATTTCTTCGCGCGCGATGGTCATGTCATTGGTTACGTCCGCAAAGACGGTGGGCTTCACGAAGTAACCCTTGTTCAGACCGTCCGGACGACCGGTGCCACCCGCAACCAAACGCGCGCCTTCGTCGATGCCCTTCTGGATCAAGTCTTGGATCTTGTTCCACTGCAGCTCGTTCACGACGGGGCCGATATGGCGGCCTTCTTCCGACGCAGGGCCGATCTGAACTTTGCCTGCAACCTCGGCAGCTTCCTCGACCACGCGATCATAGATCGAGCTTTGGACCAGCATACGCGAGGGCGCATTACAGCTTTGACCGGTGTTCTGCATCATGTGCAGCACGCCACGCTTCACGGCTTTGTCGTCTGCATCTTCAAACAGGATGTTGGCGCCCTTGCCGCCCAGCTCAAGCGCCACGCGCTTGATGGTGTCAGCGGCGGATTTCGAAATCGCGATACCTGCGCGGGTCGAGCCGGTAAAGCTAACCATATCCACATCAGGATGCGAGGTCAGCTGGCTGCCGACGCCGACGCCATCGCCATTAACCATGTTATAAACGCCAGCGGGCGTGCCGGCTTCATCCATGATCTCGGACCAGATGATCGAGGACAGCGGCGCAACCTCGGACGGTTTCAAAACCATGGTGCAGCCTGCAGCGGCGGCGGCCACAACCTTCAGCGTCACCTGATTCATCGGCCAGTTCCATGGTGTGATCAGCGCGGTTACGCCAACGGGCTCGTACAGAAGACGATCGTTGGGGGCACGCTCGTTCAGCATCTTATCGAATTCGAAATCCTTGAAGGCACGGATGAAGTTTTTAATGTGCCAGCTGCCAGCGCCCACCTGCGAGCTGCGCGACAGGTCAATCGGTGCCCCCATCTCAAGGCTCATGGCTTGGGCCAGATCTTCGGCGCGGTTGTTATAGGCGTCAAAGATGCTTTCGATCAGCTCCAACCGCTCGGCTTTGGATGAAAAGCCCCAAGTCTTGAAGGCTTCCTTGGCAGCGGCAACGGCAGCGTCTGTATCAGCCTGATCACCAAGCGAGATCACCGCACAAACCTCTTCCGTCGAAGGGTCAATCACATTGCAATCGTTCGCGGCAGCCGGGGCGACCCATTTGCCGTTGATGTAAAAGTCGCGTTTCTCGATCATATTCCTGACTCCTTGGACGGATTTGCGGACACTGTGGCACCGAGACGTTGATAGCGCAACCCGTGGAATCATAATTTGATCAAATTATTTGAGGGACATCAACACTGTTGCAAACTGTCGCACCGGGTTTCAAAACCAAGTAAAAAGCATACCCTGTAGATGAACGAAGAAGCTGCCTACAGGAGAGAGCCAGATGGGACTGCGCATCAACGATATCGTACCGAACTTCACCGCTGAAACGGATCAGGGGGAAATCAAATTTCATGACTGGATTGGCGACAGCTGGGCGATCCTGTTCTCGCACCCGAAAGACTACACCCCTGTCTGCACGACCGAGTTTGGTGCTGTCGCACAGCTTGCCGATGAATGGGAAAAACGCGGTACCAAGGTGATCGGCCTTTCAGTCGACAGCGCAGAAGAACACGTGTCATGGAAAGCCGATATTGAGGACTATTCGGGCGCAAAAGCTGGCTTCCCGATCATCGCGGATGAAAACCTGGAAGTGTCGAAACTGTTCGATATGTTGCCTGCCGAAGCTTACCTTCCCGATGGCCGCACCGCCGCCGACAGCGCGTCGGTCCGCTCGGTTTTCATCGTCTCGCCCGACAAGAAAGTACAGCTAATCATGACCTACCCCATGTCGGTGGGCCGCAATTTCGCTGAAGTCCTGCGTGCACTGGATGGGTTGCAGTCTACCTATAACACCCCCATCGCCACTCCGGCGAACTGGGTGAAAGGTCAGGATGTAATCGTTGCCCTGTCGTTGAGCGATGAGGAGGCGAGGGCCAAGTTTGGCGAAGTCGACATCAAACTGCCGTATCTGCGCACGACCGCAGACCCCAGCTAAGTCCGAAGCACGTATTAACATGAAAGGGCCCGTGCAAATCAGCACGGGCCCTTCTTACGTCAGCTAAGCCTGTGTGGTCAGCCCTATTTCTCGGCTGCTTTCAACGCTTGGCTCAGCACCTCGCGATCGCCGACATGGTTGGCCAGAACCAACACAAGGCGCGCGTTCAGTGCGTCGCTGTCTTCCTTTGACAACCCTTCGTGCGCAGCCAGAAGCTCGGCATAGAAATCGTCAACACCGTCGATATTCGGGGTCAGGATCAGATCAGTCATGGGGCTTACTCCTTACCGATGGCGCGACGGATCGCGGCACGGATCTGGTTTTCATCAAAGCTGGGGCGACGGGCGGCGACGTGCTGATCCGGACGGATCAGGTAGACTGCTTTGTCATTGTCACCCAGATAGCGCTCGCGCAAGGCACCGGTCTTGTCGTCAGCGGTCGACAGGGCCAGACGTTCGACCTGAATTCCGGCTTCCTCGATCATACTGGGCGCATCGGTGTCGATGGTCAGTAGGATAAATTTGTCACCCAACTTGTTCAGCAGAAAATCATCGCCGACCGGCGCGTCAGGGCAGACCGAACCGGGACGCGACCGGGCGGGACCGTCCAGCGCATCAGCCGAGTTCAACGGCGAGCCATCATAGGTGCAAGGCACCGACAGACGACCCGAGTTCACCATCGGGCGAGCAAATTCGTGCTTTTCTGACAAGTCCAGAACGGCGTCGCGCAAAACGCGGCTCATCTCGGATTTCGGGGTGATGAAATCGGTCGAGCGAGTCGAGTTCAGAATGTTCTCATCCGCGCCGTGAATGCGTTCATCGTTATAGCTGTCCAGCAGGCTTTCAGGCGCTTCACCGCGTATGACCATGCCCAGTTTCCAGCCCAGATTGTCCACGTCCTGAATGCCGGAATTCGCCCCGCGGGCGCCAAAAGGCGAGACTTGGTGTGCGGCGTCACCGGCAAAGAACACGCGGCCGTGACGGAAGCTGTCCATGCGTTTGCACTGGAAGGTGTAGATCGAGGACCAGACCATGTCGTACTGCACGTTTTCACCAAGGAAGGCGTCCAGACGACGGCGGATGTTTTCCTCTTTCATCTCTTCTTTGCGGTCGACATCCCAGCCGATCTGGAAGTCCACACGCCAGACATCGTCAGGCTGCTTGTGCAACAGGGTCGACGCGCCGCCACCGTGGGTCGGTTCAAACCAGAACCAACGCTCGGTCGGGAAATCGTCGTTCTTCATCTTGATGTCAGCGATCAGGAAGCTGTCCTGGAAGACCTTCCCGGTGAAATCCAGATCCAGCATCGTGCGAAGGGGGGACGAGGCGCCGTCACAGCCGATCAGCCATTCGGCCTCCAGCGTATAGGGGCCATCTGGGGTCGTGATGTTCAGCGTAACATAGTCGTCATGCATCTCGACGCTATCGATCCGGTTCTTGCCCCGGATCTCGATCGGCGTGCCGTCTTTTTGTAGCTCTTCAAAGCGGTCCAGCTGGAAGCTTTCAAAATAGGGCTGCTGCATGTTGATAAAGGCAGGGTATTCGTGGCCTTCTTCGGGCAGAAGGTTGAATTCAAAGACCTGATCGTCCTTGTTAAACACCTTGCCGATGTTCCACACGACACCCTTTTCAACCATTGGCTTGCCGCAGCCATAACGGTCTGCGATCTCGAGGGTGCGTTTGGCGAAACAAATCGCACGCGACCCCATACCAACACCTTCATGGTCGTCCAGAACCAACGTAGGAATGCCTTGTCGGCCAAGGTCCAATGCTGTGGCCACGCCGACGGGTCCTCCTCCCATCACCACTACAGGATGACGTACAGGCGACGCCGCATCCTGATCAGCAGATTTCTTGTAGGGATAGCGCTTGTAGGCAAGCGTGTATCTATCGTCGAACATCGGGGGCTCCTCCAGCTGCGCGTTTTTCGTATGGGGTCCGGCCCTCGCGGCCGAACCCCAAAGGTCTTACCCCTGCAGGGCGGCCCACATCTCCAGATCGCGTTCGGCGGTCCAGATGCGGGGGGTGTCGATGCCGCGGGCTTCGTCATAGGCGCGGGCGACGTTGAAGGGCAGGCAGTGTTCGTAAATCGCGTAGTCAGCAAACTTAGGGTCACATTCGGCGCGGACCGCATCCCAAGCTTCTTTCAGCGACCCGCCACGTGCAGCCACTTTGGCGGCTGGTCGATAGGTGCTTTCCACAAAGTCACGAGTGCTTTCGATGGCACGGTTCACGGCCTCTTTGCCGATCAATGCTCCGCCACGACCCGGTGCAATGGCATCCACGTCGAAGGACGCGATGTTGTCCAGCGTGTCGCCCCAGTCCGAGAAGTGACCGTCGCCACAGTAACAAGCCGAGTGGTCTTCCACGATGTCGCCGGTGAACATGACGTTCTGGTCCGGCACGTGGATTACGATGTCGCCAGCGGTGTGGGCACGGCCCAGATGCATCAGGTCAACACGGCGGTTGCCCAGATAGACGGTCATATCGTCCGAGAACGTGGTGGTCGGATAGGTCAGGCCAGGGATCGACTCGTGACCTTCAAACAGACGCGGGAAACGTTGGAATTCGCTGTCCCAGTCTTCCTGACCGCGCTCCACAACCATCGCACGGGCTTGGTCGCCCATGATGATCTGATCCGCACCATAGGCCGACGCGCCCAGCACGCGCACCGCGTGATAGTGGGTCAGAACCACGTGGCTGATCGGCTTGTCAGTCACCGAGCGTACGCACTCGATCACTTTGCCCGCCAGACGCGGGGTGGCCTGAGCTTCGACAATCATGACGCTGTCGTCGCCAATGATCACACCCGAGTTCGGGTCGCCCTCGGCGGTGAAGGCGTAAAGCCCCTCGCCGATCTGGTCGAAGGTGATTTTCTTTTCGGTCATGTCGCCTTGCGACGCAAATGCCTTTGCCATGGTCCGGTTTTCCTTTCTGGACAAGCGCGCGGGATAGTGATCCCTTGCCCTTATGTTTGATCGTCGTTTCTTGCCCTATTGGGGCGTTTTGTTTGTCACCATCGCCACGCTGGTTACCCTGCTGGCGATGGGTCGTAATTTCTCATGCCCCTGCGGCTATACCCTTCTGTGGTATGCAGGGGACGACAGCGGTCAGGGGTCGCAGCATCTGTTGGACTGGTATTCGCCCAGCCACCTGATCCACGGCTTCCTGTTTTACGGCGCGACCTTCCTTTTGATGCGGCGCTTTGCCCTTGGTTGGCGGTTGCTGGTGTCCACCATCGTTGAAGGCGCGTGGGAGGTGGCCGAGAACACCGAAGCCGTGATCAATCGCTATCG
Organism: Aliiroseovarius sp. ABM4_368; assembly: GCF_056161205.1. NCBI lineage: Bacteria > Pseudomonadati > Pseudomonadota > Alphaproteobacteria > Rhodobacterales > Paracoccaceae > Aliiroseovarius > Aliiroseovarius sp. ABM4_368. The sequence continues at coordinate 579,102 of NZ_JBSWYR010000002.1, read as the reverse complement.
CGAGTTTACCGTGTCCGGCGAATACTGGGGCGACAGCGTTGTGAACTCGGCCGCGGATCTGGCGGCCATGTTCCTTGGCTTCTGGCTGGCGCTTCGTTTGCCTGTCTGGATCAGCATCCTGATCATCATGGGCTTTGAAGTGCTGACCACCTTCTTGATCCGCGATGGGCTGGCCTTGAACATCATCATGCTGCTGGCGCCATCCGAGGCAATCCTCGAATGGCAGTCCGCAGGGGGATAATGCCCCGCCACCCACTTACTTAGGCCAGTTGACGGAAGGCAGGATCTGCCCGACGCAATCGCCAAAGCCGATCTGGAAACCGTCGCCCTTGGCGGCCCCGCGCAGGGTCAGGGTGTCGCCGTCCTCGATAAACGTGCGGGTTTCCCCGGTATCCAGCGTGAAGGGCTCGCGGCCCGCCCAACTCATTTCCATCAGCGATCCGTATTCAGTCTTGGTCGGGCCCGAGATCGTGCCCGATCCCAACAGGTCGCCCACGTTCATCGCGCAGCCGCCGATGGCGTGGTGGCACAGCTGTTCAGCGGCCGAGTAATACATACGGGTGTAGTTGGTTTCGCCAACGACGCTGGCCTTGTCGGCGCCCTCGGGCTGCATCAGCACCTGAAGCTCGATGTCATAGAGGCCGTCCTTGGTGCCATCCAGATAAGGCAGCAATTCCTTCTCGCGTTCCGGCGTGGGCGCGCGGAACTCTTCCAGCGCGGCGGCAGTCACGATCCAAGGGGAAATCGAGGTGCCAAACGCCTTACCTTGGAACGGGCCAAGCGGCTGGTATTCCCAACCTTGGATGTCGCGGGCGGACCAGTCGTTCAGCAACACATAGCCAAAGATCATGTCGTCGGCTTCGTCGACGGTGATCGGCTGGCCGAACGCGGACGGTTTGCCAACGATGGCACCCATTTCCAGCTCGATATCCAGACGCATCGAAGGGCCAAAACTGGGCATCTCGGCGTCGGGTGCCTTGCGCTGACCGTTCGGGCGGTGGATCGGCGTGCCCGAAATGACAACCGAGGAAGCGCGACCGTTATAGCCGATCGGAATGTGCAGCCAGTTGGCCGGCAGATCGGGCGAACCGCGCAGGATCGCACCCATGTTCGCGGCGTGCTGACGACCGGCGTAGAAGTCAGTGTATTCCGAGACAGCGAAGGGCATCAGAAGCTCGGCGTCTGCCATCGGAACCAGATGCTCTTCGATTTCACTCTGATAGGGGGATCCTTCTGAAAGCATCTCATTCAGTTTGCTGCGAAACGCAGCCCAAACCTCAGACCCCAGTTCCATGAACTCGTTCCACATGCCGGAGGCAAATACAGGCTCTGAGCCGTACTCAAAGTACTCATCTTCCAGTGTGGTCACATCAAGGATCATATCCCCGATGGCAACGCCACAGCGCGGCTCGCTATCCGCGGTCGAGAACACGCCGTATGGCAGGTTGTTCAGGGGAAAGGGGGTCTCGGCGGAGTTCGCGCTGTCCACCCATGACTTTCTCAGTTGGCTCATGTGTTCCTCATTCGGCATCCGGCTGTGCTTCAGGTCGCGCATCGGCGAAAGCAGGCAGGGCCAGACAGGTTTCTTCGATTTCAGTCAGACGCGGATAGGCGGTCAGATCCACCCCCCAACGCCGTGCGTTATAGTATTGCGCTACCAGACAGATATCCGCCAGAGACGGAGTGTCGCCAAAGGCGAATTTCGTGTCCTTTTCGACCATCTGTTCAAGGGCGGCAAAGCCGGTGTCCATCCAGTGGATCATCCATTGGCGCTTGGCCTCGGCATCCGCACCGAACGTGTCACCCAGATGTGCCGCCACACGCAGGTTGTTCACCGGATGGATGTCCATCGCGATGACATGGGCGGCGGCCAGCACCTTGGCGCGCTGGATCGGGTCCGCAGGCAGCAATGCAGGCTCTGGCTGCGCCGCCTCGAGATAATCAATGATTGCCAGCGACTGGGTCAGAACGGTCCCGTCCTCCAGTTCCAGCGAGGGCACCAGATGGGCCGGGTTCTTAGCGACATAATCCGCCGCGTGCTGCTGTCCGCCATCTTTCACCAAATGAACAGACACGTGCTCCGCGCTTAGCCCTTTCAGGTTCAGCGCAATCCGCACGCGATAAGCCGCCGTGGACCGCCAGTAGCCGTAAAGCTTCATCATTTCTTACCCGGCGTCCCGTCGAACTTTTTCTCAAGGCTTTCCCAGCAGTCGATGTACTCATCCTGCAAGGGCGCCTCTTTCGCGGCGAAGGCTGTCAGGTGCTGCGGGAAGCGGGTCTCGAACATGAAGGACATGGTGTTGTCCAACTTCTCGGGCCCAAGGTTCGAGTTCGAGGCACCCTCGAACGCGTCGCGATCCGGCCCATGCGGCAGCATCATGTTGTGCAAGGACACGCCACCAGGGACAAAGCCCTGCGGCTTGGCGTCATACTGGCCATAAATATTGCCCATCAGCTCGGACATAATATTCTTGTGATACCACGGCGGACGGAAGGTGTTTTCGGCCACCATCCAGCGTTCGCGGAACAGAACGAAGTCGATATTCGCGGTGCCGGGCTGGCCCGAAGGCGCCGTCAGTACGGTGAAGATCGACGGGTCCGGGTGGTCAAACAGGATCGCGCCGACCGGGCAATAGGTTGTTAGGTCGTACTTATAGGGCGCGTAATTGCCGTGCCATGCAACCACGTCCAACGGCGACTGGCCGATTTCCGTCTTATGGAACTGACCGCACCATTTGATGGTGATGGTCGAGGGCACTTCGCGGTCTTCATACGCTGCAACAGGGGCTTTGAAATCCCGCGGGTTGGCCATGCAGTTCGCACCGATCGGACCGCGGCCCGGAAGCTCGAATTTCTGGCCGTAGTTCTCACAAACAAAACCGCGTGCGGGGCCTTCCAAAAGCTCAACGCGATAGACAAGGCCACGCGGGATGATGCCGATCTCTTGCGGGGCAAGGTCGATGATGCCCAATTCGGTATAGAAGCGCAGCTTGCCTTCCTGCGGCACGACCAGAAGCTCGCTGTCGGCCGAGAAGAAATAGTCGTCCACCATCGACACGGTGACCAGATAGATGTGGGTGGCCATGCCAACCTGCGTGTTCACATCGCCCGCCGTGGTCATGGTGCGCATGCCGGTGATCCAGTTCAGACCCTCGGTCGTCGGCACCGGATCCCAGCGATACTGACCGAGCGAGATCACATCAGGATCTACACAAGGCGCGGACTTCCAATAGGGCACATCAATCTTGGTATATCGAGACGAATGCTTCACAGAAGGGCGGATGCGGTAACACCACGTCCTCTCGGGCGGGTTGGCCGTGAAGGCGGTACCGGACAGCTGCTCTCCATACAGACCATACTCGCATTTCTGCGGGCTGTTCATGCCTTGGGGCAGAGCGCCGGGCAGGGCCTCGGTCTCGAAATCATTGGCCCAACCGGGCATGTAATGGGTCTCGGTGCCAACGGCTGACACCGCGCGCTGCATCTCGCGCGACGGGCTGTGCTTGTTCATGATTCCATCCATTCATTGCCCAATCGGGCCGTCCTGTTGCACATCAATAATATCGTTGCATGTGAAATGAAGTCAAGAAAAAGCGATACTTCACATGCGAAGTAATGAAATCGCAACAATTTGAATAGTTAAGCTGATGGAAACTTGCGGCTGCTATCCCTGACCTTGGGTGAAAAATGAGGTGGTGGGATGCGTTCTAATGAACAAGCTCCGATAATTATTAAGAAGATCAAGAAGGGTGGCGGAGATGGCCACCATGGCGGCGCGTGGAAAGTGGCCTATGCTGACTTCGTGACAGCGATGATGGCGTTTTTCTTGCTGATGTGGCTGTTGAACGCGACCACGGAAAAGCAGCGAAAGGGCATTGCGGATTATTTCAGCCCTACAATCCCTATCACTCGCGTGTCAGGCGGCGGCAGTGGCTCGTTCGGCGGCGACAGCGTGCTAAGCGAAGAAAGCCTGTCTCAAAACGGTACGGGCGGGACGCCACGGGATCCGGCCCAAGATCAGGGGGGCAAACAGGCCGATGGTGCGGGCGCTGACGGGGAAAGGGAAACTGCCAAGCTGAAAGAGGTTGAGACGATGCTTCTCGCCCACTCGGGCGAAAGCATGGCCAGCGATCAACTGCAGCGACATATCGTCACCAAGGTCACGGATGAAGGCCTGCTGGTCGAGGTATTTGCGTTAGACCACGCCCCCCTGTTTCACGCGGGAACCGACACACCAACCCCGCTTTTGGAAGAGATCATAGTAACAATTGCCGAGGTCTTCCAGCTGGCCAAAAACGGCGTCGCGATCGACGGCCATGTGGCAACCCAGCCAGTTGTGATCGCGGAAAACACAGCATGGCAGCTGTCCTCGTCGCGCGCTGATCGGGTGCGGATGCTGTACGAATCGCAAACGGAAACGCCCAAGAAAGTGCAGCGCGTAACGGGCCATGCGGACCGTGAACCGGCTGTGACGAACGCGATGACCGCGCGAAACAACCGGATTGAACTGATCTTACTGCGCTCAAAAAGGTAGTTAAATCAACACACAACAGGAAATTACCTTGGAAATTGCGCCTATTAGGCGGCTGTTAAGGACGCCCGGTCCAATCTGATTGCGACCAGAGGTAGATGCAGCAGAAAGGCGCACCATGACGATTTCCTCTTCTCTAAGTGCCGGCGTGGCCGGACTGAATGCTCATGCCACGAAACTTGCGACGATTTCGGACAACATCGCGAACTCGTCGACCTTCGGGTACAAGCGGGCTACGGCAGATTTCCAAAGTCTTGTGATCGGTGGCAATGCCGGATCGGGAACCTATTCAGCAGGGGGCGTGCGCACCACGACGCAGCGTCTGATCGACGAACACGGGCCACTGATTTCGACGTCAAACCCGATGGACATTGCGGTTGGCGGACGCGGTATGCTTCCTGTCACGCAAGAGGTCTATGCCGATTCCAACCCCGGCGAACGACCGATGATGATGACCACTACCGGGTCATTTCGCACCGATTCCGAAGGCGTTCTGAAAACCGAAACCGGGCTTGTTCTGTTAGGCTGGCCCGCAGACGCCGACGGCAATGTCGGAACCTATCCGCGCGATACCGGCGTCGGGCTTGAACCTGTCGTCATCAACGCCAACCAAACCGCAGGTGACCCAACCACCAGCATGAAGCTGGGCGTTAACCTGCCCGCGATCGAAACCGAGGCTGGCGCCGGCGGCGCCGCTCTGCCTCTATCGGTCGAGTATTTCGGCAACTTGGGCACGTCCGAGACATTGGATTTCAGCTTTACGCCCACCGTACCCGGCACCGGTTCATCGAACACATGGACCATGCAAATCACCGACAGCGCCTCGGGCGGGGCAGTGATTGGCGAGTATACGCTGGTATTTGACGACAGCCGCGCTGATGGCGGTACGTTGGCCTCGGTTTCTGTTGTGTCTGGCGGCGCTTACAACGCGACTGACGGCACATTGGATCTGACCGTTGCGGGCGGCCCCCTGTCCCTGACCATCGGTGGGATCGGTGACCCCAATGGCCTGACGCAGCTGTCCGACAGCTTTGCACCGGTCGCGATTACCAAGAACGGCTCTCCGGTTGGCAACCTTACGGCGGTCCAAATCGACGAGCACGGCTTCCTAAAAGCCACCTATGACACCGGGTTTATCCGCACAATTTATCAGGTGCCGCTGGTGGATGTATCAAACCCCAACGGCCTGACCTCGATTTCGAACCAAGCCTATCAGGTGTCGCCTGAAAGCGGATCCTTCTTCATGTGGGATGCCGGTGACGGTCCCACAGGCGAAGTCGTCGGCTTTGCCCGCGAAGGATCGACCACCGACGTCGCAGGTGAGTTGACCAACCTGATCCAAACGCAGCGTGCCTATAGCTCGAACGCGAAGGTTATTCAGACCGTCGATGAGATGCTTCAAGAAACCACCAACATCAAACGCTGATCCGGTATCGCAAAGTAGCTTCTCATGACCATTTCGGGCGCCCTTCACAATGCACTAACCGGCCTGAACGCAAATTCGCGCGCAGCCCAGCTGGTGTCGTCCAACGTCGCAAATGCGATGACCGAAGGCTATGGCGCTCGTACTTTGGAACTGTCATCGCGGACGCTGGGCGGCACGTCATCCGGCGTCAAGGTCGATGGGATCCACCGCCACGTGGACGAACAGCTTTTAGGGGATCGTCGCCTGTCGGATGCCGCCCTAGGGCATGGAAACACGCGATCCAGCTTTCTGGCCGGCTTGGAAAATGTGGTTGGAACTCCGGATAAACCCGGCTCACTTTCCGGTCGCATGGCCCAGTTCGAAGCCGCCCTGACCGAGGCCGCAGCACGCCCGGAAAGCGAGGCCGCGCTGAATGCCAGCCTGTATGCGGCGCGTGATATCGTGACGCATCTAAAGGCCACCTCGGATCACATTCAAACCGAACGCCTGAATGCTGACGGGGCCATCGCGGATGAGGTCTCTCAGCTCAATCAGGGCCTGCAAGACATCCATGAGCTGAATACCAAGATCCAAGTCGCAGCAGCACGCGGAGCCGACCCCTCAGGGCTGATGGATCAACGGCAGCAGGTGATCGACGGACTGTCGTCGATCATTCCGATCAAGCAAGTTCCGCGTGACGGTGGGCAGGTGGCGCTGATCTCAAGCGGGGGGGCAATCCTTCTGGACGGCCAACCCGCACAGCTTGGTTTCTCGACCGTCAACATGATCGTGCCAGAGATGACACAGGGCAGCGGCGCGCTCTCTGGGCTAACCATCAATGGGAAACCTATCGACACAAGCACCGAACGAAACGCGATCGCGGGCGGTTCATTGGCCGCACATTTTCAGGTTCGCGACGAATTGGCGGTGATGGCACAGGAACAATTGGACGCATTCGCACGCGATCTGGTTGAACGGTTCCAAGACCCCGCACTAGACGCCACTCGCGCGCCCGGTACACCAGGTCTTTTCACCGATGCAGGCGCGGCCTTTGATCCATCTGACGAGGTCGCGCTCAGCACGCGCCTCTCACTGAATTCAGCGGTGGATCCAACTCAAGCTGGCGCGCTCTGGCGTTTGCGTGACGGGCTGGGGGCGACGGTCCCCGGAAATGTCGGAAATGCGACTCTTCTTGGCGAAATGATCGACGCTCTGGAAGCCCCCAAAGTTGCTGCCTCGGGCGGGTTTTCTGGTGCTGCACGTTCAGCTTCTGGCCTTGCTGCCGACCTATTGAACAAAATTACGGTTAACCTTGATCAGACCCAGGCGCGGCTCAGCTTCGACACGGCCCAGAATGACAGCTTGCGACAGATGGAATTGGCACAGGGCGTTGATACTGATGCAGAGATGCAAAAGCTGATGGTGATCGAGCAAGCCTTCGCTGCAAATGCGCAAGTCGTCTCCGCCGCCGATGAAATGATGCAACTTCTATTGGGCATCTAGGGGCGCTGATATGAGCATTTCAACATTTGGAGATATGGCCAGCACCTTCATGACAAGGCGGCAAAACACCCAGCTTAGACAGGAGCTGACGCGGCTTAGCACGGAAATGTCCACGGGTCGGAAATCCGATCTGGGTGCAAACACGAACGGAGAGTATGGTGCGGTCGCAGGCCTCGAGCACAGCCTGAAGCTTCTGTCCGCCCACGCGCAGGCCACCAACGAAGCACAGCTGATGGCGGGCACCACGCAGGTCGCTTTAACCACGATCCACACTCAGGCGCAGGAGCTGTCAAACGGGCTAATCGCGGCGCGCAGCTCGAACAACACGACGCTGTTGCAAACCACAGCGCTGGATGCCGAACAGAAACTCGGTTCGATCATCTCGAAACTCAACGCGGATGCTGGTGGGCGATCACTCTTTGCAGGGTCCGCCACCGATCAGCCAGCTTTGGCGAACGTACAAACGATTATCACAGAGCTGATGACCGCAATCTCGAGCGAGGTTACGGCGGCGGGTATCTCGACCGCAATTGATGACTGGTTCAATACGTCCGGCGGTGGGTTCGAGACGCTTGGCTATCTGGGGGCAGATGAAAGCAACGGCCCAATCCGGCTGGGCAATGGCGAAACTGCCACGTTGCCCGTCCGCGCCAATGATACCGAAATCCGCAACCTTTTGTCTGCAGTGGCAAAAACGATGGTGCTGGCCGAAGGTGCATTGGCCGGGAACTTGGACGAACAGAAGGCGCTGGCCGAAATGTCATCAAACAGTCTTCTAACTGCGATTGACCAAACAACGATGTTGCAGGCACGCGTCGGCGCAGTCGAGGCACGAATTGAGAACGCGGTGGCACACAACACCGCTGAACAACACGTATTAGAGCTTTCGTATAACGATTTAACCGCCGCTGACCCGTACGAAACCGCCGCGCGACTAGAAGAGCTCTATGGTCAGATGGAAGCGCTTTATGTCACCACCGCGCGCCTGTCGAAACTCAGCTTCGCGGATTACATGCGATGAGACACCTGTTTGCGTTCTTGATGGCGTTGTTCGCGCTGACCAGCATCGCCCATGCGAACTCGATCCGCATCAAGGATTTGGTCGAATTTGATGGTGTGCGCGGCAATGACCTTGTGGGCTATGGGCTGGTCGTCGGGTTAAACGGCACAGGTGACGGCATCCGGAACGCGCCCTTCACAGAAGATATCATGTCGAACATTCTGGAACGTCTGGGTGTGAACATCACGGGCGAACAATTCCGCCCCAAGAACGTGGCGGCTGTGTTCGTCACTGCCTCGCTGCCCCCATTTGCACGGGCAGGATCGCGGATTGACGTGACGGTCTCTGCGATTGGGGACGCAAAAAGTCTGTTGGGCGGAACGCTGATCATGACCCCCCTAAACGCAGCAGATGGCGAGATCTATGCCGTTGGGCAAGGCACGATCATTGCGGGCGGAGCAAGCGCGGAAGGTGACGGCGCATCGGTGACCAAAGGCGTACCGACCAGCGGCGTAATTCCCAGCGGTGCGCGAGTCGAGCGTGAGATCGACTTCGATTTCACCAAGCTGAAATCCATCAGATTGGCCTTGCGCACTCCGGATTTCACAACAGCTGAACGGATCGAGCGCGCCATCAATGGAAAATATGGCCGGGTCGTGTCGCGCATGCTGGACAGTGGAACGGTTGTGGTCGACATCACGGCCACGCGCGCGATTTCTCCGGCGCACGCATTGGGTACGATCGAGAATATCGGAGTGGAACCCGAACGACGCGCTAGGGTGGTGGTCGATCAGCGGTCCGGTACAATCGTAATGGGCGAAGATGTGCGGATCAGCCGGGTGGCCGTGTCGCAGGGCAATCTGACCCTGCGCATTCAAGAGCAACCCATCGTCGTGCAACCCAATCCGTTTTCGGAAGGCGAAGCCATCGTGGTCCCGCGCACCAATGCCGCAATCGAGGAAGAACCAGGGATTGGGCTGGCCGAGGTCAGTGGCGGGGCGTCCTTGTCAGAGTTGCTAGCCGGACTAAACGCACTTGGCGTCGCTCCGCGCGACATGATCGACATTTTGAAAAGCATCAAGGCGGCCGGCGCACTTCATGCCGAGTTCATCGTGCGCTAACGGCGCGGTCTTTAGGCCCGACGCACCACGACTGACCCGACCGAATAGCCTGCCCCGAAAGAACAAATCACACCGGTATCTCCGGGTGCCAGATCGCTCGAGTATTTCGAGAACGCAATGATCGACCCGGCGGACGAGGTGTTGGCATAATCCTGAAGAATGTTGGGTTGCTCGCCGTCCTCAGGAGTACGCCCCAACACCTTTTTCCCGATGAAATCATTCATGGATTTGTTCGCTTGATGCAGCCACAGACGCTTTAGATCATCCTGCCCCACACCGATTTCGGCGATGTGCTCTAAGATGTGTTTCGACACAATCGGCAAAACCTCTTTAAACACCTTGCGTCCATTCTGCATGAATTGCATGTCGCGCCTGTCCGGCAGATCGGCAGAGTCTTCACGCGTGCGGCGCAGGAAACCATTGTTGTTACGAATGTTGTTCGAAAACTGCGTCAGGCAACGGGTCGACAAGATCTCGAAACACTCGCCTTGTGTGTCCTCTTTGCGTTCGATCAGGGTCGCAGTGGCAACGTCACCGAAGATGAAATGGCAATCCCGGTCGCGCCATTCCAAATGGGCCGAGCAGATCTCGGGGTTCACCACCAATGCGCGTTTGACAGACCCGGACCGGATCATATCGGCAGCAGCCTGAATACCAAAGGTGGCCGATGAACAGGCCACGTTCATGTCAAAGGCAAACCCACCCGCGCCCAAGGCCTGTTGGATCTCAATCGCAATTGCGGGATAAGCGCGTTCGTGGTTCGAAGCGGCGCAGATCACCAGATCGACATCACCGGCATCGCACCCCGCCTGCGCAAGTGCTTTGCGGCAAGCATCAACGCCCATTTCGGTCATGATCCCCGGCTCATCATCGGCCCGTTCCCGCAGGATCGGATGCATTACATCGGGATCCAAAACGCCGGTTTTGTCCATCACATAGCGTTGATGAATGCCCGAAGCCGAGACGATGAAGTCCTCGGAAGAATGGCCCATCGCATCCACTTCACCCGCGGCAATCGCATCCGCGTTCGCTGCATTGAACTTGTCGGCATAGGCGTTGAAGGCGACCACAAGCTCGGCGTTTGTGATCGTTACCGTAGGGGTAAAAACCCCCGTTCCTGAGATGACAGGTTGATGCATGATGGGCTCCTCGCTGATCGTTACAATCAATCAGGATCAACGCCGACGGGCAAGGGTCATTGCCCCTAGGTCACCCGGGTCAAAACGGGCATTTAGCCTTGATGGTGATCCCTTTTCCACCGTCCGGGTGACGCAAACGCAGACTTTCGGCATGTAGCATCAGGCGTGGGGCATTACGGGCCGGGCCCTCGGCATAGAAGGGATCGCCCAGAATGGGATGGCCCAATTCCAGCATATGCACACGCAATTGGTGGCTGCGGCCGGTCTGCGGAAACAGCCGCATCCGGGTGGCGTTTTCTTCATATCTCAGCACTTTCCAATCGGTCACGGCTGGCTTGCCGTTCTCGAAATCTACATGCTGCTTGGGCCGGTTGGGCCAGTCGACGATCAGGGGCAGATCGACGGTGCCTTCGCGGCCTTCGACCCGTCCAAAGACGCGCGCCAGATAGGTTTTCTTGGTTTGCCGTTTTTCAAACTGAAGCCCCAGATGCCGTTGCGCGTGGGGTGTCAGTGCAAAGACCATCACGCCCGAGGTATCGCGGTCCAATCGATGCACCAGAAGCGCTTCGGGAAACACCGCTTGAACGCGGGCAATCAGGCAATCGGCCAGATGTTCGCCCTTGCCCGGAACCGACAACAGGCCCGAAGGCTTGTCCACGAACAGAAGTTCGTGGTCATGATGCAGGATCACAAGCGGATCATTGGGCGGGTTGTAATCAGACGACATGGGCGCGGGATAGCGGCTGAGACCCCCCGCTGCAAGTCACCGCTTGCGCCGAATTTGACGAAACAGAGACGTCGTGTAAACAATCAGCGCCAGCCAGATCAGCGGGAATGCGATCAGCTTGGCGCCTCCGAACGGTTCACGAAAGATGAAGACCGCAACAAGGAAGATCATCGTCGGCGCGATATACTGTAGGATGCCGATGGTCGACAGACGCAGCAATTTCGCGCCGTTGGCATAGACCATCAAGGGCACCGCCGTGACCAGCCCGCAACCCATCAGAAGCGCGGTATCCCAGCCTGAAACAAACAGATGCCCCTGCCCGGTCGCACCGAGCCAAACGACATAGGCCAAAGCGGGTGGCGTCAGGATCAACACCTCAAGCAGAAAGCCCTGATTGGGCCCAATGGGTAGGGATTTCTTGAAGTACGCGTAAAAACCCCATGTCAGCATCAGACCCAGCGCAACCATCGGAAGTCGCCCCGCATCCACTGTCAGTACGATCACCGCCAACGCGGCCAGAAGCACAGCCACCCATTGCGCAGTAGACAGACGCTCGCCCAGAAGTGCCGCACCCATCAGGATCGAAAATAGCGGATTGATATAATATCCCAGCGCGGCCTCGACCGTCTGCTCAGCCCCAATTGCCCAGATATAAATGCCCCAATTGACCGAGATCAGCGTGGCCGTCACCAAAGCCAGCAACAGACTGCGGCGGTCGGTCAGAACTGCTTTCAGATCCCGCGTACGACCCAAGGCAATCAGCACCACCCCTGCGACTGGAACGGACCAGATGACGCGATGCGCCAGCACTTCGGTCGCGGGCATATGGGTCAGCAACTTTAGATAAAGCGGCAGAAAGCCCCACAGCACATAAGCCGTGATCGCAAAGGCAAGCCCTTGCGGCGTATCTACGTTTTCCGGCTTTGCTGTCTGTGTCATCGCGCCCTCACCCGGTCTTTATGCCGCCCGGATGAGGGATTGGGTAGCGTGAAAAGCGTTAGGCTTCACATCACGGATTGTTATGCCCGCTTAAACTTTGACCCGCTCCGATTTCGGATCGTACATGGGCTTCAGCGATACTTCGGCCTTCACGCGGGTGCCCGCCACGTCGATCTCGTAAGTCGAGGCAAGAACATCTGCAGCGCTTTCGCCTTTGCATGGCACATAACCCATACCCATGGCTGCACCCAGATGATGCCCGTAAGAGCCCGAGCTCAGATAGCCCACGATCTCGCCATCGCGGATGACGGGTTCGTTGTGATAGAGCAGCGGCTCGGGATCGGTCAGCTTGAACTGAAGCATCCGGTTTTCCAGCCCGCTTTCCTTTTTCGCCAGCACAGCATCGCGGCCGATGAAATCCGGTTTGTCGGTCTTCACAGCAAAGCCAAGACCCGCTTCCAACACGTGGTCCTCGCAAGTGATGTCGTGCCCGAAGTGGCGGAAGCTCTTCTCGATTCGGCAGCTGTCCATCATGTGCATCCCGCAGAGCTTCAGGTCCAAGTCCTGCCCGGCTTCATGCAGGGTTTCGAACACATGACCTGCCATATCGGCCGAGACATAGATCTCCCACCCAAGCTCACCCACATAGGTCACGCGGTGCGCCCGGGCCAAGCCCATCCCGATCTCGATTTCCTGCGCGGTGCCAAACGGGTTGGTGGCGTTGGTGAAGTCGTTCGGGCTGACCTTTTCCAAGAGCTTGCGCGAGTTCGGACCCATCACAGCCAAAACACCTTCACCGGCGGTCACATCGGTGATCACGACGCGGAAGTCGCCGACATGGCGTTCCATCCATGTCTGATCGGCCAGACGGGTGGCGGCGGGGGTGACCACAAGATACGAGGTCTCGGTCAGACGGGTGACGGTCACATCCGCCTCGATCCCGCCGCGACGGTTCAGGAATTGGGTATAGACGATTTTGCCATTGGGCACGGAATAATCGCCGCCACCCACATAGTTCATGAAGGCTTCGGCGTCCGGCCCTTCGACCCTAATCTTGCCGAAAGAGGTCATATCATACATGCCCACATTTTCGCGCACGGCCTTGTGCTCGGCAGCCGAGTTTTCGAACCAATTCTGGCGACCCCAAGTGTATTCGTATTCGGCTTTCTGGCCTTCATTCGCGAACCAGTTGGCGCGTTCCCAACCGGCCAGCTCGCCAAATACGGCGCCCTGTTCTTTCAGGTGGTGATGGAAGGGCGTGCGACGGATGCCGCGCGCGGTGGCTTTCTGACGGAACGGGAAGTGGTCAGCATAAAGCAAGCCCAGCGTCTCTTTCGAGCGTTCAAACAGGTAGTGCTTGTTGCCCTGGAACGGCTGCATCCGGCTGATGTCCACGTCGCCCAGGTCGAAAGGCTTATCGCCATCTTCCATCCACTGCGCCAACGCCATACCTGCGCCGCCCGCCGACTGAATGCCGATCGAGTTAAAGCCCGCGGCGACCCACACATTGTCCATCTCGGGAGCAAGGCCAAGGTGATAGGCATCGTCGGGTGTGAACGATTCTGGGCCGTTAAAGAAGGTGTGAATGCCCGCTTCGGCCAGCATAGGCATACGGTTACAAGCAGCTTCAAGGATGGGTTCGAAGTGGTCGAAATCCTCAGGCAGTTGGTCGAACTCGAACGTGTCCGCGATGCCATTCATGCCCCACGGCTTGGCATTGGGTTCAAACGCGCCCAGCAGGATTTTGCCCGCGTCTTCCTTGTAGTACGCGCATTCATCGGGCACCCGCAGCACCGGAAGCTGGGTCATGCCTTCGATGTTCTCGGTCACGATATAGAAGTGTTCGCACGCGTGCAGCGGAACGTTCACGCCAGCCATCTTGCCAACCTCGTGGCCCCACATGCCTGCGCAGTTCACGATCATATCGCACGCGATGTGACCCTGTTCCTTGCCATCGTCCGAGGCCCAATCGACACCCGTAACCTTGCGGCCGTCGCGCTGAATGCCCGTAACCTTGGTTCGCTCTTTCACCAGCGCACCGCGTTGACGCGCACCCTTGGCCAAAGCAAGCGCGATGTTGGCCGGATCGCCCTGCCCGTCTTTCGGCAACCACACGCCGCCGACCACGCCGTCGATGTTCAGATGCTCGTAACGCGACAAGGCCTCTTCTGCGGTGATTTCTTCTACGTCGACGCCGAATGCGCGGGCCATAGCGGCCTGACGGGCAAGCTCTTCCATGCGTTCGTCTGTCAGCGCAACACTGATCGAGCCATTGCGTTTAAAGCCTGTGGCGACACCAGTTTCAGTCTCTAACTCGCCGTAAAGCTCCTGCGAATACTTTGCTAGCTTCGTCATGTTCTTGGTCGCACGCAGCTGCGCGATCAGACCGGCGGCGTGCCATGTGGTGCCCGAGGTCAGCTGTTTACGTTCCAGAAGGACAACATCCTTCCAGCCAAGTTTGGTCAAGTGATAGGCGACAGAGCAGCCGATAACGCCGCCACCGATGATGACAACGCGGGCTTGTGTGGGCAGAGACATGGCATCACTCCTTGATGGATTCGGGCCGAGAGTTGCACGACATGCGGCGCGAAAACATCGTCTTTTCGCCAGCTTTGTCGGAAATCAATTGCTGTAGCTTGCCAAGTTTCCATTCTTGCGCAGCGACATAGGAGTCACGCCGAAATGGCGGCGAAAAAGCGATGAGAATCCGTTGGGAAAGCCGCAAGCAAGCCCGACGTCACGTACGCTCATCGCGGTTTTCAAAAGCAGCGTGTTGGCGTGGTTCAAACGTAGCTCGCGATAGTAAGCGTTAGGCGTGGTGTGGAAATGCGCGCGGAAATGGCGCTCCAAGGATCGTTCGGAAATCCCAAGAAGCGAGACCAGTTCCGAAATCCGCAAGGGCTCTTCCAGATTGGCCTGCATCAGCTCGACACATTGATCCAGCGCGCGGTTACCGGTCAAGGAAAGCTCTTTGCCGCCAAACGGTTGCAGGGTTGCGAAAGTGCGGATGTTTTCATGCAGCATGATGTCGGTGACCGTCGCAACCGAGGCCGCAGACAGGTGGCTGCCCAACAGCGCCAACACAAGGTCATGGGTCGATCCCATGCCTGCAGACGTGATGATACGCCCATCATCTGCGACCAGCGCGTAAGATCCAATTCCCGGCGTACCACGTTCATTCA
This sequence comes from Aliiroseovarius sp. ABM4_368, assembly GCF_056161205.1. NCBI lineage: Bacteria > Pseudomonadati > Pseudomonadota > Alphaproteobacteria > Rhodobacterales > Paracoccaceae > Aliiroseovarius > Aliiroseovarius sp. ABM4_368. Next base: position 563,555 of record NZ_JBSWYR010000002.1, on the reverse strand, counting down.
ACACAGCGCGGTTTTCCCAATGGGTCGTATGGCTCATTGTTTGTTCGCCTGTTTCCGCGATGTGGCGACTGGCGGCTTCGGACAGCAGGATCACGCGAGAGCCAGCCCACTGGTAAGACTTGATCTCTTTTTGCAGAGACAGCTCTTTCGCGTCTGGGTCCGAGTTGCCCAGCGCAAAGACGTAATCTGCGGTCGGCTTGGGGTGGAAAGGCTGGGTCGCCACATCTATCCCGGCGCGACACGAGATCGGCCCACCGTGACGGGACAGGTTTTGCCAGCGAAACACCTCGCGCGCAGAGACGCGATTGGCGATGCGCAGAACTTCGAGGATCGCGGACAATTCCGTCAGGACGAACCCGTCTGACATCAGGATGTCGACCTGAATCGGATGTTCGATCATATCCTTCATCTTCTGTACCTCGCTGGTTGGTTGCCCCGCGCAAATGGATTGCGCGGGGCTGGGTTTTGGTATTAGGCACGCAGCCTTTCGTTTTCGGGATCCCATAGCGGCTGGTCCGGCTGCACCACGGCTTTGAACTTCTCGCCGTAGATTTCAACCTCAAGCTCGGTGCCCGGCTCGGCCAGATCGGTGCGGACCATCCCCAGCGCAATCGAGCCGTTAATGCGATAGCCCCACCCGCCCGAGGTGGTTTCGCCGACGATCTGATCACCCGACCAGATGCAGGACATATAGGGCGCGTCACAGTCACCGGCTTCAACAGTAAGTGTGACGAAGGCTTTCTTCGATCCTTGCTGTTTTTCCGATTGAAGCGCTGCTTTGCCCGGGAAGTCCTGTGGCTTATCCAGACGCACGAAACGTTCCAGTCCACCTTCGAACATCGAATAGTCGCTGGTCAGGTCACCCTTCCAGGTGCGGTAACCCTTTTCCAGACGCAGGCTGTCCAAAGCATACATGCCGAACGGCTTGGCCCCAGCCGCGATGACCGCGTCATAGATGGTGGGAATGTCGGCGTTTGCCGCATGGATTTCCCAGCCCAATTCACCGGCAAACGACACGCGCACGACACGCGCAGATTTGCCTGCAACCGTGGCTTCCTGATGAGTCAACCAACCCAGTGACAGGTCTGCGTCAGTTCCGATCTCGGTCATCAGATCGCGCGATTTGGGGCCGGTCACGATCAGGGTGTCTTTCTCGGTCGTGTGATCGGTCAGGGATAGACCTTCCGGCAGTTTGCGCTTCAGCACCTCAAAATCATGCCACTGTGCGGTGGCTGCGGTGATCAGGGTGAAGTGATCCTCGGCGTGGCGCTGGCACGACATCTCGGTCAGGATGCGGCCACGATCGTCCGAGAAATAAATCAGGTTCATCCGGCCCACCTTGGTCAGCGCGCCTGTCACCATGCCGCGCAGCCATTCCGCTGCACCTTCTCCCGACAGTTCAAACCGCGAGAAGCCCGGCAGATCCAGAACGCCAACGCCGTCACGCACGGCTTCGCATTCTTCTTTCACGCGCTGGGTCCAAGGTCCTTGACGGCCCCAAGTGTGGGTCGCTTCCAACGAAGTATCGTCGCCGTCTTGCGCAAACCAGTTGGCGCGTTCCCAACCGTTATAGGCACCCATGACGCCGCCGGCGGCGATCACGCGGTCATGCACCGGCGACAGTTTCTTGTCGCGGGCGGCGGGCCATTCGTGATGGGGGAAGTGCATCGCGTATTCGTTGCCGTAGACTTCCATGCCCTTCTGATCACAATAGTCCTGATCGGTGTAATCGGTATAGCGGCGCGGATCGACCGCCCACATGTCCCACTCGGTCCCGCCATCGACGATCCATTCGGCCATGACCTTACCCGCGCCGCCACCTTGGGCGATGCCGAAGGTGAAGACGCAAGCCTCGAACGCGTTCGCGACGCCGGGCATGGGACCGATCAGCGGCAGACCGTCAGGGGCATAGGGGATCGGTCCGTTGATTACGCTGGACACGCCCGAAGTTTCCATCAGCGGCACGCGGGCCATAGCGTCGACGACGATATCCTCGATCCGGTCCAGATCTTCCTGCCAAAGCTGGAAGCTGAAATCCTCGGGCATCTTGTCGTCGCCCAGCCAGTGGGCCTTACAGTTCGGCTCGTACGGGCCAAGATTGTAACCGTGCTTTTCTTGACGCAAATAGTACGACACGTCCACGTCGCGGATCAGGGGCAGTTTGCCACCATGTTCCTTGGACCATGCTTCCACTTCGGGGATTTGTTCAGTCAGCAGATATTGGTGCTCCATCACCATCATCGGAACGGTACGGCCGCCATAGGGCTTGAACATCTCGCCCACACGCTGAGCATAGTAACCCGCTGCGTTGACCACATAGTCACATTCGATGTCACCTTTTTCAGTGTGAACAACCCATGTCTTGTCTTCCTTCTGGGTCACACCCGTCGCCGGGGTAAAGCGTAGGATCTTTTGCCCCATATCGCGCGCGCCCTTCGCAAGCGCCTGCGTGACCTGAGCCGGGTCAATGTCACCATCCGACGGATCCCACAGCACGCCCATCAGGTCGTGGATCTCAAGGAACGGATAACGCTCCTTCGCTTGTTCGGGCGTCCACATCTCCATTTCGATGCCCTGATAGCGTCCCATCGAACAAGCGCGTTCAAACTCCTGCATGCGTTCTTTGGTATGCGCTAAGCGGATCGAGCCCGACTGGTGATAGTTCATCGGGTAATCGACCTCTTCGCCAAGGCGCGAGTACAGCTCGGTCGAATAGCGCTGCATGTTCATGATCGCCCAGCTGTTCGAGAACGTCGGAACGTTACCCGCCGCGTGCCAGGTCGACCCTGCCGTCAGCTCGTTCTTTTCCAGAAGAACGCAGTCGGTCCAACCCTTCAGGCCAAGGTGATAGAGCGTCGAGGCGCCAATGACACCGCCGCCGATGATAACGACGCGTGCTTTGGTGGGAAAATCAGACATTAAGGTCTCCGTCTTTCTTGGTGTTACTGCTCGCTTTGCGGCAGGCCGTCGGCAATTTCGTAGTAGTCACCTTTGTTAGCGACAAAGATGTGTTTTTCTAAGGTCAGCCCCGTGGGACCATCGATCGCGCCCAACGCAAAGCTGATCGTGTCTTCCGCATGAGCTTTCCAAAACAGGAAGGATCCGCAAGTCGGGCACGACCCGCGCTTGGCGAAATCGCTGGCAGCAAACCATGACACGTCGCCGGTGATGGTCAGATCCGCTTCCGGCACGAAGGCCGATGACCAGATGCCACCCGATTGCTTGCGGCACTGGCTGCAGTGACACATCGAGACACCTTCCGGTGTCGCGTCGGTGGAAAAAGTGATGGCTCCGCACAGGCAGCTTCCCGACAACATGGCGCGCTCCTTAATAGACCGGCGGTGCAATCACCCAGATCGCAACGGCCGGTTCGTCATAGGGGTTCGCCCAGTCATAGGTCTCGTGTTTGATGCGGAAACTGTCACCGGTCTGGACCGTGAAACTGCGCCCGCCAATGGTCAGATCCAGCTTACCGGACACCATATATCCGACCTCTTGCGTGGGGCGGCTGGCGGGGGTCTGCATCTTGGAATGCGGCTCGAAAGTAGAGTGCACCATCTCGAAGTCATCGGTCAGATCGGGGGATAAAAGCTCTTCCCTCAGCCCTTCATGGCTTGCGCCCATCGGACGGCGATTGCCAGCCCGCACAATCCGTCCCTGTTCCCCAGCGGGCGAAGACTTATGTGCAAACAGAAGCGACATTGGCACGCCCAGCGCTTCTGAGATAACGCGCAGGTCCGAAATCGAAGGTTCAGATTTGTCACGCTCGACTTGGCTAAGCCAGCCAATAGACCGCCCCAAAGCCTCCGCCAGGTCCGAGATCGTCATACCACGGGATTTGCGCAAGGCTCGCAGGTCAGCGCCCAGACTGGTCCGATGCAAGTGCTGTGGATCGCTGTGTAGCATGTGGCCTCCGCATGAACGTTATCGTGAAATTTTCACGTTTTTTTTCATATTGAGACACAAAGATGATTCGTGGCAAGTCTGAATACGACCGGAAGATGTCGTGTTTAGGCTGCAAAGCAGTCCGGTTGGATTGGTTTGTTCAAGGCTGCAAGGCTAGCGCGCGAAAGTATCCGCCAAGATTTTCTCAAGCGCATCCGCGTCTTCTTGCGTGAATGCGGAAGGCTGGTCGCTATCTATATCCAGCACAGCAATCAATGTTCCTTCAGCATCCCAGACCGGCAACACGACTTCGGACCGGGTTGAGGATGCGCATGCAATGTGGCCCGGAAAGGCGTCCACGTCATCGACCAACTGTACCTCGCCTGTACGGGCCGCCGCGCCACACACCCCCCGCGAGAATGGGATCTGAAGGCAACCATGTCCGCCTTGATAAGGTCCGATCTTCAGCATCTCGGGCGCGGTCACGCGATAGAACCCCGTCCAGTCAAACCGATCATCCGCGTGGTGCAGTTCACATGTGACCGTAGCCATCAGGGCGACCTCATCGGTTTCTCCTTCAGTCAGCGAGGCAATGATCTGGGCTGTATCGGCGTAGTTGATCTTCATCATGTCTTCCAAATGAAATGGGCGCGGAAACCCGCGCCCTCACTGTAGCGAGTCACTGTGACCTTACACGCGTTCGATCGCGATGGCAGTCCCTTCGCCACCGCCGATGCAGATCGCAGCCACACCGCGTTTCAGACCACGCTTTTCCAGCGCGTTCAAGAGCGTCACCATGATCCGCGTGCCCGAAGCGCCAATCGGGTGGCCCAATGCACAAGCACCACCGTTTACGTTCACTACGTCTCGCGACAAACCCATCTCATGCATGAAGGCCATGGGAACGACGGCGAAGGCCTCGTTTACTTCCCACAGGTCCACGTCGTCTTTGGTCCAACCCAGACGCTCCAGCAGTTTTTGTGCGGCAGGAACGGGCGCGGTGGTGAACAGGTTTGGTTCCTGCGCGTGGCTGGCGTGGCCCATTATACGTGCACGAATTTTCAGACCCGCAGCATTGGCCGCATCCTCGGAAGCCACGACCAGAGCCGCGGCGCCATCCGAAATCGACGAACTGTTGGCCGGCGTCACCGTGCCATCTTTGCGGAAGGCTGGCTTCAGGGTCGGGATTTTGTCCGGGCGCGCATTGCCGGGCTGTTCATCTTCACCCACGACCACATCGCCCTTGCGGGTCTTGATCGTTACGGCTGCGATCTCGCCTTCAAACGCGCCGGATTTCTGAGCTTCGAGCGAGTTCGCCAGCGACTTCAGCGCGTATTCGTCCTGCGCGTCGCGGGTGAACTGGAAGCTCTCGGCGCAATCCTCGGCGAAGGTGCCCATCAAGCGGCCCTTGTCATAGGCGTCCTCGAGCCCGTCCAGGAACATGTGGTCGACGACCGCGCCATGCCCAATCCGCGCGCCGCCGCGCATCTTTGGCAGAATATAAGGCGCTTCAGTCATGCTCTCCATGCCGCCAGCCACCATGATATCAGTGCTGCCCAACGCAACCTGATCATAAGCGATCATCGCGGTCTTCATGCCCGAGCCACACATCTTGTTCAGCGTGGTGGCGGGAACCTCTTTGCCCAAACCGGCAGCGAAACCTGCCTGACGTGCGGGCGCCTGACCTTGACCGGCGGGCAATACACAACCCATCAGCAATTCTTCAATCTGGCCTGCGTCAGCTCCGGCATCTTCCAACGCCGCCTTGATCGCCGCACCGCCCAGTTCCGAGGCAGTCACACCCGAAAATGCGCCCTGAAACCCGCCCATGGGGGTGCGCGCCGCCCCTGCAATAACCACATTTTTCATCGTAGCCTCCCAACCTGTGCTTTTCCTGTACTCGCTTACCGAATGGTAAGGATCGGCGTCTAGACTGTAGTTCTACTAACCGCGTGGAAGGAGCGTAGCCGTGCAACTTACCTATCAAGACGGGCACGAGGCCCGAGTGATCACCGTAGAAAACAGCCGAATCGACGCCGCGATTGCCATCAATTTTAAAGATCAAATGCGCGACGTAACGTCGGACGGTCCGCAACGTATTGTCGTGGACATGACGCAAGTCGATTTTATTGACTCCAGCGGCCTTGGCGCAATTGTCGCTGTGATGAAACAAGTGCCGGATGGGCGCAGTTTTGAACTGGCGGCCCTGTCTAATACTGTTCGAAAGGTGTTTTCACTGACCCGTATGGATACCGTGTTCACCATTCACGATAGCGTGGCCACGGCCCTTGATGGCGGTCTCGCCAACGCAAGCTGACCGGGCAGACCTTACAGGAGTGCACAGAATTTGCATAACGCGGCGAAGCCACACTCGGACCAGAAACTTCAACTAGAGTTTCCAAGCGACAATTTCTCTGTGCGGCAGGCGTTGAAGCAGGTGCTGGATCTGACCCTGTCGCCGGACGACAAGTCGGTGGTCGAGATCGTCTTGGCCGAAGTCCTGAACAACATCGTCGAACACGCCTATCAAGAACAGCCCACAGGCCGCATAGAACTTGCCGTTAGGTTTCTTGGCGATGGGCTGGATGTCACGGTGCAGGACAGCGGCCTGCCTCTGCCCGATGGCTTACCAGATAAGAAAGTGTCGCCCGATCTGGGCTACGCACCCGAGGATCTGCCCGAAGGGGGATTCGGGTGGCATTTGGTGCGCAAGTTGACGCGGGATCTGCACTATAAACGGCGGGATGGGCGAAACATACTATCATTCCGCATCGCGAGAACCGACGCTACACGGGGCTGATCACTGATTTAGAATCCGGTTAGTAAGCGCAAAGAACAGTGTGCTTGATCTGCAAGAACTTGGCGGTTCTGATAAGGATGAAAGCTTAGTTCAACTGAACCTGAAGCGGATACTGCCCGTCTTCAAAATCCCCGAAAAGATCATGCAGATCAGGGTGTTCGACCGGCTCACCAGAATGATCCTCGACCAGATTCTGTTCGGACACATAGGCCACGTAATAGCTTTGATCATTCTCGGCCAGCAGGTGATAGAACGGCTGATCCTTGGACGGCCGGCTGTCTTCGGGAATGGCGTCATACCATTCTTCGGTGTTGGAAAAGATCGCATCCACGTCGAACACCACGCCCCGGAACGGATGCTTCCGGTGGCGGACAACTTGACCCAGATGATATTTCGCATGTGTCTTCAACATTGGTCCTACTCTTGTTCCATGACTACCGCTGATCACCGTGCAATGTCCATGCGACATGCCCGAAAATTTTGGAAACAGTTTGAACACCCCGCACCGAATTCATCCGGTTCATGCCCAACAGGCAAAGCTGCGCTGCAGGTGCGAAATATCCCGATCTTGTGATTCCCACTTGCCAAAAAATCCGCTAAGCTGACAAAAAAACAAAGAGCAGTAGGCAGATGAAAAAACTCATACTCGCGACCATGGTCGTGGCATTTGTGGCGTCCTGTGGCGGCAAGAAAGCGCCGCGCAATTTGGACAACGCCTGTAGCATTGTCCGTCAGCAACCCAAGATTCTACGCGCGATGGAACGCACAGAGCGGAAATGGGGCGTCCCCGTCCACGTTCAGATGGCAATCATTCATCAAGAATCAAAGTTTGTGCATGATGCCCGCACCCCAATGAAATTCGTCCTAGGCGTACTGCCGATGGGCCGCCAAAGCTCGGCCTATGGTTATGCGCAAGCGCTGGACGGAACTTGGAAAGAATACGAGCAGGAAGAGGGCGGTCGCAGCGCGCGCCGTACCAACATCCACGACGCCACCGATTTCATGGGGTGGTATATGAACAAGACGCGCGATGTAACGGGCATTCCGCTGCATGATGCACGCAACCAATACCTTGCCTATCACGAAGGGCGCACCGGGTACCTGCGCGGCAGCTATAAATCGAAATCTTGGTTGCTGCGTGTGGCTGACAACGTTGGATCTCGTTCGGCCATGTATCAGCAACAACTGGCACGCTGCCGTTAAGATTTAGCCTGACCCGAGAAAACTCGGGTCAGGCTGATTTTAAAGTGCTTAGCGGCGCTCGCGCTGCTGGATTGCGTAGGTAATCGAAAACAACGACGCGCGCATCGAACCACCCTTCTCCAGCTCGCCCAATAGAACGGTGGTCTTTGTCCCGGCATTGTCAGTAATAATCCACTGACGCAGCTCGACCGGGTTGGAGGTGAACTTCAGCTCGATTGTGCCGACTTCGGGGTTATCTGGGTCCTGCGCTACAACCGTCGTTGCGGTACCGTCAAAGGTGTGACCCACAACCATTTTAGCCTTGTTCAGATTCACATTCCGCGCCAGCACAAGGTTCAGCGGTGTACGTCTCAGCGGATACTGCTGCGGACCCGCATTGGATTTCCCGTCAAAAATTGCGACCTGAGACCCACCGACGACCACAAGGGCCTCGGTCGGGGGGTTATATTCGAACCGGGCGCGGCCCGGACGTTTCAAATAAATCGTCCCGGTCGAAATCGTCCCGTCATCATTGATTTGAGTGAACTGAGATTTCGCGGTCGTTAGACCATTCAAATAATTGGAGATCGCGTTCAGGCTGATCTTCTCGGCCTGAGCCGGAAGCGCCGTGGCCACCAAAACAAGGGCGGCGAAAGTCATACGCAAGGGGGTCATCTATTCTACCTTTACTGCTCGGGCGTACTTTATCCCGTTTGATATGGGGAATTTAAGCCCGAACAGTAGGTGATAGGCGATAACGCGCCTTTCAAGGGGCGTGGTTATTCCGCGACAGCGGCAGTAACGATCACTTCGACCTTGTGTTCCGGCGTCGCCAGATCAGCCGAACCGGTGGCACGGGCGGGGGCATGACCCTTGGGAACCCAAGCGTCCCAGACCTGATTCATTTCGGCGAAGTCTTTCATGTCTGCCATCCAGATGATGGCTTGCAGCATGTGCTTGGTCGAGGATCCGGCTTCCTCAAGCAGCGTTTCGATCTGCTCCAGACATTCGCGGGTCTGCTCGGCCACGCTGTTGCCGGGGGTGCCGACTTGACCGGCCAGATAGACGACACTTTTGTGGGTGACGCTCTGGCTCATGCGGTCGGTTGAGTGACGACGTTGGATCATTGGTTTGCCTCAGTATTGTTATCGTTAGGAAACACGCCGCCCCCAAAGGGACGACGCAATCCGGATCGTTGTCCGGAAGATTTACTGCTGTTCGGGGATCAGAATCTCGCGTTTGCCCACATGGTTGGACGCCGAGACCAGCCCCTCGTCCTCCATTTGCTCAACCAGACGCGCGGCTTTATTATAGCCGATGCCCAGTTTGCGCTGGATGTAAGATGTCGAGCATTTGCGGTCTTTGATGACGATCGTAACCGCCTGATCGTAAAGCGCATCTTCGCCATTGGTGTTGCCGCCTGTCGACAGACCAAGAACTGCGTCGATGTTGTCGGCTTTGTCTTCAGCCGGACCATCGGACACGCCGCCCACATATTCGGGCGGGCCGAAGCTTTTCAGATACGATACGATTTCTTCGACTTCCTCGTCCGACACGAACGGGCCGTGCACGCGGGTGATCTTGGAACCGCCTGCCATGTAAAGCATGTCACCCATGCCCAAAAGCTGCTCGGCGCCTTGTTCACCCAGAATGGTGCGGCTGTCGACTTTCGACGTCACTTGGAACGAGATCCGGGTGGGGAAGTTCGCTTTGATTGTGCCGGTGATCACGTCAACCGACGGACGCTGCGTGGCCATAATGATGTGGATACCCGAGGCACGCGCCATCTGCGCCAAACGCTGGATGCAAGCTTCGATTTCCTTGCCTGCAACCATCATCAGGTCGGCCATCTCGTCGACCACAACGACGATGAAGGGCAGTTTCTCGGGGGCGAATTCCTCGGTCTCGAAGATCGGTTCGCCGGTATCATCGTCAAAGCCAGTCTGAACGGTACGCTCGAACATCTCGCCTTTGGCCAGCGTATCGGCGACACGGCTGTTATAGCCTTCAATGTTACGCACGCCCATTTTGGACATCTTGCGATAACGTTCTTCCATCTCGCCCACGACCCATTTCAGGGCAACGACCGCCTTTTTCGGGTCGGTCACAACGGGCGACAGCAGATGCGGGATGCCGTCATACACGGACAGTTCCAGCATCTTCGGGTCGATCATGATCATCCGGCATTCTTCCGGCGTCAGCTTGTAAAGCAGCGACATGATCATCGTGTTAATGGCTACGGATTTACCCGAGCCGGTCGTCCCTGCGATCAACAGGTGAGGCATCTTGGCAAGGTTTGCCACGACGGGCTCGCCACCGATATCCTTGCCCAGCGCCAACGGCAGTCGCTGATTGCCGTCGCCGAAATCGCGGGTCGACAGGATCTCGCGGAAGGACACCATCTCGCGTTTTTCGTTGGGCAGTTCGATCCCGATGACCGATCGGCCGGGCACGGTCGAGACACGTGCCGACAGGGCCGACATCGAGCGTGCAATGTCGTCAGCTAGGCCGATCACGCGGCTGGCTTTCAAACCAGGGGCGGGTTCAAGCTCGTACATGGTGACGACGGGGCCGGGGCGAACCGACACGATCTCGCCCTTCACGCCATAGTCATCCAGAACGGTTTCCAGCATCCGCGCGTTTTCTTCCAGCGCCTCGTCCGACAGAACGTGGCGTTCGATCGAAGCGGGGTTGGCCAGCAGGTTCAGCGGCGGCAGTTCATAGCCCGGATGGGCGTCCTCGAATTTCAACGCTGGCTGCGCCTCGGCCTTTGCACGGGTCGAGGGTTGGACAGGCTTTTTCGGCGGGTGTTGCACAACCTTTTTGGCAGGCTGAGTAAAGCCCGAATGCTGCGGCGTATACACACGTGCCTCGGGTTCTGCGGCGGGTGCCATCAGGTCTTCGACGATCATGTCATCGTCTTCAGTCAGCTCTGCGGTCATTGGTGCAGGCGCGGGTGCCTCTACCATCGGCGCTTCAACCATCGGTGCTTCGACCATCGGCGCGGCGTACGGTTCCGCATAGGGATCTTCCATCGGCACGTCCATGTCCGGCTCGGCGGGCATCGAGGTGTTCAAGATCATCGGATCCGGGCTTCGACGGTGACGTGACACAGCACGCTCTAACGGAGGTTCGGCACGCATCGGATTGGCAATAGGCATCTGACGCGAGCGGTTCTTCAATGCCATCGAGATCTTGGCGCGAATGCGATCCTCGCCGCCCAATTCGTCTGGGATTTCCCCTTCGAAAACAGCAGGTTCTACCAGCTCGGGCTCGGGTTCCACATTGCGACGCATCAAGGACGCCAACAAACCCTGTTTCTGCGGGGCCGGGGCAGGTTCTTCATGCACAAAGGCCTCGGGCTCGGCATGCATCGGGGGTTCCGGGCGCATAACGCGCGCAGTGCGCAGGGGCGGCGGGGACGAGAATTCTTCCTCGTACACGTCATCATATTCTTCCTGCGCCTGCTGTTCTTTGCGGGCAGCATGACGGGCTTGCATTGTACGGGCCGTGGCAGCAGCGCCCGTGGCGGCGCCTTTTGCGCCTTTGCCCAGAAGGGACACGATGCCAGCATAAGTTACGACGACGCCAACGACCAAGAAATGACCGATGCGCTTCAGTTCGGGTTTGTCCAGACCAAGCACAAATAGGGTCGCGATCAAAGCAGCAACAGCGGCAAGGACCGACATGACTTTCAACCCAGCGCCCGCACTGACCGGAAGGGCTGCCAGAATTGCGCCTAGAACGGTGTCCCCGAAAAGGCCGCCCAGGCCGAAGGAATGGGTCCAGCCCGCGCCCGGCACCAAGGTGGATGCATAGACCGAGCACAAGGCGACGGCGATCGGGGCAAAGATCAGGCGGCCCATGGCGCGCTCTTCGCCGAAATGGAAGGTCATGCGCAAACCCCAGACCACAAGAATCAGCGGCAGAGCCCACGCGCCAAGACCCGCGATGACCGACAAGGGTGAGGCGATAAAGGCACCAACCCGGCCCAAAGCGTTCTGTGCAGGCGTTTCGGTGGCCGACATCCAACCGGGATCTTCGGGCGAATAGCTGCCAAGGATCAGCGCGATAATGATGCCAAGGGCAATCAATCCGATGCCCAAAAGCTCTTTCCCGCGTCGTTCCAACACCGCTTGCGTGGTGCTGTCAAAGATCGGATCTCGTTGTTTCGCCTGATACGCCATGCCACCTCGTCCTTACTTGTACAGACCGTCGCGGATCTGGATCAGTCCGCGCGTCATGTCTTCTTTTGGGGCCACCATGGCGACCCGGATGAACCCCTTGCCGGGGTTTTCTTCGTTCACGTCCCGCGACAGATACGCGCCGGGCAGCACCCGTACGCCAGTCTCGGTCCACAGTTTCATCGCTGCGGCTTCGCCATCTTCGACGGGCAGCCACAGGAAAAAGCCGGCTTCAGGGGGCCTGTAACCCTCGACTCCGGCAAAAATTTCGTCCGCGATCTGGTACTTTTCTTGGTACTGAGCGCGGTTCTCAGCCACATGCGTCTCGTCCGTCCACGCACGTTCTGCGACGCGTTGCAGCGGCAAGGGTAAAGGCGCTCCGGAATAGGCGCGCAGCTGACGCACCCGCTTGATGCTTTCCGGCCCGCCGGCCACGAAGCCCGAGCGCAGCCCGGGTAAATTCGAGCGTTTAGACAGCGAATGGAAGATTGTCACACGCTCCGGATCTGCTCCACCTTGGCGAGCGACCTCAAGCGCGCCCGGGGGCGGGGTGTCACGATAGATCTCGGAATAGCATTCATCCGCAAAGATCTTGAAATCATACTTCTCGGCCAATGCAATCAGGTTGGCCCAGTAATCGCGATCTACCACCGCACCCTGAGGATTGGTTGGCGAACAAATAAATGCCACTTCAGTCCGGTTCAGGATCTCGGGCGAAAGCTGAGAATAATCCGGTAGGAAGTTATTGTCAGGCGTCGCGGGCAAGAACACGGGTTCCGCACCGACCGTCACCGCGGCAACCGCATAGACCTGATAAAACGGGTTAGGGATCAGAACGACGGGCTTTTCGCCACGCGACGTCTGTTCTGGGCAAAGGGCGATAAGCGCGTTGAATAGACCTTCGCGAGTGCCGTTCAAGGCCATGATTTGATCGGTCGGTACATCCACGCCATAGCGCCGATCCAGCCATCCCGAGATCGCATTCAGCAGCTCGGGCGCACCATCGTTAGGCGGATATTTCCCAAATCCATCAACGGCTTGGGCCAACACTTCAGGCACCCAGTTCGGAAACGGGTGCTTGGGTTCGCCAATCGTCATATGCATGACTTCTCCACCCGGCGCATGTGCGTCGAGAAGGGTCCGCAAACGCGGGAATGCATATTCGGGCAAGCCGGAATACCGCTCGGGAAACGTCATTGGAACGTCTTTATACTGCCTCAGTTTTCGGGATCATGTCGCCCCGTTAGGATCGACGATAGCTTGCAAATCCCGGCTGGTCCAGAAATTCACAGCAAAACTCAGCAGTTGGAACAGGTAGTTGTGGCTTTTAGGACAACACGGACTCGCAAGCGGCGCCGACGCGCAGCAATCGTTCTTCGCCCATTGGCGCACCCAAAAGCATGAACCCAGTCGAGGGCAACCCGGTCGGCAGGCTAAGCCCGCACAAGCCCAAAAGGTTGCCAATCCGCGTGTTGCGCAACGCCCAAAGGTTTTCTTCGACGTAATAGTCATGGTCCGACATCAGGCGTTCCACATTAGGCGGCATGATGACCGAGGTCGGAAGGACCACGGCGTCGTACCCGGCCACTTCGGCCAAAAACTCGGCGCGGATGGCTTCAAGTCGCTGCCACGCTGCCACAAAATCCGCGCCTGAAAAGGACGCACCCGCCATGAAACGCTCGCGGATTTCGGCAAACATAAGATCAGGCTGGGCTTCAATCTCTTCGCGCCATGTGGCGTAGGCTTCGGTAGTAAACAGAACACCGGACATCGCCAGCGCTTCGTCTACGATGGGAAGGTGCAGACGGTCGACCGTCGCGCCACCGTCCATAATGCGGCCCAGCGCACTGTCGAATCCGGCCAGAGGTTCGTCCCGGCAACCGTCAAACCCGTTTTCAAGCACCAGAAGACGGGTCCCTTTCAAGGATGCGCCGCGCAGATCGGCAGGCGCGCCGCCTTCAAGCGCGGCCAACATCAGGGCCGCGTCCTCGACTGTTCGGCACAGGGGGCCGACTGTGTCAAAGCTGGCCACCAAGGGCACCACGCCTTTCGACGACACCCGCCCCGAGGTCGTTTTCAACCCAACAAGATCGTTCCAAGCGGACGGGATCCTTACTGACCCTCCTGTGTCCGAGCCAATCCCGCATGCGGCAAGGCCAAATGCAACAGATGTGGCGGCACCAGACGAGCTGCCACCCGACACGGCATCATGGTCGTTTACGCAAGGGCTGGTCGCGGTGATGGGGTTAAGACCCAAGCCTGAAAACGCAAGTTCGCTCATATGCGTTTTGCCAAGGCAGATCATCCCTGCAGCAGTAACGTTGCGCAGAACTTCGGCGTCCTGATCGGGCACACGATCTTTCAAAAGGGCAGACCCAGATTCCGTCGCCGTACCAGCCGTATCAAACAGGTCTTTCCAGCTGATTGGAACCCCGTCAAGAAGACCCAAACGCTGCCCAACTCGTGCACGTTGGGACGCAGCGCGGGCCTCGGACAAGGCACGGTCTTCGGTCAAACGGGCATAAATGCGGTCGGCAAAGGGATGGGCTTTGATCGCATCCAGATAGGTGCGCGTAAGGTCCAGCGGGTCAATCTCGCCTTTGGCGATGCCCCGGCCCAGATCCCCCATGCTCATGGTCAGCCAAGCGTTGCTCATCCTTGCCTCCGTTTATAACTGCTCAAAGGACGGTAACGAGAGGACGACGCATGGACAATCCCAATTAGCACGGGCAGAAAGAGGGTATGACATATGATGCCGATATCCTGATCGTGGGCGGAGGCCTGAACGGACCCGCCTTGGCGCTGGCCCTTGGGGACACTGGGTTCAAAGTCACGGTGGTCGATGCGCTGCCAAAAGGGGCGCGCGGGGGCGATGATTTCGATGGGCGCGGCTATGCGCTGGCACTGGCATCGCAGCGCCTGCTGGCAGCCCTTGGTGTTTGGCCGAAAGTGGCCGAACACGCGCAGCCGCTTCTAGATATCCGCATCTCCGACGGTCGCCCGGGCGAAGGCCCCGGCCCGTTCGTTTTGGAATTCGACCACGCCGAGATCGATGAAGGCCCGATGGGATACATGGTCGAGGATCGCTTCCTGTCCCGCGCCTTTCTGGACGCGGTCGAGGCGCATCCGAATGTCACGCTGATTGATCAGGATACGGTGGTGGATCAGGTGATCGACCCTGCCTCGGTCACGTTGGAACTTGCCTCGGGCAAGCGTCTGACGGGGCGCATGGTTGTGGGCTGCGATGGGCGCAAATCCGGCACCGGCAAACGCGCGGGCATCAAGCGGCATGGGCATGATTATGGGCAGACATCTTTGGTCTGCGCAATTGATCACGAATTGCCCCATAATGGTGCCGCACATCAATTCTTCATGCCCGCCGGCCCCTTGGCGATCCTGCCGCTTCCGGGCAATCAATGCTCGATCGTCTGGACCGAAACCCATGACGAGGCTGCACGCATCCATGCGCTGGATGACGAAGGGTATCTGGAAGAGCTGCGCCCGCGTTTCGGGTCTTTCCTTGGAGATATCAGCCTTGCGGGCAAGCGCTTCACCTATCCGCTGAACCTGACAGTTGCGAACAGTTTCGTCGCGGATCGTTTGGCGCTGGTGGGGGACGCTGCCCACGGGATGCACCCAATTGCGGGGCAAGGGTTGAACGCTGGATTGAAAGACGTGGCCGCGCTGGCCGAGGTTCTGACGTTGGCCCGCCGTCGTGGCGAAGACATTGGTCGTCTTGACGTGCTGGAGCGGTATCAACAGTGGCGTCGCTGGGACGTGTCGCAAATGGTCATGATGACGGAAGCCACCAACCGTCTGTTCTCGAACGACAATCCCATCCTGCGCATGGCTCGCGACATTGGGTTGGGCGCAGTAAATGCCATGCCCGGCCTACGCCGCAACTTCATCCGCGAGGCCGCTGGCCTGACCGGAGATCTGCCGCGCCTGCTCCAAGGCCGCCAGATCTGATCACCCATTGCTGATCGGCGCCCCCTGCCCTACCGTGCGGAAAACGCCGGTGGAGGGGCAGCCATGAACATTCTTTTCATCATGTATGACCAGCTGCGGTTTGATTACCTCAGCTGTGCTGGTCATCCCACGCTGAAGACCCCCAATTTCGACCGCGTCGCGGCGCGCGGCGTGCGCTTCACCAATTGCTATGTGCAGTCGCCGATCTGTGGCGCCAGCCGGATGAGCACCTATACCGGCCGTTATGCCTCGTCCCATGGGGCGCAGTGGAACGGCTTCCCGCTGCGCGTCGGCGAACACACGATGGGCGATCACCTGCGCGAGGCAGGAATGGACTGCTGGCTGCTGGGCAAGACCCATATGAAGGTCGACGCCGAGGGGATGAAACGCCTTGGCATCGCGCCCGACAGCGTCATTGGCGCGCGTCAGGCCGAGTGCGGATTTGATGTCTGGGTGCGTGACGACGGGTTGTGGGCCGAGGGGCCGGACGGGTTTTATGACGAAAAGCACTCGCCCTATAATGCGTATTTGAAGTCAAAAGGTTACGAGGCCGAAAATCCGTGGTCCGTCAACGCCAACGCAGGTGTGGAAGATGGCGAGATTGCCAGCGGCTGGATGTTCGACAACGCCGACAAACCCGCCAACATCCGCGAGGAAGACAGCGAAACCGCGTGGCTGACGTCGGAAACCCTGCGCTTCATGGATCAGGCCAAAGGTCCGTGGTGCGCGCATGTCAGCTATATCAAACCGCACTGGCCCTATATCGTGCCCGCGCCCTATCACGACATGTTCGGGCCAGATGATGTGCCGCCCGCAGTGCGCTCGGACGACGAACGCCAGAACGCGCAGCCCGTTTTTGACGCTTTCATGCAAAACAAGATCTCCGCCGCCTTCCAGCATGACGAAGTGCGCAAGAAGGTCATCCCCGCCTATATGGGTCTTATCAAGCAATGCGACGACCACTTGGGACGCATTCTGGATCATCTGGACGCCACAGGGCAGGTGGAGGATACAATGATTGTTCTGACCTCGGATCACGGGGATTATCTGGGAGATCACTGGTTGGGCGAGAAGGATTTGTTCCACGAACCGTCCGTGAAGGTGCCGCTGATCATCGCCGATCCGCGCCCCTCGGCGGACGCCACCCGCGGTACCACCTGTGACGCGTTGGTCGAAGCCATCGACCTTGCCCCTACCTTTGTCGAGGTGGCGGGCGGCAAGGTCGCCGATCACATTCTGGAGGGCCACAGCCTGATGCCCTGGCTACGTGGCGAGACGCCGGATTGGCGCGAGTTTGCGATCAGCGAATACGACTATTCGTCCACGCCGATCTGCGACAAACTGGGCGTCAGCCCTCGTGATGCGCGGCTGTTTATGGTCTTCGACGGACGCTACAAACTGATGCATGCCGAGGGCGGATTGCGCCCAATGCTGTTTGACTTGGAAACCGACCCGGACGAGCTGGACGATCTGGCGCGGGGCAACGCGCATCAGGACCAGATCGCCCGCCTGTACGAGATGCTCGGCCAATGGGGTCGCCGGATGAGCCAGCGGGTTACCAAATCAGACGAACAAATTCGCGAAGGGCGTGGCCGGTCTCTGCGGCGCGGCATCCTGCCCTTTCTAAAAGACGGATCCGAGGTGCACGACGACCTGACATCCGCCTATCGAGGACCGAGTGTCGGAAATTATCTGACCGAGGATTGACTAGCCTTAAGGGTGCACTGGCTGACCGAATCTTCAGTCCGCCACGCGCTGTTCGTCAGTGCCGAAGAAGTGCAGCTTTTCAGGGTCAAAACCCAACCCAACCACGTCGCCCACCTGCAAATCCGTGTCGCCATTGATGCGCACTGTCATCAATCCGCTTGCACCGCAATCCAGCACAAGGAACGTGTCGGCCCCAAGGTATTCGACCACATCAACGCGGCCATCGCAGTTGCCCTGCCCGGTCTCGGTCACGGTGATATGCTCGGGCCGGATGCCCAGATGCGCCGCAGGATTGGCCAGAGAATAGTCCCCGCCTCCGCCGCAGCTTAGGGCAAACTTACCGCCATCTGTTGTGCAGGACAGGACATTCATCTTGGGGCTGCCGATGAACTGCGCCACGAACAGGTTTTGCGGACGCTCATACAGCTCGCGCGGGGTGCCGACCTGTGCGATGTGACCGAATTCCAGCACTACGATCCGGTCGGCAAGCGTCATCGCCTCGACCTGATCGTGGGTCACATAGATCATGGTCCGGTTCAGGTTCTTATGCAGACGCGCAATTTCATAGCGCATCTCGACCCGCAGGGCGGCATCGAGGTTTGACAAGGGTTCGTCGAACAGAAACGCCGTGGGATCGCGCACAATCGAACGACCGATGGCCACGCGCTGTCGCTGCCCGCCGGACAGGTCCTTGGGGCGTCGATCCAGATAGCTATCCAGCTTCAGAACCTCGGCGGCATAGTTCACACGCTCTTCGATCTCGGATTTGGGAGCACCCGCCACTTTCAGCGAAAAGCCCATATTCTCGGCGACCGACAGGTGCGGGTACAGCGCATAGGACTGAAACACCATGGTTAAACCCCGGCGCGAAGGCGGCTGGTCGGTCACATCGTTTCCGTCAATCAACATTGCCCCGCGCGAGGTGTCTTCAAGCCCGCCAATCATCCTTAGAAGTGTGGACTTCCCACAGCCAGACGGACCAACGAAAACGACAAACTCGCCATCTTCGATCTTTAGATCGATGCCTTTGATAACTTGTACTTCGCCGAACCATTTTTCGACTTTATCCAGTGTAATCGAGCCCATCACGCCCTCCCGGCCCAAGCCAGCCAAACTGCGGCTGGCCATGTAAACGATTTACCCCCGGCAGGAGTGCCATCAAGGGGGTTATAGTATTCGGCAAACCCGAAATCGCGGATCAGATCGCCGGTTTTCTGGCGCAGTTCGGGGCCTTGTGGCTTGCCGCAATCCTCAAGTCCGACGCCGATCAGCATGTTCATCACCGCCCATGAGGGGCCGCGCCAATACCGTTTGCTGTCAAACTTTTCGCCATCAACCGGATGGCTGGGCACCGGATAAGGGCTGTCCCGCATCATCTTTTCCAGCGGCGCTTGCATGGCGGGGTTGTCGATGCCCGCGTACCAGCACATGAACGATGCGTTCGACAGGCTGCCTGCCCATTCACCGCTACGGACATCGCGCGAGTCATAAGCTCCCAGATCGGGGTTCCAAAGTGTCTCGGCACCGGCTTCCAGCGTCTTGATGTCACCTTCAAGCCCGCCAACATCCAAATCCAGCGCCTGCCCAACGGCCAGCAAATCACGGGCCGACCGCAGAAGCGAGAAGGTCATCGTCGGATCGGCCACCCGGAACGGGTTTTCTTTCAGCAGCGCGGCCTCGTCCCAGTTCAGGCGACGGCCCAGCTGCACCAGCCAGATATAGCGGTCATAGTCATACTTCGTCGGGCGTGCATCGCTGTCGACATGACTGGTGTCGCGACGCTGGTATTCACCCACGCCGACAGGATCAATCGCAGCCATGGCGCCGTCCCAATCCGGGGCGTTGTCACGGCCAGACTCCCACGGATGGGTGACGCAAACCGCACCCCGGTCCAAGCGCCAATCCATGAACCACTGGTGCCACGCAAGCATCTTGGGAAACAGCGCGCGCACCCGCGCATCCCCCGCTGCACGGTCCTTTTCCCAGACCATGCGCGCAAAAGTCGGCGCGATGGGCGGCTGGCTGATCCCGGACGAGGCAATCGGCCCACCCTTGCAGCCCCAGACATCCGGCCCGGGGAAATACCCCGGATCGGCCTTGTGAAACAGGATATGTGGCACCATGCCGTTGTCCCATTGGCCGGAATAGAGCGTTTCGAGCTCGACCCAAGCGCGGTCGATGTCAAACTCGGCGAACCCGGCGGCGGCAACGGCACTGTCCCAGTTCCACTGATAAGGATACAGGCCGCTTGTGGGGACGGTGTATCCGCCACGGTCATTGGCTTCCATGGTCGCGCGCGCGTCGCGATCAAGGTTGCATTGGGTCATATCGTTCATCTTTTATCCTTTGACAGAACCGGCCGTCAGGCCTTTGGTCATGAAGCGTTCAAGCCCCAGGAACAGCGTCATGATGGGTACGGTGGCGATCACCGCGCCAGCCATCAGGTGTTGCCGGGGAATTTCAGAAGAGTTCAGCATCGATACACCACGCGTCAGCGTAAACTTCGATGGGTCGTCCAGGAGCATGAAGGCCAGAAGGAACTCGTTCCAAGCGATCATAAAGACGTAAAGCGACACGGATGCCAACGCAGGCAGGCTGAGCGGCAGGGTGATCTTGATGATCACCGCGATGCGCGACAGCCCATCCATCAGGCCCGCCTCTTCCACTTCGGTTGGCAGGCCACGGAAGTACCCTTGCAGCATGTACAGCGCGACCGGAATGGTGGTGACCGGATAGATCATCACGATCCCGAAGATCGAGTTGCGCAGACCAGTCATCGAGAACGCGATATAGATCGGCAGCGCCAGAACGATCATCGGCACCATGTAAATCAACAGGATCGAGCGCGAGAACGCCTTTTGCCCCTTAAACCGGAACCGCGCCACCGCATAGGCGCCGGGCACGCTGAACAGAAGCGTGATGAACACGGTCAGGACCGACACATAGAACGACGTCCACAGGTAGCGGCCAAAACCGAAATCCGCGAAAAGCTCAGCATAGCTGCGTAGAAGTCCCCAGCCCTGCCCCAGATCAATCGAGAAATCGAGCGGGTTTTGCAGCAAAGCCTGTTGCGATTTCAGGCTGGTCATCACCATCACATAGAAGGGTATGACCACAATGGCCGTGAAGAAGATATAGCCGCTGCCGGTTAGGAACCGGATCAGAGCCTCTTCAAATTCGTGCCGTGTCAGGCTGCCAAAGGGCATGTCCTGAAGGATCTTCGACAACGAATAGGCCAGTATGGCCGCAAGTGTGACGATCGCGAAGACTGTAGAAAACAGCCCCACATTCTCGCCTGTCACAATGGGGCCGACACCCAGAAGGATCGGCAGACCGGTCAAAGCCGCCGCCGCCAAGATACCGGTGATACCCGGCAGGCGTACGATGATCAGCCCGGCGGCAGCACCCCAAAACAGGCTGGCCCACAGGACAGGGCGGAAGCCGTCGCCCGTCGCAAAGGACATGGCCACTGCCCAGGTGATTGCCAGAACATACAGCCACAGCGCGCCCAAGATCGGGCCAGTGACATATCCGAAACGAAACGTATTCATAGGCCTTCCTCGCGACTGATGAAGCGGAAAAAGAAGAAGCTGAAACAGATCAGACACATCAAGATCACTACGGCCACGGCGGCCCCTGCCCCGATGTTCGAAATGGCGAATGCCTGTTCATACACGTTCACGGTCAAGGTCCGCGTGCCCGCGTTGCCGCCGGTCAGCAAGAAGATGTCGTCGAACTTGTTGAAGGTCCATATGAAGCGCAGCAGGAACAGGACCGACAGAATGCCCAAAAGCTGGGGCACGCTGAGATACCAGAATTTTTGGAAGGGCGAGGCTCCGTCCATGTCTGCGGCCTCGTACATATCGGTGTCGATGGACTGCATCCGCGCAAGGATGAACAGGAAAGACAGTGGGAAATAGCGCCAAATCTCGAACACGGTGACCATGATCAGCGCCAGCGGGCGGTCGCCAAAGAAGTTGATGGCGCTTTCACTGACGCCCATCTGGATCAACAGCGCATTGGCCGAGCCCGAGAACGGATCAAACAGCGTGACCCACGTAAACGCCACCGCAATCACCGGGGCCACATATGGAAACAGGTAAAGCCCACGCAGGACACCTTGGCCCCGGAAACTTTTGTTCAGCAAAAGGGCCGCGAACAGGCCAAAAGCCAGCGCGCCGATGGTGCCCACGACCGTATAAAACAAGGTTACACCAAGAACGCCCCAGAACTCGTCCCCGTCAAAGACACGGGCGAAGTTCTGAAACGTAAACTCGCCCGAAGTCAGGACCGAGTTCCCGGACCCCGTGACAACAGGCTCGGTTCCTTCTGCGGCCGCCTCGGCTGTATCCTGATCCCCATCAATAGTGACCGGAATACGTAGGCGATCCCGAAATCCACCCTCTAGATCCCCAAATTCGCACAACAGATCCTGCCCGGTCAGCGAACACACGGACGATACATCGCCCGTCACGGTGAACATCGACGGCAGAGTGTCGCGCAGGGTCACACCGGTAATGGCGCGATCCTGACTGGTGTTGCGCACGCGGTATTCGATGCGCAGATCATCACCCGACCCACGCAGGCTTTCACGCACGGCAGGCGTCGGAGCCCGAAGGTCGGACAGCCCCACCGGCTTGAAACTGATCCAGAAGATCGCGAGCAGCGGCAGAATGACGACAAGCGACACAGTGGCAATTGTCGGAGCCAGAAGGGACCAAGCCAGACGGGCCTCGCGTTTCGCCAGCGCGCCCGTGCCCCTTTGGGGGGGGGAAACAGAAGACATGGAAGTAACCTCGTCTTGGTGCTGCGGCGGGCCTGTCCCGCCGCAGAGCCGGATTCAGAACGTCACTTAGTTGACGTTCGCCAGTTCGGCATTCATCGCCGCGACGGCTGCGGGGCCGTCAACTTCGCCGTCTATATACTGACGAACGATGCGGTTGATGGCTTGGCTGTTGATGATCTTCGACGCCAACGCAAGCTGTCCTTCCGCCACGCCCCAACGCTGGGCCACGTCCAGACCGCCGACGATCTCGTCGATCATAGATTGCTCGTAAAGATCTCCCAACGGCGCCTTGCGATCTACGCCAACCGGCAGCATCGACCATGCCTTGGTAAAGGCTGCTGGATCCTCGGCAGTGCCGCGACGAACGGGGAACTTACCTTCCGGCGCGATGGCCAGTGTCTGGGTGTATCCTTCATCCATGGCGAACTGTACGAACTCAATCGCGGCATCCGTGTCCGCATCATTGGTGATGCCGAAGTAACGAATGTCACCCCATGCCGCGCCATCCGGGTTCGATGGGCCGGCAAAGTTTGTCACAACGCCGGTTTTCGACGCCAGTTCCGGCGAGGTCGGATCGTCGTTGATCGTGGGCGGAGCCGAATCGCGCAGACCGGCCAGCTCGTCCAGAATAAAAGGCGACCAGATGATCATCGCAGCCTGACCGGCGAAATACAGTTCGCGCGATTGCTTCCAGAACAACTCGCCGGGGGGCGATGCTTCTGCAATGGCTTTGTAGAAGTCCAAGATTTCGATGGTGCTGGCTTCGTCCAAGGGAGCAAAACCTTCGCCGTTCACCGGCGTTACACCATTGGCAAGGAACACATGCTCAAGCACCTGAGACATAAAGTTCTCGTCCACCTTGGTCGCGGCAACAAAGCCATAAAGCGACGGAGGGTTGTGCAGCTTTTCGATAGCGGCCAACACGTTGGCATAAGTTGTTGGCGCAGCAAGACCCATATCGTCGAAGAGGTCCTTGCGATAAACGATCATCTGCGTCCAGCCATCCACCGGAACAGATGCGGTACCGTCTTCATAGGCCGCCATCGCCAACGCACCCGGCGCAAAAGTGCCCGCGCCAAGGGTCTCGATCACTTCATCAGCGGCATCCGCATCCAGAATGCCCGCCTCGGCCCACGGCAGGGCGTATTGCAGCGGGTGATAGATCACGTCAGGCAAATCACCTGCCGCAAAGGCTGCGGTGGCGCGGGTGCCCAGATCGCTTTCTGTGACCGGAATAACCTCGACCGAGGTGCCGGTGGCCGCTTTGAACTGATCCGCCATTTCCTGCTGACGGGCCAGACGCTCGGGCTGTTCTTCGGTGGTCCAGAAGCGGATCGTACCCGCCTGTACGGCAAATGCCGACATAACCAGCGCTGTCGACGCGCTGAGAACCAGCTTACCGACGCTTTTCTTCAGTTGATATCCCATGATTTCCTCCCATTGGATCTTTGGAGAGACTATTAAGCCTCGTTCTAAGCTCTGGTGACGATTGTGCAGGCGGTCCGTCAGAATCGCGCGCAACCAATTCTGCCTGTGCAAGTTCCTGAAGCGTGCCCGGGTCTTCGCCGCGGATCTGCCGGATCAGAAGGTGGGCAAGCTGCTTGCCCGCCGCAAAAAGATCGACCTTGAAGCTGGTCAAGCCGGGCCGGGCTGATGCCCCTTCGGGCAAACCATCATAGCCAATAACCGATACGTCCTGACTAATGCGAAGCCCTGCATCACGCACCGCGTCGCAGGCTCCAAGCGCGGCCGTATCTGTCGCGGCAACGATTGCCGTCGGGGGACGTTCAAGGGCGAGCATCTCGATCGTAGCAGAGCGGCCATCCGCCATCAAACGCGCGCGCGAATGGATCAGGTCGGGATCAACCGACAATCCGCATTCCTTCATCCCCTTCAGATATCCGTCACGACGCAAATGGCTGTAATTATACAGGTTGCCACCCCCGATATAGCCGATGCGCTGGTGACCCATATCTGCCAGACGCTGCACCGCGCGGCACATGGCTTGCTCGCCCGAGATGTCATACCAAGAATGCGCCTTCAGCCCGTCCGGGTCCCCATATTGGGTGCGCCCGTACAGCACATAGGGCACCTGACGGGATTGCAAAAACGCAATGCGCGGATCGTTGACGGCAGTTCGCGGTAGGATGAACCCATCAGCCTTACGTTCGTCCACAAGACGGCCCAGAACCTCCAGCATATCAGCCTCGGATTGCGCCGAGGAAATGGTCACGGTCCAGCCGCGTCCGCTGGCATATTGCGTCAGCCCAGCAAGGAAATTGGTCAAAAACGGAGCCTGCCCGTCATATTCGTCAATCTGTAGCACCAACGCCAAGGCCCGCACGCGCCCCGTACGGATGGCTTGCGCATGACTTAGCGGCTGATACCCCATCCGCTGCGCAGCTTTCTTCACGCGCTGACGCGTACTTTCAGAAATATCCGGATAGTCGTTCAACGCACGAGACACGGTCCCCTTTGCAAGGCCAACCGCCTTGGCAAGGTCATTGATCGTCGGACGACGGGGCGCATTTCCACCCGCATTCAACCGCGATTCTTTTGTGTCCTCCCGAATCATAGTTATTAACGGTTGATCCCGAAACCGGTTTCGGCAAGAAGTTTATGAAACCGGTTTTGTATTCGGAAAATAGGCAACTAGGAGGTTCGCCGCAGAAGAACCGAGCAGACGTGGCGAAGGCGCGCAAACACATCAAGATAGAAGGCACGCAAGCAAAAACGCCGATGCGGTAGATCTTGAAGCACTATGTCGGGGGATAAATGGTGCCCAGAAGAGGACTCGAACCTCCACGTCCATACGGACACTAGCACCTGAAGCTAGCGCGTCTACCAATTCCGCCATCTGGGCACGGGTTGGTGAAGGGGGATTTAGTGTGACGGGCAAAGAGTGTCAACAGCATTTCTTGGCTTTTTGGGGAATCCGTTTGCGCCTTGCTCAAACGCGCTTGGAAAGCTATTCAAATACTAAGGAATTTAAGGAGAGCATCCATGTCCCAGCTGGTCACGATTTATGGCGGTTCAGGCTTTGTCGGACGCTATATAGCTCGCCGCATGGCCAAGCAGGGGTGGCGCGTACGCGTTGCCGTACGTCGGCCAAACGAAGCGCTGTTCGTAAAACCTTATGGTGCCGTCGGTCAGGTCGAACCGATCTTGTGCAACATCCGAGACGACGCATCGGTTCGTGCCGCAATGCATGGGGCGAATGCGGTTGTGAATTGCGTGGGCGTCCTGAACTCGATCGGGAAGAACAGTTTTGACGCGGTGCACCACGATGGTGCAGGCCGCGTGGCGCGGATTGCAGCTGAAGAAGGCGTTGGCCAGCTGGTGCAACTGTCGGCCATCGGTGCAGATGCTGAAAGCGACAGCGAATACGCTCGCACCAAAGCGCAGGGCGAAGAAGATGTACAAGCAGCCTTCCCCGGCGCCGTGATCCTTCGCCCCTCGGTTATTTTCGGAGCCGACGACCAGTTCTTCAACCGCTTTGCCAATATGACCCGCTTTGGGCCGATCCTGCCGATCACCGGCGGCTATACCAAGTTCCAGCCGGTGCATGTGGATGATGTTGCCAAGGCAGCCGAAATGGCCGTTTTGGGTCAGGTCAAGGCCGGCATCTATGAACTGGGTGGTCCCGACGTGGAAACCCTGCGCGAGTCGATTGACCGTATGCTGAAAGTCACACAACGCCGTCGTTTGGTTCTGAACCTGCCCTTTGGCATCGCACGCATTCAGGCGGGTATCTTTGACATGATCCAATGGATTTCAGGCGGGCTGATCGCCTCGCCGCTAACCCGTGATCAGGTGACCAACCTTTGCTATGACAATGTGGTTGCAGATGACGCGAAAGGCTTTGCCGATCTGGGCATCAAGCCGCGTGCCATGTCAGCAATCCTGCCAGACTATTTGTGGCGCTTCCGCGCAGGTGGACAGTACGCTGCGATCCAGAAATCCGCAAAAAACCTGCGCACCGACGGATAAGCCGTCGGACCATCTGTTAGAAAAGGGCGCGGTCTTCCGCGCCTTTCTTCGTTAGAGGTAGGCAATGCCCAGCAATACGACGCCCAGCGCCACGCGGTAGATCACGTAAGGCGTAAAACTGACCGAGTGCAGCAGACGCATCATCAGGCTGAGCGCCAAAAGGGCGGCAACGAAAGAAAACACCGCAGCAATGGCTCCGTCACGGGCCACCTGTGCATCCGCAGTCGCAGCGACCTCGACCCCCAGCAACACGCCCGAAGCGATGATCGTCGGGATCGACATCAGCATGGCAAGCTTCGCCCCGTCCGACCGTTCATACCCCAGCGCCCGCGCGCCCGAGATCGTTGCCCCGGACCGCGACGTGCCGGGAATCAGCGCCAGTGCCTGCCAAAGACCCATAATTACCGCGTCCTTCAGGCTCCAATCAGAAGTGGTTTTTGCGACACTTCCCTTTTGATCGACCCAATACAGCACAAGCCCAAACAGGATCATCGTCCAAGCAATCACTTTGATTGACCGCATTTGATCGCTCAGCCCTGTTACCTTAAAGATAAGCCCAAGGATCACCGCCGGTATGGTCGCCACAATCAACAGAAAGGCCAGCTTTGCGCCCGGCGTATCGATCCGCCCGGTCAGCATACGCGGGATACCGGCAAGTCCGATCCAAACATCGCGCCAGAAGTACAGCACCACGGCCCCCAGTGTGCCAAGATGTACCGCCACGTCGATTGCCAGCCCTTGATCCGGCAAGCCGGTTAGATGCGGCACCAAAACCAGGTGGCCAGACGAGGAAACCGGCAAAAACTCGGTGATTCCCTGTATGATGGCGACAAGAAGAATATGGGCAAGCGACATGCGCGGATCCTTGAAAGATAGCTGTGGCGCAAGCTAAAGCAGCTATCTGGAAAGGGAAGAGGCTTTATAGGTAAGCATTGCTGCCATATATTTTACACTGCAAGGCCAAAATTTCCCCAATCCGCAACATTTTTTCGCATTTATGTCAGCATTGCTGACTTTTCTTTTCTCCCAACTCCGCTTACAAGCCGAACTCCAAGCCAAGAGTCTGCCCGAAACGGGCCAGCCGAGGGAGAGCCAGGATGGCAAAGCAGCCTATGTTGAAATTCGTGTCGGTCGACCGGGATATGCCCGAAAAGCGCACCGCTGAAACCCGTAAAGAAGATTTCAACGAGATCTACGCCGAATTTGCCGCCAAGAAGGCCGAAGAACAGGCCAGCCGGTGCAGCCAATGTGGCGTGCCGTATTGTCAGTCGCACTGCCCGCTGCACAACAACATCCCTGATTGGCTGCGCATGACTGCAACCGGCCGACTGAAAGAGGCTTATGCCCTCAGCCAATCCACCAACACTTTCCCCGAGATCTGTGGCCGCATCTGCCCGCAGGATCGTCTGTGTGAAGGCAACTGCGTGATTGAACAATCGGGCCACGGCACCGTCACCATCGGCGCGGTCGAAAAATACATCACCGACACAGCTTGGGAGAACGGCTGGGTCGAAGACATTACTCCGGTTGCAGATCGTTCCGAAAAAGTCGCCATCATTGGCGCAGGCCCCGGTGGTTTGGCTGCCGCTGACGTGCTGGTACGCGCAGGCGTGAAAGTCACCGTTTATGATCGTCACGACCGTGCGGGTGGGCTACTGACCTATGGCATCCCCGGCTTCAAGCTGGAAAAAGACGTGGTCATGCGACGCGTGAAGCTACTGGAAGATGCCGGCGTTACCTTCGTGCTAAGCTGCAATGTCGGCGAGGACATCACCTTCCAAGACATCCGCGCCCAGAATGACGCGGTTCTGCTGGCCACCGGCGTCTATAAAGGTCGCGACCTGTCGGGTCCGGGTGCTGGCGCTCAAGGCATCGTGCCCGCGCTGGACTATCTGACATGCTCGAACAAGCTGAGCTTTGGTGACAGCGTGCCAGAATTTGAGAGCGGCGAGCTGAATGCTGAAGGCAAGAACGTCGTCGTGATCGGCGGCGGTGACACCGCAATGGACTGTGTACGCACCGCAATCCGTCAGGGTGCCAAGTCGGTCAAATGCCTGTACCGCCGCGACCGCGCCAACATGCCCGGTTCACAGCGTGAAACGCAGAATGCGGAAGAAGAAGGCGTGGAATTCGTCTGGTTGTCGGCCCCGAAAGGCTTTGCTGGCGATCCGGTCAACGGCGTGATCGTGCAAAAGATGCGCCTTGGCGCGCCGGATGCCTCGGGTCGCCGCAGCCCAGAAGTGATCGAAGGCTCGGACTATACCGAAGACGCTGATCTGGTCATCAAGGCACTTGGGTTTGAACCCGAAGATTTGCCGACCCTCTGGGGTGAAAAGGATCTGCCCGTGACCCGCTGGGGCACCGTCAAAGCTGCCTTTGGCACCCACAAGACCGATCTGGAAGGCGTTTGGGCTGTTGGTGACATCGTGCGCGGTGCATCGCTGGTCGTTTGGGCCATCCGTGACGGCCGCGAAGCAGGTGCCAGCATTCTGGACAACCTGAACGCACGCACCGCAGTCGCCGCTGAATAATCACACCTCTGGGCATGCCGGGCCACCCCCAGTTTCGGGTCGCCCGCGCCCATCCGCAAGGAGAACCGATATGACGAAATATGATGAAAACTGGGTCCGCCGGGAAGAAGCCAAGCGCGCCTTCATGAACGAACACAGCCTGTACCGCGAAGAAGAAGAACACAGCTCGTGCGGGGTGGGTCTTGTGGTGTCCGTAGACGGAAACCCATCGCGCAAAGTGGTCGAGGCCGGTATCGACGCGCTGAAAGCCATTTGGCACCGCGGTGCTGTGGATGCTGACGGCAAGACCGGAGATGGCGCGGGTATCCATGTGCAGATCCCGGTTCCGTTCTTCTATGACCAGATCCGCCGCACTGGCCACGAGCCGAACGAAGATCAGTTGATCGCGGTTGGTCAGGTCTTCCTGCCCCGCACTGATTTCAGTGCGCAGGAAACGTGTCGTACCATCGTGGAAACCGAAGTCCTTCGTATGGGCTATCACATCTATGGCTGGCGCCACGTTCCTGTGGACATCGACTGTTTGGGCGACAAGGCCAACGCAACGCGTCCTGAAATCGAGCAGATCCTGATCTCGAATTCGAAAGGCGTCGATGAAGAGCAGTTCGAACGCGAGCTTTACGTGATCCGTCGCCGGATTGAAAAAGCCGCTGCCGCCTCGCAGATCAACGACCTGTATATCGCGTCGCTGTCGTGTCGTTCGATCATCTATAAAGGCATGATGCTGGCCGAACAGGTTGCGGTTTTCTATCCCGACCTGATGGACGAACGGTTCAAATCGACCTTCGCGATCTATCACCAGCGGTACTCAACCAACACGTTCCCGCAGTGGTGGCTGGCGCAGCCCTTCCGCATGCTGGCTCATAACGGCGAGATCAACACGCTGAAAGGCAACCTGAACTGGATGAAGTCGCACGAGATCCGCATGGCCTCGGCCTTCTTTGGCGATCTCGCAGACGACATCAAACCCATCGTTCCGGGCGGGTCGTCGGACTCGGCTGCGCTGGACGCGGTGTTCGAGGTGATGGTGCGCGCGGGTCGCTCGGCACCGATGGCGAAAACCATGCTGGTGCCGGAGAGCTGGTCCAAGCAGGCCATCGACCTGCCGCAGGCGTGGAAGGACATGTATTCCTATTGCAACTCGGTGATGGAACCGTGGGACGGCCCCGCCGCCCTTGCCATGACCGATGGCCGCTGGGTGTGTGCCGGTCTGGACCGGAATGGCCTGCGCCCGATGCGCTATGTCGTGACGGGTGATGGTCTGGTGATCGCTGGGTCCGAAGCGGGAATGGTCCCGACGGACGAAGCAAGCGTTGTGGAAAAGGGCGCTTTGGGTCCGGGTCAATTGCTGGCCGTGGATACCAAGGACGGCAAGCTTTATCACGACGTTGAAATCAAAGACAAACTGGCCGCCAGCCTGCCCTTCGGCGAATGGGTGGGCAAGATCAACGACATGGAAGAAAGCCTGTCCCAGATCGAAGAAAAGCCCCTGTTCCAAGGCGACGAACTGCGCCGCCGTCAGGTGGCCGCTGGTTATACGCTGGAAGAGCTGGAGCAGATCCTGGCCCCAATGGCTGAAGACGGCAAGGAAACGCTGGCCTCAATGGGCGATGACACCCCGTCGGCGGTTCTGTCGAACAAGTACCGCCCGCTCAGCCACTTCTTCCGTCAGAACTTTAGCCAGGTGACAAACCCGCCGATCGACAGTCTGCGCGAATACCGCGTGATGTCGCTGAAGACGCGTTTCGGCAACCTGAAGAACGTGCTAGATGAAAGCGGTGCGCAGACGGAAATCGTTGTGCTGGAAAGCCCCTTTGTTGGCAACGAGCAGTTCGTGAAACTGATCGCATCTTTCGAAAGTTCCGTGACCGAGATCGACTGTACCTTCCCTGCTGGCAGTGACGAAGCCGCGCTGCGTATCGCGCTGGAAGACATTCGCGCCAAAGCCGAAGACGCCGTGCGTTCGGGTGCGGGTCACCTTGTTCTGACTGATCAGGCACAAGGCGAAGACCGTGTGGCCATGCCGATGATCCTTGCGACCTCGGCGGTGCACAGCTGGCTGGTCAAAAAGGGCCTGCGGACGTTCACATCGCTGAACGTCCGCTCGGCCGAATGCATCGACCCGCATTACTTCACGGTTCTGGTGGGCTGTGGTGCAACCACGGTCAACGCCTATCTGGCCGAAGACAGCTTGGCAGATCGGATCGAGCGCGGGCTTCTGGATTGCTCGCTGACCGAGGCCGTCAGCCGTTACCGTGAAGCCATCGACCAAGGTCTTCTGAAGATCATGGCGAAGATGGGGATCTCGGTCATTTCGTCTTATCGCGGTGGCCTGAATTTCGAGGCCGTCGGCCTGTCGCGTGCCATGGTGGCGGAATACTTCCCCGGCATGACCTCGCGCATTTCGGGCATCGGTGTCAGCGGTATCCAGAAGAAACTGGAAGACATCCACGCCGCTGGCTTCGGCGGTGGTGACAAGGTGCTGCCGGTGGGTGGTTTCTACAAGGCGCGTCGCTCGGGCGAGACGCACGCCTGGGAAGCCCAAACCATGCACCTGATGCAATCGGCTTGTGACCGTGCCTCGTTCGAGATGTGGAAGCAATATTCGGCCCGCATGCAGGCAAATCCGCCGATCCACTTGCGCGATCTGTTGGACATCAAACCAATGGGCAAGCCGGTTCCGATCGAGGAAGTGGAAAGCATCAACGCCATCCGCAAGCGTTTCGTGACGCCGGGCATGTCGCTGGGGGCGCTGTCGCCCGAAGCGCACAAGACGCTGAACGTTGCGATGAACCGTATTGGCGCAAAGTCGGATTCGGGTGAAGGCGGTGAAGATCCCGCGCATTTCCACCCGGAACCCAATGGCGACAACCCATCAGCCAAGATCAAGCAGGTGGCGTCGGGCCGTTTCGGTGTAACCGCCGAATACCTGAACCAGTGTGAAGAGCTTGAGATCAAAGTTGCTCAGGGTGCGAAACCCGGTGAAGGCGGCCAGCTGCCCGGCATGAAGGTCACCGACCTGATTGCACGCCTGCGCCACTCGACCAAGGGTGTGACGCTGATCTCTCCACCGCCGCACCACGACATCTATTCGATCGAGGATCTGGCACAGCTGATCTATGACCTGAAGCAGATCAATCCGCGCTGTAAGGTGACGGTGAAGCTGGTGGCGTCGTCCGGTGTTGGGACGATTGCAGCCGGTGTTGCGAAGGCAAAGGCCGATGTGATCTTGATCTCGGGCCACAATGGCGGCACGGGCGCATCGCCCGCGACCTCGATCAAGTTCGCGGGTCTGCCGTGGGAAATGGGCCTGACCGAGGCACACCAAGTGCTGGCCATGAACAACCTGCGCGACCGTATTACGCTGCGGACCGATGGTGGCCTGCGCACCGGTCGTGACATCGTCATGGCCGCGATGATGGGGGCCGAGGAATACGGTATCGGCACCGCCGCATTGATCGCGATGGGCTGTATCATGGTCCGTCAGTGTCAGTCGAACACCTGCCCCGTTGGCGTCTGCACCCAAGACGAAGAGCTGCGTGGCAAGTTCACCGGCAATGCCGACAAGGTTGTAAACCTGATCACGTTCTACGCCCAAGAAGTACGCGAAATCCTGGCCGAGCTGGGCGCACGTTCGCTGGACGAAGTCATCGGTCGCGCTGATCTGCTGTCGCAGGTGTCGCGCGGATCGGCCCACTTGGACGACCTCGACCTGAACCCGCTTTTGCTGGTGGTCGATGGGGCCGATAAGATCGAGTACAACCGCGACCGCGACCGCAACGCCGTACCCGACACGCTGGACGCCGAGATCGTACGCGATGCGCAGCGCTTCTTGGAAGATGGCGAGAAAATGCAACTGTCCTATACGGTGCAGAACACGCACCGCACGGTCGGCACGCGGATTTCGTCGCATATCGTGAAACGCTTCGGCATGCGCAACTCGCTTCAGCCCGATCACCTGACAGTGAAGCTGCAAGGCTCGGCCGGTCAGTCGTTGGGTGCCTTCGCGGCCCCGGGTCTGAAGATCGAGGTGTCGGGTGACGCCAACGACTATGTGGCCAAGGGGATTTCCGGCGGCACCGTGGTTGTGCGTCCGCCGCTGGTAAGCCCGCTGGTAGCATCCGAAAACACGATCATCGGCAACACGGTGCTGTACGGCGCGACGGACGGCTATCTGTTCGCAGCAGGCCGCGCGGGCGAGCGTTTCGCGGTGCGGAACTCGGGCGCAAAAGTTGTGATCGAGGGCTGCGGCTCGAACGGGTGTGAATACATGACCGGTGGTATCGCCGTCATCCTTGGCTCGATCGGGTCGAACTTCGGTGCGGGTATGACGGGCGGTATGGCCTATCTCTACGACCCAGACGGAGAAGCTTTGGACCACATGAACATGGAAAGCCTTGTCACCTGCCCGGTCACCATTGATCACTGGGAAGCCGAGCTGAAAGGGCTGATCGAGCGCCATGTCGCGGAAACCCGGAGCCAAAAGGCCACGGAAATCCTGCGTCACTGGGACAGCGAGAAAGGCAACTTCCTGCAGATCTGCCCGAAAGAGATGCTGGACAAGCTGCCCGCGCCCTTGTCGCTAAAAGCAGACGCCATCCCGGCGGAGTAAGCCCCGCTTGAAAACATCTGAAAGACGCCTGCAACGCGGGCGTCTTTTTCATTCTGGAGCCTCATTTCCAGACATTGACCACTCCTCCCCCCTGTGGGAACATCCGGCGTGGCAAAGAGCAAGACAACAAAGAAAAAGCCCAGCGCGAAAAAGAAGACGCGCAAGGGCAAGGCAGGCAAGGCCAAGACCGGCAATTGGTTCAAACCAATCCGCTGGCTACGTCGGGCCGCTTTTGCCGTGCTGTTGTTCTTCGCACTTGGCGTGGCCGCCTATTCGTTCCTGAACCCGCCAACAACGCCTTACATCATTTCCGAAAAGATGCGGCTTGGCTTCGTCGATCGGCAATGGGTCGATCTGGACGAGGTTGCACCGGTCATGGCCCGCTCGGTCGTTGCCGCCGAAGACGCGAATTTCTGTCGGCATTGGGGGTTCGACATGGGCGCGATCCGTGCGGCAATTGAGGATGGTGGGAACCGGGGGGCGTCTACTCTGACGCAGCAGGTGGTGAAGAACACCTTCCTGTGGCACGGGCGGTCCTATCTGCGAAAAGCGCTGGAAGCGGGGCTGACGCCTGCGGTCGAGTTGTTTTGGAGCAAGCGCCGCATTGTCGAGGTCTATCTGAACATTGCCGAGTTTGATGAAGGCGTCTTCGGGGTTGAAGCCGCCGCGCATCACTATTTCGGCGTCGAACCTGAAAAGTTAACCGCCACGCAGGCCGCAAGGTTGGCGGCCCTGTTGCCCAATCCCAAGGAACGATCTGCGTCTCGCCCATCACCTTTTGTACGCAAACGGGCGCAATCCATCGTGGATGGAGCGGCCACGATCCGCGCGGATGGGCGCTCAAGCTGCTTCGAGGATTGATCCCAAGCCCGGTTCGGGGCAATACGGGGCATAGCCAAAGATCAAAAGTTGCACATGAATCGCCTTTTTCACGTTCCTCTCTCTCCGTTCTGCCGCAAGGTGCGGCTGTCCCTCGCCGAAAAGAAGGTCGAGGTCGAACTTGTCGAAGAACGATATTGGGAACGTAGCCCCGAGTTCCTGCGCCGCAATCCGGCGGGTAAGGTGCCGATCCTGAAGATCGAAGGGCAGCTTCTGACTGAAAGTGCGCCGATCTGCGAATACCTGGAAGAGAAGTACCCCGAGCCGGCGCTGCTACCTCGTGACCCTGAAGGTCGGTACGAGGTGCGCCGCTTGGTCAGTTGGTTTGACGACAAGTTCCATAACGAAGTGACCTCGAACCTGCTCTATGAGCGGGTAAACAAGAAGGTCATGGGCACCGGGTATCCAGAAAGTAAGAACGTGAAAGCGGGCGCGAAAGCAATAAAGTACCATCTGGATTACATGGGCTGGCTGTTGGATCAGCGACGCTGGCTGGCCGGGAACGCAATGTCCTTGGCCGATTTCGCGGCTGCTGCACATCTGTCATCGCTGGACTATATCAGTGACGTGGATTGGAACCGGAACGCGAATGTGCGGGACTGGTACGCCAAGATTAAATCACGGCCCGCGTTCCGATCAATCCTTGCCGACCAGATCCCCGGTTTCCCCCAGCCTGCGCATTACGCGGATCTGGACTTTTGAACCAACGCGGCGGCAAACCGCGCCGCGCCCCCCCTCCTGAAGACAGCGCATCACGCAAGGCCGAGATCGCAGCGCAGGCGCAGGCCGAGGGCTTTGCGATGGCACGGGTGTGTCGGCCCGACGCCGTACCCGAGATCGCCGCGCGGCTTGAGCAGTTCGTGGCCGAGGGTCGGCACGGCGATATGGGCTGGATGCAAGATCGGATGCATTGGCGCGGAAATCCCGCGGCTTTGTGGTCAGAGGCACGGTCAGTGATCATGCTGGCCGAACCCTATACGCCAGATCACGATCCGATGGAGATTGTTGGGCGCCCAGATCGGGCCGCAATCAGCGTTTATGCACAAAATAGAGACTATCATGACATCGTGAAGAAGCGGTTGAAGCGTGTAGGGCGCTGGATGATCGACCGTTTTGGGGGAGAGATTAAGGTCTTTGTCGATACCGCCCCGGTGATGGAAAAACCCCTTGGGGCTGCCGCCGGCTTGGGCTGGCAGGGCAAGCACACCAATCTGCTCTCGCGCGAGCTTGGAAACTGGTTCTTTCTGGGCGCGATCTTCACCACGCTTGAGCTGCCCGTGGATGAGCCGGGGCGCGAGAATTGTGGGACTTGCACCGCCTGTCTGGACGCCTGTCCGACCGACGCCTTTCCCGCCCCGTTCCAACTGGATGCGCGGCGTTGCATTTCCTATCTGACGATCGAGCACAAAGGCCCGGTGGACGAAAAGCTGCGATCAAAGCTGGGCAATCGCATCTATGGTTGCGATGATTGCCTTGCAGCCTGCCCGTGGAACAAGTTCGCCGCCGAGGCACAGGAAATACGCTATGCGGCGCGCGAAGATCTTCTTGCCCCTAAATTGGCCGAGCTGATGGTGCTGGACGATGCCCGTTTCCGCGAAAAGTTCTCGGGTAGTCCGATCAAACGCATCGGGCGGAATCGGTTCCTGCGGAACGTGCTATATGCGGTTGGAAATTCAGGTAATGGGATGTTTTTGGCTGGTTTAGAGCCTCATTTACATGATCCAGACCCGGTGGTCGCAGATGCTGCGCGTTGGGCCAAAGCGCAGCTTCAGACGCTTTAGTTGTTAGACGCGTTTGTAGGTACAATCATGTGATAGGCCGCCGCTGCGGCATTAACGCCAGACGATGCGCTTGACGCAGGATATGGCCCGATGGATGACGCCCCAATCAGATAGGTCACGTTCATCTTTTGCCCCAAAGCAGGGTACAGCTTGAACTCGCCCGTGACTCCTTTCGCTTCAAGTGCGTTTACAATTCTCTCGCCCAGATCCTTGCTGGCAATCTTGTCTTCTTCAGGGTCAAAGCGGATCACGATCGTCAACGCCGAACCCACTTCCGCGCCACGCGCGTCGAGAGCCTGCTTGGTGATGCCCAACGGCCGGACCGTCGGATCCTTGGTGACCCAATACCAGCTCAAAGCCGCCGCACTGGGCAGAACCACAACCAGAACAATCGCGATCAGAATTTTAAGATTTCTGGACAGCAAAACGCCCGATCCCCTTACAGCAACAACATGCTAAGGGCCGGGCGTTCACAAGACGTTAAGAAGTGTTAGCTTCTGACAAGCTTTTCGTAGCTTTCCGCGATGTCGCGGGTCAGAGCGCCTACCTCGAATGTGTATTCGCCAATCTGGCCAACGGGCGTGACCTCAGCCGCTGATCCAGTCAGCCAGCACTGTTCGAAATCGACCAGCTCTTCGGGCATGATGTGGCGTTCATGAACGGTAACGCCTTTTTCTTTAAGCATTCCGATGACGGTCTGACGGGTCAGGCCGTTCAAGATCGCGTCAGGAATGGGCGTATGAACCTCGCCATCTTTTACGAAGAAGACGTTGGCGCCGGTCGCCTCGGCCACATAGCCGCGATAGTCCATGAACAGCGCATCGGAACAACCTTTGGCCTCGGCCGCGTGTTTGGACATGGTGCAGATCATGTAAAGACCAGCGGCTTTGGCAGCGGTCGGGATGGTTTCGGGCGACGGGCGTTTCCACTTGGCGATGTCCAGCTTGGCGCCTTTCATCTTGGCGTCACCATAGTAATCGCCCCAAGCCCACGCAGCCACGGCCATACGAACCGGGTTCTTGGCGGAACTGACACCCATATCTTCCCCGGCCCCACGCCACGCAACAACGCGCACATAGGCGTTGGTCAGGCCATTTGCCTCGACAACCGCTTGTTTGGCAGCCTCGATCTCGTCCACCGAATAGGGGATGGGCATATCCATCATTTCGCCCGATTTCAGAAGGCGCTCTGAATGCTTACGGCTGAGGAAGATCTTGCCGTCATACAGACGCTCGCCTTCAAACACAGACGAAGCATAGTGCAACGCATGGCTTAGAATGTGGACGTTCGCATCGCGCCATTCGACCAATTGGCCATCCATCCAGATCTTGCCGTCGCGATCATCATATCCGCTCATGTTACCGTCCTTTCCAGTTTGAGCCACGGGATCATTCCGCGGCATTTTTGCAATTGTTGCGTAATATCCGTCCGCTTCGGACATAATATTTCGCGAAATCCGCAGATCGCTAACAATTGATTCTTGGAAAGTCAACAACACTGACATAAAACTGGTGACTGTAACATTTTTTGTGATGAGGGCGTCATGAGTGAACGGCAGTCTCCCAGCGGGCAAAGCCTTCTGTTTCTGACAGACGAGCAGCTGCGCAAGGGTATCGAGGCAATGTTCTTTGCCTATCGCGGGTTTACTGCGGATCCAGATCGCATTCTGAACAAATACGGCTATGGCCGCGCCCATCACCGTGCACTGCATTTCATCAGCCGGGCTCCGGGGACGACGGTGAACAACCTTCTGTCGATTTTGGGCGTGACCAAACAATCGCTGAACCGGGTGTTGCGCACATTGATCGAAGACGAACTGGTGGAAAGCCGTGTTGGTACACGCGACAAGCGGGAACGGAATTTGTTTCTGACCGACAAGGGGACGGCACTGGAAACGGAACTGTCCAATGCCCAGCGCGAACGCATGCGTCAGGCCTATCGTGAAGCCGGACCCGAAGCCGTGCAGGGCTTTCGCACCGTGCTGGAAGCTATGATGGACCCGGATTTGCAGCGCCATTTCACCCGTATGAAGGAGAGCGCCCGTGACTGATGCCCCTGAAGCCCACCTTTTGATCATCGACGACGACGAACGCATTCGCGGCCTGTTGCAGAAGTTTCTGGTGCGCAATGGATTTTGGGTCAGCGCCGCCCGTGACGCTGCCCATGCCCGCCGCTTGTTGGCCGGGTTGGATTTCGATCTGATTGTGACGGATGTAATGATGCCGGGCGAGGACGGGATCAGTCTGACCCGATCCCTGCGCGAGACCCTGACCACGCCGATCCTGCTTCTGACTGCCAAGGGCGAGACCGAGGACCGCATCAAAGGGCTTGAGGCTGGTGCAGATGACTATCTGGCGAAACCATTTGAGCCGAAAGAACTGCTGCTCAGGATCAACGCCATCCTGCGACGAGTGCCCGCCACGACCGAGGATCAAAGCCCGAAATCCCTGACGCTGGGCGACAAAACCTATGATGTCGAACGGGGAGAGCTGTGGCAGGGCGACACCTTGGTGCGTCTGACCGCCACGGAAAGCCAGTTGATGAAGATCTTCTCGGCCACTCCGGCCGAACCGGTCAGCCGGGCGTCATTGGTGGAACAGCTGGGGCGCGATCAGGGGCAAGCGCAGGAACGCGCCGTGGATGTTCAGATCACGCGCCTGCGTCGCAAGCTGGAAAGTGACCCTAAACAACCGCGATACCTGCAAACGGTACGCGGTGCTGGGTATATGCTGGCGCCCGATTAATATTCGGTTAATCGAAAAGCGCCGCACATTCCGGCGGCACGTCATAGATCCAATCCTGTACCGCATAAGCC
Organism: Aliiroseovarius sp. ABM4_368; assembly: GCF_056161205.1. Taxonomy (NCBI): domain Bacteria; kingdom Pseudomonadati; phylum Pseudomonadota; class Alphaproteobacteria; order Rhodobacterales; family Paracoccaceae; genus Aliiroseovarius; species Aliiroseovarius sp. ABM4_368. Next base: position 524,437 of record NZ_JBSWYR010000002.1, on the reverse strand, counting down.
GGAATCGAGACCGAGATCATCCGTGTCTCATCTTCTCGCCCTTTGGACACCTCACCCTTCCCTGACAGAAGGTTTAGGTCACAACTGCCGCTATCGTCTAGGTTCAGCGTGTCATACCAACGATAGGTATAGCCCGCGACGCGCATCGCGCCGTTGCGCCAAGCAAGGGTGTGGACCTGCTCCCACCGATTGCGCCCAATCGCGCTGTTATGGGACATTACCTGCAACGATCCACGCGGGGTGACGGTCAAGGACGGTTGTTGGCCGATCCCTCCGACCCAGACGATGTTTTGCACCCAGATGGTTTGGTCACCATCGCCAAGTTTCAGCAGCAAGTCAGCCTCGCCACTATCACCGAATTCAACCAGCGCCGCGTGATCGGCAATCCCATCCGCGTTGAAATCGCCACTGACTTGCGTCGAAAACCCTTCGGCAATCGCCGAAGATGCGGCCATCATAAACGGTATAATCCAGCGCATCGGAACCTCCTTGTTGTTGGGTCAGTATTGCCCTAGCGTCGCGCCATGACAACGCTGCTTTACACCCATCCGGTCAGCTTCGACCACATCACACCACCCGGCCATCCCGAGCAAGTGGCCCGGCTAGAGGCGATTGAAACCGCCCTATCCGCGCCTCAGTTTCAGTCTCTCGTCCGCCGTGATCCGCCCATTGCGACGCTGGATCAAGTGCGCCTTGGCCATTCGCGTGCGTATTTTGAACGGATCGAAAACGCACAACCGACCGAGGGATGGGCGCAGTTGGATGGTGATACCTTCATGGCCCCCGGTTCGTTCGAGGCCGCCCGGCGTGCGATCGGAGGCAACATCGACGCCGTGGACCGCGTGATATCCGGCGAAGCGCAGAACGCCTTCATCGCCTGCCGTCCCCCCGGCCACCACGCCGAGAAAGCCACGCCGATGGGGTTTTGCCTGTTCTCGACCGTCGCAATTGCTGCCATTCATGCGGCCAACACTCACGGGCTGGACCGTGTCGCAGTTCTGGATTTCGATGTTCACCACGGCAACGGCACGCAGGACGTGCTGTGGCATGAAAGCCGGGTGCGGTTCGTATCGTCGCATCAGATGCCCCTTTACCCCGGCACGGGCGGCATCCACCAAAAGGGCGCATTTGGGCAGGTGATCAATCTTCCCCTGCGCGCCGAAACCGATGGGTCCGAAATGCGCGAAGTTTGGGAGCGCGTACTGACCGAAGAGATCGAGCCCTATATCCCCCAACTTGTGCTGGTGTCCGCCGGATTTGATGCCCACAGACGCGACCCGCTGGCAAATCTGCATTGGGAGACCGAGGATTTCGCATGGCTTGCCCATCGCATTTGCGATCTGGCGGATAAATGCTGTGACGGGCGGGTGGTATCGTCGCTTGAGGGCGGCTATGATCTGGAGGCCCTTGGCGACAGCGTCGGGGCCTATATCAACGTGATGATGGAGCGCGGCGCATGAGCGACAAACCGGTAAACGAAATGTCCTTTGAAGAGGCCATGCGAGAACTTGAAACCGTCGTTGGCCAACTAGAGCGCGGCGACGTGGCGCTTGAGGATTCAATCAAGCTGTATGAACGCGGGGCCGAACTTAAGGCACGCTGCGAAACCAAACTGAAAGAGGCCGAAGAAAAGGTCGCCGCCATCACTCTGGATCAGAACGGCACGCCTGCGGGGACGGCCCCGGTCGAAGGGCTGTAAATGTTCAAGACACGTCTGGAAGACACCGCGCGCGCCGCGCGGGCGCATCTGCACGCAGCGATTTCCGACAAGGGTGCCTTGGCTGAACCCATGCGCTATGCCACTGCTGGCGGCAAAGGATTGCGCGCATTTTTGGTTATGGAAGGTGCTCGGATTCACGGCGTGTCTGAGGCCCGCGCACTGTGGCCCGCCGCCGCGATCGAGGCGATCCACGCCTATTCGCTGGTCCATGATGACATGCCCTGTATGGATAATGACGACCTGCGCCGCGGGCTGCCCACCGTGCACAAGAAATGGGACGAGGCAACCGCCGTTCTGGTCGGCGACGCGCTGCAAACGCTGGCGTTTGAACTGCTAACGCATGACGATGTGGGCGACGCACGCGTGCCTCTGGTCCGCTCCATGGCGATTGCCGCCGGGCAATCGGGCATGGTGCATGGACAGGCTCTGGATATCGCTGCAGAAACCGCCGAGATACCGCTGACCTTGGACCAGATCACCGAGCTTCAGGCCGGAAAAACTGGCGCACTGATCCGTTGGTCGGGTGAAGCGGGGGCCGTTTTGGCTGGTGCTGATGTCACGCCATTGCGGCTCTATTCCACTGCAATTGGGCTGGCTTTCCAGATCGCCGATGACATTCTGGACATCGAAGGCGATGCCGCCGCTGTCGGTAAGGCCGTGGGCAAAGACGCGGATGCGGGCAAGGCGACCTTCGTTTCGCTTCTGGGGCTGGAGGCGGCAAAGACCCGCGCGAAAGACCTTGTAGATGAAGCCTGCGACGCGCTTTCCCCCTATTGTCAGGATGCCGAAACATTGCGAGAGGCCGCACGCTTCGTTATCCAACGCGATAGGTAGCCGCACCGCAACCGAGGTTTATATGGCCGACAGACCCCTCACACCCCTTCTGGATCGCGTAACCGTTCCCGCTGACATGAAATCTCTGTCGGACCGCGAGCTGGTTCAGCTGGCGCACGAGGTCCGGGCCGAGACGATCTCGGCCGTGTCGGAAACCGGCGGGCATCTGGGCGCGGGTCTGGGTGTTGTGGAACTGACCGTGGCGCTGCACGCCGTATTCGACGCCCCGAAGGACCGGATCGTCTGGGACGTGGGCCACCAATGCTATCCGCATAAAATCCTGACCGGTCGCCGCGACCGCATCCGTACTTTGCGTCGCAAAGGCGGATTATCAGGCTTCACCAAGCGCTCGGAAAGCCCGTTTGATCCGTTCGGGGCGGGACATAGCTCGACCTCGATCTCGGCTGCGCTTGGCTTTACGGTCGCGCGCGATTTAGGCGGCACGCCCGAGGCCGAAATCGGCGACGCCGTGGCCGTGATTGGCGATGGGGCCATGTCGGCAGGCATGGCGTTCGAAGCCATGAACAATGCAGGCCACTTGAACCGCCGCTTGATTGTGATCCTGAACGACAATGAAATGTCGATTGACCGTCCGGTTGGGGCCCTGTCCAGCTATCTCAGCCGCAGGTACGCATCCGAGCCGCTGGCAGACCTTAGGGCCGCCGCCATAGACGCGCTGAGCTTGATGCCCGAACCCGTCCAAAAGGGCGCACAGCGGGCCAAGGAAATGGTCAAGTCCATGACCAGCGGCGGCAATTTGTTTGAGGAACTGGGTTTCTCCTATATCGGTCCTATTGATGGTCATGACATGGGCAGCCTGCTATCCGTCCTGCGCTCGGTTCATGATCATGCGACGGGCCCGGTGCTGATCCATGCGCTCACCCAGAAGGGTAAGGGCTATGCGCCCGCCGAAGCCGCCCGCGACCGGGGTCACGCCACCGCAAAATTCGATGTGGCCAGCGGCAAGCAACATAAGTCGCACCCCAACGCGCCTAGCTATTCCACTGTTTTCGGAGACGAGCTGGTGCGCCTTGCTGCCGAAGACGACAAGGTTTGTGCGATCACGGCGGCAATGCAAGATGGGACAGGGTTGAACCTGATGGCGGAACGCTATCCCTCGCGCTGCTTTGACGTAGGGATTGCGGAACAGCACGGCGTGACCTTTTCGGCGGCGCTGGCGGCTGGTGGGATGAAGCCTTTCTGCGCAATCTACTCGACATTCTTGCAACGCGGATACGATCAGGTCGTACATGACGTGGTCGTCCAACGCCTGCCCGTGCGCTTTGCCATCGACCGTGCCGGTCTGGTAGGTGCCGATGGCGCGACCCATGCGGGGTCGTTCGACATCGCCTATCTGGCCAACTTGCCCGATATCGTGGTGATGGCCGCTGCAAACGAGGCCGAGCTGATGCACATGATCGCGACAGCCCATTCGATCAACGACCGGCCATCCGCTTTCCGCTATCCACGCGGTGAAGGTGTGGGTGTTGAGCTGCCAGCGAAGGGCGAGGTGCTAGAGATCGGCAAGGGCCGCGTGATCCGCGAAGGCGCGCGCGTAGCAATCCTGTCCTTCGGCACCCGCTTGTCCGAGGTCGAGGTCGCCGCCGAGGCGCTTGCCGCCCACGGTATCACGCCCACGGTTGCCGACGCCCGTTTCGCCAAACCGCTGGATCGCGAGCTGATCCTTTCACTAGCAAAGAACCACGAAGCCCTGATCACGATCGAAGAGGGTGCAATTGGCGGGTTCGGAAGTCATGTGGCGCAACTTCTGGCCGAAGAAGGGGTATTCGACACCGGCCTCAAGTTCCGTTCCATGGTATTGCCCGACACGTTCATCGACCACGCGTCGCCTGCAAAAATGTACGAGGAAGCCAAGCTGTCGGCCAAGGACATCGAGGCCAAGGTTTTAGACGTTCTTGGCGTTACATAGTTCTACAAAAACGGGTCTAACCCTAGGCATTCAGCAAAGCCTTTAACCCATCCTGATAGGTCGGGAAGCGGAGTTGCACGCCCAGCTCGTCCTTGATCCGGTCGTTCCGCACCCGTTTCGATTCCGCATAAAAGCTGCGTGCCATTGGGGTCATCTCGGCAGTCTCGAAATCCTCGGCGGGTGGGATCGGCAGACCCAGAAGCTCGGCCGCATAGGCAAGAACATCTTCAGGCGGGGCCGCGTTGTCGTCGCAAAGGTTATAGATGCGCCCCGGATTAGGCTGTGCGATCGAGGCCGCCAACACCTGCGCGATATCCGCGACATGGATGCGGGAAAACACCTGATCTTTCTTGATGATCCGCCGCGCGGTCCCCTTGCGCACCTTCGAGAACGGACCGCGTCCGGGGCCATAGATTCCGGCCAGTCGAAAGATGTGCAGCGGCAATCCGACCTCATCGGCCAATACTTGCCATTCCGCTTCGGCCTGCACACGCAACTTGCCACGTCGCGTGGACGGAGCAAGGGGTGTGTCTTCATCGACCCAACCACCCTGATGGTCGCCGTAAACACCAGTTGTCGACAAATAGCCCACCCACTGAAGCTGCGGGGCAAGGGCTGCAATTTCGTCTCTAACCTGGCGCAGTACGGGGTCACCGTCTCCGTCCGGACCGGCCGAGATCAGAAGATGCGTCGCCTGAGATAGCGGCTCGGAAATATCCGCACCCGGCCATTGGATCACATCCGGCCCCGCCTCGCGCGAGGTGCCAATTACAGTGAAATCTCCAGCCAATTCGGCTGCCAATGCGCGCGCCGAATAGCCGTATCCGAATACAAACAGTGTCTTTTCCATGCGCGCAGTATCGCTGCGCACGCACGATTTAAAAGCGCAAAGTTGCCAGAGCCTGATAAGGGGTTGCGCTAACAGCGGAATTCGGAACAATTGATCCATGGAAAGACCAATTCTTAAATCTTGGCCCGAGAGTGCGACGCGGTTGATTGCCGTCGCCGCAGGGCGCGATGCAGCAGACACTGTAATTCAAGGCGGACGTGTGGTGAATGTGCACACGCGCGAGGTTCTGGGCTGGCAGGTCGCCATCGCCGATGGGCGATTTGCTTATGTCGGCCCGGATGTCGGCCATTGCATTGGCCCAGATACACAGGTGATCGACGCGGGTGGGCAATACCTGATCCCCGGCCTGTGCGACGGGCATATGCATATCGAAAGCGGGATGCTGACACCTGCCGAATTCGCCCGCGCGGTCATTCCGCACGGCACCACGACCATGTTCACCGATCCGCATGAGATTGCGAATGTGCTGGGGTTGGAGGGTGTTCGGTTGATGCATGATGAGGCTCTGATCCAGCCCATAAACATCTATACGCAGATGCCATCCTGCGCGCCTTCTGCACCGGGGTTGGAAACGACCGGTTTCGAGATCACCCCTGAAGACGTGGCCGAGGCGATGACGTGGCCCGGCATCATCGGGTTGGGCGAAATGATGAACTTCCCCGGCGTGATCCATGGCGATCCCAAGATGCTGGCAGAAATGGCGGCGACCCAGAACGCTGGGAAAACCATCGGTGGGCACTATGCCAGCCCCGATCTTGGCCCGAATTTCCACGCCTATGCGGCTGGCGGACCTGCGGATGACCATGAAGGCACATGCGAAGCCGACGCCATTGCCCGTGTCCGTCAGGGGATGCGGTCGATGATGCGGTTGGGATCCGCATGGTTTGATGTCGAAAAGCAGATCACCGCTGTGACCGAAAAGGGTCTGGATCCGCGCAATTTCATTATCTGCACCGATGATTGCCACTCGGGTACGTTGGTCGAGGAAGGCCACGTAAATCGCGCTCTGCGCTATGCGATTAGCTATGGCTGTGACCCCTTGGTCGCGTTGCAAATGGCGACGATCAATACGGCAACGCATTTCGGATTAGAGCGTGAACTAGGTTCTATTACACCCGGAAGACGCGCCGATGTGATCTTTACCGATGATCTGACCGCCCTGCCGATCAACCACGTGTTTGCCCGTGGCATCAGCGTCGCCGAGGGCGGGAAGATCACTATCGATTGCCCCCATCTGGAATGGCCCGCACACGCGAAAAAAACCATGCATATGGGCAAGACCATCGTGCCGGATGACTTCATCGTGGAAGCGCCCGAGGGGGCAAATTCGGTTACCGCGAAAGTGATCGGCATTGTTGAGAACCAAGCCCCCACGAAAGCTCTTAAACGGGACCTTTCGGTTTCGGACGGCATCGTTCAGACGGACGAAACACAGGACGTGGCACAGGTTGCCTTGGTCGAACGCCACAAAGGCACCGGCGGCGTGGTCAATGGGTTCGTAAACGGGTTTGGTTACACAGGCCAGATGGCGATGGCATCGACCGTTGCGCATGACAGTCACCATATGATCGTCGTCGGAACCTCGCATGACGATATGGCGCTGGCCGCCAACCGACTGGCCGAGGTAGGCGGCGGTATGTGTGTCTATCAAGACGGAAAAGAGCTGGCTTTGGTCGAACTTCCCGTCGCGGGTCTGATGTCTGACGCCCCCGCAACCGAGGTCGCCATAAAGGCCAAAAGCATCATTGACGCGATGGAGGCCTGTGGTTGCACCTTGAATAATGCCTCGATCCAACACAGTTTCTTGGCCTTAGTCGTCATACCCGAGTTACGGATCTCTGATCTGGGATTGGTGGATGTGACGAAATTCGAACTGACCGATTTGTTGAAGGAAAATTAATGACCCCTAGCGCACCCTCTATTCCCGTGGTCAGCCCCGAAGGGGGTGCCTATCAGGTCTTTACCGACCCCAAAGCCGCGGTGGACGAGCTGAAATCGCTTTATGAAAAGGCCTGCACTTTTCTGTGTGAGACGTTTGAGCAAAACGCCAGCGGTGCGCAGCCACCCAGCCGGTTCCGTGCGTTTTACCCCGAGATCCGCCTGACCACGACCAGCCACGCGCAAGGCGATAGCCGGTTAAGTTTCGGCCACGTCTCGGCCCCCGGCACTTATGCCAGCACGATCACGCGCCCCGACCTGTTTGAAAACTATCTGGTCCAGCAGATCACGCTGTTGATGCGGAACCACGGCGTTCCGGTGCAAGTAGGCTTTTCGAACACGCCGATTCCCGTGCATTTCGCCGTGTCGCGCAACCCAGACATCACCGTCCCTCAGGAAGGGGCGATGACCTATCCGCTGCGTGATGTCTTTGACGTGCCGGACCTGTCGACCACGAATGATGACATCGTAAACGGTGTGGTCGAACTGGATGACGAAGATGTCGCCCCCCTTGCGCCGTTCACCGCCCAGCGCGTGGATTATTCGCTCGCCCGCTTGTCGCATTACACCGCGACCATGCCCGAGGATTTTCAGAACCACGTTCTGTTCACCAACTATCAGTTCTATGTCGAGGAGTTCGAAGCCTATGCCCGCCAGATGTTGGCCGATCCCGACAGCGGGTACGAGGCCTTCGTCGGCCCGGGATACCATCGGATCACGAAATCTGATGAAGAACTAACTGTTCCGGCCAAACTACCGCAAATGCCCAGCTATCATCTGACCCGTGCGGACGGATCTGGCATCACGTTGGTTAACATCGGAGTTGGCCCGTCAAATGCCAAAACCGCCACCGATCACATCGCCGTTTTGCGCCCTCATGCATGGCTGATGGTCGGGCACTGCGCAGGACTGCGCAACAGCCAGCGGCTTGGAGATTTTGTGCTGGCCCATGCCTATCTGCGCGAAGACAAGGTGTTGGATGACGACTTGCCGATTTGGGTGCCGATCCCGCCATTGGCAGAAATCCAGATCGCGTTGGAACAGGCCGTGGCAAAAGTGACCGAGTACGAAGGCTATGAGCTGAAACGGATCATGCGGACCGGCACCGTTGCGACCTTGGATAACCGCAACTGGGAACTGCGCGATCAGCGCGGACCGGTTCAGCGGCTGTCGCAATCCCGCGCAATCGCACTGGACATGGAAAGCGCCACCATCGCGGCAAACGGTTTCCGCTTCCGCGTTCCCTATGGCACGCTTCTTTGTGTGTCTGACAAACCCCTGCACGGAGAGCTAAAACTGCCCGGCATGGCGTCGGACTTTTACAAAACGCAGGTGGCACGACATTTGCAGATCGGGATCCACGCGATGGAGACCCTGCGCGACATGCCGATCGAACGGATTCACAGCCGGAAGTTGCGCAGTTTCGACGAAACCGCATTCCTGTAAAGCCGAGCCAAATCGACCTTTGTCGGCAATTTCCAACCTGACGCAGGGGAAGTCATGCCATTTTTTGGCGAAAAAGCGCAATTTCCTAGGAAAATAGGGGCAACAAACGATTGTGTCGCCCCTCTACATACAGTTAAATGCCCGCAATGAAGCCCAACAAATGGGCTATTGTGAGGAGTGTTATACATGTCGAAACCGATGACCAAGACCCAACTTGTTGCCGCTCTGGCTGAAGAAATGGATTCGGACAAGAAGTCCGCTGCTGGTGCCCTGGAAGGTATCATCAACATCATCACCAAAGAAGTGTCGGGTGGTGGCGCTGTGACCCTGCCCGGCGTTGGCAAAATCTATTGCCGCGAGCGTCCGGCACGCATGGTGCGCAACCCTGCCACCGGCGAGCAGATCCAGAAAGAAGCCGACAAGGTTGTGAAAATGACCATCGCCAAAGCGCTGAAAGACAGCGTAAACGGCTGATCTGGTCACAAGGGGTCTTGCCCCGCTTCCAGAATTCGGAAAGGGTCGCCAAATTGGCGGCCCTTTTCTTTTGGAGATGACATGGATCTACGCGCTATCTTTATGGGGCTGGCATTTGCCCTTATGTGGAGCTCGGCCTTTACGTCGGCGCGGATTATCGTGTCCGACGCGCCTCCGCTTTATTCCTTAGCGCTTAGGTTCCTAATCTCGGGCTTGCTGGGTGTCATCATCGCGCGTGCATTGGGGCAAAATTGGCAGCTTTCGCGGAACCAGTGGCGTGCAGTCATCATCTTCGGTCTTTGCCAAAACGCGCTGTATTTGGGCCTGAATTTCGTGGCAATGCAGTGGGTCGAGGCGGGGCTTGCCTCGATCATCGCGTCCACCATGCCGCTAATGGTGGCCTTCGCCGGGTGGATCCTTTTGGGCGACCGCCTGCGCCCGTTGGCTGTAGCGGGTTTGTTTGCCGGCGTCGTCGGCGTAGCTCTGATCATGGGGTCCCGGCTGTCGGGTGGCGTGGACATCACAGGCGTTATCTTTTGCTTCGTGGCTGCTGCTGCTTTGACCGTGGCCACCTTGTCGGTGCGCACCGCATCTTCTGGTGGAAATCTGATAATGATCGTTGGGCTACAAATGTTCGTAGGCGCAGCCGCATTGTTCATCACAGCCCTTTTCCTAGAGGATCCGACTTTCACACCCAGCCTGCGCCTTGGGGCGGCGTTCAGCTATACAGTCATTGTTCCTGGTCTGCTGGCCACATGGATCTGGTTCGCGCTGGTGGGTCGGATCGGAGCTGTCAAAGCCGCCACGTTCCACTTTCTAAACCCGTTTTTCGGCGTCGCCATTGCGTGGCTTTTGCTGGGCGAAGCGCTTAGCCTGATGGACTTCATCGGCGTCGCCATCATCACGGTCGGCATCCTTGCCGTGCAGCTTTCGAAACAAAAACCCACAGAGACGTGAAGCCGCGCGCCCGCTTCGTGAGATGACTTTCCGCGCGATATCCGGAACATTTCAAACATGGAACTTGTCTTTGGATACCTTGCCGGGCTGCTGACGCTGATCAACCCCTGTGTCTTGCCGGTCTTGCCCATCGTATTGGCGACTGCGTTGCAGGCCAGCCGGTTCGGCCCCATGGCTGTGGCGGCCGGGATGAGCGTATCTTTCGTCTCGTTGGGCCTTCTGGTCACCGTACTTGGCTACACCATTGGCCTGACCGAAGATATGGTCGCGCAAGCAGGCGCCATTCTGATGGTGGGCTTTGGCTTGGTCTTGATGACGCCGGTGCTGTCCGAACGCTTCGCCACCGCAACTGCAGGCGTATCTACACAAGCCGACACGACGCTAGATGACGTGAATCGAAATGGGCTGTCCGGCCAGTTCCTTGGTGGCATGCTGCTTGGCGCAGTTTGGAGCCCCTGCATCGGCCCCACGTTGGGCGGCGCAATCTCTCTGGCGTCGCAGGGCAAGTCGATCCCATGGGCAGCCGCCATCATGATTGCTTTCGCCCTTGGTGTTTCCACAATCATCATCGCGCTGGGCTATGGCGCACGAGCTGCGATCATGCGCAGACAGGCTCTAATGCGGCGGATTGCCCAAAAATCGCGGCCCATTATGGGCGTGATCTTTGTCGCAGTCGGCCTGATGATCCTGTTTCGCTTTCACCACGTCTTAGAAGCCTGGGCTGTGCAAAACCTGCCTGCTTGGCTGAATGACCTCTCTGTATCCCTTTGAAAAAGGAGACCACTATGAACCGCCGAGACTTCCTGTCCCTCACCGCCGCCGTATCCCTTGTGCCCGCCTTGGCACGCGCCGGAGCAATGGACTATGCCCCCGGCCTTGTCAGCAAGGCATTGGAAAACGGGGAAACGGTGTTTCTGGACTTCAAAGCCAGCTGGTGTGGCACCTGCGCGGCGCAGGAACGTGTGATCAACGCGCTGAAGGCCGAAAACCCTGCTTATGACGACGCGATCACCTTTATCGACGTCGACTGGGATGAACACAGCAAATCTGAATTGACCAAATCCCTGCGTATCCCACGCCGCTCGACCTTGGTTGTCCTTAAGGGCGACAAAGAGTTGGGCCGCATCGTGGCTGGCACGTCCAAATCTGACATCCAAGCGCTTATGGACACGGCACTAACTGCTGCGACATCCTAAGCCTCTTCTGGCAAAAATATCGCCGCCGGGGGCACAAAATCTGCCGGGCAGCCTTGCCCGGCATTTCCTAGCCGATCTGTCCGCGCGGGCCTTCCCCGATTTGCGCGCGGTGCAGCATTAGGTGATCAAGGATCACGCAGGCGGCCATCGCCTCGCCCACGGGAACGGCGCGGATGCCCACGCAAGGATCGTGGCGCCCCTTGGTGATCACCTCGATCGCTTCACCGGTTTTAGTGATCGACTGGCGCGGTGTCAGGATCGAACTGGTCGGCTTCACTGCGAAACGCACAACAATGTCCTGACCCGACGAGATTCCACCCAGAATCCCACCGGCGTGGTTAGACGAAAAGACGGGCTTGCCGTCGTTTCCAAGGAAAATCTCGTCAGCATTTTCAGTGCCGCGCAGTCCAGCGGCGGCCATGCCTTCGCCAATCTCGACGCCTTTTACGGCGTTGATAGACATCATCGCAGCCGCCAAATCAGTGTCTAACTTGGCATAAACCGGCGCTCCAAGGCCAACGGGCGCACCGCGCACGACGACCTCGATCGCAGCACCGACGCTGTCATTTTCCTTTACACGCAGGAACTGCAGATAGTCTTCCCATTCCTGCACTGCGCTGGCATCCGGCAACCAGAATGGATTGTCATCAATGGCATCCCAATCGAACTTCGACCGATCCAGATGCTTTTCGCCCATCTGGGTCATATAGCCCTTGATTTCCAGCCCCGGCACCAACGCCTTCAGCGCCTCGCGCGCTACGCCACCAGCAGCCACGCGCGCAGCCGTTTCACGGGCCGAAGACCGGCCCCCGCCGCGCGGATCGCGGATCCCGTATTTCTGCCAATAGGTGATGTCAGCGTGACCCGGGCGGAAGGTCTTTTCGATCTCGCCATAGTCCTTAGACCGTTGGTCGGTGTTCTCGATCATCAACTGGATCGGGGTGCCAGTGGTTTGACCCTCGTATACACCCGACAGGATGCGCACCTGATCGGGCTCGTTCCGGGCGGTGGTGTTCTTGTTCTGACCGGGGCGTCGTTTGTCCAGCCAGACCTGCAACATCTCGGCCTCAAGCGGCACGCCGGGGGGGCACCCGTCCACGGTCGCACCTAGGGCAGGTCCGTGGCTTTCACCCCAAGTGGTGACACGGAAAATATGACCAAAGCTGTTCATCGACATAGGTGCGCTCCTTCATTCCCAAGCGTGATAGCGAAGGGAGAAACGAAAGGGAAGCGCCCGAGTAGACGACGTCTAGCTTTGTTCGGGCCTGCGATGCTTTGGCTTCGGCGATGGCCCGGCGTCATAACGCGGGTTCGGGTTGCGTAGGATCGGGTTGCGGATCGATACGGATGGACGGCTTTCCCGCCAAACGATGAACACGCCCGAAGCGATGATCACGCCAGCACCAACACCAACCCAAATGTCCGGAAGTTCGTCAAAGAACAGCGCGCCAAAGGCGGTTGCCCACAAGATCTGGCTGTATTGCGTCGGCGCCACAACGGCAGCGGGGGCCGCACGATAGGCTCCGATAATCATCATCTGGGCAAAGACCGACATGACGCCAACGCTTGCGGCAAGGCCAAAATCCGTCAACTCCATCGGGACGTAAACGAAGGGTAAGATCAGCCCCATCGCCAAGATCGATGACAACATGGGATACAGGATCATGACAGCGGTCCGTTCCTCGCCTCCAATCTTGCGCATGATGATAGATCCCAAAGCCGAACAGAAGGCGGCAATCAAGGCACTAACGTGGCCTAAAGTGATGACAGTTACACCCGGACGCAGAACGATCAAAACACCGATCAAACCGACGATCACCGCCGCCCAACGCTGTCCACGCACGGGCTCGCCCAACAGCCAAGCCGACATGGCGGTGATAAGAAGCGGAGTGGCAAACAAAAGCGCATAGACCTCGGCCAGAGGCAGCACAGTGAACGCATGAAACGCCGCGGACATGGCAATCACCGACGTCAGCGAACGGATCAAAATCAGCCACGGGTGATGTGGGCGAAAGTTGTCAACCTGCCGGTCAGCCAACATCATGATCGACATGGGCACAAAGGCAAATAACATCGCAAAAAAGATGATCTGGAATACGGCGAAGTTCGCGCCCAATGCCTTGATGATGGCATCGTGCGTTGCAAAAACTGCGAAGGCCGCGAAGGCAAAGCCAAGCCCACGAAGGGGAGATTGTGTTGCGCCCGACATGGACAGCTCCGGTATGGGGGTATTTGTTAGCGTTCACATTGCCGATTGTTCGGGCAGGGTCAAGATCAATGCCGCTATGCATTGGGTCTTGAACTAAATCACGATGGGGCTGGCTCTACGAGTTTGGGAAACAGGCCTTAGGATAAATAGCTATTCTTTTCATAACCTTGCATGAACGCACCCCGCAGCCACTTTTGTTGTCCCAGCAAAACTCCTTGCCATTCTGTCCAACATTCGGCACAGACAAGGCACCTCGGGGTGCTGTGTTCCCACAGCTGAGATGCGCTACTGCGCGGACCCGTAGAACCTGAACCGGCTAACACCGGCGGAGGGAAGGTGATTTGGATGTCCCAAATGCCCCCTTTCGTTCGGCGCATATGGAGGACCCTATGAAGACAGCCCTTTCATTTGTCGCAGGACTTGCTTTGACCACAACCGCAGCCGCCGCTGCAGACAAACCCGTACTGCAAGTTTATGCTCCTGATTACTTCGCTTCCGAATGGGGCCCTGGCCCGTCAATCGAGGCAGGCTTTGAAGCCCAGTGCGACTGCGATTTGGAGTTCGTCACCGGCGACGTGATGCCCCGCCTGATGCTGGAAGGCGAGCGCACGGAAGCCGACATTGTGATCGGCCTGAACACCGACGTTACTGCAAAAGCCCGCGCCACGGGTCTGTTCGCCCCACACGGTCTGGATGTAAGCGGCCTGACTCTGCCCGTCGAGTGGACCGACGACGTGTTCGTGCCGTTCGACTACAGCTATACCGCCTTCATCTATGACAATACCAAGATCACGGACGCGCCGACCAGCTTTGATGCGTTGCTGGCGATGCCCGACGACACCAAGATCGTCATCCAAGACCCGCGCAGCTCGATCTCGGGGCTGGCGCTGCTTCTGTGGGTCAAATCAATCTATGGCGACAAAGCGGACGAGGCATGGGCCAAGCTGAACCCTAAAATCCTGACAGTAACCAAAGGCTGGTCGGAAAGCTATGGCATGTTCACCGATGGTGAAGCCGACATGGTGCTGTCCTATGTCACCTCGCCAGCATATCACATCATCGCCGAAGAAGACCTGACAAAGTCAGCAGCCATCTTCGACGAAGGCCACTATCTGTATGTTGACTTGGTGGGTAAGATCGCGAACACCGACAAGCCCGAACTGGCCGACGCCTTCATGGCCTACGTGCTAAGCGAAGAGTTCCAGTCGGGCATTGCGACCTCGAACTGGTCCTTCCCGTCAAAACTGGCCGCTGACAAGCTGCCCGAGGGCTTCGCCAACCTGCCCGTGCCCGCCAAGGCGCTTGTCTACTCGGAAGAAGAGGCCGAGGCGATCCGCAAGCCGGCTCTGGATGAATGGCTCGCCGCCGCGTCCAAATAAGCTCTACCACCATCCTTGGCGCCTTGTCGCTTGGGGTGGTGGTTTGCCTGACCCTTGGTATGCTTATCGCTGTTGCGATGCGGGCCGAGGGCGCGGGCAGGCTTGGCCCAGCCGATTGGGCTGCAATTCGGTTCACACTATGGCAGGCCGCTGCGTCGGCTTTGATCAGCATCCTGCTGGCGATCCCAGTCGCCCGCGCTTTGGCGCGGCGCAATTTTCTGGGCAGATCCGTGCTGATCACCCTTCTAGGTGCCCCCTTTATCCTGCCCGTAATCGTCGCCATTCTGGGTTTAATCGCCGTCTTTGGACGCACTGGGTTAATCAGCCAAGTTTTGGGCCTGTTCGGGATCGAACCAATATCCGTCTATGGCTATCACGGCGTCATCCTCGCCCACGTGTTCTTCAACCTTCCGCTGGCCACCCGCCTGATCCTGCAAGGCTGGCTGGCGATCCCGTCCGAGCGCTTTCGCCTCGCAGCCTCCCTCGGCATGGGCCCCTCCGACATCGCCCGCACGCTGGAACGCCCCATGCTGCGCGAGGTCGTGCCGGGTGCGTTCTTGGTCATCTTCCTAATCTGCCTGACGTCCTTCGCCGTCGCACTGGCCCTTGGCGGTGGACCGAAAGCCACCACGGTAGAGCTCGCAATCTACGAGGCCTTCCGCTTCGACTTCGACCTTACCCGCGCGTCGCTGCTGGCGCTGGTGCAGTTCGCTTTGGGCGCGGCACTGGCCCTGATCGCCCTGCGCGTCGCCATGCCATCCGACATGGGCGCAGGGCTGGATCGCGCGGTTACTCGCTGGGACGACCGTCCCGCTCTTTTGGCGCAAGACATCGCCGCGATCACGCTTGCCGCCGCCTTCCTGCTTCTTCCCCTTGCGATGGTCGTTCTGGATGGTCTGCCGCGGCTTTTTCACCTGCCCCAAGTCGTTTTCGGCGCGGCCCTCCGCTCCGTCATCGTCGCTCTCGTCTCGGCTGCTTTGACGCTAGCGCTATCTCTTCCCATCGCCGCCCTCGCCGTGCGCCACAACTCACGCGTGGTCGAGGCATTGGGCTACCTAACCATCGCCGCCTCGCCCCTTGTGATCGGCACGGGGCTGTTCATCATCACCTTCCCCTTTGTGAAGCCATCGGACCTTGCGCTGCCCATCACCGCCGTGGTGAACGCTGCCCTCAGCCTGCCTTTCACCCTGCGTGCGCTGGTGCCCGCCTTGGCCGCTGTGGAACGCGACTTCGGCCCGCTGGCAGACGGGCTGGGCATGACCGGCTGGACCCGCCTGCGCCACCTGTGGCTGCCCCGCCTGCGCCGCCCGATGGGATTCGCGTTGGGACTGGCCGCCGCTCTGTCGATGGGCGACCTTGGCGTCATTGCACTGTTTGCAGACGGCGACAACGCCACCCTGCCCTTGCAGCTGTTCCGTCTTATGGCCGCGTATAAGATGGAAGACGCCGCCGCCGCCGCGCTGCTGCTGCTGACCCTCTCGCTGGGCCTGTTCTGGCTGTTTGATAAAGGAGGTCGCGTGAATGCTGACCGTTGACCAACTGCGCATCGAGATGGGCGGCTTTCGCCTTGCTGGCGACCTAACGATCCCCCAAGGCGCACGCGTCGCGGTGCTTGGTCCATCCGGCGCGGGGAAGTCGACGCTGCTGGCGGCCATCGCCGGGTTCCAACCGCTGGATGCGGGGCGGATCCTGTGGAACGGCAACCCCATGCCCAAAGACCCCGCAGCGCGTCCGATCAGCATGGTGTTTCAGGACAACAACCTGTTCCCGCACCTGACCGTCACGCAAAACGTAGGCCTTGGCCTGCGTCCGAACCTGCGGTTGTCAGAAGATGACCACACCCGAGTCGCAAACGCCCTGACCCGCGTTGGTCTGGACGGGATGGGAGACCGCAAACCCGCGCAGCTGTCCGGCGGTCAAATCGCCCGCGTGGCGCTGGCCCGCGTGCTTCTACGCGACCGCCCGGTGCTGCTGCTGGATGAACCCTTCGGCGCGCTCGGTCCCGCGCTGAAAACGGAAATGCTGGAGCTGGTCCGCACGCTGCTGGACGAGACCGGCGCAACCCTTCTGATGGTCAGCCACGACCCACAGGATGCCCGCGTGCTCTGCAATCAGGTGGTGCTGGTGGCCGATGGGGTGGCCCATGCGCCGGTTGCGACGGAGGAGATGTTTGAAAATCCGCCGGAAGTGATGCGGGAGTATTTGGGGGGATAAACCCGACAGGCAGATTTAATATCTATTCCTCTTCGGGAAGAAGGCACTTACCTTCCTCAAGACCAAAAGTTACCGAAACAGCAAGATAAGTCTCCGCCTCTCCTAGTTTCGGACCGTAGTAATCCATTTGGAACTTAAGCAGATCAAAACTATCGATATCACTCATCTCCTTCGCGGTACCGATGAACTAACTTAGATGAGACTCGCAAAAGCTCGGCAGCACATGTCGAAAGTCATCTTTCGTCGCAACACGGCTGGATGGGACATAAACCGCAATCCCATCGAGGACGATCCCATCATCATTCACTTCCTCGAAAAACCCAAGTTCTGTGGCTTCCCAATCCAGTTGAATATCGCTGGCAAAAGCCGGAGTGGCCAAAAAAAGAAGAGCCACGAGAAGTGCGTTCTTAAAAATTGTAAACATATCGAAATGCAATCAATTGCCGTTTGTTTTTCAGTGCATCCTAGGAATGTGCAACACCCTCGACAACAAACAAAAAAGGGCGCCTTGCGGCGCCCTTCTCTATTTCCTCAAAACCCTACGCTTATGCGTCGAATTTCTTGCCCTTGTGCGGAGCCCAAAGCTTCTTGTTCGTCAGGTACAGAAGCGAGGTCAGCAGGACCAGCATCAGGACCGAGATAAAGCCAGCTTGTTTGCGGGCCATCATCTTGGGTTCAGCTGTCCACATCAGGAAGGCTGCAACGTCTTCGGCCAAGTGGTGGGCCGAGTTGTTGTGGCCGTCGTCATAGTCGACCGAGCCATCTTCCAGCTGCGGAGGCATCGAGGTCCAGCCGCCCGGGAACACGTCGTTTCCGTTCAGGTACTGGCCAGCGACTTCCTGTTCCTTGCCGTTAAAGCCGGTCAGGAAAGCTGTGATGTACTCAGCGCCACCCATGCCTTTAACCAGCTGGTTGATGCCGGTGCCGTAGGGGCCGTGGAAACCCGCGCGGGCTTTCGCCATCAAGGACAGGTCAGGACCCATGCCTTCACCCGATACGGTCGGGAAGAAGTCAGCCGGCGTACGTGCGCGGTCGTCGTCAAGTTCCGGATCGTAGATGGTGAAGTTCTCGGCCGCATAGGCGCGCACTTCGTCCTCGGTGTACTCGGGGCCACCTTTGTCCGACAGGGTACGCAGCGGTACGTAGCGCAGACCGTGACAGGCCGAGCAGACCTCTGTGTACACTTTCAGGCCACGACGCAGCTGTTCTTTGTCGAATTTTCCGAACGGTCCCTCGAACGAGAAGGCCGTATCGTGAACGTGACCGCCGTCTCCAGCCGCCTGAGCCGGACCAGCGGCCAGACCCAGAGCGATGATTGCGGATGCTGTGAGTTGTTTGATCATTGTTTTCGATCCTCTCACTCGGCTGCGCCGGGATAGTGGGCTTTGAAATCTTCCTCGATCGTTGCCGGAGGTGTGGCCGGTTTTTCAAACAGACCCAGAAGCGGCAGGATGACAAGGAAGTAGGCGAACCAATAGGTCGACGCGATCAGCGAGATCGTGGCGTAAGGTTCGTCAGTCGACTGAGCACCAACCCACATCAGAACGACGAAGTCGATCAGAAGCAGGCGATACCACCATTTGAAGGCCGGGCGATACTGACCCGAGCGCACCGACGAGGTGTCCAGCCAAGGTGCCAGTGCCATCACAAGGATAGCGCCGAACATGGCCAGCACGCCGAAGAACTTGGCGTCGATGATACCACCGGTCACGAAGCTGACCAGCTGCACAACCCAAACGTCTGCGGTGAAAGCACGCAGGATCGCGTAGAAGGGCAGGAAGTACCATTCCGGAACGATGTGTGCGGGCGTCGCCAGGGCGTTTGCCTCGATATAGTTGTCGGGGTGACCCAGATAGTTCGGCATGAAGCCAACGATGGCAAAGAAGCCGATCAGAACCAGACCCAGCGCGAACAGATCTTTGATCACGAAGTAGGGCCAGAAAGGCAGGGTGTCTTTCTTGGCTTCTTCTTTCGAACCACGGCGCACTTCAACACCGGTCGGGTTGTTGTTGCCCGTAGTGTGGAAGGCCCAGATGTGAACGGCGACAAGCGCGGCAATCACGAAGGGCAGCAAATAGTGCAACGAGAAGAAGCGGTTCAGCGTGGCGTTATCCACAGCAGGTCCGCCCAGCAGGAAGGTCTGCAACGGCTCGCCGATGAACGGGATCGCACCGAACAGACCGGTGATAACCGTAGCCCCCCAGAAGGACATCTGACCCCAAGGCAGAACGTAGCCCATAAAGCCGGTGGCCATCATCAGAAGATAGATGATCATGCCGACAATCCATGTGACTTCGCGGGGCGCCTTGTACGAGCCATAGAACAGACCGCGGAAGATGTGGATGTAAACAGCCAAGAAGAACAGCGATGCACCGTTCATGTGGATATAGCGGATCATATGACCGCCGTTCACGTCACGCATGATGTGTTCGATCGAGGCAAAGGCCAGATCAACATGCGGGGTATAGTGCATCACCAGAATGATGCCGGTGACGATTTGCAGCACCAGGCAGAACGCCAGAACGATGCCCCAGATCCACCACCAGTTCAGGTTTTTCGGGGTGGGGATCATCAGCGTGCCATAGGCAAGGCCAACGATGGGCAGACGCTCGTCCAGCCACTTTTCAAAGCCGGTTTTCGGCTCGTAGTGATCGTGAGGAATTCCAGACATGTAAGCCTCCCTTATCCCAGTTTGATCGTCGTTTCGTCGACGAACTCGGCGACGGGAACGGGCAGGTTTTCAGGTGCCGGACCTTTGCGGATACGGCCCGAGGTGTCATAGTGCGAACCGTGGCAGGGGCAGTACCAGCCGCCGAACTCGCCAGCGCCGTCGCCCAGGGGCACACAGCCAAGGTGGGTACACACACCCATCATGACCAACCACTCGCCAGCTTCGTCCATCGCACGGTTCTGGTCGTCAGCCGACAGATCCGCCGAGCGGTTGTCGTTGCGAGCGAACCCGTCGATCAAGTTGTCAGCGGTGTTATCCGCACGTGCTTGTTCAATTTCTTCCGCAGTACGGCGGCGAATGAACACCGGCTTGCCCAGCCACTTCACGGTGATCTGGCTGCCAACGGCAACGTCAGCAATATCAACGCGGATCGAGCTAAGCGCCCGAACATCGGCAGAGGGGTTCATTTGGTTGACGAGCGGCCATACAGCAGCACCAGCCGTTACGGCTGCGGCGCCACCGGTCGCATAATAAAGGAAATCCCGGCGGGTCCCTTCGTGGTCGTCGGCGTGTGACACGAGCGCATCTCCCTAGCTAGGTTGCAATATGGCAACCGACACGACTTAAGACCGCCCTTGCAAGCGGTCCGTTTCGCGGCTGTTTAGCTAAGGAAACGCGCCCAGTCCAGAAGTCATTGGGACGCAGGGGGTGGTTTTCAAGGATATGGGACCCTGAAAACATGCTGCAACTGCACTGTTGGCGCGAACATCTGGTTTGTTAGGGATAAATTAGCGCAAGTTTACTTTCGCGCCCCTGACTTAAATCAAACGACGCGCGACGATCCGACGCGTGAGTCGTTTAGGGGTAGATCAGGGTGCGTGCCCCTCAGCACATCTAGCTCAAACCGGCTTCGTTGCCTTCATACTCTCCCGCTCGCAGAACACCGCGAACCAGTCGTCCAGCGCGTCGCGGCCCTTGCGCCAGCCGCGGGCGTCGTGGCGGAAGTCCAGATAGCCCAGCGCGCAGCCGACGGCGATCTGGCCCATGTCCAGCGGGCCGGACAGGTGGCTCATCCAGCGGGAGTTCAGCGCATCCAACGCGCCTTCAATCTTGCCCCATTGGGCGTCTAACCAACCACCGAATTGCATATCTTCGGGGCGGCAGCGGTTCTCATAGACCATCAGTACGCCAGCATCCATAATCGCATCGGCGGTGGCTTCCAGTGTCAGGACCTCCCAAATTCTTGCGTCGGGATAAAGTTTTCCACCAGCCCGCGCATCCAGAAAGCGGGTAATAACTCGGCTGTCATAGAGCGTAGGCCCATCTGGGCGGATCAGCGCGGGAATTTTAGACAAGGGGTTTGCGGCCGTAACCGTCGGGTGCGGCGCGGTGGGTGACGACACGACGTCTATTCGCTCAACATCATCCTGTTGACCCGTTTCATGGATCAAAACCCGCACCTTGCGCGCAAAGGGCGACGGATCGGCCGAGATCAGCTGCATGTCTTATACCTTCCGGAATCGAATGCGCGAGAGCCCAACGGCGTCGATCTCGATCCCCGGTCCATTCTCGCCCAAACGGATCACGCGACGCATCCTTGCGGTGGCGTTCACCTGCTCGTGCTCGTCGGATTTCTCGCGCCGCGCGGTCAGCCCTTCGGGGGCCTCGTCCAAGGCATCTTCCACACGTTGATCCCGCCGCCCACGTTCAACCGAACGGGCGATGGCATAGGTGGTTAGAGCAACGGCGCCATAGCGCAGTGCAACAACTGCAATTGGGGCAAGCGGTAAAGCCATAGGATCCTCCTTACATAGAAATGTAGGGATGCCGGGCGCTTATGTCCACTTACGCAGGCGGATCACCCATCAGCTTGGCGATTTCGGCAAGCTCTTGCCCAAAGCCTGTGTGCATCTGCGCCGCCGCTGCTTTGCGCACCGGAACGTCCTTGTTTTGACCCAGCTTCCATGTACCGTCGATCGTCTCAACCTCAAGCTTCATAGGGACAATCATCCGCTCCATCTTGGTGATCGCTTCAGGCGTCATCTTATCAAAGGTCCACGGGGCTTTCCCCTCGATCCGAGCCTCATAGGCAGCAGCCTGACGCACCAGAATGTCATGCAGCGCGTCCTGTTCCAACGGCACCAACCGCCCGCGTAGATGCACGGCGACATAGTTCCATGTGGGCACCTGATCTGCGGCCCCATACCAATCGGGCGAGACATAGCCATCGGGGCCAGTGACGGCGATTGCTGCGTTCAACTCGCCCATCCGCGCGATGGGATTCGAGCGGACCAGATGAAACTCGGCCAGTGTACCATCATCGGACAGCAGAAACGGGATATGCGACAGAAGCGGTGCATCGCCCGCAACACAGAGTGTACCAAAGGCACGGGTCTGGGCGAAAACGATGTTCTGGTCGCGCTGACTGCGACGAAAGACAGGATTGGGGTGCATGGTGGGTCCTCTGGCAGTGCTGAGGACAGGTGATCAGACAACCAGCTGTTTGTCTACGATCCGTGTTGGCGTGGCCGTGACCAAAGCGCCTTCTTCCCGTGGGGTGCTGAAAACCACTTCGGCAAATTGGGTGGTACGACCCATCGTCGGATTTTCCATCAAGATCTGATGCTCTTGCCCAACTTGCGCCTGCAAATGCCTTTGCACCTGAGCATCCCCGGCCGCTCTCAGACGCGCCGCGCGCGCTTTGATCACGTTGCTATCCACTGTGTTGGGGATTTTCGCCGCCGGCGTCCCTTCGCGCTTTGAATACGGGAAGACGTGCAGCCATGTCAGGTCGCAGTCCTCGACCAGCTTCAAGCTGTTTTCGAAATGCGCTTCGGTCTCGGTCGGGAAGCCTGCAATAATGTCAGCCCCGAAGGTGATGCCGGGGCGCAGCTTGCGGGCCTCTTCACAGAAAGCAATCGCATCGTCGCGCAGATGGCGGCGCTTCATCCGCTTCAGAATCAGGTCGTCACCGTGCTGAAGGCTGAGGTGCAGATGCGGCATCAAACGTGGCTCGGACGCGATGGCCAGCATCAGATTCTCATCCGCTTCAATCGAATCGATCGAACTGATGCGCAGGCGCGGCAGATCCGGGACCAGTCGCAGGATGCGCATCACCAGATCGCCCAAACGAGGCTCTCCGGGCAGGTCAGCACCCCAGCTGGTCAGATCCACGCCGGTCAGCACGACCTCGTTGAAGCCACGATCCACAAGACGCTTGATCTGATCGACCACAACACCTGCCGGGACAGACCGCGAGTTTCCACGGCCATAAGGAATAATGCAGAACGTACAGCGATGATCGCAGCCGTTTTGAACCTGCACATAGGCGCGGGACCGCGTTCCAAACCCATCAATCAGGTGGCTGGCGGTTTCAGTCACCGACATGATGTCGTTGACCTGCACACGCTCGGTGTCTCCGATCAGGTCAGGTGCAAGGCCCGCCCATGTCTCGGGCGACATTTTTTCGTGGTTGCCAATAACCGCGTCGACCTCGTCCATATTAGAGAACGTCTCGGGTTCTGTCTGGGCGGCACAGCCGGTAACGATCACCTTCGCGTCTGGGTTTTCTCGACGCAACTTGCGGATTTCCTGACGAGCTTTTCGCACGGCCTCGGCGGTTACTGCGCAGGTATTTACCACCACGGCGCCTTCGACGCCCGCCTCGTCTGCCAGGCGTTTCATCGCCTCGGTCTCATAGGCGTTCAGGCGACAGCCAAGCGTCGCAAATACAGGGGGTTTCGCGCCCATCTTACAGCCCCTTCAGAAAGGCTTGCGTCAGCTGTCCGCTATACACAAAAGCGGTGGGGCCGGTCATCCAGACGCCATCCTCGCGCCAATCCAGGGTCAGCCAGCCGCCATCCAGCTCCATCCGCACGCGCTTGTCGGTCAGACCGCGCTGATGGGCAGCAACCGCGGTGGCGCAAGCGCCCGAACCGCAAGCCAGTGTAATGCCGGTGCCACGCTCCCAGACGCGCATGCGAATCTCATCCCGTGCGCGGATCTCGGCAAATTCTACATTCGTGGCCTCTGGGAACAGCGGATCGGTTTCAAATCCCGGCCCGATGCCAGCGACGTCAACAGCATCGGCATCCTCGACAAAGAACACGCAATGCGGATTGCCCATACCAACGGCGACGGGATCACCGTCCAGCGGCAGGTGCTGCAGATCCACGTCTTGCGACAAAGGCACCGTCTGCCACGTCAACTGAGGCTGGCCCATATTCACAGAAATCAGATCCCCCTCGGCACGCGCTTCCAGCACACCGCGCGAGGTACGGATGGTCAGGGCATCCTTGCCGGTCTGCTCCATCATATAACGCGCCACACAACGGGTCGCGTTTCCACACGCCCCGGCCCGAATGCCATCTGAATTCCAGAAATCCAGATCAATATCCGCCACGTCCGAGCTGCGAATCTCGGCCAGCTGATCAAAGCCAACGCCGCGATTGCGATCGCCCAAACCAGCGGCCAGATCACGAGTCACCACAGCATCGCGCCCCCGTGAATCAATCATCACGAAGTCATTGCCCGCCCCATGCCATTTCATGAACTCAAGGCCATTCATATGTGTCTGCGTATCCGCCATGTGCCGCGATATAAGCCCTTGGCAAAACTTTTGCCAGAGATCGTGCAGATTCATTCGAAAATGGGGTTGACCCCGCCCGCCCGTCCCTTTAGTCACCGCGCTCACAGAGTGGGCCGTTAGCTCAGTTGGTAGAGCAACTGACTTTTAATCAGTGGGTCGAAGGTTCGAATCCTTCACGGCTCACCACTTAAACCAAAGCCTTAGGCGGAAACGCCTGAGGCTTTGTTTGTTTCTGGGACATCATCGGGGCAAAGTTCAGGGCATTTGTAGCCCGCAAACGCAAACAGGCAGAGCCTTTGCTCTGCCTGCGGTAAGCTTTGAAACTGGAGCTGTGTCAGGTTCCGCGGATGAACGGGAACGCCAAGAAATAGTACCATTGATACAGCCAGTGGCGATCCGATACGTCCACGCGCGATACCTCGCACGTGCCTTCGGTGCAGTCCCCACTTGTTTCATAGGGTAGCTGTTGCGCGCTACAGGCGGAAAGGAACGCACAAAACCCGATCAGGATGATCTTGCTGCGCATCAGTTCTCCAACTCCTGTACGGCTTCGTCACGCACTTCTGCCAAACAGGCCTCGTATGCGTTGGCAAAGCTGTTCTCAAGCAGGTTCTCAAGCGTCGCGGGGCGTTCGGCCGCCGAACAAGGATCGTCCAGTAACTTCGTAGGAGGAGTACAGGCCGCTACTGTGGTCAGAACTGCTCCAACCAAGACTACGTTTAGACTACGTGCAAAGGTCATGTCAGCGCCTCCAACTGAAGCAGGTTCTCGTTAAACTCGGAAATCATGGCAAGCTGGGTCCGCAGTTCTTGCTCCAACTGTTTCTGCGCATCGGGCTGATCGTCATAGATCGGCAGGATCTCTTTCAGCGCCAGCGCACGCGAAACGGCGTGATTCTTGAACTCGCCCAACTGCGCCACAGTGTCAGCGTCAACCGTCTGTGCCGGAGCATCCTTAGCCGCATCCATCATCTTGTTGGACAAGATCAAGTCGAAGCGGGTGTTCTTGCTGTCAGTCCGAACTGACGCCAAAACTTGTTCCAGCGACCAGCGGCGGATCAAATAGTTCTTGTGCTCTAGGATCAGGTTCGATGCCACCTGAGTACCGCTTTCCGCACCGATCATACCGCCAATCACGGCACCGCCTGCGATCAGCGCAGGATCCGCATCGATGATCAGGCCAAGCAAGGCCCCACGCAACGCGCCGCCAATGGCGCCGTTCTGGCGGGCTTCACGTGTCAGCTGATCATAGTCGCCCGCACGTGCATCAATCAGATCTTGTGCGTCTTCAACGGCAAGATACCGCACTGACCCAGTTAGCATTGGTGTGGTCGACATGGCCTTGGCAGCAGGCTCTGTCTGGCTATTGGACGCCTCGTTGCTAACGCAGCCGCTTAGCATCAGCGTCACAGCGGCGCCCGCAAGGCCCATTTTTGGCAGGTAGTTCATCCCCAAGATACCCTATCTTCGTTATAAGTTTGTACTTTAAACTATCGTCCCTCAGACATACGGAAACACCGCAAAAACACAAGCACTCAGATCCCCTATTGGGCGAGTGCTTCTGAGCCCTTGCAAGGAAATTGCCGCCATATCATTGATTTTCCCGCAGTTTCGACGCATTCTGCCTGAAATTCTGACTTAATTTCATCTTAGAGATTTTGTGGTGAAATTTCGTTCGGTGCAATCTCTCGTTCAATTTGGGGCGGGCGAGTTCTGATTGTAGTTGTTGATGATTTGTGGGTTATACGAATGGGTACGTATCAAGAGCGGCATTTTCCGATTTCAACTGCCTTCGTGTTTGGCGGGGCGGCATGCCTGTTTTTGACGGTTGCCGTGGCTGCTTCAAATCTGTTGATGCCTGAATCGTCAGCCCCCAAGACGACCTTCCAGCAACCTGACCCGGCCCAAAACCCAGCCGAGGTCGCGACCATAACAGCCAAACCTGTGACCGCAGCCGCAGCTCCGGAAATCTCATCCACCGAACCTGAATTGGATACGTCACCCGCAACACCCAAGGTCGAGTATGTTAACCTTGTTGAACCCGCACAGGTGCTTGCGGTTTCAGATGGGTTGTCGGCCCCGGGCATTGTGGCATCTGCGCCAAATCTGGCTTTCAGCTTCACCCCAATCTCGCGCAGCACAGATTGGCAAAACGTCCGCTCAGTCGCCACACCCGAGATTCTTGCATCGCTCGGCGATCTCGAGCTTTCGACGCCTGCACTGCACGATGTCTCGGTTCCTCTTTCTGATCAACGGGCCCGCGTCACATCAGAACTGCTGCCTGCGTTGCAGTTTGACGACGCCTCTGGTGCTCCGGCGCTGTTCAAGACAGCCCGCCCAACGATCCAGAACGATCCGACAGCGCACCGTCTGGCCTCGCATGGCCCAACAACCGCCGAGACCTTGTTTCCAAGCGTTTTGATGGATCCTCTTCCCGAACAAAAGGGTGTTGAACTGCCAATAGTTGTGTCGCCCCAAGGACCAACTGAAACGGCCCAAATCGCGCCTATTCAAGAACCATCTGCTCCACCGGAAAGTGCGACAGATACGCCGATTTACACGCTTAAACCTCTTCCCCGTCCGGCCCAGCGCCCGGTCGTCGCCGAGAAGCCAAAAGAAGTCGAACCCAAACCAGCAGCAACTAAAGCTGCCGCCATCAGCGAAGTGTCTGTGGCAGGCAGCAAACGCGTTTCTGTTGTGGGCGTTTTCCAAACACGATCCGCCTCATGGGCCTTGCTGGCGCTTGAGAACGGCCAGATTGTAAAAGTGACCAACGGCACGAAGCTCAGCAACCTGCGTGTCTCGCGCATCCGCGGGGATAAAATCTGGATCCGCGTTGGCAATGCGGAAAGAAGTCTGCGCGCGGGTGAGGTTATTCGGGTAAACTGACGGGCCGACACATCGGCATAACCCTGTAGCAACCAAACCTGCATTCACATGAGTCTTTGCTTGACGTCTGGCCGGGTCCTGCGCACACAGAGCCAAACGGAGCAGACAATGAGCAAACTTCTTGGCGCAAGCCGCTTTCTGGTCATCTTCGCTGTGATCGGCGCACTTCTGGCGGCGACCACGTTGCTTGTCTACGGGCTGATGGCCACCTTTCAATTGATCTTGGGCACCATCCAAGCGGGCGAGTTGTCACGCAAGGTTGCCAAGGCGCTGACGCTTGAGTTTATCGAGATCATCGACCTGTTTCTTCTGGGAACAGTGTTCTACATCGTCGCGATTGGTCTTTACGAGCTCTTCATCAGCACAAACCTAAAGCTTCCAAACTGGCTGACGATCAACAACCTTGACGACCTGAAAAACAAACTGATTGCGGTGGTCATTGTCGTTCTTGGCGTGCTGTTTCTGGGTCAAGTGGTCAGCTGGGATGGTGAACGCGATCTGCTTGGATATGGCGTGGCGATTGCCCTTGTCATTGGGGCGCTCACCTATTTCCTGTCGCAAAAATCGGGCGATAAATCAAAGTAAGGTCAGCGTGCGAAACCGTCGACCAGCCATTCACGACCGGACATTTCCTGATCCAACATTGATCTGAGGAAGTGGTGCCGCTGATAGGACTTGAACCTACGACCCCATCATTACGAATGACGTGCTCTACCAGCTGAGCTACAGCGGCCCACATATTGCCGGGCGTCATGCACCCCGCAGCGTTGGGGTTTTTAGACCCGACATGATCTTTGCGCAAGTGAAAAGGCTGCGGTGATCCGTGGGATGTCCAATGTGTTAGACGCGGGTTTGGAATACATCAGGCGGCAAGATTATTTCGCCGCCTGATTTGAGCTTTATGCGGCCGGCTTATCGTCGGCTTCCTTAACGACTTCGCCATCCAGAACAGTGGCTTCTTCGGCGACCTCTTCAATATCCTCGACCTCGGGCGCAGGTGCGTCGCCGACCACCAAAGGCAGCATCTCGGCCCCGGTTGGAACCGCACCTTCGGCCTCGGGTGCAGGTTTCCACGCCAAAGTGTCAAACCCGTCGCAGTTGTTACAGACCGGCAGCCAGGCGGCATGCACATGGTTGCAGCTTTCGCAAACCCATTGCGGCCCTCGCGGTGCCGTTACGGCCCGCGCCAACACTGAACGCACATCGTGATCCGAGGCACCCTCGCCCCGTTCGATCGCCGCCAGAAGAGTCAGCGCACGCTGGGTTGGCAGCGTGTCTGGCAAATCGCCCAGTGCTTTACGCGCTGCGGGGTAATCCTCGGCTGCGATATTCAGCTCAGCAACCAGCATCCGGGTTTCCGGGTTGCCGTCCTGATACTTGGTCAGGGCGCGGAACCGTTTGATCCGTTCTGCAGGTGACTCATCCGGGGCGATATCTGCAAAGGCAGCGGCCAAATCTGGGTGAGGCTGCGCCGCCCATGCTTTGGACAACACGCGCGCTGCATTCTTGGGTTTGCCATTCTCAAGATAACCGCGGGCGGCCATGACGGCGGCGGGGACCAGATCCGGCGACAAGCGGTTCGCCTCGATCGCGGCGATACGGGCTTCGACAGGGTTACCGTCTTTCATCACGCCTTTGGCCTCGGACAAAGCCAGAACCGCGTCGCGACGCTTGTGTACATCACGCGGAAGGGTGCCATACTTCAGCTTGGCCCCCAACGTTTTGCGTGCACCAGCCCAGTCGTTGTTTTGCGCCTGAAGGCCCAGCAGCACATCCTGCGTTTCGGTATGACGCGGTTTCAACGCAAAGGCCTTTTCGGCCAGCTTCATCGCGGTTTCGGTGTCACCCTCTTCAAGCTTCTGCTTCATGATCCCGCGCACGCCGACAAACTGCGTGCGTTCATCCTTCAACAGCCGCTTATAGACCTGAGCAGCCTTGCGTTTGTCGCCTGACATCTCAGCCGCCTGAGCGGTCAGAAGGTTGGTCAGTTCAGGGCGGCGCAGATATTTCTCGGCCCGGGCAGCTTTCGACATCGCGGTCGAGCTTTCACCGGATGCAATTGCCATCATACCCTCAGCCAAAGCCTCGTACCCCTTGCGCTCGCGCGAGCGGTCGAAATAGCGCGAAATCGCAGTTTCGTCGCCATTCACAAAGCGTACAAACGCGACGATCAAGCCGAACACGATCAGCGCCAGCCAGATGGCAATCACCAGAAGCACCCCAGCGATCACGGCCTGCAGCGGCTCCATGTTGAACTCGGTTCCACCCACGGCAATGCGCACACCGCCATCCGTTTCCATGAGAATTCCGGCACCCAGCGTCAAAAGCGCAATCGCTGCGATGAAAAGGACAATCTTAATCAAAGACCAAAGCATCGGCGTATCCTTAATTCGTGTTCAATTGCTGGGACAGTTCGGTCGCGGCGGCCAAGGCATCGCGGCGCGCGTTAGCGCTGGCAATCCATGGGGCCAACGCGGGCTGTCCGGCTTCGGGCATGGCGGCCAGTTCGGCCAAAGCAGTGTCCAGCTGACCCGCTTTCAGCGCCGCCTCGGCCCGTGACAGGATGGCGTCGGGGTCGTCGCCCTCTTTCGGTTCCAAAGACCGTGTTCCCAGTTGCGTGCGGAAGAACGCTGACACCCGATCCATCGTGCCGCCCTCTACGGCAGCCCGAATGGCCGCATCAAGCGATGCGCGTGCGGCTTCTGGGAAGCTGGCTTGAAGCGCTTGCTGGGTGGCGACACCATCTGCGGCAATCGAGGACAGAGCCTCCGGCGCATCAAAGCCAGCATTCTCGGTCAAATCAAAGAGCGCATCCCCAAAGGGTTGGCCGGTCTCAAGCGCAGCGTGTACGCGCGACATAGCGGCGCGAGCGGCGGCGGCACGAGCGGTTTCGGCGGCCGAAACCTCTAACGTCTGGGCGTCCTCTTTCTGGCTGGTGATCCGCGCAAGCTCGGCATCCAACATCTGGCGCATCTGCTGCAATTCGCGTTCGTAAGCGGCGGCAGCAGCGGCAGCGGCTTCCATGCCTGATCCCTGAGGCAGCTTTTCAACCGTATGAATACGGTTCTCAAGCTCGGTCAATTGGGTGGTCATGCCGTCCAATTGCGTGCGCAGCTCGTCCAATGTGCCAGTTGTCTCACCCCGCAATTGATCAACCGCATCATCGGCGGCCAATGCCTCAATGCGGCTTCCCTGGTCGGCGTTGTTGCTTTCCAGACCAGCGATACGGTCCTGAAGTGCAGCCATTTCTGCGATCATCGGATCTTCAGAAGGCTGCGCGAACGGCCATTGATCGGGGAAACGCGCGGCGCCAAAACCAATCACTGCAGCGGCGGCACCACCCAACACAAGCGGCACAAAGCTTGAACCGCTTTTCTGTTCTGCGGCAGGTTCTGGATCAGCCCAAGGCTCTATCTCGTCCTCTTCCAACGCCTCGCCTTCTGGGCCCTCGTCAGCGCTTTCCGTGATCTCACTTTCATCTGCGAAGCTCTCTTCTGCAGACGCGCCATCGGTATCTTCGCTCGCTTCTTCATCCCCCTGCATGGGTTCCGTCACGGCGTCACCTTCGGTCGGATCTTCGGGGGTGTTTCCCTGTTCCTCGTCCAGCTTGGTTTCTTCGACGACCACGGCGTCTTCCACCGCTTCCGTCTTTGCCTTGGCTGTTTTCGGGGACTTGGCCAATGTCACGAACCTCTCGAATCTCACTCTCAAATGCTGCAGCTGCGTAGAACAGCCTACCGCCTGCCTTAACGTGGCTCAAGCGGTGTGACTGCGCAACGCTGCGACAATCCCTCTCACCATCGCGTCCCCCGTGGGGGCTTCGACGACCATGGCAGGTGTACCGGTTGTGTCATACCACGCATTCGCAATTGCGTCGCTCATGCCAATAACGTGGAGCTGCGCCCCCGGTTTCACAATGCCTTCCCCAACCAAACGTGCCGAGCGGGGCGAAAAAAGGGGAAGCACAGCAGGGTCTTCCCCTTCCAACACAACACGGGCGCGTTCCGAAAGCGGCTTTGTAACTTGTGCGTAAACCTGATGATCGCGACACGAATGCCCCAATGCAATCAAATGAGACGTGATATCGACAGCTTTGTGAGACCCACACAGGTGGATATAATCCGCGTTCCGGGCCTTAAGCGCGCTCAAAAGCTCTTCGGCATTCATCGCGGTGGTCAGAACCTTGGCCCCACGCGCCTTCGCGGCCTCTGCCGTCCGCGCCCCAACGCAATGAGCAATGATGCCTTTCAAATCACCCCGCACCGCATGTTCCGAGGTCAGGATCGCCTCAACCCCGCAAGGCAAGGTTGGCCAAGCGCTGAACGCTTCGATCTGAATAATCGGAGAAAACACATGCGGAACCGGCTGCCCAAACGTCTCTTCAACGTTTTCCAATACCCGTCGTGCCGCGGGCAGCGGGCGCGTCAAGATAAGGATCGGGGTTTTGGACATAAACGCTGCCGGGATTGTCTGCGAACTGTCTTGGTGTTACCCCGAGCCGACCAATCCCCGCAACAGATCGCTTGACCGATGACCAATTCAGATCAAACTCTTACAGTTCTTGGGCTGGAAAGCTCGTGCGATGACACCGCCGCCGCGGTGGTGCGTCACGTGCCCGGCGAAGCGCCCGAAGTGCTGTCATCGGTGGTCGCAGGCCAGACCGAGCTGCACGCGGATTTCGGAGGTGTCGTGCCCGAGATCGCCGCGCGGGCGCACACGGAAAAGCTGGATGGCTGCGTGGAACAGGCTCTAATTCAAGCCGATATGGCGCTTTCTGATATCGACGCCATTGCTGTTACTGCTGGTCCCGGCCTGATCGGAGGCGTGCTGGCAGGCGTCATGTGTGCCAAAGGTCTGTCGATCGGATCGGGCAAACCCCTGATCGGTGTGAACCATCTTGCAGGCCACGCTCTGACCCCACGCCTGACGGATCAAGCTGCTTTTCCGTACCTGATGCTTCTTGTTTCGGGTGGGCATTGTCAGTTTTTGATTGCCAAGGGTCCCGAGGATTTCACTCGTCTTGGCGGCACCATCGACGATGCTCCGGGCGAAGCCTTCGACAAAACTGCCAAACTACTTGGACTTCCTCAGCCCGGCGGCCCCTCGGTCGAGGCCGAGGCCAAGAACGGCGACCCCAAACGTTTTAAATTCCCACGCCCTCTGCTGGATCGCCCCGGCTGTGACATGAGCTTCTCTGGCCTGAAAACTGCCCTGCTGCGCGAACGTGACCGGCTGGTGGTTGAACATGGCGGGCTTCGCGTGCGGGACCGTGCCGATCTGTGTGCAGGCTTCCAAGCCGCCGTGCGCGATGTTCTGGCCGAAAAATCTCGCCGTGCGCTGAAGGAATACTTGTCCCTCGACCCCAGCCAGCCCGCCTTGGCCGTGGCAGGCGGTGTTGCGGCAAATATGGCCATTCGCGGTGAATTAGAGACTGTTTGCGCGAAACACGACACTACGTTCCTTGCCCCCCCTCTTGCGCTTTGCACCGACAACGCGGCGATGATCGCTTGGGCCGGGATGGAACGGTTCCGCGCGGGTCATCAAGACGACATGTCCTTGCAAGCCCGCCCCCGATGGCCGCTTGACGGGCAAGCCCCCGCAATGTTGGGATCGGGGAAAAAGGGGGCGAAGGCATGAGCATTTCTGTTCTGGGCGCAGGCGCATTCGGCACAGCCTTGGCGATCTCGCTTGCGCAAGATGGCCGCGCCGTAGGACTGTGGGCGCGCGATCCGGGCGATATGGCGACCGCGCGTGAAAACACCCGCCGCCTACCTGGTTTCGCTTTTCCCGACAGCCTGACTGTGTTGGAGCAAATCGAAGACACCCAAGCGTCCGAGATCATCTTGCTCGCCGTTCCCATGCAGAAATTGGCCAGTTTCTTGCAGGAAAATGCCGCGCTGTTTCAAGGCAAGACGCTTGTTGCCTGCTGCAAGGGGATCGACCTGAAAACAGGGCTCGGTCCGGCTGAGATCATTCAAAGCACCTGCCCCAATGCCATTCCTGCGATCCTATCCGGCCCCAGCTTCGCGGTCGACATCGCCGCCGGTTTGCCCACCGCGCTGACCTTGGCCTGCAAGGACGGTGAAAGCCTGCAAGCCGCCTTGTCCACCAAGAATATCCGCATTTACCGCACAGCCGACCTGACCGGAGTCGAGATCGGTGGCGCGCTAAAGAACGTCGTCGCCATTGCCTGCGGAATCGCCATCGGCGCCGGGTTGGGCGAAAGTGCGCGCGCTGCGTTAATGACCCGCGGTTATGCCGAAATGCAGCGCTATGCCGCCCTGCAAGGCGCGCAGCCGGAAACACTGGCGGGGCTGTCGGGCTTTGGGGATCTGACTCTGACTTGCTCGTCCGAAAAATCCCGCAACTACAGCTTCGGTCTGTCGCTTGGACGCGGCGATCCCCTGCCCGAAGGCACCACAGTTGAAGGGCGCGCGACGGCAAAAGCAGTCTCTAACCTTGCGCTAAACGCCGGAATTGAGATGCCCATTGCCCAGATGGTTGTGGCCGTGCTGGACAATCAACTAACGATCGGACAGGCTGTTGAAAGCCTTTTGTCCCGACCCTTAAAGGAAGAATAAATGCTCGTAGCGTTGATTTGCACTGACAAACCCGGTGCCATCGAAACCCGAAAAGCCAACCGAGATGCGCATCTGGCCTATATCAAGGACACCGGTGTTGTTGCACAGGCAGGTCCGTTCTTGGATGCGGATGGCATGATGTGCGGATCGCTTGTGGTGCTGGACGTCGTCGATATGGCCGCCGCGCAGGCATGGGCGGACAATGACCCCTATGCCAAAGCCGGTCTGTTTTCCGATGTGCGGATCGAGCAGTGGAACCGGGTGGTCGGCTGATGGCGTATTGGCTGTTCAAATCTGAAGTCTCGACCTGGAGCTGGGACCAGCAGGTCGCCAAGGGTGACGCGGGCGAGGAATGGGACGGCGTTCGCAACTATCAGGCGCGCAACCAGATGCGCGCCATGAAAATTGGCGATCTTGGCTTCTTCTACCACTCGCAGAAGGAAAAAGAGATCGTCGGCATCGTCGAAGTTATCGCCGAAAGCCACCAAGACAGCACCACCGACGATGAACGCTGGGATTGCGTAGACATCAAAGCGGTGCGCGCGCTGCCAAAGCCAGTGACACTGGCCATGTGTAAAGACGATCCGCGTCTGGCCGATATGGTTTTGGTGAACAACACCCGCCTGTCCGTCCAACCCGTGACTGACGCGGAATGGAATATCGTGCTGGAGCTTGCGGGCGACGCTTGACAAACCCCCTGCCGGACTGGTCGCATAAAACAGTCGAACAGGAGGATATCTTATGTTGGAAGTCATTCTTGCCGCAATCGCCGGCTATGCCTTCGGCGCGGTATGGTACATGACCCTTGCAAAACAATGGGTTGCCGCGACAGGCATTCAAACCGACGCGGATGGCAAACCGCTTAACTCGTCTGATCCAAAACCCTATGTCGTCGCATTTCTAAGCGCTATCGTTGTTGCCGGAATGATGCGGCACATCTTTTCGATGGCGGGTATTGATGGGATCGGCAAAGGTCTGATCACCGGGCTTGGCCTTGGTCTGTTCGTGGTTGCCCCGTGGATGATCAACAATATCATGTTCAGCGACCGCTCGAAATCGCTGATCTGGTTGGATGGAGGCTATGCCGTGGGCGGTTGTGCCGTCATCGGGTTAGTTCTGGGCGTGATGTGAAAACAAGAAGGGGCCCGACGTCTCGGACCCCTTCTTCACCCCACGTGCTCCCTCAGCACCACACGTGTCTCTGAATATATAAGGTCCGACCGTCCTGGTCTTCGTAGATGAAACTAGCCTATGCCCTGCCCCCTAGCAATCGAATTGCCTCTAAAATACCATTCAATTGCAACGGGTTACGCTTAACATTCCCTTAACATGCGAAAAGCGCGACCGGATGGCCGCGCTTTGAAGGATCAAACCTGTCCGGCAAATTAGCCGTAGACAGACTCTTTTCCGAACTGCTTTACCAGCATGTAATAAACCACGGCGCGATATTTATTGCGCTCGCTGCGGCCATAGGTGTCGATCGCCGAGTTGATGGCATCCATCAACTGCGGACCATCTGCCAGGCCCAGCTTCTTAATCAGGAAATTGTTTTTGACGGTCTCAAGTTCGCTTTCCTGACCGGCAGCAACAGTGGACGCATCGGCGTTATAGATCGCCGGGCCGCAACCGATGGTCACTTTGGTCAGAAGATCCATATCCGGCGACATGCCACACTTGTTCTTAAGATCGTCCGCATATTTCGCGATCAGATCGTCACGCTTTCCCATTTCTGTCTCCCAATTTTATGGTGGTTCAATTACGTCATCGAAACTTTAGGCGGAAACATGGTTTCCACAAAGGAAAAGTTTGCCGTAGCATTCCCCCTAGGTTTTTCCGCCTATCTAACGCAGGATGACCGCGACACAGATTACTCAAGGAGAGAACAATGGGTCTTTGGAGCTTCGTAAAAGGTGCGGGTAAATCGCTTTTTGGCGGTGATGAAGCCGCATCTGCAGACACTCTGAATCAAGAAGTTGCCGATTTGGGCATCGACACATCGGGTCTGGACATTCAGGTCGAGGGTGAAAAAGTCACCGTCAAAGGCGGCGAGAACCTTAGCGCTGAAGACCGCGAGAAGGTCATTCTGGCGGTTGGCAATGTCGAAGGCGTGGCCGAGGTTGAAGCCGATCTCGAGAACGAACCGACGTTCCACACCGTCGAAAAAGGCGACACGCTTTGGGCGATTGCCGAGAAGACAATGGGCAACGGCGCACATTACACCAAAATCTTCGAAGCCAACAAACCAATGCTGTCTGACCCCGATAAGATCTATCCCGGTCAGAACCTGCGCATCCCCAGCTAATCTTAGCTGAGTAGACCAAGTGATTGCGGCCTCGTTCACGCGGGGCCGCATTTCAATGAGATCCGCGAGGCCTATGACCAGATCTCAAATCCGACCCCCGTTCCATATTTGAATAATATGCCTGACCAATGCAGGCAGCGCTCAGATCTATACCAAGCGCTAGGACCTGAAGCACTACATGGGTGACGGTCAACAGGCCAAGATTATACATAAGAATAAACTGCTGGCAGAGGCTGGCGCGGGCGAAAACGCCGTTGCCATTGCCATGCATGAAGCTCTGAAGAACCCGGACAAATCGATCCTGATCAACATGCCGGGACGTGGCAATAAAGACATCGATCATGTGGCCGAAAACTTCGGATTTAGCGTCCCTTTTTCTTTACCTGCAGAAACCCCAACCGGTGGATTGTAGATGAAAATGATCCGCGTGTAGCCGGTTATACTCTGGCCCCAATACCAGCCGGAACCAACGACAAGACCCGCGCCAAATGTCATGCATGAATGCAGCCTCAGCGCCAGTGCCTTTCCAATCTCGCAGCAATGTCAGCCTGCGCCCATCCGCCAGACGCACCCCGGTAATATCGAACGCGCGCGCCGTCGCGTGGCTGCTCCACGCGCTTTCCGCCCCGCGTGATGTGCGCATCTTACGACAATTGTAGCTACCAATATGCAAAAGCTGCGCCACATCCGACCCCAGATGCTGACGTGCTGCGGGCTGGACGTCATGATGCTCCCACATGGCCAGGCGCAAAGCCGTATCGCAGCGCGTCTCGATGGGGGGAACCCGCGCGCCCACCAAAGATGACAGGCTGCCTCGCTGCGCAATTCCGCAATGCTCGCCCGAGATAAGAGGCTCCAACGTCGAGAACGAAACCCCCGCCTGCGCCAACACGGCCCTGCACGTCGCCTCGTCTCGCGTTGCCATCTGCAACTGCCAGCGGGTCACAGGCGTTAACGGCGCGGTGATCGACAAAGGGCGCGTAGGGTTCCAATGGTCTGGCAGCACACTGTCCGGGCGCAGCAATACCCACATCGCAACAAGCGCCAGAAATGAGTTGGACAACACCGAGGACAAAAGAAAAAGCGCCGCCCGCAAGACAAACGGGCGGCGCTTTTTGGTGTCTTCTTCTTCCATTGCCGGACGATTAATAGCGGTAATGCTCCGGCTTGAACGGACCATCGACCGATACGCCGATGTAATCTGCTTGCTCTTTGGCAAGGTTCGACAGTTTCACGCCGATCCGGTCCAGATGCAGACGGGCGACTTTTTCGTCAAGATGCTTGGGCAGGATGTAGACTTCGTTGTTGTACTCATCCCCTTTGGTCCAAAGCTCGATCTGAGCCAGAACCTGGTTGGTGAACGAGGCCGACATCACGAAGGACGGGTGGCCGGTGGCGTTGCCGAGGTTCAGCAGACGTCCTTCCGACAGAAGGATGATGCGGTTGCCCGAAGGCATCTCGATCATATCCACTTGGTCCTTGATGTTGGTCCATTTGTGGTTCTTCAGGTTTGCCACCTGAATTTCGTTGTCGAAGTGGCCGATGTTGCCAACAATTGCCATGTCCTTCATCGCGCGCATATGCTCGATGCGGATGACGTCTTTGTTGCCGGTGGTTGTGATGAAGATATCGGCGTCTGCGACGGCATCTTCCAGCGTCACAACCTCGAACCCGTCCATAGCGGCTTGCAACGCGCAAATCGGGTCGATTTCGGTCACTTTAACGCGGGCACCTGCACCGCGCAGCGACGCGGCCGAGCCTTTGCCGACATCACCATAGCCACAAACCACAGCAACCTTGCCGGCCATCATCGTGTCAGTGGCGCGGCGGATGCCGTCGACCAGCGATTCCTTACAGCCGTATTTGTTATCGAACTTCGACTTGGTGACCGAGTCATTCACGTTGATTGCCGGGAAGGGCAGCTGGCCGTTCTTCACCAGATCATACAGGCGGTGCACGCCGGTGGTGGTCTCTTCCGAGACACCTTTGATCTGATCGCGCATCTTGGTGAACCAACCCGGGCTGGCGGCCATACGCTTCTTAATCTGCGCGTGGATGACTTCTTCTTCCTCGGATCCGGGAACGCCCAAATCTTCACCTGCTTCGGCGCGGGCGCCCAGTAGGATGTAAAGCGTAGCGTCGCCGCCATCGTCCAGGATCAGGTTCGGGCCTTCTGGGAACTGGAACGACAAGTCCAGATAGTCCCAGTGTTCTTCCAACGACTGACCTTTGATGGCGAAGACTGGAACGCCAGCCTGCGCAATTGCAGCCGCAGCGTGGTCTTGGGTCGAGAAGATGTTGCAGGACGCCCAACGCACATCCGCACCCAAAGCAACCAGCGTTTCGATCAGAACAGCGGTCTGAATGGTCATGTGCAGCGAGCCAACGATCCGCGAACCCGACAAGGGCTTGCTGTCGCCATATTCGTCTCGCAAAGCCATCAGGCCTGGCATTTCGGTTTCTGCGATGTTCAGCTCTTTGCGGCCAAACTCGGCCAGAGCAATGTCTTTTACGATATAATCTTTGGTCATATTAAACTCCGGCAATTCACGTTTGCCGGAGGCCTATCATTCAATTATCAAGCAAGCAACACATACCCCAATCCGAAGGGTTCACCTTGTCAGACGCCTCAACACCTCGAATTTCCGCGGTACATCGGAATGCTGTCTTCATCACCTGCGATGAAAACTACTTTCCATACGCTTTATTTCTGGCATCTGAAATCTCGCAGGCAATTCCCGAACGAAAGTTCGACATCTGTATTGTTCACGAAGGAAACGCCCCGAGTCATCCACTGATTCAGATGCATGATCTAAGGATTATCCCGTTTAGTATGCAGGACCGATTAACTGGGTTAAGCGCCAACCGGCATCTCAGCATCGCAGCCTTTCAACGCATTCTTGTGCCCGGGATGCTTCAGAACGACTATGACCGTTTGCTCTATCTTGATGCGGATATCAGGTATCAACGCGGTGATTTGCATAAATTGTTTGAACTTGATCTAAACGGGCACCCAGTTGCGGCGATATTGGATGCCTATCAGCATCGCAAAATGAACCGCCACATGACCGAGTTCAAAGTCGCAGGCCTAAAGCCAGCACGCTATTTCAACTCTGGCGTCATGCTGATCGACGTCAAAGCCTATAACGACCAGAAGATTTGCGAGCGGGCAATGGAATTTGCCCAACGCAACGATCCCAAACTGAGCGTTCAGAACGACCAAAGCGCGCTGAATCTGGCATTGTACGATAATTGGCTTGAACTTGGCCCTGTCTGGAACTGGCCCGCCGGTCACCAATATGTCTCTTTCCGACACTTCGTGGATCCGTGCTTTGTGCACTTCATTGGGAAACGTAAGCCCTGGAATGACGCTTCGGGTTATCATGCCGCGGTTGATGCAAACGCATATCGCCGCTTTATCCAGACACATTACCCTGAACGCCTTTCGACATTTCCAGCACGCCATGTCCACGACAAAGGCGCCTGGAAATGGCCCCTCCTTTTCCTGCGTCAAGCAAAGGACTACTACCGCATTCGTCCCTATCTGATGCGTTTCTCAAATGATGACTTCGAGGTAAAATGACCCGCAAACCCCGCGCTTGGCAAAGAATGCTTTCTGGTCGGCGGCTGGATCTGCTGGACCCGACCCCCGTCGATATCGAAATCGAGGATATTGCCCACGGGCTTGCCTTTGTCGCGCGCTGGAACGGGCAGACATTTGGGGATTTTCCTTATTCTGTGGCCGAGCATTCGCTGCTGGTCGAGGCGCTTTTTTCTCGGATGAACCCCAAAGCTCCGACAAAATGGAAACTGGCCGCGCTTTTGCACGATGCGCCAGAATATGTGATCGGCGACATGATTTCACCGGTGAAAGCCGCGGTTGGCCCGGGATATAGCGAGCTGGACGACCGACTGACCGCCGCAATCCACATCCGCTTTGGCCTGCCCGCGAAGATCCCCGCGACCGTGAAAAAGGCGATCAAACGGGCGGACAAGATCTCGGCCTTTCTTGAGGCGACGCAGATTGCAGGGTTCAGTGTCGAGGAAGCCGGGAAATTCTTTGGCGTTCCGGATCCAACCGTGACAAATGGACTGAATATCGCCCTACGTCCTCCCGCCGAAGTGCGCACGGAATTCACGGCGCGGCACACCGAATTGCTTGAGCAGCTGGGATGATCATAAAGCATTTTTAGGTGGAGTAGAGACTATGTCGATCACAACACGTCCAGCACAGTACGGCGACGCCGCCGCCATGTGCGCGCTCTTGAACCCGATTATTGATGAAGGCTCGACCACCGCATATCGTGCGCCGTTCGACGCCGATCTGATGCGGAACACCTATATCAACAACTCCCATTTGATCCGCACAACTCTGGCGTTCGAAGGTCAAGATCTGCTCGGTTTTCAGAAACTGTGCTGGCCGGAACCGGGCTATGACGGGCCAGGGGCGTTGCCAAAAGGTTGGGCCATCATCGCGACTTTCGTGCGCATTGGCGGGCAAGGCAAAGGGGTTGGGCAGGTTTTGTGGCGCGACACATTGCTGGCCGCGAAGCAAGCCGGAGTGGCATCTATCGACGCCACCATTCGTGCGGACAATACGCCCGGTCTGGCTTACTACTCTGGTCTGGGGTTCAGTGACTATTCTGCTATAAAAGGCATGAAACTTTCAGACGGCACCCAGATCGACAAGGTGCAAAAACGCTTCGACATCGCCTAGGCGCAGACGCGGCCCTGCTGTTCGGCACCTTGCTTCCAGCCAACAAACCGTTCTGGAGTGAAGGAAAGCTCAAGATCCGCCCAGCGCAGGCGTTGAGTGATACCAGTGGGGCAGCCAATTAACGGAAGCACAGCTGGTCGACCAAGCTCTCGGGTCAGGGCGGGGATCACACCTTTAGGCGAGCGTCCGAAATCCACGCGCTTATTGACGGGCAGAACAGCCAGACCTTGCGCATCGGGAACAAACTCGGCCCCTTGACGTTCTTGGCGCGGTTGCCCTTCCGGCTGCACACAGGCAGACAGCAGGACCAGCCCGATCAAAACAGCAAACGCCCTCATTTCGGACTGCGTTTAGCCAGAATACGCTGAAGTGTGCGGCGGTGCATGTTCAGACGGCGCGCGGTTTCCGAGACGTTGCGGTCGCAGAGTTCATACACGCGCTGAATATGCTCCCACCGAACCCGGTCGGCGGACATGGGGTTTTCTGGCGGAGGGGGCAACTCATCCGGCATGGCCAGCAAAGCAGCAGTGATGTCATTGGCGTCTGCGGGTTTCGACAGGTAATCCGCCGCGCCCAGCTTGACCGCGGCCACCGCCGTGGCAATCGCGCCGTACCCCGTCAGAACTACAATCCGAGCGTCCGGGCGTTTGTCACGGATGGTTTCGACCACATCCAGCCCATTGCCATCGTCAAGCCGCAGATCAACGACGGCATAGGCAGGCGGACGTGCCGTTGCGATAGCCTTGCCAGCAGCCACGGACCCCGCCATTTCCGGAGCAAACCCGCGTTTTTCCATTGCGCGGGCTAGGCGACGCAGGAACGGTTCATCATCGTCTACCAAAAGAAGCGATGGATCCTCGCCAATCGGTTTGAGTTCCTCAGCCGTCATCGCAGCAACCTCCGTTTTGCGTCTGCCTCCAGAAACCTAAATATTTTAGGCCACAAGGTCAATTTTGACACTGCAAAGGTCGTTACGCACCCGCATCAATGAAGCAGCCGACGCGCTGGGCCATCGACTGGGGCGTTTCTTCCCGCTTGAAGAAATCCGCAAAGCCACTTTCAGGGAACATCAGATAGGTGAAGGTCGAGTGGTCGATCAGATAGTAATCTTCCTGCCCCTCTTCTGGTTCTTGCTTGCGGTAATAGGTCTTGTACGCTTGGCTGGCGGCTTTGACCTGCTCGGGCGTACCGGTCAGGCCAATCATGTTTTCATGCATATAGCTGGTGAAATCTGCCAGATGTTCGGGCGTGTCGCGTTCCGGGTCGAATGAAATGAAAGCTGCCTGCACATCGTACCCTTGATCGTCCAGAATACGCATCGCTTCTGCGTTGCGAGCGTTGTCCAAGGGGCAGACGTCGGGGCAGAACGTATAGCCAAAGTACACCAGCGTAGGCTTGGTGATCACATCCTTTTCGGTCACGACTGCACCGGTCTCGTCGGTCAACTCGAACGGACCTCCTATGGATGCAACGCCAGTCCCAACAGCACCCGCACGGCATTCGGCAAAGGCGTCTTTTTCTCCACTCGTGACGAACCACGTCACGCCAACAAGCGCCACAATCGCCGTTGCGGCTGTCACAGCATATAAGCGTTGCATAGAAATTCTCCGGTTTGATCGCGCAGGCATTGATCCTGCCTTTCGTCAGGACTAGCAAGAGAACACATTGACGCAACCCAAAAAACGGATCCGGCTGATCACAAATGGTGGAAGTACAGACAGACCCGGCCACTGACGCCGCTGTTGGCAGCCAGCAACGCAGCTGGGTACGCCTGCGAACGTTGATCCTTTTGCGGTGGGCCGCGATTGCCGGTCAGATTGCGGCCATTGCAGTCGCGGTTCATTTTTTTGCGGTGCAGATCCCCTTCGGCTTGGTGGCTGCGGTAATTGGGATTGCAGTGATCGCCAACCTTGTGTCCAGCGCACTGTTCCCGCGCAACACGCGTTTGAACGAATCTCAGGCCACCAGCATTCTGGTTTTCGACACGCTTCAGCTGGGCCTGATGATGTTTCTGACGGGTGGCATCCACAATCCGTTCATGGTGTTGATCCTTGCCCCAGTCA
The DNA here is from genome assembly GCF_056161205.1 of Aliiroseovarius sp. ABM4_368. Lineage (NCBI taxonomy): Bacteria > Pseudomonadati > Pseudomonadota > Alphaproteobacteria > Rhodobacterales > Paracoccaceae > Aliiroseovarius > Aliiroseovarius sp. ABM4_368. Next base: position 481,480 of record NZ_JBSWYR010000002.1, on the reverse strand, counting down.
CGGTCGCCGCGACGGCTTTGTCCACCCGATCGACCGTCATCGTCGGCGCCGTCGCCATTGCCGCCACCAGTCTTGTCACCTGGATCAACATCCCGCTTCAGACAGCAACAGGCATTCTACAAATGCCCAGCTTGTTTGTCTTTGGGCTTTGGGTGTCGGTGACAATCTCGGTCGGGTTTATTGGTCTCTATACCCGCCGAATCTCGTCTGAAATGCGATCCATGTCCGAAGCGCTTCTGGCCACGCAAATGGCCCTGTCACGCGAACAGAGCCTGACGGATCTTGGTGGCGTGGTAGCTGCTGCCGCGCACGAGCTTGGCACACCGCTTGCGACGATTAAACTGGTGTCGTCGGAACTGGTCGAGGAACTGAACGGCGATGACGAATTGCGCGACGACGCCCGCCTGATCGGCGAACAGGCCGACCGCTGCCGGGACATCCTGCAATCCATGGGGCGCGCGGGCAAGGACGACATGTTGGTCAAAAACGCCCCGCTGATCGCATTGATTGAAGAAGCTGCCGAACCCCACCGTGAGCGAGGCAAATCACTTGAGATCGAGATCGCATGCGTCGAGGCCGACCCCGCCAACCAGCCCATCCTGATGCGCCGCCCCGAGATTATTCACGGGCTGCGCAACCTGATCCAGAACGCGGTGGACTTCGCCTCGACCAAGGTGTGGATCGAGCTGTGCTGGGACGATGATCGCATCACGATCCGAATTTTGGATGACGGCAAAGGATATTCGCCGCAGGTGCTGGGGTGGATCGGAGACCCCTTCATTCGCCGACGAAAATCGCAAGCCGAGCGGGGCCAGCGTCAGGCCTATAAGGGCATGGGACTGGGCCTGTTCATTGCCAAGACCCTGTTGGAGCGCACCGGGGCCACGCTGCATTTCGCGAACGCCTCGGCGCCCTATACCGGCCGCCCCCACCCGCGCGAAAAGTCCGGCGCGATTGCACAAGTGGAATGGCCGCGCGGCACGCATGGGCTGGAAGCGACAAACACCAGCGGCGCATTGGGGCAAAACATCCACTTCACTCACAATACGGACTGAAAAAACTATTACATTCAAGGACTTGAGCAAAATTAAATCTTCATTAACCACAATGATCTAAGCTCAACTTGTTGATAGCGCGGGAGGCAGCCCGCCGAAACGACAGGTGTGGACATGATCAATACTTTCTACGCGGTGGCGCTGGTTCTAACGGCACTGACGATCTCGATTGCGGCGCTCTACGTTTTATCGCTGCTTGATCCGGCAAAGGACAAAAAACTGCGCAAGCAAACAACGCTCGAGAAGAACAGCGTGGTGTTTTTGTTCAATGATCAGACCCTGACTGATACGACGCCTGCGGGGCGGCAGATCCTTGACACCCTTCCGAAGCTAAGCGCGGGATCAGATTGGCAACACCTGTCCCATGTGCTTGAAGCGCGCTTTCCAAACCTAACCCAGCAGGTCGGCGAACTGGCCGAGCTTGGCAAGTTGTCCATACCCTCGACAGACGGTGCGCATCATATCGAGGCCGAATGGCGCGACGGGCTGGCGCGGGTTCAGTTGGTCACGGGCGATATCAGTCAAACAGATCCCATCATTGATCAGATGGGCCTTGATGCCATGCGCTATGAGCTTGAGGGGCTGCGTGCCACTGCACAGCATGTTCCGGTCATGATGTGGCGCGAGGATTCAAATGGAAAAATCACTTGGGCCAACAAATCCTATTTGGACCAAGCCGCCGATCCCGGCGCATCGGATGGGGTGGCAAGCTGGCCTCCGCAGAAACTGTTCGATCGCCCACGGCTTGAGGATGCCAAGACCCTGGAAAGCCCGCGTCGCGTTGCCGTACAGCTTCCCGCAGACGGAAAACGCCATTGGTTCGAACTGTATGACGCCCCCTTAGGGACCGAGACCTTATTGACCGCCATCCCTGTGGATCGCGTCGTGAACGCTGAAAAGTCGCGGGCCGAGTTTGTGACAACTCTGACCAAAACCTTTGCGCACCCGCCCATCGGGCTGGCCATTTTTGACCGCAAAAGACAGCTGAATCTCTTTAACCCGGCGTTGACGGACATTCTTGCGATGAGTGCGTCATTTCTGGTCGGCCAACCTACGCTCTTTATCTTCCTCGATCACCTGCGCGAGAAACGGATGATGCCCGAGCCGAAGGATTATGTCTCGTGGCGGCAGCAAATGGCGGATTTGGAAAGCGCGGCGGTTAATGGCACGTACGAAGAAACATGGTCCCTTCCCACGGGCCAGACCTATCGCGTCACCGGACGCCCGCACCCCGACGGCGCTGTGGCGTTCCTGTTTGAGGACATCACCTCGGAAATCTCGCTGACGCGCCGGTTCCGGCGCGAGCTTGAGATGGGCCAATCCGCACTCGACTGTATCGAAGACGCCATCGCCATCTTCTCGCCCGGGGGGGTGCTGTCCATGTCGAACGCTGCCTATACAAAGCTATGGGGGAATGACCCCTCGACCTCTCTGGATGACATCAACCTAGGCGACGCGATTCGCACTTGGCGCGGCACCGCTGGCGACACGCCTGTCTGGCGTATGCTGAAAGAATTCGTGGCATCTCATGGGGAACGTCAGGCTTGGAGCGATCAGATCGCCCTTTTGGATGGCCGACAAGTTGATTGCCAATTCGTGCCTATGGTCCGCGGCGCGACGATGGCTCGGTTCCGAGTACGCCCTGCCCAGCGCGACCTGCAACCCGCATCAAGCTCGGCCCTGTCTTTGACCCCTTAGACTCATCCGGTCTTGCACCAGCGCTCAGGGCGACTAAAACTCGTCCCATGACGCATCCCTTTCGCCTTGATCTTGAATTTCCGACCCCAGATCAAACCACCGCCTTTGCCGCCGCACTTGCCGCGCAACTAAGCGCCGGCGATGTCATTTTGCTGTCTGGCGGGATCGGATCTGGCAAAACCCACTTTGCGCGCGCGCTGATTCAATCTCGCCTTTCCGCGCATGGGCTGGCCGAAGACGTCCCTTCGCCCACTTTTACGCTGATCCAGACCTATGACGACACGACCTGCGAAATCTGGCATTCCGACCTTTACCGCCTGACCCATCCCGACGAGGTCGAAGAGCTTGGGTTGATCGACGCATTTGAAACCGCAATCTGCCTTGTCGAATGGCCCGACCGACTGGGGGATCTGATCCCACAAAATGCTCTCACCATCGAGCTTTCTACAATCGAAGCGTCTGATGATCCCGATCTGCGACGCGTGCAGATTTCCGGCCCATCTGGGCGTTGGGAAACCCTTATTAAAGAGGCCCTTTCATGAGTGACAATCGTACACAAAGCCGCGACGCGTTTTTGGCAACAACAGATTGGTCTGACGCACCATTCACACCGCTGACCGGGGATGCCTCGGCGCGTAGATACTTCCGGTCGCTCGGTCGGCACCCAGCAATCTTAATGGATGCACCGCCGCGAACTTGCGGGTCCATGCAGTCCTTTGTCGATATTGCGCAGTATCTGACCGCCTTGGGGCTGTCCGCGCCAAGTATCTATGCCATGGATCTGCAAAGCGGCTTCATATTGCTGGAAGATTTTGGTGATGGCGATTTTGCATCCCTAATTGAACAAGACGCATCGCAAGAAACCAGTCTCTATTCCAGCGCTATTGATGCCATTCATACCGTTTTGGATGCCAATCCTGCGCAGGTTCCTGACTATGACATCCCCCAAATGGCGCGTGCCAGCGCCTTGGCCTTTTCGCACTATGCCCCTCAACCTACCAACATTATGGAAGAGGCGGTTGCCGCCATCGAAGACGCACTGAAGCCATTCAGGACCAATCTTCGAACATCACTGCGGGACTTCCACGCACAAAACTTGCATTGGTTGCCAGATCGTACAGGCACGTTGCGGGTCGGGTTGTTGGATTTTCAGGACGCCGCGAACACTCTGCCCAGCTATGATCTGGTGTCATTTCTGCGCGATGTACGCCGCGATGTGTCGGATGATCTTGCGCAATCGGCCAAAGCTGCATTCGCCAAACGCCGAGGCTTGGATCGCGAGGCGTTTGCAGACGAATACCACATGGTTGCCGTTCATCGAAACCTGCGCATCCTTGGTATTTTCGCCCGACTGTCGCAACAAATGGGCAAACCGCGTTACGTTGATCTGATTCCGCGCGTCTGGAATCTGCTTCAAGAGGACCTGAACCACCCGCCACTGGCGAAACTGCGCGCGCAGCTGAACGCGATCCTTCCTGAACCCGACCATGCCCACCTTGAGAAGCTAAGACAGCCATGCCCAACACAGTGATGATTTTTGCTGCCGGGCGCGGTAGCCGGATGGGCCCTTTGACCGAAGCGCAGCCCAAACCAATGATCCCGGTCGCAGGCAAACCGCTGTTGGATCACGCATTGGAGATTGTGGACGGCACAAACGGCATTGCTGAGGTGATAGTGAACACACATTATCTTGCAGATCAGATCCACGCCCACCTTGCGAAACGAGACATCTTGTTCTCTCATGAAGATACGCTTCTTGAGACCGGTGGCGGCCTGAAACAGGCTCTAACCTTGCGAAATATGGATTCCATTTTCACGCTTAACGCCGATGCGGTTTGGTCCGGCCCAAATCCGATGCAGATGCTTTTGAGCGCATGGGATCCCGATCGCATGGACGCTTTGATGCTTCTAGTCCCGCCAAAAAACGCCATCGGTCACCTTGGTCAAGGTGACTTCACCATGGACGCTGACGGGCAACTGACGCGCGGGCCGGGGCTGGTTTATACTGGCTGCCAGATCATCAAAACTTCGCCAGTTGCGCGGATCGAAGATCAGGCGTTTTCGCTGAACGTGGTTTGGGATGTGATCCGACAAAGCAATCGCCTGTTTGGGCTGACTTATAGTGGCACGTGGTGCGACGTCGGGCATCCTGATGGCATCATGCTGGCAGAAAACATGCTTGGGGGCGCTGATGTTTGACCTCTCCTCCGCCGCGCGTGTTTTTGGGGTACCTCTGGGTGTCGATTTTCCCAAAGCACTGGTCCAAGGGCTGCGCGCCCAAATGAAAGATCGCCCACCACATGATATGGCGCGGGTCGAGCTTTTTGTGAACTCTCGCCGTATGCTGAACCGGGTGCGTGCGCTGTTTGACGACGAGCCTGGCTTTGTTCCGCGCTTGCGGCTGATCACCGATCTGGCACAGCTGCCGCTCGACAGCTCGATCCCCACCGCGGTCGCCCCTTTGCGTCGTCAGCTTGAATTGCACCAGCTGATCCTTGCTCTTTTGGAAAGAGAACCCGATCTCGCCCCCAAAAGCGCCGCTTTTGACCTTGCCGACAGTGTTGCCAAGTTAATGGATGAAATGCACGGCGAAGGCGTAAATCCCGCTGTGTTAGAGACGCTTGACGTCCAAGATATGTCCGAACACTGGGCCCGCAGTTTGCGGTTTCTGTCCCTGATCAATCCGTTCTTCGATCCCAATGCAGGTCACGCACCGGATGCCGAAACACGGCAGCGAATGGTGGTCGAAAAGATCATCGAGGGGTGGAGGGCATCTCCTCCAGATCACCCAATCCTGATTGCAGGATCAACAGGGTCAAGGGGGACGACGGCGCTGTTGATGAAAGCAGTTGCCAACCTTCCTCAAGGCGCGTTGATCTTGCCCGGCTTTGACGCGGACCTGCCAGATCAAACATGGGCCGATTTGGACGATGCCATGTCGGCAGAAGATCATCCGCAGTACCGCTTCGCCGCGCTTCTCAATCGGTTGGAACTGACCCGCACCGATGTGCAAAACTGGTCCGACCTTGATCCAGTTGCGCCCGAGCGAAACAAACTGATCTCGCTTGCGCTGCGACCTGCCCCCGTGACGGACCAATGGCAAGTTGAAGGGCGGAGCTTTGAAAAAGTCGCCAAGGCGACAGAGAACCTAACACTGGTCGAGGCCAAAACCCCCCGCGATGAAGCGCTGGCGATTGCAGCGCTTTTGCGGTGTTCGATTGAAGATGGGATCAAGACGGCGTTAATCACGCCGGATCGAAACCTGACACGACAGGTTTCGGCTGCTTTGGATCGGTGGAGTATCGAACCAGACGACAGCGCCGGACGCCCACTGGCCTTGTCCGCGCCGGGCCGTTTCTTACGCCAAATCACAATGATGATGTGCGAGGATCCGGCAGCTGATCGGCTGTTGGCGCTCTTGAAGCATCCGTTAACCAACACTGGCGGTGGCACGCGCGGGGATCATCTGCGTTGGACCCGAGATTTGGAGCTTCAAGTCTTGCGCGGATTGCCTTCGGTTCCAAACCGGCAGACGCTTTTGGAGTGGGCAAAGAAATTTGAAGAAGAACCTGCGCGCGCCATTTGGGCTGAGTGGGTCGCTGATTTTTGTCTAGCCGCGCCGATATCCAGCGATTTGCCTCTGTCTGATCTTCTGGCGCACCACCTTGAACTGGCCAAGGCTATTGCACAGGGACCAACTGGTGATGATACAGGTGAATTATGGAACCGCGCCGCCGGGCAGATGTGTCAGGATATAGTCTCTAATCTTGCAGAAAATGCTGAACACGGTGGCGATCTTTCCCCGCTGGCCTATCGCGATCTGTTCCGGTCTATCCTGTCGAAAGGCGAGGTTCGCGACCCGAACACACCCCATCCCGGGGTGATGTTCTGGGGCACACTCGAGGCCCGCGTTCAAGGGGCCGAGCGTGTGATCCTTGCCGGGTTAAACGATGGCATCTGGCCCGAGTTGCCCGGTCCGGATCCTTGGCTGAACCGCCAGATGCGGTTGCAAGTCGGGCTTCCCCTGCCCGAGCGTCGGGTCGGCCTATCCGCACATGATTTCCAGCAAGCCATCGCGACAAACGAAGTCATCTTGACCCGATCCGTTAAAGACGAAGACAGCGAAACCATCCCGTCACGTTGGCTTAACCGCATCTGCAACCTGATGGCGGGCATGTCGGCCGAAGGTGAGCAAGCGCTGAACAACATGCGTACGCGGGGTGCGAAATGGCTGGAAATTGCGCGGCGTATTGACCAACCTACCAAGATTGTACCGCCAGAAAGCCGACCCTCGCCGTCTCCCCCGATTTCTGCGCGCCCACGCAAGCTTTCGGCGACGGGCGTGACGAAATTGATCCGCGATCCGTTTGCGGTTTACGCAGATAAGGTGCTGCACCTGCGTGCCTTGGATCCGCTGCTACGTGGGTCAGACGCCCTGATGCGCGGGACAGTTTTGCACAATGTATTCGAGAGCTACGTTGCCGAGTTGTCAGATAATCCCGACCCCGCGCAAGAACAAACCCGCCTGCGCGACATCGCAGACCAAATCTTGGCTGAACAGGTTCCGAACCTTGCCACGCGTATCTTGTGGAAGGCGCGGATTGACCGGATTGCGCCGTGGTTCGTCCAACAAGAGCTATCGCGCCGTGATTGGTCCAACAATCTAGCCAACGAAGTGTGGGGAAATGCACGATTTGATGATCCCGATTTCATCCTCGTCGCCAAGGCTGATCGGATCGACCGGCATCAAGACGGATCACTTCTGATCTACGACTATAAGACCGGGACGCCTCCGAACGAAAAACAGCAGAAGCACTTTGATAAACAGTTGCTACTGGAGGCCGTGATTGCTGACGTGGGCGGGTTTGACGATATCGATGCGTCGCCGATTTCGATGGTCAGCTACATCGGCCTAACGCCCCAAAAAGAGGTGTCGACAGATCTGACCGGGGCGGATATCGACGCCGTCAAACAAGAGCTTCTAGGCTTGATTAGTGCCTATTATGACGACGCTCAAGGATACACATCCCGGCGCGCCATGCATATGCAACGTTTTGCCGGCGACTATGACCATCTGGCACGCTTTGGTGAATGGGACGACAGCGACACACCAGTGGTGACGGAGGTTGGGCGATGAAGTTCAACGACGCAACCCTTGCCCAGATCCGGGCGGCGGATCCGACGGCCTCGACCTGGTTGTCGGCCAATGCGGGGTCGGGGAAAACGCGCGTTCTGACCGACCGCGTGGCGCGGCTTTTGCTGGGCGGCGTGTCACCGCAGAACATCCTTTGCCTGACCTATACCAAGGCCGCGGCCAGCGAGATGCAGAACCGTTTGTTCCAGCGTTTGGGCGAATGGGCAATGAAGGATGATGACAGCCTGACCCAGGCGCTGGCCGAGCTTGGCATTGAGGGCACGCGAGATTTGTCATTGGCCCGGCAGCTATTCGCACGCGCAATCGAAACACCGGGCGGGTTGAAAATCCAGACCATCCACGCTTATTGCGCCTCGCTTCTGCGGCGCTTCCCGACCGAAGCTGGCGTTTCCCCTCAGTTCACCGAAATGGACGACCGGGCGGCCAACGATCTTCGTGCAACCATTCTGGAACAAATGAGCGGCGGACCGCATAAAGCGTTGGTGCAAGATCTGGCACACCTGTTCACGGGCGAAGATCTAATGCGGCTGACGGCAGGTATAACTTCGGCCCGGATGTTGTTTGCCGATGGCAAGGAAGAGGCGCAGATTGACGGCTGGTTTGGGCTGGCGGCTGGGGACAGTTTGGATGCCCTGCTGGACGAGTGTTTTCTGCCGGAAGACTTGAAGCTACTGTCAGACCTCGTTGCCAGCCTCAGAACGGGTGGCGCGACAGACAACAAGCATGCTGAAATGCTGAACGGCGCAGATTTTAGCGCGCCCAATCTGGATCTTCTTGTTCGGGCCGAAAAGGTTCTTCTGAAGCAATCATCCCCATTTTCCGCTAGAATAGGCACTGTTCCGACCAAAGCGTTACAATCGGGCATCTGTGCGCCCATCATGGATTCACTGAACGACTTGATGGTGCGCGTCGAAGACGCACGACACAAAAGATTGGCCTTGCACAATGCGCGTCGCACGCAGGTTCTTTATCGTTTTGCGCATGTCTTCGTACAAGAGTACGAAGCCGCCAAACTGGCCCGCGGTTGGTTGGATTTCGACGATCTGATCCTGAAAGCTGGAGGGCTGTTGACCGACCCCTCGGTTGCCGCTTGGGTCCTGTTCAAACTGGACGGTGGCATCGACCACATTTTGGTCGACGAAGCGCAGGACACCAGCCCCGTGCAGTGGCGCGTGATCGACAGCCTTGCGCGTGAGTTCACCACCGGATCCGGCGCACGCGATGATGTCGAGCGAACGATTTTCGTGGTCGGCGACCCGAAACAGTCGATTTATTCCTTCCAAGGCGCAGAACCAGCCGAGTTTCAAAGGATGCAACACAGTTTCGCGGACCGTTTGCAACAGGTCGGGCGGGCGCTGGCAGTTCAGCCGCTGGAGTACTCGTTCCGGTCTTCGCCTGCCGTTCTGGGCTTCGTGGACATGGCTCTGGACGGGCTTTCTGGCTTGGGTGGAGGATTCAAACACCGCGCGTTCTTTGCAGACAAGCCCGGACGCGTGGACCTGTGGCCAGCAATCGAACCCGTAAAGCACGAGGAAGACCGGGACTGGAACGACCCAGTCGACAGACCCTCGCCCCGTGATCATAAGGTTCAGTTGGCGGACCATCTGGCGGATGAAATCCAGCGGATGATCCGCGAAGAGCGTCTGCCCGACGATAAAGGCGGTTCGCGCCCGGTCGATCCAGGCGATATTCTGGTGCTGGTACGCTCTCGCAGCGAACTGTTTCACGAGCTAATCCGCGCCTGCAAAGCGCGCGACATACCCATTGCCGGCGCAGACCAATTGCGCATCGGGGCCGAGCTTGCGGTGAAGGATTTGACCGCGCTCCTGTCCTTCCTTGCGACGCCCGAGGATGACCTATCTCTGGCGACGGTATTGCGTTCGCCATTGTTCGAATGGAGCGAAGATGACCTGTTCCGACTGGCCCACTATCGCGGAGAGAAGACATTCCTTTGGCGCGCGCTGTCAGACCAGCCAGCGCTATATTCCGCAACGTTAGAGACACTTCACGACCTGCGCGACCGCTCGGATTTCCTGCGACCGTACGAGCTGTTGGAGCGTATCCTAACCCGCCATGACGGCCGCAAAAAACTGCTCGCACGGCTGGGGCAAGAGGCGGAAGACGGCATCGACGCGCTTCTGCATCAGGCGATGAATTACGAGCGGCTTGAGATCCCTAGCTTGACGGGTTTTATCTCGTGGCTCGAGACCGGTGACATCACGATCAAGCGACAGGTGGACAGCAAGGGGCATCTTGTGCGGGTCATGACGATCCATGGCTCGAAAGGGCTGGAAGCGCCAATTGTTTTGTTGCCGGATCTGGCAAAGCGAAATGCCTCGGACATGCCTCAGATCGGGAAGCTGTCGCCAAATCAGCCGTTTTGGTTCCCAGCAAAGGCGGACCGGACCGTGGCCATCGAGGACGTATCTGAAAGTCTGAAAGAGGCCGAGATCGAAGAACGCACGCGTCTTCTGTATGTCGCCATGACCCGTGCCGAGCAATGGTTGATACTGTCCGCCGCAGGCGACCTTGGGAAAGCTGACACCGGATTGTATCGCATTTGCGAAACCGCGATGGAGAAGGCAGGCGGGGCTGATTGCGACTTCCCGACTGGTTCGGGCAAGCGGTTTGCCACGGGCATTTGGCCCGATGCAGGTTTAAATGATCCAGCCACGTCCGACGCAAAAGAGACGAACTTGCCTGATTGGTTAGGCGCTGACGTGTCGCTTCCAATCAACGTGCCGAAGCCGCTTTCACCGTCTGATCTGGGTGGGGTCAAAGCTTTGCCCGGCGAAGCCGAGCTGGCGGGTTCGCAAGACCCGCTGGTACGTGGGCGGCAGATTCACCTGTTGCTGGAACACCTGCCTAGCGCCGCGCCTGAAAGCTGGCGAACGATGGCTGAGTATTTGCTGTCTAATGGCCCAGATCATGCCGAACCCACGCTTATCCGCAGCTTGACCGACGAAGTTGCAGCCCTTCTGACCGACCCAGACTTGACCCACCTGTTTGACGCGCACAGCATTGCCGAGGCCCCGATCACCGGGCACCTTCCTGACGCGCCCGACCAGATCCTGCATGGCTATATCGACCGATTGATTGTCACCGACGAATACGTGCTGGCGGTAGACTTCAAATCGAACCGTGTCACTCCGGATCGACCCGACCAAACCCCCGAAGGGCTGTTACGCCAGATGGGGGCTTATCGCTGGGTGCTGCGCACGATTTACCCCGGCCACCCGGTCCGCACGGCGATCCTATGGACACAAACGCGCGAGCTGATGCCTCTGGGCGACCAACTTGTCGATGACGCGTTTGGTCGCCTTGACGCTGGAGGCTTGGCTACCTAGGTTCTGAACAACCAAAATTTCAGGAGAATGCTAATGGCAACCGTCGCTGTCACCGATGCCACCTTTGACGAAGAAGTCCGCAACTCGGATGTCCCCGTCGTTGTAGATTTTTGGGCCGAATGGTGTGGCCCTTGCAAACAGATCGGACCAGCTTTGGAAGAGCTGTCGGCCGAATATGAAGGCAAGGTCAAAATCGTGAAAGTAAACGTGGACGAAAACCCGAATTCGCCCGCTCAGATGGGCGTACGCGGCATTCCGGCGCTGTTCATGTTCAAAGACGGTCAGGTGATCTCGAACAAAACTGGCGCAGCACCCAAGGCTGCCCTTCAGTCGTGGATCGACGAAAGCGTCTGATCCCGGCACGGTGCCAAAAGAAAAGCCCCGCAAATTGCGGGGCTTTTTTGTTTCCGGTGCGATCCGCGGTCAGATCAACAGAACCTGCGCGCCGTTCCTTGTCAGAGCGAAAAGCTCGGCGATATGTTCGTTATAAAGGCCAATGCAGCCGTTCGACGACTGGCGCCCAATCTTACGCGTGTCGTGGGTGCCGTGGATACGATAGTACTTCCACCCCAGATACAACGCATGGGTACCCAGCGGGTTGTCCGGGCCGGGGCCGACAAAAGCGGGCCATTCGGGGTTGCGTTTCCGCATCGCCGGGGTTGGCGCCCAAGACGGGCCTTCCACCTTGCGGATCACGCTGGTGCGGCCACGGCGGGTCAGGTCTTCGCTCAGCGGAACTGAGGTTGGATAGAGACGATAGGTCGACTGATCCTCCGACCAATAATGCAAACAGCGCGAGCTGATATCCACCAGGATCACACCATTGCGCGTATTGTTGAAATAGGGTTGCCAGTCCAGCGTCCGAAAGCTGGAAATATTGCGTTTAACCACCTCGGTCAGATCGCGTTCAACTTCGGTCGAGTCGTCAAATTGCGCGATAGCAGGTGTTGCCACACCGCCTGCAACAGCAGCAGCTCCGCTTAGAAACGCGCGGCGTCCGATTTTCAATCCTGTCTTGTCACTCATGTCGCCACTCCAAAGAAATTCACGTCTATTCATCGTCTCTATATTGCGCGAAGGCATCAGTCGCAATTCAAACAGCTGTGAAATAGGCAATATCACGCGCCTGTGGTTTGAATTCAACGAATTCTGTCTATAGAGGAATAGTGAAACACGTTTTATTGGTGAGATACAAATGCGCGCGATTTTGTTGGCATTGGCCACAGCAACCACATTGGCAGCCTGTACAACCGGCACGACGACTACAGGGAATGGCGTCAAAGTGTATCGGATTTCGGCCGCGAAGACCTCGACCATCCAGTATCGGATGCTGGATTCAGTGAACGAGCTTCGGGCCGCAGCAGGTGTTGGGCAGCTGCAGCTGAACAGCCAATTGACGGCCGCCTCAAAAACTCACGCGAAAGATATGTCGGTACAAAACCGCCCGTGGCATTTCGGATCGGACGGGTCGTCGCCATTGGATCGCGCCCAACGCGTTGGATATTCAGGTCGCTATATCGGCCAGATGCTTTCCGAAACCTTCGAAAGCGAGCTTCAGACCCTGTCCGCGTGGGTCGCAGATCCCAATACACGCCGTGTCCTGATGGACCCACGTGCACGCAATATGGGCTTTGCTTGGTATCAGGAACGCAACGGCAAGATCTGGTGGGTATTGGACGTAGGCGCGTAACCCAAGCCGCTGGAAAGAACGAAAGACCCGCCTGACTGGCGGGTCTTTTGCATTAGGGGTTGATGTCTATAACGGTGCCCAACCGGACCATCGTAAAGATCTCGATCATCTCGTCATTATCGACCGAGATGCAGCCAGCCGTCCAATCTGGCCCTTTCCGGTCATGGGGCCGACGCTCGCCATGAATAAAGATCTCGCCCCCCGGCTTTTTGCCATTCGCCCTTGCGTATTCCACATCCGCGCGGTTCGGATATGAAATGCCGATGGACAGATAGAACGAGCTTTTGGGATTGCGGCGATCAATGACATAGCGTCCCTCGGGCGTCTTCCCATCGCCTTCAAACTGCTTATGGCCATCTGGGGCGAAGCCCAGTTCAATGTCATAGGATTTCAGGATCTCGGTCCCGTGCAGAAGGTACATCCTGCGATCACTCTTGTTCACAACGATTCGCGTGACCTCGGGGCCATCATATTGGTGACGTTTCTCTCCGCACGAGGCGGTAAATAAAAGGGCAAGCACTGCAGCGATTGCGACGACGGTTCTCATTTTTCACCCGTACATTTTGTTTGCCACATGTTAACGCGCTCACCGGGCAACTGAAACCCTATCCAACCCGACAGATCAAATGGTGCAAATTCCGGCTTACCGACGCCGGAAACTTGCCACCTGTTCAGTATGTGTTGACCAGCGAAACTGATCCACAACCTGTATCCAATCCATCTCGAACCCCGCATCAAGCAAAATCTTGGCGTCCCGCGCGAAACTGACCGCGTTGCAGGATACCATAGCCACGATCGACAAGTCCGAGGCTGCGATCTGTTGAATCTGCGCTTCGGCCCCGGCACGCGGCGGATCGATGACGGCCGCGTCGAAGCGTGCAAGATCTTCGGCGTATAAAGGGTTTCTGAACAGGTCTCGGGTCTCGGTCGTGATTTCGCGCAGGCCTTTGGCGTGCCGCCAGCCTGCATCCAGCGCCTTCAACATGCTGTCCACACCTTCGACAGCGTGAACGACTGCATTCTCCGCCAGAGGCAATGAAAACGTGCCGCAACCTGCGAACAGATCAACAATGTGATCCGCACCCTCAACCGCCTCACGAACAGAAGACAACAAGGCAGCTTCGCCTTCGCGTGTGGCTTGCAGGAACGCGCCCGGCGGGGGTGTGATGGCGGCAGCTCCGAAAACCTGGCTCGGTGGCGTTTCCATCGCAATCACCTCGCCATCCCAAGACAGGCGCGCGAACCCGAAACGGTGGACCGCCTGTCCAAGTTCCGACTGAAGGTCGCGATCCAACGGCTTACCCCCGGTGACCGAAACATCCAGCCCTGCATCCGAGACTGTGGCGTTGATCGACAGTTCACCCTTGCGCGACCCACCAATCGAAGTCAGCTCGACTAGCGCGGGTAGGGCGTGCAGGATCTCGGGATGGATCAGGTGACAGTCAGAAATCTCGGTAATCGTGCCTGAACGGCGGCCATGAAACCCAACAATCGGCGCTTTCTTCCCGCGTTTCGCAGACAAAACAGCGCGGCGCCTGGACCGTACTGGAGAGGTGTGGATGGGTCTAAAATCAGTCTCTATTCCATGAGAGGTCAGTGCATTTTGCACAATCTCGGTCTTCCACCTGGCCACAAAATCGTCCGAGGCATGCATCAACGCACAGCCCCCACAACTGTTGTAATGCGCGCAAGCTGCTTTCACCCGATTGGATGAAGGCGTGATGATCTTTGGCGCCTCAATCCGGTCACCCGTCACGTCGCCCCGGATAACCTCGCCGGGCAGGGTGCGGGCCGCGAAAATCGGCCCATCTGCGATCCCGTCGCCCAGATGGCCCAGCCGGGTAATTGTGTGGGTCACGTCACTCATTTCAGCAGCTCCTCGCGCGTCAGAGAAAAGCCAGATGCGATCCACTGCGCTTCCAGCGTTCGCAAGCGCGCGCCTAACGCTGGGCCGGAGTGGTCGGGCATCAGGTCAGCGGGCTTGATGGGGAACTTGGCGGCAGCTCCGGTTTCGATCTGCTGATCCAATTCATCTGACAACGCGGTCTCGAACAAAGCTGCGCGTATAAGGGCGATATTGCGGGCATCATCGGCATTTAAACGATAGGCAAGCTCTCCTGCGCCTGCGGTTGACGCCATCCCGTCGCGCAAATCGTCCAGCCGTTTTGCATCCCTCTTGGACAACCGCAGCGCCTTCGCCACATCTTGCCCTCCTAGCAACGCCAATCGCCGCAAAGGATCTGGGGCCAGACCTGCTTCAAGATGCACTAGAACAGCCAATTTCGACGCATCCGCACCGGGCAAGATCCGCGCCAAAACTCCAGATTGTGCCATCGCCGCCATGGCTGGCGCAGGATCAGGTGCAGTTAGAATTCTCAACGTCTCTGTACCGACACGTTCTTTCGAAAGCGTCTCTAATCCATCTAAATTTGCGGAGCAGGCGGCCAAGCCATCTGGGTCAATCCCTTTGCCTTCGTCCCCATACCACGCGTGGAAACGAAAGAAGCGCAGGGTACGAAGATAATCTTCGCGGATCCGTTCACCCGCATCATCAATGAACCGCACCCGGCGGGCGTTCAGATCCGGAAGTCCGCCCAATGGGTCAAAGACCTGCCCTGCCGGATCGGCATACAATGCGTTCATGGTGAAGTCGCGACGCCTAGCGTCATCTTCGATCCGATACGAAAACGCCACAACTGCGCGGCGGCCATCAGTCTGGACATCTTTGCGGAATGTCGTGATCTCGTAAGGTTCGTGATCAATCACAATCGTGACCGTGCCGTGGTCGATACCGGTGGGCAGCACGCGCAGCCCGGCCTCTTCGGCCAGTTCCATCACGCGAAGCGGCAGCGCATCCGTGCACATATCCAGATCCGATATCCCGACCCCGAGCAAGTCGTTCCGAACACATCCACCCACGAAAAAGACCTGATACCCGGCATCCGTTAGCAAGGCGCAGACGCGTTGTGCGCCGGGGTCGTTAATCCACGCGCCCTGAATACGTGTCATTGCGCTAACCTTTCAGCCAGCCCGCGCAGCATTCGCGCAGTCGCACCCCAGATGTAGTAGGGGCCAAGCGGCACAGTTTCGTACCAGCGCATTTGCCCCTGCCAAAACCGCCCTTGTTTGCTGAACTTTGCAAGGTCCGTGACGTGATCAAACGGCACACGGAAGGCTTCTTCGACCTCACCGGGCTCGACCACCGGCGTGAAGTCGGTCGCCACCAAGCCCAAAACTGGGGTCACGGTGAACCCGGTGACGGTTTCATGGGCAGGCAGCTGGCCAAGAACCTCGACCTTAGCAGGGTTTAAACCAATTTCTTCGTCTGCTTCTCGAAGGGCAGTTTCGACAATATCAGTGTCTGACTCGTCCCGTTTCCCACCCGGAAACGAGATTTGCCCTGGGTGATGCTTCAACGCCGAGGACCTTTTGGTCAGAACCAATTCCAGCCCGGTTCGGCTTTCGACAAAGGGCATCAAAACGCCAGCCGGTCGCAGTTTCCGCCCGGCCAACGGCTTTACGCCGGGCGACAAGTCAAAATCAGAACTGCCCGCCCCCGGAAGGGACAGGGCATCCCGAAGGCGCGCGATTTGCTCAGGCGCCGTCACCATCCACACCCTTTGCATCCTTGCCAACCGTGGCCGGATCCAGATCGTAATGTGCGCCGCAGAACTGACAATCTGCGGTGACGCGGCCTTCGTCATTGATCATGTGACCAATGTCTCGCTCCGAATAGATCGACAGACTTTCACGCACGCGTTCTTCGGAACAAGGGCAGCCGAATTTAACCGGCTGCGGATCATAGACGCGCGGCGCTTCTTCGTGGAACAGGCGCACAAGCAGGTCGGTCGGTTGAACCGAGGGGCCGACCAGCTCCAACTCTTCCACCGAATCCAGCAATATGTTGGCGCGGTTCCAGTTTTCAGCGTCGTCATCAGACAGCAGATCGCCCGGAGCTAGAAGCCCACCTTCACCAGACCCGCCTTCGCCCGTCACATGAGGCGAGGATTTAGGCATGTGCTGTAGCATCACGCCACCAGCCCGCCAGCCTTCCTGCCCACCGGCCCAGACCGATTTGCCAAAGGTCAAGTGGAAGCGAGTCGGCAATTGCTCGGACTGAGCAAAGTAGGCCTGCGCGCAGTCAGACAGCGAATTCCCGACAAGGGGCGTCATGCCCTTATAGGGCTGCTGGCCTTCCTTTTGCTGGATCAGGATCGCGAAGATCCCTTTGCCAATCTGTGGAAAGCTGGGGCCCGTGGGATCCAGACGCTCTTCATCATAGCTGGCATAGGCGCGAATTTCGGCGGGCTCGCCGGCCACTTTCGGTGCATAGTAATCGGTGGCAATCAAACGAGCCGGACCATCGCCGCGAATTTGCAACGACAGCTTCCAGCTTTGCTTGATGGTCTGCCCGATCATCGCGGTCAGCATAGCGGCTTCGGCCACCAGCGCTTCAATCGCGGGGGGGTAATTGTGTTGGGACAGGATCGTGTCCAGCGCCCCGTCGAGGCGCAGAAGGCGACCACGGACGTCGCTGTTGTCCAGTTGGAATGGCAGAATGGTGTCATCCCATGCGATTTGAGATCCAAGAGTCATCGGGGTTTCCTATCGGCGTTCAGCTTGGCATACCGCGTCTATATGGTGGCAGCAACCGAATGGAAAAGGGATGATCCGAAGATTTGGCGCACCAAAGTTGCGAAATCAGCATTATACCCCGCGTCCCGGGGCCTATGCGATCCTAGCATCTGGCCAAGAAGTACTGATCACCCATCAGGGCGGCTCTTACGATGAATACCAACTACCGGGTGGCGGTATAGACCCTGGTGAAAGCCCGATTGCCGCCTTGCACCGTGAAGTTATCGAGGAGACCGGTTGGAGAATTCGTAACCCGGTGCGGCTGGGCGTGTATCGCCGGTTCACCTTCATGCCTGAATACGACATGTGGGCCGAAAAGATCTGTCACATCTTTCTAGCCACTCCAGTTCGGCGCATCCGCGCGCCGATCGAGCCAGATCACTCAGAGATTTGGAGCGACGCACGCACCGCCGCGGGTATCCTGCACAACGCGGGGGATCGGCATTTCATGGAAAACTATGCTCTGGATTTGTAGGTCAGCATCACACAGGACAAATCATCGCCGAATTCTTGCCCGCCTGCGAAGCTATCCAGATCCCAAACCATTGCGTCGAACAACATGTCGTTTGTCAGGCTGCTGTTCTTCTCTAGAATCTCACCAAACCCCTGTTCTTCAATCTGATTTCCTTCTGTGTCTTCACATTCGGTAAACCCGTCCGAATAGAACAGCAACCGCTCGCCGGGTTGAAGTTTCAGACTTTGACGCTCGAACTCGGCGGCCGATATCAGACCAATTGGCATGCCACCTTCCCCAATGAAATGCGCCCGACCGGACCGGTTCAGAACCACTGCGTTTGGATGGCCGCATTGGGCGAACTCGACCCGACCTGTGCTCATATCTACATACCCAAACAACATGGTGAAGTAATGTTCGGACAGCATATCTTTGGTCAAAAGCGTGTTCAGCTGTGCTGCGACCAATTCGGGTGGTTGACGGCGATGGTTTCCGTCTTCCCTCTCGATCAGCGCAATATTGTGCGTGGGCAAACCTTCGGACAGATATGACGCCAGCCGCGCGGTCAGCAAAGCCGAGGCGATACCGTGCCCAGACACATCAATCGAATAGAACGCAATATGATCCTTGCCCGCGTCAAAATAGCCGACCAGATCACCACCCACGTGCCCACAAGGCTTCAGCATCAATGACACCTCAGCGCGGCCCCAGTCGCGGAAGGATTCACGCACAAGGGATTGCTGCATTTTCCGGGCCTCGACCAGATCCCGATCCAACGAATCATAAAGTGTCTTCAATTCCGCCAAGGCCGAAGACACAAGCCGATTGGTTTCCTGAAGCTCCCGTTCCATCGACAGGATGCGGCCACCCGCAGCGATACGTGCCCTTAATTCATCGGGGTTAAACGGTTTCGCCAAATAGTCGTCCGCACCGACATCCAACCCACGCGCAACGGCATCCTTTTCGGACTTCGACGTCAGCAAAATGAAATAAACATAGCCTCGGTCCGTTTGCGAGCGAATCGCCTTGCACAGGTCCAGCCCATCCATTCCCGGCATAATCCAATCACTGAGAATCAGGTCGAATTCCTGCGCGGCGAACATTCTAAGCGCTTCGATCCCTGATCCGGCTTCGGCAACAGTATATCCCTGTTTTGCTAGGGATCTGGACATCAGACTGCGCTGGGCGCGACTGTCATCCACCACCAGTATCCGCTGTATGGACTCAGGCCGAACCGCTTCCCCTTGTGCGATATCCAAGCCGATCTCTTCGGTCATATGTGGCTTTGCTACACCCAAGACTGCTCCAAAACTCTGCAATCAAACTACGTCCCGGATCAGTTTTAGGGCACTGACTTTAACAGGTCTTTAAAGCCAGAATTTCTCTAAATTTATCACCATAACAATATGTTAATCGAAAGACTGCAGGCTGGCCACGGACAAGCAGGAGGTGCCCATGATCGACTGGAGCCGCGTGAACGAACTGAAAGAAGAAATAGGAGAGGAAGATTTTGGCGAAGTGGCCGAGATCTTCTTGGAAGAAGTGGACGAAGTGATCGCACGACTGAAAACCAACCCCGATCCGTCGCTTTACGAACAAGACATGCATTTCCTAAAGGGATCAGCCTTGAACCTTGGATTTCGTGATCTGTCTGACATCTGTAGGCAGAACGAAAAAACTGCGGCAGAAGGGTATAGTGGCCAGATCAAATTAGAGCCGATTTTCACCACCTATGACCAATCCAAGACCGAGTTTTTGGCGAACTGCTAGACCACGAACTCGGCGATGGTTTCGTCATTCGTAATGTCCGAGAAGCCAAAGCCGTGCTCTTCCAGTCGCTGTTCAAGCGCTTCGAAATTTTCGGGTCGGTTGGTTTCAATACCCAGTAGAACCGAACCAAAATTGCGTGCGCTTTTCTTCATGTATTCGAACCGAGCAATGTTGTCGTCCGGGCCAAGGATTTGAAGAAAGTCCTTCAGTGCACCTGGGCGTTGTGGCAGGCGCAGCAAGAAATACTTCTTCAGCCCAGCAAACCGCTGCGCGCGTTCTTTGACGTCCGGCAGGCGTTCGAAGTCAAAATTCCCGCCAGAGGTCACGCAAACCACAGTCTTGCCCCGAATTTCGTCCGTAAGGTCTTTCAGGGCATCAATCGACAGCGCACCGGCGGGTTCCAAAACCACACCTTCGACGTTCAGCATGTCCAGAATTGTCAGGCAGATTCGATCCTCGGGCGCTGACAGCACATGGGCCGGATCGACATCTTTCAGGACCTCGAATGTCATAGCGCCAATCCGCGCCACGGCGGCGCCGTCGACAAAGTTGTCCACATAGTCCAGCGCCACCGGCTGACCTTCTTCCAAAGCTGCGCTTAAACTGGCACCACCAGCAGGTTCGACATAGCGCAGAGCGGTTTCGGGGGCGGTTTCGCCAAGATATTTGGTGATTCCAGACGAAAGGCCGCCGCCCCCCACAGGCAAGATAACCAGATCCGGCGCGCGCCCAAGCTGCGATACGATTTCGGCAGCGACACTGGCTTGGCCTTCAATCACATCCGCATCGTCAAAAGGCGACAGGAAATGACCACCTTCGGCCTCGCAATATTCCTGAGCAGCTTTCAGAGTGTCGTCGAAATAGTCGCCGACCAGCCGAATTTCGATACTATCCCCGCCGAAAATGCGCGTTTTCTCGATTTTTTGCTGAGGCGTCGTGACCGGCATGAAGATCACACCACGCACACCAAAGTGGCGACTGGTATAGGCCACGCCTTGCGCGTGATTGCCGGCAGACGCGCAGACAAACAAATCACGCGCCGGGTCGGCCGCCAGCGCCTTGCCCATCGCATTCAACGCGCCACGAATTTTATAACTGCGCACAGGGGTAAGGTCTTCACGCTTCAACCAAATATCGGCGCCATACTGGGCGGACAGGTGGTCGTTACGTTGAAGTGGCGTCGCGGGGAAAAGCGCCCGCATCTGCTGTTCAGCCACGCGGGCTCGTTTCAGAAAATCGCTCATATGGGATGTGTGACCCAAAGCATCGCCTGTTGGCAAGGCGGATTTCGTTAGGCGACCAGCCCGCGCCCTTCGACATAGTGTCCATAAAGCGTGGTCATCAAGCTGATATGAAAGAACATCAGGGCCCAAGTGAATAGTAGGTAAAACGGGATAGCGACGATCATTCCCACGGAGCCAATCACGAACACCAGAATGCTGACGATTGCACCGAACGCGATCATGACACCCATCATGATCAGCATACAGATAACGATAGGCCCAATTGATTCCCGGGTGGCACTCCAAGCCTCGCTAAGGCTTAGAGGTTGGGACACAGCCCGCGCGACAAGGCAAGTTGATAGGCGCGTAAAGACGATTACCGCCACGGTGATGGTCACAAGAAAGAGAACCACAAACAGAGTGATCCCCAACGCCGACGGATTTCTACCGCTTTCAATTCCCGGAATCGCAAGACCGCCGACAAGAAAAATCGGAATCAACATCAAAGCGTAGATCAAGAACAGAAGGATCATCCAGAGGACATAGTTCTGGACCTCGCGCCCATGAAAGATCGGGATCCACCCGCCCGGATTTTCCTCAAGCAGCACATAACGGTGCCATGCGACAGCCACCCAAGCACCAAGGATCATCGCAACAAGCGAGGGCAGATACGTAAGGGCCAGATATGACGCCATTCCTAGGCCGAACATCAGTGTGAAATCGGTCATACCCAAAACCGAGGGTACAAACTGAAGGATCAGAGAAACCACAAACAACACAGCCGAAATCTGCAATGCCGTTCCAAAGTTACGCTCGATCATTCCGAATGCGTGCTTAAACAATTCTGTTCCGGTCATAATACCCGCTACTCACAATGCTTTTGGCTTGAAAATCACAGAACGGGCCGCCGTTCAACCACAAGTAGCCGCCCCAACACCACGCAAGGCTTGCCCTGCCTTTAAATAAAGGATAATCGCCCGGTAACATCGCCGTTTTTCACCGTGCGATACCTCGTGAAAGGGAAAATGATGATCACGTCCAACACCGCGCCGCAAGCCGCGCCGAAGAAAGTTGTTCTGGCCTATTCCGGCGGCCTTGATACCTCGATCATTCTGAAATGGCTGCAGACCGAATATGGCTGTGAAGTGATCACCTTCACCGCTGACCTTGGTCAGGGCGAAGAACTGGAGCCCGCGCGCAAGAAAGCCGAGATGCTGGGCATTAAGCCCGAGAACATTCACATTGAAGACCTGCGCGAAGAATTTGTGCGCGACTATGTCTTCCCAATGTTCCGCGCCAATGCGCAATATGAAGGCCTGTACCTGCTGGGCACCTCGATCGCACGTCCGTTGATTTCGAAGCGGTTGGTCGAAATTGCAGCCCAACACGGTGCCGATGCGGTTTCCCACGGCGCGACCGGCAAGGGAAACGATCAGGTGCGCTTTGAACTGGCCGCTTATGCGCTGAACCCAGAAATCGTCGTGATTGCCCCGTGGCGCGAATGGGATCTTGGCTCGCGCACCAAGCTGCTGGAATTCGCCGAGCAGAACCAGATTCCGATTGCTAAGGACAAACGTGGCGAGGCTCCGTTCTCGGTCGATGCGAACCTGCTGCACACTTCGTCTGAAGGGAAGGTTTTGGAAGACCCGGCCGAGGATGCACCGGACTACGTTTACCAGCGCACCGTGCACCCCGAGGATGCGCCCAACACGCCCGAGTTCATCGAGATCGAGTTCGAAAAAGGCGATCCTGTTGGCATCAACGGCGAAAAAATGTCGCCCGCGACCATCCTGACCGAGCTGAACGAATACGGTCGCAAGCACGGCATTGGCCGTCTGGATCTGGTCGAAGGTCGCTATGTTGGCATGAAATCGCGTGGGATCTACGAGACCCCCGGCGGCACCATCCTTCTGGACGCCCGTCGCGGCATCGAATCCATCACCATGGACCGCGGTGCGATGCATCTGAAAGACGAGCTGATGCCGAAATATGCCGAACTGATCTACAACGGCTATTGGTTCTCGCCCGAGCGTGAAATGCTACAAGCTGCCATCGACGCAAGCCAGGATCACGTCACCGGAACCGTCCGCATGAAGCTGTACAAAGGTCTGGCCCGCGTTGTTGGCCGCTGGTCGGATCACTCGCTGTATTCGGAAGAGCACGTGACGTTTGAAGAGGACATGGGCGCCTATGACCAGACCGACGCCGCCGGCTTCATCCAGTTGAACGCGCTGCGCCTGAAGCTGATCGCGATGCGCAACAAACGCGTTAAGTAAATCGCGCCACGTCACTGTGGACCGCTTTCAAACGCCCCCGTATCACGCGGGGGCGTTTTTCGTGAAAAGACCATCATGCCCCTGACGCCCATCTATGAAAAGATCGAACGCGGCCTGACCAAGGTGTCGTTCGATGAGAGCCTGAAGCTGGATTGCGGCGAAGATGGCGTGATTGTTTTACAGGACGGAGCACTGTCGCGCGAGGATGCGGACACCGATTGCACGATCAAGATGTCCCGGGGCAACTTGGAAAAGTTGATGACGGGCAATCTGAACCCGATGACCGCTTTCATGATGGGCAAGATCAAGGTGTCAGGCGATGTGTCCGTGGCCATGCGCCTTGGGCAGCTATTGAAGGGCTGATCAGGCTTTATTCTTGCAGAAAACGGTCGACTTCGGCGCGGGTGGGGATGGCATCTGCTGTTCCGAACCGCGTGACTTTGATGGCAGAGGCCGCTGCGCCCAATTGCATGGCATCTGCTGGTGAGAGCCCCTGATCCAGCCCAGCGGAGACATAGCCGATAAAGCAATCCCCCGCGCCGGTCGTGTCGGCAGGGGTCACGCGAAAGGCTGGAACCTGTACGGCCTCCACGCCGCTCTCGAACCAGGCCGCGCCATCCGACCCTTTCGTGATCAGCACCACTGGCAAGTTCAGATCGGCAATGGAAACGTCCAGCGCGGCGGTCAACTGTTCGGCTTCGACCTCGTTCAAAACCAACATGTCCGTGTGGGCCAGCATCTGCTTGGCATCCTTTGCCACGAATGGAGCAGCGGAGTAAATCACGCGCATGCCTCGCGTTCGTGCAGCCTTCGCGGTTTCAACCGTCAGGTTCGTTTCATTTTGCAGGATCAGTGTGTCTCCGGGTTTTGCCTCATCCAGCGCTGTATCAATCTGATCGATCGTTAGGGCAGTATTTGCGCCGGAATATAGAATAATTTGGTTCTCACCCTCAGCATCAACCACAATGTTCGCGTGTCCCGTAGCGGTCGCCAGTGTCTCGACACAGCTGGTATCGACACCCGCATCCGCCAAACTGTCCAGACACCATCGCCCTTCTGGCCCAATGGCTCCGATATGCACCACATCGGAGCCAGCACGTGCCGCCGCAACAGACTGATTGGCCCCTTTGCCGCCCAACCCAACCTTGTGATCATGTGCCGTCAACGTCTCGCCCGGTGCGGGCATGTGCGGCACGCGATAAAAGTTATCGATATTGATGGATCCAAGATTAAAGATGGTCACGGGCGTCTCCTTGCCCGCTTACGTTAGCGTGCTTGCCCGCAAGCGCAAGTCGCGCCTAGGATAAGGGGGAAGCGCCCAGTTTTATTCACCTTTCCGAATGAGACTTTAGTATTGTATTCCATTGTATACCATTTATACAGGCGACGAACACGCCTATTAGCATGGAGACGACCATGACAAAGATCCAAGCCACCTTGATCCCCGGCGATGGGATTGGCCCCGAAATCACTGAAGCCGTAACCGCTATTCTCGACAAGATGGGCAGTCCGTTTGATTGGGACGTGCAACAGGCCGGCATGACCGCCTTTGATTCTGTTGGCACGCCTCTGCCCGATGCGACGCTGGACAGCATTCGTAAAACCAAGCTGGCGCTGAAGGGCCCCCTGACCACGCCCGTAGGTGGTGGCTTCAAGTCGATCAACCTGCAACTGCGTCAGGCTTTTAACCTCTATGCCAATGTCCGCCCGACCAAGACCATCAAGCTGGATGGGCGCTTTGACAACGTCGACATGGTGATCTTCCGCGAAAACCTCGAGGGATATTACATCTCGGACGAAGGGTATATAGAGCACAATGGCGACCCCGAGGGGAAAGTCTTCTCGACTGGGTATAACACCAAGGAAGGCGCCCAACGCATTACCCGCGCTGCGTTTGAATATGCTCTGGCAAACGGGCGCAAAAAGGTCTCGATTGTGCACAAGGCCAACATCCTGAAATTGCTTTCCGGCATGTTTTTGGAGGAAGCCCGCAAGATCGCCCAAGAATATGAAGGCCGCGTGGATTTCGACGAACGCATCGTCGACGCCTGCGCCATGCAGATGGTTATGTATCCGGATTCCTTCGATGTGATCGTCACCACCAACCTGTTTGGCGACATTCTGTCGGATCTGGCAGCCGGTCTGGTCGGCGGTCTGGGTTTGGCCCCGGGCGCCAATATCGGCAAAGACGCCGCCATTTTCGAAGCCGTCCACGGATCAGCCCCTGACATTGCAGGCCAGCAAAAAGCCAACCCCTGCGCCTTCTTGATGGCAGCGGGTCTAATGCTGGAACATGTGGGCAAAACTGACGACGCCCAGCGCCTGAAGAAAGCGGTGATCGAAACCGTGCAGGCCAAGGACCGCGTCACGCCGGATCTTGGCGGCACAGGCAACACGATGTCGATCGCCGAAGCGATCATGGATCGCCTGTAGGGCTTGATGCGCCTCAAAGACGTGTGACACTGCATATGCGAGCCTTCGAAAATGGAGGCTCGCATGACAAACCTGATCACCATCACAAATGACAACGTCGAAAAGCACGGCTTCTTTTGTAAGATGTCGGCGCGCAAAAGCTCGGCCTGGAAACGGAAGCGCGATTGGTTGGCAGACCGCTTTAACGAAGGCCTACAGATGCGGCTTCTGGATGATGGAGAGCGCGGGTTTATCGAATTTACGCCCGGTGACTTCGCGTGGCGCGGGGTCGAAAAGGCAAGCGACTTCATGATCATTCACTGCCTGTGGGTCGTCGGAAAGAGTAAAGGCAAGGGGCACGCCAAATCGTTGCTTGCCGAGGCCGAGACCTATGCCCGCGACCAAGGTTTTCGCGGCATCGCCGCGTTGACGAGTTCGGGTAATTGGCTTATCGACCCAAAGATCTTTCAGACGCTTGGGTATCAAGAGGTGGATACAGCTCCTCCGGGCTACTCACTATTGGCACGCAGTTTCGACAAGGATGCTGCAATGCCCCGGCTTGTAGGAAATTGGGACCGGAAAGCTAAGGCGCTGGGCAACGGCCTGACGGTTCTACATTCAGCTCAGTGCCCCTATCTGGAGGACGCGGCCAAACACGCCCAAGAGGCTGCGGCAGAGGCGGGCTTGCCGTTCAATGTATCAGAAATCACCAGCGCACGAGACTTGCGCGCGCGCGTCCCAAATCCATATGGCGTCTTTTCGATAGTGTTGAACGGGCAGCAGATCGCATCGCACTACCTTCTGAAGAAGCAGATCATGACTTTGCTTGCGCAATCATAAGCAAAATCAGCCCATCTGACCCCCAAGTCCCTTTTTTTTCATGCCAGACTTGTGTATGGGAAAGGGGAAATCCCACCTTTCGCCATTCAGGGTATTGGCCCCGTGGCGAAGTTTTCCGCGAAAAAAGAGGTGTCCTGAAATGACCGATAAATCGCAAGCAGACATTCTGTATACCATTGTAGACGAAGCACCCGAGCTGGCCTCGGCCTCGTTCCTGCCGATCATCCGCAAATTCGTTTCCGCTGCGGGAATTACCGTTGGCACGCCGGACATTTCGTTGGCTGGACGCATCATCGCAACCTTCCCGGAAAACCTGACTGACGATCAGCGCCAGTCGGATGATCTGGCCGCATTGGGCGAGCTGGTAAAAACCCCCGGTGCGAACGTGATCAAGCTGCCGAACATCTCGGCCTCGGTCCCACAGCTGGTTGCTGCCATCGAAGAACTTCAAGGTCAGGGCTACAACATCCCGTCCTATCCGGAAGATCCGTCGACAGACGAAGAAAAGGCCATCCGTGCCCGCTATGACGCCATCAAAGGTTCGGCTGTGAACCCGGTTCTGCGCGAGGGCAACTCGGACCGTCGTTCGGCCCGCGCTGTAAAGAACTTCGCTCAGAAAAACCCGCATTCGATGGGTGCTTGGGAATCGTCGTCGAAGACCAAAGTGTCGTCGATGCCCGGCAACGATTTTTACGCCAACGAAGTTTCGGCCACCATCACAGCCGCTCAGGCAGGTGACGCGAAGATCGAATTCGTCGGCAAAGACGGCGCGACCACCGTACTGAAAGACGGCTGGCCGCTGGAAGAAGGCACCATCGCGGATGCGACATTCATGTCGGCAAAAGCCTTGGGGTCCTTCCTGGCAGACGCCATCGAAGACACCAAAAAAGATGGCACCATGTTCTCGCTTCACATGAAGGCGACCATGATGAAAGTGTCGGACCCGATCATCTTCGGCCACGCTGTAAAAGCTTGGCTTGGTCCAGTTTGGGACAAGCACGGTGAAGCAATTGCTGCTGCCGGCGGTTCGCCGAACTCGGGCTTGGGTGACGTTCTGGCTGCGATCGAGAGCATGGACAACGCTGACGAAATCAAAGCAGAGATTGCCGCCTTGGATCGTCCGTCGATGTACATGGTCGACAGCGACAAAGGCATCACCAACCTACACGTACCGTCGGACGTGATCATCGACGCCTCGATGCCCGCCGTGATCCGCGCGGGCGGTAAAGGCTGGGACGAAGCTGGCGCAAAGGGCGATACCAACTGCGTGATCCCTGACCGCTGCTATGCCACCGTCTATGACGAAACCATCAACTTCTTCAAAGCCAATGGCGCGTTGGACGTGACCACTGCGGGTTCTGTCGCAAACGTCGGCTTGATGGCTCAGAAAGCAGAAGAGTACGGCTCGCACCCGACCACGTTTGAAGCCCCGGCAGACGGCACCATTCGCATCGTGACCGCCAATGGCGACACGCTGCACAGCCACGAGGTCGAGGCCGGTGATATCTGGCGTTCGTGCACCGTGAAGAAAGCTCCGATCGAAAACTGGATCGAGCTGGCCATGGACCGTCAGCGCCTGACCGGTTCCGAAGCCATCTTCTGGCTGGACGCAAACCGCGCCCACGATGCCGAGCTGATCAAATACGTGACCCCTGCCTTGGAAGCCGCCGGCAAAGCCGACCTGTTCCAGATCATGGCCCCGCGTGAAGCCACCGCGCAATCGCTGAAAACCATCACGGCTGGCAACGATAGCATCGCCATCACCGGCAACGTGCTGCGTGACTATCTGACCGACCTGTTCCCGATCCTGGAACTGGGAACATCGGCCAAGATGCTATCGATCGTGAAGCTGATGAAGGGTGGCGGTCTGTTTGAAACCGGCGCTGGTGGTTCGGCTCCGAAGCACGTTCAGCAGCTGGTGGAAGAAAACCACCTGCGCTGGGACTCGATGGGCGAATTCTGCGCGCTGGGTGAAAGCCTGAACTTCCTGGCCGACGTCAAAGGCAACGCCAAAGCCGGTGTTCTGGGTGCCGCTGCCGAAGCTGCGACCCAAGGCATTCTGGACAACAATAACTCGCCTTCGCGCAAAGTTGGTCAGCCAGATAACCGCGACAGCCACTATTGGTTCGCTCGCTACTGGGCCGACGCTCTGGCCGCTCAATCCGACGACGCTGATCTGGCGGCTGAGTTCGCTCCTATTGCCAAGGCGCTGGCAGACGGTGAAGATGCCATTCTGGCCGAACTGGCAGCAGCCCAAGGCCCAGCAGCCGACATCGGCGGCTATTTCCGTCCTTCGGTCGAACTGAAAGCCAAAGTGATGCGCCCCTCGGCCACGCTGAACGCAATCATCGACTAATACGCCTCTAAATCACCTGAAAACCCCGTCCTTGTGGCGGGGTTTTCTGTTTATGGGGAATGAGTCACGACGCCGGATCGTTGCAAATACGCGGGATCCGGGTACCAAATCTCGCTTGGCGGAGTGTTGAAAACACGTGTGGTAAATTCAGCTGATACCCCCTGCCCTAGCATGAAGTCCCGGTCCCGCTCTTGTTCCGCTTCGATGTCAAACCCCGGCAACCTCTGCGCATCCTCAAGCATGTAACCGTGAAATCCCAGACGCGCCTGTGGCCCTAGATGCCGATGTGCTCCAGCGATGAATACAAGCGTACAGGCCGAGCTGCACACCCCATCCACATGGGTTTGCATTTCATGTGTCGTGATCAGCTTGGCCAATCCGCGTGCTTCGAAAACATTTCCACCTTCGCTGTGCAAGGTGATGCGTGTGGGGGTCGGTACTTGCGCCAACTCGCGACCCAGCGCCTTGGTTACGCCCAACACGATTTGCCCTTGAAACAGAAGCGTTCCATCGGTTTGGCGCAGGATCTGATACGTGGCCTGTCGTTCTCGCGCTTTTCGCTCGGCAAAGCTGGGGCCATCCTCGCCCGGACGCGTCGCCAGACCCAATACCCACCATTGCGACACCACAACGAACACCGCGACAACCAAAGCAATCATGCCGCCCCATATGGGCAGCATCGTCCCGGTATCGCGCATCCGCTCTTCGGCCGCGCGGAAATAACCCACGCTTTGCCACAGCAGGCACAGCGCATCAGCACTTACCAGCATCACCGCCACAAGAACCGAGATTGGTGCGGCGT
Source organism: Aliiroseovarius sp. ABM4_368 (assembly GCF_056161205.1). NCBI lineage: Bacteria > Pseudomonadati > Pseudomonadota > Alphaproteobacteria > Rhodobacterales > Paracoccaceae > Aliiroseovarius > Aliiroseovarius sp. ABM4_368. The sequence continues at coordinate 451,767 of NZ_JBSWYR010000002.1, read as the reverse complement.
TGAGAGCCAATAGGACTAAAACATAAAGCGCCAGACGCAAGCCGACGCAATTCACCCAGAAGCTTTGCCAAAGCGGTTGTTGTCCGCGCAGGTGGTTCAGAAAATACCGCATCGGACAAGCCTAGGGCTGCCCCAGCGCGTAAGTCAAACCACGTCAGAACCGATCGCGATCATGGGGGCGAGTAAAATCCAGCGCCGGACCTTTCGGCACTACCCGCGTCGGATTGATCGTGTCGTGCGAGTAATAGTAGTGCGATTTAATGTGCTGCATGTTCACCGTCTCGGCCACGCCGGGATGCTGATACAGCTCGCGCAGATAGTTCGAGATATTAGGGTAATCCTCGATCCGTTTAAGGTTCGTTTTGAAATGCCCGTGATAGACCGCGTCGAACCGGATAAGAGTGGTGAACAGACGCCAGTCTGCCTCGGTCAGCTGGTCGCCAACCAGATAGCGGCATTCGGACAGGGTGTTTTCCACGCGGTCCAGCGCCTCGAATAGCGCGTCAAACGCCTGCTCATAGGCATCCTGTGTGGTGGCAAATCCGCAGCGATAGACACCATTATTGATGTTCTGATAGACATCATCGTTGATGACGTCAATCTGTTCGCGCAGCGCTTCGGGGTAGAAATCCAACGCGTTCCCGGTCAGCCCGTTGAAGGCCGAATTGAACATACGGATGATTTCAGAGCTTTCGTTGCTGGCGATCCGTCCTTGATGCTTATCCCACAAAACAGGAACCGTCACGCGACCCGAATAATCGGCCTTATCCGTCGTATAGATCTGAAGCATGAAGCTGTGCCCGAACAGCGGATCGCGATCGGCGGGGTCGAACTCCCACCCGTTTGTCAGCATATGGGGATGCACGGCGGTCACGCCGATCAAATCTTCCAGCCCTTTCAGCTTGCGAAAAATCAAAGTGCGGTGCGCCCAGGGGCAGGCCAGTGAAACGTAAAGGTGATAACGCCCGGCTTCGGCTTTGAAACCACCATCACCCGTCGGGCCCGCCGCGCCATCCTCCGTTACCCAATTGCGAAAGCGCGCATCCTCGCGCTTAAATTTCCCTCCGGTTTTCTTGGTGTCGTACCAAACGTCCTGCCAGACGCCATCCACAAGCTGACCCATCACGGCCTCCTATCTTTTGCGATAAAGGTATCACCGGAAAACCATCGCACAATTCTGCGTAATGCTCGTCTTGCCTGTTCGATCCTGCACAGAACGCAAAACGGCCCGACACATCTGCATCGGGCCGTTTAAGTCTCTAGTTTAGCTGGATTAGCGTTTACCCATCCGAGTCGCCGCCAACATCGCCATGTTCAGAATGTCGTTCGAAGTCGAATTCGTTGAACAAATCTGGATCGGCTGGTCAATGCCCGAAAGGATCGGGCCAATCACAGTCGCCCCCGCCAATTCCTGCATCATCTTGACCGAGATCGACGCCGAGTGGCGAGCAGGCACCACCAGAATGTTCGCTGGACCAGACAGTCGGCAGAACGGGTATTGCGCCATCACGTCCGCGTTCAACGCCACATCTGCGGTCATCTCGCCCTCGAACTCAAAGTCCACGCCACGCGCTTCCAAAATCGCCGGAGCTTCGTGCAGTTTCGAAGCGCGCTCCGAAACCGGATAACCGAAGGTCGAAAAACTGACGAAGGCCACACGCGGCTCAAGCCCCAGACCACGGGCCACAGCCGCAGCACGTTCAGCGATATTCGCCAGATCCTCGGTTTCCGGCCATTCATGCACCAGCGTATCAGCCATTAGAACGATGCGGCCCTTGTGCAAAACCGCCGTCACGCCGACAGCCCCATCAGCGGCGGTTGCGTCAAACACGTGGTTGATCCGGTCCAGAACATAGGCCGATTTCCGGGTCGCTCCAGTGATCAGACCATCGCCATGCCCATGCGCCAGCATCAGCGAGGCGAACACATGGCGGTCGCGCGCGGCCAGACGGTGAATGTCGTGAAGGTCGAAACCCTGACGCTGAAGGCGCTCGTACAGGAAGTCCTTGTAGCTGTCCAAATGCTCGGTGTTTGCAGCGTTCACCACGCGCAGTTCGCGCACGGCATCGCCCAGCCCGTCAGCAGTCAGCTTGGCTTTCACATCCTCTTCGCGCCCCACCACCAGCGCACGACCATAGCCATTGCGCTGATATTGGACAGCAGCCCGCAGAACTTGCGAGTTGTCGCCCTCGGCAAAGATCATCGTTGCCTGGCTTTTACGTGCACGCGCCGTGATGCCGCGCAGGATCGAGGCCGTCGGATCCATCCGCGCCTTCAGGCTTTGCTCATACCCATCCATATCGATGATCGGCCGTCGCGCAACACCGGTGTCCATCCCGGCTTTGGCCACGGCGGGCGGGATCACGTGGATCAGACGCGGGTCAAAGGGCGTCGGGATGATATAGTCGCGACCAAAGCTTAGCTTTTTGCCGTAAGCCATGGCCACTTCGTCCGGCACGTCTTCGCGAGCCAGTTCAGCCAGCGCTTGCGCACAGGCGATCTTCATCTCGTCATTGATGGCACGCGCATTGATGTCCAGCGCACCGCGGAACAGGTACGGGAAGCCCAGCACGTTGTTAACCTGGTTCGGATAGTCCGAACGCCCTGTGGCCACAATTGCATCATTGCGAACCTCATGAGCTTCTTCCGGCGTGATCTCGGGATCCGGGTTTGCCATCGCGAAAATTACCGGATTGTCGGCCATCGAGGCGACCATATCCTGCGTCACGGCACCCTTCACGGACACACCAAGGAACACATCTGCGCCGTCCATCGCCTCTTCCAACGTGCGAAGCTCAGTGTTGGCGGCGTGGGCCGATTTCCACTGGTTTATACCGTCTTTACGACCCTGATAAATCACGCCTTTCGTATCACAAACGATGCAGTTGTCGTGCTGCGCACCCATCGCCTTGATCAGCTCAATACAGGCGATGCCCGCAGCACCGGCGCCGTTCAGAACAATGCGGCAATCCTCGATCTTTTTGCCTGACAGGTGCAGCGCGTTCAAAAGCCCCGCCGCGCAGATCACCGCTGTGCCGTGTTGGTCGTCGTGGAACACCGGAATATCCATCTCAGCCTTCAGGCGCTGCTCGATGATGAAACATTCGGGCGCTTTGATGTCCTCAAGGTTGATGCCGCCAAAGGTCGGGCCCATCAGCTTCACGGCGTTGATGAACGCTTCGGGATCTTCGGTGTCCAGTTCGATATCGATCGAGTTCACGTCGGCGAAACGCTTGAAAAGAACGGCCTTTCCTTCCATCACCGGTTTCGACGCCAGCGCACCCAAATTGCCCAGACCCAGAACCGCGGTTCCGTTGGAAATCACCGCCACAAGGTTGCCCTTGTTGGTGTAATCATAGGCCGTCTGCGGGTTCTCGGCGATCGCTTCACAAGGAACCGCAACACCCGGCGAATAGGCCAAGGACAGGTCGCGCTGGGTAGTCATTGGGACCGACGGCGTGACCTCGAACTTGCCCGGCGTGGGGTCAATATGGAAGGCGAGCGCCTCTTCATCGGTGATCTTGGCTTTGGGCATGGTTCTGGCCTTTGTCATCTTATGTCGAAGTCAAACCATTACAGGGGGAAAATCCGGGCCTCAACCGGTATTCGGCTATTAATCTGTCTTTTCTCGGGGGAATTTGAGCAATTCTTGGAAATATAGTTCCATTGTTAGCGCAATAATCGCAATTCCATATCAGAACAGCATTCCTCCGTGCCTTTCGCACTAATCCATCCTATATCTCGAGCATCAGATTTGGAGGCATCTCGTGGCACAGAAAATCCTTTTGACCGGCGGCGCTGGGTTCATCGGTTCGCACACTTTCGTCGAACTGACCAAGGCCGGATATCAGGTGGTAATCCTTGATAACTTTTCGAACGCAGATCGAAGCGTGTTGGATCGGCTCGAGGTGATCAGCGGCGAGAAAGCTGTTCATGTCGACGGCGACGTTCTGGACGCAGCGCTGCTGACCCAACTATTCGCAGATCATTCCTTCGACGCCGTCATTCACTTTGCCGCGCTGAAAGCGGTGGGTGAAAGCACCGAGAAACCGCTGGACTATCTAACGACGAATATCTCGGGCCTTTATACGCTTCTGAACGTTATGAAAGCAGCAGGCGTGTTCCGGTTGGTCTTTTCGTCCTCCGCCACTGTTTACGGTCAGCCCGACCAACTTCCCGTGCCAGAAACTGCGCCGCGCAGCTTTAACAATCCCTATGGCTACACCAAACTGGTTTGTGAACAATCGCTCGAACAGGTCGCTGCCGCCGATGATCGTTGGGCTTTCGGAATTTTACGTTATTTCAACCCCGCAGGGGCCCATGAAACGGGTTTGATTGGCGAGGATCCAAACGACATTCCCAACAATCTGATGCCCTACATTGCAAAGGTTGCCACCGGCGAACTTAAGCAGCTGTCGGTCTTCGGTAACGACTATGACACACCCGACGGAACTGGTGTGCGCGACTATATTCACGTGATGGATCTGGCGCGCGGGCATGTGCAATCGGTTGATGCGCTGCTGAAAACCAATGAAGGCCACACCGTAAACCTTGGCACAGGCACCGGTTACTCGGTGATGGATATGCTGCACGCCTATGAAAAAGCGGCAGGCAAAGAGCTTCCCTATCAAATGTCCCCACGCCGCGCGGGCGATGTGGCCAGCGTCTATGGCGACCCCACCAAGGCCCGCGATCTTTTGGGTTTCAGCGCAACACGCGGTCTGGACGAGATGTGCGAAAGCAGCTGGAATTGGGTCTCGCGCCGCAAAAACACCTGACCCCTCTTTCACCCCGGCGCGCGACAGCCTAGTCTGTCGCAAAGCAAAACGCCGGGGGGCAGCAGGTGAGCGATAAACCAGCCAAGATCACGCCAATGATGGCGCAGTTTCTTGAGATCAAAGAGGGCTATCAAGACGCCCTTTTATTCTATCGCATGGGCGATTTTTACGAACTTTTCTTCGACGATGCCGTCGCCGCAGCTGAAGCGCTGGACATCGCCCTGACCAAACGTGGCAAGCATTTGGGCGAAGACATTCCCATGTGCGGCGTGCCAGTTCACGCGGCCGAAGGATATCTTCTGACGCTGATCCGCAAAGGATTCCGCGTCGCGGTCTGCGAGCAGATGGAAAATCCGGCCGAAGCGAAGAAGCGCGGATCGAAATCCGTGGTGAAGCGCGATGTTGTTCGGCTGGTCACACCCGGCACACTGACAGAAGAAAGCCTGTTGGATGCGCGGCGGCACAACTACCTCGCTGCCTATAATGTTGTGCGCGACGAAGCCGCTTTGGCATGGGTCGACATCTCGACCGGCGCTTTCCGTGTGATGCCCTGCCCGCCCGTGCGTCTTGGCCCGGAACTGGCTCGCCTTGCCCCGCGCGAGGTCGTGCTGTCCGAGTTAGATTATCAGGATTGCGCCGGAATAGTGACTGAATCTGGCGCGTCGTCCACCGAGCTGGGCCGCGCTGCCTTTGACAGCGCCGGGGCGGAAAAGCGTCTGCTGGATCTTTATAAAATCGGCTCGCTTGATGCTTTCGGCAGCTTCTCGCGCGCCGAACTTGGAGCGATGGGAGCGATTGTCGAATATCTGGACATCACCCAGAAAGGCAAACTGCCTCTGCTGCGACCCCCAGTGAAAGAGCTGGCGCAGGGCACGATGCAAATCGACGCCGCCACCCGCCGCAATTTGGAACTGACCCACAGCCTGTCTGGCGGGCGCGAAGGTTCGCTGTTGTCCGTTATCGATCGCACAGTGACCGCCGGCGGGGGTCGTTTGCTGGAACGGCGCATTTCAAGCCCCTCGCGTACCCTGCCCGAGATTAACGCGCGGTTGGATGCCGTCCGTTTTCTGGTCGAGCAGCGGCAGATTTGCGAAAACACGCGCGAGTTTCTGCGCAACGTTCCCGACATCGACCGCGCCTTGTCGCGCCTAGGGCTGGAACGGGGTGGCCCCCGTGATCTGGGCGCCATTCGAAACGGGCTTGCCGCCGCAAGTGACTTGGCCGACAGCCTATCGCAATCTGATTTGCCCGCGAAACTGGCTGAAGCATCGCAAAACCTACGCGGCCATGACGATCTGATTGAGCTGCTGGATCAGGCTTTGGTCGCCGAGCCCCCGCTTTTGGCGCGTGACGGCGGCTTTATAGCCCCCGGCTATGACGTCGACTTGGACGAGGCGCGTCAGCTGCGGGACGAGGGCCGCGGCGTGATCGCGGCCATGCAGGCACAATATGCGGAACATACCGGAATCAATGCGCTGAAGGTGAAGCACAACAATGTGCTGGGCTATTTCATCGAAACCACGGCGACCCATGCCGAAAAGATGCTAAACCCGCCGCTGTCAGAAACCTATATCCACAGGCAAACCACAGCAAACGCAGTACGTTTCACCACGGTCGCTCTTAGCGATATGGAAACCAAGATCTTGAACGCGGGCAACCGAGCGCTTGAGATTGAAAAGCGTCTCTATTCAAGCCTAGCTGCGTCCATTTTAGAGCAAGTCGGCGCCATATCTGATACAGCCCGCGCGCTGTCAGAAATCGACGTGTCCACCAGCTTTGCTGATCTTGCGCGGTCCGACAATTGGTCCGCGCCGATCGTTGATGGCAGCCGCGTTTTTCATGTCGAAGCAGGTCGTCATCCGGTGGTTGAAGCCGCTTTGCGCAAGACGGGCGAAGCGTTTGTCGCAAACGATTGCGACCTTGCTGATGGCGCAAAGGCCGCCGATGTCTGGCTTCTGACCGGCCCGAACATGGCGGGTAAATCGACCTTCCTGCGTCAGAACGCGCTGATTGCTCTATTGGCGCAAGCTGGCAGCTTCGTTCCCGCGAAATCCGCGCATATCGGGCTGGTTTCACAGCTGTTCAGCCGAGTTGGTGCCTCGGATGATCTGGCGCGAGGCCGGTCCACCTTCATGGTCGAAATGGTCGAGACCGCTGCCATTCTAAACCAAGCCGATGACCGCGCGCTGGTCATCCTGGACGAAATCGGTCGAGGAACGGCGACATATGACGGACTTTCCATCGCCTGGGCCACATTGGAACATCTGCACGACGTAAACAAAAGCCGCGCGCTGTTCGCCACGCATTATCACGAGATGACTCAGCTTTCCGACAAATTGGATGGCGTCGCGAACGCGACGATTGCAGTGAAGGAATGGGAAGGCGAAGTTATTTTCCTGCACGAGGTGCGAAAGGGCGCTGCGGATCGGTCTTACGGTGTGCAGGTTGCAAAGCTGGCAGGGTTACCGGACAGCGTTGTCGCCCGTGCAAATGTGGTTCTAGAAGCACTAGAGAAAGGTGAGCGCGAGGGTTCTGGCCAGAAAGCCGTGATCGACGATCTTCCGCTGTTTTCAGCCATTCCCGAGCCCGTTCAGGCCGCATCCTCTGGGCCAAGCGATTTGGATCGAGCTTTGAAGGATATCCATCCGGACGACCTGAAGCCAATCGAAGCCCTGAATCTGCTCTATGAGTTAAAAGAGCTCGCTACCGAAAAGTAAACGCCCCCGGGGTTCCGAGGGCGTTCTAAGCATTTTCCGCTGTGTTAGAGCGTTATTTCGGCGTCGATGATACGCCAACCTGTGCTGGGCGCAACAGGCGGTCATGCAGCATGAAGCCTTCGCCCATCACCTGAATGATGTCGCCAGCTTTGGTGCCGGGGACCGGCGCTTCGAACATAGCTTCGTGAATTTCTGGATCGAACTCGTCGCCGACTTCTGGCGACAGCAGGCGAATGCCGTGTTTGTCGAAAATACCCAACAGTGCGCGCATAGTCAGTTGAACACCTTCCAGCAGAGCCTTGTCCGCTTCACCAGCTTCAGTCGATGCCTCAAGCGCACGCTTCATGTTGTCGTAAACCGGCAGCATATCGCGGGCCAGCTTGGAGCCACCATAATTCTCGGCCTCGCGACGGTCACGTTCGCCACGCTTACGAGCGTTCTCGGCGTCCGCCAACGCGCGCATGAAGCGATCTTTCATCTCGTCACGTTCTGCACGTGCGGCGATCAGCTCGTCTTCAAGGCTTATTTCGTCCTCAACGGTCACTTCTTCGGTCATCAACTCGTCGATGCCGGGTTCCAGATCTTCTGCGCGTTCGGTTTTCGCGTCCGTCATGTTCTTTGCCTCTATCCTCGGCCTTTATCCTCGATCCGAGATCATCTTGCCAATCAATTGCGCGGTGTAATCCACAATCGGAACAATCCGCCCATAGTTCAGCCGCGTCGGGCCAATCACGCCCACAGCACCAATGATCTTTCGATCAGCGTTCATATAAGGGGAAACCACCAAAGAGGAACCCGAAAGTGAGAAAAGTTTGTTCTCGGAGCCAATAAAAATGCGTACACCCTCGCCCTGATCGGCCAGATCAAGGAATTCGGCGATGTCGCGCTTGCGCTCAAGGTCGTCAAACAGGGTTCGAATGCGCTCCAGATCAACCTCGGGTCCTTCCTCGGTCAATAGATTCGATCGCCCGCGTACGATCAAACGTTCATATGGCTGGCCTTCATTTTCCCAAATCGCAGCACCGCTTTCGATCAGCGCCTGCGCGAGCGTATCAAGTTCCTGCCGACGATTGGCGACTTCTAACGCGACAATGCGCTGAAGTTCCGAAATCGTACGCCCCTCGGCCAAAGCATTCAGGAAATTCGCCGCTTCACGCATCGAGCTTGGGGTTTGACCCACGGGGGGCTCGAACACGCGGTTTTCAACATGGCCATCTGCAAAAACCAACACGGCAAGCGCGCGATCAGGGCCAAGAGACACGAACTCAATATGTTTGATTGGCGCTTCGTGCTTCGGCGTCAGGACAAGGCTTGCGCCAGCGGTGATGCCCGACAAGGCCGCACCCACCCGATCCATCATGGAATTGATATTGCTTTCCGCACCAACTGTGGCGTCGATTTTCTGGCGGTCGTCCGTTGTCAGATCCGAGACCTCAAGCAATCCATCCACAAACATACGCAGGCCAAGCTCGGTCGGGATACGTCCGGCCGAAATATGCGGGCTGTCTAACAACCCCATATACTCAAGATCCTGCATCACGTTGCGAATGGTTGCCGCGCTAACATTTTCCGTCAGGCTGCGCGTCAAGCTGCGCGAACCCACCGGAGCGCCCGTTTCCAGATAGCTTTCAACGATGCAGCGGAAGACCTCGCGCGAGCGATCGTTCATATCTTCCATCAGTTCAGGACCATCTGCCATCAGCTTAGCCTTGCCTTTTTGCTGGACCCATGGCTATCACGCTTTCAAAGCGGAAACAAAGGAAGAAGCCATGCGTCCCTCTGGTCGAGATTTAGATCAAATGCGCCCGATTTCAATCGAAACCGGGGTAACAAAACACGCTGAAGGATCGTGCATGATCCGTGTGGGCGATACCCACGTGCTGTGCACTGCGTCACTTGAGGCGCGCGTTCCCCCGTTTTTGCGCAACACCGGCAAGGGTTGGGTAACGGCAGAATACGGAATGCTGCCTCGTTCGACCGGGTCGCGGATGCGTCGCGAGGCGGCTTCAGGCAAACAGGGCGGTCGTACCGTTGAAATTCAACGCCTGATCGGGCGCTCGCTGCGCGCCGGCATCGATCTGGTTGCCTTAGGCGAACGTCAGATCACCGTCGACTGCGATGTCATCCAGGCTGATGGCGGCACCCGCTGCGCCTCGATCACTGGTGGCTGGGTTGCGCTGCGTTTGGCGGTTAACAAACTGCTGAAATCCGGCGATATTACCACTGACCCACTGATGGATCCGGTGGCCGCCGTGTCTTGTGGTATTTATGCAGGTCAGCCTGTTCTTGATCTGGATTATCCAGAAGACAGCGAAGCGGGCGTAGATGGCAATTTCGTCATGTGTGGCCCGAAACTGATCGAAGTGCAGATGTCGGCAGAGGGCTCGACCTTCACTCGCGATCAGATGAACCAGCTAATGGATTTGGCCGACAAAGGCGTGTCTGAACTGGTTGAAGCGCAGCTTCAGGCGACGGCATAATGCGCAAGTTTGACGGCGATAAATTGGTGGTTGCGACCCACAATGCAGGCAAATTACGCGAGATTTCCGCCTTGTTAGAGCCTTTTGGCATCGCCGTCACCTCTGCCGGCGCGCTTGGGCTGGAAGAACCGGAAGAGACCGAAGATACCTTTATCGGAAACGCGCGGATCAAAGCCCACTTTGCCGCGAAAGAAAGCGGATTGCCCGCGCTTTCAGACGACAGCGGCATCATGGTCGACGCGTTGGACGGCGCGCCGGGTGTTTACACCGCAGATTGGGCTGAAACGCCCAACGGGCGTGATTTTCCCATGGCGATGGAGAAAACCTGGACGCTTCTAGAAGAAAAGAAAGCGCCCCTGCCCCGAACCGCTCGGTTCTGCTGTACCCTGTGCCTCGCGTGGCCTGATGGACATGACGAGGTTTTCGAAGGCAAGGTCAACGGTTCACTGACATGGCCGATGCGGGGTGATTTAGGGTTCGGATATGACCCGATTTTCATTCCAGAAGGCTTTGACATCACCTTCGGCGAAATGGATCCAGATAAGAAGCACCAGATGAGCCACCGCGCTGACGCGTTCGCCAAACTGGTGAGGGGTGCCTTTGCTTGAGAATTGGCAGATTGGCGGCTTTGGACTGTATGTCCACTGGCCCTTCTGCGCCGCCAAATGCCCCTATTGCGACTTCAACAGCCATGTGTCGGCATCTATCAACCAAGATGATTGGGCCGCAGCCTATTTGAAAGAGCTGGATCGTTATGGGGCTGAAACGCCCGGGCGCACCCTATCCTCCATCTATTTCGGCGGCGGAACACCCAGCCTCATGGACCCGTCAACCGTCTGCGCGATCATCGACAAGGCGTCGGACCTGTGGACCTTTGCCAATGACATTGAAATTACGTTGGAAGCCAACCCGACATCCATCGAAGCGCAGAACTTTGCGGGCTATCGCAAAGCGGGCGTCAACCGCGTGTCGATGGGGTTTCAGGCGCTGAACGACGAAGACCTGCGAAAACTTGGACGCATGCACTCGGTCGACGAAGGCCTGCGCGCGCTCGATATTGCCCGCACCCACTTCAACCGCGTGAATTTTGACCTGATCTACGCCCGGCAAGATCAAACCCTGTCTGACTGGCAAGCCGAGCTAGACCGCGCACTAAGCTTCGATCCCGATCATCTGTCGCTCTATCAGCTAACCATCGAACCCGGCACCGCCTTCGGCGCTCGCTTCGAAGCCGGAAAACTTTCTGGCCTGCCCGAGGAAGAGCTGGCCGTTGATATGTTCTTCCACACTCAGGACGCCACCGCCAAGGCAGGGCTTCCCGCCTATGAAGTTTCAAACCACGCCCGGGCTGATGAAGAAAGCCGGCACAACTTGATCTATTGGCGAAGCGGCGATTGGATCGGGATTGGCCCCGGCGCGCATGGTCGGCTGTCCATTGGAAAGAAAAGGTGGGGTACAGAAACCCCTCTCTCGCCGAGCAAATGGTTGGAAAACGCACTGGGGGACGCTGACATGCGCGAGAGAGCGCCTCTTCCCCTCTCGGAACAGGTAACAGAATACCTTTTGATGGGCCTTCGCACCTTGGAAGGGATCGACCTCGGGCGTCTGGAGCGCCAGTTCAGCACCCAACTAGATATGAATAAAATCAAAGACTTAATCGAATTGGATCTGATTTCCGTCGATCAGAAAGCACTCAGGGCGACCAAGAATGGCCGCCCCGTTCTGAATGGTATTTTGAGAGAGCTTTTGCCCGATTAACTGGACAGTTTCCCGCAAATATCGTCCAGTTGATCCAAGTTTTGATAGCGAATGGTGACAGTGCCAGCCTCTCCGCCCGCTTTGTGATCAATCTGAACCTTCATGCCAGTCGCAGCAGACAGATCCGCCTCGAGCGCTTTGGTGTCTGCGTCTTTTTCAGTCTTCTGTCCGACCGCCCTAGGCTTGCTAGGCGTTGCGCCCTTCGCCAGCTTCTCGGCCGCGCGTACCGACAGACCCTTGCTGATAATCTCGCGCGCCAAGGCCGAGGGGTTATCGGCGGTAACCAACGTTCGGGCATGGCCGGCGGTCAGCTTTCCGTCACGCACAAAACTTTGGACATCATCGGGCAGGTTCAAAAGGCGCAGTAGGTTAGCGATATGCGAGCGACTTTTACCCAGCGCTTCCGATACTTTTTCCTGCGTATGGCCAAACCGATCCATTAGATCGCGATAGCCCGCAGCCTCTTCAATGGCATTCAGGTCTGCGCGCTGAATGTTCTCGATAATCGCGACTTCCAGGGCCTCGGTATCGCTATATTCTCGAACAATTACAGGCAGTTGATGCAGTTTCGCCATCTGCGATGCGCGCCAGCGACGCTCGCCTGCAACAATCTCGTACTCGCCATCGACGCCAAGGCGCGGACGTACGATCAGAGGCTGAATAACGCCCTTTTCCTTGATCGAAGCCGCCAAATCATCCAGCTGCTCTTGCGTGAAGGTTCGACGCGGCTGTTCCGGGTTCGGCTGGATCTTTTCAATCGGAACCATCATGTCGGCGCGGCGCAGTTCAGGTGTCGAACCTTTCGGCGTTTCTTCGATCGCAACGTCCGCCATCAATGCTGACAGCCCGCGACCCAACCCACGATTTTTCTGTGACTTACTCATTCCTCGCCTCCGATTATCGTTTGATCAGCTCGGTCGCCAAGTTGCGATAGGCCCGGCTTCCTTTAGAGGTCGGATCATACATCAACACTGGCAACGCGAAAGAGGGTGCTTCGCTGACCCGCACATTGCGCGGAATCATGGTTTGGAACACCAGTTCACCCAGATTTTCGCGCGCGTCCGCCTCGACCTGACGAGACAGGTTATTTCGGACGTCGTACATGGTCAGCACCACCCCCTCAATCCGAAGGTCGGAATTGGCAGCCTGCCGAACTTCGCGCACCGTTAGCAATAGCTGCGACAAACCTTCCAGGGCGAAGAACTCGCTTTGCAACGGGATCAAAACGCTGTCCGCCGCGACCAATGCATTCACGGTCAGCAAATTCAAAGATGGCGGGCAATCGATCAATATATAGTCAAGATCAAGCTTAGCCAACGCTACATCTCGTAGTGCATCACGCAGAAGGTGACTGCGCTTTTCGTTTGATACCAGCTCGATATCTGCTGACGATAAGTCTGTCGTTGCGGGCGAAATTAGAAGATTCTTGATCTGCGTTTCTTTCACCACTTCCAGTATTGAGGCTTCTTCCAGCAACAGGTCATAGGTGCTCATATCACGGTCATCCGCCGAGATTCCCAGCCCGGTCGAAGCATTGCCCTGCGGATCCAGATCGATCAGAAGAACGCTTTTTCCGGCTTCAGCCAGCGCAGCCCCGAGATTGATCGTCGTCGTGGTTTTCCCAACCCCGCCTTTTTGATTGGTGATGGCAATAATCTTCGGTCCGCGTACTTGGAATGGGTCAGACACGTGAGATTTCCTTAATCTTCAGAATAACGGCGCTTGGATGGGTCTTGCTGGGATATGTATCAAGCTGGAACGACCAATTTTCAAGAGCTTCATCGATTTCCTGGCGATAGTTTTCACCCTTGGGGAAAATGGCAACGCCCCCGGGTTTTAAATGCCGCTCAGCAAAGCTACAAAGCACATTCAGAGGGGCCAAAGCGCGTGCTGAAAGAACATCGGCGTCTTGTGGCTTAGCCTTCTCGATTCGTTCTGAATGGACAGAGAGCTTCAGGTCCAACTCGCGCGCGACGGTCCGCAGAAAGGTCGCCTTACGCAGGTCACTTTCGATGCATCCCACCAAAAGATCCGCTCCGGCGCCCTTAGCCATGATCGCTACGACCAAAGCCGGAAGGCCTCCGCCTGAGCCCAGATCACACCACATATTGGGGTTATCTGACGCAAGATCATATATCTGGGCCGAATCAAGAATATGGCGCGTCCAAATATCCGAAATCGTGCTCTGTGAGACCAGATTTATCGCCGCGTTCCACTTTGTCATTAAGGCGACATACGCCTCGAGTCGATCGAATGTTTCACGTGAAACATCTACATGTCGCAGAAATTCAGCGTGATTCATGCAGAGCGCTTCCGTTCGAACTGGCGAATCTTTGACAGCAACAGTGTTAGAGCGGCTGGCGTCATACCCTCGACCCGACTTGCATGGGCCAAGGTACGTGGACGCGCGGCCTGAAGCTTGGATGCAAGCTCATTCGAAAGGCCACTTAGCGCAGTATACTCAAAACCGTCCGGAATCTCATGCGCCTCGTCCCGCTTCAACGCTTCGACGTCCTTCTGTTGGCGATCAATGTAGTTCGCGTAAAGCGCATCTCGTGCGACCTGAAGCTGTATTTCATCTTCAATCCGCGCCAAATCTGGATCGAGCTTGATCAGCTTTTCAAAAGTCATATCAGGAAAGGCCAGCAATTCGTATGCAGTGCGCCGTGTACCATCCTTACGCACGTTCAAATCAATATCCACAAGATCTTGTGGTGTATAGGTTGTTTGAACCAACTGCTCCTTTGCGCGCGCCAGCGCATCTTGCTTCACCTCAAACGCCTGCCTACGCGTTTCTTTTACCAGCCCCAACTCGATTCCCAACGGAGTCAGGCGCTGATCTGCATTGTCTGCTCGCAATGACAAGCGAAACTCTGCACGCGATGTAAACATGCGATAAGGCTCGGTCACGCCGCGGGTAATCAGATCGTCGATCATCACACCAATATAGGAATTCGAACGCGAGAAGATCACCGAATCTCTGCCCTGAACCGCTAGCGCGGCGTTGGTACCGGCGACCAAACCCTGCGCGGCAGCTTCTTCGTATCCGGTCGTACCGTTGATCTGCCCTGCAAGATAAAGCCCAGGTACATCGCGCAGAGTAAGTGTTTCAGTCAAAGAGCGCGGATCGACGTAATCATATTCGATCGCATAACCGGGCTGAAGGATCTCGACCTGCTCAAGCCCAACAATCGAACGCACGTAATCTTCCTGAACCTCAACAGGCAGCGATGTGCTAATCCCGTTCGGATACACCGTGTCATCGTCTAGCCCCTCGGGCTCAAGGAACACCTGATGACTGTCCTTATCCGCAAAACGCACGATCTTATCTTCAATCGAGGGGCAATAACGCGGACCGACACCGTCTATGTGACCGCCATACATCGCCGAGCGATCCAGATTAGCACGAATGATGTCATGCGTTTGCACATTCGTGTGTGTGATCCCGCACGAAATTTGCCGCGCAATCGGCGCCTTATTCATAAAGGAGAACATCGCTGGATCGTCGTCGCCTGGCTGCGATGCAAGAATATCCCAATTGATAGTCTTTCCGTTCAATCGTGGAGGCGTGCCGGTTTTCAAGCGCCCAAGCGGAAGATCAAAGGAATCAATGCGTTCTGCCAGTTTAACAGATGGACGATCCCCCATCCGGCCACCCTGGCTTTGTTTATCTCCGATATGGATGATACCACGCAGAAACGTGCCGGTAGTCAGCACTACTGCACCTGCATGCAGCTGCGATCCGTCTTGAAGAACAACGCCACTGACACGATTACCATCCATGATCAGATCCGTCGTTTCACCTTCGACCAAGGTCAGGCCTTCGGTTGAAAGAATCTCGGCGGACATGGATCTGCGATATATCGCTCGGTCTGCTTGCGCGCGCGGCCCTTGAACAGCAGGGCCTTTGCGACGATTAAGCAAGCGAAACTGGATACCAGCCTGATCCGCAACGCGACCCATCAGCCCATCCAGCGCATCAATCTCGCGCACCAAATGCCCTTTACCCAATCCACCAATGGCGGGGTTACAGGACATCACACCCAAATCTTCTTTGCGCAATGTGATCAGCGCGGTATTCGCGCCCATACGCGCGGCAGCATGGGCGGCGTCGGCACCTGCGTGCCCACCACCAACAACAATCACATCGAAATCCAGATGTTTCACGTGAAACACTCCTTCTCTACGCACACGCTATTTTCCAAGGCAGAAGCTGGAAAAGATCTCATCCAGCAGATGCTCTACATCGACATGACCGACAAGACTATCAAGGGCACGAATGGCCGTTCTGATCTCTTCTGCGGCAAATTCAGCGCGCTCGGGGCCGTGTTGTACCTCGATTCGCGCATCTTCCAAAGAGAACAGCGCGCGTTCCATCGCGATACGATGCCGCTCTCGCGTGGCAATCCCGGCGCCCTGAACGCGATTTTCCAAAACCGACGAGATCTTTTGCACCAGTTGATCCATGCCCTGCCCCGTCTTTCCCGAAACAAGGAAATCCCCGGAAGCACCAAGATCGGCTTTGCCGTACACGACAAGATCGTCCTTAAAGGGATCCATTGCGGGTTGGTCGTCAGCCCCTTCCAACAGAAAGACCCGCAGATCTGCCGCCTTCGCACGTTCCAATGCACGAGCGACGCCAATGGCTTCAACCTGATCTTCGGTGTCTCGAACTCCGGCCGTGTCCAATACCGTCACAGGAAGACCTGCAAGCTCCATGTGCACCTCGATGACGTCGCGAGTAGTACCCGCAATGTCCGAGGTAATCGCAGCTTCACGTCCCGCCAAAGCGTTCAACAGCGTAGACTTCCCGGCGTTGGGACGACCGACAATTGCGACCTCGAATCCCTCACGGATACGTTCAGCAATTCGGGTGCCCGCTGTCTCGCGTTCGAGGCTGTCTAACGTATTGTCTAGCAGAGCGTTCACCTCGGGCGAGACATCAACGGGTACGTCTTCATCCGCGAAATCAATGGTAGCTTCAAGCAACGCAGCCGCCCGGATCAGGTCGGTACGCCATGCCCCTGCCAGATCGCCCAAAGTGCCAGAGAGCACGCCCACGGCCTGTTTGCGTTGCGCTTCGGTTTCGGCGTCCAGAAGATCGGCAAGACCTTCCACCTGCGCCAGATCAAGGCATTCGTTTTCCAGCGCTCGTCGGGTGAACTCACCGGGTTCTGCGGGTCGTAATCCGTCTTGCTTTGACAATTCTGCCAACACAGCACGGACGACGGCCGTGGACCCATGTAACTGAAGCTCAGCAACGTCTTCGCCGGTAAAGCTGGACCCAGTCTCGAACAGCAGAACCAAAGCCTCGTCCAGCAACGTGCCATCCGCGCTTAACAGACGGCGCAATCCAGCACGGCGCGGTGCAGGAAGGTCGCTGGCCAAAACACGCGCAGCCGAAAACGCATGTGGCCCGGAAATCCGGACCACCGCAACACCCGCTTTCCCACGGGCACTGGCAAGAGCATAGATCGTGTCCATCGGACTAACCTATTGTTTTAATTAAATATTACGTATTCATCGAGTCGAAGAATTCCGAGTTCGTTTTGGTCTGTTTCAGCTTCGAAATCAGGAATTCAATCGCGTCTGTGGTACCCATCGGGTTCAGAATGCGGCGCAGGACATAGGTTTTCTGCAGGTCTTTTGGATCAACCAACAGATCTTCTTTCCGTGTGCCCGATTTCAAAATGTCGATGGCCGGGAACACGCGTTTGTCTGCAATCTTACGATCCAGAACAACTTCGCTGTTACCGGTGCCTTTGAATTCCTCGAAGATCACCTCGTCCATACGCGAACCAGTTTCAATCAACGCTGTTGCAATAATGGTCAGCGAACCGCCCTCTTCGATATTACGTGCGGCACCAAAGAAACGTTTGGGGCGTTGCAAGGCGTTGGCATCCACACCACCGGTCAGTACCTTACCCGAGGACGGAACGGTTGTGTTGAACGCGCGGCCCAGACGCGTGATCGAGTCCAGCAAGATCACAACGTCGCGTTTGTGTTCAACCAAACGCTTTGCCTTCTCAATCACCATTTCAGAAACCGCCACGTGACGGGTCGCAGGTTCGTCGAAGGTCGAGGACACAACCTCGCCTTTCACGGACCGCTGCATGTCTGTCACTTCTTCCGGGCGTTCGTCGATCAGAAGAACGATCAGATAGCACTCTGGGTGGTTCTTTTCGATCGAATGAGCGATGTTTTGCAGGATCACCGTCTTACCTGTGCGCGGCGGGGCCACGATCAGCGAACGCTGACCCTTCCCGATTGGGGCGACCAGATCAATCACACGGGCCGAGCGGTCTTTGATGGTGGGATCTTCGATCTCCATCTTCAGGCGCTCATCCGGATAGAGCGGCGTCAGGTTGTCGAATGCAACCTTGTGCTTGGCATCTTCAGGATCCGAGAAGTTGATCTTTTCAACCTTGGTGATGGCAAAATAATTCTCGTTCTCGCCTGGGGCCGAAATAACGCCTTCTACCGTGTCACCTGTGCGCAGCGAATACTGGCGGATCATGTCGGGCGAGACATAAATGTCATCGGGACCGGGAAGATAGTTTGCCTCGGGCGACCGCAGGAAGCCAAAGCCGTCTTGCAGCACTTCCAGCACACCATCGCCACCGATGATCCATTCTTCATCTGCCCGCTCGCGCAGGATCGAGAACATGATGTCCCCTTTGCGCATGGTCGAGGCGTTCTCGATCTCAAGCTCTTCGGCAATGTTCACCAGCTCTTTCGGGCTTTTGGCTTTAAGATCGGATAGGTTCAGACGGTTTTCAGACATATCTATGCTCGGAAATGGATCATGACGGCGCAGATGCGCGATCTTGGTCAAGATGGGAAAAACACATGGCCGGACGGCCTGCTTGATGGGTCAGATAAGCGCTGAAGCCCGTCGAGTCAACAAAATCAGTATTTAAACACGACCGAGAAAACGATGACGATCATCAAAAGCGTCGGGACTTCGTTCATCATGCGATACCGACGGCCAGTCAGCGTATTCGTGCCCGCCATGAACTCTTTACGGCGCGCGGCCAGCCACATGTGAAACCATGTCATTGCTAGGACTGATATCCCCTTGGTCCACGGCCAGATCAGAGACCAATCCACTACGCCCGGTGTTGATACTAGGCACAGACCAAAGATCCACGAGCTGATCATGGCTGGGTTCATGATCGCTTTCAGCAGCCGGCGCTCCATTGTTTGGAACAGCTCATCTGTTTCATTGCCCGATCCCACGACTTCGACATGATAGACGAACAGACGCGGCAGATAGAACAGACCAGCCATCCATGCGATCACGGAAATGATATGTAGCGACTTCGTCCAGAAATATGCGTCTGACAGAAATTCACCCATTCTTAGCCCCTGATCTGAAGATCCGTTTCAATCTTCATAAATAAATAAAAGAAGAAGAAAAGATGTTGTTGTTGTTAGGCCTGTGGATAACGGGGATTATTGATCTATCCCGTGTCTTGTTCACAGGTGGACAAATGGCAACCTGGAAACTGGATGGAATCATTTCGTCTTTGTTTTACAGAGAAACACTCGTTTACGATCTGGGGATAAGTGCAGGGATGAATTCTCGTGCTAAGGATTCGTCCACGGGGTGCAATCCACAAAAACCAACAGTGGAAGAATTGTGAAAACCGCCTTAGTAAAGATGGGAGTTATCCAGCTGTACTGGCAAGGGCCGAGTTATCTGCTGATTCCAGAACAGGATTACACAGAGTTTTTCCACAGGGTTATCACATGACCGCTTCTCTTATATTGGCGTCCGCTTCGCAGATCCGCGCCGATTTGCTGCGCAACGCGGACATCGATTTCGATATCATCCCCGCCCGGATCGACGAAGAGATGATCCGCGCCTCGCTTGAAGCCGAAGGTGCTTCCCCGCGCGATCTGGCCGATGCACTGGCCGAGTTCAAAGCCCGCAAGATCAGCGAAAAACACCCGGGGTCTCTGGTCTTGGGTTGTGATCAGGTGGCCGAGCTTGGGGGTGAAGTTTTGTCCAAGCCCAAAGACCAAATTCAAGCTCGTGCGCAGTTGTCGGCCATGTCCGGCAAAGTGCATCGGCTGCTTTCTGCCGCCGTTCTTTATGAAGACGGCAAACCTATCTGGCGGCATGTGGGTATGGTTCGCATGAAAATGCGAGAATTATCAAATGGTTACATTGATGACTATGTTGATCGCAATTGGGACAGTATACGTCATTCCGTTGGTGCCTATAAGTTAGAGGAAGAGGGCGTGCGCCTGTTTGCCAAAGTGGATGGCGACTATTTCAACGTCTTGGGTTTGCCCCTGACCGAGCTTCTGTCATATCTGATCGTACGAGGAGATCTAAAGATATGAGCGACACACGAATTCCCCTGGCGGGCGTCATTGGAAACCCGATCGAGCATTCGCTGTCTCCTCGGTTACATGGTCACTGGCTGCGTGCGATGGGGTTGGCAGGCCACTATATCCCGATGCGAGTCGAAGGTGATGACCTCGAGACTATTATTCGGACGCTGCCAAAGGCTGGGTTTGTTGGTCTGAACGTCACAATTCCACATAAAGAAGCCGTGTTGCGTTTGGCTGATATCGTTACCGACCGCGCAGCATTGATTGGGGCGGCAAATACCTTGATATTCCGCGAAGACGGAAAAATTCACGCGGACAACACCGATGGCTATGGATTTACGCAAAACCTGCGCCAATCCGTGCCCGAATGGGCCCCCGAAACCGGACCGGCCGCCGTTTTTGGCGCTGGTGGTGCGGCGCGAGCCGTTTTGGCATCGTTGATCGAATTAGGCGTTCCTGAAATTCGTCTGTCCAACCGAACCCGCGCCCGTGCGGATGCTTTGCGGGCGGAATTCGGCGCGCGGATCGTGGTTTATGACTGGGTTAAAGCGGGCAATATGCTGGATGACGCGGTGACGGTGGTGAATACCTCGTCTCTTGGTATGACGGGGAAACCCGAGTTTCGGGTTCCACTGGACGGATTGAAACCCGGCGCAGTGGTGAATGATCTGGTCTATACCCCGCTGAAAACCGAGTTCCTGCAGCAAGCCGAAGCCGCCGGTTGCCATGTTGTCGATGGTCTTGGAATGCTTCTGCACCAGGCCGTTCCCGGTTTCGAACGCTGGTTCGGCACACGTCCTGTCGTTGATGATGCTTTGCGACACGCGGTTTTGTGCGTATGAGCGGGCCGTTTATCATCGGGCTGACTGGTTCGATCGGTATGGGGAAATCCACCACCGCGAAAATGTTCAATGACGCGGGCATTCCGATCTGGAACGCAGATGCAGCGGTGCATCGGATCTATGGCGCAGGCGGTGCGGCGGTCGAACCGATCCGAGCGGTGTGCCCGGATGCGATCATTGAAGGTGCGGTCAGCCGCGATGCATTGAAAGACTGGATGTCGAAAGACGCGGACGCATTGAAAAAGCTCGAGGAAATCGTGCACCCTTTGGTTGGGCAAGACCGCGCCACGTTTCTAACAGAAACGGATGCGCCAATTGTCCTGTTGGACATGCCGCTTCTGTTTGAAATTGGTGCGCACGAGCATGTAGATCTGGTAGTCGTCGTCTCAGCGCCAGCAGAAATTCAGCGCGAACGCGTGCTTGCACGCGGCACCATGACGGAAGCGCAATTCGAGACTATTCTAACCAAACAAGTGCCCGACGCCGACAAGCGCGCCCGCGCGGATGTGATCATTCCGACCGAAACACTGGATGGTGCGCGCGCCGCTGTGAACGAAGTTATTGCTCATGTGAAAGGGAAGTTGGATGCGTGAAATTGTACTCGATACCGAAACCACCGGCTTTGATCCCGAAAGCGGAGACCGGATCGTTGAAATCGGGTGTCTTGAGCTGATGAACCACATGCCGACAGGACAGACTTATCACCAATATATCCACCCCGAACGTGGCATGCCGGACGAAGCATTCAGTGTTCACGGCATCGGTCCCGACCTTCTTGCCAGCCCGCGTCCTGCCGAGCCGGGTGAAGTGATCTTGAAGGACAAACCGGTTTTTAAAGAAGTCGGGCAAGCGTTTCTGGACTTTATCGGAGATGCCAAGCTGGTCATTCACAACGCCAGCTTCGATATGAAATTCCTGAACGCCGAGCTGAAATGGATGGGTCTACCGCAAATCCCGTGGGAACGAGCGGTGGACACGTTGGCTATTGCACGCAACAAGTTTCCCGGCTCGCCCGCGTCGCTGGATGCGCTGTGTCGTCGCTATGCGATTGATAACTCGTCCCGGACACTTCACGGCGCACTTTTGGACAGTGAAATTCTGGCCGAGGTCTATCTGGAGCTGATCGGAGGCCGTCAGCCCGACCTTGTGCTGGCGGGCAATCAAACCTCGTCTGGCGTCAGTGGTGCCAATGACGATTGGCGTCCGCGTCCGCGCCCTGAACCGCTGCCGTCACGGATCAGCGAAAAAGAAACCGCCGCCCATGATGCCTTTGTGGAAAAGCTGGGCGACGGTGCGATTTGGAAGAAGTTTCAGTAACTTCTTTATTGAAGCCGATTTATCAACTTCAGTTTAGCTTACCGGAGCATCCGCTTTTTCGGCAGCCGCGCGGCGTTCGATCTCGCTGCGATACAGAGCAAGGAAATCGACGGTATCCAGGTTCAGCGGCGGGAAGCCACCGTCGCGGGTCACGTCAGACACGATGCGACGTACGAACGGGAACAGCATACGCGGGCATTCGATCATTAGGAACGGGTGCAGCTGCTCTTCCGGCACGTTCTCTACGTGGAAAATGCCCGAGTATTCCAGCTCCATCAGGAACAGCTGTTCGCCGTTCGCTTTGTTTTTCGAACCGATGGTGTATTTCGTGATCACTTCAAACTGATGATCGGCAGGACGCTTCTTGGCATCCAGCGCAACTTCGACGTTGATGTCGGGCTGAACTTCGCCCTGAACGCCTTTTTGTGCCAGAATGTTTTCAAACGACATGTCGCGGATAAACTGGCCCAGAACCTGCATCTTGGGCGGTGTCGGGGGAGTTTGTGGTGTGGCTTCGTCGGCCATGGTCTTCTCCTTCGGGAAAATCTGTTGGGGACGTGCTTATCAGGTTGAACAAGGACCCTCAACTAAGGGTTTTGGGCTAATGCTTGGTCCAACCTGATGGGCCTTCGACGCCGGGATGTGTGGGGCGCTTTTCGGGCGTTACGTCTTTGAAATCCCCGTCAATTACGTCTTCATCTGCGCGGGGGCCGCGGCGTACCTCTTGATCTGCCATTCCACCCATCGAGAATGTTTGAACCTTTACCCGCGACCGCGCCCATTTAAATACGGCGCTGCGAACGCCGGGGATAAGTAGGGCAAAACCCATGAAATCGGTGAAAAAGCCGGGCGTCAGCAAAAGCGCGCCCGAGAATAGGATCATTGCGCCATGGGCCAGCGGCTCGGTCGGGTCATTCAGTTTGCCGAAACTGTCCCGTAGTTGTGACATCGCCAAGGCCCCTTGTGCTCGCATCAACTGAGTGCCGACAACAGCGGTCAAAATGACGATCGCAAGCGTCGGCCACAGCCCGATTGCGCCGCCCACTTGGATGAATAAGGCGATCTCGATCAGCGGAACGGCGAGGAACAGTGCAAAAAGCCACATGGCAAAAGGTCTCCTTTTCGAGTGACCGGTGGACTTGGCCCGGTACTGCACCTACATATGACTTCGATGAACGCGTTTCCATATGGCGCATAAAAAGAGGTATCCATGAGCTCTTCCTTGATCCAGTTACTTGTTCTGGCCGGTATTGCCCTGTTTTTGATTTTGCGCCTGCGCGATGTGCTTGGCACGCGAGAAGGGTTCGAGAAGCCCGTTGTCCCACGTCAGGATGATCGGCGGCTGGATCGCAGCAGCCTTGAAGTGATCGAAGGAGGCCCAGATCAAGACATTATGGATCACGCCGACGAAGGCAGCCCCAGCGCTTTGGCCCTTGCCGCGATGAAATCCAATGAACCCAGCTTTAATGTTGGCGAGTTTCTGGGCGGTGCGCGCGGCGCTTATGAAATGATCCTGATGGGGTTCGAGGCGGGTGACATGGCCCAAATCAAGCCGTTTCTGTCGGACGATGTGTATGAAACCTTCGCCAGCGTGGTTGAGGCCCGGGAAATGCAAGGCCTGTCGGTTGAAGCCAATTTTGTAGGTGTGCGCGAGCTGAAGCTGGAAGAAGCTGTGTTTGATACCGCGACCCGCGAGGGTGAAATCACCGTGAAATTCGTGGGCGAGCTAACCTCGGTCGTGCGCGACAAGGGTGGCGATATCATCGAGGGCAACCCCAACGAAGTGAAGCGTCAGAAAGATGTTTGGACGTTTGCTCGTGTCATGGGGTCTGACAACCCGAACTGGCAACTTGTCGCCACGGGTGGCTGATGTTTCGGGGGCTGGCAGCTTCGCTGGCCCTTTTGGCCATGCCTGCCCATGCGGGTTTGGAAGACGCGCGCATAACCCTTGTCCCGTTTGAAGAGCTTGATGGTTGGGAAGATGACAACCATCAAGACGCGCTGCGTGTTTTTCTAGATACATGCCGGGATCTGGACGAACCTCAGTGGCGTTCAATCTGTGCGCTGGCACAGACCCAAGACGACGGCAAAGAATTTTTCGAACTCTTTTTCCGTGCCCTTCTGATCGAAGACGGAAACGCCCCCCTGTTCACCGCCTATTACGAGCCCGAGCTGAAAGGTTCGCGGTACGAGACCCCGGTCTATCGTTATCCTGTTTATGCAAAACCACCCGAGGTAAACGGCCAAGCTTGGCTGCCTCGGCGTAGTATTGAAGAAGGCGAGGTTATGAAGGGGCGCGGGCTCGAGATCGCGTGGGTCTCGGATCCCGTTGATCTTCAGTTTCTGCAGATTCAAGGCTCGGGCCGTATACGTCTGCCGGATGGGGGCAGCATTCGTTTGGGCTATGGTGGTTCCAACGGTCACAGTTTCAAGTCATTAGGAAAAGAGCTTGTCCGGCGCGGGGTTTATAACGAGCACCAAGTCTCGCAGGCTGTGATCAAGAACTGGGTGCGGCGCAACCCGGAAGCTGGGCATGATCTGCTGATGTCGAACCCATCCTATGTTTTCTTTCGCAAGATCGGCGCGGTGTCGGCAAGCAAAGGCCCGCTTGGGGCGATGAATCGCTCGATCACCGCGCATCGGTCGCTGGCAGTCGATCCAAAATACACCCCGCTGGGCGCCCCAGTTTGGTTGGAAAAAGACGGGGCCGAGCCGTTTCGTCGTTTGATGGTCGCGCAGGACACGGGATCGCGAGTCAAAGGCGCGCAGCGGGCGGATATTTTCTGGGGCACTGGGGATCAGGCCGGAAAACTTGCCGGCCAGATCAAAGATGACGGGCGCATGTATGTGCTGCTGCCGATCCAACGCGCTTATGCGCTGCTGCCCGAGGATCAGTGACATGGCGAAGCGACCCAAGCGGCTAAGCGATGACGATAAGGCGCTGTGGCAGAAGGTGGCGGAAAGCACCATAAGGCTGCGCCCCTTGAAGCCCTCAACCGGAAAAACAGAGACTATTCCGCCTGAACCCATTCGACCGCCATCAAAACCGGTTAAGGTGAACCATCCCAGATTCCGCGTGGGTGAAAATGCGAAGAAGCCGGGAAACCCGCATGATTTAGCGCCTTCAATGCGGGATCACATCGCCTCGAATCCCGTGGCAATGGACCGTAAGACATTTGGCAAGATGAAGAAGGGTCGCCTGTCACCCGAGGCGCGGATCGACCTGCACGGTATGACCATCGCGCAGGCTCATCCGATGCTGACACGGTTTATTCTGAACTCTGTTGATGCCGAGCGCCGCCTTGTTCTGGTGATCACTGGCAAGGGAAAACACAAGGACGACGGCGGTCCTATCCCTGTGCGCCACGGCGTTCTGCGCCATCAGGTACCACATTGGTTGAACACGGCCCCC
This sequence comes from Aliiroseovarius sp. ABM4_368, assembly GCF_056161205.1. Classification (NCBI taxonomy): domain Bacteria; kingdom Pseudomonadati; phylum Pseudomonadota; class Alphaproteobacteria; order Rhodobacterales; family Paracoccaceae; genus Aliiroseovarius; species Aliiroseovarius sp. ABM4_368. The sequence continues at coordinate 426,120 of NZ_JBSWYR010000002.1, read as the reverse complement.
CTTCGTCAACATGTTTTGCAGATCACCGAGGCACATTTGAAGCACGGCGGACAGGGCGCGTACTATGTCTATTTGCGAAGACAGCGTTAAGGAACACTGTTCGGAATAACCAAGCGCGTGGCATTCTGAACAACCAAAACCGTGCCTGGCAGCAGGCCCGGCTGAACCGTTGGGCTGTCACTGATTGCCGTGGACAGGTTCGGAATACTGTTGATCAAACGCAAAAACGCAGGCGAGGCAAAAGCGACACTGTGATCCGCCTGTCCATCACTGAAGGCAGACAGATCCACAAGCGTAACATCAAGCTCGGCAAGTTCTTTGACGTCTGTATTATTGCCAAGTCGTGTTGTTTGGCCGGTCAGGTTGGCTGACAGCTTCAAAGCTCGATCACGCGATGATGTGAAAATATAAAATGGCTGCGGCAGTTTCCCAATGCGTTTCGCCTGCTGTCGGAACAAATCCAAATCAATATCGGGCGAGATCAGAACAACACCACCGATCTTGCTTAGCCCTTTTTGCCCGTCCGCAATGGCCATTTGGCGCAAAGCCTCCATCGACAAAAGCGCACCCATCGAGTGGCCAACCAGAAGAATCTCGTCCACACCAGAATTCGAGACTGCACGCAAAGTGACCTCAAGCCCATCTCGCGCATAAAGCATCGAGTCGCGATCATACCCATATCCCAATGGGTGCCCTGCGCTGGGCCATGAATAATGAACCGGCAGGAACGGAAGGTCTAAATCTTCATTTAACTGCGCAAACCGATAAAGCCCCTCGGAAAAGCGGTTGTTGAAACCGTGCACGAAAACGGCCGCAGTACGCCCCTCTCCGCGCCGCGAACGCACTTCGCGCGACAGGGCGTTCTGGAATGAGCGCTGATCCGCAAACTGTTCATAGTTGTCGACAAGGAAGTGTTGTGCCGGATCGGGTGTCGCGCGTCCGGGCCAGTTGATCTCGCCGGGTTCGCGGGTCTTTGGAATTGAAACACCCACCTGACCAAAAAGAAGTTCACCACCACGATTTCGCGTTGGCGCACCCGTTTCGTCTTGATCGCGGGTAGAGGTGACAAAGATTTTTTGAAGCGTACCGACCTGCCCGGCACCGGGCAGATAGGTTATTGTGCCACGCGGGGCGCAGGCGGCCAGAACCATAACAACTGAAAAAACTAGAAATCTCACAGAGCAGCCTCCTTCGACACATCCACTGGATAGCCGAGGAGGCCGCCTGTGCCTAGCCCATCAAAGCACGTAACGGCTGACGTCGGTCGAGGTCATAAGCGCACCCAGATGCTTGTCCACGAACGCTTGGTCCACAACCACTTCTTCACCACCGCGGTCCGGAGCCGAAAAGCTGAGTTCTTCGAACACACGTTCTAACACGGTATAAAGCCGCCGCGCGCCTATGTTTTCAACGCTTTGGTTTACTTCGGCGGCGATCTTGGCCAAGGCCGTAATACCGTTGTCGGTGAAGCTGACCGTTACATTTTCAGTTCTCATCAGGGCGGTGTACTGGCGGGTCAGCGCGTTATCGGTTTCGGTCAGGATGCGGACGAAATCCTCTTCGGTCAGGGCGCGGAGCTCGACACGGATCGGTAGGCGACCCTGAAGTTCTGGCAGCAGGTCCGACGGCTTGGCCACGTGGAACGCGCCCGACGCGATGAACAGGATATGATCCGTCTTTACCGCGCCATGCTTGGTCGAAACCGTAGTGCCTTCGATCAGCGGCAGCAGATCGCGTTGAACGCCTTCGCGGCTGACATCGCCCCCCCGGTTTTCGGTGCGGGCGCAGACCTTGTCGATCTCATCCAGAAAGACGATGCCATTCTGCTCAACCGCTTCTAGCGCTGATTTAGTGACTGTTTCGTCATCTAGCAGCTTGTCGGCCTCGTCGGAAATCAGCACGTCATAGCTGTCACGAACGGTCATCTTTTTCGTCACAGTGCGCTGGCCAAACGCCTTGCCGAACATGTCACCCAAGTTCAGCATTCCCATGCCCTGCCCCGGTTGTCCGGGTACATCCAGCATCTGCATCGGGTTCGAGGTGTCAGCGATTTCCAGTTCGATCTCGTGATCGTCCAACTGGCCGGTGCGCAGCTTCTTGCGGAACATCTCGCGCGTGGCATCACGGGCGTCGGTGCCTGCGATGGCTTCGATCACTCGGTCTTCGGCAGCTTCTTCCGCGCGCGCCTTCACGTCTTCGCGCATATGCTCGCGGGTTTGGATGATGGCAGCATCCACCAGATCACGCACGATCTGCTCGACGTCACGACCAACATAGCCGACCTCGGTGAATTTGGTGGCTTCGACTTTCAGAAATGGCGCGCGGGCAAGTTTCGCCAATCGGCGGCTGATCTCGGTTTTGCCGACGCCGGTGGGTCCGATCATTAGGATATTCTTTGGGTAAACTTCGTCACGCAGGTCATCCGCCAGCTGCTTTCGACGCCAGCGATTGCGCAGCGCCACCGCAACGGCACGCTTGGCGTCGCTTTGGCCGATGATAAAGCGGTCAAGCTCGGATACGATCTCGCGCGGGGTCAAATCAGTCATTGGCTGATCTCCTCAACCGTTAGGTTTCCGTTGGTATAGACACAAATATCGGCAGCAATTGCCATGGCTTTGCGGGCCACGCCTTCTGCGTCCAAATCGCTGTCCATCAAGCCACGCGCGGCAGCAAGCGCGAAGTTGCCACCCGAGCCGATTGCAGCCACGTCATGTTCAGGCTCCAGCACGTCGCCTGCGCCTGTGATCACGAATAAATCTTTGCCGTCTGTGACGATTAGCATTGCTTCGAGCTTTTGCAGATACTTGTCGGTGCGCCAGTCCTTTGCCAGCTCAACCGAGGCACGGGCCAGTTGGCCAGGCGTGGCTTCCAGTTTGGCTTCCAGCCGCTCTAGCAGAGTGAACGCATCCGCAGTCGACCCTGCAAATCCAGCAACAACATCAAATCCGCCGGGCGACAACCGCCGCACTTTCCGCGCCGTGCCTTTGATTACGGTTTGGCCCAAACTGACCTGCCCGTCACCCGCAACAACAACTTTGCCACCTTTACGCACGCCGATAATCGTCGTGCCATGCCAGCCGGGAAATTCGCTCTCTGCCATATCGCCTCCAAATTCACTCCACCCTATATGGACATGGGCGCGGCAACGCACAAGCGCGGTGGTGATTTCTTGCGTGAACTGGCTTTGAGTGTGCGCCAAGAACGTGTAATGTTGCAGGCTATTCATTACTTTGATCACTGACGTATGCGCCACGCAAAAGTTCTTCGCATTTACCTAAACCGATCAGAGCTTCAACGTGCTCGGGCTGGTAAGTTTCGCGTTGTTTCGGTGATCAGTCAGGCGTTGGAACGTCAGGGTTTTCGGGTCGAATTGCGCAGGGATAGTGACGAAGAACGCCTGAAATCCGCGCAACGAAACGGCTATTCCCTGTTTCACATGCAAGACCCGTTTCATGATCGCGCGCTAAGCTTGAGGCTTGCCTATATTTTTCCCTTTTGGCGCATCGAAAAAACTGCCGAGCGGTGGGAGTTCGATGTCGCCCGTGCACAGTTCCGCACCGAAGAGCATGATCAGGATCATGTGGCCGATTGGGCCGCAAAATGGCGGCGCTGGCTTTTCAAGACTTCGCTGGATCAGGTGTCATTCGACGGCCCGATTTATGTTCCGCTTCAGGGGCGTTTGTTACTGCATCGTAGCTTTCAGGCGGCAAGCCCCCAGCAAATGCTGGAAGATGTTCTGGTACGTTTCCCAGAGCAAAGCGTTCTGGCAGGCCTTCACCCGAACGAGGAACATTCTAACGACGAACATGCCATGCTGGCAAAGCTCTGCGACGATTACCCGCGCTTGTCAGTTGTGACCGGGCAAATGAACGACGCCCTAAAAACGTGCCGATTTGTCGTAAGTCAGAACTCGTCGGCTGCGCTTTTTGGGTTCTTTCATCACAAGCCTGCGGTTCTGTATGGGCGGTCGGACTTCCACCATATCGCATCGAATGTGCATTCTCAGGGCGTGGATGACGCCTTTCGCACCATCCCGGACAGGCGACCTGACTTTGATGCTTATTTGCACTGGTTTACGACCCAAAACGCGATCAAAGCAGATGAAGAAAATGTGGGCGATGCATTTCTGGCGCGCCTGCGTGAACATGGTTGGCAGGTGGATTAGAGACTATTCCAGCCACCCTCCCAGATTGCGCTGGGCCACGCCGATCAGCGCTTCGATATGCGCGTCGTCATCATTCAGGCAGGGAATATATGTGAAGCTTTCACCCCCGGCCTCGACAAAGGCTTCTTGGATCTCTTCCTGAATTTCTTCCAGCGTCTCGATGCAGTCGGCAGAAAACGCAGGTGCAATAACCGCGATGTTTTTCTTACCGCTTTCAGCCAGACGGGCGACTTCTTCGACCGTGTAGGGTTTCAGCCATTCTTCCGGGCCAAAGACCGATTGGAAGGTCGTGGTGATGGCGTCGTCATCCCAGCCCAACCGCTCTTTCAACAGGCGGGTGCTTTTCTGACACTGGCAGTGATAGGGGTCGCCTTGCATCAGATAGCGTTTCGGCATCCCGTGATAGGATACGACCAGCAGGTCAGGCTTCGTATCCATCGTGGCATAGCCCCTTTCCACCGACTGCGCCAAAGCGTCGATATAGGCGGGATCGTCGAAATATGGCTCGATCGTGCGCGAGGCGGGTTGCCAAGTCTCGTCCATCAGGGCGCGGAAGAATTGGTCGTTCGCGGTGCCCATCGTGGCGCCGGCATATTGCGGATAAAGTGGGAAGAAGAGGATCCGGTCACAGCCCGCAGCCACCATTTCGGATACTTTCGACTTGGTTGACGGGTTACCATAACGCATACAGAAATCGACCATGACCTCGGCGCCGTATTTAGCTTCCAATGCGGCGCGCAACTTACCCACTTGCGCCTTCGTAATCGTCATCAAAGGGCTTTCGTTCAGCTCTTCATTCCAGATCGACTTATACGCTTCGCCCGATGATTTCGGGCGTTTTGTCAGGATTATGGCCTGAAGGATCGGCTGCCACTTCCACGCCGGATAGTCGATGACACGCTTGTCCGATAGAAACTCGCTCAGATAACGGCGCATCGACCAATAGTCATATCCGTCGGGCGTGCCGAGATTGGCAAACAAAACGCCGACTTTGCGGGCGGGGGTCTTGGGATGATCTGTTGGCTTTTGCATAATCATGGCTACGTCCTTGTTCGCGTCTCAGATCACTTAAAGGGATTAAATTTCAGGTCAATTGGACAATTTGGTCTCATCCGTGCCCAAGGCGTCGGCCAAACGGGCTGCGGCGGATCCGGGGCGCAAGGGTTTCTGCTGGCTTTCATCAGGCGCCCAGCCGGTCAGAAAGATCATCTCGAAGCTTGCTGTTATACGGTTGTCGCCCGCTGGAAAGTGCTGTGCATAGCGAGTTTTGACATCGTCAAAGAAAGCACGGCTCAAAGGTGAAGTTAGTCTCTGTTCCAGCGCATTTCGCTCTCCCATCGCGCGCAGATCGCGCATCAGCGCATAGGAATCTGTATATGTCACCTGCCGCAAAGCGCTGTCCGCGACGGGCAACGCAAGACCTGCACGCTGAAGCAGCGCGCCGAGGTCACGGATTTCGCCCATCGGGACGACACGGGGTGACAGGCCACCGGTGCGGGTGACTTCGACCTCGGACAAAATGGCGCGGAGTTCGGACAGGGTTTGCCCGCCGAACATCACGCCCATGAACATGCCGTCATTGATCAGAGCGCGGCGGCTTTGGATGATCTGCCCTACCGGGTCGTTGGCCCAATGCAGCGACAACCCGTGGATCACCAAATCATGCACGCCCGGTTCCAGCGACAGTATGTCGTCATCGGGCACGATTACCGCATCAGGGAAGCTTTTGGCCCACACTTCGGGGAAACCGGTGACAATCGCAGGTTTGGTAAACGTTCTGTTAACCTCTGTCAGGCGATCCTGCACCTCGTCCGCTGCCAGTTCTTGCAGGAACATGCCGTCCGCGGTCGCGCGGCGGCGGCTTTGGGCCAGTTGGTCGCGGTTGGTCAGCTTGGGCGGCGTGTCGTCAGGCAATCTCATGGCGGCGGACCATAGTTGGAAAGGGCGAAAATGCAATCAGCGCTGCATCTGATCTATCCTCCGCAATGCATCAGTTGCGATGCGTCGACGGATAAGGATTTTGCGCTTTGTGCGGAATGCTGGCGCGACACCCCCTTTATCACTGGTCTGTCCTGTGACTTGTGCGGAGAGCCCCTGCCCGGCGAAGACGACGGCAATATCGTACATTGCGATGCCTGTATGACACGACAAAGGCCATGGGCACAGGGGCGATCCGCGCTGCTTTATCGCGACAATGCGCGTCGGATGATCCTTGCCTTGAAGCACGGCGACCGGCCCGAGCTTGCACGCAGTTTCGCCCCGTGGCTGGCACGGGCAGCAGATGACGTTCTGCAAGATGAGATGGTGATCGTGCCGATTCCGATCCATTGGACCCGACGGTTGAAGCGGCGATACAACCAATCGGCCGAGCTGGGGCGGGCGCTGGCGCGTGAAACTGGGTTGATGCATGCACCTCAGGCCCTGACCCGACCGCGCCGCACTGCTGTGCATGACGGGATGGGTGTAGAAGATCGGTTCGCGAACATGGATCAGGCCATCGCGATGCATCCTAAATATGGTGCGATTTTGCAGGGCCGGGATGTGTTGTTGCTAGATGATGTCATGACGTCTGGCGCGACATTTCACGCCGCTGCACACGCAGCTGTTACCGCAGGTGCGAGTTCTGTGCGCGTTCTGTCCCTTGCGCGCGTGACCCGCGACGCCTAATTGCCTATAGTTCTGCAAAAAGGCGGAACGGCAAGGAAGGAAGGGTCCCATGCAACCGGTCACGATTTATACCTCGCCGCTTTGTGGTTTCTGCCACGCGGCCAAGCGGCTGCTGAACAGCAAGAATGTCAAATTCGAAGAAATCGACGTGATGATGAAGCCTGCTAAGAAGCAGGAAATGATGTCGCGTGCGAATGGCCGGCACACCGTGCCCCAGATCTTTGTCGGGGACATTCATGTGGGTGGGTGCGACGACCTGTATGACCTCGAACGCAGTGGAAAGCTTGATCCGCTGTTGGAGGGCTGACCTGTGCGCATCGCGCTGATCCAGTTTACGGCCGGGGATGAACCGGCTGCAAACCTTGGGCTATTGCGCGACATGGTGCGGCAGGCTGCTAATGACGGGGCCGAGTTTGTTCTGACGCCTGAAGTGTCGAACATTATTTCGACAAGCCGACGCCATCAGCAAACTGTTCTGCATCACGAAGCTGATGACCCCACACTTGCCGCCCTGCGGCACGAGGCGCATGCGCTGGGCATCTGGCTGCTGATTGGATCGCTGGCGCTGAAAACTGATGATCCCGATGGGCGCTTTGCCAACCGGTCTTTCATGATCTCTCCGATTGGGGACATTGTCGCGCGCTATGACAAGATCCACATGTTTGATGTGCAGATTGATGCGACTGAAAGCTATCGCGAGAGCGCAGGCTATCGTCCCGGAGACCGCGCCGTGGTGGCGCAGACCGAGTTCTGCCCGATCGGCATGACTATCTGCTATGACATGCGTTTTCCGCATCTTTATCGCGCATTGGCCAAGTCTGGGGCGCAGATAATCACGGTGCCCGCCGCGTTTTCGCCCGTCACGGGTGAGGCTCATTGGGAAAGCCTTCTGCGTGCCCGCGCGATTGAAAACGGGGTGTTTATTCTGGCTCCGGCGATGTGCGGTCAGCATAGCCCGAAACGCGCAACTTACGGCCATTCGCTGGTTGTGTCCCCTTGGGGCGAAATTTTGGCCGACGCTGGTGTCGCACCGGGCATCACAAAGGTTGATCTTGACCTTGCAGACGTGGGAAGGTCGCGCCAACGCGTTCCATCCTTGTCGCATGATCGAGTATTCAAAGGCCCCTGATGTCCGAAAGCTCTGCTGAAACCCTGTCTGTCGCTCTGTTCAGTGAGATGTTCATGGCCGACCAGTTGGCGCGTAACCGTCTGTCGAAAGCGCTGCCCAAGGGAATGGAGCTAAGCCATTTTTCCGTGCTGAACCATCTGGCCCGCGTGGGGGAAGAGAAAAGCCCCGCACAGCTTGCCAAATCGTTTCACGTTACCCGTGGTGCAATGACCAACACGCTGAGCAAGCTGGAATGGGCAGGTCATGTGCATATTCGGCCTGACTGGGACGACGCCCGGCGCAAGTTCGTCACAATTTCGCCTGCCGGTAAAGCGGCGCGGGATGCAGCGCTGGCGGCGATCACGCCGATCATTTCGAACATGGTTCGCCAGATTGGTGCGGATAACGTCCGCAATGTTCTGCCAGTCTTGCGTGACATGCGTAAGATTCTAAGCGAAGTCGAATGAAATCGCTGGAGTTTGCAACGGACCTGATGGTTCAGGATGGCCAGACCGAGATCCAGAGGTTTGACGACCGCTTCGTTCAACGCACCCCCGAGGAACCCAATTTCTGGTTTGGCAATCGCGTTGTTTTCTATGATCCCCCGAAATCTTCGGGTGACCTGATCGATCAATTTCACGCGGATCTGCCTGACGCCAAGCACATATGTATCAGCTGGGATATTCCTAACCTGAGCTTGCAGTCGGTGAAGGACGTTTTCGCGCCAACCACGCTTCGCATAGAGGAAGCCGACGTGTTGGCGCTTCGGCAGGATCTGAAGCGTGTGGATGTACCAGAAGGGATCAGCATCCGCCCGCTACACTCGGCATCTGATTGGCGTCAAAGCGAAGCTATTGGGCGTGCGGACTTGCTGAAAGATAATGTGCCTGAGGCTGGAATAGACTCGTTTTTGAAGAATAAATCAGCGGCCCGCCAAAGTCAGATTTCGAAAGGGCTGGGCCAGTGGTTTGGCGCATTCGACGGCGATACTCTGGCTGGCGACATGGGCATCTTTCATAACGAACGGTTGATCCGATATCAGTCCGTTCAAACACACGAGGCATATCGCCGACGTGGCATATGTTCGGCGCTTCTTTGTGCAAGTCTTGATTGGGCGCAGGGTCGTGCTTTGAACGCGCAGCCAGTGATTGTCGCGCAGTCGGACGGTGACGCTGGACGGCTATACCGGCGCGCTGGGTTCGAATTGGCCGAGACGACAATAAGCGCCTATCGGCCACCCCTTACTTAGGCTTCACCGAGGTCATGGCATAGTTCACCGACAAGTCTTGCGATGACAACGACCAGCTCCAACCCAGCGGGTTGAAGACCATTCCTATACGGTCCACTACGTTCAGACCGGCGCTGGCGATCAGATTTGCCAACTCGTCAGGTTTAATGAACTTCGACCATTCATGCGTGCCTTTTGGCAACCAGCGCATCACGTGTTCGGCCCCGATGATCGCGACCATATAGCTTTTCGGATTGCGATTGATGGTCGAGGCCACCATAAGGCCGCCTGGCTTCAGCAATTGTTGGCAGGCTGTCAAATATGCCAGCGGGTCGGAAACATGTTCGACCACTTCCATGTTCAGAACCACGTCGAACTGCTCGCCGGCGTCTGCAAGGCTTTCAGCGGTGCAATTGCGGTAATCAATCTCCAGCCCCATCTGTTCGGCATGGACCTGTGCGACAGGGATATTGCCTGCGGCCGCGTCCGCCCCAACCACCGTGGCGCCAAGCCGGGCCATCGGTTCCGACAGCAGCCCCCCGCCACAGCCGATATCCAGCAGGCGCAAACCTTTGAAGGGCTCCGTATCGTTCAAATCACGCCCAAATTCAGCAGCGATCTGGTTTGTGATATAATCCAGACGCACCGGGTTCATCATATGAAGCGGTTTGAACTTGCCTGTGGGATCCCACCATTCGGCGGCCATCGCCTCGAATTTGGCGACTTCGGCGGGATCGACGGTGGTCTGGTGTTCGGTAGTCATCGGATACCTTCTTTCTGATGGCGGGCACGTCGTGGTCATTATATAGAGGTCTTATGGATAAGGCCGCAGGAAAAAACAGCGCAGCCGCAAGGTTGTATCCCTCGATCGACCCGTTTGACCGGCATATGCTGGATGTGGGCGACGGCCACAAGATTTATGTGGAACAATCGGGCAATCCTGATGGTATTCCCGTTGTGGTTCTGCACGGCGGACCCGGCGGTGGGTCTTCCCCCGCGATGCGGCGGTTCTTTAACCCGCGGCTTTACCATATCATTCTGTTTGACCAACGTGGCTGCGGGCGGTCGCGGCCTCATGCGAGCATTGATCACAACACAACTTGGCATCTGGTGCGCGACATCGAACAGATTCGCGCGATGCTGGGCATTGAACGCTGGATTGTGTTCGGCGGAAGCTGGGGGGCGACGCTGTCCCTGATCTATGCGCAGGCGCATCCGTCCCGTGTTGCCCATTTGGTTCTGCGCGGCGTGTTCCTTGCCACGAAATCCGAGCTTGATTGGTTCTATGGCGGCGGCGCTGGGCGGTTCTGGCCCGAGCTGTGGGAGCGTTTCGAAAACCTGATCCCCGAGTCCGAGCGCCATGACATGATCAGCGCCTATAATCGGCGGTTGTTTTCCGGAAACTATGCCGAAGAGGCTCGCTTTGCCCGCGCATGGACCGGGTGGGAAAACGCCTTGGCCTCGATCCACAACATTGGTGTGACGATTGACAGCCCGGCGGAGTACGCCCGCGCCTTTGCGCGGCTCGAGAACCACTATTTCCGACATGGTGCATTTCTGGATGAAGACGGCAAAATCTTGCGCGACATGAAGCGCATTGCACACATCCCCGGCACCATCGTCCAAGGCCGTCACGATATGATATGCCCGCCGAAAATGTCGTGGGAGCTGCACCGCCTCTGGCCCGCTTCCGACCTGCGGATGATCCATCTGGCCGGGCACGCTCTGTCGGAACGCGGCATCGCGGATGAACTGGTCACGGTGATGGAGAAACTGTCGACCCAGCGCGAGGCGTTGGCGCTTTAACTTTATTGGCCCCGTTGCAAAGGATTGCACCCATGCAGAAAGCCAAGTTCTGGGACAAGATTGCGGATAAATACGCCAAGGATCCGATTGCGGATATGGCGCCCTATGAACACAAGCTGAAGCTGACGCGGGATCATTTCCGCCCGGATATGTCCGTTCTGGAAATCGGTTGTGGAACCGGCAGCACCGCGATCCTGCACGCCCCGTATGTGGCACAGTATCTGGCTGTCGATATCTCAGAGCGGATGATCGAGATTGCGCAGGCCAAAGAAGCGCCCGACAACCTGAGTTTTCAGGTCGCAGATATCGACGAAATGTCGTTGGAGCCCGGCAGGTTTGACATGGTCCAGGCGCATTCGGCGCTGCACCTTTTGTCTGATCCGAAAGCGGCAATCGAAAAGATGTACGGCGCATTGAAGTCCGGCGGGCTGTTCGTCAGCTCGACCACCTGCGTGGGGATGATCTGGTGGCTGAAATTCATTGCGCCGATTGGTCAGGCACTGGGTAAATTTCCGCAGCTTGCGTGGTTTACTGAAAATGACCTGCGCCAGATGATGCGCGACGCCGGGTTCGAGATTGTCGAAGACTGGCGTCCCAAGGGCAAAATTGCGGCGCTTTTCCTAATCGCACGGAAGCCTGACGTGTAAGGCTTGCAGACTCACCCGCTTTCCCCTATATCCCAATTCAACAGCGGCGCTTCGGCCTCCACCCCCGAAGCTCCACCGGAAAAATCCGACGGGCCCGCTGGCCCGTTTTTTTGTTTTGGAGATACGTGTGAGCAACCTTGTTGCAAAATCCGCGATTGACCGTCGACTGGCCGAGATCGTCAGCCCCGTGATCGAAGACATGGGGTTCGAATTGGTGCGTCTGCGGCTGATGGGCGGCAATACGCCCACGCTGCAGATTATGGCCGAGCGCCCTGAGGGCGGGATCGAAGTTGACGATTGCGCCCAGATCTCGACCGCGCTGAGCGCGATCTTGGATGTTGAAGACCCGATCGAAGAAAACTATGCGCTTGAAGTCGGCTCGCCCGGTATTGACCGTCCGCTTACCCGTCTGAAGGATTTCGACATGTGGTCGGGATATGTCGCCAAGATCGAGACGTCTGAACTGATCGACGGGCGCAAGCGCTTCAAGGGCAACCTTGCGGGCGTGGAAGGAAACGAGGTTCTGATCGAGATCGAGAACCAGGGCGAAGAGGTCACGATTGGCCTTGATTTTGACTGGCTGGCAGATGCCAAGCTGGTTCTGACCGACGAACTGATCCGCGAGGCGCTGCGTCAGCGCAAGGATGCAGGTCAGATCGACGAAGCCCAATTTGATGAAATTCAAGAAATCACCGGTTCCGAGGAGGACTGAGAATGGCAATTACTTCTGCTAACCAGCTTGAGCTTTTGCAAACCGCCGAGGCTGTCGCCCGCGAAAAGATGATCGACCCTGCGCTGGTCATCGAGGCGATGGAAGAAAGCCTGGCCCGCGCAGCCAAGTCGCGCTATGGCGCCGAAATGGACATCCGCGTGTCCATCGACCGCAAGACCGGTCGCGCCACTTTCACCCGCGTGCGCACTGTTGTTGCGGATGAAGAGCTGGAAAACTATCAGGCTGAATTCACCGTCGACCAGGCCAAGCAGTACATGGAAAACCCCGAAGTGGGCGACGTGTTCAGCGAAGAAGTTCCGCCGGTTGAAATGGGCCGTATTGCTGCCCAGTCCGCCAAGCAGGTGATCTTGCAGAAGGTGCGCGAAGCTGAACGTGATCGTCAGTACGAAGAATTCAAAGACCGCGCCGGCACCATCATCAACGGTCAGGTCAAGCGCGAAGAATACGGCAACGTTATCGTGGACGTGGGTGCTGGCGAAGCCATCCTGCGTCGCAACGAAAAGATTGGCCGCGAAAGCTATCGTCCGAACGACCGTATCCGCTGCTACATCAAAGATGTCCGCCGCGAGACCCGTGGTCCTCAGATCTTCCTGTCGCGCACCGCGCCGGAATTCATGGCCGAGCTGTTCAAGATGGAAGTACCGGAGATTTATGACGGCATCATCGAGATCAAGGCCGTGGCCCGTGACCCCGGTTCGCGCGCGAAGATCGCCGTGATTTCCTATGACGGCTCGATCGACCCGGTTGGCGCCTGTGTTGGTATGCGCGGTTCGCGTGTGCAGGCCGTTGTGAACGAGCTTCAGGGCGAAAAAATCGATATCATCCCGTGGAACGAAGATCAGCCGACCTTCCTTGTGAACGCGCTTCAGCCTGCTGAAGTGTCCAAGGTTGTTCTGGACGAAGAAGCTGGCAAAATCGAAGTGGTTGTGCCTGACGAACAGCTGTCGTTGGCCATTGGCCGCCGCGGTCAAAACGTCCGTCTGGCGTCGCAGCTGACCAACCTTGATATCGACATCATGACCGAGGCCGAAGAAAGCGAACGTCGCCAGAAAGAATTCGCTGAACGCACCGCTTTGTTCATGGAGACCCTTGATCTGGACGAGTTCTTTGCCCAGCTATTGGTTTCGGAAGGCTTCACCAACTTGGAAGAAGTCGCCTATGTCGAGGTGGATGAACTTCTGGTCATCGACGGTGTCGACGAAGGCACCGCCAACGAATTGCAGACCCGTGCCCGCGAATATCTGGAAGCTCAGGCAGCCAAGGCGCTGGAAAACGCCCGTGCAATGGGTGTCGAAGACAGCCTGATCGCGTTTGAAGGTTTGACTGCCCAGATGGTCGAGGCTTTGGCCGAAGATGGTGTGAAGTCGCTGGAAGATTTCGCAACCTGTGCAGACTGGGAACTGGCTGGCGGCTGGACCACTGTGGATGGCGAACGCATCAAGGACGATGGTTCGCTTGAAAAATTCGGCATCTCGCTGGAAGACGCGCAAGATATGGTCATGACAGCTCGTGTTCTTTTGGGTTGGGTCGATCCGACCGAACTGGAGGCCGAGGCTGCCGAAGGTGAAGAAGAAGCTGAAGCCGCAGAAGAAGGGGCCGAGGCCTGATCCTCGGGCCTCAGAGGGCGACGCATGACGCGCGGCGGACAAAAAAAGCGGCCGGAAGAGCCCGAACGGCGTTGCATCGCAACTGGTGAAACCCAGCCAAAGGCCGGGTTGATCCGCTTTGTGGTGGGGCCAGATGACATGGTGGTGCCTGACTTGTTGGGCAAACTGCCGGGTCGTGGGATCTATGTCGCTGCCAACCGTGCGGCGATTGCCACGGCGATAAAGAAAGGCCTGTTTTCGCGCGCCGCGCGCAAGCAGGTCACAGTGCCCGATGGCCTGCTTGAGTTGCTCGAGCGTAGCTATGCAGATCGGGTGGTCCATCTGATTGCGATGGCGCGCAAGGCGGGCCAAGCGGTCGCTGGGTATGAGAAAGTTAAAGACTGGCTGATGAAAGATAAGGCCAAAGTCTTGATCCAAGCCTCGGACGGGTCCGAGCGCGGAAAATCGAAGCTCAGACCGCCCCGCGAAGAGGGACGGTTTATTGAATGTCTGACCGGCGACGAGCTGGGTTTGGCGTTTGGACGTGAAAATGTGATACATGGCGCGCTTGCGTCTGGCGGTTTGGCCTCTCGTGTTGTAGAGGAAGCCCAGAAACTGACAGCGATGCGTGTTGTGCAAGACAACGACGGCGGGAAGGCTCGCCGGAAAGGTACGAAGACCAGATGAGCGATAATGACGGCAAAAAGACCCTTGGCCTGCGCGGAAGCCGCCCCGGCCAGGTGAAGCAAAGCTTCAGCCACGGGCGCACCAAAAACGTCGTGGTCGAAACGAAACGCAAGCGCGTTGTCGTGCCCAAGCCGGGTGCGGCAGCTGGTGGTTCCAGCGCAGCGCCCGCTGGTGGTGATCCGCGTAAGCGTCCCGCCGGGATTTCGGATGCCGAGATGGAACGCCGCATGAAGGCACTTCAGGCCGCCAAAGCCCGCGAGGCCGAGGAAGCCGAAAAACGCGCCGCCGAAGAAAAGGCACGCGAGGAAGAGCGCAAGCGTCGTCGCGAAGAAGCCGAAGCCAAGGAACGCGCCGAGCGCGAGCGCGAAGAAGCGCTGAAAGCCAAGGCTGAGGATGAAGCCCGCAAGAAACGCGAAGCTGAAGAAGCTAAGACCCGTGCAAAAGCGGCCCCTGCCCCGGCAGCGGATCCGGCAGCTGCACAGGCTGCTGAACAGCGTGGCACCGGCAAACCGTCGTCGGCTCCGCGCAAGAAAGACGATCGTGGTGGCGCGAATGACCGCCAGAACCGTGGCAAGGGCCGCGATGATGGTCGTCGTTCGGGCAAGCTGACTGTGAACCAAGCAATGCGTGGCGGTGACGGCCGTCAGCGTTCGGTCGCCTCAATGCGTCGCAAGCAAGAGCGTGCGCGTCAGAAAGCCATGGGTGAATCGGTCGAGCGGGAAAAGGTTATCCGCGACGTTCAGGTCCCCGAAGCTATTATCGTGTCGGAACTGGCCAACCGTATGGCAGAACGTGTGGCGGACGTCGTCAAAGCGCTCATGAACATGGGCATGATGGTGACGCAGAACCAAGCCATCGACGCTGACACCGCTGAACTGATCATCGAAGAATTTGGCCACAAGATCGTCCGCGTATCGGATTCCGATGTTGAAGACGTGATCGACTCGGTTGAGGATAAAGAGGAAGACCTGCAAGACCGCGCTCCGATCATTACGATCATGGGCCACGTTGACCACGGTAAAACCTCGCTTCTGGATGCGATCCGCGATGCGAAAGTAACGGCTGGTGAAGCTGGCGGCATCACGCAGCATATCGGTGCATATCAGGTGAAAACCGACAGCGGTACGACGCTGAGCTTCCTGGATACGCCCGGCCACGCTGCGTTTACCTCAATGCGGGCCCGTGGTGCGCAGGTGACGGACATTGTTGTTCTGGTTGTGGCTGCTGATGACAGCGTCATGCCGCAGACCATCGAAGCCATCAATCACGCGAAAGCGGCTGAGGTTCCGATGATTGTTGCGATTAACAAATGCGACAAACCGACCGCGAACCCCGATCAGGTCCGTGCCGAACTGCTTCAGCATGAAGTGATCGTCGAGAAAATGTCGGGTGACGTGCAGGACGTGGAAGTGTCCGCCATCACCGGCGCTGGTCTGGATGAACTGCTGGAAGCCATCGCGCTTCAGTCGGAAATTCTGGAACTGAAAGCCAACCCGACGCGCGCTGCATCTGGGGCAGTGATCGAAGCCCAACTTGATGTGGGCCGTGGTCCGGTTGCGACCGTTCTGGTTCAGAACGGGACGCTGAAACAGGGCGACATTTTCGTCGTGGGCGAGCAGTGGGGTAAAGTCCGCGCGTTGGTTAACGACCATGGCGACCGCGTGAAAGAAGCTGGCCCTTCGGTTCCGGTCGAGGTTCTGGGCCTGAACGGCACACCCGAAGCAGGCGACGTTCTGAACGTGGTGGAAACCGAAGCTCAGGCGCGTGAAATTGCCGAGTATCGTGAACAAGCCGCCAAGGACAAGCGCGCTGCAGCTGGTGCTGCGACCACTCTGGAACAGATGATGGCCAAAGCGAAGGCCGACAAGGATGTGGCCGAACTGCCCATTCTGGTCAAAGCTGACGTGCAGGGTTCTGCCGAAGCCATCGTTCAAGCGATGGAAAAGATCGGCAACGACGAAGTCCGCGTGCGCGTGCTGCACTATGGTGTGGGCGCGATCACGGAAACCGATGTGGGTCTGGCGGAAGCCTCGGGCGCGCCGGTTATCGGCTTCAACGTCCGCGCAAACGCCTCGGCCCGTAACTCGGCCAACCAAAAGGGCGTCGAGATCCGGTACTACTCGGTCATCTATGACCTTGTGGATGACGTGAAAGCGGCGGCCTCGGGCCTGTTGTCTGCCGAGGTTCGCGAGAACTTCATCGGCTACGCAGAAATCCGCGAAGTCTTCAAGGTTTCGGGCGTTGGCAAGGTTGCTGGCTGTCTGGTCACCGAAGGCGTCGCCCGCCGCTCGGCTGGCGTACGCCTGCTGCGCGACAACGTGGTGATCCACGAAGGCACGCTGAAAACTCTGAAGCGCTTCAAAGACGAAGTGAAAGAGGTTCTGTCCGGTCAAGAATGCGGTATGGCGTTTGAAAACTATGACGACATCCGCCCAAGCGACGTGATCGAGATCTTCGAACGTGAAGAGGTCGAGCGTACGCTGGATTGATCGCTCTAACCGATTGAGAAAAAAGGAAAGGGGACGGATTTCCGTCCCCTTTTTCTATACATCTAGAATGGTGTCCCCGTTAGGCGGCCATGTCGCCTGTTACGGGTACGCCGCTATGAAGGCGATGTCCGACACGGACAACGATCCGGCCATCTGACAACGTCTTAACGTACTGGCCCTGCACCATACTGTAGTTACCGATCATGATGGTTCTAAGCACGAGATACCCCCATAAAGGAATCTGAACGCGTTCAGTGTATCACATTACGTGTTAACCGTCGGTAAACTATAAGAGATCGCGTAATATCGGGATCAGCGGCAGGTCCGCAGGCGGCATTGGAAAGTCGCGCAGCTGGTTCACCCGCGCCCATTTCAACACCTGCCCCTCGCGCGGCGTTGGCGTGCCGTTCCATTTGCGGCAGGCAAAGAGCGGCATCAGCAGGTGGAAATCATCATAGCTGTGGCTGGCGAAGGACAGCGGAGCGAGACAGGAGTTCCATGTCTCGATCCCCAGTTCTTCGTGTAGTTCACGGACTAATGCGGCTTCGGGCGTTTCGCCGGGCTCGATCTTGCCGCCCGGAAACTCCCACAAACCGGCCATGGATTTACCTTCGGGCCGTTGCGCCAGCAGGATACGCCCATCGGGATCGATCAGGGCGACGGCGGAAACCAAAACTGTCTTCACGAGCGATAATCCGCGTTGATTTGGATATATGCGTGGGTCAGATCGCAGGTCCAAACGGTGGCCTGACCATCGCCGACGCTCAGATCGACGTCTATCAGTAGGTTATCTTGCTTCATATAGTCCGCTCCGGCCTCTTCCTGATAATCGGGTGATACCCAACCGCCTTCCGCGACCAAAATATCGCCGAACCGGATCGACAGCTTGTCGCGGTCGGCATAGGCGCCAGATTTTCCGATTGCCATGACGACGCGGCCCCAATTGGGATCTTCACCCGCCACGGCGGTTTTCACTAAAGGAGAGTTAGCGATGGACAGCGCGTGGATCTTTGCATCCGTGTCCGATTTCGCACCGGTTACGCGGACTTCAACAAACTTGGTGGCCCCTTCGCCATCGCGCACCACCTGATGTGCCAAGTCCAGCATCACGTCATTCAACGCTGCGCGGAAGGCCGCGTTGTCCTGATCTACGGCTACATCTGATGCTCCGGTCGCGGCCAGCAGCAGCGTGTCCGAGGTCGAGGTATCACTGTCCACGGTAATCGCGTTGAAGCTGTCCTCGTTCAGGTCCGACAGCATCGCTTGCAGATCGTCCTGTGCGATCTTCGCATCGGTGAAGATGAAAACCAGCATTGTGGCCATATCCGGTGCAATCATGCCGGAACCCTTGGCGAACCCTGCGATGTGCACCACTCGGTCTCCGATCCGAACCTCGGCTTTTGCGCCTTTGGGGAAAGTGTCAGTGGTGCGGATGGCCTGCGCGGCGTCTTGCATCGCGTCGGGAACCAAAAGCCCCTTAAGTTCGTCAATCTTGTCGGTGATACGATCATGGGGCAGCGGTTCGCCAATCACACCGGTGGATGCAGTGAAGACACGGTCCTGCGGGACTTGAAGTGCGCCTGCGACGGCTTCGGTGATGGCGGCAACCGATCCGTCACCCGTTGCCCCAGTAAAGGCGTTCGAGTTGCCAGCGTTGACTAAGATAGCTGCACCTTTGTCCGACGCACCGCCCAGCTTGGCCTGACAATCCAGAACCGGTGCTGATCGCGTGGCGGATTTGGTGAACACACCTGCAATCGTGGTGCCCGGTTGAAGCTCGGCCAGCATTACATCCAGCCGATCTTGGTACTTTACACCTGCCTTCACCGCCGAGAACTTGGCCCCGGCAATCACAGGCAGATCAGGAAAACGAGAGGGCGCAAGCGGCGAAACCTTATGCGTGTGATCCTTCGCTGCGGCCAGTTTGGCCTTCAGCTTGGACACCTTTTTTTTCAGCTTTTTGATCTTCGCCGTCTTGCCCATATTTGTCCCCTAAGATCAGTTGTCCAACAGCGTAATATCACGCGTGACGGCAGGGTCGATCCCTTCCAGTTCCATCCGATCGATGTTTGCGCCGTCCAGCAGGGTTTGCAGGGCAGCATCCACGGCATCATTTTCGATTTGGGCCGTCAGTTCGGCGCGGACTTCGTCCAATTCGGGTGCGCCGACCATGCGGGTGTCGTTCAATTTAACCACGTGCCAGCCGAACTGAGTCTCGACAGGGGCAGATACGGCACCTGTTTCAAGCGCCATAACGGCGTCTTCGAACGGTTTCACCATCATACCGGGACCAAACCAGCCAAGATCACCGCCATTGGGGCCGGATGGTCCGGTCGAGAATTCTTTTGCCAGTTCAGCAAAATCTGCGCCACCGTCCAGCTTGGTGATAAGGTCCTGCGCCTCATCTTCGGTCTCGACCAGAATATGCGCGGCGCTGAATTCCTTCGACGGCTCGGCATCCGCATAAGCTGCGTCATAGGCAGCCTGCAACGCCTCATCAGTTACCGCTTCGGCTACAATGCCGTCGACAGTTTCAGCGGCTGCAATCTCGCGACGTTGGTTTTCCAAAATGATTTCGCCGCGACGGCTGATTTCATCGGCGGCTTGGCCCAAGACGGTCTGCTGGATCAGCTGCTCGACCAGACCCGGAAACAGCACGTCATCAGGCAATTGCTGAAACTGCTGCGCCAGAGACTGACGGGCTGCGATCACATGGGCCACGGTGATCTTTTCGTCGTTTACCGTTGCCAGAACTGTGTCGGCCTGTACCTCGACTTTGGGCAGGGCTTCTTCCGTTGTGGTGTCCTGCGCAAGGGCCGGAGCACCCAAAGTCAGCGAAAGAGCAAAGCCAAAGGCAGCCGCGTGGCGATAAAGCATGAAAATATCCTTCAAAACAGGCCGGAAACCCCGGCAACATTGACAGTTTTACACCCGACGCTTACATCGCTAAGGGCTTAAGAGCGTGGGTTCTTGAGCACTTAGATAGGTGGCCAGATCGGGACGGGCAAGTTTCCTCTGGTCAAACCAGCGTTAAACCGCATTGAGGCACAAAATTATGCTTGGAAAAATCGCGCGCAAAGTCTTTGGCACTCAGAATGATCGCAAGATCAAGGCCACACGACCCATTGTCGAAAAGATCAACGCGCTTGAGGACGAATTCGCCGCCCTTACGGATGATGGTATCGTCGCCAAGACTGAAGAGTTGAAGCAACGTGTGGCGGACGGCGAAAAGCTGGACGCAGTCCTGCCCGAGGCTTTCGCCAACTGCCGCGAGGCTGCCAAGCGCGCGCTGGGTCTGCGGGCGTTTGACACACAGCTGATGGGCGGGATCTTCTTGCACCAGGGCAATATAGCGGAAATGAAAACCGGCGAGGGTAAGACCCTTGTCGCCACCTTCCCGGCCTATCTGAATGCGCTGACCGGCAAGGGCGTGCATATCGTTACCGTAAACGACTATCTGGCGAAGCGTGACGCCGAATGGATGAGCAAGGTTTACGGCGCATTGGGCATGACAACTGGCGTTGTTTATCCGCACCAAGCCGATGACGAAAAACGCGAGGCGTATGCCTCTGACGTCACCTATGCGACCAACAACGAGCTTGGCTTTGATTATCTGCGCGACAACATGAAGTCCGAGCTGAAGGACATGTCCCAACGCGGTCACAACTTTGCCATTGTAGACGAGGTCGATTCGATCCTGATCGATGAAGCGCGTACGCCACTGGTCATCTCGGGCCCGTCCGAAGATCGGTCTGAGCTTTATGTCACCGTTGATACGCTGATCCCTGAGCTTACCGAAGAACACTATACGATCGACGAAAAAGCCCGGACCGCCACCTTCACCGAGGAAGGCAACGAGTTTCTGGAAGAGCTTCTGCACGCTCGTGGCCTGCTGCCGGAAGACCAAACGCTGTACGATCCCGAAAGCACGACGATGGTTCACCACGTGAACCAGGGCCTGCGCGCGCACAAGCTTTTTACCCGAGACAAGGACTATATCGTCCGCGATGGCGAGGTCGTGCTGATCGACGAGTTCACCGGCCGCATGATGGCTGGTCGCCGTCTGTCGGAAGGTCTGCATCAGGCCATTGAAGCCAAAGAAGGCTGCAAGACCCAGCCTGAAAACGTCACACTGGCATCGGTCACGTTCCAGAACTATTTCCGCCTGTACAACACGTTGGGCGGCATGACCGGTACAGCTTTGACCGAAGCTGATGAATTTGACGAAATCTATGGCCTTGGTGTGGTCGAAGTTCCGACTAACCGCCCGATTGCCCGGATTGACGAACATGACGCCGTGTATCGCACTGATCGCGAAAAATCCGAGGCGATCGTCAAGGAAATCCGCGCGGCAAATGAAAAGGGTCAGCCGGTTCTGGTCGGCACGACCTCGATCGAGAAATCCGAGCAGCTGTCGCAACTGTTGACCCAAGCTGGGATCAAGCACGATGTTCTGAACGCCCGCCAGCACGAACGTGAAGCGCAGATCGTGGCGGATGCCGGCAAGTTGGGTTCGGTCACCATCGCGACCAACATGGCTGGCCGCGGGACCGACATTAAGCTGGGCGGCAATGTCGAGTTCAAGGTGATGGAAGCCATCGCCGCGAACCCGGATGCGAACCCCGACGACATTCGTGCCAAGATCGAGGCCGAACACGAAGCGGACGAGCAAGCGGTGAAAGACGCAGGCGGTCTGTTCGTTCTGGCCACTGAACGGCACGAAAGCCGCCGGATCGACAACCAGCTGCGTGGCCGTTCGGGCCGTCAGGGTGACCCGGGGCGCTCGGCTTTCTTCCTGTCGCTGGAAGACGATTTGATGCGGATTTTCGGCTCGGAACGGTTAGAGAAAGTCCTGTCGACCCTTGGTATGGATGAAGGCGAGGCTATCGTGCATCCGTGGGTGAACAAGTCGCTGGAACGCGCTCAAGCCAAGGTCGAGGGCCGCAACTTTGACATTCGCAAGCAGCTTTTGAAGTTCGATGACGTGATGAACGATCAGCGGAAAGCGATCTTTGGTCAGCGTCTGGAAATTATGGAAGCCGAGGATCTGTCCGAGATCGCCGGCGACATGCGCCATCAGGTGATCGACGATCTGGTTGACCAATACATGCCACCGAAATCCTATGCTGATCAGTGGGATACCCACGGGTTGCAGGCCGCGGTGATTGAACATCTGGGCTTCGAAGAGCCCGTGGTCGAATGGGCCGCCGAGGAAGGCGTCGATGATGATCTGATCCGCGAACGTCTGTATGATGCGTCGGATGCGTTCATGGCCAAGAAAGCCGCAGATTTCGGACCCGAGACCATGCGCTCGATTGAAAAGCAGCTGATCCTGCAGACCATTGATTCGAAATGGCGCGAGCACCTGCTGACGCTGGATCACTTGCGCTCGGTCGTTGGTTTCCGTGGTTATGCGCAGCGCGATCCACTGAACGAATACAAGACCGAAGCGTTCCAGTTGTTTGAAAGCCTTCTGGATGGTCTGCGCTCTGATGTGACGCAAAAACTGTCTCAGATCCGGCCCATGTCGGAAGAAGAGCAACAGGCCATGATGCAGCAGATGCTTCAGCAACAAAAGGCGCTGGCCGAGGCCGCCGACGAGGCGGAAACCCATGCCAACGCCATTGAAGGCTTTGACGAAAACGACCCAACCACGTGGGGCAATCCTTCGCGCAACGACCCCTGCCCCTGTGGGTCGGGCAAAAAATTCAAACATTGCCACGGTCGGCTGACCTGATCAGGTCGCGCCGCACCCAAACGGCGCGACACGCACAACAAATTCTTGCAGCACCGCCGATAGCTGACCTATCGTAACGCGGCATTTGACAGGATATTGTTGATCTATGATTTACCGGCCCGAGATTGATGGCTTGCGCGCGGTCGCCGTTTTGCCGGTCATCCTGTTTCATGCGGGCATTGGCCTTTTCGACGGCGGGTTTGTCGGCGTCGACGTCTTTTTTGTCATCAGCGGCTACTTGATTACCTCGATCCTGATCGAAGACATCGCTCGCGGTCGATTCAGCCTTCTGAAATTCTATGAGCGCCGCGCGCGCCGCATCCTGCCCGCTCTGTTCTGTGTGGTGCTTTGCACCATTCCATTCGCCATCATGTGGATGTTACCGGCGCAATTACGCGATTATTCTCAAAGTCTTGTGGCGGTCAGCCTGTTTGCCTCGAACTTCCTTTTTTGGATGGAAAGCGGGTATTTCGAGGCCGGTGCAGACCTGAAACCGCTGCTTCACACGTGGAGCTTGGCCATCGAAGAACAGTACTATGTAGTCTTCCCTGTCCTGCTGTTCTTTCTTTGGAAAATGGGTCGGCGCGCGGCTGTTTGGACCCTGGTGCTGATCGCACTGATCAGCCTTGGCCTTGCCGAATGGGGGTGGCGCAGCTACCCCGCTGCGAACTTCTTTCTGGCCCCAGCGCGTGTGTGGGAGCTGCTTACCGGCTCCATCTGTGCGTTTGCTCTGCAAAAGCGGGCCTTACCCGGCAATGACGTCGCCGCCGCGCTGGGCCTTGCGGCGATCGCGCTGTCGGTTTTCCTGTTCGACGACACGACACCGTTTCCCAGTTTGTATTCGCTTCTGCCGGTGATTGGCGTCGTGCTGGTTATCCTGTTTGGATCTGGAACACGGGTCGCTGCCATTCTGTCCACAAAGCCCTTCGTTTCAGTCGGTTTGATCAGCTACAGCGCTTATCTATGGCACCAACCCATGTTTGCTTTCGCTCGCATTCGCAGCTTGACCGAGCCAAGCACCGCCCTGATGCTGTCTTTGGCCGCGCTGTCCTTGGTCCTTGCCGCTTTCAGCTGGCGCTTTGTTGAACAACCGTTCCGCGCGGGTCCAAACACGCAGCTAAAGAGCCGTGCTGGAGTCTTCGCCAGCAGCGTTGCAGGCCTAGTCCTGATTGCAGGCATCGGCGCTTGGGGCCATGTAAACCAAGGGCTTCCCGACCGATTCACCCCGGCCGCGCGCGCGGTTCTGACCTTAAACACAGACCAGATCGACCGCTCATGTCACTTTGACGAAAAGAAAGGTTGGCAGATCCCGAAAGAGGACTGTTACTTCGCGGTCCCGAACCCGTCAGGATCGGTTTTACTGCTGGGTGATAGCCATGCCGCGGCGATCCGGGGTGAAACGGTCGCGGCGCTGAATGCGGCCGGGCAGAACGTCTATGTAAGCTCTTATGGTGGCTGCATTCCCCTTCCGGGCATGGAACGCGTGCACAAACCCTCGACCCATGAATGCGCTGAATTCGTCGACGCTATCATGGCCCATGCCGAAGAAATCGGAACAGATACCGTGGTTTTGGTCGCGAGATTCTCGGCATATGTGCAAGGAACGCGGTTCGACAATGACGAAGGAGGAGTCGAACACGGGATCCGGATGGATGTACGCGACCCGAGCAACATCTCGCAGACGCCGCTGATCGACATGTTGCGCGCCAAGTTTGACGACCTCAGCAACCGCTTCAATCTGGTTCTTGTCGCGCCTATTCCTGAAGCCGGCTGGAACGTCCCGGAACTGATTGCGAAGCGTATGTACTTTAACAACAGTGACGATCTGACTCTAACCACGGGCTATGCGGCCTATCATGATCGCGCGCGGCCTGTGCTGGACCTGTTCTTAGACCTTGGGGAACAGTCCGAGAGCACTGCTTTCGCACCCATTCACCAACGCTTTTGCGATGTTGCTTCTGAAAGGTGTACGAACGCAGGGTCGGAACACATCCTATATCTCGACGACGATCACCTCAGCCCGGCCGGGGCGAAACTGATCGCGCCGGATATCGTTGATGCGGTCTTGTCCCTGTCTGCCAGCTAGCCCGTACGTTGTCGGATTGGTCACGCCCTGTGCTGGAAAATCCACGCTCATGGCGGGAAGCTCTGGCGCTGGGCGCTGAAATACCTATGGTCCCCCTGTGACTCGCGTTCTTCCATATGTCTTTGCACGCCTTTGTGCTGCGGTGCTGGCCATGCTGTTGGTGGGAATTTCGTCAGCCCATGCGCAGGACGTCACCCTGACCTCTCGCGATGGGTCGATCGAGCTAACGGGCCATCTTCTGACCTTCGATGGCGAATTTTATCGCGTGGATACTGAATTTGGCATCCTGACCGTCGACAGTTCAGGTGTCAGGTGCGAAGGGCCGGGCTGTCCCAGCCTTGGCCCCTTTGTGGCCGAGATGACGATTTCCGGTGCGCATAATATGGGTGCGGTCCTGTTCCCCGCGCTGGTCGAAGGCTTCGCGCTTCGTAGTGGCTACGCACTGAAGCGCGAGGAAATTCAAGGGGTTGGAACGCTCTATACTCTTCTGGAAGGTGGCAGCGGGCAAGAGGTTGCTCGCTTTACCATCAAGCTAACCACCAGTTCGGAAGGTTTCGCCGATCTTCTTAGCCAACAGGCTGATATGGTTCTGTCGATGCGGCAGGCCACCACTCGTGAGCGCAGTCTTGCGCGCGATGCCGGGCTGGGTGATTTGCGCATCGCGCGTCAAAGTCGTGTGGCAGCGTTGGACGCGCTAGTGCCGATTGTTTCGCCCGGAAATCCAGTTACGAAGCTGTCGATCACACAACTTGCGGCGATCTATTCCGGGAAGATCCGCAACTGGTCTGATCTGGGTGGCGAAGATGCACCGATCACGCCCTATATGATGGATGTCGAAGAAGGCTTTGGTCCGGTTTTCATGCAGGATGTGATTGCGGCACAGGGCGTAACCTTGTCGGACCGGGTGGTGATACACCCCACGAGCCGTACCCTTGCTGACGCCATTGCGCGCGATCCCTTTGGCATCGCGATGACCACATTTACCCAGCGTGGCAGCGGCGAAGTGGTCGAGCTTTCTGGCAATTGCGGCTTTTCGGTCCATGCCTCGCGAGCGTCGATCAAGTCCGAAGACTATCCTCTGACAATGCCGATGTTTCTATACCTGCCAGAACGTCGCCTGCCCCAAGTCGGGCGCGAATTTCTATCCTATCTGCGCACGGATAGCGCCCAGTTCGTGACCCGACGGGCAGGTTTTGTGGATCAGGCGCTGACGCGGCAGCCGATTCGTGCGCAAGGGGATCGGATGGCAAATGCGATTACTACAGCTGGCGAGGAAGTTGGCTTGGACGAGCTGCAACGGATGATCCAGACTCTGACCGGGTCCGAGCGTCTGTCCATCAGCTTCCGTTTCGAAGGTGGCTCGACCCTTTTGGACGCGCCGTCGCGGTCGAATGTGGCCCTGCTTGCTGCCGCGTTAGAGAGCGGTAGATTTGATGGTAAGCGTTTGTCATTTATCGGCTTTTCCGATGGGCAAGGCGCGGCCGTGCAAAACAAAAACCTGTCCGAGCGCCGTGCGCGCGCTGTACTCGAACAGGTCCTGGCCCAGCTCGAGGCTTTCGACGCCACCCGCGTAGACATGCAAATCGATGCCTTTGGCGAGGCGATGCCAATGGCCTGCGATGACAGCGCATGGGGTCGCAGCGTAAATCGACGTGTCGAAATCTGGGTGGATTAGACCCTAAAGATATCCTTCAGACCGAAAGCTCAACTCGGTTGATTTCCCAATAATCAGATGATCATGCAGCGCAATGGCCAGCGCTTTGGCGGCGTCGTTCACTTGTGCCGTCATCTGAATATCACTATCAGACGGGGTCGGGTCGCCGGACGGATGATTATGTACCAAGATCAGCGCTGACGCGTTCAGCTCCAACGCCCGTTTCACCACCTCACGCGGATAGACCGGCACGTGATCGACGGTTCCTTTGGCTTGCTCTTCATCAGCGATCAGGACGTTCTTGCGATCCAGAAATAAGACGCGGAATTGCTCGGTATCCCTATGCGCCATGGTCGTATGGCAATAGTCCAGAACTGCATCCCAGCTGGATATTACATGCCGCTGGATCACCTTTGATCGGGCCATGCGATGCGCCGCGGCCTCGATGATTTTCAGGTCAGTAATGACGGAATCCCCGATGCCAGGCACCGCGCGCAACCGGTCCGTAGGGGCAGTTATAACGCGGTTGAAATCTCCAAACGTGTCTAACAGCTTACGAGCGATGGGTTTCACATCGCGACGTGGGATGGATCGGAACAACAACAATTCCAGCAATTCGTATTCCGGCATTGCCTGCGCCCCACCTTCATTGAAGCGCGCGCGCAGTCTTTGGCGGTGATCCTTGATATATGATGGCAGCTTTCCCGCCTTCATGTCGATTGGGACTGCCGGAGCCTCGTCCGTATCGAACAGGCTTTGAGGCATCTCGGCGAATTGGAAGTCACTGTGTTCAGTCATAGGGGCAGCCTGCCCCAGAACTGGTGAATGAAAGGTTAACGCGAGCCACAAACTAAAACGCCCCGGTGTTTGTGCGACACCGGGGCGTAAGGTTTCTTAGAAAAGCGATCAGCCTTTCATGCTGTCCCAGAAACTTCTGACTTTCGAAAAGAAGTTCGTGCTTTCCGGGTTGTTCTCTTCCGATAGTTTTTCGAACTCGCGTAGCAGTTCTTTTTGCTGCGAAGTCAGATTGACCGGCGTCTCCACCGCAAGCTCGATATACATGTCGCCGTTGGGTCCACCACGCAAGCCAGGCATCCCCTTCGAGCGCAGACGCATCTGACGGCCCGATTGGCTGCCCGCCGGGATTTTCACGCGCGAGCGGCCGCCGTCGATGGTTGGAACCTCGATATCGCCGCCCAGTGCAGCGGCGCTCATGGAAACTGGAACGCGGCAATGCAGATGCGTGCCTTCACGATCGAAAATGGCGTGTTCTGCCACCTCGATGAAGATGTACAGATCGCCAGAAGGTCCACCGCGCATCCCGGCCTCGCCTTCGCCAGCCAAGCGAATTCGAGTGCCCGTTTCAACACCGGCAGGGATGTTCACCGACAGCGAGCGTTCCTTTTCCTTGCGCCCTGCCCCGTGGCAGGATTTGCAAGGGTTCTGGATAATCTGGCCGGTGCCCTGACAGGTCGGACAGGCGCGCTCGACTGTAAAGAAACCTTGCTGCGCGCGAACCTTTCCCATGCCCTGACAGGTCGGGCAAATGGCGGGCTCGGCGCCGGATTCAGAACCGGTACCATCACATTCTTCACAGGCGACCGAAGTCGGTACGTTGATGGTTTTTTGCAGGCCCGAGAACGCCTCTTCCAGCGTTACACGCAGGTTATAGCGCAGGTCGGATCCACGTTGAGCACGTGCGCGGCCTCCGCCACGTCCGCCACCCATAAAGTCGCCGAACAGATCGTCAAACACGTCCGAAAACGCGCTGGCGAAATCACCTTGGCCCGGATGTCCACCACCGGGGCGCCCACCCATACCACCTTCAAAGGCGGCATGGCCAAAGCGGTCATAGGCGGCTTTCTTTTCGGCATCCTTCAGGACGTCGTAAGCCTCGTTCACTTCTTTGAACTGAGACTCGGCGTCTGGATTGTCGGAATTCCGGTCAGGGTGAAGCTCTTTGGCTTTCTTGCGATAGGCTTTCTTCAGCTCGTCTGCCGAAGCACCTTTCGCGGCGCCAAGTACCTCGTAATAATCACGTTTTGCCATGGGGTCGTCTCCACTTGGGAGGGAGGCAGGGCCGCTATGCAGCCCCGCCCTTTAACCTAAGCGACTTAGCGTTTGCTGTCGTCAAGGTCTTCGAAATCGGCATCGACGATATCATCGTCCACGGACGACGGGCCGTCTGCTTCTTCCGAGGGTTCGCCAGCAGCTTCTTCCTGCTGCGACTTATAGATCGCTTCGCCCAGTTTCATGGCCGCTTCGGTCACGTTCTGAACGCCGCCCTTGATCTTGTCAGCCGACGCGTCTTCCTTGGCCAGATCGTCCTTCAAGGCTGCAATTGCCAGCTCGATGGCTTCGATCGTGGTCGGGTCGACCTTGTCCGAATGCTCTTCCATCGACTTCTCGGTCGAGTGGATCAGGCTTTCCGCCTGGTTGCGGGCTTCGACAAGCTCTTTACGGTCCTTATCGGCCTCGGCGTTGGCTTCAGCGTCTTTCACCATTGCTTCGATGTCGTCATCCGACAGGCCACCCGATGCTTGGATGGTGATCTTCTGCTCTTTGCCTGTGCCTTTGTCCTTGGCACCCACTTCAACGATGCCGTTGGCGTCGATGTCGAAGGTCACCTCGATCTGAGGCATGCCGCGCGGTGCGGGCGGGATATCTTCCAGGTTGAACTGGCCCAGGATTTTGTTGTCCGCAGCCATTTCACGCTCACCTTGGAACACGCGCAGGGTCACAGCGTTCTGGTTGTCTTCCGCGGTCGAGAAGATCTGCGACTTCTTGGTCGGGATCGTCGTGTTGCGGTCGATCAGACGGGTGAACACGCCACCCAGCGTTTCGATACCCAGCGACAGCGGGGTCACGTCCAGAAGAACAACGTCTTTCACGTCGCCTTGCAGAACACCGGCCTGAATGGCAGCACCCATGGCAACCACTTCGTCCGGGTTCACACCCTTGTGGGGTTCCTTGCCGAAGAATTTGGTGACCTCTTCGATCACTTTCGGCATGCGGGTCATACCGCCAACCAGAACCACTTCGTCGATGTCGCCAGTCGACAGGCCAGCGTCTTTCAAGGCAGCCTGACAGGGCTTGATCGAACGCTTGATCAGGTCCGATACAAGGCTTTCCAGCTTGGCGCGGGTCAGCTTCATGACCATGTGCAGCGGCGCACCATCAGCACCCATCGAGATGAAGGGCTGGTTGATTT
Organism: Aliiroseovarius sp. ABM4_368; assembly: GCF_056161205.1. NCBI lineage: Bacteria > Pseudomonadati > Pseudomonadota > Alphaproteobacteria > Rhodobacterales > Paracoccaceae > Aliiroseovarius > Aliiroseovarius sp. ABM4_368. Next base: position 396,316 of record NZ_JBSWYR010000002.1, on the reverse strand, counting down.
CGGTCTGCGAAGCCGACGACAGTTCGATCTTGGCTTTCTCAGCGGCTTCTTTCAGGCGCTGCAGAGCCATCTTGTCTTTCGACAGATCGACTTGGTTTTCCTTTTTGAACTCATCGACCAGATACTGGACGATGCGCATGTCGAAGTCTTCACCACCAAGGAACGTGTCGCCGTTGGTCGATTTTACTTCGAATAGGCCGTCGTCAATTTCCAGGATGGTCACGTCGAAGGTACCACCACCAAGGTCATAAACCGCGATGGTTTGGGTGTCTTCTTTGTCCAGACCATATGCCAAGGCAGCGGCGGTCGGTTCGTTGATGATCCGCAGCACTTCCAGACCAGCGATCTTGCCGGCGTCTTTGGTGGCCTGACGCTGTGCGTCGTTGAAATATGCGGGCACGGTGATCACGGCCTGAGTGACGTCTTCACCCAGATAGCTTTCTGCCGTTTCTTTCATCTTGCTCAGAATGAAGGCCGAAATCTGCGAGGGCGAGTACTTTTCGCCAGCAGCTTCAACCCATGCGTCGCCGTTGCCGCCATCTACAATAGCGTACGGAACCAGCTTTTTGTCTTTTTCAACAGCTGGGTCGTTCATGTTGCGTCCGATCAGACGCTTCACGGCGAAGACAGTGTTGTCGGGGTTGGTGACAGCTTGACGTTTGGCAGGCTGGCCCACAAGGCGCTCGTCGTCTTTGAAGGCGACGATCGAAGGCGTGGTACGTGCACCTTCTGCGTTCTCAATGACTCGCGGCTGCGAGCCGTCCATGATGGCAACACACGAGTTGGTGGTGCCGAGGTCGATACCGATGACTTTGGCCATGCGTAATATCCTCTCTTAAGGCGATGTTGTCAGGACCGACCTTGCAAAGCATCGGCCCCAGATCCCAGATTTTTACCGGATCAAGAAAACCATCTCCGGCGTCTCGGCGTATATAAGTAGGCAAAATCGGCCCTGCAAGCGGTCCGATGCCCCTTAGGTGGCAAAAATTCCGAGTCAATTTGAGGATTTGGGTGGTTTTTGCCGTTCTGGACGATCAGACGCGCCAAATTGCGCTTACTGACGCGCCGCACGGCTGGCCGAGATATGGCGACGTGTATAGTTTTCGCCCATGAAGCCGATCAGCATAAACACCGCCGAGAAAGCCAGTGGGTAAACCCAGTTCGTATAGTGCGGATTGTAGTTGATGAACACAAACCCGCGCGTTTGGTCCACGATGTGAAACAGCGGATTCCAAGCGAACATCGCGACGATGTAGTACGGCATCGAGTTGGCCAGAAACATCTTGCCGGATGCAATCGTATTGGCGCGCGTATAGATGGTCTGCGAGATGCTGGCGAATTGCGGCATCCAAGGTTTCAAGGCCAGAAATACCAACCCAAAAGCCGCACCGTTGAACCAAGCCAGAAGGATCATCGTCAGGGCTTGCACAGGCTGATAGATCTCAACCGGCTTGAAGCCGATATGATACACAATCAAAATGACCATAATGGTCAATACCTGAATATAAAGCGCCCCCAAAGCGGCGGATACCATGGATACAAACGTGTTCATCGGCGCGTGATGCATCAAAGGGTGCGAGGGGCCAGAGGACCCCGAAACCGCCGCCAGCGTCTTGATGTTCACCATGTACACAAAGATCCCTGACATCAGATACAGCAGGAAGTCCCCCCTGACCGAGTTCCGCATCAGCCCGATGACGGTAAACAGGACATAGAACACGGCAAGCATCAGCATCATCTGCACCATGTTCAGTGCAATCGCCACGATCGGATTGGTATGGGTACTGCGCACGCTGTGCGCGGTCATATGAAATATGACCTCGAGCATCGAGAAGGTCGCAGACAGCCGCGACTTCTTTTTCCTTGCCTCAAACATGGCGAACCCCAAACGGTAATGCGGTTTTTTTATCAGGGAATTCTTGCTGATCCTTTACCGGTTGATCATAAGGGGCTGACAAAATGTTATCAACAGGGCCGGTTTTGGCCTTATTTAAGGAGTTTCGTCTTGGATTTCGACCGTCTGGAAACCGTTATGCGCACGCTGGCTTTGGAAGCTGGGGATGTGATCATGGAGATTTACAACTCGGACGATTTCGACGTACGCGCCAAATCTGACGACAGCCCGGTGACCGCGGCAGACGAGGCGGCGGACGCTTTGATCTCGGCGGGGTTGCGTGCCGCCTTCCCGGACGTGCTTTTGGTGACGGAAGAACAAGCTGACAGCCACAGCGAACAGGCCAGCGAGTTTCTGATCGTGGATCCCTTGGACGGCACGAAAGAATTCATTCACCGTCGTGGCGATTTCACCGTGAACATCGCCTATGTCAAAGATGGAACCCCAATCCGCGGGGTGGTGTACGCCCCCGCAAAAGGTCGCATGTTCTTCACCCGCTCGGGCGGTGAAAGCGTGGAAGAACAAGGGCCGTTCGCGAAAGAGACAGTGGGCACTCTGAACCCGATCAACGTGTCCAAGCCCGATAATGAGGCTTTGTTCATCGTCGCCTCGAAATCGCACCGCGACCAAGCGACCGAAGATTACATCAACAAATACAGCGTGAAAGACAGTAAGTCGGCGGGCAGCTCGCTGAAGTTTTGCCTTGTCGCGACGGGCGAGGCCGACCTGTACCCCCGCGTTGGCCGCACAATGGAATGGGACACAGCCGCCGGTCATGCCGTTCTGAAAGGCGCGGGTGGTGACGTTGTGCGTTTCGACGATCACACTCCGCTGACCTATGGCAAACCGATCTATGAAAACCCGTTTTTCATTGCCTTCGCGCCTGGCGTTGAGCTGCAGAAAGCCTAAGTCGCCATGGCCACTCTGATCGTGATCCCGGCACGCTTCGCCTCGACCCGGTATCCGGGCAAGGCGCTTGCATCACTGCGGGGGGCGACGGGTCAAAGCAAGACCCTAATCCGCCGCAGTTGGGAGGCTGCGCAGGCTGTGCGCGGTGTGGACCGGGTTGTCGTGGCCACCGATGATGACCGCATCCGGGATGAGGCAAAAGGCTTTGGCGCCGAGGTAGTGATGACCTCGGACGCTTGCGAAAACGGGACCGAGCGTTGTGCCGAGGCCCTGACCGCGCTGGGCGAAGGTTTCGACATTATCGTCAACCTGCAGGGTGACGCGCCGTTGACACCTCCGTGGTTCGTGGAAGAATTGGTTGCGGCACTTGAAACTCACCCCACCGCCGAGGTTGCAACCCCGGTTCTGCGCTGTGATGGCCGGGCGCTGGGTGGATTTCTTGAAGATCGCAAGGCTGGACGCGTTGGCGGCACAACCGCCGTGTTCGGAGCCGAGGGTAAGGCGCTTTACTTTTCGAAAGAGGTAATCCCCTACACCCAAGGAAATGGCTGGTCAAAACATGATCAAACCCCGGTGTATCACCATGTCGGCGTATACGCGTACCGCGCTTCAGCCCTTGTTGCATATCCGCATTGGCAGGCCGGTCCTTTGGAGCAGCTGGAAGGGTTGGAACAGCTTCGTTTTCTTGAGCGGGAAAAGCCGATCCAATGCGTCGAGGTTGACGCCAAGTCTCGCCAATTTTGGGAACTGAACAACCCAGAAGACGTCCCCCGGATCGAGACGATTTTGCAGGAGCTTGGAATCGTATAGCCTCAACAAGCTTTCGCCCTTCGGAAAAGAGTCGAGAAAAACACGGCCTTGCCTTAGAATGGCAAAAAAAGACCATGAAGTTTTCAGAATTATCAATTAGAGAATGAACAAATTAGCGCGGTCTTTAGGTGACGCCGTCAATCTTTCACCGGAGAGATGGCTGTTCTAGGATAGGTCCGCGGTTCGTACGAAAGTGAAATTAATGACTCGTAAAGTTACCAAAGCGATCTTCCCTGTTGCTGGACTTGGAACACGGTTCCTGCCGGCTACGAAATCAATCCCGAAAGAGATCATGACGCTGGTGGACCGGCCCTTGATCCAATACGCGATTGACGAAGCGCGCGCTGCTGGCATTAAAGAGTTTATCTTTGTGACCTCGCGCGGCAAAGGCGCGCTTGAGGATTATTTCGACAACTCGCCAGTGCTAGAGCAAGAACTGCGCAAGAAGGGCAAAGATGATCTTCTTGAGGTTTTGAAAGACACCAACATGGAATCTGGTGCCATTGCTTATATGCGTCAACATAAGGCGCTGGGTTTGGGTCATGCAGTTTGGTGTGCACGTCGTCTGATCGCGAATGAACCCTTCGCCGTGATCCTGCCCGATGATGTCATTGCTGCCGAAAAGCCCTGCTTGCAGCAGATGGTGGAAGCCTATGAGGAAACCGGTGGCTGCATGGTTGCAGCGATGGAGGTGCCGCCTGAGAAGGCAAGCGCCTATGGTGTTCTGGACGTGAAAGAGGATATGGGCGAACTGGTATCGACCCGCGGCATGGTCGAGAAGCCTTCGATTGAAGAAGCACCGTCCAATCTGGCTGTGATTGGCCGCTATATCCTGACCCCGGACGTACTGCGCAGCCTGAACGAAAAGAAATCCGGTGCCGGTGGCGAAATTCAGCTGACCGATGCCATCGCGGAAGAGCTGGCTCAGGGTCGCGACGTCTTTGGCTATCGGTTCCGCGGCCAGCGCTTTGATTGCGGATCGAAAGCTGGGTTCCTGCAAGCGACCGTGGCCTTCGGCATGGCCCGAGAAGAGCTTCGGGAAGAGTTCACCGACTATTTGCACGACCTGATGGTTCAAAATAAAGCGGCCGAGTAACTCTGCATGGGGGGTGGCGTGTCCGGTCTGGTGACCGCGTATCGGATGCGCCTGAAACGTCGACGTCTTCTTTGGCGCTCGATCCGGTCCCGACGACAGCTGACCCAGATTACGAACAGCACGGACCTGATACAGAAAGATCAGGTTCTGGCTTTCGTGGTGGCGCGCAATGAAATGCAGCGCCTGCCCCATTTCCTGGCATATTACCGTCGCTTGGGGGTCGGGCATTTCCTTTTTGTGGCCAACGATTGCTCGGATGGCAGCATGGAATACCTAGCGGATCAACCGGATGTGTCTGTGTGGTCCACCGATGCCAGCTATAAATCCGCGCGGTTTGGCGTGGATTGGCTAACATGGCTTCAGTTTCGATACGGGCATGACCACTGGTGTCTGACAGTCGATGTAGACGAGTTGTTGATCTTTCCACATCACGATACACGCAGTATTTCGTCTCTAACCCAGCAGTTAGAGGCTGTGGGCGCGCAGGCGCTGGGCGCGTTGATGTTGGATCTTTATCCCAAGGGTCCGCTGGGCACCGGGTCGATTGATGTGGCTGAAGATCCGATCAAAGCCCTTCCTTGGTTCGATGACGGACCCTATCGCGCAAGCCGCCAAACGCCGATGCAAAACCTGTGGCTTCAGGGTGGCGCGCGGGAACGTGTTTTTTTTCCCACGAACCCAACGCGCGGGCCAACGCTGAATAAGCTGCCCTTGGTCAAGTGGTCGCGTCGCTATGCCTATGCAAACTCGACCCACGCGATCCTGCCGCCGCGCCTGAATCAGGAGTGGGACGGCCCGCCTGCGGTTTCGGGCGACACGCGTCTGTCGGGCGTGCTTCTGCATACGAAATTCCTGCCTCACATCGTCGCGCGCGCGCAAGAAGAGCACCAGCGGCGCGAACATTTCGGACAGCCTGACCAGTTCGACGCCTACTACGATGCCATCGCCGAAACCCCGGATCTTTGGCACGAGAACGCCTGCCGGTTCGAAGATTGGCGGCAACTTGAAGAGCTGGGTTTGATCTCAGCCGGCGAACAAAAGTCGATAAATCATCCATAAGATGTATTCACGCCGAATTGCACAACGATGGGAACACCTGTAAACCTTTGAACAAGAGGCAATAACTTGGCGCGGCTCCAGCCCGGTTGTTTCGTAATGATTTTGCATTTCTTATTGCGGACAGGAAAACGCAGACAGGAACGGGTTTGGGTGTTTGGACTTCATATCGGCTGAGACTGAAACGCAGGCATCGCCTGTTGCGCGCGTTCCGCAAACGGCGCGAGCTGAAAAGCGTTAAGAACCGAACCAGTCAGATAGCACCGTCTGACATCATCGTCTTTTCCACACTGCGCAACGAATTGGTCCGGTTACCCTATTTTCTGAAGTACTACCGCGACATGGGCGTCAATCATTTCGTGATTATAGACAACGGATCCGACGATGGCTCGCGCGAGTATTTGGCCAAGCAAGGCGATGTGTCCCTTTGGACGACACAAGCAAGTTATAAGCGCGCGAAATTTGGGGTGGATTGGCTGAACTGGCTCCAGCGAAAATACGGCCATGGTCACTGGTGCCTGACTGTCGATACGGATGAGCTTTTGGTTTATCCCTTTTGCGATGCCCGCCCCCTTCGGGCGCTTACCGATTGGCTGGATGACAGCGGAGTGCGCAGTTTCGGGGCGATGTTGCTGGATATGTATCCTGAAGGGGCCGTTGACGCCGAACCCTATCGCTCGGGGCAGGATCCGTTAGAGATAACGCGCTGGTTTGACAGCGGTAACTATACGATCCGCAAGAATAAACGTTTCTGGAATCTTTGGATTCAGGGTGGCGTTCGATCGCGTGTGTTCTTCAAAGACAATCCCGAACGCGCCCCTGCCCTGAATAAAGTCCCGCTGGTGAAATGGCACCGGTCCTATGCCTATGTCAGTTCGACCCACATGCTTTTGCCACGTGGGTTGAACCGTGTTTATGAAGTAGGGGGCGGCGAAAGAAGCTCTGGCTGCTTGCTGCACACGAAATTTCTGAACACCTTTCATGAAAAGTCGCAAGAAGAACTCGTCCGCCGACAGCACTATGCCAACAGCCACGAATACCGCGCCTATGACGCCTTGCTTTCTGACGACCTGTCGCTGCGCTGTGATTGGAGCGACGAGTACATCAATTGGAGACAACTCGAGGTTCTGGGCCTGATGTCAAAAGGGAACTGGGCATGAACTTGGGCGTTGTCATGTTGGTGCACGATGCATTGGATCGCGCAACGCAATTGGCGCGTCACTGGGCCAAGCATGGCTGCCCGATGGTGATCCATGTGGATGCGAAAGTGGACAATGATAGGCACGCCAGTTTTGTTGAAAGCCTTTCAGACCTCGACAACATCCTATTTTGTGACCGGCGAGAATGTGAATGGGGTACGTGGTCCTTGGTCGCTGCAAGTCAGGCCGCGTCCGAGCTTATGCTAAAGAGCTTCCCCGATGTGGCGCATGTTCTGCTGGCCTCGGGGGCGTGCCTGCCGCTTAGACCAGTGGCCGAGCTGAAAGACTATCTGAATGAACGGCCCGAGACTGATTTCATCGAGAGCGTCAGGGTTGAGGATGTGCCATGGGCCATTGGCGGGCTGGACATTGAACGCTTCACGCTTCACTTCCCATTCTCGTGGAAGCGGCAGCGCAAGCTGTTTGACGCTTATGTTTGGTTTCAGCGCAAAGTTGGGATTCAGCGGAAGATCCCGTTGGGGACTGCGCCGCATCTGGGCAGTCAGTGGTGGTGCCTGACGCGTCGAACTTTATTGGCGATTTTGGAAGACCCACGCAGACCGGTGAATGACTCATATTTCAGCAGTGTGTGGATCCCTGATGAAAGCTATTATCAGACCCTATCCCGCCAGTATTCGCGTCAAATCGAAAGCCGCTCTCTGACTTTGTCGAAATTCGACTTTCAGGGAAAACCGCATGTGTTCTATGACGATCACCTCCAATTGCTAAGGCGTTCGAACTGCTTTCTAGCACGGAAGATCTGGCGCAAAGCAGATGTGCTCTACAAAGTTTTCCTATCCAATGAACTGGGCCAAGGCGCCAAGGTTGAGCCGAACCCCGGCGAAATTGACCGAATCTTTTCAACGGCGGTCGAGCGTCGAACCCAAGGCCGACCGGGTCTGATGATGCAATCTCGGTTTCCGAACAAGGATTGGGGCAAGGGGATCTCTGCTGAGCCCTATGTCGTTCTGGAAGGCTTTACCGAGCTGTTCACGGATTTCGAAACGTGGCTGTCAGGATTTAGCAAGACCCCCGTTCATGGCCATCTGTTCGCGCCGGACCAAGCCTATTTCGCCGGCGGCGAGACCGAGTATTTCGGCGCGCTCAGTTCCGATGCCACGCTGCGGGACTATGACCCCGGCGCATTCCTGACCAGTCTGATTTGGAACACGCGCGGCGAACGGCAGTGTTTTCAGTTTGGTCCGGCGGACAATCAGGACGTCGCGTGGCGGCTTGTGCGCGACGCAAATGCGCGAATTCATGTGATTTCGGGGGCGTGGGCGGTGCCGCTGTTCCGGTCGAACAAAAAATTTTCAGACATTCGGCGTTTGGCCGCACGCCTTCAGAAGCGTGAAGTTGAACATCTTAACGCGCTTCGTTCGAACCACGCACACGCCCAAGTCAGCATTCAAACCTTATCCGAGTTTGTTTTGAACCCGCTCGAGCCCTTACAGGCCGTCATTGACGAGCTGGGGGTGCACGATCGGCCGACACTTAGCGAAACCCCCGACATGGTGCATCTGGGTGGATTCGGGCAGTTCCTGCAAAACCTGAAAAACCAGGGTATGCATCTGCATCTTGTTGGGGATTTTCCCAGCGATTTGGGTCACGACATTCGCTCGCGGGCCGTAAAGCAACCTGAATTGGTGAAGAAGTGATATGACGATGAAATATGATTGCTTTGTGATTTTCGCAGAGATGCGCACCGGATCGAACTTTCTGGAAAGCAATCTGGATCTGTTCGATGGCGTGAAATGCTATGGCGAGACCTTCAACCCCTATTTCATGGTGAAACCGGAGCTGGAAGAACTATTCGGCGTTACCGTCAAGCAACGGGACAAAAACCCGGTGAAACTGCTTGAGAAAATGAAGGAAAACACTGACGGGATTCCCGGTTTCAGGTTCTTCCATGACCACGACATGCGGGTTTTCGAGCACGTCATTGAAGATCCGCGCTGTGCCAAAGTGGTTCTGACACGCAATCAGGTGGAAAGTTACGTCAGCCGCCGGATTGCCTGGGCCACGCAGCAATGGGCGCTGACAAATGGCAAGGATGTTAAGAAGTTTCGCGTTCGGTTTGACCCAAGCGAATTTCAGAGCTTTTTCTATGAATACAAAGCTTTCCAACTGAAAATCAAAGAGCGGCTTCAGAAAACGGGCCAGACTGCGTTCTATATTGACTATGAAGACACGCAGAATATCGACTGCGTTAATGGTTTGGGCAAGTTTCTGGGCGCCGAGCACGAGATCTCGGGCTTTTCGAGCAAGTTCAAAAAGCAAAACCCCGAGACGCTGGCCGACAAGGTCCGCAATATGGACGAGCTGGTTGAGGCTGTCCGCAACATTGATTTTTTCGATCTTGGTAAGGTCCCGAATTTTGAACCTGCACGCCCGCCTGCTGTACCGACCTATACTACTGCCGAGAATGCTCCTTTGATGTTCCTGCCGATCAAAGGCGGCCCGGTTGCACGGGTGCAGGACTGGATGCAGGGATATGGGGTTCTGTCCACGGATTTCACACAAAAAACACTGCGCCAATGGAAGAACCGGAACAAAGGGCACCGCACCTTTACGGTCGTCCGGCATCCTGTTGCGAGGCTTCATGCAGTCTTTTGCAAGTACTTTTTGCAAGACGGACCCGAAACCCAATCCGAGATCAAAACCGCGCTGCGTGACAACTATGACATCCCGCTGCCCGAGAATCTCCCCGGGCCAGACTGGGATGAAACAGCCCACCGCACAGCGTTTATCGCCTTCGCTGACTTCGTAAAACGAAATTTGGTTGGTCAAACTGGCATCCGCGTTGATGCGGCTTGGGCAACACAATCAGCTGTTTTAAAGGGGTTTTCCGAGTTTCAGCTTCCAGATCGTATTCTGCGCGAGGATGAACTTGAAGATGGGTTAGCATCCCTTGCCAAGGATGTGGGGCTTGGCTCGGCTAAGCTGTCCGCATCGGTTCCGGATGCCCCGTTTACGCTTGGACAGATCTATAACGAAGACGTCGAGGCCGCCGTGAAGGCGGCCTATCAGCGGGATTACATGATGTTCGGGTTTAAGCCTTGGGGCAAAACCTGACGGCGATCAGGCGGCTTTGTTCGACAGGCTGTCCGTCAACAAAGCGTGCAGCGCAGCCGTGTCCGTGTTCGCGCGCAGTTTGGCGCAGATCGATGGATCCCGCATCGACCGCGACACCAAAGCCAGAGCTTTCAGGTGGTCCACACCGGACCCTTCAGGGGCGAACAGTGCAAAGATCAGGTCGACGGGCTGACGGTCTACGGCGTCGAAATCAAACGGATTTTCAACGCGTAGAAAGCAACCGGTCACTTCCGTGACGCCAGTCAGGCGTGCGTGCGGCAGGGCGACGCCGCGCCCTACGCCGGTCGGCCCTAGGTTTTCACGCTCGGACAAAGCCGCAAACGCGTCTTCCGAGTTGATGCCGTAACAGTCATGAGCGATGTCGCCCAAGTCCTGAAACAGACGTTTCTTGGACGACACCGTTGAAATAACCCTTACGGCGGACGGCGACAAAATGTTCGCTAGTTCCATTCTTGACCAATTTCCCGCCCGCCATGGCGGGGGGCCTACGCTTCGTTGTTTACCGGGTCAATCCAGCCGACATTTCCATCTTCACGACGGTAGACGACATTCATACCCTGAGTTTTCTCATTCTTGAAAACCAGTACGGGGGCGTGGGCCAGCTCCATCTGCATGACGGCTTCGCCAACGGAAAGCGACGGGATGCGCGTTTCCATTTCGGCGATGATCATGGGTTGGAGCGTAGCGTCCTCTGCCTCGTCCTGGCCTTCTTCGTTGGCGAGGATATACGAGGATCCTCCGAAAACTTCAACCGGATCGACGCGGTCGCGGTGATGGTCTTTCAACCGACGCTTATAACGGCGCAGTTGCTTTTCCATTTTTTCGGCACATTGGTCGAATGCCGCATAGATTTCGGTCGCGTGACCCTTGGCCTGAGCGGTCAGCCCAGTGGACAGGTGAACAATGGTTTCGCAGACATATTCATGCGCGTTTTTCGAGAAAATGACCTGTGCATCGGTGGGGCGTTCAGCATATTTTTGAACAATTCCGCCGAGTTCATCTTTCACGTGAACCTGAAGGGCCTCACCAATGTCGATCTGCTTGCCACTGATTTGATATTGCATCCTATCTCCTTTGGTCGTTGTAGGAATTTGGCCTTATGCCACGCAGGCATAAAGCGGGAAAACCGTTTGAAAACATGGGGATGTTTTGTCTTTGCAGAGATTTATCCGCCCGATCAGTTCTGGGGCGATCAAATGTGCGAGCCCATGACGGGCGCGGCACGAACGAAGGTTTGCGTGTTCATGCATCACCCTTATTTGGCGACGAGTCGGTGGGGATTGTCAAGCGACCGGGCGTCACTTTCGTCAATTGATCGAGAAATTCTGTCCCAAATAGACGCGTCGAACGTTCTCGTCCTTCACCACTTCATCGGTGGTGCCGCTCATCAAAACATGTCCGTCATGTAGGATGTATGCACGGTCGACGATTTCCAGCGTTTCGCGCACGTTGTGGTCGGTGATCAAGACGCCGATGCCGCGATTTTTCAGGTCGTGTACAAGTGTCCGAATCTCGCCGACAGCAATCGGATCGACGCCCGCGAAGGGTTCGTCCAGCAGCAAATACTTGGGATTCGACGCCAACAAACGCGCGATTTCACAGCGGCGGCGCTCACCGCCTGACAGGGCCATCGCAGGGGTGCGGCGCAGGTGGCTGATTGAGAACTCGTTCAGCAGCTCTTCCAGCCGTTCGCGGCGCTTGTGCCGGTCTTTGGTCGAGATTTCGAGGATCGACAGAATGTTGTCTTCGACGCTCATGCCCCGGAAGATCGACATTTCCTGTGGCAAATAGCCGATCCCGCGGCGTGCGCGGCGATACATCGGCAACAGCGTCACGTCGTGCCCGTCGATGATAACTTGCCCAGCTTCCGGTGTGACCAGTCCTGCGATGGAATAAAACGTCGTGGATTTGCCGCAGCCGTTTGGGCCCAGTAGCGCGACTACCTCGCCTCGGTGCAGTTCCAGATTAACCTCGCGGATCACCGGCTTTTTGCGATAGCTTTTGCGCAATCCGACGATGCGCAGCCCGGCGTCGCCTTGCTCGACTGTCAAATTGGGGGTGGCCATCAGTTCGCTCCGGTCTGGATAATCGACTTTACTCGTCCATCCATCTGACCCTTTCCGGTGGCAAGGTTTACGGTCAGCTTGTCCGAAGACAGGGCGTTCTGGCCTTGTGTCAGGATCACGCCGCCGGTCATTACAACCGTGCCAGACGCGATGGTATAAACTGCCTCGCGCGCTTCGGCTGCTTCAGCGCCGTTTACAAGGGTCACACCGCCAGTCGCATGAAGGCGCGAAATCTCGCCCGTGGTGTCGGCACCAGTCGCGTATTCCACACGCACCTTGCCCGCGCTTAACCGCATATCGCCCTGCCCGATCACAACGTTACCAGAGAAGGTCGCAGCCCCGCTGGATTGGTCCACTTGCAGCTGATCCGCCGAGATCTCGATCGGCAAGCTGCTGTCGTGTTTCAGACCGCCAAACGCAACATTTGCCTGCGCGAAAGCCGCGACAGGCAGGCAGATCGCCAACAGAAGCGAAGCAAGAATACTGCGTTTGATCACCGGGGGTCCCCCTTGTCTTTTGGATCATATATCAGCTTCACCCCGTCCTTGAAAACAAGAACATATCCGCCGCCCTCGCCCTCGGACTGTGAAATGACCGCGTCACCTGCCGACAGATCGCCCATTGGACCTGTCGCTTCGACCGGGCCATTGCTGGCGACATAGGTGCTGTCCATCGTGGTGGTCAGCGTTTCGGACGAGATCCAATAATCTGTTGAGGTGTGCAATGACACGCCACCCGACAGGTTGATCCGGTTCTGGCCACCGTCAATATCCGCTTCGGCTGCTTTGATATTCACCTGCGCCCCGTCCGGAGTTTCGATATCCGCCACAAGGTCTAAGGCCTTGAAATAATTAGAGCGTTCGGCATCCGGAGCTGCGCTGGCTGCCTGAAATTGGATCGCTGCGCCATCCGCTGTCACGCTGGAAAATTTGGGGTTCGAGATCTTTTGCTCGCCCGTCAACTCGTCCAGATTGATCCGTGCATAGGTCACGGACGTGGTCGGGTCGGCGGATTTTGACACCAGAAACATAAGCGACAACAGCACAAGAGAGGCAGCTGGCAGAATAATCTTCAGCCAGCTTACAAGCCGTGAATAGGTGATGCCGGTGCCGGACATGATCAGCTTTCCATTGGGTCTGACTGTTATCTAGCGCAGATGCGCCGGATTCCAAGTCAGCCGCTTAATGCGCAAAGATGTCCTGTTCGGGCCAGCCCGCCAAATCCAACTGCGCACGCATCGGCAGAAAGTCGAAGCAGGCTTGCGCCATGTCGGTCCGACCTTCGCGGGCAAGACGCATGTCCAGCTCTTCACGCAGGCGATGCAGGTGCAAGACGTCCGATGCGGCATAATCCAACTGCGCATCAGTCAACGTTTCCGCGCCCCAGTCGCTCATCTGTTGTTGTTTCGAGATATCGACCTTCAACAACTGATCCAGCAAGTTCCGCAACCCGTGCCGATCCGTATAGGTTCGCACCAGTTTCGAGGCGATCTTGGTGCAATAGACAGGCGCTGTGACCACACCAAACGCGTTCAGCATTGCGGCGATGTCAAACCGACCAAAGTGGAAGATCTTCAGCACGTTGGGGTCTGTCAGCATCTTTTCCAGATTGGGCGCGCTGGTCTGGCCTTTCTCGACCTGCACCATATGGGCGTTACCGTCCCCGCCTGACATCTGCACCACGCACAGACGGTCGCGATGCGGGTTCAAACCCATGGTTTCACAGTCGATGGCTACGACCGGACCAAGGTCCAGCCCATCGGGAAGATCGCGCTTGTAAAGATGGTTGGCCATGTCGCCCTCATTAATGCTTTGCCCCGTGATAGGATGTTTGTGCGCATTGGTGAAGGGTGACAATGCAGAGGAAGAGAATTGCCGCTAGTTTGCCCATACCTCGACCGACCGGATTGAGGGGTCTGCAGCCCTCTCGAACCACCAAAGGTCATCTCCGGTCTCAAGATCGAATACGCGATAGTTCCTACGATCCCAGCCATTGTCGTTCTTCTCAATCCGCGGAGACCCAATCTGGGCAAGTCCACCATTGAAGTGATTAAGATTGAGCCCCGAGACGCCGGAGAATGAGAGCCTGAACTGAGGTTCAGACTCCATATCGTCGCCGAGCTCAACCGCAAGGTTGTAAGAAAGCCGCTTGGCATCCCAAGAGAGGCTGAGCTGTAAAATGAAGAGGTTCTCGAGCCTGCCGCTGTTCACCAACTCAATTGTCGTCTGCGTACCCATAGAAAGCCTCGATGTTAGATGCGTCGGAAGACTATCAGTTGGTTCCCTCAGACATTCAATGAAAAGGCTTACTTGCCGTAATAAAGCCCCACAACATGCTCGGCTTCGGCGAAGAACAGCCAACGGCCCACAATCGCGCCCGCGATGTGCAGTGCCAGCGCGATGAAAGCTGTGACATGTCCGGCTGGCGTAAGCAGAAGTATGGCCGCGGGCAGCACTGCAGCAAGGCCCAGCGCGATCATCCGCAGCTTCTGCGCGTGCTTGCGACCGACGCGATAGACCATCTCGTCCAGCACATAGTTGCCACCGGTGTGGCCGCTTTCGAACATACGCACCTCGCCCAGATGGCCAAGCCCGGTGGCATCGCCCAGTGTGCCACGGTTGGCGGCACGTGCGTCACCTTGCTGCCAATGCAGCCACATAACAACGGCTAGAGCGGCCAGCAGGAACCCGGCGATCTTTGCCTCGCCCGCAAGAAGGGCTCCACCGCCAATAGCGTGCAGCAAGAACAGGGCAGGGGTCAGCGGTTGGTTCCAGCGCGAGATCGTCTTGAGCTGTGTATAGATCATCGAGGTCGTGAAGACCGTGATCAACGCCAGAACAGATCCTATTACACCTGAAAGCGCCATTTCTGCGCCCAGGAAGATCCGTGCCAAAGCGATCAAGCCAAACAGGGTCAGCGTTATGACTGAAGCCACGCCTTCGCGGCTTAACCATGATGTACGCCATTGGCTGAACGCATAGATTGCGTTCTTTTTGTTACCCAAATGGAAGGTCGAGGCCAGCAGCCCCCCGGCCGCCAGAACATAGGCGATGATAAAGAACGCCAGCAACGTCATGCCGCCGACATCGGGAATGCCAAGCCCCATCCATGCCAAAAGCCCGAAGCCAAGACCGGAAAAGGTGGTGAAAATGATAACACTGGGTGCGGGATGCATCCGTTTCCTCCGTCAGAGCTTGTCGAGCGCTTTGTCCAGCCAGCCAAGGAAGCCCTTGGGTTGGTCCGCAACAGCATTCAGCGGCGCTGTGTCCAGCTGATCCTTGGGGCGGGGCGGCAGGTACTTGTTTACGGGCTTGGTGCCCAAATCCGGCATCAGGTCAAACCCGCCACGATCTGCGACCAGCTTCGACACATCGCTGTCTGGGTCGCCAAGATCCCCGAAATGACGTGCGCCAGAAGGGCAAGTGCGTACGCAGGCGGGTACACGGTCTTCTTCCGGCAGGTTTTCGTTGTAAATCCGGTCAACGCATAGCGTGCACTTCTTCATAACACCCGCTTCGCGATCCAGCTCACGCGCGCCGTAAGGGCAGGACCAAGCGCAAAGGCCGCAGCCGATACAGCGATCCTCGTTCACCAGAACGATCCCGTCCTCCTCGCGTTTATAGCTGGCACCAGTCGGGCAGACAGTCACGCAGGGCGCGTCTTCGCAATGCAGACACGACCGCGGCATATGCACGGTTTGCGAGGCACAACCGGATTTCTCGGCCTCGTAACTGAATACGCGGTTCAGGAATGCCCCCGACGGATCCGCGCCGTAAGCATCCTGATCGGACAGTGGCGCGCCATAGTTCTGGGTGTTCCAGCCCTTACAGGCGGTCACACAGCCATGGCAGCCCACGCATGTATCAAGGTCGATAACCAGACCCAGTTTCTTGTCGGTTTTTTCAGGCAAAGCAGTCATCAGATCTTCCTCGCCACAGTTTTGGGGCCTTTGCCCACGGGGGACTTGATCGGCGGGTAGGCAGGCTGGCTTTCCGCTGGTTTAGTCTCGCATTTCTCGATTTTCACGCGCAGATCAAACCACGCTGCCTGCCCCGTAATTGGGTCCGAGTTCGTCCAGCGCAGCCCGTCGCCTTTCGGCGGTTGAAGCTCGCTGATCAGGTGGTTCAAAAGAAAGCCATCGGTGGCCTCTGGTGCGTCTTCGTCCAGCGCCCAGGCACCTTTGCGTTTTCCAATGGCGTTCCACGTCCAGATCGTGCTGCCATTTAGGCCCGCATGATGCGCAACTGGCACGGTGATTTGACCATGGACCGAGGACACAGTGGCAAAGTCGCCGTCTTCGAACCCATGCTCCTCCCAGATTTTGGTGGGCAGATACAGGTAGTTCTTCCCGGTGATCTGACGCAGCCAAGCATTCTGCGTACCCCACGAGTGGTACATGTGCATCGGGCGCTGGGTCAGGGCATGAATCGGGTATTCGTCTGTATCGACATTGCTCTCTTCAAATGGTTCGTACCAGATTGGCAGCGGATCCATCGTTTGGCCAATGCGGTCGCGCAGATTGTCTGGGGGTTGGCGATCTCCGAACCCTTCGGCAGCCAGCTGGAATTTACGCATGGGTTCAACGTACAGGCTGAAGACATAGGGCGATTCTACATCGAAAATCCCGCGTTTCACGGCCCATTCCTGATAGTGCTTGTTCCACGGCTTATAGAAGTTGGCGTTTTCGGGAACGTGGTTGATCCAGAAACCACCATTTTCGATGTATTTGTCGAGTTGAGCAGGATTAGGCTCTCCTCGGCCCTTGCCGTTTCCATCTTCGCCACGCCATCCGGCGAGCGGCCCCACGCCGGGACGACGTTCGTGATTTACGATGTAATCGGCATAGTCTTCGTACTTGGCCGAACCGTCTTCGTTTACGAAACCGGGTAGACCCATTTTGACCCCAAGCTGGATCAAAACAGTCTGGAAGCCTCGCACATCTCGATCGGGCTCAACCACAGGCCAGCGGATCGCATCGGCAGCGCCGTCAGCCTCGCAGATCGGGCGGTCCAGCAGCGAAATACAGTCATGACGCTCCAAATATGTCGTGTCGGGCAGGATTAGGTCCGCATAAGCCACCATTTCCGAGCTGTAGGCGTCAGAATAGATGATGTGCGGGATCACGTAATCGCCGTTCTCGTCTTTGTCGGTGAGCATTCGCATCACCTCGGACGAGTTCATCGACGAGTTCCACGCCATATTGGCCATATACAAAAACAGCGTATCGATTTTGTAGGGATCGCCAGCATGTGCGTTCGAGATCACCATATGCATCAGCCCATGGCTGGACATCGGGTTTTCCCACGTGAACGCCTTGTCGATCCGCGCTGGGCTGCCGTCTTTCTTCAATGCCAGATGCTCGGGTCCGCGCACAAAGCCCAGATGCGGGCCATCGAGGGGTCCGCCAACCGTCACGCCGACATGGGGTGTCGGATGGGCGTCATAGGGCTTGGGGTAGGGCGGTTTGAAGCGGAAACCACCTGGTACCTCGACCGAGCCCAGCAGGATTTGCAGCACATGCAAGGCACGGCAGGTCTGGAAGCCGTTCGAATGTGCGGAAATTCCGCGCATCGCATGGAAGCTGACCGGGCGTCCGATCATCTTGTCGTGTTTTTCACCCTTCCAGTCCGTCCAAGGCTGATCCAGAACGATCTCTTCCTCGAAAGCCACTCGGGCAAGTTCTGCGGCGATAGAACGTATTTTGTCCGCCGAAACACCTGTGCGTTCGGCCACAGCATCTGGTGCGTATTCGTCAGAAAGATAGCGCTCGGCCATCAACTGGAACACTGGGCGGTGTGTTTGGCCCGCATGGCGATATGTCGCTGCCAGATCAGGCATCACGCCGGGTGTGTCATAATCCGCAAGCTTGCCAGTCTCTCGGCAAAGCACCTGTGGCTTGCCCGTTGCGCCACGCAAGAAAAGCCCGGTTTCCGCTGTATTAGGTTCTTCATTTACGATGAAACCCGAGTTGGTATAGCGCGACAGATAGTTCAGATCGACTTGGCCTGCGCGGAAAAGTTCGTGCACCAGCGCAAGAATGAACAGCCCGTCCGTACCGGGGGTGATCCCAACCCATTCATCCGCAATTGCGTTATAGCCCGAGCGGATCGGGTTCACGCCAATCACCCGCGCGCCGCGTTCCTTTAACTTACCCAGCCCGATCTTGATCGGGTTCGAATCGTGGTCTTCCGCCACACCAAACAGCATGAACAGTTTGGTACGGTCCCAGTCGGGTTGGCCGAACTCCCAAAATGCGCCGCCCATTGTGTAAATGCCCGCAGCCGCCATGTTGACCGAGCAGAACCCGCCATGCGCGGCATAATTCGGCGTGCCATAGCTTTGCGCAAACCACGACGTAAAACTTTGGCTTTGGTCACGACCTGTAAAAAACGCCAGCTTCGACGGATCTTTTTCGCGTAACGGACCCATCCAACCGACAGCCATGTCCAGCGCTTCATCCCAGGAAATCTCTTCAAATTCGCCAGATCCGCGCGGCCCGACCCGCTTCAGCGGAGCCCGCAGGCGCGACGGAGCATAATGCTGCATGATCCCTGACGATCCCTTGCCGCATAAAACGCCTTTGTTTACAGGGTGATCACGGTTGCCTTCGATATAGGCGACCTTGCCGTCCTTCATGTGCACGTTGATCCCGCACCGGCAAGCACACATGTAGCAAGTCGTTTTGCGAACCTCATCTGAAACGGGCGGAGAGGTGTCGATCTGGATATTTTCCGGTTTGGTCATCGCGGTTGCTGTTCCTTGGCCGCATTCACGGCTGGGTTGGCAGGCGTCTTTTGACGTAATCCTGTTGGTCTAGATATTAAAATGCCGATTTTGGTAGGGGGTTCGGTAGGACCAGAAACCCCTGGGTTTATGTCCAGATTTTGCTGCATCGCAGCTTTGGTTCGGCGCTGTATGCGTCGCAAAACTGGACCAAAGTAATGTGTAATATTGGAACTTTGGTTCCTCACCGAGGGTACAGTCGCCCTTCTGTCCTTTTCGAAGGGTGTTTTTGCCCAAAAAACTAGAAATATTTCCCAAGTAAGGGCATATCACATCCAACTCATCGGAGGCGCGACATGGATCATCTGCCAATATTTCTGGATATAAAGGATCGGAAAGTGGTCATAGACGGGGGTGGTACAACCGCCGCCCGACGCGTTGAGCGCGCTTTGGATGCGGGTGCGTTGGTGTATGTTTTCGAACCTGACCCGCAGGACGAACTGCTGACATTGCTATCGCGGCCGGGTGTGACGCACCACGCTCGTTTGCCGGAAAAGCAAGATTTCAAGGACTGCATCATCGCCTATGGTGCTTCTGATATCCCCGAGCGGGACGAGTTTCTGCACGCCGCTGCAAAGGCCGAAGGCGCGTTGGTGAATGTCGCGGATGTGAAGCCGCTGTGCGATTTCATTACGCCGTCGATCGTGGATCGCAGCCCAGTGACAATTGCCATATCGACCGGAGGCGCCGCGCCCGTCATCGCCCGTATCCTACGCGCCCGGATCGAGTCACTTTTGCCGTCTGGCTATGGGCGTCTTGCAAGCTTCCTCAGCAGCTTTCGCGGCAAGATCGAGACACATATCACAGGCGGCCGCGCCCGTCGTCGTTTCTGGGAACAGATGATCGAAGGACCGATTGGCGACGCCTTTCTGGCCGGTGATGAAGCCCAAGCCGAAGCGTTGATCGACCAAAGCCTGACCGGCGAAAACCCGGATCAGAAGGGTGGGATTTGGCTGGTGGGCATCGGATCAGGCGCTCAGGATCTGCTGACCTTCCGTGCTCTGTCTGTGATGCAGCGCGCAGATGTGATTATTCACGATGCCGCGGCCAATGCCGACATTCTGGCGCTGACCCGCCGTGATGCGACGCGGATCGCTGCGGATGACACTGCCCTGACCGACTATGCCGGGATGGCGAAAAATGGTCGCCGTGTAGTCTGGTTGGTCTCGGGCGATCCTGCAAGCCGAGCGGATGTAAAATCTTGGATCGCTCGGCTGACCGGGCAGGGGGCCGAGGTTCAAGTGGTTCCAGGTGTCTCTAACACAGGTTATTCCACCCATTCTCAAGGCAATGTCATCTCGTTGACTCAGACTTCGGAAACTGCATCTCATGCCATGAGCCTGTCCCCGCGCGCGTCGCTCTGACCCCGTTGTTTGCGCCGTCATAAATCTGTTACGCCTTCGTCATATCCCGCACGTGTGGGTTCCAACGAAAAGGGCATGACATGACACGCATCGCAATCAACGGACTTGGGCGCATGGGCAAGCTGGTTCTGCGCGATCTGATCGACAACGGTGCGCCGGGCGAGATTGTGCTTCTAAACGATCCCGTGGGTGATGCCGAACAGCACGCGCATCTGCTGGAATGGGACACGGTGCATGGCCGCTGGCCAGCCGAGTTCTCGGCAGGCGAGAACAGCATCATGATCAACGGCCACGAAATGGCCCTCACTGGATCGTGGACATTGGATGCTTTGCCGCTGGAAAAACTGGGTGTCGATATGGTGATCGACTGCACCGGCGCTTTCAAAACCAATGAAAAACTGGCTCCGTACTATTCCGCAGGTGTCAAAAAAGTTGTCGTGTCCGCCCCCGTGAAGGAAGAGAACGCGCTGAACATTGTCTATGGCGTGAACCATGACCTGTATGACGGGCATGATCTGGTGACGGCCGCGTCCTGCACGACGAACTGTCTGGCTCCTGTTGTAAAGGTGCTGCTGGATCAGATTGGCATCAAGCACGGCTCGATGACCACCATCCATGATGTGACGAATACACAAACCATCGTGGATCGTCCCGCCAAAGACCTTCGGCGCGCACGGTCTGCGCTGAATTCGCTGATCCCGACTTCGACCGGTTCAGCAAAGGCGATCACCCAGATTTTCCCCGAGCTGACAGGGCGCTTGAACGGCCATGCTGTGCGCGTTCCGCTGCTGAATGCTTCGCTGACCGATTGCGTGTTCGAGGTCGAGCGCGAAACCACGGCCGAGGAAATCAACAGCTTCTTCAAAGAGGCCGCAGAGGGCGATTTGAACGGCATTCTGGGCTACGAGGATCGCCCGCTTGTGTCCGCCGATTACACTAACGACCCGCGCAGCTCGATCATTGATGCGCTGTCGACGATGGTGGTCAACGGTACGCAGGTAAAGATCTATGCCTGGTACGATAATGAATGGGGTTATGCCTGCCGCTTGGCCGATGTTGCCCGCATGGTCGGAGCCTCGATATGAGTCTAACCGAGCCCAAACAGGGGCTTGCGGCATATATAGCCGTCACAGCTGCCTATTGGGCGTTTATGCTGTCGGATGGTGCGCTGCGGATGCTCGTGCTTCTGCATTTCCATACGCTGGGCTTTTCGCCCTTTACGTTGGCTTGGCTTTTTCTGCTTTACGAGTTCATGGGCGTTGTCACCAACCTGTCGGCGGGCTGGATTGCGGCGCGGTTCGGTCTGACCTCGACGCTCTATGCGGGTCTATCCCTGCAGATTGTGGCGCTGGTTGCCTTGTCGCAACTGTCAACGGACTGGGCAGTTGTGACCTCGGTCATCTATGTAATGGTCGTGCAAGGCATGTCTGGTGTGGCCAAGGATCTTTCCAAGATGTCATCCAAAAGTGCGGTGAAACTTCTAGCGCCCGAGGGCGACGGGCTGTTTCGCTGGGTGGCGATCCTGACCGGATCGAAGAACGCAGTAAAAGGGTTCGGTTTCCTGTTGGGTGCAGCTTTGCTGGCTTTGATCGGATTTACACCATCTGTTGTCGCAATGGCGGTTGTACTGGGCGCGATCCTAATCGGCGTGGTTGCCTTCATGCCGGCAGGGCTTCCGAAGGGCTCGAAATCTGCCAAATTCTCGCAAGTTTGGTCGAAAGACGCGCGCATCAACAAGTTGTCCTTGGCGCGGATGTTCCTATTTGGCGCGCGCGACGTATGGTTCGTTGTGGGCATCCCGGTCTATTTCCACGCTGTGGTCTCGGACGGCACGCATGCCGGCGATCGCAGCGCGTTTTTCCTGATCGGCAGCTTTATGGCAGTTTGGATCATCGCATACGGAGCTGTGCAGGCTTGGGCGCCAAAACTACTGAAAGCGGCGCAACGTGACCCAGATGAATTCCCGCGATTGGCTGTGTTCTGGGTCGGTATCTTGACTGTCGTGATCAGCGCGCTTGCCTTCGCCGCGCTGTTCCCCGGCCCATGGTTAACGTCGGTTCTGGTCGCAGGTCTTCTGATCTTTGGTTTTGTCTTCGCTGTGAACAGCTCGCTCCATTCCTATCTGATTCTTGCCTTCACCAAGGCCGAGCGCGTGACGATGGACGTTGGCTTTTACTATATGTCGAACGCTGCGGGTCGTTTGATCGGCACGCTTCTGTCCGGCCTGTCCTATCAGATCGGAGGTCTGCCATTGTGTCTTGGCACCGCCGCCGCCCTGTCCGCTGCCAGCTGGCTGGCTGCACGCCAGCTTGCCAATCTGGATCACGCCGCCTAGCCTTCGGGCATGGATTACTCAAAGCTGATTGACGACGAAATTTGGCGCTTCATTCGCGAGACGGAGGCGCATTATCCCCCAGACGCCGTAAACCAATCTGCCGCTCAGCAGCGCAAGGTTTACGATAACATGTGCCGTGCGTTCTTTGCGGGCCATCCCGATGGGTTGAACGTTCGGGACGATGTGGTCGAAGATGTGCCAATCCGTATTTATGAACCGGAAAATCCACAGGGCACCGTGGTCTATTTCCACGGCGGAGGTTTCGTGGTCGGCGGACTGGACAGCCACGACGATGTGTGTGCTGAAATCGCCCATGAAATAGGGTTGCGCGTGGTCAGTGTGGATTACCGCCTTTGTCCCGAACATCCGCATCCTGCTGCGTTCGATGACGCGGTAAAGGCAGTCAAATATACGTCTCTAACATGGCCCAAACCACTAGTTTTGGTTGGAGACAGTGCGGGAGGAAACCTTGCTGCTGCATGCTGTCACGCCTTGCGCGGGCGGGTCGAAATCGCTGGCCAAGTCCTGATTTATCCCGGTCTGGGCGGAGATATGACCACAGGGTCCTATATCGATCACGCCAACGCGCCGATGTTGTCGATGGAGGACCTGAAATTCTATAATACGATCCGCTTTGCGACACAGCCAGTTGGACCGGATCCCACGGCCGCTCCACTTGAGGATACGGACTTCCGTGATCTGCCGCCTACTGTCTCGATTACAGCGCAATGCGATCCGTTGGCAGATGATGGGGGCACCTATCGTGATGCTATTCTTGCAGCAGGTGGCAAGGCCGTTTGGCTTAATGAAGAGGGGTTGGTGCATGGCTATCTGCGTGCACGCCATCAGTCTGAACGCGCCCGCCGCAGCTTTGTTCGGATTGTCGACCAAATCGGAATGCTGGCACGTGGCGAATGGCGTCACTGATCCGCCTTTCCACCGGCCTTCGCTTCCCGTAATCTGACAGTTGAAATTTGCGCCGGTCGGGCGTGTTAACGATTGGACGTGCCATGTCGCGCATTGGATCTTCGCTGTTGCGGCGCTTGCAGGCTTTGCAAGGTAAGAAGACTGTTCAGCAGGCCAGCCCCAAGGGCACTTCGGACGAGATCAAGCGCGCACGGCAAGGAAAATCCGATCATCTCCGCCCAGACGGGTCGATCATCTGGGCATGTTTGCCCGACTTAACCGACAGCGAGGCGCTTTCATCCCTTATCCCACCTCTGGCGGCAGAGATGGGCGACGTGACTCTTTTGCTAACTACACCAGAGCAGCCACCGAAAGACGTCACCTTGGTCGACGGCCTGCATCAGATTTGTCCGAGTTTTGAAACCGCATCGATTGGAAATTTCCTTCAACATTGGCAGCCGGATGTCGTCATCTGGATGCTTCCCGAGATCGACCTGACTGTTTTTGATGCGCTGAAGCAGGATGGGGTGTCGGTGATCTGGATGGGGGCAGCGGCGCCACCAGATCGCGGGCTGGCGCAGATGCTGAAACAATCTGCTTTGCGGGATTTTTTTACAGAAATAGACACGATTGTCGCCAAAGATGGCGCATCTAAGCGAGAGCTTCTGCGCCTCGGCATTCCGGCCGAGAAGATGCAAGTCACCGGCGCAATTCAGCCTCTAAGCCAGGTGCCCGGTTGTGATTCAGAAGAGCGTGATCGCATCGCTCAGAAACTCGACGCGCGTCCAGTTTGGTTGGCCGCAGGAATCGACCGAGACGAGGAAAACGCCATCCTTGCCGCGCATCGAATCCTGATTCGTAAATCGCACCGTCTTCTGCTGGTTCTGATTCCGGAAGATCCTTCCCGTGCCTTGGATCTGGCCCAGCAACTTGAGCGCGATAACTGGATCATCTCAACCCGCTCTGTCGATCGAATGCCGCATCGCGACGATCAGATCTTTATCGTCGATCGCACCGATGAATGTGGGCTTTGGATGCATCTTGCAGGGATCACGTGGATTGGCGGAACCTTGGCCAATGGAGCCAACCGAAACCCATTGAATCCCGCTGCGTTAGGGTCTGTTGTACTGTACGGACCCAGACGCGGAAGATATCACACGTCTTTAGAGCGTTTGACCCAGGCAGGGGCTGCGCGCAAGGTTCGCGATGCATCCGCCTTAGCCGTCGAGGTCGAGCATCTTCTTGCCCCGGACAAAGCTGCCGAGATGGCAATGGCCGCTTGGGACGTCACCACAAAGGGTGCTGAAGTAGGCGAATACGTGATGAAGAGGCTTCTTGATTTGTTGGACGAAGCCGAAAGTCGAAAGGGCCTTTGATGCGGACACCAAGTTATTGGTTCACCGATCCTGACAAACCGAACTGGCGCGCGCGCCTGCTGGCTCCTCTGGGTTGGTTATATGGGTTTGGCACCGCCCGCCGAGTTTCGGGTTTGTCGAACGCCTATCGTGCCTCGGTACCAGTGGTTTGCATCGGGAACATCAATGCGGGCGGCACCGGGAAGACGCCAACCACCATAGCGCTGGCGCAAAGGCTGATGGCGCAGGGAAAGGCGGTGCATATCGTGTCGCGCGGCCATCGGGGCAGCGAAGAAGGGCCGCTTCGTGTGGATGAACGGGTGCACAGCGCTGATCAGGTCGGGGACGAGCCGCTTTTGATGGCTGCTTTTGTGCCCACATGGATCGCGCGCGACCGTGTGAAAGGGGTGCAAGCTGCCGAGGCCGACGGGGCTGAGATTATCCTGATGGATGACGGGTTTCAAAACCCCAGCGTGCACAAAACTCTGTCCATTGTCGTTGTGGATGCTGTGAAAGGGTTCGGGAACGCGCGCTGTATTCCAGCAGGGCCTTTGCGCGAACCTGTCTCGGCTGGGATGAAGCGGGCCGATCTGGTTTTGTCCATCGGTCATGCCCGCGCACAGTCCTTGTTCCAGCAGAATTGGGGTGGCTTGATCCCGTGCCCGCATGTCACCGGACAGCTGCAACCGCTTCAAACCGGAATGGATTGGGAAGGAGTGGACGTGCTGGCCTTCGCAGGCATCGGCCTGCCCGAGAAGTTCTTTGCCACTGTCAGCGATCTGGGCGCAAATCTTCTGCGCGCCGAGGCCTTGGCCGATCACCAAACCCTGACCGAGGCACTAATGAAGCGGCTTCAGATCGAGGCCGCCGCGCTGGGTGCTCAACTGGTCACCACGGAAAAGGACGCGGTGCGACTGCCCGACAGCTTTCGCCGTCAGGTGCTTACCGTTCCGGTGCGGTTAGAGCTTGAGGATTGGAGCGCTGTTGACGCCGCGCTTACGCGTGTTTTGGTGGGTTAGAGCCTTTGAAGCTCTAACCCAATTGGCTTACGAACCCAGTTTTTCGTCCAGAATGGCGGCGAAATCGTCATAGTTCATGTTCGAATATTTGGTGCCGTCGATGACAAAAGACGGGGTGGCGGTGATCTGATCCGCATTGGCGTTTTGCTGGTAAGCAGCAACCAGGCTCTGGGCCGAGGCTTCGTTCTGCAAGCAAGCATCCATTTGCTCGTCCGTCATACCGGCGGTACGGCCCAGTTTCTTCAGATTGGCCACGATGGTTGTCGGTGATCCGTCCCCGATCCAGTCTTTCTGACCGCTGTAGACCAGGTCGACCAGCCCAAAGTACCGCGTGTCGCCACCGCAACGTGCGATCATACCTGCCCACAGACCGAACTGGTCAAAATAGACCTCGCGATGGATGAACTTGACCTTACCGGTGTCGATATAGTCCTGCTTTAGCTTCTTAAAGGTTTCCGTATGGAAATTGGCGCAGTGCGGGCAGGTAAAGGACGCGTACTCGATCACAGTTACGGGTGCGTTTTCGTCGCCCATGATCATGTCGGGTGCAAGCTCAACCGTGGCATCGCTGCTTTGTGCCTCGGCCACGGACACGCCGGGGACCGATCCATTGTTCTGCGTCATATAGAATGCGCCACCGATGGCGATCACCGCAGCGATCAGGATGGGAAGGATACGATTCATCTGTTTTCAGCCTTATTTGTGTCTGTTTTTCGTTATGACATTCTGCGCCAGAAGTTCCAGCGCGGACCTTAGCCCGTCATCACCTATGTCTTTGGTCACGCTTGTTGCGCGGGCCAAAGCCTTGGGGTCGGGCGGGGTTTGTTTCTTTGGGGCAGGGGTGAACTGGGCCTGTCCTTCGGCAAAGCCGGTGGCCGCGGTCTGCGTCACGCGAATGCGCGAAATTGCATTATAGCCATAAATCGCGTTCACTTTCTGACGTAGTTGATCCTTCTGCATATCGAGCATGGGTGCCTGCGCGCCTGTTGTTAGCACCGTCAACGTCGCCCCCATGCCATCGCGCGCATAGGATATGTCGACGGGCCGCGAGATCTTGGCCGTCGCCTCGCCCACGATTTCCGCCCAATGGGTCAGAACACGCGTCACCGCAAAGCCGCGGGTTTCGCTGGCCTTGCGAATCCGGGCCGACAACAAGGACGAGGTACGCTCGAAACCCTTCTTGCGGCGGGGATATGTGTTGGGCTTTTCCATCTTGCAGATCGGTGACTCGTTTCTTTTCGCTTATTTTAGGCGCATCACTTTGCTATGCCAGAACAAACGACGGATAGGAGATAACACGTGCGTGACGGGCCGAAAACTGCCGATCTTCTGGATTGGTATGATGTACACGCGCGGACCCTTCCGTGGCGTGTCAGTCCGGCGGATCGTGCTTGCGGTGTTGTGCCTGATCCCTACGCCGTTTGGCTGTCCGAGATCATGTTGCAACAAACCACTGTTGCTGCGGTAAGAGACTATTTCACCCGATTTCTGGCACTTTGGCCAACGGTTCAGGATCTGGCCGGCGCTGAAGACGCGCGTGTCATGGGTGAATGGGCTGGGCTTGGATACTATGCACGGGCGCGCAATCTTCTGAAATGTGCGCGGGAAGTCGCGACAATGGGAGGCTTTCCAACCACCCGGGAGGGACTGCAGGCATTGCCCGGGATTGGCCCTTATACATCGGCAGCAATCTCGGCCATCGCGTATGATTTGCCTGAAACCGTGGTGGATGGAAACGTCGAACGGGTCATGTCCCGAATGTTCAAGGTGACGACCCCGCTACCGGATTCGAAAGCAGAACTGACAGAGCTTGCGCAATCGCTGACCCCACAGGAACGCGCAGGAGATTATGCACAAGCTGTGATGGATTTGGGGGCAACCATTTGCACACCGAAATCCCCCGCTTGTGGTATTTGTCCCTGGAGTAGAGACTGTTCTGCCCGTAAGGCGGGCATTCAGGCAGAACTTCCCAGAAAGAAACCCAAGGCAAAGAAACCCACGCGATATGGCGTGGCGTATCTGGCACGCAATGAAGCTGGAGAGTGGCTGGTAGAACGGCGACCTGACAAAGGGCTGCTGGGCGGAATGCTGGGCTGGCCGGGCGCCGACTGGGGTGACGTCGCAATCGAACAGCCTCCTTTCGACGCAGCTTGGCAGGATCCCGCGGTCGAGGTGCGCCACACTTTCACGCATTTCCATCTGCGCCTGTCCTTACGTGTTGCGCGGGTAAATGGCCATCAACTCGCGAAACAGGGTCTGTTTCAAGACATCAAGCGCAGCGATCTTCCAACAGTTATGCGCAAGGCATTTGACGTAGCGACAGCACATCTGACGCATTGAGCGCGTTTGGATTCACCGCTAACCTGCGCGTGAACGACAAGGACCAAACCCATGCATTCCGCGTCCACAATCACGCGCTTTCGCAACGCTGCGCCTTTTGGCATTTCGATTGCTTTGCCCATTTTGGTGATTGTCGCGGCAACTCAGGGTGGTTGGTATCTGCTGCTCCCCCCGATGGGCACTTGGTGGCTTTACACCGTTTTGGACGCCGTCATGGGGCGCTATTCTGAAAACGCGGATCCGATGACCGAGGATGCCGACCTTTTCTGGTATCGCCTGATCACAATGATCTGGTTTCCGATTCAGTTCGTTATGATTTACGGCATGATCTGGTACGTGACCGGAGCCGAGCACCTGTCGACCGGCGAAAAGTTCGGTGCGTTCTTTGGTGTCGGCGTGCTGTCTGGTACGGTCGGGATCGTTTATAGCCACGAGTTGATGCACCAATCCAACCGCTTCGAGCGTTGGTTGGGTGACCTTCTGCTGGCCACCGTGCTTTACAACCATTTCCGCACCGAACATCTGCTGGTTCACCACCCCTATGTTGGCACCACCCGCGATGCAGTGACTGCGAAATACAACGAAGGCTTCCACCGCTTCTTTTTTCGTGTGCTGTTCGAGGCCCCAGCTTCGGCCTGGAAAGCCGAGAAAGCGATGTTGGCGCGTCGCGGTTTGGCCGTTTCAGATCGCGCGAATCCGTTTTGGCGCTATGGCACATTGCAGTTGTTCGCACTTATCTTGGCCGTTTGGGTCGGTGGCTGGCTTGGGCTTGCCCTGTTTGCTTTCCAAGCGCTGGTTGCCATTTGGCAGTTAGAGCTGACGAATTATGTCGAGCACTATGGTTTGACCCGCAAATATCTGGGAGATGGAAAGTATGAGCGCGTGAAGCCACATCACAGCTGGAATGCGGATCACAAAGCGTCGAACTGGCTGCTGATTAACCTTCAGCGACATTCGGACCACCACTATAAGCCGGCCCGTCGTTTTCCACTGCTTCAAACCTATCCTGACGACGAGGCTCCGCAATTGCCTTTTGGCTATCCAGTGATGACAGTGGCCGCGATGATCCCACCAGTTTGGCGGCGCGTGATGAACCCGCGCGTGCGCGCTTGGCGTAAACTGCATTATCCCGAGGTCGAGGACTGGAGCGCGTATAAGGCGGGCACTCTGCCGCCGCCTGCGATCCGTTAAGGGAACTGAAGCGGCGCGTCGCCCTCAACCCAAACCGGGTTCTTCTTCATCACAAATAACAGCCGATCACTGGTCAAAAACGTCTCTAACCATGCGGATACATGGGGTGTGACTTCGCTGTCGAAGCGGGATTTGTCGATATTTGCGAACTGCCGCAGGAATGGAAGGATTGCGAGGTCTGCCAAAGTGGGGAGGGGACCGTAAAGCCATCCTTCGGCAAGTTGATCCTCTAACCCACCCAATATTTCCATCGCTTCGGCGCGCGTGATTTCGGGATCGCTATCCGGGTGACGCACTGCGTATTTCGTCAGGTCCAAAGCGCGTTTGAATGGGCTATCGAACATCTGGATCAAGTCAAACCCAGCATCCGGCATTTGCAACAGATCTTCGGGATCTGACTGCTCTAATGCCCAGCGCATGATGTCGAAGCTTTCATCCAGCACGCGGTCTTCCAGAACAAGACAAGGCACCGTCGCGCTGGGCGATGCCTCTAAAAACGCAGGTGGTTTGTCGCGCAAGAGGATCTCGCGCAGCTCAACCTGTACGCCAGAACTGGCAATCGCAAGGCGGGCGCGGATGGCATAGGGGCAGCGGCGGAAGGAATAGAGGATCGGTGTCATATCCCCCAGAAAGCAAAAAAAGCCCTGCCTAACAAGTAGGCAGGGCCAGTCAGGTTGTGCTGTGGCGGCGGGCCACAGGCACAGGCGGTACCTGATGATGCGGGCGCGTCTGTTGCGCGCCCCGCAAATTCTGTGTGGATTAGTTCATTTCTGCGCGGATTTGCTGGCGCAACAGGTCGATCGGAACTTTCTTTCCGTCCTGCTTGAAGTGCCAATAGGTCCAGCCATTGCAGCTGGGCGCACTTTCCAGCGCTGCACCAACCTGGTGGATCGATCCACGGGCCTCGCCGGAAATCAGCGTACCGTCGGCGCGCACCTTGGCGGTTTTGCCGCGCGGGCTGGAAAGAATTTCACCCGGACGCAGCATGCCGCGCTCGACCAGTTGACCGAAGGGAACGCGCGGCTCGGCGCGTTTCGACGGTGTTGTGGTCAGGGCTTCTTTGTCGAACTTACGCACTTTCGAGATGCGCTTTTCTGCAACTTTGCGATAGGCGGCCTCGCGTTCGATGCCGATAAAGTCACGGCCCAGCATCTTGGCAACCGCGCCGGTGGTGCCGGTGCCAAAGAACGGATCAAGGATCACATCGCCGGGGTTGGTCGAACCAACCAGAACGCGATGCAGCAGGCTTTCAGGCTTTTGTGTCGGGTGTGCTTTGTCGCCGTTTTCGTCTTTCAGACGCTCATGGCCTGTGCAAATCGGCAGAACCCAGTCGGAACGCATCTGAACACCTTCGTTCAGCGCCTTCAGGGCTTCATAGTTAAACGTATATTTCGCGCCCTCGGATTTCGAGGCCCAGATCATCGTTTCATGCGCATTGGTAAAACGCTTGCCGCGGAAGTTCGGCATCGGGTTCGATTTGCGCCAGACGACGTCGTTCAGGATCCAATAGCCTTGGTTCTGAAGCTCGGCCCCCATACGGAAAACGTTGTGATACGAGCCGATGACCCAGATTGCACCGTTGGGCTTCAGAATACGACGCGCGGCCTTCAGCCAAGCGCGGGTAAACTGGTCATATGCCTTGAAACTGTCGAACTGGTCCCAATCGTCGTCAACCGCATCAACTTTCGAGTTGTCGGGACGATGCAATTCGCCCTTCAGCTGCAAGTTATAGGGCGGATCCGCGAAGATCATATCGACCGAGTTTTCCGGAAGACTGTTCATCACTTCGATGCAGTCGCCGTCAAGAATCTGGTTCAGGGGCAGCTCTACAGCCGCCTTTGTCTTGGTTTTGGTTACCATTTCTGCCTCATGTACCGGCGCATTTTGCGCTCTTATCAGCGGCGTGTTTTCACGCTCGTTTTGATGAGGTCAGCATGAGTCAAAGCTGATTCGTCGTCAAATTCTTTTTTGAATCAGTCACTTACATTTTCTTGTTGATACAAGATATTGTGTACCGGTTTGAAGGAACGTCTATGGTGTGGGGTCACACCGATATTTTGAAGCGCCAACCTGTGACTTTTTGATGGGTATCCTGCGTTCGTCTCCCAGCCATAGCCGGGGAACTGTTGCGCCAAATCCACCATGATCCGATCGCGGGCAATTTTTGCCACGATGGAAGCAGCGGAAATCGACACGGATTGCGCGTCGCCCTTCACGATGGTTTCCGACGGCAGCGTCAAACCGCGCGGCGTTTGGTTTCCGTCGATCAGAAGATAGTCCGCTTGCTGGGCCAGTCCAGCCACTGCCCGTTCCATCGCCAGGTGGCTGGCACGCAAGATGTTCAGCTCGTCGATTTCTTCGACGGATGCATGGGCGATGCAAACGCATGCTTTTTCATGGATCGCGTCCCACAACGCCTCGCGCCGTTTGGCGGACAGTTTCTTGGAATCGTTCAGCCCTTCAGGGATATCATCGGGGTTTAGGACTACCGCGGCGGCTGTCACAGGACCTGCCAGCGGACCGCGCCCAACCTCGTCCACACCGGCAACGTACTGAAAGCCACGATTTATTGCAGCGGCTTCGAAGCTGAAATCAGGAACAGTTTTTGTCATACCATTGAGGTGACCCAAACTGCCCCGCCCCGCAAGTAAAAAGGGCAGAGGCCGAAGCCTCTGCCAAGTTTAACGGCGCGAAAAGTGAAAGGGACCGTCGCGCCGCTGCTCGATGTTCCTTATTATGTACGCGTTGCGCGATACCCGCGTTTGCTGAGGCATTCAGGCGAGTAGCCACGGCGCGTCACGTAAACGCCTTTGCGGTTTCTTACGACCACGGTGCTTTGGCAGGCTTGGGGCAGCTCGTGGGCATACGAGAAATTCTTTTGCAGGCAGTGATTGCCGAACATGATCTTGCGGCCGGTCTGCGTGCGGTATTCGCGCAGGCAGCTGGACGGCAGTTTTCTGAAGTTGCTGACACCATGCGGGTGATAGGGGCGACGTGGTTTGACCGTCGGATGGGTCGG
Source organism: Aliiroseovarius sp. ABM4_368 (assembly GCF_056161205.1). Taxonomy (NCBI): domain Bacteria; kingdom Pseudomonadati; phylum Pseudomonadota; class Alphaproteobacteria; order Rhodobacterales; family Paracoccaceae; genus Aliiroseovarius; species Aliiroseovarius sp. ABM4_368. The sequence goes on along the minus strand of NZ_JBSWYR010000002.1, from coordinate 363,878 downwards.
TTTGTACGGGCGCGTCACGTGACCGCCGGGATGGGTCGGTTCGTCGTCGTTACCAGACAGCAGCACCCCCAAAGTGACCAAACCGAGAAGGGCGGCGATAATGGCTGCGCTGTCATCACCATCGCTTGCCTGAGCAGGCGCGGTAGTCAGCGAGGCCGCCACAGCGGCACTGAGAATGAGCTTCATAAAAGAGCGAGGCATGGAATTGCGGATCATGGGATCCTCCTTTCTGTTGGGTCGGCGCGAGCAGGCGCTTGTCATGCCCCCAACATGCGGATTCCCCTGAAAGACAGGCAATATCGGTCGATTGCTATCACCTATCAACGCCTCTGGGCGGGGTTTGATATTGAATAACCGGCCCCCCCGCCGCATGTTCGACGCATGATGAAACAAACCGCTCTCTCTTTACTTCTTGTCGCCATGGCATCGACGGCGCAGGCCGCGTGCTATGCTGACTACAAGGCCAAACGGGACGATCCGCTGAAGCTCCACTATGGTGTGATCGCGTTGTCTGATGACGTCTGCGACAATCGCAAAGCGGCGCGTCGGCAGATAAGTGACCGCCTAAGCGCAAATGGCTGGTCCCTTTTGAAAGTCCAATCCATATTCGACGACGCAGGTCTTGAGGAAAGGAAAGAAAGTGCCGGAAAATTCTTCCTTCGCTTCTGATACGTTAAAGCGTTCGAACCGCGTGGTGGTTATCGGGATTGGGGCGATTGTCCTGATCCTTCTGGTGGCCGCCGTATTCCTGTTCATGACCCTGCCGGACGCGAATGCGTTCAACGCACGGGTCGAACGGATCTTTGTGGAAAATGACGGGCTGAATTCAGGCGGCGAGATCAAGTTGCTTGAGATCTTGGCCCAATCCGGCACGTCCTTCGCCGACACTCTGACCAGCTATCGCATGGTGATTTTTGTGCTGTTGGTGTTTTCGACCGCTTTGCTGGTCGCCGCACTTCTGTTTCTTCTGACCATTTTCGGTCTGAACCGCCGCATGGGGGAAATTGAACGCGCAGGCATTCAGGTGAATTCGCTTCTGATCAGCCGAGAGGAACGCACGGTTTATTTGAACAATATGGAGTTCTCGCTAACCGAAGCCGCCATCGAAACCCTTTCAGCTTTGGCCGAAGCGCGGATGGACGAGGACGTCCTGTCCGGGTCCGAGCTTGAGGGACTGATTTCCGGCCGTGATCCCTCTGAATGTGATGAAGCCGCCGGCGCCACCCGCATCAAACGTCTGCGCGATGCGCTGGGCAATCAGTTGATGAGCGAACTTTTGGTGAAAACCATCGCGCGGCGTGGTTACATGTTGTCGATTGATAAAGATGTGATCCGCATGATCTGAGCTAGCAGTTGTACTAATGCGTGCCGCGCAGAACCAAGTCTGGCTCCACAAAGATCATCTCGTTTGGCTTTTCGGGTGCATCCAGTCGACGGTTCAGCAGATCAATGATCGAATCGACTGCTTTATCGATTGGATTCAAAACGGTTGTAAGGTCAAAGGCAGGCCAGCGCGCCATGTCGATATCGTCAAATCCTACGATCGAGATGTCGTCGGGGACCCTGAAACCCAGTTCTTTCGCGGCAGTTAAGGCGCCGATGGCAGATGCGTCGTTTGCGCAGATCAGCGCGTCAGGTTTGTGCCGTGACAAAAGCCGCGACCCCGCGTCATATCCCCCATCTACGGTAAAATCGCCATCTTCTTCGGCAATTAACTCAAGCCCTACCTTAGCCAGTGCCTCCACAACACCATTCCGGCGCTCTTTAGACGAATAGAAGGCCTTGGGCGCAGATATATAGGCGAACTTTGTGCGCCCTCGTTTGGTAAGAAATTCTGTCATAATTCGCGTGCCGACCGCATTGCGGCAGCACACATTGTCTACGCCGTGGCTTTCGACGGGGCGACCGGAAGAGATCATTGGGATCCCGATCTTGGCGCATTGAAGAACCAGACCTTCGGGCATACTGCCACCTCTCAGGATCATCGCTTCTAAAGGATATTTAAGGACATCTTCCACGGCTGTGCGCGCCTGTTCACCGCTGCCATCAATTAGAATGGGCCACTTTCCCAACCCGTTCAGCCTGCCGATAAGGTGGCTGACGAAGGCAGTGTCATAGGGGCTGCGCATATTACCAACGAAGATCGCCACCAAGTGACTGCGACCGCCCTGAAGCCCGGCGGCCAGTGCGTTCGGCTGGTATCCAAGCTCAAGCGCGACCTGCTTGATTCGTATCCGTTTCTCGCTATCCAAATACGCGCCTTCGGTGAATGCGCGTGAAACAGCGGACCGTGATACGCCTGCCGCATCTGCCACCATTTGAGCGGTCACACGGCGTTTTTGCTCTTGTTTATCAGTCTCGTTGCTCATGTCGCCCCTGATGCGCTATCCGGTATCTTTTCGTCAATGTGACAAGAAAGTTTGACAGAACTGTTACACGCATCAAGTATGTGAACACGTGTGCACAATCTGTGCATACCTGAAGAAGACACCTTTCGACCAGCCCCAGATAAGCAGGCAGTCGATGCAGGTGTTCTGTCGGGGGAACAGAATTCGGAGGACCGAGATGACCAAGTTCAAACTCAGCGCGGCAGCTGCCGCCCTAGCGATGATGGCAAACACCGCGTTTGCTCAGACTGAAATCACCTGGTGGCATGCAATGGGCGGCGCGCTGGGTGAAACCGTCAATAAAATTGCGGAAGATTTCAACGCCAGCCAAGACGACTATAAAATCACGCCAATTTTCAAAGGCACTTATGAAGAGACACTGACCGCAGGCATCGCCGCCTTCCGCGCGGGCGAACAGCCCAACGTGTTGCAGGTGTTTGACGCAGGTGCGGCCACTGTGATCGGTGCCAAAGGCGCGACGATCCCGGTTCAGGATCTGCTGACCGACAATGGCGTTGCTTTCGACATCAACGACTATATCTCGGGCGTGCGTTACTTCTATGCCGATAGCGATGGCAAGATGATCGGGATGCCGTTCAACTCGTCTTCGCCGATTATGTATTACAACGTGGACGCGCTGGAAAAAGCGGGCGTGACCCCACCGAAAACCTGGGAAGAGTTCCAGACCGTTACTGCCCCCGCCTTGAAGGAAGCCGGATACACCGGCCTGTCGCAGTCGCACTTGCCTTGGATCTTTACCGAGAACTTCATGTCGCGCCACGACCTGCCTTTCGCCACGAATGACAACGGGTACAACGGCACGGACACGCAAATTCTGGTGAACAACGATGCCATCAAAGCTCACTTTACTGCCGTGACCGACTGGCAGGACAAAGGTTACTTTGAATGGTTCGGCACCGGCTGGGGCGACAACCAGACTCCGTTTGAAGAGGGCAAAGTTGCGATTTGGCTGGGCTCGTCCGGTTCTTTCGGCGGCCTGTCGAAGAAAGACTTGCCGTTCACCTTCTCGGCGACCTATCTGCCCTATTGGGAAGCCGTGACGACCGAGCCGAAGCAGACCTTCATCGGTGGTGCAGCGCTGTTCGCAATGGCGGGCAAATCGGCCGAAGAAAACAAAGCAACTGCTGCGTTCTTCGAATTCCTGACTTCGCCTGAAACCCAGTATTTCTGGCACCAAGATACCGGGTATGTGCCGATCACTGAAGCCGCGTACGAGCTGGCCAAATCGGATGGTCACTATGACCGCATGCCCGCAGCCGAGGTTGGCATCCAGCAGCTGTCGCTTCCTGCCGGTGAGCACACCAAGGGCTATCGCATGGGTTTCTATGTTCAGATCCGCGATGTGATGAACCGTGAATACGGTCGCATCCTGACTGGCGAAACCTCGGTCGAAGACGCCTTCGCGAACATCGAAACCGAAGCAAACGGTCTGCTTGCTAAATTTGCAAAAACGCAAAAATAAGCAAGATTAGAGACTATCAGGTGGTCGCGATCCGTCGCGGCCACTCTTTCGATCCGACGGGAGGTTCCCCTTGAAACGTGCCGGTTTTACCACGCGCTGGTTACCCATATTGCTGCTGCTTCCGCAGTTGCTGATCATCTTCGTGTTCTTCTATTGGCCCGCAGGGCACGCGGTTCATTCATCCTTCTATCTGCAAGACCCCTTCGGGTTCGGATCGACTTTCGTGGGCTTCGATAACTACCGCGATCTTGGTGGCAATAAGGAATACATGCGCATCGCTCGGTTTACCTTGTTGTTCACGCTGCTGGTTACCTTCTTTTCGCTCGCCTTAGCGCTGCTGCTGGCGGTGAAAGCGGACAACGTGCTGCGCGGGGCCAAGACCTATCGCACGCTTTTGATGTGGGTCTATGCGATTGCGCCCCCTGTCGCAGGGTTTATTGGCCTGATCATGTTCGACCAAAGCTGGGGACCGCTGACGCGCTTTCTGCAAAGCCTGGGCTGGGATTTCACCCTTGGCGTCAATTTCCGTGACACTGCCATCGCTATGGTGATTGTGTCTGTCTGGAAGCAAGTGCCGGTGAATTTCATTTTCTTCTTGTCCGGCTTGCAATCTATCCCGCGTTCCGTGCGCGAGGCCGCGATGATCGATAACCGATCCGCCGCGGGCCGCTTTTGGGATGTCACATTCCCGCTGCTGGCCCCGACCGGGTTCTTCCTGCTGATCACCAACATCACCTATTCGCTGTTTGACACGTTCGGTACGATCGACGTTCTGGTGAAGGGCGAGCCGGGCAACAACCCCATGACTCTTGTCTACAAGGTCTATGTGGACGGGTTCCGCGGCAATGACCTTGGCGGCAGCTCGGCCCAGTCGGTCGTGTTGATGCTGTTGGTTCTGGCGTTGACCGTCTTCCAGTTTCGGCTGGTCGAACGTCGCATCCACTATACGTAAGGGGACTCAGACATGACTGACATCACCCAAGCCCCGCCCCGCCGCCGTCTGCGCTGGAATACCCTGCTGGACCACACGATCCTGATTGTTGGGTCTCTGTTCATGCTGCTGCCGCTTTTGGTGGTGCTGCAAATGACCACAATGCCCGATGTCGAGGTGATCAAGAATGGCCCTCAACTGAAGATTGGGGGCGAGTTAGGGTCGAATTTTGACAAAGCCATGTTCGAGGCTTCGGGCTTCTCGGGGCTGAATACCGGCACACGGATGCTGTATAACTCGTTCGTTCTGGGCATCGGATTTGCGCTAGGCAAGATCGTTCTGGGCATGATGGCCGCCTATGCGCTGGTCTATTTCCGTCTGCGCTTTGCCACGCTGGCCTTCTGGTTGATCTTCACCACACTTCTTCTGCCGCTCGAGGTGCGCATCCTGCCGTCTTATGAAGTTGTGCAGAAACTGGGCATGCTGAACAGTTTCAACGGGTTGATCATTCCGCTGATTGCGTCGGCAACGGCGACCTTTTTCTTCCGGCAATACTTCCGATCCATCCCCGAAGAGCTGGTCGAAGCCGCGCGCATCGATGGCGCTGGTCCCGTGAAGTTCTTCATCGACATCCTTGTGCCGTTGTCCAAGACCATGATCGCCGCGATGTTCATCATCATGTTCGTCTTCGGGTGGAACCAATACCTCTGGCCCACCATGATCACCACGGACGAGGATATGTACACGCTGGTGCGCGGGATCAAACAGATCACGCAGGATCTGGAAGGCACCAACATCCCCGAATATGGCCGGGCAAACCTGTTGGCGCTGATCGCCATCCTGCCCCCGGTTCTGATCGTCATTTTCTTCCAAAGCTGGTTCGTCAAGGGCCTGACGGAATCCGACAAGTAAGGAAAACAATAATATGGCTCAGGTCAAACTTGATGCGGTGCGCAAAGTTTATCCCAACGGTTACGAAGCCGTTCTGCCCACCAGCTTTCAGATCGAAGATGGCGAATTCGTCGTGCTTGTAGGTCCGTCTGGTTGCGGAAAATCGACCCTATTGCGGATGATTGCGGGGCTCGAGGACATTACTGAAGGTACGTTGTCCATTGGTGATCACGCGATGAATGACGTTGATCCGGCGGATCGTGACATTGCGATGGTGTTCCAGAACTATGCGCTTTATCCGCACATGACGGTGCGAAAGAATATCGGCTACGGGCTGAAAAACCGGAAGGTTCCAGCAGCCGAGATCGAGGCGAAGGTACAGGAAGCAGCGAAGATGCTGAACCTAACCGAGTATTTGGACCGTAAACCCAGTCAACTGTCTGGCGGTCAGCGCCAACGCGTCGCCATGGGCCGCGCGGTGGTTCGAGATCCGAAGTTGTTTCTGTTTGATGAACCGCTCTCGAACCTAGACGCCAAGCTGCGCAACCAGATGCGGATCGAGATCAAAGCGCTGCAACGGCGCTTGGGCGTGACCTCGATCTATGTGACGCATGATCAGGTCGAGGCCATGACGATGGCCGACCGCATCATTGTGCTGAACGAAGGGCGCATTGAACAGATCGGCACACCGTCCGAAATCTATCACAACCCCGCCTCGACCTTTGTCGCGTCCTTTATGGGTGCTCCGCCGATGAACCTGATCCGTGCGCGGATCGAGCGGGGACAAGTCATGATCAACGGCAGCACCAACGTGATGGCGGTGCCAGAGGGCTGGCAGGGGGGTGACATCACCCTTGGTATTCGACCTGAAGACGCTGTGTTGGATCCTGATGGGGCAGTGCCGTTTGAGGTCTCGATTGTGGAAGAGCTTGGCGCGCATCGTCTGTTGCACGGTCAGTTGGCCGATCAACCTTTCACTGTCAATGTCAGTAAAGAGGTCGAAGTTCAGCCGGGCCAAACCCGCTTGACGCTGGACCCTGCAACCCTGTCTCTGTTTGATATGGAAAGCGGCAAATCGCTATGATCACACGGACCATGAACGCGCTCCCCGCCGTTCCTCAGGATCTACGCGACAGGATTTTTTCGTCCCCCCGTACGGCCCAGTCGCATCGAGAAATAGTCTCTAACCTGCCTGCAATGAACGCAGTTCAGCTGGGTGGGGTGGCATCTTCGATCACTTTACCCGAGACCTTTTCCGTTGCGGCATGGAACGTAGAGCGCTGTCTATTTCCTGCTGAAACCGCTGCACATCTGTCCGGCATTGCCCCCCAGATTTTGCTTTTGTCGGAAGTTGATCACGGTATGGCCCGCACTGCACAGCGGCACACCACGGCCGAGGTTGCCGGCGCGCTGGGCATGACTTACGCCTTTGGCGTCGAGTTTCACGAGCTTGGGCTCGGCGGTCCGACGGAACGACATTTTTGCACGGATGACTTCAACGCGCTGGGCTGGCACGGTAACGCGATCCTGTCCGCGGTCCCGTTTGAACGTGTCTGTATGATCCGGTTGGACGAACATGGTCATTGGTTCGCTGCCGACAGCGGTGCCTCGGACCCCGATCAACCTCGGATCGGTGGACGGATGGCCCTGGCGGCCGTTGTTCCGACCAAGACCGGTCCGCTCTGCGTGGTCTCGACCCATCTGGAAAGCAACGCGGATGCTGCCCACCGTCATATGCAGTTTGAGCGTCTCTTGGACCAGATCGACGCCTTCGCGCCGGATATGCCCGTTTTGATCGGAGGCGACCTGAACACTGGCAATCACATACCCCCTGATTTCGACTGGCGAAATGAAACCTTGTTCGATTTAGGCAAGGATAGAGACTATTCTTGGGCGTTCACCGCCGATGGCTTTACCACCCGCCCCAGTCTGATTACACCCCACCCGGACCGTGTGATGAAGCTGGATTGGCTGGCCGGACGCGGGATCACTCCGCGGGATGTCGGGATCTTGTCATCCTTGACCGAGGATGAAAAACCGCTGTCAGATCATGACTGCGTCTGGGCGCGGATAGAGCTGAATTCCTGACACGCAGCCACGGCTGGATGCTGCCTTTGATTTGGTCTGGCACTTTGGCCAGCCGCTTCAGATGTTCAGTTGGTAAATTGAGCTCATTGAGAATCTGGGCAGGATGTTAATCGGTGGTTTTTAGTTCCCCGCCGATTTGAGCGTAAGAAGCATTCAGCGGTGCAAAAAGATCAGGATCACAGGGTGAACCGTCACCTTGCCTAGCCCCAAGACATTTTAGCTCAGATGGTGTTGAAGGTAGTCCACAGAGCAGATGGCATTTGCATTTCAAGCGTTTAATTAATTGACGAGCTCACGCGGATGTGCGTCAATCCCCAAAAAAAACTATGAGTTGAGTGGCAGGTTAGCAGCAGTGATCGTTTGAAAAAACGTGCGCTCTCTCAATAAATTGGTGTGTTTAGGTGTCTGCGATGGATATGACAGTTGTGGTTCTTGTAACGCTTTTGCTGGTGCTGACCATTGCAAAACTGTCGATTGCAGCGCCGTGCGTTCTTAATCGTTTCCGGCGGTTTGCAACCAAAACCTTGCTGATGGCGGGCGTTCTGGTAACTGGCGCCGCTCAGACCTTGATGGCTGCGGAGTTTCTGGTCGATTCCGTCCCCAACCCCTATACATTGGTCCTGTCAGACGGTAACGGCAACACCGTCACCGTCACGGGCGAACCGCAAAACACCGCCTGTTTCAGTGTAAACGGGGCAGGCCGTGTCACCTTGTTCGCAACGCAGAGCAACCCCATTTGTAACCGCTCGATTGAAATGACGATCACGACCAATGGCTTCCTTTTGGGATCGCTTGGGTTTGTCGACATCGACGATATGGACGGGATCTCGCCTCGGGATTCATTTGCAGCGAACGTGCCGGGTACTTGGACATCGCCTCAGTTGGGGGTGTATCCGCTGACAGGAACGCGCCCCCCATGGCTGGCAGCTTCACAAGACCAACGCGCGCGCTTGGTTGCAGCTGGCGGTGTCGGAAACTTCTTGGCCCGAGCCAGCGGCAACAACCCTGTCGATGACAGCGCCAATTTCGTTTTGGACACACCCACCACCACGTTCAAAATCCTAATGGATGACGTTGAAGGTGCACGAAACGCGCGGATGTTTTTCGAGATCGCGCCGCTGATTGCCGATATCGCTCCTGAGCTGACATTGCAAAAAACAGTGGACAACACGGGCGGTGGCTCTGCTGCAGTGGGTGACTTTACGCTGACCTATGACAATGGCGGAAGCGTTTCTGGTGGAGGTGTGTCAGGCTCTGCGGCCGTGACGGATGTTCCCCTGCCCCCGGGCACATTCACTTTGGATGAAACAGGGCCATCAGATTATGACCTGTCGCTCAGCTGCGTTGGCGCGGCGGATGGCAATCCGAATGACGGCTTGGACCTTGCCGATGCCGAGCGCGTGACCTGTACCTACGTCAACACGTTTGTGCCTGCACCCGAGCTGGAGGCGACGAAATCCGTTCTGGCCACCAACCTGTCCAACCCGCCCGCTGTGGGCGACACGATCAATTATCAGGTTGTTGTCGAGAATACCGGAAATAACCAGATTACGGGTGCCGCACCGGTCGATGCAGGCCCGACATTCGACGGCAACCCGCATGCAGGCACTGATTTGGTCTGGGCAACGTCGGACAGCACCACACTTGATCCGGGTGATACCGCCACCTTTACCGCGACTTATACGTTGGTTGCAGCGGATGTTGATGCCTTAACCGCATCGTCAGATCCAACAAACGCAATCGCCAACAGCGCGACCGCCACCGGCACCCCGGCTGGCGGTACTTTGCCACCTGTCACCCCTAGCCCAGCAACCACAGGCTATAGCCCCGCGCCTGCTTTGACACCGACGAAAACGGTTGCGGCCACAAACTTGTCGACGCCGCCCATTCCCGGCGACACGATTGATTATGAAGTCGAGATTGAGAACATCGGCAACACAGACATTTCGGGTGTAGCCCCGATTGATACCGGTCCGACATTTGACGGGAATCCGCATGCGGGGGCTGATCTGGTGTGGACGACTGCTGATCCAACCACGTTGTCCCCTGGTGAAAGCGCGACCTTTACCGCGACATACACCCTTGTTCTTGATGATGTGCTGGCTCTTGCAGCCGCCAGCAATACATCAAACGCAATCGAAAACAGCGCGTCGGCTACAGGCACGCCTGCCGCGGGCACTCTTGCCCCTGTGACACCAAGCACAGCGACCACAGGCTATGCTGCGACACCATCGATGGAGGTCGAGAAAACAGTCGCGGCCACTAACTTCTCGGACCCGCCCGCAGTCAACGACACCATTGAATACGAGCTGGTGATCCGCAACACCGGCAACACCGAGATTTCGGGGCTGACACCGGTTGATCCCGGTCCAACCTTTGATGGCAACCCGCATGCGGGGGCCGACCTGTTCTGGCAAACCACCGGTGACGGAACCATCGCCCCCGGCGAGGAAGAGACATTTACCGCGACCTATATTCTGGTCGCAGCAGATGTAGATGCTTTGACCGCTGCCAGTGATCCAACCAACGCCGTGGCCAACACGGCGACCGCGACAGGTACGCCATCTTCGGGTGTGCTGCCACCGCCCACACCGGACAGCGCCACCACAGGTTACACCCCTGCGCCAGAGCTGACCGTCGCAAAGTCAGTTGCGGCCACAAACCTATCCAACCCGCCAGTCGCGGGCGATACAATCGATTATGAAGTCATTTTGGAAAACACGGGCAATGTCGATCTTTCAAGCGTTGCCCCTGTGGATACTGGCCCAACATTTGACGGCAATTCCCATGCAGGTGCCGATCTGGTTTGGACCACGACAGACAGCACCACGCTTTCACCGGGCGCAACTGCAACATTCACTGCGACATATACATTGGTGCCAGCGGATGTTGCTGCGCTGACCTCGGCTGCGGATACATCCACCGCCATTGCCAACAGCGCAACCGGCACCGCAACACCGGCATCCGGTAGCCTGCCCGCCGTTACACCAAGCACAGCCACAACCGGATATACCGCCGCACCGAGCCTGAATACCGAGAAGACGGCAGACACGTCAGGCTTCAGCTCTCCGGTTGTTGAAGGAAATCAGGTCACATTTGTGATCCGCGTCGCCAATACGGGCAATACAATCCTTACAAATGTTTCGCTGAACGATACGTTCACGCGCCGCGACGGCACCCCTCTGACGCTCAGCGTTCCGGCGACGCCAAACTCGGGGGACGCTGGCACAATTGGCACGCTCGATATCGGCGAGACGTGGGAGTATCAGGCGACCTATACGCTGACCCAAGATGATATCAACGCAGGTGGGGTTGAGAACACGGTCACTGCCACGGCGGATGAGCCTAGCGGCGGAACGGTGTCTGATACTTCGGACGATGGGGATGATGGTGACGGCAACACCACTGACGATCCAACTCAGGTAAATATCGTAGCCGCACCCACCATTACGATGGCGAAGTCGCTCGCGGCAGGAAGCCCCAACCCGTTTGATGCGGTCGGACAAGTTCTGAACTATGAATTCCTTGTCACCAACACTGGCAACGTCACGATTACGGCTCCGGTTACAATCAATGACCCGTTGATCGCAGGGCAGGGCACTGGTCCTGTCACCTGTCCGGCCGGTCCGATTTTGCCGACCGCCAGCATCACCTGCACAGGCAGCTATGAAATTGGTCAAGGCGATCTGGACAATGGCGAGGTGGTGAATTCAGCCACCGCAAGTGTTACTCAACCCGTAGTTCCTCAGAACCCCGGCGATCCCACGCAAGTTACGGCGACAGACGGCCCGTCCGGCGTCACTGTGCCTGCTGACGAAGATCCTTCGCTGGCGTTCGAAAAGGCGCTGGCAACCGGTTCGGCCCTAACCTATGCGGCAGTCGGGGACGAGGTTTCATTCGAGTTCACCATCACCAATGACGGCAACATCACGCTGGATGGTCCGTTTTTGGTGGATGACGACCAAATCGGCAATGATCTGACCTGTGGCGCTGGTCCGCTTGCACCCGGTGATCAGGTAACATGTACCCACATCTGGACCGCTGAACAGGAAGATTTGGACAACGGCTCTGTCACCAACATCGCATCCGGTAAAACGGTTCAAGACGGAACGCCGGTCGTGTCCCCCACGGACACCGTCACCGTGAATGCCGCAACCAATCCCGAATTGACGCTGGAAAAGTCGCTGTTGATGGCTGTTCCGGATACGTTCGACGAAGGCACCGTGCTGACTTACGAGTTTCTTGTGACTAACACAGGAAACGTCACCATCGATGGGCCGATTACGATTGATGACGACAGGGCTGTCGGAATTGCCTGTCCACCGCTGGTTCCAAACGAACTTGCCCCCGGCGATGACACAACCTGCACCGGTGCATATACGTTGACTTCAAGCGATATCCCGTTCGGGTCTGTAACAAACATCGCGACTGCATCGGGCACCTATGACGGCAACACTGTCACCTCGGCCGAGGATGATGCCATCTATCCGGTATCCGCTACGCCTTCGTTGGAGTTGGTCAAAGACAGCGTTCCAACAGACGTGACCTATGCAGCGGTAGATGATGTGGTGACGTATTCCTATACCATCACCAACAACTCGTCCGTAGCGTTGTCTGAAGATATCTCGATCACGGATGATAAATTCACGAATGACATACTGTGCCACGATGCGTCGGAAGACGGAAATTTTGGCGTCGGCGCAACAACCACCTGTACCGCAGATTATCTGGTGACACAGGAAGATATCGACGCAGGTTTTGTGACCAACACGGCCCACGCGTCTACGATCTTTGCACCCGGCACTTTGTTCGAAACCACAGTACTGTCGAACGATGACGACAAAACCGTCAATGCCGTCGTTGATCCCTCGTTGGACTTTAGCAAAATTATCACCGATGGCCCGTCGCCCGCTTCTGAAGGCGATGTGATTGAGTTTACGCTGACAGCAACAAATGACGGCAACCAGACCATCAGCAATACCGAGGTTCTGGACCCAGATTTGCCAGATCTAACCTGTCTGCATGAAGGCAATCCTGTATCTGGGCCTGTTTCCCTTGCCCCAACGGAATCGATCGTTTGTATTGGCAATTATACGGTAACTCAGACCGATTTCGACGCACAAAGCCTTGTGAATGTGGGATCGGTCCAAGGTGTTGATCCAAGTGGCACGACTATTTCACTGACGGATGACGCTGTTGTCACGCTTGCTGCGCCCACACCAGGTCTTGAGATTGAAAAGACCATTACTCCAGCCGTTGCTCCTGGCACGCCGGTCTTTACGGCAGAAGGCGACACGGTCACATTCTCGGTTCTGGCGCGCAACACTGGCGATGTCACGCTTGAGAACGTGGTTATCACTGATGACCTTCCGGTCACACCAGCATCTTGCAATATCGGCACTTTGAACGTCGGGCAGGAACTGTCTTTGTGCACATTCACATATACGGTCACTCAGGATGATGTTGATGCGGTGAATGGTGCCGCTCCGACTTTTGGCGGGTTTACCAACATCGCGCGCGCCACGGCAACCGATGCCACCCCATCGGCGACACCTGTCAGCGATGATGATGACATCTTCGTCCGTGGCCCCGATCACGCTCCGGCATTCTCGCTTGATAAATCCGCAGATGTGACCGAGGTGACGTCGGTTGGACAAACCATCAACTACAGCTATCTGGTGACTAACACAGGCAACATCACGTTGACCGCTTTGCCGGATGTGACAGACAACAAAATCGCCAGCGTATCTTGCCCTCCAATTCCGGGCGGTGAGCTGGGATTGGGTGATACCCTCACCTGCACAGCGTCCTATGTAGTAACGCAAGACGACTTTGACAGCGGAAGCCTGACCAACATTGCCCGTGTTTCGTCGACCGAGGTGCCTTTGCCCGCGACGCAAGGCCCCGAAACCGACACCGTGACCTTGCCTGTTGTGCAAACTCCTTCGGTTCAGATCGTCAAAGATGCTTCGATCACTACCGGTGCCGCAGTCGATGATGTGATCGACTACACCTATACCGTGACCAATGACGGCAATGTCACCCTGACAAATGTTAGCGTGGACGACCAGCATACCAGTGCTGCGGGCACGGTTGCCTTGACCGTCGGGGACGAGGTCATTGATACCGATGCGGCCCCTGCAAATGACAGTAGCGATGCCGCCACAAATGGTGTCTGGGATACACTTGCACCTGGCGACAGCGTGACCTTCACGGCGTCCTATACCGTGACGCAAGACGATATCGACCAACAGGTGTCCTTGGACAACGTGGCGACCGTCACAGCCACTCCGCCGAATGGGCTGCCGGATATAACGGACAGTGACAATGTGTCGGTCAGCGTGGAACCTGCGGCGCCGGAACTGACTGTCCTTAAGACATTGGCCACCGGTGGCTTGTCCTCACCGCCGGTTGCGGGCGAGGTGCTGAACTTCACCATCACCGTCACCAATACTGGCAACCAGAACCTGAATACGGTCACGCTGAGCGATACATTCCAGCGGCTGGATGGATCCACCATCACACCCGCTGCCCCGCCGCAATATGTCAGTGGCGATGCAGGTGTCGGTGGCGTGATGGAAGTGGACGAGGAATGGACATATTCCTTCACCCATACGCTGACTCAAGACGACATTGACGCTGGCGGCGTCAGCAACCAGGCCACTGCACAAGCCCTGTCGCCCAGCAACGCGCCCGTTTCCGATGCTTCGGATGACGGCAACCCTGCAAACGGGGCAGACAATCCAACCGTTCTGGCCATCCCGTCTACTCCTGGCATTGAGGGCGAGAAAACGCTGATTGCAGGTGTCGGAGAAGTCGACAGCGAGCTGGTGTTTGAAATCACCGTGACCAACACCGGCAACGTGACTTTGACTGGCGCTGGGGTCCAGTCGGATACGCTGACCCGTTGGGACGGAACACCGCTGACCCCGTCAGCCGCGATCTTCACAGGTTCAACGCTTGGTTCGGGTGCTGGCACGTTGCTTCCCAACGAAGCTGCGACCTATGAAGTGCGCTATACGCTGGTCCAAGCTGATATTGATGCAGGCGGCGTGCGTAACAGCGCAATTGTCACCGGCACTCCGCCCAGCGGAGGCACCATCACAGATGTGACCGATGATGGCGATGATGGAGACGGCAACACCACCGACGATCCGACCGAAGTGCCGGTAACCGCCGCGCCCGCTTTGTTGATCGACAAGGAACTGGCCCCAACATCGCCGACATCATATGACACCGTGGATCAGGTCATTACGTTTGACTTTACCGTCACCAATGACGGGAACGTCACGTTGACGGATGCGATCGCTGTCAGCGATCCATTGATCGAAGCGCAGGGCGGAAGCGTCACCTGTGATCCGATGCCAGCGGGCGGGCTTGCCCCCGGAGCGACCTTGGCCTGTAGCGGCAGCTATTCCGTAACGCAGGACGACATTGACAACGGATCCTTCACCAACACTGCAACCGCATCCAGTGGGGCGACGACCTCACCTTCTGACAGCGTGACGGTGAACGCGGTGCAGAATGACGAATTGTCGCTGGTAAAAGTGGCTGATCCAATGCCCGCGCAGGATTTCTTCACCGGTGCAATTGCGAATTATACCTATACTTTGACCAACGAAGGAAACACGACACAGGTTGGGCCGTTTACCATCACCGATAACCTGATCTCGGCCGGAAATATCTCGTGCCCAACGCCTCCGGGCGATGAGCTGGCACCGGGGGAAGAGCTTGTCTGTACTGGCACATATACGGTGACGGCCACCAATGTGGATATTGGTTCTGTGACGAACCTAGCTGCTGGCAGCTCGTCCACCACGACGTCCCCGCAAACTTCGGAAACCATTCCGGATCAAGGCGTTGCGGCTTTGACGATTGACAAAGTGCTTGCCTCGGGCGCCGACTTCGACGAAGTGGGCGACATCATCAGCTATGAATTCATCGTGACCAACAGCGGCACGCGCACGTTGATTGATCCGATCACGGTGGAAGACAGCCTGCTGCCCTCGATCACGTGTTGGGCCTCGGATCCCCCCATCGACAATGACTTCCGTGCAGGCGAGCAGGCCATTTGTGGGGGCGATTATGTCGTCACCCAAGATGATCTGGACCGAGGGTTTGTTTTCAACGAAGCCTATGCCGAAACCGTCTATGGCGTTGATGATACTCCTGTTGTCAGCCCGCCTGATAACGTAACGACCGATGCCGACCGCACCCCGGCGATCGAGCTGACCAAATCGGTTGCAACCCTGCCGGTTACTGCGGTGGACCAAGTGTTGACCTATACGCTGATTGCCGAAAACACTGGCAACCAGACGCTGTTCAATGTGAATATCACCGATCCCTTGCTGCCCGGCTTCAGCTGTAGCATTGCCCAGCTTGATCGCGGCGATACGCTGGAGTGCGACGGGGATTACACCGTCACGCAAGATGACGTGGATGCAGGTATCCTGTCCAACCGTGCAGACGTTGCCAGCACCGATCCGCAGGGCGGATCTGTGACTGATTTCGCGACGCTTGACGTGCCAATGCCTGCCTCGGACCCCAGTATGGAGCTGACCAAAACAGCGACACCGTCGCCATTTGGCCCAGTGGGCACAACGCTGACCTATTCGTTCGAAGTCGAGAACACGGGCAACACAACCTTGTCGAATGTCGTGGTGAACGACCCGATGGGTGGTGGAGATGTGTGTACGATTCCATCCATCGCTCCGGGTGTAACCACGGGCGGGTGCAACTTTGACATCACTGTAACTCAAGACATGGTTGACGATGGCGAGATCACAAACAACGCCACGGCTTCGGCCACCGATCCGTTCTCGACTCCGGTTGGGGCAGCAGACAGCCTGACTACGCCCGGCCCGGCCCGAAACCCCGCGCTTGAAGTGACAAAGGTGGTTCTGGGTGGTCCGTCGGTGCCAGGCGGTGTTGTGGATTACAGCCTGTCTGTTGCCAATACCGGCAACGTGACATTGGTGAATGTGAATGTTGTCGATCAGATGCAAACCCTTCTGGGTGCTGCTGCAGAACTGGACGCGCCATTTGCGCTGGATCCGGCAAGCGACACCGATGGCGACGGCGAGCTGGATGTGGGCGAAACATGGATCTATTCGGCCTCGGTCACTTTACGCCAGATCGACCTGAACCACGCTGGTCTAAGCAACCAAGTCACCGTTACTGCTGATGGCCCTGCAGGCAGCGGGTCAGCCACAGATGTATCAGATGATGGTGATGACAGTGACGGTAACACAACCAATGATCCGACCATCTTTAATGTCGTCACAGACCCGCAGTTGACGGTAGTCAAAAGCATTCTGACCGCCGGGTCAGTGGCAGGTGACCAGGTTGTATTTGAAATCACGGCGACAAACACAGGCAACCAAGATCTGACCAACCTGTCTGTAACCGACAACTTGTCGCGGTTCGATGGTTCAACCGTTGCCGCAACGGCTGTACCGATGAATGTGCCTGTTCCGCTGTCTCCGACACAGGACGCGGTCTGGCGCGTGACCCACACGCTGACACAAGACGATGTAGACGCGGGCGGTCTGCGCAACAGTGCAATTGTGAATGGCCTGTCGCCAGATAACACCCCGATCAGCGATGTTTCAGCGGATGATGATCCGCTGGATGGCAACAACTCCAATGACCCAACCGAACTGGCAATCCCGCCAGCACCGGGGATGGTTGTGATCAAGCGTGAAGTGTCAGCCGGAACGCGCGCTGGCGAAAACGTCGTCTATGAAATCACCGTGCAGAACACCGGCAACGTGACCCTAAGCGGGATTGCTTTGACCGATCAGTTGACGGCACTTGACGGCAGCGATCCGCGAAGCCCATCGCCCAGTTTTGTCAGCAATGACGGAACTCCTCCGTCACCTGCGGGATCGCTTATCCCGCAAGAGATCGCCACCTATACCTTGACCCATGTGTTGACGCAGGATGATGTCAACAATGGCGGGGTGATCAACACGGTGACGGCCAATGCCTCGACGCCGCTTGGCGGGCCGGTGGCAGATGTATCCGATGATGATGGCGTTGGGGACAGCGACCCGACCTTGACCCCAATTGCGGCAGCGCCCGAGTTTGGCGTGACCAAAGCTGCTGGCGCGCCAGAGCGACTTTTCCACACAGTTGAACAGTCGACCTTCACCATTACCGTCACCAACACGGGCAACATCACGCAGTCGGGCATTCAGGTCACGGATGATCTGGCAGCCTTCCTATCGCCTGCAACATTGCATCCTGACTATCCGGTTCTGGTGAGCGCCACAGGCTTCACCAGCGGAGCCGCCAGCAGCACCTATGATGGGGTGGCAGACACCGCACTTTTGACCGGCGATCCCACCCTTGACCCCGGCGAGGTCGGAACCATCACGATCACCATCGTGTATTCGACCGCCGATGGCTTCCCCACTGCGCCAAACACCGCAAGTGCGACGTCAACTCAGTTGACGACGCCCACCGACGCCGATGGCGCGCTTACACCAAGCGATGTTGATGGCGACGGCATCCCTGATTACGAAGATTTTGACCCGACCGGATACTTCTATTGCGAGGAAAACGGCAGTGTCTTGTCTGGCGGGCTGATCAGTGTCTCAGGGGGGGGCTTCACCCAAACCGGAAACGGCAACAGCGGGCCTATCTTCATCAATAGCGATGGCTCGACTGGATTCTATCAGTTCCACGTCACGGCACCTGGCACCTATACGCTGAGCGTGACTTACCCATCATCGGGCAAGCCTTCGACAGCGCGCACCCCGGCGGGCACATTGGATGCAACCAGCCTTCTGCCGGACAACCCTGCTTTGATCGGATCTTCGGTCAATGCGGACGGCTCGGCGCTGGTTGATCCCTCGGCTTCGGCGAACACATTCTATTTCGTCTTCGACATCGAAGCGGGCGATCCGATCTTGCTGAACAACAACATTCCGCTGAAGAATTGTGGATCCACCTTGCCGATCATTGCGACCAAAACCGTCGACCGTGAAACGGCTGTGTTCGGCGAGACTGTGAACTATGCGCTGACCTTCGAAAACGTCTCGGGTGTCACCTATAGCAATGCGCGGTTGATCGACGAATTGCCGCCGGGCGTTCTGTATACACCTGGTACGGCCCGCTTGAACGGCGCCGCGATCGAACCGCGCGTTGCAGGACGCAGGCTGATCTGGAGAGAAACTCTTGCCCCGACGGATCTGGTGGAAATCACTTTCGCTGCCCGCATCGCATCTCGCGGTAATTTTGGGACCCTGACAAACCGCACATGGGTGCAGGATGCCTCAGGTAACGTGGTGTCGAATATCGCCACTGCTGATATCGAAATCCGGCCGGAACATGTCTTTGATTGCTCGGATGTGATTGGCAAAGTGTTTAACGACAAGAACCGCAACGGATATCAGGACGGGCCGGGTAATTTGGCCGAACGGATCTTCGATGATCAGCGATATGCGGGATCGAAGGGCAAACTGGCTCCTAACCCTAAACGGCCAAATACCCAAGAGCCTGGCCTGCCTGATGTGCGTTTGGTGTCCCCGAATGGCACGATCATCACCACGGATGAGTTTGGCCGCTTCTCGGTGCCTTGTGCAGCATTGCCGCGCACGATCGGGTCCAATTTCCAACTGAAGCTGGATGACCGGACCTTGCCGACTGGGTTCCGCGTCACAACCGAAAATCCGCGCGTTATCCGCCTGACCCCGGGCAAGATTGCTAAACTGAACTTTGGTGCAGCGATAGGCAGCGTTGTGGACATTGACCTAAGCGCCAGCGCATTTGCAGCTGGCTCCGCAATGCCGAAGGCGGAACTTGAGCGGGCGCTTAAAGCTTTGGTGAACCAAATCAAAGCCAAAGAAACCGTGATCGATGTGACCTATGTGCTTGGACGTGGCGAAGCGCCATCGACGGCACGCGCGCGCCTTCGTTCTGTTCGCGATCTGCTGAAGCGTCACTGGCACGGAAATTATCGACTTGAGGTCGACACAAATGTGGTGCGCCAACAATGAGCGTCCAGAGGAACAAGATGATGAACCGGTTGAACAAGCTTACTTTGGTGTGCAGCGCATCGGTGCTGGCCCTGTCAGGTGCAGCCCATGCGCAAGATGGGTTCAGCATCTCGATTGATGACGAGCAATTCGCAGGTGATCCGGCCATCACAACCGAGGTCCGCAAAGTCGACCAAGCGCTGGCTGATGCCGACATTCAGGTTAAATTTGACGGGTTAGGGGTGCAGCCGCGTCTGACGATGTTGGTGTTGAATGACGCCCAACCGAAACCCGGCGAAACCGTGCGGGTGCGCAGCGAGTTGAATTATCCGGCATTTGTATCAAGCGCGCAGGTTCGTGTTGTAGACCGCGGTGCTTTGGGGGGTGCGCGAACAGTTTTGGTGGTGCCGATTGCTGCCAATGGCGATGCCGCGTTCACCATGCCCGAAGGGGATAGTCTGGCGATCGTACACCGGGTTTATGACAAGTTCGGCCGATACGATGAAACCAGCCCGATCGAGATTTCGCCGCTGTCTGCGTTTGACGCCGAAACTGAAGAAACCGAGGCCGGTGCGGACCGGACCTCGCGCCGGCGCATTCCGGTGCGAGGTGGTGCGGTAACCGTCAGTGGCTCAAGCGCGCTTCCGGGCGCGACCGTCAACACGATGGGTGAAAAGATCAAAGCCGATCCCGAAGGCCGGTTCGTCGTGCAACGTATTTTGCCACCGGGGGATCACCCGGTCGGCGTGCGCGTTGCCGGGGCTGCACCGGGATATATCGAGCGCCAGATCTCGATCCCGCGCACCGAATGGTTCGGTACTGGGGCGGTCGACCTGACCTTCGGACGCAAATTTGAAGGTGGCGTAGAGGCCGCCGGTGGCCCGTTCGAACGCGACTATGGATATGGGCGCATCGCGGGCTTTGTTACTGGCAATACCGCAAATGGCTGGGACATCACGGCCCGCATCGACACGGGCGAAGACGAGTTCAAGAACCTGTTCAAAGATCTTGACGAAAAAGACCCTCAGGCGCGGCTACGGCGGATGGTTTTGGAAGATGCCTATCCCACGTTCGGCGATGACAGCACGTTGATTGACGGCGCCCCATCGGATGGCAAAATCTATCTAAAGTTTGCCAAAGACGGCAGCCACATCTTGTGGGGCAACTATAAAAGCCAAATCGAAAACAGCACCTACTTGCGCAATGAACGCACCCTATACGGGGCGCAAGCATTGTTCCGGTCGCAAGCGCAAACCTCGCACGGTGAATCTGTTCTGTCGGCCGAGGCTTATGCAGCCAGCCCAGACCGATTGCCAGGTCGCGAGTATTTCGAGGGAACCGGTGGGTCCGTCTATTTCCTGACGCGTGATGATCTGATGCTGGGCTCCGAGACCATTTCGGTTGAACTTCGCGACAAACGCACGGGGCGACTTGTTTCAACCACGGCACTGGCACATGGCGTCGATTACGAGATTGACTATAGCCAAGGTGTCATCACGCTAACTTCTCCGCTCAGCGGGTTTGTGGGATCGGGCAACCTGGTCTCGGGCCCAAGCAGCGAACAAGTCCTTCGACTGGCTGTCCAATACGAATACACGCCGAACGCCACCGATCTAGACGGGTTGTCCTATGGTGGTCGCGTTGAAACATGGGTTAGCGACAGTCTGCGGATCGGTGCAACTGGAATGGTCGAACAAACCGATATTGCCGATCAAACGGCGATCGGGGCGGATGTGCGGCTGCAGGTTGCTGAAGAAAGCTATGTTGAACTGGAATACGCCGAAACCGAGGGGCCGGGTTTCGACAGTTCCATCAGCTCAGATGGCGGGCTGATCGTCACGACAAACGACACGGCAGGGGTCACCGATGGCACTGGTGAAGCATGGCGCGCCCGCGGACAGGCCGAGTTTTCGGATATTGGCATTGCTGTGCCGGGACGGGTCACGGGGTATTATGAAAAGCGATCGGCAGGGTTTTCGACGTTGGACTATCAAGTCGCCAATGACGAAGAGCTTTGGGGCCTGACGCTTGAAGTGGAGCCAACCGAGCGGTTGGGCTTCCGGTTTTATGCGGATGATTTCGAAGACAGTACCGGCCGTGAATTGACCGAAATCGGAGCCGAACTTACCTTCAAAGCAACCGACAGAGTCACGCTTGAATTTGGGGTCGAGCATTTGGACCGCTCTACGCCGGGTGGCGATGCAGATGAAACTGGATCACGTACGGATGCCGCGATCCGTTTGAGCTATCAACACAGTGAAGACCTTGGGCTTTATGTCTTTGGACAACAAACGTTAGAGCGCACAGGCGGATTGCGCCGCAATGATCGCTATGGCGTTGGCGCAGAATATCGCTTTGCCGACCATTGGACGGTTGCCGGCGAAGTATCAGACGGTACGTTGGGGGTCGGCGCAGAGCTAATGTTCAACTATTCCTCGGACGGGTATAACAGCGCCTATTTTGGCTATCGCTTGGAACCCGGGCGCGAGCTGTCCGGCGTTGACCTTGCCGGAACGGACAATGGACGTTTCGTATTGGGGGGAAAACGCCAGGTCAGCGATACCGTGAATATCTATGGCGAAAACACCTATGATATTTTTGGCCGGCACCGGTCATTGGTCAGCGCTTATGGGGCTGAATATACACATGGTGAGTTCCTGACCTTCTCGGCCGGGTTCGAAATGGGCCGCATTGATGACAACGTGAACGGTGACTATGAGCGCAATGCGCTTTCGTTGGGTGTTCGGTACGATGACGGAAACGCTTTGACCGCCGCAGCAACGGTCGAGTATCGCCGAGATCGCGGTATCACCTCGGGTACGATCCGGGATGCGGACGCTTGGCGAATTGCTGCCTCCGGACAATACAAATTTGATGACAGCCGCCGCGTGGTCTTTTCAGCTGAGCACAGCAACGTAGACAGCGTCGACCCCGCTTTGGATAACGGTGTTTACACCGATGCTGTGTTGGGATTTGCCTATCGTCCAGTCCTGCACGACCGATTGAACCTGTTGTTCCAGTATCGCTATTTCCATGACTCGCTTGGTCAGGTGGTCGACAATACCGGAGAGCGCGGAACACGTCAGGAAAGCCATATCCTGTCTTTTGATGCCGAGTATGACCTGAACCAATTCTGGACTGTTGGCGGGAAACTGGGGCTGCGGAAATCCATGTCATCGCCCAGCGAAGACGTGGCATTCCAACAGAATGATGCTGGGCTGGCCGTGCTGAACGCCAGATACCATGCGGTCCATAACTGGGATATGTTGTTCGAAGCCCGCCACCTCGAAGCAAAACAAGCCGGATTGTCGGAATCCAGCTTCCTTGGCGCGGTCTATCGGCATGTGGGTGAGAACGCGAAGATTGGTGTCGGATATAACTTTGGCAGCTTCAGCGATGACCTGACCGATATGACATTCGACGACAAAGGTGCGTTCATTAATCTCATCGCCAAGTTCTAGAAGGCTGCCTCAGCTTTTCTGTGCGACCGATTTCGGGGTTTGTTTCTGGTGCTGTCGGCAGTGGTGTTGGATCGTCTGATTCTTGATTTTTTCATTCACTGAGAACGGCTTAGTCTTGGCCGAAGCGGATGTCGGCAGGAGTGATGTTGTTTAGGCTCTTGTGGACGCTCCGGCTGCTGTAGCTTTTCAGAAGTATGCGGCTCTTCATGCTCATGGATCTGAATGCAGCGTATTAACCTTTGAAAATGTGGTTTGATGCACTGTGTCACTAGGTGGGCAGCGTTTTCCTGCTTCGACTGGCCATAGAAATTGCTCTCGGCGGTACCTTCCCGACGGCACAGAGCCGGGATCCCGTTTCCTCCGCGAAACCTTGCCAAAAAACGCGGATACTCTTGGCCGAGCAGGTCTGTCTGATTTCGCGGCGGATGTTCTTTACCAATCTATCCGCAGACGCTTTGCAGCTTCCGGATTTTTTGTTCACATTCCACGAACAATGTGCCAGCTCCGCATGAAACAGAAAACTTGAATGGTTGAGGAAGTTCTGGCGACCCCGGCAGGATTCGAACCTGCAACCTGCCCCTTAGGAGGGAACCGTTCATAGCGTTATTCCTTCTGTGATTTCTTGCTCTTGGGAGTTTGTACAGTGTCCGCCTGTACGTGGTTTGTACGAAAACGGGCCCTGACATCGGCCTCATCCGTCTCCGCATGGGCGTAGATGCGCATGGGCAAATTGGGGTCAGACCAGCGGCCAGCCTTGGCGGCGGTGACAGGATCGACGCCTTGGCGCACGACCAATTCAGTGAAGAACCCGTGCCGCCCTGCCGGGTGCGCTGAGAGGTAGTGGATGCCTGCACTCTTGCAGATCGTCTTCCAGCGCGTGTTGTAGCCGGTAGAGCTGCCGTAGCCGAACACGCGGGGCTTCATGAACTTGCCGGTCTTGCGGTTCTTTGGCCGCTTGGGCGGTAAGGCCAGCAACTCGTCCATCATCTGAGGCGAAACCGTGATCCAGCTTTCCGGGTGGCCCTTTTGCGCCTTCACCCTGACCTTGTTCTCGGCTGGGCGCAGATCGTCAGGCTCAATCGAGACAGCCTGATCGATCCGCGCCGCCGTCTCGAACATAAACCGGACCAAAGCAGCGTTGTATGGATCAGCCGCACGGCAGAAGGCCTCGATCCACTCCTTATCGGCAGGTTTGCGTTCAACACGGCTGAGCTTCCCTCGGCGTTTATCCTGAGCAATCCGTTCGAACTTGTCATAAGGCTTCACCCGGATCAGCGGCGTTCCTTCCAGCTCGTGCGCGTTGTTGATGACCGCACTCGCTGGCGTCACAATCTCCCGCCACCAAGTATCGGTCGAAGCCTTAGGTTTCAGCTTTGGACCAAGACCCTTCAGAAGCGCACCTGAGATCGCGCCCAAGGGCATGTCACCGATCTCCTCGACAATCGGGATTAACTGCTTCGCGGTGTTGGGAGAGGCATTGTAGAGCATGATGGCGTCCGAGAACGTCTTGCTCGGCTCATCGCCAACGACATGGCGGCGTATCTGAAGCTCGGTCTCGCGATTTATCCAGTCCCGTGCGCCCTCTTCTGTAGATGCCTTAGTGCTTCGCCGGTATGGGCCGGCGATTGGCCTGCCGTTGTATTCGATCCACCCCTTGGCCCAATAGACACGGCCCCTCTTGTAAATTTGGAGCGGCATGACTGGCCTCCTTCAAAAATCGTATCAATCTGCGCGGGCGTGATGAGCATGGTCCGCCCAAGGCGATAAAAAGCGCCCGTCTCATTGGCCCGTTCGCGCAAAGTGCGTTCAGAAATATCGATCCCCATCCCGGCCATGACTTCGACCCATTGAGCGGGCGTTTTCCCAAGCCCCAGGATCTGAGAGCTTTCTGAATAGTTGGTCTCGGCCATTTCAGTCGTCCTTGTCCGCTTAATTTGAATCGGCGATGCGCATGGAATCGCTTGTTCTGCACCTTCTGACGTGGTCAGATGGATCAAACCGTAAATATGCGTCATTTTGTGCTATGTTTATACAAAATTGCGCACTCGTCAATTGGGAAACTTGCATGGTGCGAGATGATGCTGAATTGTTTGCAGAGATTGGCGCTCGCCTCGCGATCTGTCGCAATGAGATAGGCGTCTCGCAGGCCGCTATGGCTGAAGCTATTGGCGTGTCACATCGTGCCTATCACAGCTACGAAAAGGGCAAACGCGGCGTCCCGGTCGAGGCCCTCGTCAAGATGCAAAGCCGCTACGATGTTGACGTCGCTTGGCTACTGCTCGGCACCAAATCCATTCGGGCTGGGCATGATTTCGAGGCCCTCAAACACATCGAAAGCTCGCTGGATAAGCACCTCACCGACGAGGGCATAAAAGTCAAAAGCGAGAAGCGCGGGGCCATCGTAGCGCGCTGGTATCAATCGCAAGTCGAAGGCCGTGAAGTGACGGATGATGACGTGCACACATGGATCGAGTTGGTAAGGGAGTAATCTGGTGAACAAGGTAAGCAAACGCTGGAACATGTTGCGACACTCAGTCTTGGAGCGCACCCGCCGTGAGGTGATCGAACCCTTTGGCCCGCTTTACCTGATCTTCCTGGGAACCAGTGTCTTTTACCTGATTGGCTTAGGTCAATTGTCATTGGCACAACAGTCCGCCGAATACTCGGTTTTGGCGGCCATCATGATTTTTGCCATCGCTGCGGCTGGCTTTGCACTTCCATTTTTGACAGGTGCGGTATTGACCCTCCGCGCAGCCGATCGAAAACTGGAACGCCTTCAACGCGGGTGATCCGATGGCCTTCGGTATCTTCATCCATCGCAGCGACTCGATCTACGACGACATTCCCTCGGAGCGGTATCAATTTCCCAAGCAATACCTCTCGCGTGCCCAACAGTGCGAAGGGGATTGGATCGTCTACCTGGAGCCAAGCAAGGTCAAAGAGACCAAAGGGTACTTTGCTGTCGCCAAAGTCCAGGAGATCATTCCGGATCCTAGGAAGCAGGACATGTTCTTGGCGGTGATTGAGCCGGGAACGTATCTTGATTTCGGCGACCCTGTTTCATTCCGAGACGAGAATTCAATCATCGAAAGAGGATTGCTGAACGATCAAGGCAAGATCTCCGGACGCGCGCAAGCGGCGGTAAGAACCCTTTCAGCTGAAGACTTTGCCCGAATAGTCGAACGTGGTCTTGGGCGAGATGAGGACATCCTGCCTCGCGTAGGCGACACGATGCAGTTGCCAGGGTTTCATGACGCGCAGACACTTTTCCAACACATGCCCGCTCGAGAACGCGTCAACCAGCTGACCAATCGCGCGGTTCGCGACCGCAATTTCAGAAAGAATGTCCTGCGCGCCTATGGCGAACGCTGCGCCATCACTGGCTTGCGTCTGATCAATGGTGGTGGTCGCGCTGAGGTGGAAGCCGCTCATATCAGACCGGTAGAGCATGACGGCCCCGACATCGTTAGCAACGGGCTCGCCCTGTCCGGAACTGCGCATTGGATGTTTGATCGCGGCCTCGTTGGGTTGGCTGACGACCTGACAATTCTGGTTTCCCGTCAGAGCAACGACATCGAAGCCGTGACGTCGATGATTAACTCGTCCGGCAAGATCCTGGTGCCGGACCGCCTCGCCAACCAGCCAAGGACTGAGTTTGTAACCTGGCACAGAGAGAACTGTTTCAAGCATTAACGATACTCAGTGCGGACCTTGGTGCAAAACGCAGCTAACGGCCGGAATGAGCCCTACCTTTCATAATTGCTGCAAAGCGGCTAATGTCAGCTCTTGTGCTTTACATGAAAGGGGGACGAGGAATGCATCAAAGCGATGGTGTTCTTGCCGGCCAATTTGATCGCATGGTCATCATCGGTAATACGGCGTCCGGCAAGAGCTGGCTTTCAAAGAAATTGGGCGCAAAGCTATCATTGAAGGTCGTCGATCTCGATCAGATACGATGGATTGAAGGTGACTATAGCCGCAAAGAGACCAGGTCTGCCGCGATTGAGAAAACTGTCAGAGAAGCCAAAAACGATCAGTGGATTATCGAAGGTGTTTATGGTTGGCTGGTCATCCCGATAATGGAACGTGCCACATGCTTGATTTGGATAGATATTCCTTGGTCCGAAAGCAGAAATAACCTGTTAGCGAGAGAAACGGCACTTGGACCGTCTAGTAATTTCACTGAACTCGAAGCTTGGTCCTCAAACTACTGGGACCGCGCCTCTTCGTCCTCCTTCAATGCACATCTCCAACTATACAATGAGTTCCTCGGGCCAAAATACCGTCTGGTCAACATGAGAGAAACCTCTGGCTTCATAGCAAGAATAAAGCATGTCTAATTAAGGTTAGCCTTCAGGTTTTGTTTTCTGTCAAACATTTGCGCCAACAAAACTCGGGATTCTGTAGCCTTTCGTTAATCCAGACGCTTGTGCTTTAGTGCCGAACGGCATCTTCGTCCGCGTTGCAGTCATTCGAAACTGTCAAGTCCAGTGTCCGCAGTGCGGACTTTGCCGACGTTTGGCTATACGATGTGATAGTCTGCTTTACCTTTTCAGTGATCGCGCTCGCAAAGGCCATGATCCGACAAAGAAGCCAGGACATAGCAGTCTTCGGTCACTCCGCCGCCATCGCAGCCGTTGGAAATCCGCACCAGTTCTTTCTCAAGCGCGCGGAGGCGTTTGATCTTTGCGCGCACGTCCGAGAGCTGAGCCGTCGCAATATCATTGGCCTCTGCACACGACCGGTCCGGGTGGCCCTGTAGCTCGATCAAGGCAGCAATAGCTTCAATCGAGAAGCCGAGGTCGCGGGCGTGCTTGATGAAGCTCAGGCGCTCCAGCCCCGCCGCATCATACCGACGCTGATTGCCTTCAGTCCGTTCCGGTGCGTCGAGAAGCCCAGACTCTTCGTAGTAGCGGATTGTTGGAACCTTGACGTTCGTGCGCCGCGATAGCTCGCCAATGGAAAACATGAAAATACCTCTTGAACCTCTAGTCACTAGAGATCGTATATCAGTTGGGACGCTGAAACCAGAGTGAACCATGTCCCAGAAATACCTCGCCGAAACCCCCATACTCGATTTTCGATCCGATGCGATCCAGGCATTGATCGCCGAGCGCGGGTGGTCTTCTCTTGACCCCACCGCACGCGTCGGCACGGCCTATGATTTCGTGCGGAACGAAATCCTGTTCGGATACAACAGCGACGATGCGCTGCCTGCCTCCCGAGTGCTGGCGGACGGCTATGGGCAGTGCAACACCAAGGGCACGCTTCTGATGGCACTGCTCAGGGCGTTGAATATCCCTTGCCGGTTTCATGGTTTCACCATCGACAAGGGCTTGCAGCGTGGCGTTGTGCCAGAGTTGGTTTTCCCGCTGGCCCCCCGAAGCATCATCCATTCCTGGGTGGAAGTTCTGATCGACGGCAAGTGGATCAATCTCGAAGGGTTTATCCTCGATCAAGGCGTTCTGGGAGCGCTTCAGGAGACCTTTCCGGATCGCACGTCGCTCTGTGCCTATGGCGCGGGGACAGATTGCCTTCAGGCCCCGCCCGTCGAGTGGTCTGGCCAAAGCACATACATCCAGAAGACCGGGATCAACCACGACTTCGATGTCTTTGACAGTCCGGATGATTTCTACAAGGACCACCACCAGCTGTCCGGTTTTCGCGGGTTGCTCTATCGTCTTGTCATACGGCACTGGATGAACCGGCGCGTGGCGCGGATCAGGCAAGGCTATGTGCCAATCATCCCCGGCGGCGCAGAGAACCTTCTTCCTAAACAGGCACCAATCATTCTAAAGGAGGCCGTGTGATGTCAGGGTGTTGTGGACATGGCGCTAAGTTCGATGGCGTATCGGACGACTACAAACGGCGGCTGTGGATCGTCATCGCGCTGAACGCGACGATGTTTGCCGTCGAGATGACAGCAGGCCAGGTCGCACAGTCGCAAGCTCTGAAGGCTGACGCCCTCGACTTCTTGGGCGATGCTCTGACCTATGGCATCTCACTTGCTGTCATCGGTGCTTCGATCCGCGCGCGGACGAATGCAGCGCTCGCCAAGGGCATCAGTCTTCTTCTGATGGGCCTGTGGGTCTTCGGCTCGACAGTCTACCGGGTTTTCTATGTCGGCGTACCGGAAGCGGAAATCATGGGCGTTGTCGGCGCTCTGGCTCTGGCGACAAACCTTGCAAGCGTCCTGCTGCTGGTCAGCTACAAGGACGGGGATGCCAATGTGCGCTCTGTCTGGCTCTGCTCGCGAAACGACGCCATCGGCAACGTCGCCGTGATGTTAGCAGCTTTGGGCGTATGGGGCACGGCCACCGGCTGGCCCGACCTGATCGTCGCTGCGATCATGGCCAGCTTGTTTCTGTCCTCAGCGTTCCAGATCGTGCGCCAGGCGCTCGCTGAACGCCGTGAGTTCAATTCACACAATCATGCCGAAGTCTGATGGAGGCCTTTCTTGCTCTTCTTGGCTTGGGGATTGCCGCAGGAACCTTGGCCGCGCTCGTTTGGTCGTTTGCGCGTCCATCGCGGCGGCTCTGGCCCCCGGAAGAATACACGATCAGAACGCCTTTCCTTGTCTGGGTTCCAACATTCACTTTGTTCGGCGTGCTTGTTCTGCTTGGCATTCTTGGATGGGCGACCCTGCCATTTCCAGACTGGATGCGGTTCTGGATCGGGGTGCCTTTAATCCTCACCGGAAACGCAGCCGTCTGGTTTGAAGTTGTACGCTTTGGCATCGCCCAAACCGGCGGTGCCGTTGGGCATCTGCGAACCGACGGTCTTTATCGCTACTCCCGCAATCCCCAGTATGTCGCAGATATCTTCATGGTCATCGGATGGATGCTGCTGACGGCGGCACCGCTGGTCTTTCCGGTCGGAAGTGCCGCGGTCCTCGTGCTGTTGGCTGCACCATTCGCGGAAGAGCCATGGCTGCGCGCGCGCTACGGCGCGGACTTCGAGGAATACGCCTCCCGCGTTCGGCGTTTTCTCTGAAGCGGTCATTCGCCACAACGCAGAAACTTGGGAGGTATGGGCTCTTTCAAGCTCTTCGCTGCATTCTACATGAACTTCCGGTTTATCCGCATGCCCACCCAGCAAAGAAATCGCAGACGTGTGGTGAATTGCTGCAGAACGAATCTAAGATTCCCGCTGCAGACCCTCGAACCACGCCAACATTTGCAGTTAGATCACAGCGAGTGGCCCGCGCTGCGGTGGCTATCTCTGGCGTCTAACTCTCGTTCAGCCGCTTCTCGGCGTCTTTCGCGAGTTTCCAGCTGGTCTCTAATCCCGCTTGAAGCGTCTCGTAAGTCTGCTCCTCGCGCAGCAAGTCGGCCAATGTGGTTACGGACGTGAGATGTGATTTCATCAATAGCGCCACGCAGTGCGCCAAGCCATTCACCTTGCTTTCGATCCTGCTGGTCGAGCGTTTCTCCAAGGCGTGCAATTCCTTGGCTGAGCTCTCGCAGGCCGTCACCAACCGTTCGACGGATGCGAGCAATTCGCGCTCCAAAGCTGTCAGGGGTGTTATCGGTGGAATGGTCATCTAAGGCTCCTTGATCTCGATACAGATGATGGGCCGTTGCGCCATCGTGCAGGTCTTCAACTCCGTCCGGTCGGGGTCCAGCGTCACCCATGTCTGCCCCGCCTGTTCGATCCGCGTCATACCCATCTGCGTTAGCTCCGAGCGCGTGATCAAACCCGTCCAAAACCAACTCGCCATCAGCACTGTCGCGATCCAGGTTGAGACCATCCCCACGATCACCCAAGGTGAGATCGTCAACCAGCGCCTGATCGTCTCGCTCCGCCTCTCCAACTCGCTCTTGCTGTCGCTCAGAAAGAACCTGATATCGGTCTCGATTGTATGCAGCGTGCTGGTCGCAATGCTGCTGAAATCGCTCCTGAAGCTCTCCAGTTGAGATGCCATCAAGGCGGCGTGGTCGCTCCGGATCGTTTCTAGGTCCGCGTTCAATTTCTCTGCTAGGCGGTTCGGTGTGCCAGTCGTCATGGAAAATCTCTCCTTTCAAACGCCAGCGCTCGCCGGTGTCGGGGTCTTGGGCGGTGATGTGGTTTTTGCTGGCGCGGGGGATCTCGAAGCCCGCGTCAGTGAGTGCGTCGATCATGCTGGCACGGTCGGTGATGGTTCCGATGCTGATCTGATCGAGGATCCAATCGTGCAGCGCTTCGCGACCTTGCGCGCGCGTCGGCGCTTCAATCGTTGCCCTCACTTCACGGGCGCGTTCTGGGTCCAAAGGGTCTGCCCAACCGTGCGTTTGGTTCAACAGATCGCGCAGGCTCGCAAAGGCGTTCTCATGCCCTGGCGGAGCGATGTTCAGCGCCTTGCCGGTGCTGAGCTCAAGGCGTGGCGTGCAGAAGTGCAGCTCGACGTTGCCTTCATGCGAGTGGCGCACCCAAAGGCAATCGTATTGATCCCTGTCCAGCCCGGCAAAGGCCAGAGCCTCAAATAGCTCAATGGCCTCTTGCTGGGCGGCGGGACTGGGATCATCGCCCTCGGCAAAGCTGATCACACCTGCCGTATAGCTCCACTTGTTGGGGCTCGCGTCGATCAGGTGGCGGGTCTGGTCTGGATTACCGTGCAGTACCTCGGGCAGCGGGTCGCGGATCTTGGTTTGCGGCTGGCCGGTGTCGTCGCGGATCAGATTGCGGTTCTCGTCATAGGCCAGAACTTCGCGAGCTGTTAGGTAATCCACGGGAGCTACACCGCCACCTGTGCCGGTGGAGAAGAACGAGATGATCATTCGCCGCCGCCTGTGTGCGCCGCCACAATCTGCGCCAAATGCCGCTCGATGACCACCAGTTGTGTCGCGACCTTGAGCGCATCGATCTGGCTCGCGCGGCCGGATTTGACCGCGCCGTTGATCCAGCGGGAGAGCTGATTGAGGTTGCCGCCGACACGGGCAATCGCAAAGGTCAGCTTCGGATCAACGCGAGGGACGGGCTTGCGCCGACGTGCCTCGACCAGCCCAAGGGCCTCCCGCATCAGCGTGGCATTGGGTAGGCCAGCGGCGCGCGCCTTGCCTACAAGCGCTGCCTTTTCCGATGGGGTGCATCGAAAGATCACGCTCTCGGAAAGGCCCTCTTTGACGCCGCTTGCGCGCGTCTGGTTGGGGTTTGAAGGGGAGGCTTGCCGCCCCTCACAAGTCCCGCCGATGTAATCGGTGGGTAACCTTGCTCTCGGCTCTTTGTGGGGATCAGTTGCGTTCATGATCTCAGCCCAGCGGCCTCGATTTCGGCGGGGCTGACCAGGTTTGCAGCTAGCAAGGCGGTCACTTGGCCGGGCGTGATGTGACGGCACAGTGGATGGCGATCTGTGACCCATTCGGCCAAGCCTTTCAGCAACTCGGCCTCTTTGGCCTTGCCCGCTTCTCGTGCCTCCTCAACGTCGTGAAGATATTTTAACCAACGGCCAGAGGTGAACCAGTTGTCGGAGAAGCACACCTTGGATCGGGTGAAACCTTCGCTCTCACTCGCATAGGCCCGCACGGCGCCCTCAAGGTCTTTGGCGTCCACACCATCGGCCAGCGCCTGGCGGATTTGTGAAACGCAGACCGCTTTGCCGCGAACGCGATCCTCGGGATAGGCGGACAAAATCTTTTCTGAAATCTCATCGTCCACCGCCGCCTTCGCGTGCGAAGGATCTGGTTTTTGATATGGTTTATATCTGTTCTTATAGGATTTGCCCTCTGGGGCAGATGGCTTGCCCTCAGGGGCAAATGCATCATTTTCCCTTTCGGCCGGATCGATTTGCCCAATTGGGCAAATGGAGTTGCCCAAGGCATACCAACAGGTCCGATCATAACGATCATCGCTGAAATTACCCTTGATGATTAGCTCCGCGCTGACCAGCTTTTCGAGCGCCGTTCGGATTTGCTTCTCGCTCAGATAGGGGAACAACTCACCAAAGGCCGAGATCGAGTTGTAGGTCCAATACCGACCGTCGCGAAGGTTTCGGCGATTGGCTTGGTTCTTCTCGATCCAGAAGGTGATGTTCTGGAAAATCACCGCCGCGTTCAGACCAACACGTCCGGCGATTTCAGGATCAAAGCTATGGCGGCTCATGATTGACCCCCGAAATGCGCACAAACGTGCGAATTTTGTACAGGTTTTGTACGAAAAATCGGCCGTTTCAGCCGATTTCGCCGCGAAAGCTGGCGGGACTTTTTGCAGTCTTCCGCACAACATCCTGTAAATAAGCCATATTTTTCAGGCAGTTTTGGCGACCCCGGCAGGATTCGAACCTGCAACCTGCCCCTTAGGAGGGGGCTGCTCTATCCAGTTGAGCCACGGGGCCGATTGCGCAGGAAATAGTCAAGCGTGCGTAGCTTGTCTAGCGGCGTTTCAGGGTCTGGCCCGCCTCGATTTTGGGTGACAGCTCGATCCGTTCACCGCCGCCAACATCACCGCTTTCGGTACTGCGATCTGCAATGATCTGAGCGGCAGCACGACCGATTTCTTTTCGGCAGGCGTCCATCGTGGCCAGTTTGCGGGGCAGGCCGTCCAAAAGCTCAACGCCGTTAAAGCCCGCGAGCCCAACTTGGCTTGGTACACCAATATCCTTGTCTAGGCAGTACAACAGCCCGCCCGCTCCGATCATGTCATTGGAATAATACAGGAAATCCAATTCGGGAGTACGTTCAAGCATGACCTCGGTCATCTCTCGACCCTTCGCCAGCGCCGACCCGCCCTCGTAAAATTCGCGATCCGCGATTTCGATGCCTTCCTTGGCCAGTACTTCGGTAAAGCCTTCAAAGCGTTTCCGGGCGCGGTGGTCCAGCGGCATCTTGGTGCCAAGGAAACCAATATTTTTATAACCCGCTTTCAGAATGGCCTTGGCCATCTTGCGACCCGCGCGGCGGTGGGAAATGCCGACGCAGGCGTCGATGGCGTCGCCGTCGGTGTCCATGATTTCGACCACCGGGATGCCTGCGGCCTTCAGCATCGCTTTGGCAGCATCAGAATGCTCTAACCCTGCGATAATTACGCCCGAGGGACGCCATGACAGCATCTCGTACAAGACTTTTTCTTCGCGTTTGGGGTCATAGTTCGTGACGCCCACGACTGGCTGCAAAGGTGTTTCATCCAGCACTTCGTTGATGCCCATCATGACTTCGGGAAAGACCATGTTGGATAGGGACGGGATGATCACGGCCACAAGGTTCACCCGTTGCGAGGCCAGCGCGCCTGCGATTTTATTGGGCACGTATCCCAGCTCTTTCGCGGCTTCCAGTACGCGGTCTCGGGTTGTTTGACTGACATCGCCCCGGTTACGCAACACCCGGCTGACCGTCATTTCGCTGACGCCCGAGGCCTCGGATACGTCACGAAGGGTCAATGGGCGGCGGTTCGGGGGGGTACGGGTGTCTGTCACGACGGCATCCTTGAACATATGAGAGCTATCGTATGTTAGCGATAGAGATGCGCTTGGCAATGCCCTAATTTCACAGGGATGTTAGGCTAACGTTTCCGCTAACTGTTGGATCAGTGCCCCATGAACCGGCGGGGTCCCTGCGACCATGCCGTGAAGCTGTGGATGTGGATTGTTGAAGCGCGCCAAGCCATTGGTTTGATCCGTGACTGCACCGCCCGCTTCTTCCACGATCAACGCCCCGGCAGCGACGTCCCATTCCCATGTGGGGCGCAGCGTCATCATTGCGTCAAATCGACCTTCGCCCACCAGCGACAACCGATAGGCCAAAGAGCTTCGGAAGGCGCGCTCGACCGGAGGAACGTCTCTGTTCCGCCAGAAAGTGGGGTTGAAATTGGGTTTCGCGGCCAAAACGGTCGCGCCTTCGATCTCGGCTTTGGGGCTGACGGTAAGGGGGGTGTCATTCAGCGTCGCGCCTTGCCCACGCGCGGCGGCATAGAGCTTGCTATGCTCGGGCAGATAGACCACGGCGGCCTCGACAATTCCATTGCGGGCAATCGCCAACGAATGCGCCCATGTGGTCGAGCCTTCAATGAAGCTGCGGGTCCCGTCGATTGGGTCGACGATGAACACGTATTCTGCTTCCAGCCGCGCTGGTGTGTCCTCGGTCTCTTCCGACAGCCAGCCATAGCCGGCACGCGCGCTGGTCAGTTCATTCCGCAACATGCGATCGACAGCCAGATCCGCTTCGGTTACGGGGCCTTGCCCGCCGGGTTTGTCCCAACGTTCGGCCGCGCCGTGGAAGAATCCAGACGCGATGTTGCCCGCCGCCTTGGCTGCGTCGATCAAAAGATTCAGGTCATCAGTCACCGGCAAGGGTCATCCCTTCGACCAGCAAGCTGGGGATCATGCGGCTTAGATGCGGTTCGGCATCATTGGCGGGCGTAATCCGCTTCAGCATGTCGCGCAGATTGCCCGCGATGGTGCATTCGTTGACGGGATAGGCGATCTGCCCGTTCTCGATCCAGAAGCCTGATGCCCCGCGGGAATAATCGCCTGTATTCGGGTTGATCGTGGATCCGATCATCGAGGTTACCAACAGCCCGGTGCCCATCTGCGTGATCAGGTCCTCTTTCGACAAATCCCCCTGTGTTAGAGCCACATTCGAGATCGAGGGCGAGGGCGGCGCAGAGGTCCCACGTGAAGCGCTTGCGGTGCTTTGCATCCCCAACTGCCGCGCGGTGGCAATGTCCATCGTCCAGCCGGTCAGTTGACCATTGTCGACGATTTTGCGCGTCTTCGTGGGAAGACCTTCCCCATCAAAAGGGCGCGAGCCCGAGATGCGTTTGCGGTGCGGATCTTCTATCAGGTCGATGCCATCCGGCAGTACCTGTTCACCCAATGCATCCAGCAGCCAGGACGAGCCACGTGCAATCATCGCCCCGTTCGAGGCACTTAGCAGGTGCCCGATCAAGGACGCTGAAATCCGTTCGTCATACAGCACGGGATAGGCCCCAGTTGGTGGCTTCTTCGCGCCCAAACGTTCCACCGTGCGATTACCGGCCTTGGTTCCGATGCTTTCCGCGCTGGGCAGGTCGGTCTGAAAAATGCGCATTTCGCCTGCATAGTCACGCTCCATCGTCGCGCCTTCACCAGTGATCGCCACGGTCGAGATCGCGCGGTTGGTTCGGCCATAGCCCCCTGAAAACCCGTTCGAGCACGCCAGATGGAACTGGTGCCTTCCATAGCCTGCCGATGAACTGCTGACCTGTGACACGCCTTTCACGGCGAGTGCCGCGGCCTCGGCCTCTAACGCATCGCGTTCCAGCGCAGCGGGATCCGGCTCGGCGCTTGGGTCTGCCATTTCTAACGCCTCCAGATCCCAATCTGTTGCCAAATCAGCGGGATCGGCCTGT
This sequence comes from Aliiroseovarius sp. ABM4_368, assembly GCF_056161205.1. NCBI lineage: Bacteria > Pseudomonadati > Pseudomonadota > Alphaproteobacteria > Rhodobacterales > Paracoccaceae > Aliiroseovarius > Aliiroseovarius sp. ABM4_368. The sequence continues at coordinate 327,357 of NZ_JBSWYR010000002.1, read as the reverse complement.
GCGATATGCGGGTCTTCGGGCGCTTCCTTGGCCATGGCAACGGCGCGCTCGGCCATTTCATTGATTGTCGCCTCGGATACATCCGACGCCGACACACAGGCCTGTCGCTGTCCCAGCATCACACGCAGACCGATGTCCACGCCCTCGGACCGCTCTGCATGCTCCAACTTGCCGTTCAGCACATCAATCGACACCGAAGTGCCATCTACGGCCAACGCATCCGCCGCGTCCGCCCCCGCCTTCCGTGCGGCGTCCAAAAGCTGTTGTGTCAGGCTATCAAGCGATGCGCGCATGGGGCGTCCTTTCAATTACGTGCCTCTCAGGTAACCCTTGCACCCCGCGCTCGCAAGATGTGTCTCTGGCATCTGCGCGTTTGCTGCGTTAGCATCAAGAGAACGGAGGGCACCATATGCATGATATGACAGGAAAAACCGTTGTGATCACAGGCGCAAGCCGTGGGATCGGAGAAGCCGCCGCGCATATTTTCGCGCAGGCCGGGGCCAACGTGGTTTTAACTGCCCGCAGCGCGGCGCAGATCCAAGCCATCGCAGAATCTATTGGTGAGCGTGCACTGGCAGTGACCTGTGACGTGTCAAACTGGAGCCAAGTGAAAGCGGCGATAGATCTTGCCCATGGGCGCTTTGGCACCGTCGATGTGCTGATCAACAATGCGGGCGTGATTGAACCCATCGGCCCGTTGGAGACGTCGGACCCAGAAGGGTGGAGTCATGTTATCGATGTGAACCTAAAAGGTGTCTATTACGGCGCAAGAGCTGCTTTGCCGCATATGATCGAACAGGGCGGCGGCTCGATCCTGACGATCAGTTCCGGAGCCGCGCATCGCCCGCTGGAAGGCTGGGCGCATTACTGCACCTCTAAGGCAGGCGTGCACATGTTTAACGAGGCACTGCACCTTGAAACCTCTGGCAAGGGCATCCGTGCAATCGGCCTGTCCCCCGGCACCGTCGCGACCCAAATGCAGCGCGAGATCAAATCCTCGGGCATCAACGCGGTGGCGCAGCTGAACTGGGATGACCACATCCCTGCTGAATGGCCCGCGCGTGCGCTGTTGTGGATGTGTTCTGAAGATGCAGACGAGTTTCTGGGCAAGGAAATCTCGCTGCGTGATATCGACATCAGGCAACGGGCAAACGTATTCGGATGATAGACCTTTCAAAGCAAAACGGTGTCTGGGTGGTGACCATCAATCGCCCGGACAAGGCAAACTCGCTGACCAAAGCGATGTTGGAAGAGCTCGCCCAAATCGCTCAGGACGCGGCAGGGGACGCGCGCGTGTTGGTGTTGACCGGCGCGGGCAAAGTGTTTTCCGCCGGCGCTGATCTGGACGAGGCAAAGGCCGGGCTGGCCACCGACGATGTATGGGAGCGCCTGTCCGGCGCCATCGCCAAAGCACCCTGTCTCACCATCGCCGCCTTGAACGGCACGCTGGCGGGCGGCGCCTTCGGTATGGTCTTGGCCTGTGATTTGCGCATTTCCGTGCCAGACGCCAAGTTTTTCTATCCAGTGATGAAACTGGGTTACTTGCCCCAGCCATCCGACCCCCAACGTATGTCTGCGCTTATTGGCCCCGCGCGGGCCAAAATGATCCTGATGGCGGGCCAGAAAATCTTGACAGACGAGGCGCTGTCATGGGGTCTGATCGATCGCGTGGTTGAACCTGATACGCTGACGGAAGCGGTTTTAGAACTTGCCGAGCACGCTAGATCGCAAAGTGCTGATCATGTGGCGGCAATGAAGCGGATGATCCCATGAAACAGGCTCTAACTCAGCTTAATTGTGTCCTTTTCGGCGGCGCGGACCTTTGGTGACGGCGTAGAAATCCGGTGGCCTTTTTGAGACCCAACGGATGAACTTGGCCAATTCTGGATGGGCGCGCAGGGCTTCCGGCGTGTGATAGCTGCGCGCTAGTTCTGCCTCGCTCAGCACAAGATGAATTTGGTTGTGGCAGATCTGATGCAGCAGCACGGTTTTGCCGCCCTTACCGCCTTTCAGCTTAGGGATAAGATGGTGGCGGCTTTGCGCCACATCCGGCGGGATATCGCGCCCGCACAGCACGCATTCCGGCAAGGAAGCCTTGCCCTTTGAGGCCAAACCGCTATCCATTTCCAAAGGTGTCATCAGGGAACGTGCGAAAGCAAGGAAAAGTAGATGGAAAACAGACCTCAGATCGTGGACACGGCACTGGGCTATCTGAACCAAGGATGGGAGATCGCAGAAGGCTGGCTATTGTCCCCTGCGGCATGGTCTCAGTTCGGCATTCTGATTGTTGCCTATTTGGCGGCAGTGATTACGGACAAGAAGCTTGAGCCCTTCCTGACGCGTATCCTGACGCCGAATGGCGACCGTAACCATCCGATTGCCAAGGCCCGTTTGTTTGCCCTGATTTTCCTGCCACTGACCATGCCGCTTCTGGCATGGGGCTATACCGCACTGGGCGAGCAAGTGACTCGCTCGATCTTTGGTTCGGGCGCGGTGATCGCTTTCGGTAAACGCGTCTTCCTGTTCCTGGCGGTCCGCGCCTTTGTGAACAAGATCATCAGCGACCCCTTCCTGAAACTATTGGGTAAGTACATTCTGATCCCAATGGCTGCGCTGTATACTGTTGGTTTGTTGGATCTGGTGACCGCTAAGCTTGACGAAACCATTGTTCCGCTGGGCAATATGAGCTTCTCGCTTTTGTTTGCCATCCGCTTTGCCGTGGTCGGAGGTGTCATCTTCTGGCTGGGTCGCTGGTCGAACAACCAAACCGCGCAGGCAATTAAGAAGCAGGAAGAAATGCGCCCTGCCACGCGCGAGTTGGCCGTGAAAGCGGCCGAGATCGGTATTTTTGGCGCGGCCTTCCTGGTCTTGATGAACATTATGGGCATCAACCTGACGTCTCTGGCTGTGCTGGGGGGTGCGATTGGCGTTGGGTTGGGCTTTGGTTTGCAGCAGATCGCCTCGAATTTTATATCGGGCATTATCCTTCTTCTGGAAGGGCAGGCAACGGTCGGCGATTATGTCGAACTGGACGGTGGCGAAGCTGGCACGATTGTCAAAATGACGGCCCGAGCTGCCATTTTAGAGACGTTTGACGGCCGCTGGATCGTCGTGCCGAACGAGCATTTCATTACAACGCGCGTGGTGAATTACTCGGATGCGGGCAGCGCCAATCGGTACGAGGCTCCGTTCTCGGTCAGCTATAAGGCCGACGTCGAAGCGGTGCCGGGGATCGTCGAGAAGGCCGTGGCCGAGCTGGACTTCATCCTGACAGACAGTGAAGAACATATGCCAGATTGCGAGCTGCGCGCCTTTGGTGATAGCGGCGTAGATTTCGCGTTGGAATTCTGGGTGAACGGTATCGACGACGGCCGCAACAAGTTCACGCCGCGTGTCATGATGCAAATCTGGAAGACGCTAAAGGCCAATGACATCGAGATCCCCTATCCGCATCGTGTGGTCGAGATGCTGGGGGAAGGGGCAAAGCCCTCGTGAAAACAGCGCTGGTTATTGGAGCAGGTCCGGCAGGTTTGATGGCGGCAGAAGAACTGGCGAAGGCAGGACTTTCTGTCACCGTCGCTGACGCCAAGCCTTCGCCCGCCCGCAAGTTTCTGATGGCCGGGAAGTCAGGGCTGAACCTCACGAAATCCGAGCCTATTTCGGACTTTTTGGCTCAAATTCATGGCCCGGACAGACTGCGCGGGATTGTGGGCGAGTTTGGTCCCGAGGCTGTTCAGGATTGGGCGCGCGATCTGGGGCAAGAGGTCTTTACCGGCTCTTCGGGCCGGGTCTTTCCCAAGGCGATGAAGGCGTCGCCACTGCTGCGCAATTGGCTTGCGCGACTGGATCGGGCAGGGGTTCAGCTTCTTCGGAGTTGGCGTTGGGTCGGAATGTCGAATGGTGAGATGCAGTTTGACACGCTGGAAGGCCCACAATCCCTGCGGCCAGATGTCACCGTTCTTGCGCTGGGTGGTGCCAGTTGGGCACGGCTAGGATCTGACGGTAACTGGGTCTCTATTCTGGCGAAAAATGGCGTAAAGTGCGTATCTTTCCAACCCGCAAACATGGGATTCCAAGTCGCGTGGAGCGATCACATGCACCGCCATTTCGGTCAGCCTGTGAAGTCCGTGCGCGTCACTGCTGGGGATCAATCGGTGATGGGGGAATTCGTGATATCGTCCCGTGGGATCGAAGGATCCGCAATTTATGCGGTCAGTCGAGCGATGCGCGAGGGGGCGTCTCTAACTCTAGACCTTCTTCCTGGACGCAGTTTTCAGGACGTCATCGCTCGCCTTTCTCGACCCCGTGGTAAGGCAAGCCTGTCCAATCACCTGCGGAAAACGTTGAAGCTGGACCCGGTGAAAACGTCTCTCTTGCAGGAGTTTTCGCGTCCTTTGCCGAATGATCCCGCTGACCTTGCTGTCCTCATCAAGGCCCTGCCTATCACCCATCAAGGCCCGCGACCGATGGACGAGGCGATCTCGACTTCAGGAGGGCTGCCCTTTGAGGCGCTGGATGAAGGCCTGATGATCAAAGCCCTGCCCGGCGTTTTTGCCTGTGGTGAAATGCTGGATTGGGAAGCCCCGACCGGCGGCTATCTGATCACAACCTGTTTGGCGACCGGGCGCCATACAGGGCGTGCTGCTGCGGTTTACGCCACGCGTTAACGCCGCCCACCCATCATCGCCAAACGGATCAGTGTCCGCTCCATCAGCGCCATTTGCGGGGCTTTCTGCGCGGATCGAAGGGTCAGGTCTGTGTCGATCAGAACTTCCAGCGCTTGCTCCAACCGCCGCAGCCCCCACTTGTTGGCCTGACGCACCATCCGGTCGCGCGATTTGAAATGCACAGGCGGGCGCAAGCGGTTGATGCCTTGGCCGGGTCCGGCGGGATCTGAACTGGCCCCGTGAAGCGCACGGAAATGACGGGTGGCCCCGATGCATAGACCGACAGCCGCCACACCCTGGGCCTGCAATTTCGCAAGAATAGGGCCTATTTCGCCTGCGCGACCCTCGGCCACGGCGTGCAGCAAATCATCCAACGCAGCCTCGGTCGAGGCAGGGGCGACCGCCAGTACATCATCGGGTGTGACCGGCGATGGGTCGGACAGCTTGTAAAGCCCCAGTTTTTCCACGGTCTGCCGAAAATCCCCCGGATCCAGATCGCGCGATAGCCCCAAAAGGTCGTTCATCGCCTCGGGACTGACCTGTGCGATGCCTGCGCGTTTCAGGTCGGCCTCGATCTCGCCCCTTGACGGCGGATCGTCATAGATACCCGCAGCGTATGCATTAGGGTGGCCTTCGAACAGCTTTCGCAATGCGGATCGTGCGGTCAAAGACCCGGCGGTGACCACCACCTGCGCGTCACCGTCCTGCCAATCGGAAATGGCGGGGGTGATAATCTTGGCGAGCGTGTCGGTGGCATCCTCGACAAAGGCCACGCGCGGGCCGGGGAAGAAGCCCTGCGACTTGATCGCGTCTGACAGCATCGCGGGATCTTTGCGCAGATCGGCGGCGGGAATGCGGGTCAGGCGCATTTCGTCTTCGCCATTGGGGCCTATCAGGTTCGCAATCAACTCTTGCCGCTTCAGCGCAACGCGCATCGCGTCCGCCCCGAAAATCAGCACGCCCATCCGCTTGGGATCAGGCTTGGCGAAATAGCCGCTGGCGTCCCGAGGTGAAAGCTTCATTCACCCCAGCCCGAGAACGTGGCCGTGAAGCGTGTGGTGATTTGGTCGGCCAACAGCACCATCAAGCGGCGGTTTGCGTCGCGTTCAACCGCGGCGGTCGATACGGTGGACCCTTCGGTCGAATAAGATGCGAAATTCGACACTGTTCCACGTTCAACCACCTGTCCCGAGGCTACGGACGTTACCGAGAACTCGACCGCGCCCAGAACCTGTGTGCGGGTGATTTCCTGATTGGGCGTCACGCCAACGCCTTCCGAACGCGTGGTGATCGAATAGTCCAAACGATAAGGCGCAGCAAGGTTGCGACCCAGACGCTCTTCCATCCGTTTCACGAATTCGTAGCTGTTCGAATCGTTGGGTTCGGCGATGGTCACCGCCCCGCGCAGCCCGTCAGCTGACCCGCCCGGCGCATAAACGGGCGTGAAGCCGCAGCCGGACAAAAGCGCGGCAGCGGCAGCGATTTTCAGGAAATGACGGCGATCAGACCACGACATTCACAATACGTCCCGGAACAACGATGACTTTCTTCGGGGCCTTACCATCCAGCGCCCTGACAACAGCATCCTCGGCCAGCGCAAGTTTTTCAACCTCGGCTTTGTCCATATCCTTGGGCACGCTGATTTCCGCACGGCGTTTGCCGTTGATCTGGATCGGCAGGGTAACGGTGTCCTCGACCAGCATGGCCTCGTCTGCGACGGGCCATGCGGCTTGTGCCACCAGACCTTCACCACCCAGCATCGACCAGATTTCCTCGGACAAATGCGGGGTCATGGGCGACATCAGCTGCGCCATGACGCGCATGGCCTGCTTCTGTGCTTTGCCGCCTGCTTTCGACTTCGACACGGCGTTTTGGAAGGCGTAAAGCTTTGCAATCGCAGCGTTAAAGCCAAAGCTTTCGATGCCCATGGTCACATCATGGATGGCCTTGTGCATGGCGCGCAGCAGTTCTTCATCATTTCCATCCGCGTCATCCATATCGGCGATCTTCACAGCGGTGGCGAAAACGCGGGCCAAGTGCTTGGCCGCAGCCTCTGCACCCGAAGCGGTCCATTCCACGTCACGCTCGGGGGGCGAATCGCTCAGCACGAACCAGCGCGCGGTGTCGGCACCGAAGGCGTCGATGATGTTCACCGGGTCGACCACGTTGTTCTTCGACTTTGACATCTTGGCCGAGGGGATCACTTTGACCTTCTCGCCAGTTTCCGAGACGACCATTTCGCCGTCACGTTCTTCGACTTCTTCGGGGTAGTGATAGATCGCGCGGCCGTTTTCATCGGTGCGGTCTGCGTTCTTATAGATCGCGTGGGTCACCATGCCTTGCGTGAACAGCGCGTTGAATGGCTCGCGCGCCGAGTTGGGCAAGTGGCCGCAGATGTTCATCGCGCGGGCAAAGAAGCGCGAATAGAGCAGGTGCAGAATAGCGTGCTCGATGCCGCCAATATACTGATCGACATTCATCCAATAGGACGCTTCTTCCAAATCGGTCGGCGTCGCTGCATTGGGCGAGGTAAAGCGCGCGTAATACCAAGACGAATCGACGAACGTGTCCATCGTGTCGGTCTCTCTCTTGGCAGGCTTGCCGCAGGACGGGCAAGAGCAGCCGCGCCAGGTCGGGTGACGATCCAGCGGGTTGCCAGGGGTATCAAACGACACGTCCTCGGGCAGTTTGACCGGCAGATTCTCTTTCTTTTCGGCCACGACCCCGCAATCGTCGCAATGTACAAAGGGAATCGGGCAACCCCAATAGCGCTGTCGGCTCAGACCCCAGTCGCGCAGGCGGAATTTCTCGACACCCGTGCCCCAGCCGGCCTCTTCGGCAAACTTTACGGTGGCGTCGATGGCTTCCTCACCCGTGGCCTCAGTCAGACCGGCGAAGTGGTCGACCCATTTCACCTTCTCGGTTTTCGGCGGCACGAAGGCTTCGTTCTCGACGGGCTTCGGATCGTCCAGCGACAGGAACGTGTCCACGACAGGCAAGTCATACTTCCGGCAGAAGTCCAAATCGCGTTGGTCGTGTGCCGGGCAGGCGAAAATCGCACCGGTGCCGTAGTCCATCAGAATGAAGTTGGCGATCCAGACGGGCAGCTCCCAATCTGGGTTCAGCGGGTGTTTCACGCGGATGCCAGTGTCATAGCCCAGCTTCTCGGCGGTCTCGATGGCTTCCGCGGTGGTACCGCCCTTGCGCATTTCGATAAGCTGCGCTGCGATTTCGGGGTTTTCGGCCTCGAGCGCCTTGGAAATTGGGTGATCCGGCGAGATGCCAACGAAGCTGGCACCCATCAGCGTGTCGGGGCGCGTCGTATAGACTTCGATCCCGTCGCCACCATCCGTGCGCTCAAACGAGAATTGCAGACCTTGCGACCTGCCAATCCAGTTGGCCTGCATGGTGCGCACTTTCTCGGGCCAGTTGTCCAAGCCATCCAGCGCGTCAAGCAGCTCGCCCGAGTAATCCGAGATCTTGAAGAACCATTGCGTCAGGTCACGACGTTCCACCGGCGCACCCGAGCGCCAGCCACAGCCGTCAATCACCTGTTCATTGGCCAGAACCGTCATATCCACCGGATCCCAGTTCACCGTGGCGTTCTTGCGGTAAACCAGCCCCTTCTCCATGAAATCGATGAACATGGACTGCTGTTGGCCGTAATATTCCGGGTCGCAGGTGGCAAATTCACGGCTCCAGTCGATCGACAGGCCAAGCGGCTTCATCTGACCTTTCATGGTCTTGATATTGTCATAGGTCCACGTGCCGGGGTGGCCACCTTGCGCCATCGCCGCGTTTTCGGCGGGCATCCCGAACGCGTCCCAGCCCATCGGGTGCAGAACCGAGAACCCGCACGACGATTTATACCGCGAGATCACGTCACCCATCGTATAGTTGCGCACGTGACCCATATGGATACGGCCCGACGGATAAGGGAACATCTCGAGCACATAATATTTCGGCTTCGATTCATCGCGCTTGGCGGTGAAAATTCCGGCCTCGTCCCAGGCTTTTTGCCATTTCGGTTCGATATCTGCGGCAGTGTATCGCGACATTCGTCAGGTCCTTGATGTGAAAACGCCGGGCAGTGGGCCCGGCGCATGTCTTATAAGTCTGGTCGATCCGGGTCTAGGGCCTTTGGCCCCATCCATCCATGACGCATGTCTGAGAAGCTCAAAACCGGTTCCCACCTTTGAGCGACATGCTTTTAGAGCTTGCCGTCACGAATGCGCAACTGACGCGCACGGGTCAGAATCGCATCTTCAATCTTGCGAACCGCTTCTGCACTGGCCGGGCGACCGCCACTCGTATACAGCGCAACCGACAGCGAACGGGCGTCGAGCGCGGGATCGCGTACATATACCGTGGCCTTATATGCCGAACCGCCACCCGGTGGGCGACCCAAGCCAAATACAATCACACCCGAGAACGGATCCGCCGCCTGAACCGGCATAAAGCTGAGCACATCCAGCGACGCATTCCAGATATAGCGGTTTACTTCGACCGTCGTGTTGGGGTCATCGACGTTCTTGAATAGATCCCAGATCGTTTCACGGGGTTCTTCGGCCTGAGGTGAGTGTTGAACACCACCATTTTGCTGTTGGGCGTTCGACCCTCCGCCGAAAATATTGCCCGATCCAGCGGACCCGCGGCTACCGCCACAGGCCGAAAGGCCGAGAATCGCAATCAGCGACAATCCAAAAGCAGAAGTTTTCAGGATGCCCATAAAACAGCCCCATATGCAGAAAATTCCTCTTGTTAGTATATAAGCGCCTGCGGGCGGGCAAGCGTTTTCCAAAATGCTGTAAAACACCCCTATATTAAGAGAATCTCTTGATAATGCGGGTTTTCGCCGGATGCGGGAAAGAAACTGTGGCATAGAAGCACCAATGTGCCATGCAAACTGTTTTCGACGTTCCAGTCGGCTTGCAATGAGCGGCGGAAAGGTGGAATTACCCAAACATACTCAATTCGGATTCCCCTGAATTGAGGTCAACTCTTGAAATATGAGGGAAAACGAAATGAAAAAGATTCTCTTCGCTTCGACCGCTCTGGTCGCAACCGCTGGTGTCGCCGCTGCTGAAATCAGCTTCGGTGGTGAAGCTGGTTTTGGCTTCATCTATAACGATGCAGCCGCTGACGAATGGGTAGCTGACTTCTACACCACTCTGAACATCGACTTCACCGGTGAAACCGATGGTGGTCTGTCGTTCGGTGCCGATCTGGACATCACCTTCGACAACGGCGCATCGGGCGTTACCGACAACCAAGTTGTTTGGGTTGAAGGCGGCTTCGGCAAGTTCGCAGTTGGTACCGTTGGTTCGGCTGTAGACGCAACTTTGGGTCTGGGCGACATCGGTTACTCGGGTCTGGGTACCGACAACACCGCTGAAGCTCTGATCGACGCTGCTGACGCTGGTAACCTGATGTACACCGGCACCTTCGGTGACTTCGCTGTTGCTGCTTCGTACGACATGAACGGCGCAGAAAACTTCTCGATCGCAGCCACCTACACCATCGGTGACTACGAAGTTGGTCTGGGTTACGACGACTGGGGCAACATTGCCAACGGCGACGCGTTCCACATCAAACTGGGTGCTGACATCGGCGACTTCGCTGTAGACGCTCTGTACTCGCGTGCGGACGATGCTGACATCAACGCTTACGGCCTGACCGCTGGTTACACCATGGGTGCAGTTAGCGTAACTGCTGCTTACTCGGAACTGGACACCCCGCTGGGTTCGACCGACGCTTACGGCATCGGCGTTTCCTACGACCTGGGTGGCGGTGCATCGATCAACGCCGGTGTTGGCGAGATCAACGATGTTACCGAAGCCGATCTGGGTATCATCATGACCTTCTAATCCTAACGGATTATTTGGAATGGGAAGAGCGGGCCTTGCGCCCGCTCTTTTCTTTTGGGAAACCTGTTTCAAGCAAGCACAGGATAGCCCATGCCCCTTTCAGACATTCAGGACCGTATCGCCAAGGAAGAGGCCCGCATGGGTCGCACCCCCGGATCGGCACAGTTGATTGCCGTGTCCAAGGTTCAGCCGTTGGAACGTGTTGTGGCGGTGCTGGAGGAAGGTCACCGCGTCTTTGGCGAAAACAAGGTGCAAGAGGCCGCGGGCAAGTGGCCTGACCTTAAGGAAAGGTTCGACGGGGTCGAGCTGCACCTGATTGGTCCGCTTCAGACCAACAAAACTCGTCAAGCGATGGGGCTTTTCGATGTGATTCATTCTGTCGATCGGCCGAAGCTTGCCCGAGCCATAGCGCGGATTTCTGAAGAAGACGGCCACTGCCCGCGTTTGTTTATCCAAGTGAACACGGGTGAAGAAGATCAGAAAGCGGGTGTGCTGCCCGATGATCTGGCCGAGCTTGTCGATCTTTGCCGTGAATTGCAGCTGCCCGTCGAGGGTCTGATGTGCATCCCCCCTGCGGACGAAGAACCTAGCCTGCATTTTGCATTGCTGGCCAAGCTGGCGAAGCAATATGGGCTTCAAGGGCTGTCGATGGGGATGAGCGGTGATTTCGAGCGCGCCATTGCGCAGGGTGCGACTTATGTCCGTGTTGGTTCGGCGATATTTGGCGAACGGGATTACGGTTGATCGCTATTTCACAATGATCCGGCTGTGCGAGGTCCAGTGCTCAAGGATCCAACGCAAGTCTTTGGGTGCGAATGCCAAGCAGCCTGCGGTTGGATGGCGCGATTTGCGCCATTGGTGCACGAAAATGGCGGACCCTCTGCCGGGTGTGGCGTCCGGATAGTTCCAGTCGCTGAACAGCACCACGTCGTAAAGCGGCGCGGTCATGCGCATCTTTTCGTGGCTGCGGGGGTAATTCCGCGCGCGCAGCCCTTGGTTATAGGCTGGATCGGCGGGGTCATCTGACCAGATATCCGAAGGTCCGATGGGCGTCAGGTCTTGTATTGTGTCGGGGCAGGGCCGCCGATCTGCGCGATAAGCGCCACCCAACAGACGCCAGATGCCACGAGGGGTCGCTCCGTCACCCTCGCGCTTGTCATCAGTCATGCCGCCGCGTCCGATCGCCACGGGAAATCGTCGCCCCATGAAGCGTGCACCCCAGCGGGTGACCACCATGTCATGACGCCGCGGTGTCACAGTAAATGCCCGGATTTCTTGGCTTTCGTTGCCAGATAGTCAGCGTTGTGCGCACTTTCCCCGGCCTTAAGCGGCACGCGCTGGGCTACTTTCACGCCGTTCTCTTCCATCATCGCCACTTTGCGTGGGTTGTTGGTCATCAGTCTGACCTGCGAAAATCCCATGGATTTCAAGATCTCGGACCCAATGCGGAAGTCACGTTCGTCGTCTTCGAAACCCAGCCTGTGATTGGCTTCGACCGTGTCAAAGCCTTGATCTTGCAGAGAATAGGCGCGCATCTTGTTGGCCAACCCAATGCCGCGACCCTCTTGGTTCAGGTACAAAAGTACACCCGCACCATTCGCCCCCATTGCTGCCAAAGCCGCGTTCAACTGCGGGCCGCAATCGCATTTCAGACTGCCCAGCACATCGCCGGTAAAACAGGCCGAATGCAACCGGGCCAGCACCGGCTCATCCCGTGAAGGGCGCCCGATTTCGACGGCATAGTGCTCTTCGCCTCCATCTTCGGGGCGGAAAATATGAAGCTTTCCGGCCTCTGAGACCTGCATGGGCAGGCGAGCATGGACCACGGGGGCCAGGTGCAAATCTCGCAGGGTGTGCTGGTCCAGATGGACCGAGGTCAGCCCGTGCATTCGGGTCAGTTCGTTGGCATCCAGCGTTTCGACAACCAAGGCCGAAGGCAGAAGCTGCGCCGCTTTACACAGCGCAATCGCGTGCGCTTCAAGCGCGTCATCTCCGCCGCGACAGGTGCGAAACGGGCCTTTCATCGGGTTTGACAAGTCATCCGCCGGATCCGCAACCGAGGTGATCCAGCGGGTGTCCGCATCCAAGGGCAGCTCAATTCGCGCAACCCGATCCGAATACGCCCGCGCTTTTAAGGTTTCCGCCCGACGTGGAGTGATCGCCAGAACGGCATCCCCCAGCGCGCGTAGATTGGTCAAGCGTCCTGCCGATAGGGTTTCGGCCGCTGCGGCGATCACATCTCGCCCATCTAACCGCAACACCACCGGCACCCCCATGCGCAAATCGGCACGGGCGCGGGCAAGAAGCTCGGTCTGGTTGGGGGCAAGCGTCATGGCAATCCTCTCGGTCCCTAGATAGGCGGTTCTGTCACGATATGAAACATTTCCCGGTGAATTGACACGAGCCCGTGAGAGTTTTGTTGCATATCTTGTCATTTCCGTGCGCGCCCACAAATTTGATTGCAACACGACAGAGGAGGACGCCATGTCCACGTTGAAAAAGATTTTGCTGGTAGATGACGACGAGGATCTGCGCGACGCCTTAGCCGAACAGTTGCTGATGACCGAGGATTTCGACGTGTTCGAAGCCGGAAACGGGGCCGAGGCTATCGTGAAATCTAAGGAAGCCCTTTATGATCTGGTGATCCTCGACGTGGGCCTGCCCGACACAGACGGCCGCGAGCTGTGCCGCGTAATGCGCAAGCAGGGTGTAAAATGCCCGATCCTGATGTTGACCGGGCATGACACTGACGCAGACACCATTCTGGGGCTGGACGCGGGCGCCAATGACTATGTGTCAAAGCCCTTCAAGTTCCCTGTGCTTTTGGCTCGTATCCGTGCCCAACTGCGCCAGCACGAACAATCCGAAGACGCCGTTTTCCAGCTTGGGCCGTATACGTTCAAGCCGTCGGTGAAGATGCTGGTGACAGAAGACGACCGCAAGGTCCGCCTGACCGAGAAAGAAACGAACATCCTGAAGTTCCTCTATCGCTCGACCGATGGCGTCGTCGCCCGCGATGTGCTGCTGCACGAGGTCTGGGGCTATAACGCGGGCGTCACCACGCATACGCTGGAAACCCACATCTATCGCCTGCGCCAAAAGATCGAGCCCGACCCCTCGAACGCGCGGCTTTTGGTAACTGAAAGCGGTGGCTATCGCCTGAACGCCTAAGGTTCCTCTGGTGCCAAGAGGGCGGTAACTCCCTTGCCGCAAATGGCACATTTCCTCCCTGAAGACTGACCGGGCCCACGTGGCCCGGTTTTTTTACTTTGTGCCAATCAATTCCATCGAAATATCCCGATCAAACAGTCGTTCCGCGTTCTTATACGCAATCTTCTCGGCCACACTGCGCGGTAGTTTGGATAACCATTTGCGGTTCATTGCAATGATGTCTTCATAGTTGTCCCACTGACTGTTGACCCAAGTATCACTACCAACCATTAGTCGATCTTGAAAATCGAACACGATCTTCTTCCAATCGGGATCAAGCTCGTCGCCATATCCCAAAATGGCGTGTTCCCGCAGAGACGTGTCCGCGATGAGCTCTGGGAATTCTGCCATCAAGCGGTAAACCTCGCTTGCGGGTTCACCCAACCCCGCATGCGCCCAGATGATTTTGACGTCTGGATCAAGGTCATAAAGCCAGCGGATCGGCTCGGTGCCGGAATGCACATGCAGGTACAAATCCCGTTCCTTGGCGATCTTGATCAGTTCACGAAACAAGCTTGGGGACCACATCCGGCGATTGTGGATATGATATTCGCCAATGCCTTCATGTGGATACCTGTCTAAACGCCCTTTGATGTAATCAGCCATCTCGGGAAAACTGGTCCAGTTCGAAGATCCGGCATCCCCGTGATAGGGTCGAAGTTCTGGCACCACACGGTTTGGTGCGTGTTCCCACAACATGATCGTGCCCTCGTCAGGGGTCGAAGACACCAGCCCCATCGCCACGCCGGAATTGTCCATAAGTTGCACGACACTCTCGACGGGATATGGCCCCCATGCGGGTTCTTTATAGTGAATATGTGCGTCGAAAATCGGCAGCTCGGACACGGCATCGCCGATGGGAGCCTCGTGTTCGTGGGAGGTTGCTGCGCCAGCAAGCGATAAGAGCGCGATCATCGCAAGGGCAGGGGTGTTCTTGGAAATTGACATCTGAACGTCTCCGCAAGTAGGCTCGGCCCTTCTACGGTAGCGCATGTATTCGCGTGTCGCCACTCTGCGCAGGCCGTTTCAAAGCTTGCCTTTGACCCTATTTGCGCAAGATTAGTGCCTGATGGACCGGGCTTTTCAGCCCGATCCCTTCTCTTAAATCCGAACCTTACCGGCTCAATACACGCAGACGGCTTTCGAATTCACCGCGGTCGACATAGCAGCCGTGCAGATGGCGAAAGCCCGTTTGTGGGTCGAAGGCTTCGCGGCCGTGCAGCACGCGGCGGTTGTCGAAGACGACCATTTCACCACCCTTCAGGCGCAGCGACACGACGTATTCGTCCGACCGGGTCATGATCATGTACTGGCGATAAGCACGGTAGTATCGGGCCATCAGCGCAGGCTCCAGATCGAAGATATCCGCCAGATGCGCGTTAAAGCAGATCTCGATCACGCGACCATCCTCGTCAAGATTGATCACTTTCTTGCGGTTGCGGATGTCGGTGTCTTCGTCGTGGAAGCGGAAGGGGACTGACACTGTGGACAGAAGCTCGAACGCTTCGGGGTCCTGGTCGCGCAGGTCCTCGGCAATTGCATAGCCGTCGCAGAACAGAGACCCACCGCCGCGTGCTTCGTTTGCCAGACAGTGCAGGAATTGGAAGCCCGGAGGCAGCTCTTGATTGGTTAGGTCGGTGTGCAGAGGCAAAGCAATCGGCGTATAGGCCAGATTGTTCGGGTTTGGCTTCGACTGGACCTCGAATACCAGTCCGAAATTTGTTTCGCGCAGAAAGCCGATGCGCTTGGCAACGTCGGTGCCTGCCTCAATCGTATCCGCCAGCCCCTCGACAATCGAATAGCCATAGGTCTGCGTGGCGATCAGCCAGTCTTTCAACGCGATGTCCGAGGTCATGATATCGCGTGCATTGGCGCGGGGTACACCTTCGGCACCAAGATCTGAACGCCAAGTGGTGAAGCCGGTGCGCGCCGGATCAAAGGCATATTGGCCGGGGCGGTGGGCCTTCAGCCAGTTCATATCGAAGCTCGACACGGTTTTGTCGCCCGCCCAATGGATGGTCAGGGTCTTGTCGTTGGCCTCGATCACCTCGGGCGTTTTGTCCAGCGAGATGGCGGTCAGATCGGTGATCCGTTCCTGTGTCTGCGGGTGAAATCCGGCGGGGTCGTTATCAGCCAGCCAGATGAAAGGGAAATGGGCGTCTTGTCCGTCGTCCCATTGGATGAACACGGTTGCGTCGTGCATGGTTGCACTGGTCATGGGAAACTCCATGTTACTGAGATTGTTAAGCTATTAATGATGTGACCGGCCGCGCCAGTCAGGTGTGGTGACCGGGGGGTGGCCACCAATCATAGGCTTTTTTATATGGATGTCCGGGGCGCTGCCCCAATACGACATGCATCTCAGTAAACCTTGTTCGCGTTGATCTGAGCTATGCCAATAGGGATGAGTTGTCGCAAGTCTATTTTGCGTCCTGAGGGGCGCGCACTGCCGGTGGTACGCTAAGAATTTGACTTACGTGATTACACATTAAACAAACTGCCCACACCATAGGCCAACGCTGCCGCTGCCCCCCCAATCAGCAGCGTTTCAAAAGCTGAACGCCACCACGGGCTGAGGGACCAGTGGCTTTTCAGGGCGCTGACCGAGGTGGTGTTCTGGGGCCAAAAACCAATTGAGCAACCTGTACGTTACCGTGTGAACCAGAACGCAGTTTCGATCCCCATCGGACCAACGATCAGGAACAGGATAGATGTGATCCAAAGAAGTCTGCGTTTTGCGCGGATTGTGCTCAGAAGCCGATCGCGCAGTGCGGGCTGATCAAAGGCGCTGATCCACATCAGCAGGTAAAGATTGGCGAAGACAAAGCTCCACCAGCGAAACTGGTCGTGCCCTACAAAGCTAAGCAGCAGAGGTGCGAAGACGCCAATCAGGATAAGGGGCATTCCAAATCTTGCCCGAAGATCAGACCGTGCAATGATGCCCAGCGTCAGGTGCATGAAAGGCAAGAACAGTGCTAGGACAATCAGGTTCTCGAGCAATCGGTTTGGGTCCAGCACATATCCTGCTGAATAGGCGGCATTCTCGCTTAGGTCCCGAAAAAGGACACGTAGGGACAGGTCACTGACCAACCCATCATAACGCGCGTGATACAGCGACATGAGCGCGTCGAAGCTTTGCGTGTCCGAGCCGCCGTATTTGAACACAGCAAATGTGATCAGCCCTAACAATATTAGCGCCAGAAGCATTGGGACCAGCTTGGCCGTGCGTCCTTTCAGAACTGCTAGTGCCATCAGGCTGATAGGAATGGTACATAGGAACGCGATCTCGTGCGTCAGGATGGCGAGTGTCTGAAGGGCCATCACTGCGCCCAGCCCCTGCCAGAACCGTACATGCGCGCATATCCAGATACCCAGAAGTGTCAGAAAAATCAGAAAAATATCATAGCGTCCAAGATCTAGCAGAAAGTGCCCCAAAAACGCTGGACATCCCAGAAAAAACAGAAGCAATAGCGCCCGATCTTGCACCTGTGCCCGACGTGTCAGCCATGAGACCGACCAGATCAGAGCCGCGGTTACCACTGCAATAATGATAAGGCTGGTGGTCATAACGGACCACGGATCGGGAGAGCCAACCAGTCGCAAAACCGTGCCGGGGAATGCGCGTTTCAAGAACTCGTGTTCATAGCTGAAATAATAGTGAGTTAATACCCAGGGGGTCGGCGCGAGCTGAAGCCCCAGATGCCAAATTAACGCGGCCATAACGACAAACAGAGCCGCCAAGCGCGGGATATCCGTCTGATGTGCCGGCGTGTGTGACATGGGCGTTGTTGTTCTTTTGTGCATAGCCAATTGAATAGGGGATCATAAGCTGTGACTCCAGCGTTGTGATTACTGATCTTCCGGCCTTACCGCTTCATCCCCCATTAAGTATCGCGGCCCCGCGCCCTTATCCGCCGCCACATCGTCCGGGTTGTACAGCGCGCAGCGATCCAAAGACAGGCAGCCACAGCCGATGCACCCGTCCAGCTTGTCTCGCAGGCGGGTTAGTGACTGAATCTGTTCATCAAGTTCCGTGCGGAAGTCTTGCGAAATCTCGGTCCAGTCTTTGGCCGTTGGCGTACGGCTTTGAGGAAGCCGTCCCAGAACTTCGCGGATGCGGTCCAGTGTGAAGCCAAACTTCTGCGCGATCATCACAAAGCTTAGCCGTCGAATGTCGGACCGAAGGAACCGTCGTTGCCCGCCGGCATTGCGCTCTGGCGCGACCAATCCTTGGGTCTCGTAATACCGGATTGCGGACACGGCCAGTCCGGTGCGGTTTGCCAATGTGCCGATGGAAATTTCGTTCCTGCGCTCCATGTTAGGTCTCCGAAAGAAAAAGCTTGAGCTAAAGTTAACTTTAGGAATTATCAACCGAGTCGCACCAGTAATCAAGGAGGCCAATATGGCAAATCTGGAACATGTGAATGTGACTGTAAGCGACCCCAAAGCAACAGCCGCGTGGTTGGGCGCGGTGTTCAACTGGAAAATCCGGTGGGAGGGCAACGCCATGTCCGGTGGCTATACCGCGCATGTGGGCGACGAGGGGTCGTATGTGGCTCTATACACGCCCAACATTGCGATGAAAGACCCGCAGCATTCCTATACAACCCGTGCCGGGTTGAACCATGTGGGCGTCACTGTGGATGACATCACTGCGACCGAGGCACGGGTTAAGGCTGCTGGGTTCAAACCGCATAATCACGGGGATTACGAGCCGGGCAAACGCTTCTACTTCGATGACCATGATGGCGTCGAATGGGAGGTCGTGTCCTACGCCTGATCCGCGATGATCAGATCTCGGGCCGGTGTTGCATAAGCCATGCCTTAACGTCCGCCAGTCGGCCGCGCGCAATTGGGACATTCGTGCCGTTCGACAATTGCAACACCGGACTTCCTTTTTGACGCTTGCGGCCAGTTACGGCCTTCTTTGCCACCCAATGCGAGCGATGGCACTGAATGCCGTGCGCATGGTCACACAACTCCACGAAATCCTTCAACGCGCCCCGCAACAGAAGCTTGGTCTGTTCGAACACGAATTCTAAATAGTGCTCTTGCGAGCGAACGTGCAAAAGCGATTCGAGATGAATCACTGTGTCCTTAAACGTAACTTTAGTTTTCTCGGGATCGTCTGGTTGAAGAACGTCAGGGGTGTCTTTGGGGGCCACCTCTGACCAGAAATTTGGCCAGATGCTGGTTGCAATCAAGAACTCCACAAGCGCAGCGATAACAAGATTGCGAAAGTAATCAGCCCACGCCAGATCCGAGGCCGATAACGTGATGTCCAACAAAAGATCTGTAAGTGTTGTGCTTGAATAGACTGCCGCAACCGTCGCAAGGGCAGTTATCAAATAGTTGAAGATCGCAATCTCGATCTTTAGCCAGTACAGGACCGTATGAAATATGCGCGCTACGAGGTACCAATACAGCACGGTCATATAAACCCCGAACTGCCAAAATACGATCCGGCCCAGATACGATGTTTCGACCCCATAGATTGTTGACTTAAAGGTCGCCATTGCCAGCGCGATCAGCACGATCGCCCCGTTCATGCGACCCGAGGTCAATAGGTGGTGAACAACGCTCCAGTCACATTTTATGCGTGTGCCATTTATGGCAAATACATGCATTTCATTCCACCGAGCTGTATTTGTTGGTTTTTTCATGTGATCAAAACTTAATCATGGAGCTTAAGGTGGGTCAAATGCTGTAGTGGCATGATGGCCGAGAACGGTGGGTTAAGTAGTTAGTATTTACCATGATACTAGAGCGCCAGTGCCTAATGCACTCGGCGCTCTTTTCTATTCCAAAGTTGTAAATAATTTCTGAATGGTGCCAGTTCCGATTTTCTGGCAAGACTGATGGTTCAAGCGACCATCAACAGGAAGACGCGCGATGAGCTTTACCCTTGCCACTTGGAACATCAACTCGGTCCGTCTGCGCGAACCCATCGTGCTGAAACTGCTGGAAGAAGAAGCGCCAGACGTGCTTTGCCTTCAGGAATGTAAAAGCCCGGTGGAAAAGATCCCGATGGAGGGCTTCAAGGCGCTGGGCTACACCCACATGGTGGCCCGTGGGCAGAAGGGTTACAACGGCGTCGCGATCCTGTCGCGCATCCCCATGGTCGAAGCCGAGAGCTTCGATTTCGCCGATCTGGGCCATGCGCGCCACATCGCGGGGCAGCTGGAAAACGGTGTGACAGTTCACAACTTCTATGTACCAGCGGGCGGTGACGTGCCTGACCGCGAGGTGAACGAGAAGTTTGGCCAAAAGCTTGATTACCTCACCGACATGCGGAACCATTTTGGCAAGGCCAAGCCGCAAAAGTCGATCCTTGTGGGCGACCTGAACATCGCCCCGCGCGAGGATGACGTCTGGTCGCACAAACAGCTTCTGAAAGTGGTCAGCCATACCCCGGTCGAGGTCGAGGCTCTGGGTGACGTGCAAGACGCCGCTGGTTGGGTCGATATCACCCGTCAGGATATTCCCGAAGGGCAGCTTTACAGCTGGTGGTCCTATCGTGCCAAGGATTGGAATGCTGCGGACAAGGGCCGTCGACTGGATCACGTCTGGGCCACGCCCGACATCTCGAACGCCGGTCATGGCTCGCGGGTGATGCGCGATGCGCGTGGGTGGGAGAAACCGTCGGATCACGCGCCGGTCTTCGCGACGTTTGATCTTTAAATCCTGTCCGACCCGCGCCATATAGTCGTTAGACCTATTAAACGGAGCCAAGGCCATGGAACTTGAACTGGGCGGCGCGTCAGACGGCGTGGAACTGATCAAAGATGTGGGTGAAGCGACCTTCATGCAGGACGTGATTGAAGCCTCGCAAGAGGTGCCAGTGATCGTCGATTTCTGGGCGCCGTGGTGCGGTCCGTGTAAGACGCTTGGCCCGGCCCTTGAAGCCGCTGTGACCGCTGAAGGCGGCAAGGTTCGCATGGCCAAAGTGAATGTCGACGAAAACCAGATGATTGCTGGTCAAATGCGCGTGCAGTCGATCCCGACGGTCTATGCCTTCTGGCAAGGCCAGCCCGTGGATGGATTCCAAGGCGCGGTTCCGCCCAGCGAGATCGAGGAATTCGTAAAGCGCGTTGCGGCCCTTGGGGGCGATGGTGGTCTGGCAGATGCCATTGCAGCCGCAGATGAGATGCTGGAGGCAGGCGAGGTTCAGGACGCCGCCCAAACCTATGCCGCCATCCTTGAAGAAGACCCTAACTCGGCCGCGGCCTATGCTGGTTTGGCCCGTACACATCTTGCTGTCGGCAGTGCTGACGATGCCGAGGCAACCCTGAATGGTGCGCCTGCCGAGATCTCGGAAGCCCCTGAAATCGAAGCCGTCCGCGCCCAGATCGAACTTGCGCGTCAGGCTGAAAGCGCCGGTCCCTTGGCCGAACTGCGCGCCGCCGTCGACGCCAACCCCGATGATCACCAGTCGCGGTTCGATCTGGCCGTTGCGATGAACGCAGACGGTGATGTGCAAGGCGCTGTAGACGAGCTTTTGGAGCTTTTCCGCAGGGATAGAGACTGGAATGACGCCGCCGCTAAGCAGCAGCTGTTCACCATTTTCGATGCTTTGGACGCCAAAGATCCGATCGCGCTGACCGGTCGCCGCAAGCTGTCGTCGATGATCTTTGTGTGAACGGAAAAGTCGCGCTAGACTGGTGTCATGATCTCATCAGCTGACTTGCCGGACGTCCTTCCGATCTTCCCGTTGCCGGGCGCATTGCTCTTGCCTCGTGGCCGGCTTCCCTTGCATGTGTTCGAACCGCGCTATCTTGCGATGGTCGATGACGCCTTAAAAACGCCCGAGCGGTTGATCGGGATGATCCAACCCATCGGCGAGGAATGCGGCGAAGATACGCGGCTGCACAGCATCGGCTGCGCGGGGCGGATCACCAGTTTCACGGAAACCGAAGACGGGCGCTATATGGTCACGCTGACCGGTGTGTCGCGCTTTCGTTTAGGGCAATTGGAAACCGGGTTCTTGCCCTATCTGAAAGCGCAGATGGGTTGGGATAGTTTCGACCGCGACCTTGGCAAGGCAGAACATGATACCGGCCTGAATCGCGAGGCGTTTTTGGCGCTGCTGACGCGTTATTTTAACTTACAGGAGTTGCAGACCGATTGGGAAAGCCTTGAGGTCGCCGAGGATGAATTACTGATCAACGCTCTGTCCATGTTGTGCCCTTTTGCAGCTGAGGATAAGCAGGCGTTGCTAGAGGCACCATCGCTGCAAACCCGCCGTGAGACCCTTGTAACTCTTATGGAATTTGCGTTGCGCAAAGGCGCTGGCGAGGAGAAAGTTCAATGACCACCCCATCTGAGACCAAGTTCGACCGCCGCATGATCGAGGCATTGGTTTGTCCCGTCACGCAGACGCAACTGACCTATGACGCGGATAAGCAAGAACTGCTGTCGAAAGCTGCCAATTTGGCTTTCCCGATCCGTGGCGGCATCCCTGTGATGCTGGTCGACGAAGCGCGTAAAATCGAAGACTAAGCCCTTCGACCTGCTTAAACCCAGTTGATCCGTTCACGAAATTCCCGCCGATCCGGGAAGCGATGCTCGTGTTCTTTCAGCAGGTTTTTGGCTGCATCTGGGGACCGTAACGGGCGGCACAGGGTAATCAACCGCTCAAGGTAATTTGGCGTCGCGGGTTCCAGCTTGGAAGCGGTCTCGAAACACTCGAATGCAGGTTCAAAATTGCGGGCTTGGACGTATCGTTTACCAAATAAGGCGAGCGCTTCGGCACTGCTGGCGAAGATTTCCTTGTTGGCGTCATAAAGCTTGAACAGATCTTCGCTGTCATCCAACTTGTCCAGCATCCGAGCCGAGGCCAAAAGTGCCTCGAGCGTGTCTTCCTGCTGCTGACCCGAAGGGCTGTCGATATAGCTTTGCACCACATTGGCCATGATCCGGGCAACTAGATCTGGCGACACGTGGCGATAATCCCCGCGTGACCAAGCGACATTTGGGTTAGACAGGGTGACGAATTCATAAGACGGGAAGTAATCCACGCCCTCCCGGTTCAGCACAAACTGCTCTAACGCGGCGCGTTGCACCGATTTGGAATAGGCGTTGGCGACCAGCACGTCCATGTCACGGAAGGTGGACAGAAGCGGCACGGGCGAGACTGTCAGCAACATTTTCAAAGGCTTGGTGCGGTGTTTGGTCAGTAGGGCATAGATATCCTCCAGCCCATCAAGCACATCCTGAAAGCTGAGCACGCGAAATTCGAACCGGTCGGGATTGGCGTTCACAAGGGGCTGCGGGGGCGAGACATTCAGATAGATGCCCAGCTTGTTGTCGTACCAAGTTTCCACATAGCCCAGCGTGATGATGATCACATCCGCCTCTAAAACCCGGCCCATCACGCCAGTAAATCGCTGACGAAAATCCATAATCTCGTCCAGCGGATACTTCAGCCGTGCCATGCCCAGTTGCAGGTCGGCGTATTCCTTGCCTTCATTCACCGGATAGATGATGTCTTCGCCGGGGAACGTGTCAGGTTCTAGCGCCCAACGAATTTCGTTCAGGACCGAGTGGATCGAGTATTTGTTATAGAAGTTCGCTGCAAAACCAAGGCTCTCTCCGATTGGGCCAAGATCCAGCTCGCGGCTGGTGACGGTCAGGCCATTGTCGATCAGTGCTGCTTCGACATTCCGTGCGAAACACGATCCGATTGTAAAAATCTTGTCGGTCTGCTGGATGCTGAAAGACGGTTTGGCGGCAGGCGACGCCAAAGGGTACAGCCGGTCCCCATCCCGCTCGGGCGAGGGATAGCGCCGCAGCTTGTTGCGTCTGATGCGTTTGAATGCCTCTGCACCAGAGATGGATTCTAGGGGATTATCTGACATCCAGTTACTCGATTTTATACGCCTACATAGAAACTATACACCCCATGCCCTTGAAGGAAAGGGAGTGGTGGGGCAGTTTCCCCGACTTGGAAGGGGTCAGGCCGGGATGTTCTTCAAAAGCGCGGCCAGATGGCGATGCTTGGGATGTGCAGACTGTACACGCTCGGCAATGTCGCGAGCGCTTTGCACATTGTTCGTGGCCAATTCCAGCTCGGCCAGTTCGATCAAGGCATCGGGGTTTTCGGCGTCCAGCTCGAGCCCCTTATTGACGGCCTCGCGGGCGTCGTCCGCACGACCGTCCGCGCGGAGCAATTGAGAAAGCTGAACCCACCGCGCTGGGCGCAGATGTTGTGGGAACATGTTGACCGACGACTTGGTCAATTCGATCGCCTCGGCACGGTTGTCACGTAGCGCCAGAACCTTGATCAGTTGCGAGATCACGGCCCGCGCGCGCGGATTCACGGCAAGCGCATTGCGCAAAACGACTTCGGCCTGCTCCAGTTCGCGCTTGCCGATTTTGACGCCGGCTAGCATGACGCTGAATTGTGCGTCGTCTTTGAACTTCTCCAAGGCGGTCGAGAAAAGGTTCTCCGCGTCGTCCAAGCGCCGTTCGCGCTGGGCCAATGCACCTGCCATCAGGTAGTACTCGCGCGAGGTCGCGCCCAGATCGCCCAATCGCGCCAGAATATCCGCCGCCGCCTCGCGCGAGCGGTGGCGGGTGAGGATCCCGGCATATTGTACAAGCCCGCCTTCTTCGGTCGCGTCTTCCAGAACGGCCTCCATCTGGTTCAGCGCTGACGATGCTTGGGCATTTTCGGCGTCATAGGCGAAGTTCGAGGGATAGGTATTGGGGGTTTTATACAGAACCAGCGCGTCCTGTGTGCGCTCGACCGAATAGATCATGGGGGCCAGCGCGTCGATCTCGGCCTTGGGGTAATGTACAACGATTTCAACATGATCGACCATGGTGAAGCGGTGCTTGGCATAGGACATCACGGTGCCATCCGGGGCGAAATCCGCGTCGGGATCATCGCTGCGCAAGACCATAACACTGTTGTCGCCCATCGCCGACAGGCGGGTTTCTAGCGTGTCCGTTTCAAAGGGCGTATCGTCCGACAGAGTCCAGATCGCGATGTCTGCGGTGCTGCCATCCTTGGCGGAAGAGGTTTTGCCGGTCACCTCGGTCAACGCGCTGATATCTATGTCATCGCGCCCGTAAAATGCCAGTTTGGGCGCAGTATCTTTGTACCGCTCGAACAAGGAAGAACTGAACACATCGCGGTCGTTTCCGCCCGCGTCACGTTTATGCAGGGCGATGATGTTGTGATACCGCTCCATCCCTGCAACATCGCGGATCAGCGGATCATCGCTGCCTGTGTTCAGCTGCTGCATCAGCGTGCCGAAATATCCCACGCTGTTGGGCTCGTCCAATGTTAGCGAGCCACCAAACCGCGGGTGGAACGAGGTTTGGACGTCTTCGGCGATATAAACCCCGCCGGGGTTCAGCGTCGGGAACAGGATCTGATAGCTTTCAACGATATGCTCGTTCCTGTGCGAGCCGTCATCCACAATAATGTCAAACGGTCCGCGTTCCGCGATCACTTCGGCCAGGAAATCCGGGTCCACTTGGCTGCCCTGCAGGATTTTTACGCGTGGTCCCAGATCCATGGTCTTTTTCTGAATATCGATCCCGGTCACTTCGCCGTTCTCGAAGAAATCACGCCACATCCGAAGTGATTGCCCGCCCCGATCGTCATCCGCGTAACCCCCAACCCCGATTTCAAGGATCTTCACAGGCTTGTCCCGCAGATGCGCCAACAGCTTGAAATAATTGGGCGTATAGTCGTGATAGCCGAATTTGTCCGTGCCGTGCAAAATGGCAAGTCTGGAAAGAAGATCAGTCACGGTGCGGTGCTCCTTGTTGAATTTTTGTCCAGCCGGAGCCGGGGCCAATCGGTCACATTATTTCTTTTCAAACGGTTTGAAGGCCTGCTTTTGCGAGACTTCAAGCTCGGCCAGCGCCTCTTTCCGTTGGTCGTCATCAAGATGGACCCAAGGCGTTTCGTTTTCGATAAAGCCGCCCTGTTTTAGGCGTTCATACATGACGGTAAAGTCGACCTCGCCAAATGAAACGCGGCTGGGGCGGTTATCGGATTCCGGGATCCAGTTGCGCATGAGCGCGCTGACTGTCGTCGTCTCGATCCCTTGGAAGGCTTTCATCTGGCGGGCAAAGATCTGATCCAGATTTCCGGCGCGACGGGCGATACAGGCCACCTTTTGATCGGCATCCCCAACAAGCGCAGCCAGATGCAGCGGCGAACAGTCGGTCGACACGATATAGCGCGCGGCGCGGTAGGCCTCGATCTGCTCTTGGAAGTTGTGCTTTTGCGGATGGAAGGGGACGTACCCTTCGGCCTTGAGCTTCTCTTCCAGCACCTTCTCGCCCAGAATGCTGCCACGCTGCGGCGGCAGTTGAGTGCGCGAGATATAGATCTTCTCGGCCCCTTTGGGGGCTGGGGCGTGATCGCCAATGCGGCCAACAAACTCGCGAAACTCGGGTGCGCCTTCGATCATCTCGAACATGCCAAAGCCTTGCTGCGGGACGTACAGCTTTTCGACGCGGGTTGGGTCTTCCAGATTGAACAAAGGCACGTCGATGCCCAGCATTTCAGACAGCGGTTTAAAGACGTTCAGCACGTGCTGTGGGCGATTCTGGAACTTGGGTACCCAGACCACGCCATCGATCTTGTCGCGCAGCTGATCCACGGCCCAGAAACGGCAGATGCTTTCCACAAGAAAATGCCCGAAATGACCGAACAGGGGCCCTGCGAACATATAGTTGCCCTTCAGCTCGGTAATCTCGTCAGCTGCGGGCATGGGCGGTTCCAGATTGATCTGGTTGGTGTTGCGCCACGTGATGCTGTTGGCCACGAAATTGCCGTCGGCATCCAAGACGCCCGACTTCTGGACAGACCGGTTCGCATCGCCTTTGGGCGGCGGGATCACAAGGGCGTTGTCCAGAACGTCAATTTTGTCGGCAATGCTGTCAGCCAGCGAAGGGGCGCTAAAAGTCATGAGGTTTTCTTATCCGTTTTGCCTGTATGGTGCCGCTGCTTAACCTTGTTCGCAAGGGCAATGTGGTTGTGTTCAGATAGCCAGTCCGCAAGTCGCAATGCAAGCTGGTCGCGACCTTGCTCGGCCAGCCGGTCGGCCAAACCGTTCAAGAACCAAGGCAGATCGCGGCGTGTGCGATAAAGCGCGTAATAACGTGCGGGCGTAAGCTTCCCCGCGACAGCCTCGCGCACGATTGTTTTCAGAACCTTGGCGCGACGCAGAAACAGCGCGGATTTGTGCGAGGAGTGCCAGCTTTTCAGAAAGGTGATATTCTCCCCATCATAGCGCACAGCGTGTTTGGCGTCGGGTTCGAAATAGGGGTCATAGAACACAAAGACCTGATCCGCTTTGCTGCAATGGCGCGGTGCATCGGCGTAGCGGCCTGACCAGTCCTGTTTGCGGCCTGAATTAAAGCGTTCCTCCCACGGGACCAGCCCCTCATGCAGGGTGGATTGCGGAGAAAATGCCAATACTGTGCAGCCGGGCACCAGATCCGCAAAGGCGGTGGCGGCGTACGCGCCCATCGACGTGCCGGTTAAAATTACCTTTCGATAGCCCTTGAAGAACCCGTCTGTGGCCATTTTTTTCAGAGCGTCAAACAGGGCGTCGTCGCGATACCAGTAGCGTTCGAAGGCAAGCACACCCAGATGAGACCATCCTTCATCGCGATAGAAGGGATAACCCCACGTCTCGCGCGAGAGCGCTGGATCATTGACGCTGGACAGGTTGTCGAAGGACACGATCAGAACGTCCGATCGCCGATCCGTAAACTGTAGCGCGCATTTGGGCAGCGACTGATAAAATCCCCTACGGTGATCGCTGCGCCGGAAATCGGCCAGCCAACGAGGGGCGGTTTCGATCTGTGGGGCAGGAGTGTTGTCCTCGGCTGCGAATTCCTCGGCCTGATCGGTGGTGGGTGACAGAAGCGCAAGGATGGCTGCGTCTTTGGGGTCTTCTGGATTCAGGCCGGCGCGCATCTGGGCAATCGCCTGTGTGTAGGCGGCGACGCAATCCTGATGGGCACCACGAACGCCGGGAAGTTCCATCAATGCCTCGATTTGCGCCGACAGTCGAGTGGCGAAGGGCAGCATCACCGGACGGCGTTGGCCGTTGCAGTTAAAGCGGTCATAGGCACTGGTGTCAAAGCCTTGTGTATCGCTGCCGGGCAAGGTCGGGCTTAGCGACTGCGCCACGAAACTCTCGGTGCTGCGGATCATATAGTGATGCACCTCGCACAAGTCGCGACCATCTTGACCGGCAGGCGCGCGCCATCCTTTCTGCTGAAGGCTGGTGTCGAACCGATCGCCTGCGCCGTTTCGCCAAACAAATTCAGGATCAGTTTGTAGATCCTCACGCAAAATGGGGCGGTGGGGGCGGAGCCCACTGGCCATATTTGGGCGGAATAGGGTCTTTATACCGGGGTGTGGGTTCTGTTCCAGCGCGTCGTCCGAGGCCGCACAGGTGAATTGCACTGTCACCGGAGCGTCCACAAATTCCCTTTGCCCGCCATCGCCAAAAAACCGCCAGCACGGGCTAATGGCGTGTGCATCTGGGGTCGCGGTGAAAAGCGCATCAAGGCTGCCATCCCCGGTGTGGATCATCAAAAACTCGTCCACATCCAGCACCATCGCCCA
The DNA here is from genome assembly GCF_056161205.1 of Aliiroseovarius sp. ABM4_368. NCBI lineage: Bacteria > Pseudomonadati > Pseudomonadota > Alphaproteobacteria > Rhodobacterales > Paracoccaceae > Aliiroseovarius > Aliiroseovarius sp. ABM4_368. The sequence goes on along the minus strand of NZ_JBSWYR010000002.1, from coordinate 299,008 downwards.
ATCAGCATTCTGCACGTCCGGCAGGTTCACGGCCTTGTTTAGGGCGCGGGTGGCGTGATCCAAGGCGGCCCCCGGATCCGCATTGTCGACACGCTTGATCACTCCCGCCTGATCCAAAGCGTCCAACAACGGGGTTGAGCCATCTTGCGACGGTTCGTCAAACACTACGATCTGGTCAAAGCCGATCATCCGGTGCCATGCGATCCATTCGACCAGATAGGGCCCTTCGTTGCGGGCGGCTGTGACAAGGGTGCGTTGGGGCATACTAGGCAAGAAGCCCCTTCAGATAGGTGCCATACTCATTCTTTTCGAACGTTTCGGCGCGTTCTGACAGTTGGTCTGCGGTGATCCAGCCAGACAGGAAGGCGATTTCGTCCAAACAGCCGGTTTGCAAGCCCTGACGACGTTCCAGCGTGCGCACGAAATTGCCTGCGTCCAGAAGGCTGGCATGGGTGCCCGTATCCAGCCAGGCATAGCCACGACCCATCTTTTGAACGTCAAGTTTGCCCGCGTTCAGGTACATTTCCAGCAAGGTCGTGATCTCAAGCTCGCCCCGGTCCGAGGGGCGTACTTCGCGCGCAAGACGTGGCGCATCGCCGTCCAGGAAATACAGGCCCGTCACCGCATAGCGCGAGGGGGGAACGGCGGGTTTCTCGATGATCTGTTGGGCCATGCCGTTGTCATCAAAGCTGACCACGCCATATCGTTCGGGATCGGCCACGTGATAGCCAAACACCGTGCCGCCATCGGTGCGCTGATCTGCTTCTGCCAGAAGGTCAGGCAAACCGTGCCCAAAAAAGATGTTGTCGCCTAGGACCATCGCGGACGGAGCGCCGTTCAGAAAATCCTCGGCCAGAAGATAGGCCTGCGCCAGCCCATCGGGCGAGGGTTGGGTGATATAGGTCAGCGAAATACCCCATTGGCTACCATCGCCAAGGGTTCGTTTGAACTGTTCCTGATCCTGCGGCGTGGTGATCATCGCAATCTCGCGGATGCCCGCCAGCATCAGCACGGACAGCGGGTAATAGATCATCGGCTTGTCATAGATCGGCAGAAGCTGTTTCGAGACCCCGATGGTGATCGGATAGAGCCGCGTGCCGGAGCCGCCCGCCAGAATGATACCTTTGCGCCCAGTGGTCGAGCCTGTGGTCGAAGATGTCATGTGCGTGCTCCTAGGTCGGTCAGGATCGCGGAAAGCTCGGCGCGCCAGTCAGGGCGGTCGATGCCGAAGGCTTGCTGCGTTGTGGTGCAGTCGAGGCGCGAATTCAGGGGGCGTGTCGCCGGGGTTGGGAAAGCTGTGGTCGGAATGTCTTCGACCGCGCAGTCGGTGCCGGATTGCGCAAAGATCTCGCGCGCGAAATCGGCCCAGCTGGTGTCTGGCGCGCCCGAGAAATGATAGATTCCCGCAAGGTTAGGGTCACTTTGTAATTGGTCCGCAATGGACAGGCAGGCATCTGCGATGGCGCCTGCCGGAGTTGGGCCGCCGATCTGATCCGCCACGATGGTCAGCTTGTTCCGTTCAGCTCCAAGGCGCAGCATGGTTTTGACGAAGTTGTTGCCATGCGCAGACACGACCCACGAGGTGCGCAGGATGGCGAAGGCTCCGCCCGCGTCGCGCACGCTGTTTTCGCCCGCCAGCTTGGTCCGGCCATAGGCGTTGGGCGAGGCAACCGGGTCGGTGGGCGTCCAAGGCGTCACGCCGTCGCCCGCAAAGACGTAGTCGGTCGAGATATGGACGAACGGAATACCAATTTCCGCGCAGGCCTGCGCCATTGCTCCGGGGGCAGTGCCATTAACGGCAAGGGCGGTGGCTTCGTCTTCTTCGGCGCGGTCCACGGCAGTATAGGCGGCGGCGTTTATTACCGCGCTGGGTGCGTGTTGACGGATTGCAGCGGCGCAGGCATCCGCATCCGTCAAATCCACCTGATCCCGTCCCAGAAAGACAGCGTCCGATGCGCGCACCTGCAATTCCAGCGCCACTTGCCCGGATTTACCAAAGACCAAAAGCGTCATGCGCCCACCCCCACGCGGGTGCCAACGCCGTCGGTTTCCAACAGCGGCTCCCACCATGATTGATTGTCCAGATACCACTGGACCGTTTTGCGCAGACCTTCCTCGACCGTGACAGACGGACGCCAGCCCAGCGTCTCGCCAATAAAAGTCGGATCAATCGCATAGCGCGCGTCATGGCCGGGGCGGTCTTCGACATAACGGATTAGATCGGCATAGGGCGCAGGGCCGGGGCGCATTTCATCCAGAAGGGCGCAGATCGTGGTGACCAGATCAATATTGCGCCGCTCGTTCTCGCCACCCACGTTGTAGCTTTCGCCCGGGGTGCCTTTAGTCACAGCCAAAAGCAGCGCGTCGGCGTGATCTTCCACATAAAGCCAATCGCGCACGTTCAGGCCTTGGCCATAAACGGGGATTTCCTTGCCCTGAAGCGCGTTCAGAATAACCTTCGGGATCAGTTTTTCGGGGAAGTGATAGGGGCCGTAATTGTTCGAGCAATTGGTCAGCACAACTGGCAGCCCATAGGTGTGGAACCACGCGCGCACCAGATGGTCCGAACTGGCCTTGGACGCCGAATAGGGCGAGCGCGGGTCATAGGGTGTCTGTTCGGTGAACATGCCGTCCTCGCCCAGCGAACCATAGACCTCGTCGGTCGAGATATGGTGGAAGCGAAAACCATCGGGCTTGCCTTCGCGCACCCAATGGGCGCGGGCGGCTTCCAGCATGTTATAGGTGCCGGTGATGTTGGTCTCGATAAAGTCGCCCGGGCCGTCGATCGAGCGATCCACATGGCTTTCGGCGGCCAGATGCATCACGGCATCGGGCTTGTGCGTGGCAAAGATCCGGTCCAGAGCGGCGCGGTCGCGGATGTCGGCGTGCTCGAACGCATAGTTCGGATTGTCTGCCACCGAAGCCACGTTTTCCAACCGTCCGGCATAGGTCAGCGCGTCCAGATTGACGACCTGATAGCCGCGCTCAATCGCCAGCCGCACCACGGCCGATCCGATGAAGCCTGCACCGCCTGTGATCAGGATCTTCATGCGGGCACCTCGTAGGTGAAGGGGCTGTCAAACTCGGCCAGCGCCGGGGCGTCCTGATCCTTGGGTGACAACAGCGGTTCGCCGTCAAAGCCCCAATCAATGCCGCAACTGTCCCAGCGCACCGCGCCGTCGCAATCTGGTGCATAGTAATCCGAGCACTTATAGACGATTTCCGTGTCCGGGCTGCGGGTGATGAAGCCGTGCAAAAAGCCCTCGGGCACCAAAAGTTGGCGACCATTCTCGAAGCTCAGCTCGTATCCCACCCATTTGCCATAGGTCGGGCTGCCCTTGCGAATGTCCACGGCCACGTCGAACAAGGATCCGCGTCCGCAGCGCACCAATTTGGCCTGCGCATGGGGCGGCGATTGGAAGTGCAGACCGCGCACCGTGCCCACCTGACGCGACAGGGAATGATTGTCCTGTACGAAATCAATGTCGATCCCGTTATCCGCCATACGCTGGCGATTCCAACTTTCCGAAAAAAAGCCGCGATCATCCCCGAACCGTGCGGGCTCCAACAGCAGCACGCCGGGTAAGGCGGTTTCAGTAATCTTCACAAATGGACTCCCGCACTAGAACTGCCCTGCAAATAGCAAGGCAGCCGTAAATTGTCACGGAACGATATTAGGCCCAAATGTGGCTGTTTGTTGACGGGTTGGCTTGGAGCGCGGCCTATTCTCAACGCCTAGCTGTTTAGCCTAGGCCAGCCACTTGGCATAGTCGCTGACCAGCAGATGCGTGGGGATGACGTCTTCTTCGATCTCGGCAAAGCGGCCGATGGGCTCGCGGAAGATGTTGTCGGTTTCGTCGTCGTTAACAGTCGAAACCTCGCCGATGAGAACGTCACCGCCATCGCCCCAGAAGGCGTGCCAGTCGCCCGGCATCAACGTGACGCTTTCGCCTGGGGCAAACCTCAGTTTCTCGCCGGGCGCAAAGTCGCGCCTGATTCCGTCGCAATAGACCGTACCGCCCTTATCCTCGGCAAAATTGCCGTCAGCATCCGAGCCGAATAGCTCGACCACTAAAGTCGCACCACCCCGGTTGATGATGTCTTCGGCCTTGATGACATGGGTGTGCATCGGGCTAAGCTGATCTTGCCGTGAGATCAGAAGCTTCTCGGCATAGCACATGCCGGTGCCGCGTTGCAGATCGTCCAGTCGTCCATTGCGCAGGGTGAACAGAAACAGGCCCATTTCGTCAAAGCGCCCATCGCCATAGTCGGTAATATCCCAGCCGCAGCGCGCGTCAATCAGGTGGCGGGCATCGTCTTTTCGGGCGCGAAACTCGTCCGGCGTCCAATAGGCGAAGGGTGGCAAAGTAAAGCCATACTGCCGGATCATGTCATCGGCTTGGGCCATGATGGTGTTGATGCGGGATCGTTTCACGGGCAGTTCCCTTGTCGTGTTTGCGCTAACCATAGTGTTTGCACACAAAAACGCCAGACCTGCAGGGCCGCTTTTCAGAGATGTTAGGTAGGTCTGGAGCGGGCGGCGGGAATCGAACCCGCGTCATTAGCTTGGAAGGCTAAGGTCTTACCACTACACAACGCCCGCGCAGTGTGCAGTTGACATATGGGATCAGTTTCTAAGCGTCAAGGGCCGAGCGGACAGGGAAACGAAAAAGGGCGACCCGATGGGCCGCCCTTTCCAACTGCGTCGGTGACTGGAGTAGATCACGACGTCGCAGCAATGGCTTCGTGTTTCTCGTCGCGCTTGAAGAACACGTAGTAAAACACCGGTGCGGCAACCAGCGTCAGGACCGACGCGAAGGCCAGACCGCCCATGATGGTGACGGACATCGACACGAAGAACGCGTCGCCCAGCAGTGGTGCCATGCCTAGGATTGTGGTTACAGCAGCTAGGATCACCGGGCGCACCCTGGACGCTGAGGCCTCGATGATTGCGGGGCGCAGGGCATTGCCTTCGGCGCGGACTAGGTCGATTTCCTCGACCAGCACGATACCGTTCTTGATCAGCATTCCCGACAAGCTGAGCAGACCCAGAAGAGCGGTGAAGCTGAAGGGGAATCCTGTGCCAAGCAGTCCGATAACGACGCCGTTCACCGACATCGGCACCAAAAGCCAGATGACGATCGGCTGGCGGATCGCGTTGAACAATAGGATCGAGATCATGACCATGATTAACAAGCTGACCGGAAGCTGCGACCCAAGGCTGGCCTGTGCGTCGCTCGAGTTTTCGAACTCGCCACCCCATTCCAGCTTGTAACCTGCGGGAAGCGGCATGGCTTCGATCGCGGCGCGAATCTCGGAGTGGGCCTGTGCGGCGGTTACGTCCGGCACCACATCCGCCCCGACCGAGATCGTGGGAACGCGGTTTCGGCGTTGCACAAGCGTGTTTTCGGTGTGCACTTCGAACCCGTCCGTCACCTGTTCAATCGGCATGTGGCCGCCTGCAACCGGGGAATAGACCAGCTGATCGTAGATATTGAACGGCTCGTCCTGCGGTTTGCGCATCACAATCGGGATCTGACGTTCCCGTTCACGATAGACGCCCACGTTTTGTCCGTCAGTCGCAAATTGCAGGGTGCCTGCGATGTCTTCGCGGGTCACGCCAGCGGTTTGGGCGCGTTCGGTGGCATAGATCGGTTTGATCACCAGTTCTTGCTCGCGCCAATCGGTGCGCAGGTTCAAAAGACTGTCCGAGTTCTCGCGCATGATCTGCATGGCGTCTTCAGCCAGTTCCCGCAGCACTTTCGGATCGCTGCCCGAGAAGCGCGCCTGAATGGGATCTCCGCCGCCGGGGCCAAAGACCAAACGTTGCACACGGAATTCAGCCTGCGGGAAGGTCTCGTTGCCAAAGCTTTCAAGACGGGCGTGCAGGTCAGGAATGTCGTCCAAGGCCTCGGTGCGAATGATCAGGTGGCCATAGCTTTGATTGTCCTTGCCGCCATCATAGGTCAACATGAAACGCGACGCGCCGCTCCCTGCATAGGACGCAACCGAAACCACTTTTTCCTGCTCAAGCAGCCAGTCTTCGATCTGGGCCAGATCGTCCGACACCTGATGGATCGAGCTGCCCTGAGGCAGTTTGTAATAGACGAAGAACAGGGGCGTGTTCGAGTTCGGGAAGAACTGCTGTTTCACCTGCGCAAAGCCCATGAAGCACACCACCGTGATGGCCGCCAGCCCGGCGATCACCAGCCAGCGTGCAGACAGTGCCACATCAAGCGTGCGCTTATACATACGGAAGAACGGTCCGTTATAGGCGTCTTCTGCGTTCTGGTTATCATGTTTGAACAGATAGTGACCCAAAAGAGGGGTCACGGTCAGCGCCAGCACCCAAGACAGAAGCAGCGAAATGCCAATCACCGCAAAGAGCGAGAACAGGAATTCCCCAGTGGCATCCGGCGACAGCCCGATCCCAGCGAAGGCCATGATGCCGATTACTGTTGCGCCCAGAAGCGGGATTTGCGTTTTCTTCGCGGCATCGTCTGCGGCCTGGCGTGAGTTGCGCTCACGCAGCATCGAGATCTGCATCCCTTCCGCCACAACGATGGCGTTGTCCACCAGCATCCCCATCGCGATGATCAGGGCGCCCAGCGAAATCCGCTCCATCTCGATGGAAAAGAGCCACATGAACAGGATCGTGCCGACAACGGTCAACAGAAGCGTCGAGCCAATAACGATGGCCGCGCGCCAGCCCATGAAGGCCCCCAGCACGACGATCACGATCCCAACCGACATGGCGAGGTTTACAAGGAAGTCGTTCGAGCTTTGCTCGACCACCAAGTGCTGCTGATAGATCGGATGCAGCTCGATCCCATGAGGGATGCCTTCGCTAAGCTGTGCCAAGCGTGCGTCGACGCGGTGGCCGACCTCGACGATGTCTTCGCTTTCAAGACCGGCAATGGCGATGGTGAACGCCTCTTGGCCGTTGAAGCGAATGAACTGATCGGGGTTTGCCTCACGTTCGCGCGTTACCTCGGCAATGTCTGCGATATTCACCAAGATGCCGTTCACACCCACGTTCAGCGACGCGATGTCAGAAATTGTTTCCGACCCTTCGGGCGCGCGGAACATGGTGCGGCCTGCTGTGTTGTCCAGCCCGCCCGCCGACGAAACCGAGTTCGAGGTCGACACAGCCGCAGCAATTGCATCAGGTGGGATGCCCTGATTGATGGCCAGTGTCATGTTGGGCTCGATATAAATCACTTCGTTCGGCAGGCCAGCCAAATCCACGTCTGCCACGCCATCAACGGCCAGCAGTTCGCGACGCATGAAGGTTGCCAGATCGTGCCGTTCAGCATCCGTGAAGCCGGGACTGGTGACGGCATAATACAGGCCAAACACATCCCCGAAACTGTCATTCACGAAAGGCGGCAGAGTTCCAGAAGGCAGGCTGCGCGAGGTGTCACGCACCCGTGCACGAAGGCGCGTCCAGATGTCGGGAAGAGCTTCGGCCGGATAGGTCGACTTGATCTCGATATCAATGCGGCTTTCGCCCGGACGGTTGGTTGAGGTGATCTTGTCGATCTCCTCCATCTTCTGAAGGGCGCTTTCAAGCGGTTCAGAGACTTCTGTCGCGACTTGTTCGGCGCTGGCGCCGGGATATTGCGTGACCACGACAGCTTGCTTGATGGTAAAGGCCGGGTCTTCAAGGCGACCCAGATTGAAGAAGCCGTATGTCCCACCAAACAGCATGGTTAGGATGATCAGCCACGTATAAAGCGGCTTCTCGATCGAGGCGCGTGCGATGTTCATCATGGTGGGCCTCAGTTCGCAAAGCCGGTGAAGGGACGCACGGTTTCGCCGTCCTGCACAGTGGATGCGCCGGCGGCGACGATGACGTCACCATTCGACAAGCCCGAGGTGATGACGAAACTGCCATCGGGGGCGGCGGCCACCTGAACCGGGACGGCGGCGATGGTGCCTTGGCCCTCTGCGCTTTCCTCGTACTTCATGGCAATAGTGTTGCCCTGCGGGTCAACTGCGATGGCTGTGGCGGGCAGCTTGATTTCCGACGCATCGGCCGTGGCGCGAATGCGAACATCAACCGACGAGCCGGGCAACAAGTTCAGATCGTCGACCGGTTCCATCCCCAAGGTCAGGCGATAGGTCTGGCCAGCCGCCGAAGCTTCGGCGTTGAATTCGCGTATACCAAGCGGATAGGTTTCTTCGTGGCCGGCGAAATGCGCCTCGATCTGGATGTTTTTTTCATCACCTGCGGATTGGAACAGGATTTCCGGCACGTCGATTTCGATGCGAATCTCGCTCATGTCGTGTAGGCGGGCGATGGGCGTGCCGACGCCAACAGTGTTGAAGTTGTCAACATTGCGCGACGCCACAAGTGCATCGAAAGGAGCGTGCAGCGTGGCGTTGCTCAGGTTCTTTTCAGCCTGACGGACCGCGATGTCCGCAAGGCTGGCTTGGGTTTCAGCATCGTCAATCGCTACTTGGCTGACGGTGTTGCCACGCAGCTTGGTCAGACGTTCCAGCGTGCGGTCGGCCTGATCTTTTTGAACGACGGACTGCTCCAGCGCCAGCGAGAACGGCTCTTGGTCCAGTCGGGCAATCAGGCTGCCTTCAGGCAGACGTTCGCCTTCAATGATCGGGAACTCGACAATCTGTCCGCCGACCTGAAATGCAAGATCAATGGTCTGGCGGGCAACGACTTTGCCGTAGAACGTCCGCGAGAACGTCTGTTGGGTGTCGGAAATGGTCATCAGCTTGACCGGCTTCACCGGTGCGGGTTTGGTGGCCTCGTCTTGCGCAAAGGCGGTGCCAAAGGACAATGCGGTTGCCAATGCTGCGGCAACAAAGGGACGGGTAGGACGTGTCATATGGATCACTCAACCGTTGTTTAATTCTTGAATTTTCAGGTGTATTTTCAGCGAGATCTGGGCGAAGGCCTCGACCTCATTGTCGGACAGGCCCAAGGTTTCGTGCAAAAGCTCATGGGCCATGCCGACGATTTCCTTGCGCTGTTGTTGCCCTTTCTCGGTCAAGCACAACAGCCACGCGCGGCGGTCTTCGGGGTCGCGCATGCGTTCAATCAGGCCGCGTTCTTCCATTTGGTCGGCCACCATAGTCATGGTCGACGGAAGCGCGTCAAAGTCGCGGGCCAGCGCGCCGATCCGCTTGGGTCGGTCCAATTTGATCAGCACTTTGCGTTCCAGGCTGGGGCCGTCACAATCGTCCGGCTGGCGCAGGTTTGTGTCGATATAGGTGTACAACGAAAACACACCCATCAGGGCGCGCAGCTCGGGTTCCACCCCTTCCATGTCGATTTTCAATTGTGCAGTCATAGCGCAGATTCCGTGCAGTGAGTTTGCCCACATATAGTTCAGAAAATGAAATGTCCAGAAACTAAATTAATGCCGAGAAATAAAAAGCGGACGTAACGTCAAGTGGGTAACTCAGAAGAAAAGGGTACCAATTCGGTCCAGAGTGCGGTTCAGTTCAACTGAAACGATAGCATTCTGATGTCAGTTCTACAGGGCCGGCAGCAGGATAGGTGAGGATTGGTAAGAAAATTTTACCAGCCCTGCAAATTCCCGTTGAAATCTTGATCCAGCTGCGTAGTAATTAGCGTGGCAGCGCAGGTGGGCCATTGCTTCTCTTGCGCGCCCCAGAAGAATATATTGAGAACTCGGAGGAGGAAATTCCAATATGGAACGCCGTAAGTTTCTAAAGGGTGCAGCGTTGGGCGCTGGTGCAACCGCTCTTGCAACGCCCGCACTTGCCCAAAGTGGCAAAACCCTGACCATCGTATCGACCTGGCCGCGGGACTTCCCGGGTCTGGGTATTTCGGCGCAGCGTCTGGCCGCCCGCATCGGCCAGCTGTCCGACGGTGCGTTGAATGTTGAATACTTTGCATCCGGCGAACGTGTTGGTGCATTTGACGTGTTTGACGAAGTTGCCTCGGGCAATGCTCAGGCTTACATCGGCGCTGAATACTACTTCACCGGCAAGCACCCGGCATTTGCTTATTTCACTTCGGTGCCGTTTGGTATGACCAACCCCGAATGGAACGCTTGGATTAAGTTCGGCGGCGGTCAAGAGCTGTGGGACGAAGTTTCCGGCGAATTCGGCCTGAAAGCATTCACCGCAGGTGCGACCGGTACCCAAGCTGGTGGTTGGTTCAACAAAGAAATCGAAAGCGCAGACGACCTGAAGGGTCTGAAGATGCGTATTCCTGGCCTGGGTGGTCAAGTGATGTCGAAACTGGGCGCTTCGACCGTGTCGGTTCCGGGGTCGCAGATCTATGAAAACCTTGTTTCGGGTGCGATTGATGCAACCGAATGGGTTGGCCCGTTCAACGATTACTTCATGAAGTTCTACGAGGCTGCCAAGTTCTATTATACCGCTGGTATGCATGAGCCCGGTGGCGGTCTGTCGTTCAGCATGAACAAATCCTGGTACGAAGGTCTGAGCGACTGGGAAAAGGCCGTTATCGAAGCTGCATGTATGGAAGAAAACGCTGCGGCCTATGAAGAAAACATCGCGAAGAACGGCGAATACCTGGCCAAGCTTGTTGAGGAGCAAGGTGTAGAGGTTCGCAACTTCAATGATGACGTTTGGGATGCCTTTGGTGGCGCCGCAGAAGAAGTGTTCGCAGAGGTCCGTGACCATTCCGAACTGGCAGCGCGTGTCGACGATTCCTTCCAGTCCAAGCTCCGCGAAATGGGAGCTATGAACGCGAACTTCGAAATTGGTTATGTAAACCAACGTAACCGCGTTCTGGGTCTGAGCGAGTAATTCGCTTACTTTTTAAACAATCAGAGCGGGGCCGAAATGGTCCCGCTCTTTTGTAAGGCGTATGGCAACCACTGACCTGACACCTTACTCCAACCGACCTCGGGGGAGCTGATGGCAACCGATTTTTCCGACATTTCACGCGAAGGCAGCCCCGCGCTGGCCGCACGTTTATTCGCATGGGGCATGCTTGGCTTCTTGTTCGCGTTTCTTGTTAACAACATATTGGTCGTGGGCTTTGGGATGCCCGGTGCCAAACCGATTTTCCAAGGGACCGCATCCGGCGCAAGCTGGGCCAATATGGCGGCATATCTGGTCAGTTTCGGAGTGGCCGCGTTTTATGTCCTCAGCACCAGGTCTACGGCACTGCGTTGGGACGCAAAGAAGATCCACAATTTCAATGTGTACCTGATCCGTGCCATGTTCTGGTCTGTCCTTCTGGTCGGAATAGCAGACAGCGCAATTGCTTTCCTGCGGGCCGAAGGCATTCTGGCAAACATCTTCAGCGAAGACACCGCAAAGCTGTTCAATAAGTCGCGCTGGGTCGGGCCGTATATCCACGTGCCGTTGATCGTCGCGGGCTTCTTGGTCGCTCTGTTTACCCGCACTCTGGGCTTTACTTGGCTTGCCCTGATGATCGTTGCAGCCGAGCTTTTGATCGTGATCTCGCGCTTTGTATTCAGTTATGAACAAGCGCTGATGGGCGACCTTGTGCGTTACTGGTATGCAGCCCTGTTCCTGTTCGCCTCAGCCTATACCCTGTTCGAGGAAGGCCACGTGCGCGTTGACGTTCTGTATGCAGGTTTTGGGCGTACAACCCGCGGGTTTGTAAACGCCTTTGGCTCGATCGCATTGGGCATGAGCACCGTCTGGGTGATCCTTGCGGTTGGTTTCAACGGCAAGACCTCGATCATCAACAGCCCCATCGTGAATTTCGAGATCTCACAATCTGGTGGCGTTGGCATGTTCATCAAGTATCAGATGGCTGCCTTCCTTGGCGTGTTTGCCATCACCATGCTGATCCAATTCGTAAGCTATTTCCTTGAGGCCGTCGCCGACAGACGTGACGAGCCCGGACACCGAGAAGTCGCCCCAGCGGCCCACTAAGGACACGACAGATGGAATTCTACTTCCTAGCCCTTCTTATCCTGATTATGGCCGCCGCCCTTGGGTCCGGCTATCCCGTGGCCTTTGCGCTTCCCGGCGCGGCCATCATCACAATCGGCCTTGCGGCTGGTGCCGGTTACATTTTTGCAGGCTCGACCGATGCCTATTTCCACTCGGGTGGGCCAAATCAATGGCTGTCCGCGGGGGTGACGAACCTTAGGGGCGTCTATTGGGAGGTCGAGAGGGATACCTTGATCGCCATCCCATTGTTCATCTTCATGGGCATCATGCTGCAACGCTCCAAAATCGCCGAAGACCTGCTGGTCACTATGGCGCAGTTGTTCGGCCCGGTGCCGGGTGGTCTGGGCATCTCGGTTGTTTTTGTGGGTGCATTGCTGGCAGCCACCACCGGGATCGTTGGTGCAACCGTTGTGGCAATGGGCCTGATCTCGCTGCCTTCGATGCTGCGCAACAACTATTCGCCATCGCTGGCGACCGGTACGATTGCAGCCTCGGGCACGTTGGGGCAGATCATTCCGCCCTCGATCGTGCTGATCATTCTGGCTGACCAGCTGGCATCAGCGACCGACCAAGCGTCGACTGCACGTAAAACGCTGCACAAGGATGCCACGGGCGAGCTGTCGATGCCGTCGGTTTTCGACGTGGGTTCCACATCGGCAGGCGAGATGTTCTTGGGTGCGTTTATTCCGGGTCTGCTGCTGGTGGGTTTGTACATGCTGTACATCCTTGTCTATGCGATCCTGAAGCCGAAGCAGGCGCCGGCCGTGCCCTACGAAGGCAAGTATGACGGCGCGTTCCTGAAGAACGTTCTGATCACTCTGGTGCCGCCGCTGGCGCTGATCTTCCTTGTTCTGGGGTCGATCATCGCGGGTGTTGCCACTGTGAACCAAGCGGGTGCCATTGGTGCTGCGGGTGCGATGATCATGGCGGGCTATCGCCTGCCGAAAGCCAGCAAGACGCTATACTATCCGGCGCTTTTGGCGATTGCCGCGCTTGCTGTGATTGGGTTTGCTTTGGCCAATTTCGACATGAACGTGAAAGCGGTCGAGGATGCTTCCGATCAGTTCGGAATTATTCTGGGCGCGGTTGGTACGATCATGTTGCTGACCGCCCTGATCTGGTCGTGCTGGCGTGTCCTGAACATCGAGAACACTTTGGCGGGCGTCATGTTAGAGACTGCCAAGACAACCTCGTTGGTGTTTATCATCCTTTTGGGTGCCGCCATGCTGACCGCCGCCTTCCGCGCGTTCGGGGGCGAGGATCTGGTGAAAGAATTCCTTCTTGGGCTGCCGGGCGGCTTCTGGACGCAGTTCTTCATCGTTATGTTGGTGATCTTCGTTCTGGGTTTCTTCCTGGATTTCATCGAGATTGCCGTGGTCGTTGTGCCCATCGTGGCACCGATCCTGTTGGCTGATCCCGAAGCAAACATCACGGCCGTCTGGTTGGGTGTGATGATTGGTCTGAACATTCAGACCAGTTTCTTGACGCCGCCCTTTGGCTTCGCGCTGTTCTATCTGCGTGGCGTTGCGCCTGCGATTGTTAAGACGGTGCAGATGTATAAGGGCGTGATTGCCTTTATCTCATTGCAGATTGCAGCGTTGGTGATCGTGGGTCTGTACCCGCCGCTGGTGAACTATCTGCCCAACCGCGTCAGCTTCCTGTCGGAAAGCAGCCCGCCGCCGCGCAACCCGAAACTGCAACTGTGTGTCGAGGATTACGTGGGTCAAAGGCTTGCCGAAAGCTCGGCCACGCGGGATGCGATTGCGGCTGCGCGTGGGTTGGACCTGTCGGTGCTGCCGAAGGATCTGGCGGATGATCTAACCGATGGGCTTGATTCGGCAGATGATGCCTTGGGCGAGTTGAACGCTGCCTTTGCGGCTGCTGACAACGTGCAGGCAGCCTCGGGCGAGTATCGTCCGCAGCTTCGACTGGTTCGTGGTATCGAGAAACAGATCCGCAATATCCAGCACGAAGTGGACGAGCTTGAAAAGCAAGCCAGCCGGATGCGTGACGAAAGTCAGGCCGCCGCGAAGGCCAAGCTGGACACCAAGGTTGCTGCCTTGAAGGCCGAGATCGAGCATCTTGAAGCAGGTATCCCCGAAAGCTGGGAAGGTGTGAACAAAGAGTTCCTGACGCTGACCAAGGCTGAAAACACTGCGCGATCCAAGTATCGTCGCGCAGCCGATGGTGCGTGGGAGGCTCCGGTTTCGGTTCTGGCGGTGCTGGATGCCAATGAGGCATTTACAGCATTGGAGCAGGAGCTTCGCGACATGAAGGCGACGATCATGTCGACGCCAGAGGATGAAGCGCAAGAACTGGTCAACGAATTGTCGAAGGCGTTTGGCAAGGTCGAGGGCGCAGATGACGTGAAGAAGGCGCTAAGTACGGCCCGCAAGGCGTTGCGCTCGAAGACACCTGATCGCGAGAAGGCGCTGACGTCGTATGACGATGCGGTTGCGGCCTATGAGGCCCAGCTGGCATGGCGCACCGAAGCCGATGCAAAGCTGCGTGATGGGCTGAACGCCTATCTGGATGGTATCAGCGATACCCTGGGCATCCGCCAGCAGCCGCGCTTCAGCCGTGATCAAGCACTGGAAATGGCGTCTTGTACGGCCTATCACCGCGATATCTCGCTTAACTTCTGATTCAGCAGTCAAAGAGATCTCATAAAACACTGAAAGGGCTGGATTTTATCCGGCCCTTTCTGATTCTAGATCCGTGCTTCTCGCGCCTGTCACTCCGCTTGAACTTGTCTTTTTGCGTCATCCAATGTCGCAAACTTGTAATCGAGAGTCGGTAACCACCCTTGCGATACGCCGGGTTCTGGGCAACTCTGCTGGCCGAACCAATAAAATACAGCGCGCTAAGGCTGCGCTGAAATTCCAGGGAGAACTCCATGTCAAAAGAACTCGAATATCTGTCTAAATGCGTGGCAGAGCGCAAGATGTCGCGTCGTGACTTCATGGGTCGGGCAAGTGCGCTGGGCGTTTCGTCTGCTGCTGCAAGCACCATGCTGTCCACCGCTGCCATGGCTGCTACGCCTAACAAGGGCGGCACCATCAAGCTGGGTATGAATGGCGGCGCAGGCACGGATTCACTTGATCCGGGTCTGGTTGCATCGCAGGCGCCCCGGGCTGCATTGGGCATCTGGGGTGACACCCTTGTGAACGTATCGCCGGCTGGTGAAATCGACATGCGCATTGCTGAAAGTATCGACAGCTCGGCCGATGCGAAAACTTGGCACTTCAACATTCGTCAGGGCGTCGAATTCCACAATGGTAAAACCCTGACCGCCGAAGACGCGATGAAAACGATTGAGCGTCACTCGAACGAAGAATCCAAGTCGGGCGCTTTGGGAATTGTGAAAGGCATCGAAAGCATGTCGGTTAGCGGCAATACGCTGACGCTGAACCTCGAAACGCCGAATGCTGACCTTCCCTATCTGATGGCTGACTATCACCTGGTGATTCAGCCGAATGGCGGCATGGATGATCCCACCGCAGGCATCGGTAGTGGCCCGTACCAAATCGAAAGCAACGAGCCTGGCGTACGTCACACATTTACCAAGTTTGCCAACCACTGGGACGATAGCGTCGGACATGCGGATTCGGCCGAGATTCTGATTATCAACGACGCCACTGCGCGTATGTCGGCATTGCAGTCGGGTCAGGTGCACATGGTGAACTCGGTTGATCCGAAGATTGCAGGTCTTTTGGCGCGCGCTCCTAACCTGACTGTCCAAAACGTTTCAGGGCGTGGCCACTATGTGTTCATCATGCACACTGATACGCCTCCTTTTGATAACAAAGAACTGCGTTTGGCCCTTAAATACGCCATCAACCGCGAGGAAATGGTAGACAAGATCCTGCGCGGATACGGTAGTGTCGGCAACGATATTCCGATCAACGCCGCCTATCCTTTGTTCGATGACGGACTTGAGCAGCGCTCGTATGACCCGGAAAAAGCCGCTGAGCATTATAAGAACTCGGGTCATGATGGGTCTCCCATCATCTTGCGTGTCGCTGAGGCTGCGTTCCCGGGTGCTGTGGATGCAGCGCAACTGTTCCAGCAATCAGCTGCCGCTGCCGGCATTCCGCTGGAAATCAAGCGCGAACCGAATGATGGT
Organism: Aliiroseovarius sp. ABM4_368; assembly: GCF_056161205.1. Lineage (NCBI taxonomy): Bacteria > Pseudomonadati > Pseudomonadota > Alphaproteobacteria > Rhodobacterales > Paracoccaceae > Aliiroseovarius > Aliiroseovarius sp. ABM4_368. The sequence goes on along the minus strand of NZ_JBSWYR010000002.1, from coordinate 282,990 downwards.
TATTGGTCGGAAGTGTGGAACAAACAGCCCTTCTGTGCCTCATACTGGACCGGCCGTCCGGTGCAGGATCAGATGTATTCGACCGCCTATCTGTCGACCGCAGACTGGAATGACACTCGGTTCAACAACGCCGAATTCGACAGCTTGCTAAACTCGGCCAAAGCCGAATTGGATCCGGCCAAGCGTAAAGAGACCTACGCCAAGATGGCCAGCATCCTGCATGACGATGGCGGCGTGATCGTTCCGATGTTCAACGACTTCATCGACGGTGTCAGCAACGATATCGGTGGCTACATTCCAGATCCGAATGCCGAACTGATGTCCGGTCTGGCAGCTTCGCGTTGCTGGTTGAAATAAGGCCAGCTCATGCATCCCGTCCTTAAACTGGTTGCTCAGCGCCTTGCGCTGAGCACCCTTCTGCTCTTAGCAGCCTCCGTACTGATTTTTGCGGGCACCACCATCCTTCCGGGTGACGTCGCGCAGAACATCCTTGGACAATCCGCCACGCCCGAAAGCCTTGCCAACTTGCGCAAAGAGCTGGGAATGGATCAGCCCGCCACCACACGCTATTTCAACTGGCTTTTTGGTGCGTTGCAGGGTGATCTTGGGACTGCGCTAACCAATGGGCGCGACATTGTCGACAGCTTGAGCGGGCGCTTGAAAAACACGCTATTTCTGGCCTTTTGGGCCGCTGTTGTTGCCGTGCCGCTTGCCATTTTCCTTGGCCTGCTTGCCGTGCGTTACCGCGAGCGTTGGCCGGATAAGCTGATTTCGGCAGTAACTTTGGCGTCGATCTCGGTTCCTGAATTCCTGATTGGATACGTCCTGATGTACTTCATCGGTGTGAAACTGGGCTGGGCGCCCACTGTTTCCACGATCTATGACAGTATGTCTTTGGGCGAAAAACTGAACGCCATCGCGCTGCCCGTCACCGTTCTGACCATGGTTGTGCTGGCGCATATGATGCGCATGACCCGCGCGGCGATCTTGAATGTGATGCAATCGGCCTATATCGAAACGGCGGAACTGAAGGGTCTGACGAGCTTTCAGGTCATCGCGCGCCACGCCTTCCCGAACGCCATCGCGCCGGTTGTGAACGTGGTCATGCTGAACCTTGCTTACCTTGTCGTGGGCGTTGTGGTTGTCGAGGTGGTCTTCGTCTATCCCGGCATGGGCCAGTATCTGGTCGACCACGTGGCCAAACGAGACGTGCCCGTTGTGCAGGCCTGCGGCCTGATCTTCGCAGCCGTTTATATTGGGTTGAACATGATTGCTGACATCGTGTCGATCCTGGCGAATCCAAGGCTGAGGCATCCGAAATGATAAGAATACCTCCTGCGGCCTTGATCGGCCTGTTTTTCACCGGGCTTTATTTCTTCATGGCAATCTTTGCCCCGTTGATTGCGCCCTATTCGATGACCGAGATCGTCGGTGACGTCTGGGAGCCCTCCTCGTCCGAGCACTGGTTGGGGACCGACAATATCGGTCGCGATCTGTTGACCCGCATGATCTATGGTGGGCGGACGACAATTTTTATCGCCACCGCCGCAACGATCCTCAGCTTCACGCTGGGCTCGATCCTTGGCTTCACCGCCGCAGTGATTGGCGGCTGGATTGATCAGGCGATGAGTCGCTTTGTCGACTTGATCATGTCGATCCCGACACTGATCTTCGCATTGGTGGTGCTTTCGGTCATGCCGGTAACGCTGTTCATCCTGATCCTTGTAATGGGCCTTCTGGATTCGACCCGCGTCTATCGTCTGGCCCGCGCGGTCGCCGTGGACATCAATGTCATGGACTATGTTGAAGCCGCCAAGTTGCGCGGCGAGGGGCGTCGCTGGATCATCTTCCGCGAAATTCTGCCCAACGCGCTGTCCCCATTGGTGGCCGAGATGGGTCTGCGCTTCATCTTCGCAGTTCTATTCGTGTCGACGCTGTCCTTCCTTGGTCTTGGCGTGCAACCGCCAAACGCTGACTGGGGCGGTATCGTGAAGGAAAACAAAGACGGCATCGTCTATGGCATACCGGCAGCGCTTGTGCCCGCCGTCGCCATCGCGACGCTCGCAATATCCGTGAACCTTGTTGCCGACTGGGTGCTGAACCGCACCACCAGCCTGAAAGGAGGCCGCGGATGAGCGATAAACTTCTGAAGGTCGAAAACCTGAAAATCGGTGCGCGGATATATCCGCCCGGCGAAAAGCCCCGAAACATTGATATTGTTCACGGCGTGTCCTTCGAGTTGGAGAAGGGCAAAGTGCTGGGTTTGATTGGGGAATCGGGTGCCGGTAAATCCACTATCGGTCTGGCCTCGATGGCCTATGGCAGGGGTGGGGTCGAGATCACTGGCGGCAAGGTCTGGGTCAATGGTCGCGAGATCCTTGGCACCAATCTGCGCGACCTGCGCAAGCTGCGCGGGACCGAAGTAACCTATGTCAGCCAGTCGGCTGCGGCCAGCTTTAACCCCGCCAAGAAGATCATGGAGCAGGTGATTGAAGCCTCGCTGCACGCAGGTAAGTTCGGCAAGAAAGAGGCCGAGGCTCGCGCGGTAGAACTGTTCACCAAGTTGGGACTTCCAGACCCCGAAAACATCGGCGACCGCTATCCGCACCAGGTGTCGGGTGGTCAGTTGCAACGCTGTATGACGGCTTTGGCTTTGTGCCCCGAGCCTGATCTGGTGGTGTTCGACGAACCCACCACCGCGCTGGACGTGACCACGCAGATCGACGTTCTGATGGCGATCAAGGACGCCATTCGGGACACTGGTGTTGCGGCGCTTTATATCACGCATGACCTTGCGGTGGTGGCGCAGGTCTCGGACGAGATCATGGTGCTGCGCATGGGCGACATGGTCGAACATGGCACCACGGATCAGATCATCAACAATCCGGTCGAGGATTATACCCGTGATTTGGTGTCCGTCCGGTCGACGCAGCATGATGGTAAGCCGCCCACCGATAATCCCGTTCTGACCGTGGAAAACGTCACTGCCCGCTATAAAGGCACGAATTTCGACGTTCTGCACAATGTCACGATGGAGCTTCACCCCGGCCAGACCTTGGCGGTCGTGGGCGAATCCGGATCCGGAAAATCGACCACGGCCCGTGTAATCACGGGGCTTCTTCCCCCGCGTGAAGGCAAGATCCATTTCGACGGGCGTGACCTGTCATCGGATCTGGAAGGCCGATCGCGCGAGGATCTGCGCGAGCTTCAGATGATCTATCAGATGGCCGACGTCGCCATGAACCCGCGCCAGACCGTGGGCACGATCATTGGCCGCCCATTGGAGTTCTATTTCGGTATGAGAGGTGCCGAGAAGAAGAAGCGGATCATCGAGCTGCTGGACGAGATCGAGCTGGGGGTCGAGTTCATCGACCGCTATCCGGCTGAACTTTCGGGGGGGCAGAAACAACGTGTCTGTATCGCCCGGGCGCTGGCTGCCAAGCCCAAGGTCATCATCTGTGACGAGGTGACATCGGCCTTGGACCCGCTGGTTGCGGACGGTATTTTGAAGCTTCTGGAAAACCTTCAGAAGATCGAGAATGTCGCCTATCTGTTCATCACGCACGACCTTGCAACGGTGAAGGCCATCGCGGACAGCATTGCCGTGATGTATCAGGGTCGCGTCGTGCGCTATGGGTCGAAGGCCGATGTGCTGGCGCCGCCGTTCGACGACTATACCGATCTGCTACTCAGTTCCGTCCCCGAGATGCGGTTGGGTTGGCTGGAAGAGGTTGTCCAGAACCGCAAGATGGAAAGCGCGGGCAACTGATTGCTGGATTTCGAAAGAACCGGGGGCGCCGCCAAAACGCCCCTGGCTTTACTTTGCCCGGAACAAAACCGACCTATTCTGACGCGACCATTACATAAATCCGTGACAGCCATCGCCTAGTCTGGGGCAACGGAATGCGCGACAAGGAAGGGCGCTGACATGGACAGAAAACTCCTGCTTCTTATCATCGACGGGGTGCCGCATCGCAACTGGCGTCGATTGTTTGGCAATCTCGAGGGCTGGGTTCAGTCCGGCGAGGCGAAGCTCATGAAGATGCGGGCAGTGCTGCCGTCGACCTCGGCCAGTTGCTATGCCTCGATCCATACGGGCGTCACGCCGCAGGAACATGGCTGCACGGGCAATCACGATGTATTCCGCCTGTCGCATGACGATATTTTCAGCCAAGTGCGCAAGGCCGGTGGTGTGACCGGTGCCGTCACGCATTCTTTCTGGTCCGAGTTTTTCAACCGTGCGCCTTTCGACGTGGTGCGTGACATCGAGTATGACGAGCCGGAAAGTGACACGATCAACCATGGCCGTTTCCACACGATGACCGGCTATGGGATGATCAATCAATGCACCCCTGCCGATGTGGATCTGTTTGGTACGTTGACCATGCTTTGTGAGCGGAAGGGGATCGATTACGGGATCCTGCACACCTGCACACTGGACAGCATGGGGCATCGGTTCGGTCATGACTGTCGCCAGATGGACGATACGTGTTTTAAGATGGACGAACAGATGGCGCCGTTTATCAAGCGCTGGCGGGACCAAGGGTATGAGGTGATTGTGACCGCAGATCATGGTCAGACGGATCGCGGCCACCACGGCGGGCATGAAGACTTGCAACAAGACGTCGCGCTTTACTATTTCGGGGATGCAGAGATCGTCGATAACCGCGAGGTTCTGTGCCAAACTCAGCTTGCGCCCACCGTTCTGTCCTTAATGGGCGCGCCGATTGCAGACACGATGAAAGGCAAGGTGTTTCTGAAATGACTTGGGCCATTCCAACTCCCGCGCAACCATTTCTTCCCATCGCTGGTTCTGACCAGAAATTTCCGGTGCGCCGGATTTTTTGCGTAGGCCAGAATTATGCCGCCCACGCGCGCGAGATGGGATCGAACCCAGATCGGGAACTGCCCTTTTTCTTTTCGAAACCCGCAGACGCCTTGGTCGCGGATGGGGCAACCATCCCGTATCCGACGGGCACTTCGAATCTGCATCACGAGGTTGAGCTGGTAGTTGCCATTGGCAAGGACGGCGCGAATATCACAGCCGATGAGGCGTTGAAACACGTTTGGGGGTACGCGGTTGGCAATGATCTGACCCGCCGCGATGTGCAGGCCGAGGCAAAATCCAACGGTCGCCCATGGGATATGGCCAAAGGGTTCGACCGTTCAGCCCCGTGTGGGGCGCTGTACCCCGTGGGAGCGGTCGGGCATTTCACGAAGGGTGCGATTTCCCTAAGCGTGAATGACGAGACGCGCCAAAGCTCGGACATTTCCGATCTAATCTGGCCTGTGGCGGACGTGATCGCCTATCTCTCGACACTGGTCGAGCTTTGCGCTGGCGATCTGATCTTTACAGGAACGCCAGAAAACGTAGGTCCACTTCAGCCCGGAGACACCTGCGTGGCGCAGATCGACGGCTTGGGCAGCCTAACCACGACGTTCACACCGAATTAAGCCTATTGAGCATGAAGGGTTGCACGGTCGGGTTGTCGGGCTAGGGTTTGAATGAACGCCGTCAACTTGGGCTGATAATGATACGCTCTTTGCTTCTAGTAACGCTTTTTGCGGTCCTTGGTCTTGCTTCGCCTGTGGGTGCGACGCCCAAACCCGGAGCCGCGTGGAATTGGCAACTGGTGGGGGAAATCAAAGTCCCCAAAGGTGTAGGAGCAATCGACGTCGAGCCAGACGGTTTGCCCAAGGCCCGTGTTCAAAAAATGAATAAAAACAAGGTCTTTACAATTTGCTATGTCTCGATCGGGACCTTGGAAAACTGGCGTAGTGATGTGCACCTCTTTCCCAGCTGGGTTGTTGGGCGCACCTATGGTGACTGGCCGAATGAGAAGTTTTTGGACATCCGACAACTTGATGTCTTGCTTCCCATCATGAAGGCGCGGTTTCAGCGTTGTAAAAACAAAGGCTTCAAGGCGATTGAGCCGGACAACATGGACGTGCACAGCAATATGTCTGGCTTTCCCATTGGGCGCGCCGACACGGTGCGCTATGTGAAGGCGTTGGCAAAAATTGCGCATGAGATGGGTCTGAAGATCGGCCAGAAAAACGTGCCCGAGCTGACCAAGAAACTGGTGGGCACGATGGATTTCGCAATAACCGAAAGCTGCTTTCAAGACCGATGGTGCGCACAGATGAAGCCGTATAGCAATCGCGGAAAACCTGTTTTCGATGCCGAATACACAGACCGGAAGGTCGAATTTCAAGCGGCTTGCCGGAAGGCTAAGAAGCTGAAGATCTCGATGATTTTCAAACGACGTAACCTAGGAGCTTGGGTGCGTCCGTGCAAATAGGCTGCCTTGGCCCTTCGTTAAGAACCCATCAAGTTCTGACGCGCCTCGTCAATATGTGTGAAAGTCAGTTCAGCCGCTTTTTGCGCATCTCCTGCTTCGCAGGCCTCTTGAATCAGGAAGTGATCACTGTCGGCACGCACCGCGCTGTCACTCATCATGATGTGGGCGCGTAGGTAACGGTCGATCCGGTTCAGCGCATTGTCGATTGCAGCCAAATGATAGGTCATACCGCTTGCCGCATAGTGTGTTGCATGAAATTTGCGGTTCAGATCCCCCCATCTCGCGGAATCAGTCGAGTCTGCCAGCGCTTCGCAATGGTCGCGAGCAGTGCGCAAGGTGTTTGCACACATTCGGGGGACGGCCTGAGCAATCACGTGAGGCTCCAGCAAAGTTCGGAAACTGAAAATTTCGCTGACTTCTTCCCGCGATAATGACGATACGACGGCGCCTTTGTACCTTTGCGACGTTACCAAGCCATGCTCTTCCAACTTCAAAATGGCTTCGCGAACAGGGATACGAGATGTGTTGAACATCTTCGCAATTTCGTCTTGGCGCAGTGGCGTGCCATCCTTCAGCTCGCCTTCTACGATTGCTTGCTGCAAAGCGTCAAAGATAATGCTGGTGGCCGACGCTGTCTTTGATACATCCACGGATTTCAGCTGCATTCACAGTCCCCCCTTTTCTGGCAGGTTAGCAATTCCGCCGTTCAGGTTGAAGCGATTCAATTGCCGCCTGTTCACACTTATATATTCGGCATGACCTAGGTGTCCTGCCGAACAATATTTGTGACCAGAACGTCTTTCACGTCCGATCCAAGGATGGCCTGCGCCACCTCAAGCAAGGCCGTACGCAGCGGATCCAAGCGGCTGGATTGTGTGAAAGCCCCGTCGAACCCTCCTGTGTTAGCGTGGTTGAACATCACCTGAAGAAACTCGTCGCGCAGCTTGGGTTCGCGTTGGTATACGGCCTCGCGCCCTCCGAGTTCGACCTCGATGTTCAGGGACATCACCACCAGGGACGAGATGTCTCCGTCCGCGACAACGGGGACGACGAACTGATTGTTGATCTTCACAAACTCGGTGTCCGAGGGTTCGTTTTCGACCGTGTCTTTCGCGTCGCCCTTGGCGGTATCCACATCGCCGCACGGGTTCATGACAATTGGTTCGGGTTCGGGCTGAAGCACCATGCCTGCCCCGGCGCCAACCCCAAGCCCAACAAGGGCCAGAATGATAGGAATGATCTTGCCCATCTGCCTACCCTCTTAGAATGGTAGAATAATGTCGGCGGCTTGCTGGCCATAACGGGGCTGCTGAACATCGCTGATCTGACCCCGACCGCCATAGGAAATGCGGGCCGATGCGATCTTGTCATATGGAATTTCGTTTTGGCGCGAGATGTCTTCCGGGCGCACGAACCCAGTAACCAAAAGCTCGCGCAGTTCGAAATTCACCCGAACTTCTTGCGTGCCTTGGATCTGCAGAACGCCGTTGGGCAGCGTGCCCAAAACCGTTGCTGCCACGCGCAGTTCCAGCTTTTCGTTGCGCTTTACCGATCCATTGCCATTGAACGAACTGCTCGACGACAGCCCAACCGCTGTTCCAAGTGAAGCGCCCTCGGGTAGATCTTTGTCGATGGATTGCGGCAGCCCAAACAGATTGGGAATACCCATATCCTCGGATGCCCCACGTGCGCGGTTCGAACTGTTGGAAAACTCGGCGCGATCATTGATTTCGATGACCACGGTAAGGATGTCGCCAGCTTGTTGCGCCCGTCGATCCCCCAACAGCGATTGGCGACCGCCGCTCCATAGTGAAGACCGGTCCACAGTACCCTGTGGCGGGATGTCTTGCGGCAAGGCCGAGGCGTTCATCGCAAGATGTTCAGCGCTCATTTCGACAGGGTTTAGCTCGGGTTCTTTGCCAATATTTTCCATACGAGAACAGGCAGTTGCCACCATTGAAAGGATGAGGAGGGATAGGATCAAACGCATGGGGTGTCCTTGTCAGAAATGATTGTGAGAATTGGATACGATGACGTCGCCATTGATCGTGACCGAGCCAGTGACTGTTGTGCGCGACGATAGGTTCATGACCCGAACCCGGTCTCCGATGGCTCCGCGCCCAAGGCTGCGCCCTTCGGTCAGGATGGTCATCGGACCGGCTGTATAGACCAGAGTCACAATTTGGTTCCGATCAATCAAGGCGGGTGGGCCGATGTCGTTGGGCAGGACAGGGCGCCCAGCGTAAAGGACCACACGTGCTTCTTGGCCGATGACATCTTCCAGCAACTGGAAACCGCCCGCAAAATCTGCGGCGGCCAGTTTTACGTCCTGAGCGGTCACGATCATTCCGGGGCGGAGGTTCTTGGCGGCAACGACCGTTTCTGAAGCAGCGGGGGTGGCGAGAAACGCTAGGACCAGGACCAAAGTTCGTTTCATCAGCGCACCTGTGTGGTTGCCGCAAGCATCTGATCGGCTGCGGTGATGACTTTGGAATTCAGCTCGTAACCGCGTTGCGCGGCGATCAGTTCGGTGATTTCGCGCACCGCATCGACCGAGCTGTTTTCCAGATATCCCTGTCGCAATGTCCCGCGCCCGTCTTCGCCTGGGACACCCACAAACGCAGGTCCCGAGGCCGGGGTTTCGCGAAACAGGTTCGACCCGATGGCTTCCAGCCCTTTGTCATTGGTAAAGCTGGAAAGTGTGAAAGCGCCCAGAAGTTCGGGCTCGACCGTACTGTCGAAATAGGCGTAAACCTCGCCATCGGCGTTGATCGAGATCTGGCGCGCGTCGCTTGGAATGGTGATCTCAGGCGCGACGGGGTAACCATCAGAGGTCACGATCAGACCATCGCCCGACAGTTTCAGCCCACCATCACGGGTATAACCCGATGCGCCCGAAGGTAGTGTCACCTCAAGGTAGCCGCGCCCTTCGATCGCTAGATCCAGATCACCATTGGTCTGCGCCAGCGTTCCCTGCTGCACCATCATCGTGACCGAAGTTGGCCGGACGCCAAGTCCAAGCTGGACGCCTGTCGGCAATACCGTCCCATCCGAGGCATTGATCGTGCCCGCCCGCGTGGCTTGCTGATAGTGCAGGTCCGCGAATTCAGCCCGGCGGGTGTTGTAGCCCGTGGTCGACATGTTCGCCAGATTGTTCGAGATCGTCTCGACCCGCATTTGCTGGGCCAACATCCCGGTTGCTGCAATGTTCAAAGCGCGCATCTAAACCTCCTATTGTCCAATGACCGTTTTCGTGGCCGAGCGGATGCGTTCATCCTCTTTCTCCATGAATTTCTGACCCAGCTCGTAACTGCGCTGCACTTCGATCATGCGGGCGATTTCAGCGATGGGATCGACGTTGGATCCTTCGACAAACCCTTGCAGAATCGTGGCTTCGGTTAGGGCGGGCTCGACGCCGCCGGGGGCTTCGAACCGGACACCGTCGCGGTGCTGAAGATCGGTTGGATCGATGGGTGCGAAGAGGCCGATCTGGGCCATGGCCCGCCCGTCCGCAGAAAGGGTTCCGTCAGGCGACAGCGAAATGGATGTCGCGTCGGGCGGGATGAACACGGGCGCCCCGCCGCCATCCAGCAGTTGATATCCATCTGGTGTCACCAGCTCACCCTCGGCAGAGGGGGTAAAAACACCAGCGCGGGTTAGATACTGTCCGTTCGGACCGCCCAGCAAAAAGAATCCGTCACCTTCGATCGCAAAATCATAGGTGCCGCCAGTTTGGGTCAATGTACCTTGCTCTAAATTCAGCGCACGCGTGTTGGCTGTCGCCATGGATAGCGACGGATCCTGACTCTCAAGCGCATGAATGTATTCAGAAAAAATTACACCTTCCCGTCGAAAACCTGTGGTCGAGGCATTAGCAATGTTGTTGGCAATGCTCTGCATTTCGCGCATCAAGCCCGATTGCCGTGTCAGGGATGTATAGCCGATATTGTCCATCTCAGCCTCCTGCAATCAGTGGAACGACGCGCAGTTGGAAGAAGCTGACCAGCGTTTCAGTCATGAACCCCATGCTGCCCCAGAAAACGACCAAGATGGCGACCAGTTTTGGCACAAAGGTCAGGGTCATTTCCTGGATCGAGGTTAGGGCCTGGAATAGGCCGACGATCAGACCGGCGACAAGCGCCACGGACAGAATCGGAAGCGATATCAGGACCGCATCCCATAGCCCCGCGCGCAGCGTGTCATAGAAGATTATCTCGTCCATCATCAGACCGGCATCCTTAGAATTTCCTGATAGGCCTCGACTACCTTGTCACGGACTGTAACGGCGGTCTCGACAGCCAATTCTGTCTGGGCCAGCGCCTGCACCAGCGCATGCGGATCCGCGTCACCAGACAACGCAGCCATCGCTGTGCTTTCGCCATTTTGCAGGGTCTGCGCAAAATCCTGAGCCACGCCTGCAAAGCCGTTCACTTTTTGTTCATTTGTTGGGGTTGGCTGTGCGGCTTGACGCGAAGCAGCATACTGCTGCGAAGCAAGTGTTGTACGAATGTCCATAATCTATCCTCCTAGCGGCGCAGCAAATCCAACAGCCCGCGCGACATTTGGCGCGACTGGTCGAACATTTTTAGGTTGGCTTCATAGCTCCGCTGCGCTTCGCGGGCGTCTGCAATCTCGATCACCAGATCAACGTTGGAGCCTTGATAGTGCCCGCTTTCATCAGCCATCGGATGCGATGGGTCATAGATGCTGGGCAGAGTGGTTTTATCCAGTTGAACGTGGCCGGTTTCTACCAAACCAGTCGGACGACCACCTTCAATAGCGGCCTGAAAGCTCACCATCTTGCGCCGATAACCAGGCGTGTCCACATTGGCGATGTTTTCCGAGACATGACGCAAGCGATTGGCTTGGCTTTGCATTCCGGATGCTGCTGCGGCGACTGAATTTCGAAGATCACTCATATCACTTACCTCCGCCCAAGCGAACTGCGCACGATGCCCAGTGTCGATTTGTAAACGGCAAGCGCCATGTCGTGATCGCGCTTGGCTTCGGCCGCCATCATCATCTCGGTCTCAATCGAGACCGAGTTTCCATTGGGGGACGTCGCGCCAGCACGATAGACGGTATCGGCTTCTTCCCTCGCAGAATTGGTTAAACCCGCCCCAAAATGCCCATTACGCGTGGCGCGCATTTGGTCAGCCTTGCCGGGTTGATAAGTTTCCGCAAAGGAAGGAATGTCACGGGCGCGATATCCCGGTGTATCCGCGTTCGCCACATTCTGAGCGATAACGGATTGCCGGGCCGCAGCATGGAGCGCAAGGTCGTTCGCCTTGGCAAAGATGGTCAGTTTTTCAAACATCGGGGCTTCTCCCTCGATTGGCTTCAACCAAGGCTTAACCCTGATTCCTTTATAAACAGTTTCAACGAAAATTTTAGGAGAATGCCGATGCATAATGTTGGGTTTGAACAGGTCTCTGCCGCGGTCACGTCTTTAGAAGTTGTGCGGCACATCGGGCGGGTGTCAGGTATTCAGCAAGGCGTCATTAAGGTCTCGGGTCTGACAAAGCGGGCCGCGCAGGCCGATCTGGTTCAGATCCAGCCCCGCGCGGGCGATCCGCGAATGGGCGAAGTTTTGGGCTTGAGCGATCAGGCCATTACAGTGCTACCCGATGGGGATTGTGCGGGTCTTCAAATCGGGGATGAGGTCGTGCTTTTAGGCGGCACCAGCATCTCCCCGGATGACAGTTGGATCGGCCGCGTGATCGACCCGCTAGGTCAAAGTCTGGATGGAACACCGATCTTGCAAGGGGGGCAGACGCGTGCCCTGAAAGGTGAGGTGCCGAATCCAACTGCACGGCGACCCTTGGGGGATCGGCTCGAGACCGGGATGACCGTCTTCAATACCTTTCTGCCGATTGTCAGCGGGCAACGTATCGGGCTGTTCGCGGGTTCTGGTGTGGGGAAATCCACGCTTCTGGCCAAGCTCGCCCGGGGGGTTCATGCAGACGTGGTTGTAATTGCTTTGATCGGAGAGCGCGGGCGCGAAGTGCGAGAGTTTGTCGATCGGGTTCTGGGGAAAGAGGGGATGAAGCGTGCCGTCGTCGTTGCTGCGACATCAGATCAGTCGCCCATGATGCGGCGGCGCTGTGCCTGGATGGCCATGTCTGTGGCCGAGCACTTCCGAGATCTGGGGCGGCAGGTGTTGTTCCTGGCCGACAGCATCACTCGATTTGCCGAAGCACATCGGGAAGTGGCGCTGGCCTCGGGCGAGGCCGGAAATCTGCGAGGCTTCCCCCCATCCACCACACAACAAATCACATCCCTCTGCGAACGTTCTGGTCCCGGGGTCGGGCATTCCGGGGATATCACGGCTGTGTTTTCCGTTCTGGTGGCAGGTTCGGACATGGAAGAGCCTGTTGCGGATATTTTGCGAGGGGTTCTGGATGGGCACGTGGTTCTGGATCGAAAAATCGCCGAGCGTGGACGCTTTCCGGCGATTGATATTCTGCGGTCGGTGTCGCGTGCTTTACCTGAGGCTGCCTCGGGCGAAGAGAATGAATTGATTTTAGAAGGGCGCCGGTTGTTGGGGCTTTATGATCGGTCCGAAATGATGATCCAAGCTGGGCTTTATTCAAAGGGGTCCGATGCGTCCTTGGATCATGCCGTGGATGCTTGGCCGAAGATCGATAGGTTTCTTGCAGCACCTGAAGTCGTAAACACCCATGCCAGCTTTGAGCAATTGTCCCAGTGTTTGGCAGAGGGTGACGGTGCGGGTTAAATACTCTGCAACAAAGTCAATGCAATCGCGTTCGAACTGAGCGCGGCGGTGCCTTGCGCGATCTGACTGCGTGCAAGGAATATTCTGGTCAGCTCTTCCAGTTTTTCAGGGTCTGCGAATTGATCAACGCCTGATGAACCGAAATAGCTTTCCGACTTCTCTTGAAAAACCTCAAGTTGCTTGTCGATGTCTATGGTTCCGAAGGACGAAGGAAGTCCCAATGCCGTTTCAAACACTTGGCGCAAGGGCGGGTTACCCATGACCGAGTACCATTTTCCAGCCTCTGAAGTCGATTTGTCGATTATGTTTCCCAGATCACGCTCAAGGCTCATCGCCAGGCGCATGTCCTGATCCTGATCACCAACGGCGACCTCAAACTGACGCTCTTTGTAGGCCTCGACAGTCGTATCCCCGAAATCAGAGATCTGAGTACGTGGGATATTGTAGTCGCCAAACCCGAAATCCTTTGCCATTTCCAGATAACGTTTGTCGGATAGCTTGTTGGCCAATGCATCTGTGTCCAGCGCGCCATCTTCCAACACCTTTCGAATGAAGTAGGTGTTGTTGATATCGTCGCTTAGCCCATACGCTCCCAATGCAACGGACAACAGACGGCGGTCACTGACCAACTGTTCAGCTGTTGCGACGTCGCCGATGTTTTCTTTGAAGTATTCAACATCGCGCTGAATGACCGGGCTGCTTTCAAATGCGGTCTGCTGGGCGTCTTTAGTGCGCTGCAAAAAGGCCCAGCCGGCCGCGCCGCTGAACGGTATGACCGGCTGAAAGCTCATGCATAGCGCGCCGACAGAAGGCGCTCCTCGCGTGGCAGAAGGGTTCTTAGATGCTTCAGTGCGTGATAGTGCTGATTGTCTAGAACAGCGCTGGTGGCCATGTTCAGGATTGTACGGCTGTCGGCGTCGGTCAGCACTTGGCTGAGTTGTTCGACGCCGCGTAAAAGCTGCAATCGCCCTTCGTCCTGTTCGGCATCACCGGACAAGATCAGCTGGGCAATATAGCAAACGCGCCGTACCGGTGTGTTTACTTCTTCCGGATGAATGGCATCTTTCAGGCGCAGTATGTTGGCGTTCGGCGTGACAATCGAAAGACGCGACCTGCGGTCTCCGTTTTCGATTACGGCCCCGTTAATAAGTACTCGTTCTTTCGGACTGAGTTTCAGGACAAGACCGCTCATGCTGCCACCCCCGTTTGACGCAGGCCGCGCATGATGGCGGTGTTGATGTCGACCAGAGCCGATGGATCTGCGTCGTTGCTTAGAACGTGGCGGGTATAGTCTGCCGTGAACTCAGCCAAATAGAAAATGCGGGCGCGTAGATCTGCGGGCAAACCGTTTGTGTCTTCGGCGACATCTGCTGCCAGCATGGTCCAAAGCCTGCGATTGTCGTGAAGCGCTTGCGCCAGATTTGCAAACGAAGATTTGTCGCCTTTGGCGTGCTGATCCAAGCGGTGTGTGATCTGAGCGAACAGCTCGTACTCGGTGCCGCGGTTGGTTTGCAGCGGGGTGCGGGATGAGGTGGCATAGGCCGTTTTGGCCATAGTGATTGCGTTCACGGTGTTTCCCTCCGGTAACGAAATTTATGTGATCAAGGAGGAGGGCGCCATTTTGGCGCCCTCCAGTTCCTTTAGCGGAACAGAGACAGGATGTTTTGTGGCGCCTGATTAGCGATCGACAGGGCCTGTGTGCCCAGCTGTTGTTGTACTTGAAGCGCCTGAAGTTTAGCTGACGTAGCTTCCATATCGGCGTCAACCAAGGCACCGATCCCGGATTTCAGGGAGTCAGACAGTTTGCCAACGAAGTCAGACTGGATCTCGATCCGGCCTTCAACCGAACCGAACGAGGCCGAAGCGTCGATCGAGGCCTGGATCATGTTCTCGATTGCACCCAGAGCTGCGTCAGCTCCGGACGACGTGGAAACGTCGATGGTTCCTAAGTCAGACAGACCGCCCGATCCACGCGTTGCTTCAAACGAGAATGCGATATCGGCGTTGGTTTCGTTGGCTATAACCAACTGGCCCGCGTTTGTGTCGATATCCATGGACAGGGCGTTGCTGTCCAATCCGGCAGCAACCATAGCGTTCTTCATGCCTGCTACGACGGATTCGGCTGTATCACCATCTTTTATGACATAGTTGCCCTGAACTGTGCCCACAGTCAGCGAAAGCTGGTCACCGACTACAAGACCAGTGTTCACTGCTGTGTCTACACCAGCTGCATTAGGCAGAACGGCGGATGTTGCAGTTGCACCACCTGACGTGTCCAAAAACGCAAATGTGTTCAAGGTGATCGAATCGTTCGTGCCACCATCATTGGCATCGATCACCCCAGCTGTGCCTGTGTCAGTTCCAACAGATGCTGCCGCTGCGGCAAGATCAGTACCAGCTGTCAAAGACAGGTTTTGAGAATCCACACCGATCGAGCTGGTCACAACCGAGCCGTCTGCCTGCCGATCGAGCGACGACAGAACATCGACACCTTCGTTACCATTCGAATTCGTACCCGACTGCGAGCCATCGACCAGGTTCAGGCCATTGAATTGCGCCGCACCAACAACCGATGTGATTTGATCGCGCAGGGCAACAATGTCGGTCTGGATTTTAGCTCGGTCCACATTGTCTTCCTGAGCAGCAACGATTTTGCCTTTAATCTCGGTCAGAAGATCGGTGACCGTTTCCGACGCTTGGCGCGCCACTGCAACGGTGCTTTCACCCAAGGACAGGCTTTCCGAGATGCCTTTGAAGCCTTTTACATCGGCCTCCATAACTTTCGAGATCGCCCAGACAGCTGCGTTGTCCTTTGCCGATCCTACTGCTTTACCGGTCGAGATTTCGGCCTGTGTGTTAGCAAGGTTCGAGTTGATAGATTTCAGCGTTTGAAGCGCCACCATGGCGCTGTTGTTTGTCAGAATGCTGGACATCTTTATTTCCTTCAATCTAAGGCGCTTTGCGCCTGTTTTCATGACCCCGTTTCAAACTGGGGAGTCTTTGCCTTCTGACATCTGCAAACCGATCTGCTCGGCTGCGCCACCCGTCTGGATGCAAAGTGAGCCTGCGATGGAAACTCTGAAGGAAAACTGAATCCCCCAAATTAGATTCCATACAAGTTGAACTAAACTGATGGTGCTACGCGCGTTTCTCGAAACTCGAGTCGGTACGCGAAAGTACCTGTGACGCGCCCGCGCGCGTATATGTTTTAAGGCTTTGATCTGGGTTGCGGATGGCGCGAAGCCTATTCTGCGCAGAGCGAATCCCCTCGGCTGCCGCGGCAAGCAGGCTTTGATTGCGGGTGATCACGGTTTGAAGTCGTGAGATCTGCTTTTGGCTGATCCTACTTGACCCGAGTTGCGACAGCACCTGAGACTTCGCATCGGCCAGGTTGGGCAGAGCATCAATCTTGCCCGCTAGAATCAGTTGGCGTTCATCCTCGAGAAGGGAAAGCAGTGTGTCAAAGTTGTGCATTCGATTGCTCCTTCAGTGCTTCAAAAAGGGATTGGGCAAGCCCGATTCCCCCACTGTCGACCATGCTGCGCGCCTGTTCCTGACGCAGGAATGATGCGAATTGATCCTCGCCAATTCCACCACCGAAACTGTCAGGTGTTTTGCCGATCCCGGCAGATTTCAACATCTCGGACAAAAAGCTGGCCTCAAGCTCTTTCGCGGCGTCCCATAGGGCTTTGTCAGTATCTGCTGCGCCCGGATTTTGCTTTGTGAGGTGCGTCGATACACCCGAAACAGGGTCCATGGCTTCGACCTTTCAAGTTAACCACATTTTTTCCAACTATCCCGAACAGCGGTAAAGATTTGGTAATTCCCATCTGCAAATCTGTGATCGACCGAGGCAGGAATCCCGGATGGAACATATGGATATGACACAACCCCTTATCCCTCATGCGGGGAAGATGGGCAGGGAAATTCAGGGCCCTATCGTAGATGCAGATAGGCAGTCCGAGCAGTTGGGGCAGTCCTTTGGCATTGTGTTTGCGACTCACGAAATGCGACCGGATCACAAGGGCGGATTGCAATTTGAGGTACAGGGCGATGTAAGCACTGAACCTGTCGGTGATGCGTCGGATCTGGTAGTCCAGATGGAACCGGAGAGCGGTCGTCTTCGGGAAGCGAAACAGGACGTGGCTGATGAATTAAAGCGGCCTGATCAGATGCAGGCCGAGCTTTCAGAGGCTATGTTACTGATGCCTGTAGTGCGTGATTTGGCTGCGCATGAAAGCACGGATGCCAGTCAGGACGCGGACGCTTATGCCCTCGCGGGTTCAAAGATTGAAATCGCTTGGTCGTCACAGGACCCGATTCATCAGGCAGCGACGGTGGACGAAGCTTTCGATCGGTCGACCAGTTCTGCCGAAGCTCCAAAGGTTTATTCGCCCGCACCCTCGCAATTGCTCGAAATAAGCGCGCCGACGGTGCGGAACTCCCCAGCGAATCGAGTGCCAGCCGCCAATGCTGACATAACAAATGAACTGCTCCCTAAGGCCTCTAAGTCGCTATCTACATCCGAGGAACCAAGATCAACGCGCGGCACCGGAGCTCTCGCGACAGAACAAGTGGATCTGCCGCTTGCGCGTTTGGACACGGTTTTTCTCGCTCCTGATGAACCGGCAATCGAGGCGCAGAATAATCCGGCTCAGCATCCGCTTCCCGTGTCAGGACCGACTACGGTTTTGAGCAATAGATTGGCCGGTGTTTCCCCCAGACGGGGCACCGAGATGCAGGTGGAAACAGGCCGCCCAACGCCAGAAAGTACTGTCGACTCAAACAGTCTTGGCACTCCCATGATAAAGCACCCGCATGTGCTTGCCCCCGCAAGCGGCATTGGTGACCAATTGCAGAGCGTGCCAAAAACTGTCGAGGATCCGGCGTTGACAGATCCAATTTCGAACACGATCCAAGACACTAACCAAACAGCTGCACGTGCTGTGGAGTTGCATGGTAACGGGACCGATTTCGTTCCGGTGTCGACCCAAGCCGCCACCTTTCCTTTTGGAGCAGCGCCCTTGGTGCAAGTTTTGGAAGGCGAGGTAGGGCAACAGTTCTTTGATGACGCTGGCTTTCGTATGGTCGAGCAGCTTTCAGCCACAACCGGCGACTTGAAAACAAGCGCGTTTGCACGTCCGGCCGAGCTTCCGCGAATCACTTTGGTGCAGATCGCGGATGTCGTTCGCCAACAGCCGGATCGGCCTGTTGAACTGACACTAAGCCCAGAAGAGCTTGGACGGTTGCGTATGTCGTTCCAATCCGAGGGGTCTTCCATGCATGTCACCCTTAGCTTCGAAAGGCCCGATACACTGGACTTGATGCGGCGGCATATCGATCAGTTGGCGCAAGATTTGCGCGCATCTGGAATGTCCGAAGTGAGTTTTACATTTCAACAGCAGACATCTGACGGGGGTGGTGGCGCTTCCCCTAACGGTGAAACCACATGGACTGCTAGTGAACAGCATTCCGACCCGAGCGCCGCTTCGGATGATGATGCACCAATCGTGCTGAACATAGAAAGCAGTACGGGTGTGGATATTCGAGTATGAGGAGCAAAACATGACCGTTACCCCTACAGCGATGCCG
Source organism: Aliiroseovarius sp. ABM4_368 (assembly GCF_056161205.1). Lineage (NCBI taxonomy): Bacteria > Pseudomonadati > Pseudomonadota > Alphaproteobacteria > Rhodobacterales > Paracoccaceae > Aliiroseovarius > Aliiroseovarius sp. ABM4_368. Next base: position 264,360 of record NZ_JBSWYR010000002.1, on the reverse strand, counting down.
GCCGCGTTGACGGCCGCCCCTGCGGATTATGCACAGGCCACGGTGTCGGAGGATCCTACGATCTCGTCTGACTTTGAAACCTTTCTGGTAATGCTGACCGCACAGATGGAAAACCAGGACCCGCTGAACCCGATCGAATCGACCGACTATGCCGTGCAATTGGCCACGTTCTCGGGCGTGGAGCAGCAAGTGCGTACCAATGACTTGTTGAAAAACATGGGCGTACAGCTTGGGCTGATGGGAATGTCCGACATTGCAGATTGGGTCGGGAAAGAGGCACGCGTGTCGGCTCCGGTTCAGTTTGACGGTGACCCCATAACCTTGTCTCCAAACCCGGTCGCAACCGCGGACGAGGTCATTTTGGTGGTGAAGAATGCCGAAGGAACAATTGTCGATAGCAAGCCTCTTCCGGTTTCGACGGACCCGGTGGAATGGGATGGTACGGATGAGCATGGCAATGCCCTGCCCCACGGGATCTATTCCTTCGCGCTGACCAGTCGAAGCAATGGGCAGCATTTGTCGACCGATCCAATGGAGAGCTACGGTCGCATTGTCGAAACCCAAAACAGCGGTGGGCAGCTTTGGCTGGTGCTGGAAAGCGGCGAGAAGGTGACCGCCGATGCTGTTTCCGCCTTGCGCGAGGCTGATGAATGAGTTTTCGACGCCCAAGTAGCAGGCTATACAGCTTGCATGACGTTGCACGACAACATGCAGGCCCACCCGGCTGAGGTGCAGGGCAAGAATAGGCTGCAACAGGCTTTGGCCTTGATTTGGCAGGAAGAGGGCCATGTGCCGGAACAGGCCAATTGGTCCAGTCTTCTGGGCGGGCGCACCAATCCTGTTTGGCGCATCACCTCTGATGAAATGCCGTATGACCTTGTTTGCAAGCTCTATGATGACGCGGCAGCGACTCCTTTGTTTGCCAATGACGGTACGCGCGAAGCGCTGGTTCTGAAGCACTTGGCGGGCAAAGGCATCGCACCTGATTATGTGGGGTTCTTGGACAGCGCGCTGGGCGCGAGTATCCTGTACCAGCACGTTGATGGGGTGCCGTGGGCGGGGGGTGTCGAGGAGGTGGCGCAGTTGATGGCCAAGCTTCACAAGATAGAAGCGCCTGAAGGCCTGCCTGAAACGATCACATCGCCCATCACCTTGAAAGCCGAGACACGCGCGATGGCGGATGCAACCGGGATCCAGCCGCCTGCGCCGCCACGTATATCCGACGAACTGCCTACCGCGACCCGGCGGTTACTGCATGGGGACATTGTTCCGGGCAATATCGTGGCCAGCGGTGACGGGCTGCGTTTGATCGACTGGCAATGTCCGGTGATTGGCGATCCGGCGGCAGACATCGCGATCTTTTTGTCGCCTGCCATGCAGGTGTTGTATGGTAATCGGCCCCTAATGCTTGCCGAGCAATCGGATTTCCTGACGGCCTATATTCACGCCGGGGGTGATGCGACTGGTGTCGAGCGTTTCCGGGCGCTTGCGCCGCTTTTTCACTGGCGAATGGCGAGCTACTGCGACTGGAAGGCCGCGCACGGAGATGTAGCATATCGGGAGGTGGCTGTTTTGGAACGCCGCGCCTTAGAGCAGGGTTGAAACCCAAGCTGCCACCAAAGCAAGTCCGCCCCCCAAAGCGACATAGCTCATCGCACGAAGCGGTCGGGCGCGATCACTTTCCGGGTGGGCTTCGGACTGACGGATCAATGCGGCTTCGGCTAGTTCGGGAAGACGCGGACCGAAACGGGCCAGAACACGTGCTGTATGCACCAGATCCTGCAACAACGCCTTCGGACCGATCGAATTCGAGATGTAGCTTTCCACCACGGGCTTCGCGACTTTCCAGATGTTGATATCCGGGCTTAGCGAACGCGCGACGCCTTCGACCACCACCATGGTGCGTTGAAGCAAGATCAGTTCGGTGCGGGTTTCCATGCCAAATTTCTCGGTCACTTCAAAGAGGTAAGCCAGAAGGCGACCCATCGAAATCTGGGTGGCGTTCATTCCGAAAATCGGTTCGCCAACGGCACGCAGGGCGCGGGCGAATTCCTCGACATCGCGATCAGCAGGGACGTATCCGGCTTCGAAATGCACCTCGGCGACGCGGCGATAATTGCGGGTAATGAAGCCATACAGGATCTCGGCATAGACACGGCGGGTGTATTCGTCGATCCGCCCCATGATGCCAAAATCAACGGCGATTATGTCTCCGTTCGCGGCAAATTTCAGATTGCCCTGATGCATATCGCCATGAAACAGCCCGTCGCGCAGGGCATGGGAGAGAAACAGTTGCAGCACACGCTCGCCCAGCCCGTGCATATCCAAGCCGGACGCACGGATGGCATCCAGATCGTTGGCCGGGATGCCTTCACCCCAGCCAAGGGTCATGACGGTGCGGCCGGTAAGACCCCAGTTCACCTCGGGCACGATAAAACCGTCATCTTGTACTGTGTTTTCCGCAAACTCGCTGGCTGAAGCGCTTTCAAGGCGCAGGTCCAGCTCGCCCATAACGGTTTGTTCGAAATGTTCGACCACATCGGTCGGACGCAGGCGGCGGGTCGAGGGCAAAAGCATCTCGATCACGCGGGCCGAGAAGTGGAAAGCATCAATATCGGTGCGGAAGGCGCGTTCTATGCCGGGACGCAGAACTTTTACAGCAACGGATTCGCCCGTATCGGCCAGCCGCGCCTTGTGCACCTGCGCGATCGAGGCGGCGGCGACGGGTTCTGAGAACTCGGAAAATACCGTGTCGATGTCGATCTCAAGCTCGTTTTCGATCATCCGCCGGGCAACAGCCTGTTCGAACGGAGGCAGCTTGTCTTGCAGGTATTGCAACTGATCTGCCAGCTCTGGCCCAACAACGTCAGGGCGCGTCGAAAGGATCTGTCCAAATTTGATGTAGGCCGGCCCCAAAGCAGTGATCGCGCGCGTAACGGGGGGAAGGGATGTATCACCTTTCTTGCCCAACCAAGCGAACGGGAAGCCGATCACACGCGCGGCGACGCGCAACGCGGGGGGCGCGTTCATCGCGTCCAGTACAACACCCATGGCACCCGTGCGTTGGAACGTTGCGCCCGTGCGGATCAGACGCCAAATGTTGTGAGGGCCGCGCATCTTAGATCTTCCACCCCGAATGCAGTGCCGCGATGCCCATCGACAGGTTGCGATATTTCACATTTGCGAACCCGGCCTCGCGGATCATGCGGGCGAAGTTTTCTTGATCGGGGAACTTTCGGATCGATTCCACCAGATACTGATAGCTGTCCGCATCACCTGCGATCAGCTGACCCATCTTGGGAATGACGTTGAAGGAATAAAAGTCATACAGCTTCTGCATGCCGTCATCGGGCAGTTGGCTGAATTCCAACACCATCAGGCGCCCACCAGGTTTCAGCACGCGGTAGGCTTCCTTCAGCGCGTCCGGAATTCGGGTCACGTTGCGGATGCCAAAGCTGATCGTGTAGCGGTCGAAGCTGTTGTCCTCAAACGGCAGGGCCATGGCGTCGCCGACGACCCAATCCAGATGATTGGCCAGATGCGTGGCCTCGGCCCGCTGGCGGCCTTCGACCAGCATGCTTTCGGTCATGTCCAGAACGACCGCTTCAGCCCCCGGCGCGCGGCTCAAGAAGCGGAATGAGATGTCTCCGGTGCCACCCGCGACGTCCAACAGGCGCTGCCCGTCGCGTGGGGTCAGCCAATCCATCATCGCGTCCTTCCAAACGCGGTGAATGCCGACAGACATCACATCGTTCATGATGTCGTATTTCGAGGCCACATTGGTAAAGACGCCGTGGACCATTCCGGCCTTGTCGTCTTCATCTACGGTTTTAAACCCGAAATGCGTGGTGCGGTTGTCTGACGTGCTCATTGGGCATACTCGCTTCTTGCGGTTGATCCCTCATATCGTGACAGTAAGGGACGCACAATGGAGAGGCTTTGAACATGCCCGAATTACCCGAGGTCGAGACAGTACGTCGCGGATTACTTCCAGTGATGGAGGGCGTGCGCATTGGACGGGCCGAGACCCGGCGCGAAGGACTGCGCTGGCCGTTCCCCGATCGTATGGCCGAACGTCTGACCGGGGCGACCGTGCAGCGGCTGGGGCGACGGTCGAAATACCTGCTGGTTGATCTGGATACGGATGAGACGCTGATTGTGCATTTGGGGATGTCGGGTCGGATGCTGATCTCGGGTCATAAACTTGGGAAGTTCCATCACGAACACCCCGCGCCCGAAAAGCATGACCATGTGGTGTTTGATATGGCGAACGGTGCGCGTGTGACGTTCAACGATCCGCGTCGGTTCGGAGCAATGGATTTGTGCCCGACCGGTGCGCTGGACGATCACAAGCTGATCCGCGTGTTGGGGCCGGAACCTTTGGGTAACCAGTTCGACGAATCCTATCTGGTCCAGGCGCTGCACACCAAGAACTCGCCCATCAAAACGGCGCTGCTGGATCAGGGAATCATCGCGGGGCTGGGTAATATCTATGTCTGCGAGGTGCTGTTTCGGGCCGGGATCCACCCTGCGCGCAAGGCCAGCAAGATCTCGAAACAGCGTGTTGCCGCGTTGGTTCCAATCATTCGGGATGTGCTGTCTGAAGCTATCGAAAGTGGGGGCTCGTCGCTTAAGGATTACCGTCAGGCGGACGGCGATCTGGGTTATTTTCAACACAATTTTCGCGTTTATGGACGCAAGGGTGAACGTTGCGTCACATCCGGCTGCGCGGGGGAAATTGCGCGGATAACTCAATCTGGGCGCTCGACATTCTACTGCCCGCAGTGCCAAAGATAGCTTGATCGAGCGGACCGGCGTGCTAGGACTCCGCTCCAACCACTCGTGACAAAGGCAGGGGAACCATGGCCTATAAAAATATCATCGTTGAAACCGAAGACCATGTGACGCTGATCAAGCTGCATCGGCCGGATGCTTTGAACGCTCTGAACATGGAGCTGCTGGGCGAGTTAGGCGATGCCCTGGCCGACGCGCAGGCCAACGACAAGGTGCGCTGCATCGTGGTCACCGGATCGGAGAAGGCATTTGCCGCTGGCGCCGACATCAAGATGATGGCCGAGAAAAGCTTTGTCGACGTATTCGCGGGCGATCTGTTCACGCCGGAAGAAGACGCGATCATGCGGATCCGCAAGCCAATTATCGCAGCCGTTTCGGGCTACGCGCTGGGCGGCGGCTGTGAACTGGCCATGATGTGCGACTTTATCATTGCGTCTGACACCGCCAAATTTGGTCAGCCCGAGGTGAACTTGGGCGTGATGGCCGGTATGGGCGGCACGCAACGCCTGACCAAGCTGGTTGGTCGCGCCAAGTCGATGGATATGAACCTGACGGGTCGCTTTATGGACGCCGAAGAGGCCGAACGCTCGGGGCTGGTCAGCCGCGTCGTGCCTGCCAAGAAGCTGATGGAAGAAGCGATGTCGGCCGCCGCCAAGATCGCTGAGAAATCCATGATCACCGTGATGGCCATCAAAGAAGCCGTGAACCGTGCCGAACAGCTTCCGCTGACCGAAGGAATTCTGTTTGAGCGCCGCGTTTTCCATTCGCTCTTTGCAACCGAAGACCAGAAAGAGGGCATGGCGGCATTTGCAGAAAAGCGCGAAGCGCAGTTCCGTGATAAGTAATTCAATAGGGCTTCCCTTTGTGGCCGAAATGGCTTAAAGGACAGCCCATCCATGCGCGTGAGGCCCGCTTAGGCCAGAATCACCGGTTCTGAACCCGGTCGGGTGCTGTACGCGCAGCTTATAAAACGTAACACACCCGAAAGAGGGATCAGACACATGGCAAATTCGCCCCAAGCTAAAAAACGCGCCCGTCAGAACGAGCGTCGTTTCGCCGTAAACAAAGCACGCCGTTCGCGCATCCGTACCTTCCTGCGCGCTGTTGAAGAAGCAATCGAGTCGGGTGACAAGGACGCAGCCGCTGCTGCCCTGAAAGCTGCTCAGCCTGAACTGATGCGCGGCGTCACCAAAGGCGTTTACCACAAGAACACCGCGTCGCGTAAAGTCTCGCGTTTGAGCGCACGTGTGAAAGCGCTGGGCTGAATCAGTTTCACCGCTGAACAGCCGTTCAAAAACAAAAAAGAGAGCGTGTCCAATTGGGCACGCTCTTTTTGTTAAACCTGCCAAGAAATTTGATTTTGTCGACTGGCTTTGGGATTCGTTTTTGTAATCACAGAGTCAAGCGTGAAGTTCTATTGCGCGGGTCGCTGAGGGATTGCTAGCTTGCATTCAGCGATTCACTTCGCCGACTTGGGACTATTAGACATACGCGGGCTAAACCCGCGAATTATAAGGGAAAACCCCTTTTTGCCACATCTGGATTTGATTCTGAAAAGTCAAATCCCAAAGCCTGTTATGCATCCCTCTGCAAGGGTGCGCGCCAAGGCTTGTTGCCGCCCTGACTGCCGGGGCGGTTGAGCAGACTGTCAAGTTCCGGACGTCCTGTGGGACATGTCGCCAGAATGGGCAACCATGTGGTGCGGTTCCGTATTGGGCGCGGCGTTTAAGCATGTCCGTGACCAGCGGGCGGCTAATTTCGTGTGTCGCTGTGAGGGGTGCGCTGCAAGTGCGCCATGAGATTGGGATATTAGTGCCTGTTAAGGACCAACTTGGGTGGTCTTAAATAATACGCTGGGTCGAGGTAAAATGACGAACGAAGAATGGGGCAAGGTCCGCAACAAGCTGCAAAAAGCAGTGGGACAGAACAACTATACCAGCTGGATCGAACCCTTGGAATTTGCGGAACTGGATGGCGGAGTAGCGCGCTTTCTGGTGCCGACGAACTTTTTGGGAAACTGGGTCAGCCAGAATTTTGGAGATCAGATTCTAAGCCACTTGAACAGCGAGGGCGTTAAAGTTGCGCGTCTTGAGTTCATGGTGCCTGAAAAGGCAAAGCCGAGCCCTGCTGCGAAGCCTGTCGAGAAATCCGCACCCCAGACGATTTCTGCCAAACGGGACCAAAGCGATCTGCCGGGCGCACCTTTGGATGCGCGTTTCACCTTTGACAGTTTCGTTGTCGGTAAGCCGAATGAGCTGGCCCATGCTGCAGCCCGTCGCGTGGCCGAAGGCGGGCCTGTGACCTTTAACCCACTGTTCCTGTATGGTGGCGTTGGTCTGGGTAAGACCCACCTGATGCACGCCATCGCGCACGAGATGAAGACCCGCCAGCCCGACCTTCGTGTGGTGTACCTGTCCGCCGAGCAGTTCATGTACCGCTTCGTACAGGCGATCCGTGAAAAGCAGATGATCGACTTCAAACAGCTTTTCCGCTCGGTTGATGTGTTGATGGTGGATGATGTGCAATTCATTGCAGGAAAAGATTCGACCCAAGAAGAATTTTTCCACACCTTCAATGCGCTGGTGGATCAGAACAAACAGATCATCATCTCGGCTGACCGTGCGCCGGGCGAGATCAAGGATCTTGAGGATCGGATCAAAAGCCGTCTGCAATGTGGGCTGGTCGTGGATCTGCACCCTACCGACTATGAATTGCGGCTGGGTGTGCTTCAAACCAAGGTCAACGCCTACCGCGAACAGTATAAGGGTTTGGTGATTGCTGATGGCGTGCTGGAGTATCTGGCCCATCGTATCTCGACCAATGTTCGCGTGCTTGAAGGGGCTTTGATGCGTCTCTTTGCCTTTGCCTCGCTTGTAGGGCGCGAGATTACGCTGGAGCTGGCTCAGGATTGCCTGGGTGACATTCTTCGCGCGTCGGATCGCAAGGTCACGGTGGAGGAAATCCAGCGCAAAGTGTCCGAGCACTATAACATCCGCCTGTCGGACCTGATCGGACCCAAGCGCGTGCGCACCATTGCCCGTCCGCGTCAGGTGGCGATGTATCTGGCCAAGCATATGACTTCGCGGTCTTTGCCTGAGATCGGGCGCCGTTTTGGTGGCCGGGATCACACCACCGTCATGCATGGCGTTAAGCGCATCGACGAGCTGAAGGGCATCGACGATCAGATCGCAGAGGATCTGGAATTGCTGCGTCGCGCGCTCGAGGCGTGATGCAACCATGAATCGGTGGGCGTGAATTGATGGGTTTCAGGGCTTAAAGCCTTGACCCGCCCCCGAAAGAAGCGGACATTCCGAATAAAGAATTGAGCCGGGCGGTGAACCTGATATGGTCTCCGCCCCGGTATCTGTCAGGAGTGGGACATGAAGATCAGTATCGAACGCGGCGCGCTTCTGAAGGCCGTGGCACAGGCGCAATCTGTTGTAGAACGCCGGAACACCATCCCAATCCTCGCAAATGTGTTGATTGAGGCCGAGGGCGACAGCGTATCCTTCCGCGCCACCGACTTGGATATTGAAGTGGTCGATAAGACCGACGCCATGGTCGAACGCGCTGGCGCGACGACGGTATCTGCCGTGACCTTGCATGAAATTGTGCGCAAGCTGCCCGACGGGGCGCTGGTACAGCTGACCGACGATGGCGCCACCGGGCGTCTGAGCGTCGAGGCTGGCCGCTCTAGCTTCTCGTTGGCGACGCTTCCGAAAGAAGACTTCCCGGTTATGGCCTCGTCGGAGTACTCGGCCAACTTCTCGGCGCCCGCGCCGGTTCTGCGCCGCTTGTTCGACAAATCGAAATTTGCGATTTCGACGGAAGAGACCCGTTACTATTTGAACGGTGTTTATCTTCATGTCTCGGATGCTGATGGCGGCAAGGTGCTTCGCGCCGTGGCCACTGACGGTCACCGTTTGGCGCGAATTGACGCCGATTTGCCGGTAGGGGCCGAGGATATGACCGGCATTATTGTTCCCCGCAAGACCGTGGGCGAGCTGCGCAAGCTGCTGGATGACGATGACGCGACGATTGCCGTGTCGGTCTCGGAAACCAAAGTGCGCTTTGCAACGCCTGTCATCACGCTGACGTCGAAAGTGATCGACGGCACGTTCCCGGATTACACGCGAGTTATCCCCTCGGGCAATACGCGCAAACTGGAAGTGGACGCGACCGAGTTCGCGCAGGCCGTGGACCGTGTGGCGACCGTATCCAGCGAACGCTCGCGTGCCGTGAAGCTGCAACTGGACGAAGATCGTTTGGTGTTGTCGGTTAATGCACCGGATGCGGGTGCTGCCGAAGAAGAGCTGGCCGTTGCGTATAATGATGAGCGGTTGGAAATCGGCTTTAACGCCAAGTACTTGCTGGAAATCGCCAGCCAAGTAGACCGTGAAAACGCCGTCTTCATGTTCAATTCCTCGGGCGATCCCACTTTGATGCGTGAAGGCAATGACACGAGCGCCGTTTACGTCGTTATGCCGATGCGCGTGTGAACCATCGGTCTTTGAAGCGTTGAAAAGGAGGGCGTGATGACACTCGCCCTTCGCGAGCTAACACTTAGCCATTTTCGCAGTCACAAGCTGGCCCGCTTGTCCTTGGACGGGCGGCCTGTTGCCATTCACGGGCGCAACGGGGCGGGCAAGACGAATATCCTTGAAGCCGTGTCGATGCTGTCCCCGGGGCGGGGGCTACGACGCGCGGCATTGGACGACATGATCCGAAAACCTGAAGCTGTGGGTTGGAAGATATCGTCGGTGCTGCAAAGCCTGCACCAGATGCATGAGGTTGAAACCTGGTGCGAGGCTGGGGCGTCGCGGCAGGTGAAGATCGACGGGAAAGCCGCCGCGCAGGTTGCGCTGGGCCGGATCGCGCGGATCGTTTGGCTGGTCCCGGTGATGGATCGTCTATGGGTCGAGGGCGCGGAGGGACGTCGCCGTTTTCTGGACCGCATGACTATGAGCTTCGAGCCCGGCCATGCGGACGCGGTTCTGACCTATGAGAAGGCGATGCGAGAACGCAATCGGCTGCTGAAAGACGGCCAGCGGGATGCCCATTGGTACGGAGCACTTGAGGCGCAGATGTCGCAGGCAGGAGCTCGGATAATCGCCAACCGTGCCGTTTGCTTGGAACAACTGCGAGGCGCCCAAGCCGAAGCAAAAACGGCCTTTCCTGTGGCGGATCTGTCGCTGGTGCAGGTGGATGAGAGCGCCTTGCCAGATGACAAAGGAGATCTTGCGCTGGCCTTTGCTGAAAGCCGTTCGCGAGATCTGCTGGCCGGACGGTCCTTGGTTGGTCCACATCGCACGGACCTTGGCGCAAACTATGCGGCAAAGGGCGTTGCGGCGCGGGACTGCTCGACCGGCGAGCAAAAAGCGCTTTTGGTGTCTTTGATCCTTGCCAACGGCCGCGCGTTGGCACGGGATTTCGGAGCGCCTCCGATATTGTTGTTGGACGAGGTCGCCGCGCATTTGGACGCAGGCCGACGTGCGGCGCTGTATGATGAGATCTGCGCCTTGGGTGCACAGGCCTTTATGACCGGCACCGGGCCAGAGCTGTTCGAAGAACTCGGCACCCGCGCCAGCCATTTTGAAGTGAGCGAGGTCGGCGGGATCTCGGATGTGAAGGAGATTTCGGGATGAAGACCAATCGTGTGACGTTAATCACTTTGGGTGTCAAAGACCTGGCCCGAGCCGTCGAGTTTTATAACGCCATAGGGTGGGAGCCTTCTGAAGTGATGGAGAAGGTGGCTTTCTACGACATGAACGGCATGAAGCTTGGCTTCTATACGCTGGACGGGCTGGCCGAAGACATGAAGCGCCCGGTGTCCGAACTGGGTGTGGGCGCAATGACCTTGGGCCAGAACTTCCCGACCGAGGCCGAGGTTGATGCGGCCTTTGACGCCGCAATTTCTGCTGGCGGTACTGTGGTGACTAGACCCGATAAAATTTTCTGGGGTGGTTATTCGGGGTACTTCGCTGACCCCGATGGGCATGTCTGGGAATACGCCATGAACCCGTTTTGGGAAATGGACGAGGACGGTCACTTGAAATGACGATCTCTCCTTCGGAACTTGGGTTCTATATCTTCGGCTTGTTCATCCTTTTTCTGACGCCCGGCCCAGTCTGGGTGGCGCTTGTGGCGCGTGTGCTGGCCGGAGGTTTTAAGCAAGCCTGGCCTTTGACGCTTGGCGTGGCGGTTGGGGACATCTTCTGGTCTGTGCTTGCCGCACTGGGCATGGGCTGGGTTGCATCCAGCGTCGAAGGGGGCATGCTGGTGTTGCGCATCGTGGCGGCGCTGTTCTTTCTTTGGCTGGGCGTGACGATCATACGGTCGGCAGGCCACAAGGTGACTGGGGACAGCCGCCTGACGCGCCCGGGCATGTTGGCAGGGTTCGTGGCGGGCTTGATCGTGATCCTGTCGAACCCCAAGGCGATCCTTTTCTATATGGGCGTTTTGCCGGGCTTTTTCGACCTCTCGCGCCTGACGGCAGCGGACATCTTTGCGATCGCTGTGGCGTCCTTTGTCGTGCCGCTGGTCGGCAACCTTATACTAGCCTTTTTCGTCGACCGAGCACGTGCGCTTTTGTCGTCAGAACGGGCACTTACGCGGATGAACTATGCCGCAGGAGGGCTGTTAATTCTGGTCGGATTGGCGATCCCTTTCGTCTAGGAAAAACATCGCCAGAAAAGCGCTAAATATGGTGGCTTCGGCGTGACAATCCCCTCGGAAAACACTATATTTTCCGGAACGAATAACAGGAAGGCCCCTATGGCTGATGACGCGCAGAACAGTGCCGAGTATGGTGCTGAATCCATCAAGGTTCTCAAAGGCTTAGAAGCGGTGCGAAAGCGCCCCGGAATGTATATCGGTGATACCGATGATGGCTCGGGTCTGCACCATATGGTTTACGAGGTTGTCGACAACGGCATTGATGAGGCGCTTGCCGGTCACGCTGACGCCGTAACCGTCACGATTCACGCAGATAACTCGGTCTCGGTATCCGATAACGGGCGCGGCATTCCGGTGGATATGCACCCTGAGGAAGGCGTGTCGGCTGCCGAGGTCATCATGACCCAGTTGCACGCTGGCGGTAAGTTCGACTCGAACTCGTACAAGGTGTCGGGCGGACTGCACGGTGTGGGTGTGTCGGTTGTAAACGCCCTGTCAGATTGGTTGGAGCTGCGTGTTTGGCGCGATGGGAAAGAGCACGTCGCCCGCTTTGAACGCGGCGAGACGGCAGAACATCTGAAAGTGGTTGGCGATTGTGGTGATCGTACTGGGACCGAGGTGCGGTTCTTGGCGTCGACGGACACGTTCTCGAACCTTGATTATCAATTCAAGACGCTGGAAAACCGTTTGCGCGAGCTGTCGTTCCTGAACTCGGGTGTGCGGATCATCATCGAAGACGAACGTCCTGCTGAAAAGTTGCATTCCGAACTTTTCTATGAGGGTGGCGTTAAAGAGTTTGTAAAATACCTTGACCGCTCGAAGACCCCTTTGATGGAAGAGCCCATCTTTGTCACCGGCGAGAAGGATGGCATCGGGGTTGAGGTCGCGATGTGGTGGAACGATGGCTATCACGAGAACGTACTGCCGTTTACCAACAACATTCCCCAACGGGATGGCGGGACCCACCTTGCGGGTTTCAGGGGTGCGCTGACGCGGACGCTGAACCTGTACGCGAACTCCTCGGGCTTGGCGAAGAAAGAGAAAGTGAACTTCACGGGCGACGATGCGCGCGAGGGGCTTACCTGCGTTCTGTCGGTTAAGGTACCTGATCCGAAATTCAGCTCGCAGACCAAAGACAAGCTGGTTTCGTCTGAAGTACGTCCAGCGGTCGAAGGCCTGATGAACGAAAAGCTGCAAGAATGGTTCGACGAGAACCCGCAGATCGCGAAAATGATTGTCGGTAAAATCATCGAGGCCGCGCTGGCCCGCGAAGCTGCGCGCAAAGCGCGCGAGATGACACGGAAGAAATCAACGCTGGATGTGGCGTCGCTGCCCGGTAAGCTGGCGGATTGTCAGGAAAAAGACCCGGCAAAACGCGAATTGTTCCTGGTCGAGGGTGACTCGGCCGGCGGGTCGGCCAAGCAAGGTCGCTCGCGTCACGATCAAGCGGTTTTGCCCCTGCGCGGTAAGATCCTGAACGTGGAACGCGCGCGGTTTGATCGGATGCTTTCCAGTCAGGAAATCGGCACGCTGATTACAGCGCTGGGCACCGGAATTGGTCGCGACGAGTTCAACATCGAAAAGCTGCGCTATCACAAGATCATTATCATGACCGATGCGGACGTGGATGGCGCGCATATTCGGACGCTGCTTCTGACCTTCTTCTTCCGTCAGATGCCGGAATTGATCGAAGGCGGGTACCTCTATATCGCGCAGCCGCCGTTGTACAAGGTCAGCCGCGGTAAGTCCGAGGTTTATGTGAAAGACCAAACCGCGCTTGAGGATTACTTGATTGATCAAGGCATCGACGGGACGGTTCTGCGCCTTGCCAATGGCGAAGAAATCGCCGGTGCCGATTTGGCCCGCGTGGTCGAAGGTGCCCGGAACTTCAAACGTATTCTGGACGCATTCCCGACCCATTACCCGCGCAACATTCTGGAGCAAGCCGCCCTTGCCGGTGCCTTTGATCCGGGCCGTGCGGATGCGGATTTGCAGCGTGTGGCGGATGACGTGGCCGCGCGTTTGGATAAGGTCGCCGTGGAATATGAGCGCGGCTGGCAGGGGCGGATCACGCAGGATCACGGAATCCGTTTGGCCCGAGTTCTGCGCGGTGTCGAAGAGATCCGCACGCTGGACGGCGCTGTCTTGCGCTCGGGCGAGGCACGGCGTTTGTCAGAGGTGTCCCAAGACACCCGCGACATCTATCGCGAGCATTCGCACCTGTCGCGCAAGGATCGCGAGATTCTTGTTCAGGGTCCAATCGACCTTCTAAGTGCCGTTCTGGCCGAAGGCGAGAAGGGTTTGACGCTTCAGCGCTATAAGGGTTTGGGCGAGATGAACCCCGACCAGCTGTGGGAAACTACGCTGGATCACGAGGCACGTACGCTTCTGCAAGTGAAGGTGGATGATCTGGCCGAGGCTGACGACATCTTCACCAAGCTGATGGGCGACGTGGTGGAACCCCGCCGCGAGTTCATTCAGCAGAACGCATTGTCGGTCGAGAACCTGGACTTCTGATCGCGCCAGTATAAAGACATCGAAGGCCCCGCAGCACTTGCGGGGTCTTTTTTTTGAGATGAAGCAATGGAATAGGCGGCCGCCAAACCGCCACCAGCTGACCTTTGTGCATCAATTGTCTTCTGGTCGCGAAACAGGCGCAACGGGGCGTTCGGCCCGGTTAAGGCTTCTTCAACCTATCTGGCTAGAAAGCTCGGCATCCCATCACGCAATGTGCAAGTGACCGCCTGCGTGAGAATTTGTCAGGAGCATGCTATGTCCAACCCCTTCGAGAACCGTTCACCTTCCTTGCGTGGACCAGCCACCGATATGGAACCCATTCTGCCATCCGATCTGGGCGAGCTGCCAAATGTTGCTGTGTCCTTGTATGTTGAAACCGGCGGCGCAGTTTCGTTTGAAAGCGTTGCGGGGATGACGCGCACGGTGGTTGTTGCAGATAACTCGATCCTTCCGGTCGGGGTCCGCAAGGTCTTGTCGACGGGCACCACAGCAACTGGCATCCATGCGTTTGTGCTGATTTGATGTTGGCGCTAGGATTCGAGCTTCCGGCGATGGCTTTGCGCCGTGCGGCACCATCGACATCAACGGTGCCGTTCTCTCCTTTGCAGCTTGCCCCTTCGGCCATGTTCGATCCTTCAAACATGCAGAAGTTATTCCAGGAAGATACGGGTATCACAGCTGTCACAGCCGATAATCAGCCAGTTGGCCTTTGGCGCGATGAAACCATGAATGGGCTGGATTTGATCCAAGCGGTCAGCGCCGCACGTCCCAGTTATCGCACTGATGGCACGCTACATTGGATTGAAACGGATGGTGTGGATGATGCGATGGCTACCGCACCGTCGTTGCGCGTTGGCAATCCGGTGACCATGGTATTCGGATGTCAGCTGATAACCACGCTTGGAACGGCGCGGGTAAACATCGCCGAGATCAGCAGAAATAAGAACAACGGTATGTCGATTGGCCCTCGTGCCAACAACGATCGAATGCAGTTCTATAGCCGCCTTTCTGATCAAGGTGTTAGTGCATCGCATGTCGTAGCGCCTTCAATTTGGGGCGGTCATCAGCCACATGTCGTTACGCTGCAAACTGCGCCGGGGAACGTCACAGTTCGGTTGGACGGTGTCGAGGTTATGAGTACCTCGCAGAACCTTGCAACAGAAATGATCGAGCCGCATCCGCTGCGCATCGGTCTGGCGCTGACAGGTGGCAGCATACCCGGTGCGTTCAAGCTGTTTGGCCTGCAGGTCTGGGATGGGACGAGCACGCAACCGAACCCGTCGCAGATTGATGCGCTCGAGCAATGGATGGCGGACAAAGTGGGAGTATCCCTATGACTCTACGCATTACAATTGTCTGTCCCGAGGCGCTGATTCCGGACGCAAATCAGTTCGCTGTGTGTGTTGGAAGCAGTGCGGCGGACGGGCACACATTTAAGCGCGCAGGCTGGGAAGACCAGGATGGCACGCGGTTTGCGCTGGCGTCGTTGTTGGCCGGTGATGATTTTCCGGTGGTCGCTTCAAGCGCGCTTGTCGTTCCGCAACATTCGCCGGCGACCGACTTGGTGGCTGCCACGCGCGCGCAGACAGCACTGCAAGTCTGGTTGCCGTTGTTGTCAAACACGCCACCACGCTTGGATCAAAACAAGCTTCTGGCCCTGATAGGTGTCGAGCCCGCGACGCTTATCCCCCTGCTAAGGCTCGCACCGATACCCATCGAGGGCTGATTACACCTTGTAGTAGTTCCGATACCACGCCACGAAACTGTTTACCCCGTCGCGGAAATCCGTGGCGGGGCGATACCCGGTCAGGCGCTGCAATAGGGTCGCATCCGCCCATGTGGCAGGCACATCACCTTTCTGCATCTCCATATAGTTCCGCACGGCTTTCTTGCCCAAGGCGGCCTCGATTGCTTCCACGAAATCCAACAAACGCACCTTGTCCGAATTCCCGACATTCACCACGCGATAGGGCGCGGCTGGGGACAGGCTGTCGCCTTCTTCGATGTCATCCTTACTTTCAGGACGCACGGGTGGGCTGTCGATCAGCAAACGGATGCCGCGCACCAGATCCTCGACATAGGTGAAGTCGCGGAACATGTCGCCATTGTTGTAAATGTCGATGGGCGTGCCTTCGATGATCCCCTTGGTGAACTTGAACAGCGCCATGTCGGGGCGGCCCCACGGGCCATAGACGGTGAAAAAGCGGAACATCGTGGAAGGGATATTCCACAGATGCGCATAGCTGTGCGCCATGGCTTCATTCGCCTTTTTCGTCGCGGCATAGATGGTTAGCTGTGTGTCGGCTTTCTCGGTCTCGGTGAAGGGCATCACGTCATTCGCGCCGTAAACCGAGCTGGTCGAGGCCATCAGCAGGTGGTCGACCTTGTGGCGTCGGGCGGCTTCCATCACGTTGAAGGTGCCGACCACGTTCGAGTCGATATAGGCACGTGGATTCTCAAGGCTGTAGCGCACGCCTGCTTGAGCGGCGAGATGCACAATGATGTCCGGTTCGAAGTCGTCCGCCATCTGATCGAACAATTCAAGATCTTCCAGCATCCCTTCGGTCGCCGAGAAGCCTTCGTTTTGCAATAGCATCTGGTGGCGACGCTGCTTCAGTGTGACGTCATAATAATCCGTCATCCCGTCGAAGCCATGGACTTGAAAGCCGTCCTCCAGCAGAAGTTTTGACAGGTGATAACCTATAAATCCGGCCGAGCCCGTCACAAGAACCTTACGTTTGCTCATTGAAAATGACCTTTTCTGAAATTCTACATTCCCTTTCTAAAGGGGCCAAACCCAAGCGCCAAGCACCTTGGTAGCCTAATTTCTTTCGACGAGGTTCTTGCAGCGCTTAACATTCTGCTCTGGTTTCAAGGCGCGCGAGGTGATAATCGCTGCCAGACAGGAACCTCAAGACAAGGGTGGGAACCACATGCCTGCTTACAGATCCAGAACCTCGACCCATGGCCGCAACATGGCCGGTGCCCGTGGCCTTTGGCGCGCGACCGGGATGACCGACAGCGATTTCGGCAAGCCGATTGTCGCCATTGTGAACAGCTTTACGCAATTCGTGCCGGGTCACGTCCACCTGAAGGATCTGGGCCAGATGGTCGCCCGCGAGGTCGAGGCCGCAGGCGGCGTCGCCAAGGAATTTAACACCATCGCCGTCGACGATGGGATCGCGATGGGCCATGACGGGATGCTGTATTCGCTGCCGTCGCGCGAAGTTATTGCCGATAGCGTCGAGTATATGGTGAATGCCCACTGTGCTGACGCGATGGTCTGTATCTCGAACTGCGACAAGATCACCCCCGGTATGCTGATGGCCGCGATGCGTCTGAACATCCCGGTGATCTTCGTATCCGGAGGCCCGATGGAAGCGGGCAAGATCGACATTGCCGATTTGGACGCCAAGAAGATCGACCTTGTCGATGCGATGGTTGCCGCTGCCGACGACAAATACACAGACGAGCAAGTTCAACACATCGAAGAAAATGCCTGCCCGACCTGCGGCTCGTGCTCGGGTATGTTCACTGCGAACTCGATGAACTGTCTGGCCGAGGCGCTGGGGCTGGCATTGCCAGGCAATGGCTCGACCCTGGCCACCCACGCGGATCGCAAGGGCCTGTTCCTCGAGGCGGGTCGCAAGATCGTCGAGATCACCAAACGCCACTATCAGGACGAAGAGAAAGGTCTGTTGCCGCGCGAGATCGCGACTTTTGAGGCGTTCGAGAACGCCATGTCGCTGGACATCGCTATGGGCGGTTCGACCAACACGGTTCTGCACCTGCTGGCCATTGCCAACGAAGGCGAAGTTGATTTTAACATGACGCATATGGATGCGCTCAGCCGGAAAGTGCCCTGTCTTTGCAAGGTCGCGCCGAACACGGCCAACGTCCATATGGAGGATGTGCACCGTGCCGGCGGTATATTCTCGATCCTTGGCGAACTCAGCCGCGCGGGTCTGCTGCACAACGATTGCTCGACCGTCCACAGCGCGACCATGGGCGAGGCGATTGCCAAGTGGGACATCAAGGTTGCCAACAACCCCGAGGCCGAAAGCCTGTTCAAAGCCGCTCCCGGCGGCGTGCGCACGACGCAAGCGTTTAGCCAAGCCAACCGCTTTAAGGAACTGGATACAGACCGTGAAGGCGGGGTGATCCGTTCTGCCGAGCACGCGTTCTCAAAAGACGGCGGTCTGGCGGTTCTGTTTGGCAACATTGCCGAAGATGGCTGCATCGTGAAAACCGCGGGCGTGGATGAAAGCATCCTGACCTTCACCGGCACTGCGCATGTCTGCGAAAGCCAAGACGCTGCCGTGAACAACATCCTGACTGGCAAGGTCAAGGAGGGCGACGTTGTGGTTATCCGTTACGAAGGCCCGCGCGGTGGTCCGGGGATGCAGGAAATGCTTTACCCGACCAGTTATCTGAAATCGAAAGGTCTGGGCAAAGCCTGTGCGCTGCTGACGGACGGTCGCTTCTCGGGCGGCACTTCGGGCCTATCTATCGGTCACGCCTCGCCGGAGGCGGCTGAGGGCGGCGCGATCGGTCTGGTTCAGGACGGCGACAAGATCGAGATCGACATCCCGAACCGCACCATCAACCTTGCCATTTCGGACGAAGAAATGGCTGCCCGCCGCAAGGCACAGGACGAAAAAGGCTGGGTGCCTGCCGAGCCGCGCAAGCGCAAGGTGTCAAAGGCGCTGAAGGCCTATGCAATGCTGGCCTCGTCGGCTGCCAAAGGTGCAGTTCGTGTCATCGACTAAACTCATCCGGGCGCGTAGGTAAGAATACCAACGCGCCCGTTTTCCCTTTTCCGACCGGCCCATCTGCCCCTAGGCTATGGATGCGAACGGAAAGGATCCCCCATGCCCATCAAAGCGATTGCCTTCGACGCCTACGGCACCCTTCTGGATGTCTATTCGGTTGGTGCCTTGGCGGAAGAATTCTTCCCCGGAAGAGGTGCCAAAATTGCCACTACGTGGCGCGACAAGCAGATCGAATACACCCGTCTGCGGACGATGTGCGACCGCTACGCCGACTTCTGGCAGGTGACCGGGGATGGGTTGGATTACGCATGTGAATTGCTGGGTGTCACACCCAGCGCCGAACAGCGTAACGCGTTGATGGGTGCCTATGAAAAGCTGACCGCTTTCGAAGAAAACCACGCCCAGCTGACCCGTTTGAAAGCTGCCGGGGTGCCAATGGCGATTCTGTCGAACGGAACACCCGCGATGATCGATAGCGCGCTTGAGGCCGCCGGGCTGGACGGGTTGTTGGACCACGTTCTGTCCGTCGATACCGTGGGCAGATTTAAAACCGCGCCTGAAGCCTATCAGATGGGCCCAGATGCCTTCGGCTTTGACGTGTCCGAAATCCTGTTCGTTTCGTCTAATTGCTGGGACATCTGCGGGGCCACGTGGTTCGGCTATCACACGATCTGGCTGAATCGCTATGGCCTTCCGATGGAGCGGCTGGGGGTCGAGCCGGCGGCGCGTGGTAAAAGTCTGAAGGACGTAGCAGATTACGCGCTGGCGTCATTCTCTGGGTAGCGCTGGGCGCGTTTCGGCCCCTGATCGGTGATCATGTCATACGATAGCGTATGGTCCATGTTCCGCATCCGGTGGCGCAGCATTTGTCGTGTTAGACGAACCAAATCGGCGGCGAAGGCGGGGTCTTCGGCTACGTTCTTCAACTCGCCCTGTCCCTCGTGATCGAACAGAAGCGGGGGCAGATCGGCGGCGAATTCGACCAGCGTAAAGCGGCTGTCGCGCAGGATGCCGACGCAGGAATTGCTGGCATCTGTCCCCAGCTCTTTTTGCCACAGGGTGGGTGTGATCGGGTGCCCAAAATCCAGCTCCGAGAAGGAATAGTCGCGCCAGCCATCGGGCGTCTCGCCCGACAGAAACGGCAGCAACGACTGCCCATCCATCGCGTTCGGTGCCTCTTGCCCGACCCAGTTTAGGATCGTGGGCGTCAGGTCGATGCTTTCGGTCGGTACGTCCACCACATGCCCTGCCGAGCAGCCCGGAGCGCGAATGATCAGCGGCGTGTGATAGGCCGCGTCATAGACCGAGTGTTTGCCCCACGCGTGGTGATCCCCCAGCATCTCGCCGTGGTCGGCGGTGACAATCAGCAGCGTGTCGTCCCATTGGCCGCTGTCTTTCAGGAAACTGATGACGCGCCCGATATGGTGGTCCACTTCCGTCGCCAGCCCCAGATAGACGGCGCGCAGGGCTTGCAAGGTCTCGTCGCTGTTATCGGCCTTGGCGCCCAACACGAAGTTCGCAGCCGTTTCGTTGGCTAAAGCAGGGCCGAAGAAAGGATGCACTGCGGCTTCGTCCTGACGCGAGCCGACGCGGGTGGGTGCTGGCAACGTGGCTGGATCGTACATGTCGTTATAGGGCGCGGGTGCGACCAGTGGCGGGTGCGGGCGGATATAGGTCAAATGCGCGAACCAGCTTTGATTGGCATAGGCGGGCATCCGGTCAAGGAACTGATCGGTCAGGAAGGCGGTGTCGCTGTCTTCGGCTGAATAAACGGCAGGCGCGTTTATCGCAGACCCGTCCCCGCCGGGGACATAAAGCTGCCAGTAATTGTCCCAGTGATGCCCCTTGCCCATCAAATAGGATCGCCACGGATACGACATCTCCAACCGCATTTCGACCTGTTCGACAAAACCGGACATAGCAGCTTCATAGGTCTGCACGGCCGGGTCATTCGGCGCAAACGCGCGCGGATCCTGCGAGGTGTCTGTATAGCCAAACAGCATCGGCAAATACCCCGCCTTGCGCATTTCGCTGGCGATGGTGGGCGTGTCGTGGCGCAAGGGCGTGCCATTGCGCACCGACCGGTGATTCATCGCGTATTGACCTGTCAGGATTGAAGCACGCGAGGGCCCACACGGGTTCACGACCGAGAAGTGGCGTTTGAAAGTGATGCTTTCATCCATCAAGGCGCGTAGATTGGGCAGGTCTACGTGATCCGCCAGAGCGCCATGCAGGCAGTCCGCCCGCAATTGGTCGATGATGATAAACAGCACGTTCTTCTTGGTGGCCATCGCGGATCTCCTACCCTGTCATCAAATTGATAGGGCATGGATTTTCAATCGGTCCAGAAGAAGTTGTGCTGGACTCGTTGAAACCGCGAAATTGGTTAGTTGGGCAAAAGAAAAGCCGCAGCGCAAGGGGCGCTGCGGCTTCGACGCTTTAAGGCGTGTTTGGTTTACGCTTCGGCGCGCGACAGAACGCTGGCCGGGCGTACTTTCACCAGCGCTGCGGTCAGCATACCTGCAAGGGCTGCTTTGATCACATCGCCCGGGATGAAAGCAGTGATCAGACCAGTGGCTTCAACCAGCGACTTGTCCAGAACGATGGCCATGCCGGGGATGCCGAATGCGTACAGCACGATAATGCCGCCGATGACAGCGGCAACACCGGCGCTTAGCCAGACCGGGCCTGTACGCCACTTTTCAGTGATCAGGCCGGTGACGAAGGCAGCGACTGGGAAGCCGATCAAGAAGCCGACCGAGGGACCCGCGAAGACGCCCAGTCCGCCGCGACCACCCGACAGAAGCGGCAGGCCAATAGCGACCAGCAGAAGGAACAACAGCACGGCCAGCGCGCCACGCTTGGCGCCCAGAATGGTGCCGCACAGCATGATGCCAAGGCTTTGGGCGGTGATCGGAACGCCGAAGAACAAGTCGATCTTCGGTATCAGGCCAAGGGCCGCGATCAGCGCTGCAAACAGTGCGATAAGGGTTACATTCTTTTCCATGGTGTCTCACTCCTTCATGGCGTCGAAACCGCCGCGCGCGCGCAGCGCATCGGCAATGTGGTCTGCGTCGTCCAACGCAAGAACCGTGAATGGCAGGATAATGCGCCAGCCAGGGCGGCGGGCAGACCGGGCGCGCCAAGCCTCGGTCAGGTGGGTGCCCTTTGCAAGAAGCTCGGGCGTAAAGCGGATGACAAGCGCGATGGCGGTCTCGAGGTATTCGGTACGCAGACCAAAGACGCGCAGAGGTGCGGTCAACCAGCGGACGACAGCAATCATGTCGGTCAGGCGCGTTGTCACGGTAACCAAATTGGCCAGCCCCACGGCGGTCAGCATACGCAGGATGATCCCCAGCCCGTCCACCGGGCTGCGGGTCACGATGTGATAGATCCCAACCAGCAGAACGAACGGCCACAGTACTTTCAGCGACCGCAGCCCAGCGCGCAGAAAGCTGTGACCGGGTAGGGTATACAGAACCAGCGTGGTGGCAAAAGCAGCCAGATGGAACCAGAGGCTTTGCATCTGAAACAACACGAGCGTTGCGACACACAGCCCCGCCAGCTTCAAGCCAGCAGGCCAGCTATGGGCGCGGGTCTCAATCGGAGAGGTCAGAGATATCATCGCTTTCCCCCTGCTGTTTCATTTGGGCGGTGAAGGCGGGCAGCACGTCGGCGGGCAGACCTTGTTGGACCAGCTCTCCGGTCTCGATCCACAGGACGTGGTCATAGGTCGACAGTTCGTCCGGGTCATGTGTGACATGCACCAGCGTCCCCTCGTAACGATCCAAATAGCGGCCAAGCTGCATCCGCGTCGGGATATCCAACCCCGCGAAGGGCTCGTCCAGCACCAGTATACGCGGGGCCATCGCAAGCACCGCCATCAGGCAGACCAATTGCTTCTGTCCCTGAGACAACCCATGCACATGGCTTTCTGCCCAGTGGCTTTTGCCGAAGCGTTCTAGTTGCGTACGGGCCGCAACCTCGGGATCGTCCAACCCAAGCTGTCGCAGACCAAACGCTAATTCTTCGACCACGGTGGGGAAGATGATCTGATGATCAGGGTTCTGAAACAGGATGCCCACCAGCGACAGCGCTGCGCGGCGATCTTTGGCGGGGTCTAGCCCGTCGATGCGGACGGTGCCACCGCTGGGTTCCACCAGCCCCGACAGCAGCCGCGCGAAACTGGTCTTGCCCGACCCGTTGCGTCCGATGATCCCGATACGTTGGGCGGCCAGATCCACCGACAGATCCGACAGAATCCGACGCTCGGCCACCGTAAAGCTGGCAGCTTGGAATTCGATCCGCGCGGGTTTCATCTGACTGTCCATGTGCCCTTTCCAAGGCCCGAAGTTTGCAGGTTTTTGACGGGCCTTTTCGCGGGACGCAAGAGAGAATGCCGTAAGAAAATGCAGATGGTGCAGTTCCATTACGTCACATTTTGCGCCTCGAATTTGATCAAGTTAGGCGCAGAATGCGGTTGTGAGCTTATTCCATTGACGTTTGGTCAATTCTCCGCGTTCCGCCACCATCCAATACGAGTTCTCGGAAGGGAGCGTTTCCTTTGACAGACGGATCAGAGCGCCAGATGCCAACGCGCCCTCGATCAGTGGCAAAGAGGCCAGCAATACACCCGCACCTGCATGTGCAGCGGCAAGGGCTGCGGTGAAGGTATCAAAGCGCAAATACGGGATGGGTGTTGGGGCGTCGCCCGTTTGGGCCGCCCATTCGTGCCAGCCCATGCGCGGACCAGACAGCCCGATCCGGGGTAGGCCCTGCCAGTGGTCGGCATCCATGCCTTGTAACAAGGCGGGCGCCGCGACGGGGGCCAGTACCTCGTCAAACAGACGAGCGCGATATAGGATGTTCCAATCCCCGCTGCCATAGCGCAGCCGAACCCCACGCAGTTGCGAATTGTCTTCGGACGCCAGCATCAACGTCTTGAACGACAGCTGCACGTCATCTCCCAGTGATAGTCTTGCCAATCGCGGCGCAATCCAGTGTTCAAGTACCGAGGTGCTGCTCCAGACCGTCAGGCGTCTACGTTGAATGCCGAAAAGCTCCTCAGAGCTTTGACGTAAAGTTCCAAGCGCGTGGGTGACATAAGGAAGCCATGCCTCGCCTTCGACCGACAGCACGACGCCGCGCGGTTTACGGATGAACAGGGCCACGCCCAGCCGCGTTTCCAGATGCCCGATCCGCTGGCTGATCGCGGCCTGCGTCAGCCCGGTTTCCTGCGCGGCGGCGGTGAAGCTGCCCAGCCGTCCGGCGACTTCGAACGCGTGGATCCAGTCCAGCGGCAGGTTTGAAAGGGGATTATCCATAAGCAGATCGGTGCCTCAGGTGTGTTTTCGCTTGATTGTCCTTATCGCAATTTGCGCGGACAATCACCTCAGGATCACCGCGTCACAGGAGACACGCGCATGTTTGCCACCCAGCTTGACTCATCTGGCCAGGTTCTGACCCTGACCACCCCTAACGGCCCTCTTCGGTTTCATGCCATCTGGCTGCGCGACAACTCGTGGGACCCGAAAACGCGCGCGGCTGGAAGCGGTCAGCGCCTGCTGTCCTTGGGCGCATTGCCTGCCGATACGCATATGACCGAAGCCTCGGTCAGTGGGGGTAAGATCTCCATCCGCTTTGCGCCTGAAGGTAAAACCGTCACTTATGACGCGGGTTGGCTGACCCAGAACGCCTATGACCGCCCCGCGCCCGCGGAACGCGGATGGCTGCGCGATGGGATCGAGACTTGGGATGCGCGCCTGATGGGCGGTGTGGCAATCGGTGATTTCGCGCAGTTGTCCACCGACCCCGTCGCGCTTAGCGCTTGGCTGGAACAGGTCACACGTTTCGGCTTCGGCAAGGTCGTGAACGGCCCGGTCGAGGACGGTGCGCTGTTCAAAGTGGTCGACCTGTTCGGCTATGTCCGCGAGACCAACTATGGCCGCCATTTCGAGGTGCGGACCGAGGTGAACCCGACCAACCTTGCCTTCACCGGGCTGGGACTACAAGCGCATACGGACAACCCGTACCGCGATCCGGTGCCCTCGGTTCAGGTGCTTTATTGTTTGGAAAGTTCGGCCGCTGGGGGCGAGAACATGGTCGTGGACGGCTTCGCCGCCGCCCGCCGTCTGCGCGAGGAAGACCCGGCCGCATTCGACGTTCTGGCCAATCACTGTGCGCGGTTCGAATACGCGGGCGAAGAAGGCGTTTGCCTTCAATCGCGACGCCCGATGATCGAATTAGCCCCAGATGGCGAGCTGATCGGCGTCCGTTTCAACAATCGCTCTCTGGCCGCTGTTACGGATGTGCCGTTTGACCAGATGCAGGCCTATTATGCCGCCTATCGCCGTCTAGGCGAGATCATTGATGATCCGGCGATGGAGGTTACTTTCCGTCTGGAGCCGGGAGAGGGTTTCGTCGTCGACAACACCCGCGTGTTGCACGCCCGAAAGGGGTACTCCGGTGAAGGCACGCGATGGCTTCAGGGTTGTTATTCCGACACGGACGGGTTGCGCTCGACTGCTGCCGCCCTGTCGCGCGCGCATCGTCAGGAGGCCGCAGAATGAAGCCGGATATCGAAACACTGACGCCGGACAACATCGTCGCATTCATCGGCGGTATCTTCGACCGTCGCGGCGGCGAAGAGTATCTGGGCGAAGACGTCACCATGGCCGAGCATATGTTACAGGGGGCTACGATCGCCGAACAGAATGGCCAAAGCGAAGAGATCATCGTCGGCGCGCTTCTGCACGATATCGGCCACTTTACCTCCGAGTTCGGCACGTATCACCCCGACGACACCGAGGACCGCCATCACGAAGATGCGGGCGCCGAGGTGTTAGGGCAGTTCTTTCCCAGCGTGATCACCGATTGCGTGCGCTTTCACGTGGCGGCGAAGCGATATTTGTGCGCCACGAAACCGTCCTATTTCGACCGGCTTAGCGCGGCTTCTGTGCATACATTGGAACTGCAGGGCGGACCGATGAATGCGGACGAGGTGGCCACGTTTGAAAAGAACCCCAACCTGAAAGAAATCATCGCCGTTCGCTATCTTGATGAAGCGGGCAAACGCGCTGGAATGAAAACGCCGGACTATTGGCACTTTGCCCCCATGGTCCAGCGCATGGTGGACCGTCACCGTGCGGAATGATGCTGATTGGTCAGCAATGTATGATGTTGCCCGCCCAAAAACTGCCAAAAATGATGTCAGCCTTGCGATAAGTACCAATATTTGCTTTGGAATACGCAACTTATTGTTGAGAGGTCGACATGTGCACGAAATGCGGTAACAAATTTCACGTCGATAAAGTCGATGATATCAACATCGGTGGTGCGGGCGTAGGCTCGGCAAGTCTTCCGACCTATTCGACCAATCAGGCTGCGAACTATCTGACCACTGGCTACTGGGACGACGCCGGGTATTCTACGCGTAAATTCGATGTTTCAACCGGCGGGACGCTGACATATTCGGTCGCCGGGCTGGAAGATGAAGGTGCATGGTTTGTCGAAAAGGCGTTCGAGGCTTGGAGCGCCGTGACGGGTATCAGCTTTGTTCGAAACGACGTGGCAAGCGCGGACATCGTCTTTGGTGATGATGATTCTGGTGCTTACGCGTGGTCCACCTTTGATTCACCTGGAATCATTGACCAGTCCTTCGTGAATGTGTCGACTGGCTGGTACTATGACCCAGACCCCGTCCACGGCTATGATGACAGGTACGATTTACACAGCTATTCCTATCAAACCTATGTGCATGAAATTGGCCATGCGCTTGGGCTTGGTCATGCAGGCAATTACAACGGCTCGGCAACATTCCCGAACGATGCCACTTTCGCCAATGACAGCTGGCAAATGTCGGTTATGTCCTATTTCGCACAGGATGATAATGACAATGTTGATGCAGATTTAGCCTTTCTTCTGACGCCGATGGCGGCGGATATCCTTGCAATGAAGAAACTGTATGGCGCGCCCACGGACGTGAACACCGGAAAGACGACCTATGGGTATGGGTCCAATGCCGAAGGGCCTGCGGCCAAGTTTGCAAGTCTTGCTGACAACGCTCGGGCAACTGGTCCGGTTGGGGACTATCCAGGAGTCGCCATGACCGTTCTGGACAGCGGTGGCGAGGATACATTTGATTTCTCTGAGACGGGCCGGAAACAGCGTATCGATCTGCGGCAAGAAAAGTTCTCTGATGTTCTGGGGTACGAGGGTAACCTGTCCATCGCCAAAGGAACGGTGATTGAAAATGCCAAGGGCGGTTCGGGTGCTGATACAATTGTAGGCAATGGACAGGGTAACAAGCTGACTGGCGGTAAGGGCGTCGACAAGTTGGTCGGCAATAGCGGGGCTGACAAACTGTATGGCGGCCTCGGCGCAGACGATTTGCGCGGCGGAAAGGGCAAAGACTACTTGAACGGCTCGGGTGGCAATGACGAGATGACAGGCGGCAAAGGCGCGGACCAGTTCTATTTCAACGGCGGTAAGGACCGCATCACCGATTTTAGTGCGCGCCAGAATGATACGATATTCATTGATAGGGATGATGTTCCGAACGGACTGACGGTTCGAAAGCTTCTGAAGCAGAAGGCCACGGTCAAGAACGGTCATGTCCACATCGAACTGAAAGGCGGTGACAAGCTGGTCATTGAAGACGTGTCGAACAAGATGAACCTTGTCGACGACATTCAGTTCTATTGATCACACCTTTTGCGGGTGGATCAGGATCGGGTTGGCAAATCGGTACTCTTCCAGATTGTCGCCGTCTCCGATCCGGTCAACAACCGCGTAAAGCCCCTGTGCGCCGATGGGGGCGAGAACCCCGTGCCACGTGCCTTTGTGCAGGTTGATCGCTTGATCCGGGCGCATAAGGAAGGCTTTTGGTGTGCCGGGCCTTCCACCTTCGTCCGGGCAGACCGTCACCAGAAGGGTTACGCTGTTCATTGGGATGAACGCTTGTGATCCCAGCGGATGCCGTTCGACCAGATCCAGCGTGAACGGAAACTGCCGCGCCTTGCCGTCAAACAGGCTGATCCCCGCGCGACCTTCGCCAAAGTCCAGTTTCGCCAGATCGTGATGGCGCTGGCACATGCCGGCGTTGATGGTCAGGCTGTCACGGTCGGTCAGCTCCAACACATCTCCGAACGGGGCGAAGGCTTTTGCCGTCAGCGGCTGAGCGATGACTTCGGTCATGGCAGCAGGTCCATCAGGCGAAACTCGGCGATGCGCTCGACTTGGCGACAGGCCTCGGCGAACTCGGTTGCGCGGTCATTAAGGATGCGACGTTTGAAATCCGCCAAGATCGACGCTTTGTTGTGATCGCGCACAGCGATGATGAAGGGAAAGCCGTGTTTGGCCACATAATCCGCGTTCAGCTGCGTAAAAGTCTGGCGTTCGCGGTCTGTCAGCATATCCAGCCCAGCGCTGGCCTGTTCCGAGGTGCTTTCCGCCGTCAGTCGCCCCGCCGCCGCCAGCTTGCCCGCCAGATCCGGATGCGCGCCCAGAACGCCCAACCGTTCGTCGCCAGTGGCAGATCGGAAGGCGCGGCACAGCGCATTGTGCAGACCCGTTGCGCTGTCATGGGCGGGGCCTAGTTCCAGCTCGAAGGCGCGTTCGGCAACCCATGTCGAGTGCTCGAAAATCCCGCCATACAGCGCCACGAAGCGGTCGCGGGACATCTGGCTGGGGCGCTCGAACCGTTTGTGCGGGTGGTGTGTTGCCCAGTGCTCGGCGACCTCGATCCGGCGTGGACACCAGACGTCGTCGTGGCGTTGGATATGGTCGATGAAACGGCGCAGTCCGCTGATCTTGCCGGGGCGACCGATTAGGCGGCAATGCAGCCCGACCGACATCATCGCGGGGCGATCTGTGGCTTGTCCTTCGGCATACAGCGTATCGAACGCGTCGATCAGATAATCTCCGAAATCATCGCCCGTGACCCAACCTGGTGCGGTGGCAAAGCGCATGTCGTTGGCCTCGAGCGTGTAGGGGATGATCAGCTGATCATGTGACCCTATTTCGGCCCAATAAGGCAGATCGTCGTCATATGTGTCCGAGACATAGTCGAACCCGCCATGTTCTGCGACCAACCGCACCGTGTTTTCCGAACAGCGCCCGGTGTACCACCCGCGCGGAGGGCTGCCGACGACCTCGGTATGCAGGCGCACGGCCTCGGCAATCGCAGCGCGCTCGTCGTTTTCGGGCATATCTTTGTGTTCGACCCATTTAAGGCCGTGACTTGCGATCTCCCACCCAGCGGATTTAATTGCTGCGACCTGTTCGGGGCTGCGGGCTAGGGCGGTTGCGACGCCGTAGATCGTCACGGGAATATCTGCGCCAGTAAATAGACGATGCAGTCGCCAGAACCCCGCCCGCGCGCCATATTCATAGATGCTTTCCATGTTCCAATGCCGCTGGCCGGGCCACTGGGCGGCGCCGGGAATGTCGGACAGAAATGCCTCGGACGCGGCATCGCCGTGTAGAACGCAATTCTCACCGCCTTCTTCATAGTTCAGGACGAACTGAACGGCGATCTTGGCGTCGTTTGGCCAGTTCGGGTTGGGTGGCGTTGGGCCATAGCCGCGCATGTCGCGGGTGTATCTGTCGGGCATGGGTTCCCTCGTGCTTTGTCCTTGCCCACCCTTCCAAGGAACGCGGGGCAGGTCAAACAGGATTGCGCGCAGGCGCGGTTCCTTTGATAGTGGTGCCAAGGAAAGGACGTTTCATGACCGGATATCTGACCACCCATGTTTTGGACACAGCGCGCGGCTGCCCCGCGCAGGGTTTGCGCATCGATCTTTACCGGATCGAGGGCGAGGTGCGGGCGTGGATCCACAGCCTGACAACCAACGCGGATGGGCGTACTGACCGGCAGATCCTTCCGGCAGACGAGTTTGAAACAGGCACTTACGAACTGGTCTTCCACGCGGGCGACTATTTGCGCGCGACCGGTCAGGACGGGGAAAGCCCGCTGTTTCTAGATATGGTTCCGATCCGTTTCGGTATGTCCGAACAGACGCATTATCACGTGCCGCTTTTGCTGTCGCCCTATGGATACTCGACTTATCGCGGAAGTTAATTTCGTTCCAAAACAACCCTTTGAAGTTTTTGCGACTTCTCCCGTGGCGTATGCGACCCATCGCGTGCCCTGCTTTCGCTTGACTCGTCCCGTCGTGATCTGACATGCAGAAGCAGCGATCGGTTTCGCGTGTGCAGAAGCACCGTGGAAGTAATAGGGAAGCCGGTGAGGTGTAGCCAACAGGCGCCAAATCCGGGACTGCCCCCGCAACTGTGAGCGGCGAGCAAAGCTGAATATGCCACTGGGCTGAAGCCCGGGAAGGCCAGCTACGCGACGACCCGCAAGTCAGGAGACCTGCCGGACGCTGGGCATTTGCCCATTTCCACCGGACGCCGGGGTGAGCGTCTGGCCCGGCGGTCCAAAGACCTTCCCGTGCCAATACCCCGTTGTTCATTCCTGATTGCAGGTCATTTGCCTGCGACGTCGAATGAGGACGACATGAAAAAGAAACTTCTGGCCGCAACTCTGGCCGCTTTTGTACCCGTTGCCGCACAGGCGCATTTCCTTTTGCAACACACCGATGAGGTGCTGATCGAGAAGCCCGGCGATGTGCCGATGGGCCTGATTTTCTGGCACCCGATGGAGAACGGGCACGCTATGGATATGGACGCTCCACAAGAGTTCTTCATGATCCACAATGGCGAAAGGACCGACCTGATGGATCGCGTGGCCCCGGCCACTTTCAAGGGTGCACATAACGAAGCCGCTGCTTTTACAGCTTCCGTGCCGGTCAAACGCTCGGGCGACTATGTGGTCGTGACCGTGCCTGCGCCGTACTATGAAGAAAGCGAAGACATCTATATTCAGCAGATCACAAAGTCGTTTCTAAACCGCAACGGTTTGCCCACTGATTGGGATCAGCCTGCCGGTTTGTCGACCGAGATCATGCCGCTGAACAAGCCCTATAACGTTGTCGTTGGCTCGACCTTCTCGGGTGTGGTTCTGTCGGACGGAAAACCTGTTTCCGGTGCCGAGATCGAGATCGAATACATGGCTGCCGAGCCGGATCTGGCCGCGTTCTCGACAACCGACAGCAGCGTAGGCGCGATGCCCGGCGGCACCATCGTGGCCCTGACTGATGCAAACGGCGTCTTCACTTTCGGCATTCCGAAAGCGGGCAACTGGGGCTTTGCTGCCTTGGGGTCCGGGCCGGCGACCGAGCATGAAGGCAAAGAGCTGAGCCAAGACGCAGTTCTGTGGATCAAAGCCACCGAGCTGAAGTAAGGACCGCGCGATGCACATTGTAGATGGAGCCTTGTCAAATCCCGTGCTGATCGGCGGCGCGGCTTTGGCTGTGGGCGGTATCGCGATGGGCTTGAAACATCTGCCGCTCGAGCGAATTCCGGCGGCAGGTGTTTTGTCGGCCAGCTTTTTCGTAGCCTCTTTGATCCACGTGCCGATCGGGCCCAGCTCGGTCCATCTGATCCTGAACGGGTTGGCGGGGCTGGTTCTGGGCTGGGCTGCGTTTCCGGCACTGTTTGTCGGGCTTTTGCTACAGGCTGTGTTCTTCGGCTTTGGTGGTTTGACCGTGCTGGGCGTGAACGCGGTGAACATTGCGCTGCCTGCGGTTTTGGCAGGCTTGATCTTTGGAAGACTGATTGCCCGAGGCAGCCCGGTGCAGGGCGCGATCTGGGGTGGGATCGGTGGCGGGTTTGCCATCGCCGCTACCACGGTGGCCGTCGCTCTTTCGCTTGCCCTTTCGGGCGAAGAGTTCATCCCCGCTGCCAAGCTGGTCTTTGTGGCGCATATTCCTGTTATCATCATCGAAGCACTTTTGTCTGGCGCAGCCATTTTCCTGGCCCGCCGCGTAAAGCCCGAGCTGTTTATCCGCTCGAAAGGAGGGTTGGCATGATCCGTTCCCTAGTTCTGATCCTTGCATTGGCAGCGCCTTTGCCCGCGTTGTCCCACAACGTTATCGCATCTGTCTTCCCTTCTGGGTCCGATATCGAGGGCGAGATCGGCTTTTCCAGCGGCGACATGGCCCCCGATCTGAAGATCGAAGTCTTCGACGAGGCGGGCAATAAACTGGGCGAGACAATCACTGATGCAGACGGGTTCTTCATCTATACGCCTAACCAGCCCGTGACCCATATATTCCGGGGCGATCTGGGTGCAGGTCATGTGGCCGAGGTGATCATGCCAGCAGCCGAAGTCGCTCAATTGATGGGGCAAGAGGCTGCTGACGCAAGCGCTGGCGCTTCGGTCCTGAACGGTGCCCCGGCCTCTAGCATGGCACCCGCCGGTCTGTCCGATCAAACCCGCGCCGAGCTTGCCACCATGATCCGCACAGAACTGCGCCCGATCCGGCAAGAGCTGACTGCGTTGAAAACCGAAACAAACTTCCAATCGGTGCTTGGTGGGATTGGCTATATCGTTGGGCTCTTTGGTCTGGGCTTCTATATCGCGGCCCGCCGCAAGATGGAGGGCAAGGCGTGACCTATGTCCTGACCGGAGAAAACAAGCCGCTGACCGGCTTTGGCGCATTGCGCTCTGCCGTGTCTTCGCTTGATCCCCGGATGCGGATTGTCATGACCGTGATTTATGCGATCACCGTAGTTGCACTGGATGACCTGCGGGTTCTGTCGGGTGCGCTGATCCTGTCGATGTGGCTTCTGGCGATCTCGGGTCTGCCGTTTCATAAGACTTTTAAGCGCATGGCGATGATGGACGGCTTCATTATTTTCACCTTGATCCTGCTTCCCTTCACCATGCCCGGCACGCCGATGTTTTCGGTGTTCGGATTTGACGCCACATGGGAAGGCCTGTGGCGCGCGACCGAGATCGCGCTGACCGCCAATGCGGTCATTCTGGCCGTCATGACGCTGGTCGGCTCGATGGAGCCTGTCACTATGGGCCACGCCCTGTTCGCGCTGAAAACGCCCGAACGGTTGGTACATCTGATGATGTTCACCATCCGCTATATCGACGTGCTGCGCGAAGAATACATGCGTCTGCGCACCTCTATGAAGCTGCGTGGTTTTCGCCCCGGCACCAACTGGCACACCTATCGCAGCTATGGCTATCTGGTCGGCATGATGCTGGTGCGTGCGATTGAACGCTCGGAACGTATTCTGGCGGCGATGAAATGTCGGGGCTTTTCGGGGCGCATTATACTGCTGGAAGAGTTCCGCCTGACACGTACAGATGTCATGTTTGCAGGCGCAATGCTGCTGGCACTAGCGGCCCTGATCTGGGCCGAGGTCACCTATGCCATTGCTTGAGCTCACGGATATTCACTTCGCCTATCCGGGGCTTGAGCCCGTGCTAGAAGGCGCATCAATGCGGATGGACCCGGGCGAGCGTTTGTCGATTGTCGGGCCGAACGGCGCGGGTAAGTCGACGCTTTTGAAGCTGATTATGGGCCTATTGCGGCCGGATGCGGGCACCATCACCGCGTTTAACAAACCGCGCGCCGAAGACGCTGATTTCCACGAGGTCCGCCGCCGTATCGGTTTTGTCTTTCAGGACGCCGATGACCAGCTGTTCTGTCCCACTGTTGCTGAGGACGTGGCGTTTGGCCCTCTGAATCTAGGTAAGTCCAAGGACGAGGCGCTGGCGATTGTCGATCAGGTTCTCACCCGGCTTAGTCTGATGCATCTGCGCGACCGGATCACGCATAAGCTGTCCGGTGGAGAGAAACGCCTGGTGACGCTGGCAACCGTGCTGGCGATGGAGCCCGAGATGCTGATCTTGGACGAGCCCACCAACGCGCTGGACCCGGACAACTACGCCCGCTTGACCGAAATCCTGAAAGGGCTGGATCAGGCGATCCTGTTGGTCAGTCATGCCCCCGAGTTCCGGACCGAGATCGCACCCGATGGCTATCGGCTGGAACACCGGAAGCTGGTGCGGATCTAACCGAGCCTCACCAACTGCCCCCCCGCTGCATCCGCGTCTTCTTGATCATGGGTGACCATCAGAACGGGCAAAGCACGGGCGCGGGCGTGTTCAAACACCAGCGCGCGCACCTGTTCTCTCAGCGCGGCATCGAGGCCCGAAAATGGCTCGTCTAGCAACAGTGCCTTCGGCTCAGATAGCAGCATTCGCATCAAAGCCACCCGCGCGCGTTGGCCTCCCGACAGGGTTTCGGGGTCGCGATCGGCGAAACCTTCCAGCCCCACCTCGACCAGTGCCGCCTCGATCTGTGCCCGGCGTTCCGCGCGCGTACCGCCTTGGGTCAGCCCGAAAGCCAAATTGGCCCCGACGCTGAGATGTGGGAACAGAAGTGCGTCTTGGAACAGGATGCCGACGCAGCGATCCTCGGAAGGCAAAGGCAGCAGGTCGCGGCCCTCAAGTCGGACATGGCCGTGCAGTGTGAATGCCGGGGGCAGGGTGCCGATGATCGCGGACAGAAGCGTGGACTTGCCAACACCGCTTGGCCCCATGATGGTCAGCACCGATCCGAGCGCGACATGGGTGTCGATCTCGATTAGTTCTACGCCGTCTTTCAGGATGCGGACCTGATCCAGATGCAATCCATTATCCATTCAAAAGCCCCTTTCGGTTGCGCCATACTAAAGCTGGCAGTGCCAAGGCCAGCGCGAAGGGCAGCATCGCGGCGGCGGTTTGCATCAGGCCGAAAACTCCAATTGCGCGGCGATCTCCGCCCGAAGCCAGCGCGACAGCCTCGGTTGTCAGCGTTTCGACCCGGCCTCCACCCGCCAGCAGCGTGGGCAGATATTGCCCGACGGATACGGCGACACCGACGGCGGTTGCAGTCAACAGCGGGGCCAGCAGCATAGGCAGACGCACGCGCCACAGGATTTGGTTTGGCGTGGCTCCCAATGCCTTGGCAATGGTGGCTTGGCGGCTATCCCATGCGCTCCACGGTCCTTCCAGAGACAGGCGCAGATAAGGCAGGACAAAGACCAGATGCGCCACAATGACGGGCAGTCGGCCCATACCCAACCCGAAGTTTAACAGAAGCGTTTGCAGCCCCGGCAGGAATGCGGTTTGCGGTAGGATCAGCGGCAGATAGATCAGCCACATCCCGCGCTGGGTTATGCGCAGGCCATATCGTTCCTCGGTCTCTAAACAGCCGACGGTCAGGATCATCCCGATGGTGACCGACACGCCAGCAATCAATGCAGTCTCTCCCAAGGCATCCAGACTGCCTGCGCGGTGGCGCATCCAGCTGCGCAAGGTGAACTGGTCGGGCAGCAGGTCAGGGAAGCTCCAGAAACCGGCGAAGGACCAAGTGACCAAGCCGAAGAAGCCCAGAAGCAGGGACAGAGAGACAATGGCGCCAAGGGCGAAGCCGGTGACGCGCAAAGTTGCGTCGCTGCGCCCGCGCCGTCCAGACTGGATGTGGCGACAGGCAAGCCGGGCAATCAGCGCTTCGCCCAGAAACCACAGGCCGACGCCTGCGATGACCAGCAGCAACTGCCACAGCGCTGCGGCGGCGGCGAGCAGGCGGAAGCCGATATCCGGGTCGGACATCCAGCGCACAATCTGCACGGACAGGGTGGGCGGGGTGGACGGGCCAAGGATCACCGCAACATCCACCACCGACATGGCCCATGTCAGGACCACAAGGACGGGAAGACGGATGCGGGCGTAAAGCGCGGGGAAGATGGCGATCATCCACGCTTTGATGCGGCCGTATCCCATGCTCTGGCTCAGCGCCATGCGGCGGCGGCCATCGATCTGGCCAAGTGCGGCGATGGACATGAGCAAGAGGAACGGAACCTCTTTCACCACCATCCCGGCGATCAGCGACAGGCCCCACGGATCGTTCAGGATCAAAAGGTCTGGTGGGCGCTCCCACCCCGTCAGCCAAGGAGAAAACAGGCGCGTGATCCAGCCTGAGGGGGCGATCAGAAAGGCCAGTCCGAAGGCGGCGGCAGCATGCGGGACCGAGAGGAAGGGCGAGAGCAAACGTTCCAGCAGGCGAAAGCCGCGTGTGCCGGTCCAGCCCGCAAGGATCAACGCGGTGATGGCGAGCGACAGCACTGCCGAGACTGCACCAGTGACCAGCGACAAACGGGAGGCATCAGCCAGTCCGGGCCAATCCAACAACGCACGAAAGGGTTCCATCGACGGCCCGTGTTGCCCGCCTGCCGGAAAGTGCCCAAAGGCAGGCAGAAGCGTTCCCCACAACCCCGCCACCAGCGGTCCCAGCAGAAACAGGACCGTCAGCAGTGGAAACAGAGGAAGGCGGGGAAGGCGGAACATGGTCGGATACTGCCCCGCGTGCAGGACGCGGGGCAATCAGATGTTTTACTGAACGCCGTAGCGCGTCTGCCAGTCTTCCGCGATGCGGGTCATCCAGCTGGGGTGTGGTTCGTCCTGCACGCGGCCAAGCTGGGCGGGTGTCAGGGTCGCAATGCCCAGATCCAGCGCGTCAAAGCGTGCGCGGTCTTCGTCCGACAAGGCGGCCATATTCAGAACGGTGCCATAGCCCAGCACGTTCGGGTCTTGCGCGTGGGCTTGCGCTTCGGGCGACATCAGGAAGTCGGCCAAGACCATCGCGCCTGCTTTCGACCCCGAGTTATAGGGGATCGCCACGAAGGACGCGTTGCCGATTGTGCCCTTGTCCAGAACAAAGGTGCGCACGGTGTCGGGCAGCTCGTAATTCGCAATCGCGGTCGAGGCTTCCGAGGGTGAGAAGCTGATCGCCAGATCAACCTCGCCATCATTCATCAGCTGAATTTGACGCGGACCATTGGCGGGATAGGCCCGACCCTCGCGCCAGAGGTTGGGGGTCAGTTCCTCAAGGAAAGACCAAAGCGGGTCCGTGGCCGCGTCATAGCTCTCATCCGAGACCGGCTGGGCAAGTGCTGTCGCGTCGGGCGTAAGCTCGACCAGCATTTGCTTCAGGAACGTCGTGCCCAAAAAGTCAGGCGGCTGTGGATAAGTGAAGCGGCCGGGATGGGCTTTGGCCCATTCAAGGATCGCGGCGGCTGACGGCAGCGGCTCGGCAATATCCGCCGTGTCATACATGAACACAACTTGGGCCATCGCCCACGGGGCCTCGTACCCTTCGACTGGAACTGTGAAGTCCGTGCGGACTGTCTTGCCCTCGGCATCCACAAACTGCCAGTTCGGCAGATCTTCGGCAAACGGGCCAAACAGCAGGCCGTTCTCCTTCATCGAGGCAAAATTGGCCCCGTTAATCCAGATCATGTCGATGGCGCCGTCATCATCCTGGCCGGCCTGCTTTTCTGACAACACGCGAGTTACGGCATCGGCGGTGTCGGTCAGTTTCACATGCTCCAGCATCACGCCATAGCGTGCCTCGATCTGATTACCGACCCATTCGATGAACGCGTTCGTCGTGGGCGAGCCGCCCCATGCGTTCCAGTAAACTGTCTGGCCTTTCGCCTCGTCCAGCACAGCGTCCCAGTTTGCGGGGTCAGGATCGGCAAAGCTAGCCATGGGCAGAAGGGTCGACGCCAGAAGGCTGGCGGCAAGAGCAAGATGTTTCATTTGGACTCCGGTTGATCGATAATTGTGGGGCCAAAGGCCTGATACGCACCCCAGACACGCAGAATGGCGGTGGCGAAGCAGGCGATGGCAAACAGCCATGCCAAGGGCATGAAAAAACGGGGCGCAAGGCAGAGAAGTACAAAGAACAGGATGGTTTCCGTACCCTCAAGGATGCCGTTGGAATAATAGAGCGACTTGAGACCTTGCACGCGGCTTTCGATCCCTTTCTTCTCGGCAAGGATCGCATAGCCAAGGAAGCTTGCGCCGTTCACATAAAAGCTTAGCAGAAGGAACGCACCGGCAATTCCGTTGGTAGCGGGGTCGTACAGAATGAATGCCATGGGGATCGCGCCGTAGAATGCGAAATCCGCGGTGATATCCAGATAACCGCCGAAATCGGTACGTGTGCTGGCGCGGGCAACGGCCCCGTCCAGCCCATCAGCCAAGCGCGAGGCAAGGATCAGCCCCAGTGCAAGAGTGAACTGCCCAGACACGACGCTGATTGCAGCCAAAAGCCCAAGGCCAAGCCCAGCCAATGTCACAGCATTGGCCGAGACACCAACCCGCGCCAGCAAGCCACCGATCCGGTCCAGCGGCGGATCAATCAGTTTACGTGCATAAGCGTCCAGCATGACGCGCCCTTTCCCATCGCCGATCTATCGCGGCGTTCGATGAATATCTGGACCAAATCGCCCCTCGCCGTCCATGCGACATACGAAAACGTGAGCAATCGTCATAGGTTCCGCGTTAAAAGCCTTGGCCGGTCTGCCGTCTTGCGATTGAATAGGGCGTCAATCGGAGGCCCTGATGAAGAAACCGACCTATTACACGCCGAAGGGTGGCTTGCCGCCGCAAACCCAGCTTTTGACGGATCGCGCAGTGTTTACGGATGCCTATGCTGTGATTCCAAAGGGGACGTTTTCGGACATCACGACCTCGGCGCTGCCGCATTGGAAAGACGCGCGGTTCTGGGTCTTGGCGCGACCGCTGTCGGGCTTTGCTGAAACATTCTCGCACTATATCGCCGAAGTCGCACCGGGGGGCGGCAGTGAACGACCGGAAGACAACCCCGAAGCTGAGGCCGTGTTGTTCATTGTCGATGGCGAGATGACCATCACTATTGACGGGACAGCACATGACATGCAGACGGGGGGCTATGCTTTTCTTCCGGCGGGGTGTGCGTGGACGCTGGCAAACCGATCAGATGCATCCGTCAGCTTCCACTGGATTCGCAAACAGTATCAACAGGTCGAAGGGATCGACGCCCCGACACCTTTCGTCACGAACGAAGCTGATCACGATCCGATACCGATGCCGGATACTGATAATGCGTGGGCAACGACGCGGTTTGTTGACCCTTCGGATCTGCGTCACGACATGCATGTAAACATAGTCACCTTCCAGCCGGGCGGCGTCATTCCATTCGCCGAAACCCATGTGATGGAACACGGGCTGTACGTTTTGGAAGGCAAGGCCGTCTATCGCCTGAACCAAGATTGGGTCGAGGTTGAGGCCGGCGACTACATGTGGTTGCGCGCCTTCTGTCCGCAGGCGTGCTATGCGGGCGGGCCGGGGCCGTTTCGCTATTTGCTTTATAAAGACGTGAATCGCCACATGCCCCTGACCGGGTTTTGATCATAAGGCTTGAACCTTCCGCGCATTTCCCCTTCTGTGGCACGGAAACACGCGCGAGGGATAGATGATGTCACAGAAGATTCGCATCGGATTGAACGGATTCGGCCGCATTGGCCGATCCATTCTGCGTATCTTGGCGCAAGACGCTGGTCCGTTCGAGGTGGCGTTTATCAACGACATCGAAAGCTTGGATACCTGCGCCTATTTGTTCAAATATGACAGCGTGTTCGGCCCATTCCCGGGCGAAGTCTCGGCTGGGGATCAAGCGCTTGTTATCAATGGGCAGAGCATCCCTTTCTATGCAAAACCCGACATCAGTACGATGAATCTGTCCGATGTGGATGTGGTGCTGGAATGTACCGGCATGGCGGGCAAACGAGCAGTGGCCGAGCGGGGTCTGGCCGCAGGTGCGCGCAATGTCCTGATTTCCGGCCCGTCCTCCGAGGCAGACGTGACTGTGGTTTTGGGCGCGAATGAGGATCAGTTGGCGGGGAATCGGATCGTGTCCAATGCTTCCTGCACCACCAACGCGCTGGCGCCGCTTTTGAAGCTGCTCGACGATCAGCTGGGCGTGATTGGTGGCCATATGACCACTGTGCATTGTTACACCGGCAGTCAGCCGACCGTGGATAAACCCCGTGCCAATGCGGCCCGGTCGCGGGCGGCGGCGCTGTCGATGGTGCCGACCACCACTAGCGCACACAAGCTGGTGGGTGACGTGCTGCCGCAGCTGGCTGGAAAGGTCGAAGCCCGCGCGATCCGCGTTCCCACCGCTTCCGTGTCCTGCATCGACTTGAGCGTGCGTTTGCGCAACGAGGTAGACGAGGCCCAAGCCCGCGCGATCCTGCAAGAGGGCGCGACCGGTAAGATACTGGGCTGGACGGAAGAGCCCTTGGTCTCGTCCGACCTGCGGATGCGACCGGAAAGCCTTGTGATTTCTGGCCCTGAAACCTCGGTGTCTGAAGGCGGGCTGCTGCGCGTCTTTGGTTGGTATGACAACGAATGGGGCTTCTCGCACCGGATGCTGGATGTGGCCCGTTTGATGGCCCAAAGCTAGGTTTTTCCAAAAGCCGTTCTGGGCGCGAACTGCGCAACACATATGTGAAAAGTGCCACGTCAAGGGGGGATTCCTACGGGTTTCCCGTAAGCTTACACCCCTTGGCGGGTCACGGGCTGATTGCTAGACTTAACCTATGCGAACCCTGCGCCCATTGGCGCTCTGACACCCGAATGGACATGACTGAACCTGCACATCCGATGTCAGCCCAGGAAGATGGCCTGACCGGCAAAACCCGTGATGAAGCAATCGAACGCCTGTATGATGTGGCGCTTGACCCAACACGTTACGAGACGCTTCTGGATCTTTGGGAAACCGCCTTGAAGCCGATGCGCGATGGGGTAGATCTGTCCGCGCCACGCCTTCTGGACGACCAAGCGATTTCCAGCCATTTCGAGCGCGCGGGCGCGTTTCTGGATCGGTTGGACCAGTCCAGCACGCAGGATCAGTTGAATGCAGCCATTGCGCCATTCGACAAGGTCGCCGCCTTCCTTCTGGATCAGCAGATCAAGGTCGCCGCCGTAAACTCGGCGGCCACACAGGTTTTGGGTCTGTCGCTTGGCGATGACATTGCTGCGATGCGGGTGAATCCGGAAGATGTCGAAAGCATCCGTGTCGCCGCCCGCTCGTTGATCTCGGATGCGGGGGAAAACACCGCCGTCCTGCGCCTTCGCTCGCGTGAGAAGGGGCATTTCGTGGTAGTGCGCCTGCAAGAGGTACAGGTTGGCGATCGTGGCGGCTTCGTCCTTGCCGCCTCGTCTGAAGTCAGCTGTCCAGACGGGTTCGAAGACATCCTGAAGCGTGCATTTGATTTGACCGGGGCTGAGGCCAAAGTGGTGCAGAGCCTTGTCGAATGCTGTTCAGTCAAAGAGATTGCCGAGCAACGGGGCCGCTCGATCGATACAGTGCGCGCGCAAATCAAATCGATCCTGTCCAAAACCGAAACCAAAAGCCAGATCGAGCTGGTACGCCTTGCGCTGTCGGTCATGGACATGTCGAACCTGACCATGAACGCCGATCCCGGCCCGCGCATTGTCAGCCGAGGCTATGCCACACTGGAAGAACGCCCCTTCCAGACGCTGATCACGCCCGATGGGCGGCGGCTGGATTATTTGGTGCTGGGCGATACCGCCGGAAAGCCCGTGCTGTTCCTGCCATTGGACTATGGCTTGGTCCGTTGGCCCGCCAGCGCCGAGGCCGCGGCAAAGGCTCGTGGATTACGGATCATCGTGCCCGTCCGCGCGGGTTACGGTCAATCTGACATGGTGCCGAAATCAGCCGATTACGACGTTTGCGCCACGCGTGACACCATACAGATCATGAAAGCTGAAGGGGTGGACCGTTGCCCGGTAATTTCCCTAGGCTCTGACAGCTACTATGCCTTTGCGCTGGCCGCAGAAGCGGATATCGATTTGACCGCCATCATCGCCTGTGCCGGGACGCTTCCCATGACCAAAAAGGTGCAGTACGAGCGGATGGAGAAGTGGCACCGCTTCATTCTGGCAGGTGCCCGATATACGCCGCATCTTCTGCCCTTTATGGTCAAAGCCGGGTTCTATCTTGCGCGAAAAATCGGCAAGCGTGGCTTTGTCCACGCGGTCTATGGCAATAACCCCGCAGACATCGAAACCTTTGAAAATCCAGAAGTTTTCGAGGCAATGGTCACCGGATCAGAAACCGCCTTGACCGACACCCATTCTGCACACGAAGCGTTCTCGCGGATGGTGATGGGCGAACAGCAGGGCGATTGGTCCGATATGGCCAATTCGCAGAAAGGGCGCATGCCCGTAATCTATATGAACGGCGCGCAGGATCCTCAGGTCCCGCTGGACACCTTGGAGGAGTTCCGGGTCGATTTCGACTGGATCGACTATCGCCTTTATGACGACGGCGGGCAGCTTGTGTTCTTCCGCCACTGGCGCGATGTGCTGGACGAGGTCGAAAAACATCTGGTCTAGGACCATTTTACCCCAACTTGGGTATGACCGACGAAAGCGAACCTTTTAGCTTCAACTGTATTGGAGCGAAGAGGTTTTTAAATTGTCATATGTTCTCGAAATTTTAGCGGGATACCCATTACTCCTCCAGGCTGGGGGCGTAATCGGATCAGCCATCTATGTAGGTGGGTTCGCAATGGTTCAATGTGGGTACACATGTGGCAATGGCGCTTTGTACTCGCTGTCCAAAATCGTGGCAGCGGTGCTTGTGCTGGCCAGTCTGATCGATGCTTTCAACCTGGGCGCCTTCCTGATCCAGGTCGGTTTCATCTTCTTCGGATTGGTAGGGATGTTTCGTCGCGGAGAGACACCACGTTCCACAGTGTCAGACCGTCGGGAATTAGACCGGGGACTGACACGTTTCCCCGCGACGGAAGCCTCCTAAGCGATATGTGAATTTGGTTTGTGCTTTGCGACGATCCGGCCGGGGGTGGGTCGGGAAATGGCAAAGTACACTTCGTGGGCGTAGAGAGTGGCGCGTCCATGTGAAATCTCGGGATCGTCAAAACCCCACGACGATCCCGAGACATTCACGAAGTCCTGCTTTCCGCAGATCCTAGGTTCCGCAATAGGTCGTATAAGGCCCAAACCCATCTGGGGTAGGCAGGGCGTAAGCGTCTGCTTCCGGCTGTTCTTGATAAGGGTTGCTTAGGATCTTTAGCAGCCGATCAAACGGGGCCATGTCGCCGTCGGATGCAGCGGTCAGAGCTTCCTCGACCTTGTGATTGCGCGGGATATAAACCGGGTTCATGGCGTCCATTGTCTCGGCTCGAGAGGTGCTTTCGGCGTCATGCCCTAGCCTATGTTGATAGCGGGCAACCCAGTCGGCCCGACCCTCGGAAGGCACCAGGCTGTCCAAAGCAGATGCATCCCCATCCGCCACGCGCGACAACGCGCGGAAGGTGCGCGTATAGTCGCTGCCCGCGTCTTGCATCAGGCTGTGCAGGTCGTTCGCTAGATCCAGATCCTCGTCCCGCTTGGAGTTCAACCCCAGCTTCTTGCGCATGCCTTCCAGCCAATGCTGCTGGTACAGTGCGGGGAACTCTTCAAGCACCTCCATCAGCTGTGCGATGGCCGCGTCTTGGTCATCTGGATTGATCTGCAAGACCAGCGTTTCCGCGAACCGTGCAAGGTTCCACTGCGCCAGATTAGGCTGGTTTCCAAACGCATAGCGCCCCTGCCGGTCGATGGACGAGAACACCGCGTCCGGGCTGTAGGCGTCGATGAAAGCGCAGGGGCCATAGTCGATGGTCTCGCCCGAGATGGTCATGTTGTCAGTGTTCATCACCCCATGGACAAACCCCACTTGGACCCACTGCGCAACCAGCGCGGCTTGGCGGGCTTGCACCTGCCGGAACAGTTCCAGATAGCGGTTCTCAGCGCCTTCAACTTCAGGATAGTGCCGTGCGATGGCATAGTCGGCCAATTGCTTGACCCGTGCGTGATCACCCCGTGCGGCAAAGAACTGGAACGTCCCAACCCGCAGATGCGATGCCGCGACCCGCGCAAGTACTGCGCCCTGTTCAGGTCCACTATTGCGCAACACCGTTTCCCCGGTGGTCGAGGCCGCAAGCGCGCGGGTGGTGGGGATGCCAAGGGCGTGCATCGCCTCGCCCATCAGGTATTCGCGCAGAACCGGACCAAGCACAGCCTTGCCGTCGCCGCCGCGCGAAAACGGCGTTTTTCCGGATCCTTTCAGATGCAGGTCACGGCGGTTGCCAGCCGTGTCGATCAACTCGCCAATCAGCAACGCGCGGCCATCGCCCAACTGCGGCGAGAAACCCCCGAACTGGTGCCCGGCATAGGCCATCGCGACCGAGCTGCCGCCGTCGGGAATGCGCATGCCCACCAGTT
The DNA here is from genome assembly GCF_056161205.1 of Aliiroseovarius sp. ABM4_368. NCBI lineage: Bacteria > Pseudomonadati > Pseudomonadota > Alphaproteobacteria > Rhodobacterales > Paracoccaceae > Aliiroseovarius > Aliiroseovarius sp. ABM4_368. Next base: position 220,551 of record NZ_JBSWYR010000002.1, on the reverse strand, counting down.
CCTCGGCCCCTTCGCGGGTTTCAAGGTGATCGGCGTCCAGCCCAAGCTGTTTCGCCAAGGGGCGGTTCAGGCGCAGCACTTTTGGATCGGGGACTTGCGCCCCCTTCCAGTCGACGTAAAAGCCTTGAAGTTCGCGGACGAAGCTGTTGTCGAAATCCGGGTGGGTCATACGCTTATTCTGCGGCCCGCTTGGGCAGAACCCAATCAGGGCGGGCAAAATGGCAGGTGTATCCGTTGGGCAAGCGCTCCAGATAATCCTGATGTTCAGGCTCGGCTTCCCAGAAATCGCCTGCGGCTTTCACTTCGGTCACGACTTTGCCGGGCCACAGCCCACTGGCATCCACATCTGCGATGGTGTCCAACGCGGTCGCCTTTTGCTCATCCGACAGATAGTAAATGCCCGAGCGATAGCTGGCGCCAAGGTCATTGCCCTGACGGTCTACCGTGGTTGGATCATGGATCTGGAAGAAGAACTCCAAAAGCGTGCGATAGCTGGTCTTGGCTGGGTCAAACCAGATCTCGATACCTTCGGCATGGGTGCCGTGATTGCGATAGGTGGCGTTGGGAACGTCCCCGCCTGTGTACCCCACGCGGGTCTTTGTCACGCCGGGCATCTTGCGGATCAGGTCTTGCATGCCCCAGAAGCAGCCGCCGGCCAGAATTGCGCGTTCAGTCATTGGTTTCCCTCCACAAGGTCAAGATAATCGCCATAGCCTTCAGCCTCCATCTGGTCTTTTGGTACAAATCGCAGCGAGGCCGAATTGATGCAATAGCGTAGCCCGCCGGTTTCGCGCGGGCCGTCGGGGAAGACGTGCCCCAGATGGCTGTCGCCGTGCTTGGATCTAACTTCGACCCGTTCCATTCCGAACGTGCTGTCGCGGTGTTCGGTCACGTGCGCCGTTTCGATGGGGGTCGAGAAGGCGGGCCAGCCACAGCCCGAATTGAACTTGGACGAGGACGAGAACAGCGGCTCGCCGGACACGATATCCACGTAAATCCCCGGTTCATAGTGCTTGTCATACTTACCCGTGAACGCCCGCTCTGTCCCGTTCTCTTGGGTCACCCGGTATTCTTCCAGAGTCAGGCGTTCAATGGCGTCTTGGGTTTTTTGATAGCGCATGCGGTCCTCCTTAAGGGTAAGGGAAGAATATGGGGTGTCGGGCGCAAAAGGGAAGCGCTGGTTATTGCACGTTGACGTGAGCGGCTGCCTAGAACCGGGTGGGTGCAAAGGGAGCAAGCGACAGAGCGGGCGAAGTGCCAAGGGCCAGATCGGCGATCAACTCGGCCGTGCCTGCCGATTGGGTCAGGCCCAGATGACCGTGGCCAAACGCATAAAGCACCCGTGAATCCTTGCTCGAAGCGCCGATCACCGGCAGTGTGTCGGGCAGGGACGGGCGGTATCCCATCCATTGCGTGCCGCCGTCCGTATTCAGGCCCGGCATAAACGCTTTCGCTTTCTTCAGCAGGACATCCGCACGTTTGAAATTCGGAGGAAGCTTCAACCCGCCCAGCTCAACTGCGCCACCAATCCGCACACCGCCATTGATACCCGAGGCGACAAAGCCATGTTGGCTGAAGGTCAGGTGGGTACGCAAATCGAAGGCTCCGGGGGGCAGGGTGGTGTTATATCCTCGCTCGGTTTCCAGCGGAATCTTGTCGCCCAGAAGACGCGCCAGATGGTGTGACCACGCGCCTGCTGCGACGATTAGTTTCTGGGTTTCGATCGGCCCGTCATCCGTGTCGATCCGCACCCCCGTTTCTGCGGGCAGGATGTTCTGGACGGATGTGATCTGGATTTTGCCGCCCGCGTCGCGCAGTGCCTGCGCCACGGTTTCGGTCCACAACTTCGGGTCCACGGTGTTGAACCAGTTGGGAGTGAAGGCTGCGTGGGTAAAACGCGGATGCAAACCCGGCTGGTATTCTGCGATTGCCACGGGGCTGGTCAGGTGGACGGCATCAAAGCCGTGTTCTTTCTTCAAATCCCAAGCGGGCAGGGTGCTTTGGTAAGCTTTCTCGCCCTCATAAAGCGCCATCTGCCCTTTACGCTGGATCAGATCTTCGCGATTGATATGCGCCACCTGTCGTTCGAAGGCGGCCTTCGCAACATGCATCAGCTCGGCCTGCGCCTTCATCGAACCTTCATAGCGATCGCGCCAACTGGCCCGCCATAACCGCAACATCCACGGTGCGATCTGCATCGCATAGGCTGGCGGAACGGATAATGGCCCCAGCGGGTCCAGTAACCATTTGGGGGCTTGCTTCATAATGCCGGGTTTGGCCAGCGGCTCGATTTCCTGGAAGGCAAACGCGCCTGCGTTCCCCGCCGAGGTCTCGCCCGCGACGCCTTTGCGATCTAGAATGCGGACCTTCTGGCCACGGCGGGCCAGCTCCAGCCCGATGCTGACGCCGATGATACCGGCACCGATGATTGTGATGTCGTCAGCCATGTCGAACCTTTGGGACTGGGTGGATCAGGTGCGGATACCATTCCTGAAAGGATCGGCGGCGTCAAAGATCAATCGCCCCTCGGACATGACAAATGCTTGGCCAGTGATCGAGGGGATCACACCCCCATTGGGGCCCGGTGTGCAGGACAGGCGATAAGGGCTGCCGATGACGCTTTCCTGCGTGATCTCCTCCCCGAATTGAAGCCGTCCATCGGCGATCAAACAGGCCAACCGGGCCGAGCTGCCCGTTCCGCAGGGCGACCGGTCATAGGCATCATCCGGGCAGAGCACGAAGTTCCGGCTTTGCATATCAGGGTTGGGCGAAGTGTCTTGGAAAATCACGTGGTCAATCGGCTGGCCTTCTTCGCCGCCGATGCCTTGGGCGTTGGCGATGTCTCGGATGGCGATGGCCGCATCGGTCAGGGCGCGGATGTTGCTGGTCGCGACGGGCAGCGGAGAGGGGGCGAGGATGAAGAACCAGTTACCACCATAGGCGACGTCCCCGGTCACTTTCCCAAGCTCCGGCACATCCAAAGTGACACCCGCCTGAACACGGCGGCTTTCGATATTGGTGACGGTGACGGTGTTTGGGTCGGACAGCAGAACCTCGACCACGCCAACAGGGGTTTCGATCCGGTGGGTGCCCAGCCCGATCCGCCCAAGGTGATACAGCGTCACGGCCAACCCAATTGTGCCGTGCCCGCACATCCCGATCACTGCACCAGTGTCGAAATAGATCACGCCAGTGGCGCAGCTCGGGTCTGTGGGTTCGACCAGCAGCGCGCCGACCATCGCAGGCTGGCCGCGTGGTTCCAGCATCACGGAGAGATAGAAGTCTTTGTGCTTATCCTCGAGCAACCGGGCGCGTTGGGCCAAGGGGCCGGTGCCCAGATCAGGGCCTCCGTTCAGGATAACACGTGTGGGTTCACCGCCGGTGTGGCTGTCAACAATATCCATGAGCGTTTATTCCGTGTTCTCAGAAAACATACGCTGACGTAGGGCCGTCTTGTTGTGAGGTATATCCGCCAGCCCTGCCGCGCCCACTTCCTGTGCGAAAAACGCATGGGCGACGGCCGGTTCTGGGTCAAGGGCATCGAAGTTGCCTTCGACGCGCAGACTCGCATTCAAGATGCGCTCAACACCTTCATTTCTGGGTACGCCTTTGAAACTGTATTGCCGCGCCAAAGGGGTGGAAGGCACAGCGCATTCTCGTTGATGGAAATGTATATTGCTCGTATCGGCTGATACGCCAATGGATCCTCTGGATAGCATACTATGCTGGTTCAAAGGGGTGAGCTCTCCATTGATTGAAATGTCCTGTTTCATTGACGACCGTTCGAAAGAAGGCCGGATGTCCGCGAGTGGTTTCGGCAGCCTAGGGCACTTTGGATCCAAAAATCCAGCGAAAATCTGACGACCCGGCGTAAACTAGCGCATCGGTTGAGAGTGCCCCGGTCAGCGACTCTCTGGGTGAAATTCGCGACATGCTGAGTTGCGCTTTCTAACCGCCAAACCCGGATAGGTTTCCGAACGAGCCAATCGCACCAGTCAGAATTGGAGAAACAATGGCGATGATTGCCTTCAGCGCATCAAGGCTTGCGATTCGTTGGATGTCGAAGCCTGCCACATCCTGTGCCAGTTCGTGCTTCCCGGCGGCGTCAACTGTTTCATGAAAGGCGTCGATACGGACCTTCAGAAACAGACTGACGGGCAGGTAATAGGACAGGATCAACACAGAATAGGTGACACCCCGATACATCGACAGCGAACTGACCAGTTCGCCATGGGCTTTGCGCATATTGTCATCCAGAATGGCGTCACCGGGCCATGACATCCATGACAACATCAAAACCATTCCTGTGGTCAGCAAAATGCCCGAGCAATAGAGATACCGTTGCGTGGCCTCTTGCGCGGTTTTCAGGATACGTGCCTCGGCTTCTAGGTCAGGATGTACGGCCTGGCCAACGCTGCTAGGGCGGGACAGCGCCAGAACCATCCCGGCGATCACTGCACCTGCGGAGAGAGAGGTCAGGATGTTTACCCGATCCAACAAGTACTCCATCGCGAAATAGGCACCTTGCTGGCCGCATTTCTTGGACAGACTGCCAGCCACATCACAGCCGGGCAGATTGGCTGGCATCATCAATGCGTGAAACAAGTTTTCTCCAAGTAAGGACTGACTTTCAAAGCTTGCAGGCATCCAATCCGGTTCGAACGTCGAAAAACTAAGCGAGACCGCAATGATTCCCAGAATGCCGACCAACGTGGTCAGGATCGACCGCCGTGTGTGGCGCGAATAAAGCTCGAACACAAAAATGGCCGTGACCGAGATCGTCGCCCCTCCGAAGAAGAACACGGCAGCCAGAAAGCGATACCTCGCACTGAGTTCGATCAAGTTGGCTTGGTCTTTCAGCTCCAACCCCTCAAGGTGCACCGAGGTGTCCCCAAACGTACCCAGCAGATATTCGGCCATGATAAGGACCCCAACGGGCAGAAGCATGATCAGCAGGTATCGCGGGTCAATTTGCAGCTTGGTCATATCTGTCGCGCGTTTCATCGCCATACTCCGATCAGGCCAGCGCTATGTCGGCAATCAGCGCTTTGCGGCTGTCGGCCAGCTTGTCACGCACGATGTCACGTAGATCGGCATAGATGTCGGGGCTGAGGGTCAGTTTCTGGGCGGACAACCAATACTGCAATTCGTTCTTGCCCCATGACACGAACAGCACGTTTTGTTTGCGATCCTTGAAGGTGAAATTGAACGCACCCAAGGCCATGCTGATGACACCTCCTGCCGCCTCGGCGCTGCCGATCTGGAAATTGCCGCCGGTGGATGACGAGGTTTCGAAATCGAATAGTTTGATTTTGTCGTCATCCTCCGTCAGCCCGCGCAAGGCTTCGATGGCGCTTTGAACAATGCGGAACTGATTGCCCGTTGCGACCTGCGCCAAAGTGGCCAAAATGACCTTGTCGAAGCTGCCATTGCCTTTCATTTTCTGGCTGGACTCGACCGGCGCAGCCTCGCGCGCCCATCCCAGAATGCTGAGCATCTCCATGTATTTTACGAACCACGCTTCACGTTCTTTCACCGGGTCAAAGGCCGCATCTGCGGCGCGCTGGGCGAAGAGCGTAGACAGTAAAACGTCTTCCTTTTGCTGCGGAGTCAGGTTCTCGACGAAAGAAATCACGCTGGACGCGTTCACCGCCGATTGCAGTGCTTGCTGAGCGGTGGCGTTGGTGGAGTCTGGGTCGAACTGGCCTGCGGACCGGGTGCTTGGTCCGGCAAAGGCGGATGGTTCAAAATCGCCTGGCGCGGACCGCGTCTTAGCCAGTATGGTGGAAATCAGCGTCGCGATCCGGTCGGCCAGTTCAGGAATCTGGTCGGGGATGCGGTCCGAAATGCGGTCCGGTTTTCCAGACGTCTGAGGCTTGTCAGGTTTGTCCGGTTTTGGGTGCGCCCCGGGCTTATGCGGTCGCAGAGGAGACTTGCTGGGCAGCGCACTGTCCCGAAACGCGGGCGGCCACGTGGCGTTGGTGCCCCGCGTGTCGATATGGGTGAAGCTGTTGTAGCGCCCGATGCCGCCGGTAAAGAACCCCTCTTTATCGCGCAACCAGCGCAAGGCCGTCGCAACCTTGGGCGCGTCCATTCCCGAGACCTGAAAGTCCAGCGCCCGGAAGGCCATATGCTGGCTGGACGTCGCGCCGCCGATGCATTTGTTATAGGCGGGTCCACGATAGGCATTGGTGATTGCAATCGGCTTGCCCAGCCTGTCGCGCAGATGGTCGATGGCCCGCGCGGTTTTCGCAATGTTGTTCCACAGGTTGCGTGGAGGGTAGCGGTTCTTGCCCTGACACCGCCCACCGGGCGTGTTGTGTCCACCGCCCAGAACCAGAAACTCGTCGGTCGAGAAGTTTCGCAGCCGCAGGGATCGGATGAACCTATCAAAATCCGCATAATCCGGCCAGTTCAGCGCGGCAGAACTGCGAAATCCTGCGCCGCGCGACTTGGCTTCAAGGATGGCTTTTACGTCGTCATCTGGGATCTGGTCGTGCGCGTCGCCTTCTTCATCCTCGGCGCTGGCGCGTGTCTGGCTACTACTGCTGGACGTGGTGCGCCCGCCGCGTGTTGGGATCAGGGTGAAAGGCCGATCCGTGACAAAGTTCGGCTCTTTCAGCAGGGTTTCAAACAATTGTGGCGTTTGGCTGTCGCTGTTGATCTCGGCGTCGATGGCGGTGCGGAAGGACCGATAGTCCCCCTTGAATGCACCATCTGCCCAAACCTTCAAAAGCGCGCCTGTGAAGGCACCGTTTTGTGGGCCGTCCATCGCATATTGCGTGTCCATGCAGGCCCCAAGGTTCAGGACTGACGCTTGGATTGGGCTGGATAGCGGCGAGGTCATGATGCTTTCTTTCAGCGCGCTATAGGATTTCGACCTCTCGCGATAGATCGCTTCATTCGCGCGCCACACACGGTCTTCGATGTGCAAGGGCATGGCGCGCACGTTCGGGTTCACGCCCATATCCATCGGGCGACCAAACAGCATGGCTGGCGCATCAGGCCCCACACGGATCATCGATCCCGAATGGCAGGTGTCCGGCACGACTAGAACGCGTACGCCTGCCTTGAACTTGGTCCACAGCATGTAAAGCTCGTCATCGGCGATCTGGAAATCATAAAGACACAAGGTCTCGTCCATCTTTTCGTCGCCATCGTGATCCTCGTCCTGATTGAAATCAGGCAAACGCCCGCCGTGGCCTGAAACGGTGAACAGGAACATGTCGCCTGCTTTTAGTTCGGCCGCCGCACGTTCGATTTCGTCGACCACATTCTGACGGGTGCCGTCGGTGGTCAGAAGGCGGGTGGGGGTAAAGCCCTCGGCCTCGGCCAAGGCTTCCATGTCCAGCGCGTCGGCCTCGCAGGCGGAAAGCCTGCCGTCCCACCCGCCATAATGCGCGGGGTCCACCAAATTCAGGCCCACATGCAGCGACATCCCCTTGGGCGTGCCGCCCGCGATGACCGGGGCCGGATGAAGGTCTGCTTCCAGATCACTGGCCAAACCAAACGGCCCGCTGATGACTGGAGGCGTATTGGTGCGCCCCGCCTCGATGTTCTTGATCTCTTTATGGAAGGCGCGCGCGACCTCGGCATATCCAGTGTTGTCGGGGTGAAGCTCGTCAAACCAGTTTTTGTCGGCCACCAGCCCGCGACAATCGATATAGGTTGTGTTGGGCACCGACTTTGCCAACCGCCGCAGACGCCGATTGAAGGCGTCCATCATCTCGACCGCGATGGCGCGTTGCAGTTTCTTGTCTTTGATCCCCTGCGTTTCCATCGGCGCGCCCAGCCATTTGCCGCCATCCGGAATCGGATAGTCATAGCCGTGGCACAACACGTTTACATGCGGGAAGTGCTGCTGCACGTCGCGGAACATGCGCCCGTAATTGTGGATCGCGTCGTCCAGCAAGGTTTGGAAAGACGGCAGTAGATAGTCCGCAGGTTTCAGCGCCGGGTCGTATGCCTCAAGATGCGCGGCAAGCGCCCCCCCTGCGACCAGATCATTGCCGCCGCCAGACAGCAGAAGGATCTCGCCCTTCTGGTCTTCCAAGGCGCGCAGATACTCTTGCTTGTCCGCCATCCTTTTCAGCAGATCGCCAGCCGCCCCCAGCGAAAACACCGCATAGGGTTTCATCAGGTAATCGATGGTGTCGTGCAAGCGCACCGGGTACTGAAACCAGCTGTCGCCCTCGGACACCACGATCGGCCCCGAATAGCCAGCGGCGATTTTCTTCGAGAACCTATCCTGCCGCTTCACCCGCGACGTCCAGTTGAAAAAGTTCATCGCCGCAGCCGAGCGCGAACGGGCATCTGGGCCTTCTGGGATCTCGACGGTGTCTGGGTTCAGCTTGAACATCGGGTTGAACGCACCCGAGTTTTCTTCATCCAATATGAAGTACTTGGCCAAGTCCTCTTCCGCGACGTTGGGGTCCGCCATTTGGGACATAAGCTTTTCGACTGAGATTTTGGCCATCGGTCTTCTCCTTTTGTCAGGTCACGTGTTTCTGAAATCCTCTGATGCACTCGAAAATACTGTTGGTGATGGTGGGGTCGGCGTTCAGATCGCTTTGCTGAATGCGCTCAAGATCGTGTTTCTGGTTTAGGATGCGGTTCAGGCGAAAGATCGCGCCGCTGGCGACCGCCGCGTCGTTGTCGACAAGGCTGGCCATGCCCAGAAAGGGTCGCGCCTTCAAATACTCGCCTGCGTCCGGCGTGTCGGTGCCGCGGGGCAGCGGGTATCGGTCTTCAAAGGCATTCGACACCAGATGTAGAACGGATTTGCCATAGGCGCCAAAGCAGACGCGATCTTCCAATTCTTCAGTGGGGACATAGATCCGGGCGGGCACATCCTCGGCTGCGCGCAACAGGGGTTGCACCACCGGCCCACGTGCGCGGCTTTTGCTGTGGCGGGCGGGATCCATTGCGCCGTTCATCTGCGCGATCCGTGGCAGAAGCACATTCTGCGCGCGGGGCAAACCAATGGCCGGATGCACCAGATGCATTGTGTCGAACCATGTTTCGCGGAAATCTATGCCGGGGCGGGAAAATGGCGGAGGCATGTCGGGTTTCAGCAGCGACAGCATTTCGTGCACCATCAACACGCCCGCACCTTCGGCCACGATGTGCAACTCGCACCCTGTCTGTTCTTTCAGATCCAGAAGGCTGTGTAGGAAATCCCCAACCACACCTGTGTCGGAATAACTGCGGTCCAAATGACGTTCGAAAGGCAGTTCGCCTGTGCCTTTCAAGGCGCGCATTGCGCTCATCTCGATGTCGCGCCAGAAGGCGCGCCCAACTCCGCGCACGCGGTTCTCGATCAACTCGTCTAGATGCTCGGCGGTTTCTCCGGCTTGCTCGGTGCAGCTGTCAAATAGGGTCTCCAGAACCTCCAACGACTTCTCGACGAAGCTGTTGCACCAGAAGATTGAGTACGGATATAGACCCATCGCCTTGATCGCGTTCTTTTGCGCAACGGCAGCCGCGAACGCGGGTTTGATGCCTTCCAAACTGCCGGGGATCCAAACCAGAAGCCCGCGATATTTATTCGGGTCATCTGGCGCGGCTTTGGGATCCAGCTTGCGGGTTAGATGTGCTTGCGTCCGCGTCCAGCCATCCTTGAAAGACGGGTAAGACCCGGTTGACACATGATACCCATCGTCCAGATGCATATAGTGACCAACCAGTTCAAAACACGGGGTCGAGCCGGATCTGATCTTGCCGATCACTCCCTTGGTGCCTTTCTCGCCCACCGATGCGCCGAAAGCTGCCGGGGCGGGCACGCCCAGCCGCAGCACCCAGCCATCAATGACGTTGCGCGCCCAGTCGTCGTAACTCCAAAGTCCGACCCCGGCTTGGCCCTGATAACCGCCCCATTCAGGGCCCCACGAGTTCAGGACATGGAAGCCGTGTTCATCATATCCTGTCAGCACAAACGCATGGGTGCCCAGCTTACCTTGCGCTGGCGGCCAGCCAATCACGCCGCTGTTGTCCGGCGTGGCCTGACGCCAGCCGTCATGGATGTTCGCGCTGACCAATATGGCCTGCGCGTCGTTCAGCGCTGCGTGAAAATGGTTCAAGATCGAGGACAGCCGGAAATACGCACCCAACCCAATGTCCCGCGCATTCCGTGCCTGCGCCACGCTGGTAAACCGCCGTGCAGTGTCGGGACCGTCCTTCATGTAGCATTCGCTTTGCCATCTTGTTTCGTCAGGCGGAGGCGCATCGAAAGGCCAGTCAAGACAGGCCCCATGGTGATAGAACCCCTTGATAGCCGAGCGCAGGGTTAAAACCCCTTCGTGGTCATCTGCTTTCATCGCTTCAAGCGAAGGATAACGGTCGTGGAAATGAGCCATCCGATACAGCATGTCAGCGCTGGTGATGTCCTCGGAGGGTGCGCGCGTGTCGTGCGATGACTCGCCGCGTTCAACCCGTTGCAGATGTCGTTGAATGTCGATCAAATTGGCCAGCGCAAAGCCGACGCAACGCCCGGATGCGCCTTGATGTCTGACGGTGAAGGCCGGATGCTGCAAGCCTGCGTCGTCTGGGTCACTCAGCAGTTTGGGGTCAATCGACAGTGCGTGCCTCAGGATGGCCAGGTTCGGCACATAGTTCTGATCCCTCAGATCAACCCAATCTGCTCGGACCCCGTTTTTCTTAACAAATTTGGTATCAATATCGGACATGCGCACCCGCGGCCCAGATCAGAATTTGCACTTAAATTTAGAAGACTTGTTCACCCACTCTATCACAAAGCAGGGTGTTCTCAAAATTTGGGCAGGCTAAGAGGGGTGTGTTGGGCTGTTCTCGATTGTGATCTAGTCTTAGCTAGAGCCGCTGTTTTGTCCAAATTTACGAAACAATTTTGTACGGTCAAATGCCTCTTCCAACGCGTCCGTGCGTGCTTTCACGCTGTCCCAAAGCCGTTCTTGAACCTCGGCCACGGCGCATTCCAACAGCACCAAAAGGGCCGCCATCGAATCCCACGCAGAGGGCACTGCGATGCGGGCGCTGAAGGTGTGACGCGCTAAGCGGTGAATTGGCGAGCGCCATTGGTCGGTGAACAACACGATCTCGGCTTCGCGTTCGTGGCACAACTGGCCGATGACCAGGGTGGTGTTTTCGTACCGCCGAACATCCAGCGCGATCAGGACGTCGCCCTTGCGGATGTCCAAAAGTTCGTGCGTCCACGAGGCCGAAAAGGGCAGAAGCCGTACGTCAGGCCGGATCATCTGGAGGTGCAGATAGAAATACTGCGCCAGCGTGCCGGTGATGCGACCGCCGGTGATAAAGATGCGCCGGTTTGGGTCACACAACAGCTTGCACAATGCGTCGAATTCGTCCGGGTCGACCTCGTCCAGACTGCGTTTTTGGTTCTCAAGCGCCTGCCGGGAATAGCGGTTCAGCATATGCTCTTCCGGCAGGTCGGTCTTCCAAACATCCCGCTTGGCGACGGGGTCCGAGATCATTTCCTTCAACTCGCGCCGAAGAGCAGCCTGAAACTGCGGATAGCCGTTGAACCCGGTTTTTTGCAAAAGCCGCGCGACTGTGGTGGTCGAGACCGAGGCCTTCCCCGCCAATTCCGTAATGCTGCTTAACCCAGACAGGGGATAGTCATCCAAGATCGCATTCAGAAGCTGACGCTCTGATGGGGTCATCTCCTCGCGATGTTGTAAAAGCTGATCGGTTACGCGCACGTGGCAATACCTTTTGCTGTGGATTTCACCACTCTGTCAAAAAGCCGACATAAAAATCAAGGGCGGTGAATTTTTTACGGAAAAATATTGACACAACAAATTAAGCTGTGGAACTTTTTACAAATGGAATCGCAAATGTTGAAATCCGATTTCGGTCCCGCAGTGCATGTGGACCAGTCAGCTGACGTGCCTGGCGTGATTGTGGTGTGTGAACATGCCTCGAACCGGGTGCCTGCGCATTTGGCGGGGCTTGGGTTGGATGACGAAACGCTTTGCCGCCATATTGCATGGGATCCCGGTGCGCTGCCCGTAGCCAAGGGGCTGGCGGCGCAGACCGGTGCTGTTCTGGTGTATGGCGGGATCTCACGTCTGGTCTATGATTGTAACCGCCCGCCTGACGCGCCGGATGCAATTCCATCCCGCAGCGAAGTGTTCGAAATACCCGGGAATTCGAACCTAAGCGACGCCGAGCGTGCCGAGAGGGTGGAGCAAGTCTATCGCCCGTTTACCAGCATGCTTACCGAACAAATCGGGATCCACCGCGCTTATCTTCGGATGATGGTCACGGTGCACAGTTTCACACCCATCTATCGCGGTCAGATGCGCGCGGTACAGATTGGCATTCTGCATGGCGATGATGACCGGCTGGCGCAGGCGATGATGCGAACGATCCCCGCGGGGCTTGGATTGGATGTACAGCTGAACGAGCCCTATGACGCCTCGGATGGTGTCGCGCACACGCTGAATCACCATGCGGTGCCGTATGATTTGCCGAATGTGATGATCGAGATCCGAAATGACCTGATCGAAACTCCCGAGCAACAAGCCAGCATCGCCAGCATTCTGACAGGTTGGATCAACACAGCCGAGGCCGCCATGACCGAAAGGACCACCGCGTGACTGCATTCTTGAGGGGATATGTGCGTGTCGTGGACGCCGTGAACTATCGCATCGGTCGGGTGATGATGTGGGGGCTTTTTGTGATGATGGGGATCTTGCTTTGGTCCTCGATCTCGAAGACCTTTTTCCTGCCGTCGCTCTGGACCTTGGAAATGGCGCAGTTCGCGATGGTGACATACTATATCATGGGTGGTCCGTATTCGCTCCAGATGGGGTCAAACGTGCGGATGGACCTGTTTTACCATAATTGGGATGACCGCAAGAAAGCTTGGTTCGACGCCTTCACGGTGTTCTTCTTGCTGATCTATCTGAGTGTGCTGATCTGGGGTGGAGTCGGATCGACCGCGTATTCGCTGGGATACTGGGGGGACGAACCGTTTTCGTATTTCTGGGGGCTGATTACGGGTGCCGAGGAAGTCGGGCGGCTTGAACGCTCGTCCACCGCGTGGCGGCCATATGCTTGGCCTATCAAATCCATCATGGTCATCGGCTTCTTGCTGATGCTGCTACAGGCTATTTCCGAGCTGTTCAAAGACATCGCCCGCATTCGTGGCAACGAGATTGGTGTGACACGCGCATGAGCCAAGAATATATCGCTATTTTCATGTTCGCATCGATGATGCTGATGCTGTTCACCGGCCAGCGCGTGTTCGGCGCGATCGGTGCTGTAGGTGCGATTGCAGCATTGCTTCTGTGGGGCGTGGGAGGTCAGGATATTCCGTTTTCCGCCGCGATGAAGCTGATGAAATGGTATCCGCTTCTGACCCTGCCGATGTTCATCTTCATGGGCTATGTCCTCAGCGAAAGCCGCTTGGCTGATGACCTGTATCGCATGTTCCATGTCTGGATGGGTCCAGTGAACGGAGGTCTTGCGATCGGTACCATCGGCCTGATGGTGTTGGTGTCAGCCATGAACGGGCTGAGTGTCGCGGGCATGGCCATTGGGGCCACCATCGCGCTGCCCGAACTTCTGCGCCGGGGCTATGACAAAATCATGGTCACTGGGGTTATCCAGGCGGGGTCCAGTTTGGGAATCCTCGTGCCGCCCTCGGTCGTGTTGGTGCTTTATGCGATGATCGCGCGTCAGCCCGTTGGGCAGCTGTGGCTGGCAGGTGTATTGCCCGGTCTGATGATGGCGTCACTGTTCATCATCTACATTTGGTTGCGCTGCAAAATCCAACCGGAACTTGGACCCGCAATGGAGGACGCCCACGAAGTCTCGCGCGCCGAGAAGATCCGCCTGCTGGGTGCGGGCGTGCTGCCGCTGGCCATCTTTGCTGCGATGATGGTGCCCTTCGTGAACGGCTGGACCTCGCTTGTAGAAAGCTCGGCCATTGGTGCGCTGACCGCTTTGGTCGCGTCTGTCGCCAAACGCCGCATGACGTGGCATATCTTCGAGACCTGCACCAAACAGACTCTGCTGATTTCCTGCATGTTCATGTGGATCATTCTGGCAGCTCTGGGCTTTGGTGCAGTCTTTGACGGGCTTGGTGCAGTCAAGGCGATCGACAACCTGTTTACCGAACAGCTTGGGCTGAATCCGTGGGTCATTTTGATCCTGATGCAACTAAGCTTTATCATCATGGGCACGTTTCTGGATGACACCGCGATGCTGGTCATCGTGGCGCCGCTTTACGTGCCCTTGGTCAATGTGCTGGGCTTCGACCTGATCTGGTATGGGGTGCTTTACACCATCACCACCCAGATCGCGTATATGACGCCGCCCTTTGGCTATAACCTGTTTCTTATGAGGGCCATGGCACCGCCAGAAATTGGGCTGGGGGATATATACCGTTCGATCGTGCCATTCGTCCTTATCATGGTGGTGGCGTTGGCAATCATCATGACCTTCCCCCAGATCGCCCTGTGGCTGCCCAATTACGTTTACGGAAAGTAACGAGAATAAAAACAACCAACTAGGAGAGAGAAGATGACGACAAGACGTAAGTTTTTAACCACCGCTGGGGTCGGCATGGCCGCAGCTCCTTTGGCAACGCCTGCGATTGCGCAGAACACGATCAAGTGGCGGATGCAGACCTATGCGGGTCCAGCGCTTGCTGCTCACGTGATCGATCCTGCGATCGAGATGTTCAACAAGATCGCAGGCGACCGCATGCAGATCGAGTTGTTCTATGCCGACCAGCTTGTCCCAACAGGCGAGCTGTTCCGCGCCATGCAGAAAGGCACGATTGATGCGGTGCAGTCGGATGACGACTCGATGGCGTCGCCCACGGATGTGACCGTTTTCGGCGGCTACTTCCCCTTCGCCTCGCGCTATTCTCTGGATGTGCCGGTGCTGTTCAACCAGTACGGCCTGAACGAGATTTGGGACGAAGAATATTCGGCCGTTGGCATCAAGCATGTCAGCGCTGGGTCATGGGACCCCTGTCACTTTGCCACCAAGGATCCGATCAACTCGCTTGCCGATCTGAAAGGCAAACGTGTCTTCACCTTCCCAACCGCAGGCCGCTTCCTGTCGCAGTTCGGCGTGGTTCCAGTGACCCTGCCGTGGGAAGACATTGAGGTCGCTGTGCAAACCGGCGAGCTGGATGGGATCGCATGGTCGGGCATCACGGAAGACTACACCGTGGGTTGGGCCGATGTGACCAATTACTTCCTGACTAACAACATCTCGGGCGCCTGGGCCGGGTCGTTCTTTGCGAATATGGATCGCTGGAACGAGCTGCCGGAAGACCTGCAAACGCTGTTCCGCGTCTGCTGTGACCAGTCGCACTATTATCGCCAGTGGTGGTATTGGGGCGGTGAAGCCAACCTGCGCGTCAATGGCGACAAGATGAGCCTGACCACCATCCCGGACGAGGAATGGGCACAGGTCGAAGAAGCCGCCGTCGCTTTCTGGGACGAGATCGCCGCAGAAAGCCCGACCAAGGCCAAAGTGGTCGAAATATTCCGCAAGTATAACGCCGACATGCAGAAGGCTGGACGGCCTTACCGCTACGGTTAATGATGCCGCGTGGGGCGGCGACCTGCCGCCCCCGCATTTCTTGAAAGAGGCAGTTATGACACTCGACGATCTGAAAGCCCAATTTGCCGAGGGCAGCATCGATACGGTCCTGGTATGTCTGGTCGACATGCAGGGGCGCCTGATGGGCAAGCGGTTCCATGCGGGCCATTTTTTGAATGGGGCGTATGAAGAAACCCATTGCTGCAACTATCTGCTGGCAACGGATCTCGAGATGGGAACGCCTGATGGCTATGCCTCGACCTCTTGGGAAAATGGTTATGGCGACTACGTGATGAAGCCTGACCTGTCGACCCTGCGCCCAGTCCCGTGGCTTGAAGGGACAGCGATGGTGCTTTGCGATGTGCTGGACCACCATACGCATGCGGATGTACCCCATTCGCCGCGTGCGATCCTGAAACGTCAGGTTGCGCGTTTGGCCGAACTGGGCTTTGACGCGATGACCGCGACCGAACTGGAATTCTTCCTGTTCGAGAAGAGCTTTGAAGAGATCAGCAAAGGCGGGTTCCGTGATCTGACCCCGATCTCGGCCTATAATGAAGATTACCACATCCTGCAGACCACCAAGGAAGAACACGTGATGCGGCCGATCCGCAATCACCTGTGGAACGCGGGTCTGCCGATCGAGAACTCGAAGGGTGAGGCTGAGACCGGTCAGGAAGAACTGAACATCAAATACGCCCCCGCGATGGACAATGCCGAGTATCACTCGATTGCCAAACACGCGGTGAAGGAAATCGCGTGGCAGCAGGGCCATGCTGCGACTTTCCTGCCGAAATGGCATCACGACAAGGTTGGCTCGTCCAGCCACGTGCACCAGTCGCTGTGGAAGGACGGCGCGAATGCGTTTTACGACGCGGACGATGAGCTGGGCATGTCGGATCTGATGAAGAACTACATGGCGGGGCTGTTGAAATATGCGCCGGACTACACCTATTTCATGGCGCCCTATATCAACTCGTATAAGCGTTTCATGAAGGGTACGTTTGCCCCTACGCGGATCATATGGTCGGTGGATAACCGAACGGCGGGCTTCCGTCTTTGCGGTGAAGGAACCAAAGCGGTGCGCGTGGAATGCCGTATCCCTGGATCTGACATGAACCCTTATCTGGCCATAGCTGGAATGCTGGCTGCAGGTATTGCTGGCATCGAAGAAGGGTTGGCGCTTCAGGCCCCGACCACTGGCGATGTCTATCAGGGGGATACTGGAATGATCCCAGGCAATCTGTCCGCCGCACGCGATGCGCTGCATGGGTCTGCGATGTTGCGGGCTGCGATGGGGGATGATGTGGTTGACCACTATACCCGCGCCGCCGAGGTCGAGATCGAAGAGTTCGAGCGCGTCGTGACCGATTGGGAAATCGCGCGCGGGTTCGAGCGGGCGTAACGAGGTCAGTCTGGGGGCTAGCCCCCAGGCCCCCAGGATATTTATGACAAGAAAAAGGGATTTGGTCCCTTGGAAGATGGAGACATGGCATGGGCCAAATGTTGAGATGTATCTCGCCGATTGATGGGTCGGTCTTTGCCGAGCGCGAGGTGTTGTCGTTGGAAGCTGCGCAAGGGGCCGTAGCACGTGCCCGCGCAGCACAGACGGACTGGGCCGCGCGACCGTTGGCCGAGCGGGTCGATTTGGTGATGGCCGGCGTTGCCGCCGTTGGCGAGATGAATGACGAAATCGTGCCGGAACTGGCCCATATGATGGGCCGCCCGGTGCGTTATGGTGGAGAGTTTGGCGGGTTCAACGAACGCGCCAGCCACATGGCATCTATCGCAGCGGAATCGCTTTCCGACATCGAGGTGGGCGAGGATGCCACCTTCAAGCGCTACATCAAGCGCGTGCCGCATGGCGTCGTTTTTGTCGTGGCCCCTTGGAACTATCCTTACATGACTGCGATCAACACCGTTGCGCCTGCGCTGATTGCTGGCAACGCGGTGGTGTTAAAGCACGCGACGCAGACCCTTTTGGTTGGCGAGCGGATGGCGGCGGCGTTTGCGTCGGCCGGTGTGCCTGCGGATGTGTTCCAGAACGTGTTCCTGTCGCACGACGTGACCAACGATCTGATCGCGGGCAACGCGTTTGACTTCGTGAACTTCACCGGTTCGGTCGGTGGAGGTCAGGCGATGGAGCGTGCGGCGGCGGGCACCTTTACGGGTGTGGGCACCGAGCTGGGCGGCAAGGATCCCGGCTATGTCATGGAGGATGCAGATCTTGATGCTGCGGTTGACACTCTGATCGACGGGGCAATGTTCAACGCAGGCCAGTGTTGCTGCGGGATCGAACGGATTTACGTGCATGAAAGCCTGTATGACGATTTCGTCGCCAAGGCTGTCGAGATCGTGAAAGGCTATAAGTTGGGTAATCCGTTGGACGCGGAAACCACGCTTGGGCCGATGGCCAATGTTCGTTTTGCCAATGAGGTCCGCGCGCAGATTTCCGAGGCGCTGGCCGATGGTGCCGTCGCGCATATTGAAACCTTCGCCGAGGATGACGGCGGCGCGTATCTGACGCCCCAGATCCTGACAAATGTCACCCATGATATGCGGGTGATGCGGGATGAGAGCTTTGGTCCAGTTGTGGGTATCATGAAGGTCTCGTCCGACGAAGAAGCCATTGCGCTGATGAATGACAGCGAGTTCGGCCTGACCGCCAGCCTGTGGACCAGCGACGTGGATCGTGCCGCGCGTGTGGGTGATCAGGTCGAAACTGGGACAGTTTTCATGAACCGTGCCGACTATCTTGATCCCGGCCTGTGCTGGACGGGCTGCAAAAACACGGGGCGCGGGGGCGGCTTGTCGGTCATCGGCTTCCACAACCTGACACGTCCGAAATCCTACCATCTGAAGAAGGTAACATCATGAACCTTGTTGGAAACTGGTCCTATCCGACCGCAATGAAGTTCGGCGCAGGCCGCATCAAGGAACTGCCTGAAGCATGTGCGCAGGCGGGCATGAAGCGCCCGCTTTTGGTGACCGACAAAGGTTTGGCCGATCTGCCCATCACACAGGCGACGTTGGACATCATGGAGGCCGCCGGTCTGGGCCGTGGCATGTTCAGTGACGTGGACCCGAACCCGTCCGAGATCAATCTGCATGCGGGCGTCGAGGTCTATAAGGCGGGTGGCCATGACGGCGTGATCGCGTTTGGCGGCGGCTCGGGACTTGATCTGGGTAAAATGGTCGCGTTCTTCGCAGGTCAAACCCGCCCGATCTGGGATTTTGAGGACATTGGAGACTGGTGGACCCGCGCGGATGCAGATGCGATTGCGCCGATCATCGCGGTGCCGACCACGGCGGGGACGGGATCGGAAGTGGGCCGTGCCTCGATCATCACGAATTCGGTGACGCATGAGAAAAAGATTATCTTCCACCCGAAGGTTCTGCCCGCTGTCGTGATTGCCGACCCCGAGCTGACCATGGGCATGCCCAAGTTTATCACCGCAGGTACTGGCTTGGATGCCTTCGCGCATTGTGTGGAAGCGTTCTCGTCCCCGCATTACCACCCGATGAGCCAGGGCATCGCGCTGGAAGGGATGCGGCTGGTTGTCGATTATCTGCCGCGCGCATATGCGGACGGTTCTGACCTTGAGGCGCGGGCCAATATGATGTCCGCCGCCGCGATGGGCGCGACCGCGTTCCAAAAAGGCTTGGGGGCTATCCACGCGCTGTCCCACCCTGTCGGCGCAATTTTTAACACTCATCACGGCACGACAAACGCGGTCTGCATGCCGGCGGTGTTGGAGTTCAACGCAGCTGAAATCGCGGATCGTTTCGACCGTGCAGCGGGCTATCTGGGCATCGAGGGCGGATTCAAAGGCTTCCAAAGCTTCGTGCAAGATTTCAACGACAGCTTCGAAATCCCGCGCAAACTTTCCGAGATGGGTGTGAGCGCCGACCAGATGGATGCGCTGGTCGAGGGCGCGATCAAAGATCCCAGCTGTGGCGGCAATCCGGTCGAACTGACCCGCGAAAACCTACGCCAACTGTTTGAAGACGTGATCTGACCTCATGACCACGGGCATTGTCCTGATCATCCTGTCGGCGGCCATGTTGCACGCCACATGGAATACCATCGTGAAAACGGCGGGGGATCGGACAGCCACATTGGGTCTGGTGGCGCTGGGCCACGTCATACCCGGCTTGGCGATGGTGGCGGTGCTGCCGTTGCCAGCTGTGGAAAGCTGGCCGTATCTGATTGCCTCGACGGTGATCCATTTCGGCTATTTCTACATGCTGGGGCAGGCGTACAAACACGGAGACCTCAGCGTCGTCTACCCCATCGCGCGCGGCATCGTCCCCGCGCTGGTCTCGCTTTGGGCGATGTTGTTCGTGGGCGAAATCCTTCCCGCGCAGGCATGGTTCGGCATCGCCTTGATTGCCGTAGCCATCCAGATCTCAAGCTGGACGGCGCTGCGCCATGGAGTCGGGCGGACGGCTTTGTTCTTTGCGATCGGGACCGGGATTTGTATCTCGGGGTATTCGTTGGTCGACGGGGTTGGTGTGCGCGTGTCGGGCGGCACTCTTTCCTATTGGGCATGGCATTCTGTGCTGCATATCTTCATCACAGGATTTGTGGTCTTGCGACGCGGAAAGACGATGCTCGATCTGCCCACGCGTACATGGGTGATCGGTATTCTGGGCGGAATCGTGTCGATGGCTGCATATGGTTTGGTCCTGTACGCCAAGAACTTCGCCCCGCTTGGGGCGGTGTCGGCGCTTCGCGAAACATCGGTGATTTTCGCCGCATTGATTGGCTTTGTCTTCCTTGGTGAAGGCAATTGGCAGCGCCGTCTTATGGCTGCTGTTCTGATGGCAGCAGGTGTCGCGCTGATTGGGTTTTCTATCTGATGCTCATTCGAAAAGCGAAGTGCTTAAAATGTTGACTCATACCCCTTCCAGGGGGTTCACTTTCAAAGGAGGTTGAAGAGATGACCCAGTGAAATCACTTGCTGGGTGTTCATGTGTCTAGTTTGGACCGCGACGCTCAGTAACTTGAAAGATAAAGAAAAAATGTATCTCGGTCAGGCGATTTCGCAGATTTTCAGTTGTTGATAGGTAATCTAAGACAATCGGTGCGCCGAAACTGGACTGAGTAAGCCATAAAAGCTGGCGCTATTGGAGCATCAGATAATGCCAAAAACTATCGCCAAACAAAAAAGTAAAATCCAACGGGAGAATGCAATGACGACAAAGAACAAGTTTAGCCGCCGTTCCGTGCTGAAAGGCGCGACCACGATGGGCGCTGCCGCACTGGCAACCCCGCTTTATGTGAAGAACGCGCTGGCGTCCTCGGGCGAGATCAACATCCTGATGTGGTCCGACTATCTGCCGGCCGATTTCATCGCGGGCTTTGAGGCCGAGACCGGCATCAAGGTGAACTATACCGGCATCGGGTCAAACGAAGAAATCATCAACAAGATGAAAGCGACCAAAGGTCAGGGCTTTGACATTGTGTCACCAACCAATAACCGTTCGCTTCAGTGGGGGCCGCTTGAGCTTCTAAAGCCGTTTGATCTGTCGAAAGTGAACATTGATGCTGTTAACCCGGCTATGGCCAAAATTGGTACAGATGCTTGGGACTTTGGTGGGAAAGGCGCACACTGGCTGCCGCATATCTGGGGTACCGAAGGTATTGCCTATCGTACTGACAAATGGCTGCCATCCGGTGATGCGCCAAGCTATGGTGACGTCTGGTCGGAAGAAAACGCTGGCAAGACCATGGGTCGCGCACATTCGATGATGTTGGGTGCTGGTCTGTATATGGAAGCGTCTGGCGAGATGGAGCCGGGTTCAGTCTGGGCTGCCTATAACGACGAAGAAACCATGCGCAAAGTATGGGGCCAGATCACCGAATGGTGTATCGCACGCAAGTCGCGCATCAAGTTGATCTGGAACGACGCCGACACCCAGAAGAACGGTCTTTTGAACGAAGGAGTTGTTGTAGGTCAGACATGGGATGGTCCGCCGCTGGCTCTGAAATCGGCAGGCGAGCCGGTACACTATCAAGCACCGGTCGAAGGTGCGATGGCTTGGGTCGACGGTATGTCGATGCCAGTCGGTGCCGCAAATGAAGAGCAAGTCTATGCCTTCATCGAATACGCCTATCGTCAGGAGCCCGCAGGCGTCGCGATTGACAGCCATGGCTATAACTCGCCGGTGCTGGGTGCGGACACCTATTCGGGTGATACCTATAAGAAGAACTTCTCGGAAGCCTATCCGGGTGAAAGCTTGGCCAATCTGAACCCGTGGCCCGCTGAAGCACCTTGGTACGCCGATGTGCGCACCGAGTTCGTCAACAAGTTCAAGAGCGCCTAAGCGTCTTGGAAATGCGCGCCTCCGCCGCTGGGCGGGGGTGCGTCACCAAACTGAACAAAACGTCTGGAAAACACGGCCGCACGCCTGAGATCAGCGCGTGAGCGGCCCGTTTATGGGGAGATACCATATGAGTGCCGGAGTAGGCGTCGATCTTGAGAACCTCTGGATCCGCTTTGGAGATTTCGTCGCCGTGCGCGACGCGAATGTGCACATCAAAGGGGGCGACTTCTTCTCGTTCCTTGGACCGTCGGGCTGTGGCAAGACCACGATCCTGCGTGCGGTATCGGGCTTTCTTGAGCCCAGCGAAGGTGATGTGCTGATCGGTGGAAACAACATGCGCGGGATCGGGCCGAACAAGCGCCCCACTGCGCTGATTTTTCAAAACCTTGCGCTGTTCCCTCTGATGAAGGTTTGGGAGAACATCACGTTTTCGATGGAGATTAAAGGCGCATCGGCCAAAGAGCGTCGCAAGCGCGCGGACGAGCTTTTAGACATGATCGCGCTGCCGGGACAGGGCGACAAGCTGCCCAGCGAATTGTCGGGCGGTCAACGTCAGCGTGTGGCCATTGCCCGCGCCTTATGTGCCGAGCCAGACGTGCTGCTTCTGGACGAACCTTTGTCGGCGCTGGACCTGAAATTGCGTCAGCACATGCGCACCGAACTGCGTGAAATTCAGCAGCGTGTTGGCATTACCTTTATCTATATCACCCACGACCAGGGCGAGGCGCTGACCATGTCGGACGACATCGCCGTGATGCGGGCCGGTGTGATCGACCAGATCGCAGATGGCAAAACCATCTATAACGATCCCGCGACCGCCTTCGCGGCCAGCTTCGTGGGCGAAAACAACGTGTTCCGTGGCAAGGTGCTTGAGGTCAAAGGTGATCAGGCCCTAATCCGCACCAACCGTTCGGGCGATCTGCTGTCGCGGATTTCGACCGCAAATCAGGGCAAGATGAACGTGGGCGATGACGCGATGCTGTTCATCCGCCCCGAGGCTTTGTCGCTTGCCCCGGCTGGTGCGCAAGGCGATCACTTCGTGACGGCCAAGGTCAACCACGAAGAGTTTGAGGGCAACACTTATAACATCTTCATGGAAGGCGACGGCGGGAAAGAGCTGAAGGTTGCCATCCCCAACCACGGCCAGTCGTTCGAAGATCACTCGGGTCAGGACATGACGCTGGTATATGAAGTGAACAACGCCGTTGCGGTTCCCGCCGGCGAATTGGCCGCGGAATAGGAGAGGGTGCAATGCCAAGTTTCCTGAAGGAATTCTTCAACCGGAACGGCATGCTGATGGGATCCTTGATGCTGGGTCTGGTCCTTTTTTGGATCGTTGGCCTGATTATCTTGCCTCAGCTGTCGATGCTCGACTTTTCGTTCCGTCCGAACCTTCCCCCGCCCGAGATCGGCGGACCGAAGGATGTCTATACGCTTGAGAACTATAAATACCTGATCTATGGCCCCGAAGGCGGGTCACAGGATTACAATGCGGTGGACCTGAAAGTGTTCTTCCGCACGCTGGTGGCCGCCGTCTGTGTGACCATCTTTAACCTGATCCTGTGCTATCCGATTGCTTATTATCTGGGTCAGAACAAGGGCAACCACATCCGCGTTCTCGCGCTGATGCTGATCATTCCCTATTGGATCAACGAAATCCTGCGCGCCTTTGCGTTGCGAATTATCTTTGGCGAAAGCGGTGTGATCAATGCGTTTCTGGTCGGCACGGGGATTTTTGACACGCCCTTTGACTTCATTCGCAACGACATCGCGCTGTATGCGGGTCTTGGGTATGCTTACATCCTTTTGATGATCTTCCCGATCTACAACGTGATCGAAAGCCTTGATCATAATCAGATCGAGGCCGCGCGGGATCTGGGCGCCCCTTGGTGGCGGATCCACAAGCGGGTGGTTATTCCCTATGCCAAGCCGGGCATCAGCTCGGGCTGTACGATGGTGTTCATGTTGTCCGCCGGTGCGTTGGCCGCGCCTCAGATTTTGGGCGGTCCATCATCCCTTTGGTTCACGCAACTGATCTATCAGCAGTTCAACGACAACTCTGACTGGCCGCAAGGCGCTGCCTACGCGATTGTGCTGCTTGTCACCTGTATCCTGCTGGTGCTGGCCGTGATGCGCCTGTTCAAAGTGAACATGGGGGATATTGGCAAATGACGACTGATAAAATCATTCGCGTCTCTATCTGGGTTTACCTGGGCATCTTCTTTGCCTATCTGCTCGGCCCCCTGATCATCATGTCGTTGACGGCGTTCAATTCGCCCAGCTTCCCACGCATGTCTCCGTGGGAGTGTCTGACCTTCAATTGGTTTGGCGAGCTGTTCCAGGACGAGCGTATCCTGAACGGGATCTGGAACTCGATCCTTGTCGGGATTGGTACGGTGATCTTGTCGGTGTCGATGGGTCTGGCAGGGGCTTTGATGCTGACGCAGATCTGGCCCAAGCTGCGGGCGACTTATTACACGATCATCATCGCGCCTATCCTTATTCCGGGCGTTGTGATTGGTATCTCGACACTGGTGTTTTGGGATCGCATCAACCGCATGTTGGGTTTGGGTGCAGATAGCTTCCTGTCAAACGGGTTGTTCCTGACCATCATCGGTCAGTCCACCTTCATCGCCAGCTACTGCATGCTGGTTCTGGTGGCTCGTCTTCAGCGATATGACATCGCGCTGACCGAGGCAGCGTTGGACTTGGGTGCGACCCACGCGCAGGCATTCCGTAAGGTGCTGATGCCCTTCATGATGCCCGCGATCCTGTCGGCGTCGGTGCTGGCGTTCCTCGCTTCGTTCGAGAACTATAACACCACCACCTTCACGTTTGGCGAGTATCCGACCCTGACGATCGAGCTGGCACAGAAAGTGCGTTACGGGATCACCCCGGCGATTTCCGCCTTGGCCTTTATGATCGTGGCACTAACTGTGTTCTTTGCCCTGATAAACGAGGCGAACATCAAACGGAAATCCATGATCGCTAAGGCGCGCAAGGATGCTACTGTGGCTGAGTTGGCCGGCAAGATCGAGGTCCCCGGCCTGATCAGCCGCAACCCGGCGGCGATTGCCTTGATTGTGCTGGTGATTGCCATCGGGACGGTGACGGTGTCTGCGATGACCCATAGCCCGGATCAGTGTATCGCTGACGTGCAGGAACAAAAGCGCCTTGAAACCGAGAAGCGCATTCAGGAACTGCGCGAGCGTCGTGCCAAGGAAGCCGCCGAGAAAGCTGAAGGTGGGGCAACCCAGACAGCTCCGAAACCGTCCAATAACTCGGGCTTTGGTGGTGTGTTCGCTCCGAACACGTTGCAGAACCAAGGCGAGGGTACTTCGGACGAAGGTACCGAGGATGGTACATCGGGGGAAGGCGCAGATGAGTCTTCGAATAACTCTGGTTTCGGAAACGTGTTTGCGCCCAGTTCGATTGGGTCGGGCAGTGACTGATGCTTCTGTTTCTTGAAAGCGAAAAGGCCCGGCACAGCGCCGGGCCTTTTCATTTAGGGGATCACTTGCCCCAAGTCATGCGCTTCAGCACGTCGTCCTTGTGATAGATGTGGTGCCACAGGGCGGCACCCGCATGGCCCAGCAAAAGCCCGACCAGCGCGATGGCGGACAGGAAATGCACCTGCGCAAAGAAGTTTGCCAGCGCCTCGCTTCCCGGGACGAAGGGGTCATACATCTCGAACCAGTTGAAGACCTTGTTCTTTACGCCAAATCGATCCTGCAAAGGCGATGCCGACGCCATCAGCCAACCGGAAAGCGGCATGATGAACATCAGCGCGTAAAGCCCCCAATGCCCCAGCTTCGCGGCGAGCTTTTCAAGCGGATGCATGTGCTCGGGCAGCTCGGGCGCGTTGCGGTTAAGTAGCCGCCAGACCACACGGACCACGGCCAGTGCAAACACCACAAAGCCCCAGCTTTTATGGGTCTGCACCAAGGGAAATTGCGCCAGCGCATCCGTGACAAATTGGGTCATCCATACGCCCAACCCCAGCAGATACAGGATGATCCCTGCAATCGCCCAATGCAGGAGGCGCGCCAGCGCCCCCCAGCTGTTTGTCGTGTTGGTCAGGCGCATTGATTATTCCCAACCGCCAGCGCGCAATTCGGCCGATATTTCCAGCCGTACTTCGTCCGAGGTCACGGGTGCGAACATGCCCACACCGTAATCCGAGCGCAGCATGTCACCGGTGCCTTGAACGCCAATCCATTCACCTTGGTAGTAGTCAAAGAATTCGCCCAGCGGGTGGGGGCCGTTGTGGTTCAGGGTGAAGTTCATGGTGATCGGCTTGGTGTTGTCCTTGATGGTCAGATCGCCCACCAGCGTGATGGCGTTGTCCGAGGTCTGCTCGACACCCGTCGATGTGAATGTGATCTCGGGGAAGTTTTCGACGTCGAAAAAGTCAGCGCTTTTCAGGTGATCATCCAGCGGGCCGACACCCGTATCGATGCTGGATGGGTCCACCGTCACGGTGACTTTGGTGGCCGCAACATTTGCCGGATCGAAGTCAACTTCGCCACCAATCACTTTCCACTGGCCCGACTGCTCGGACAGGCCGGCGTGGTTGTAGTAGAAGCGGATTTCGGTGTGGCCGGGGTCGAATTTATAGATTTCGGCGTTGGCGGTTCCAGCGGCGGCAAGGCCAAGCCCAAGGGCGGCAGCTGTCAGAAGAGGTTTCATTGTGTGTGCTCCTTTGTCATGTTGCATGGCAACGTGGGACGAATTATTAGATGTATGTGCATGTATCTAATTGAGGTGTGCATGAAAAGATGCTGATAGGGCCGGTAACGGGAATGTGAGATGGATAAGAAACCGAACGAACAGACCACAGCGATCTGGGTGCTTTTGAACATTGCCCACAAACGGGTCACGCAAACCTTCGAGTCCGAGTTGAAACGCGCGCGGCTGCCGTCTGCCGCGTGGTATGACATTCTGTGGGCCTTGGAACGTGAAGGCGAAGGGATGCGCCAGAACGAACTGGAGCGTCAGTCCCTTTTTGATCAACCAAATCTGTCGCGTACGATAAAACGCATGGTGGATGACGGGTTGGTCACCCAATGTCCCGCGCCAAACGACCGACGCGGTCGCATGCTGCGGATTACCGATGCCGGCAAAACGTTGCGCGCTCAGATGTGGGAAATCTATGGCGGGCTGATGCTGTCGGAAATTGAAGACAAGGTTCCCGAGGCGCATGCTAAGGGGCTGATTGAAGGTTTGGCTGCGTTGATCCCTGAGGGGGATGAAAAACTTCAGGGCGAACTTAATTTGGTGCGCGAACGTGGCAAAAACTGCCCCTAAAGTCAGCATTGAAATACTCGTGATGCAATTCGATGGAATAGTGCGAAGCGAGACACCGGAATCACAAGGCGCGCGACATGAACAAAGACTTTTTCAAACTGCTGGAAGACATGAACAAGTCCGGGGATAATCCCTTTGGCGCGTGGGTGGAAACTTGGATGTCGTATCAACAGGATATGGCGAAGCTGTGGATGTCCACCGCGTTGAAAGCTGGCGAGGCAATTGAACCGTCAAAAGACAACCGTTTCCGTGGCGACGCGTGGAACGAAGGCATCTTCCCGCTTCTGCGCCATTCTTACGAGCTGACTGCAAAAGCGATGGTAGACATGGCTGACAATGCGGGCCTGTCGGACCACGAACAGGACAAACTTAGCTTTTACGCCCGCATCGCCGCAGACAACATGTCGCCGTCAAACTTTCTTGCAACCAATCCCGAGGCTCAGAAGCTCGCGCAGGATACCGGTGGGCAAAGCCTGATTGATGGTTATCAGAACATGCTGGCGGATCTGGAAAAGGGCTATATCAGCACCACCGACGAAGACGCGTTCGAGGTGGGCAAAAATCTCGCCACCACGCCGGGGTCGGTTATTTACCGCAACGAGTTGATCGAGCTGATCCAATACAAGCCGATGGCTGCGAAGACCCGCAAAGCGCCGATCCTGATCGTGCCGCCCTGCGTGAACAAGTTCTACATTTTCGACCTTAACGAAAAGAAATCCATGATCCGCTATCTGCTGGAACAAGGGCAGAGCGTTTACATGATGGTATGGCGCAACCCCAGCGCCGAGATGGGTGATCTGGGTTGGGACGAATATATCGCGGACGGAGTTTTCGAAGCGCTGCGTGTAGCGTCTGATGTTTCGAAATCGGATGCTGTGGACATCATGGGGTGGTGCAACGGTGGCACCATGTTGGTTGCAGCGCTGGCCGTCATGCCGGACGATCTGAAAACCAAACTTGGCACGGCAACCTTCCTGTCGACGATGATCGATTTCTCGGATTCCGGGCAAATCAAAGTGTTCATCGATGAGCCGCAGGTAAAGGTCTATAACCAGCGCCTGCAATCTGAAGGGGTTGCGCCGGGCCGTGACATCGCCAACGCGATGGCGATGCTGCATGTGAACGAAAGCATCTGGGGCTTTGTGGTTTCGAACTATCTGATGGGCAAATCGCCCGCACCCTTTGATGTGCTGTATTGGAACGCCGACACGCAGAACCTGCCTGCCAACTGGTACAGTTTCTTCGTCGAGGAAATGTACATGGCGAACAAATTGAAAGAGCTGGGCGCGCTGACGATTTGCGGCACGCCAGTCGATACGCGTAACATCGACGTCCCGTGTTATTTCCTAGCTGCCGATGGCGACCATATCGTGCCGTGGAAGACATCCTTCACGGCGACGGAACTTGTGTCCGGCAAGACCGAATTTGTGTTGACCACAGGTGGCCACGTGTCGGGCACAGTGATCAACCACCCCGCCAAAACGCGTCGCAAGTTTTGGGCAGGTGGCTCGGATACCTCCAGCGCTGAAGGCTGGCAGGAAGGGGCTGCGCTGACCGAGGGCAGTTGGTGGCCGCATTGGTTAGAGTGGCTTGATCAACAGAACCCCTCTGATCGGGTTGCCCCTGCCAAGACGCTGGATAATCGCAAGTACAAGCGTCTGGCTGACGCCCCGGGAACTTATGTGCTTGAGGGCAAGGACTAATGGGCGTGCAAGATCTGGCCGAGATCGACGATAAGTCAGATTTTCATATGATCGAGGTTGACGGCGCAAAGATCCGTTACCTCCACCGGGTTGTGAATTCTGACCTGCCGCCGCTTCTGGTCTGCAACGGGCTGGCCCAATCCATCGAGGTGCTGCTGCCCCTGCTGGACGAAATCAAAGACCGCTGCCTGATCGCCATCGACATGCCCGGCACCGGGCGGTCGCATCTGATCGACGGGGTTTCGACCATTCCGGACTATGCGGATTTCACGCTGCGGGTGCTGGATCAGATCGGGATCGACGGCTTCGATATGCTCGGCATTTCGTGGGGCGGGGCGCTGGTGCAGCAGATTGCCCATACAGTGCCGGATCGTGTGGCAAAACTGGTATTGGCGATTTGCTCGGCGGGTGGGATCGGCAGCTGGTGGGGTACCCCTATTGCTATGTCCGAAATCATGCTCCCGATGCGTTTTGCCAGTAAAGCCTACGGCAACTTCATCGGCCCGTGGATGTATGGGGGCGAGGCGATCTTTGCGCCGGCCGAGTTCCGAGATTATTCGAAACACGCCATTCGCCCCAGCCCTGAAGGGTACTTCTCGCAGGTGCGGGCGATGTGTGGATGGACCAGCCTGCCGTGGCTGCGAACGTTGGCCCAGCCGACGCTGGTCATTGCAGGTCAGTTTGACGGATTAATACCGGTCGCCAACCAGATCCTGCTGTCCAACATGCTGCCAAACGCCAAGCTGCGCGTGTACCCCACCGGTCATCTGCTGATGTACACCCAGCGTAAGGAGGTCGGGGCCGAGATCACGAGCTTTTTGGGCGGCGATTAGGGTTTCGAGATCAGAAAGCACTGGATGTCGGCGACATTGGTGCCGGTCGCACCGGTCATCAACAGATCATCCGAAGCGGCAAGCGCAGCGTAGCTGTCGTTGTTGTGCAAAAGCGCATTGGGGTCGATGCCCGCATCGCGCATCCGCGAAAGGCTGGTTTGATCCACGATGCCGCCTGCCGCGTCGGTCGGTCCGTCACGTCCGTCCGTTCCACCGCTCAGGAAAGCCCAGTCGCCCTGCAATCCACGTTCCGCAGCGCCCATTGCAACATGCAGCGCAAGTTCCTGATTGCGCCCGCCGCGTCCGGTACCCGTCAGATGTACGGTGGTCTCGCCTCCGGCCAGAAGGGCTGTGGTGGTGCCCGCAGGGGCGGCCTCGGCGGCGTCCAATAGAATGGCGGCGGCGTCTTTCACGTCCCCGGTCAACATGTCCGAAACAATTTGAACCGCACCCACGCCTTGCGCGTCGTCCTCGGCCGCGCGCAAGCTGTGTCCGTTTGATCCGATCAAATGGTTCTGGGCGGTGTGGGCAGGCATCTGGATATCATCAGCCTGTGACAGGTGCTTTTGGACCGAGGCGGGCAGATCACCCCAAATCCCAGCCGTTTCGCAGACAGCGCGTGCTTCGCCCCGCGTGCCAATTGGGGCCACGGTTGGGCCGCTGGCAATTGCCCGCAAATCATCGCCAATCACGTCTGACAAGATATAGGCCGACACCGGTGCAGGCTGCGTTGCCCGCAGCACCCCGCCGCCCTTCAACTGGCTTAGCTGCTGACGCACAAGGTTCATTTGATTGATGTCGATCCCCGCGCCCAGCAACAGCGCGCTGACCTGTCCCTTGTCCTCGATCGAGACCCCCGGCACAGGCAACGCCATCAGCGCCGATCCCCCGCCCGAGATCAGCGCGATCACTTGGTCCCCATCCCCAGCCTGCGCCAGCAGATCTGCCACAGCCTGACCCGCCGCAAGGCTGCTTTGGTCTGGCACCGGGTGCATCCCATACAGTACTGTCGCACCTTCCACGGCGTCCTTGTTTTCAGGATGCGTGATGCACAGCGCTTGTCGCGGGCCTTCAATATGCGTCAATGCCTCGTTCATCATGGCGGGCGCAGCCTTGCCGATGGCGATCACAACGCTTTTCCCGTTCGGCCCCGGCACCGGAAGCGGCGCGTCATTCAGTGCCCGCCGAACAGCCAGCGCTGGGTCGGCTGCCTTGACCGCTTTCATGAAAATCTGCCGCGCGAGGTTGCGCAACGTTTCGGTGTTGTGAACGGTCATGTCAGTCTCTGGATGGGTTTGAGGCGCAGGTGTTAGCGCTATTATTCAGAAGCTGCCGAACAGGGCAAGGGCAGAGCATCAGCGGAAAGTTTTGGAAACCGTGTCTGGCTCTCACTTGAAATCGACCAAGAATGACGTTCTTTGACAAGTTAAGGCTCTGCTGCACTGCTAGTTCAGGGCTACAGTTAACAAGGGAAATCAGGCATGGCGCTGTCACTGGGTGTGGATACGGGTGGAACCTATACCGATGCGGTGTTGATCCGGGACGAGGCGAAGGTCATCGCCAGCGCCAAGTCGCTGACCACACGCACGGATCTTGCAATTGGTATGGGGAAGGCCATTCAGGCAGTGCTCGGTCAGGCGGGTATCGCGCCCGCGGATATCTCGATGGCGTCGCTGTCGACCACTTTGGCCACCAATGCCTTGGTCGAAGGGCAGGGCGGGCGTGTGGCGCTGATCTATATCGGCTTTCGCGAAAGTGACCTTGAAAAGCATGGGTTAAGGGACGCGCTGAAAGGCGATCCCGCGCTGGTGATGTCGGGTGGTCACAATCATGCGGGCGGGCAGGCGGCCGATCTGGATCTGGACGCCTTGCGGGACTTTCTGGCGACGCATCATGGAATTTCTGGCTTTGCCGTCGCCGCACAATTTGCCACCCGTAACCCCACGCACGAGCTTGAGGCCGCAGACCTAATAACCGAGATGACAGGAGCGCCGGTCACGTGTTCACATCACCTGTCGTCGAAACTGAATGGTCCCAAGCGGGCCGTAACGGCGGTGCTGAACGCGCGTCTGATCGGAATGATCGACCGGTTGATTGGCCGCGCTCAGGATACGCTTCGCGACATTGGTATTCACGCGCCCATGATGGTCGTTCGTGGCGACGGCGCGTTGATGAGCGCCGACCAAGCCCGTGAACGCCCGATTGAAACCATCCTCAGCGGTCCTGCTGCTTCGATCGTGGGCGCGCGCTGGCTGACCAAATTGGACAACGCGCTGGTATCGGACATCGGGGGAACAACCACGGATGTTGCTTTGATCCGCGATGGAAAGCCGATGATTGACCCCGCAGGCGCACAAGTCGGCGGGTTCCGCACCATGGTCGAAGCCGTCGCCATGCGAACCCATGGGCTGGGTGGTGACAGTCAGGTGCATCTCATAACAGACGGATTGCTGGGGGGTATCACGTTGGGGCCACGCCGGGTGCTTCCACTGTCCCTGATTGCAGCCGAGGCTGGCGATGTAGTCCATGCCGCGCTGGACGAGCAGCTGCGCGCCACGGCCCCCAGCGAACATGACACGCGTTTTGCTCGCCGCGTGATGGGGATCCCCGCCGACGGAATCGATGTGCGTGCTGAAACCCTGCTGGAACGCCTTGAAGATGCCGTCGTTCCGCTTGCCAAACTTCTGAAAACCCGGCTGGAAGGCAGCGCGCTGACAAGGCTGGTGGATCGCGGGATTGTTCAGGTGTCGGGCGTGACGCCGTCAGATGCAAGTCATGTGCTCGGGCGTTTGAGCGCGTGGGACTGTGATGCCGCCCGAAAGGGGCTCGAGCTGTTTGCCCGCAAGCGTGTCGGCAGCGGTGCGCGGTTGGCGCAATCACCCGACGAGATGGCACAAAAGATCATTGACCAGATGACCGAACAAACCGCCCTCACCCTGCTGGAAACTGCCTTCGCCGAGGAAGATGATTTCGGCCTGCCGCCTGACCTTCTGGCCCGCCACGTTCTGACCCAGCGCGGCCTGTCAAAACATCGCGGCTTGCTGGCGCTGGATGCGGCACTGAATATCGACGTCGTCGGGTTGGGCGCTTCGGCCCCAAGCTATTACCCGGCGGTCGGCGCGCGCCTGCACTGCCCCATGCACCTGCCCGAACATGCAGGCGTCGCCAATGCGGTAGGGGCTGTCGTCGGTCGTGTGACGTTCCGCCGGTCTGGCACAGTTACCTCGCCCTCTGAAGGCAAGTACCGCGTTCACTTGGCCAGCGGACCACAGGACTTTACCGATTCAGATCAAGCCTTGGCGGTGATCGAGGATTATCTTCGCGCCGATGCCCAAGATGCTGCAAAAGCCGCCGGGGCCGAGGATATCCGCATCATCGTCGATCGTGATATCCAATCGGCCCAGATCGAGGGGCAGAACGTGTTCGTCGAAGGCACCGTGCAGGTCGAAGCCAGCGGCAGACCGCGGGTCGCGCTGGGCTAGGGGGTAAGCGGCCACAAATCAGGCGAATGGCTGATTCCCGTGATTAAAACTTGAGCGCTGGGGATATTCCCCTCAGTAAATCCGCTTTGCCGCGTGAAACTCTCCCGGCCAAGGTGATACGTCGCGCCCATGACGCGCCCATTGAAAATTGTGGTTGTAGAGCCGAACGCGGATCGCGCCGCCGAGGTTACCGAGGCTCTTGGCCACGGCGGGTGGGCGGATGTGTCCATCATTTCGGATGACAGCCATTTGGCATTGGCGCTGTCAAAGATCGATCCGGATGTGGTCTTGATTGACCTGACCAATCCACGTCGCGATACGCTTGAAGCGCTCAGTGAAGTGTCCGGCGCGCACCAGCGCCCCGTCGCGATGTTTGTCGATCAAAGCGATCCCGAATTGTCCGCCGCCGCAGTACGCGCCGGGCTGAGTGCCTATGTGGTGGGGGGGCTGTCCGGCGACCGTATCCGGCCGATCCTTGAAACCGCGATTGCGCGCTTTCAGATGATGAGTCAGATGCAGTCCGAACTGACCGCCGCCAAACAGGCGCTGGAAAACCGCAAGACCATCGACCGCGCCAAGGGCCTGTTGATCCGCGCCAAGGGGCTGAGCGAAGAGGAAGCCTATCAACTGATGCGCAAGACGGCGATGGATCAGGGCAAGCGGATGATCGACGTGGCGCAAGCCTTGATCACAGCATCGGAGTTGCTGCGATGAGCGCGACACGGGTGCATTGCGGATACGTGCCGCTGGTCGATTGCGCGCCCTTGGTGATCGCGCGCGAGCTTGATTTTGCCGCCAAGGAAGGGATCGAGCTTGAGCTGTTAAAACAGCCCTCGTGGTCCGCGCTTCGGGATCTTCTGGCCTTCGGACATCTTGAGGCAGCCCATCTGTTGTCGCCACTGGCGATTGCGATGTCCTTGGGGTTGGGCGGGATGCACACGCCTGTCGACGCGCTGATGGTTCTGTCGGTGAATGGCAATGTGATCGCTGTAAACAACGCGATTGTCGAGCGGATGAAGGCGCAAGGTTGGTCAGCGAATTTGATGGACGCAACTGTGACAGGATTGGCGCTTGAGAAAGCGGCTACGGAAGTTCTGCGTATTGGCGTTCCATTCCCGATATCCATGCACCGCGAACTGGTGGAATACTGGCTGAAGGATCGCGACATACGATACGAGATCTGCTCGGTCCCGCCACCCTTGATGGCTGAAGCACTTCGGTCGGGCGAGGTCGATGCATTTTGCGTGGGTGAACCGTGGGGGTCGCGCGCCGTAGATGAAGAAGCTGGCGAGATCATCTTGGCAGGCCGAGCGATTTGGGAGTTCAGCCCGGAAAAGGTTCTGGCGGCTCCGCATCATTGGGTTCAGGACAACGCGTCGACCGCGGCGGGTCTGATGCGCGCAGTCTATAGGGCAGGGCGCTGGCTGCACGAGCCCACTAACCGAATGATCGCAGCGGACATTCTTGCACGGCCCGAATATCTGGGGTTGCCTTCGGATGTCATAGAACGCGCGATGAGCGGCCAGCTTTTGGCCCAAGCCCGATCGCTTGGTACTGGCGTTCCGGGATTTGTTCATTTCCACGGCGGGGCCACGAATTTTCCGTGGCGGTCTCAGGCCCAATGGATCGGGCAGCGTCTGGCTGCCCGGTACAACTTAGATGTTGTGGATGCAGTTGCGACGGCACGCTCGGTTTTCCGCAGCGACCTGTATCGTGATGCACTGGCGACCGTTGCCACCGACCTACCCGGTGCCTCGGACAAGCAAGAGGGCGCACTGTCCTATCCGACGGCTGTGGCTTCGACCCATGGAAAACTGATTCTCAATCCAGACCGTTTCTTTGACGGTCAGATCTTCGACCCGACCCCGTAATTATCGCTTAATTATTGGGCAATCCGTGTCTCGGGGTCGATTAAAGGCCTTAACCCCCGTCTGTTTCTGGGGTTTATGCTGCGCCGCAGCTAAACATGGAATCAACGCGGAAGGCACTGACGTCTTTCGTTAGCTCTTCGCTGAAGAAGGGCATCAAAAGCAAAGCCGCTTAGAACCCGATCGCCGGAACCTCCTCCCTCTGGCGTCAGGTTTCTAGGCGGCTTTTATTTTTTCAAATGGGCTTTCCCCGCCCGACGCAAGACCAAAAGGAAATGCACATGAAGAAGCTCGCCATACTTGCGCTGACAGCGACCACGGCCCTTAGCCAGCCGTCTTTCGCAGAAATGCTGGACCTTGAGAAAGATGAACTGACATTCGGGTTCATCAAGCTGACCGACATGGCCCCCTTGGCCGTCGCGTACGAGCAAGGCTTCTTTGATGACGAGGGTCTGTTTGTGTCGTTGGAAGCGCAGGCGAACTGGAAAGTTCTGCTGGATGGCGTCATCGACGGCACCTTGGACGGCGCGCATATGTTGGCAGGTCAGCCTTTGGCAGCAACGATTGGTTTCGGAACCGAAGCCCACATCATCACGCCCTTCTCGATGGATCTGAACGGCAACGGCATCACCGTCTCCAACGAGATCTGGGAAGAAATGAAGCCGAATATTCCAGTAGGTGACGACGGCAAGCCGGTTCACCCGATCTCGGCCGAGGCTCTGGCCCCGGTGGTCGAGAAATACAAAGGCGAAGGAAAGCCCTTCAACATGGGCATGGTATTCCCGGTTTCGACTCACAACTATGAACTGCGTTACTGGCTGGCTGCCGGTGGTCTGCACCCGGGCTATTACTCGACCGACGACATTACTGGTCAGATCGACGCCGACGTTCTGCTGTCTGTGACCCCGCCACCGCAAATGCCAGCCACGCTGGAAGCGGGCACGATCTATGGATATTGCGTGGGCGAGCCATGGAACCAGCAGGCTGTGTTCAAAGGCATCGGCGTTCCGGTCATCACCGACTATGAGCTGTGGAAAAACAACCCCGAGAAAGTATTCGGCATCACCGCAGAGTTCGCGGAAGAAAACCCGAACACAACCTTGGCCGTTGTGAAAGCTCTGATCCGTGCGGCCCAGTGGCTGGACGAAAACGACAACGCCAACCGCCCCGAAGCGGTCGAGATTCTGTCGCGCCCTGACTACGTTGGCGCGGATTACGAAGTGATCGCGGCGTCGATGACTGGCACGTTTGAATACGAAAAGGGCGACAAGCGCGACGTGCCTGATTTCAACGTGTTCTTCCGGTATAACGCGACCTATCCCTACTACTCGGACGCCATCTGGTACCTGACCCAGATGCGCCGCTGGGGCCAGATCGCGGAACCCAAGCCCGACAGCTGGTATGACGAGGTCGCCAAGTCGGTTTATAAGCCCGAGATCTATCTGGAAGCCGCCCGTTTGCTGGTCGAAGAAGGCCACGTCAAAGAGGAAGATTTCCCTTGGGACAGCGATGGTTATAAAGCGCCAACCCCGGCTGCCGATATCATCGACGGCATTCCCTATGACGGTAAAGCCCCCAACGCGTATCTGGACAGCCTGCCGATCGGCCTGAAGGGCGAACAGATGATCGTCGGAACCGAGGTTAAGGGCTAACCGCACCTCCGCATCACCACCTTGGGGCGCGATCACCACACCATTCTAGTCGCGCCCCATTTTCGAAAACTGGCGGATAACCCGCCGTTCGAGGACTGAAAGCCATGACCGCCATCGACCCGCAAACGTTGGACGCTGACCTTAAAGAAGCCCGGAAAGCCAAACTGTTCACCCGTATCAACAAGGCCGACGCCTGGTTTCAGGTGATCGGGATTTCTTGGCTTACGCCCATTCTGAAAGCCATCGCTGGAGACAACCCGAAGGCTCAGGTGAAAGAGATCTGGAAGCTTCTGGGCGTACCGCTTTTGGCGATTGTCGGCTTCTTGCTGCTGTGGGGCACGATGGCGCCCAAAGTGCAGACCTCGCTTGGGGCTGTTCCCGGACCGGCGCAGGTCTGGACCGAGGCGAAGAACCTTCATCAGGACGCGCTTTTGAAGGCCGAAAAAGAGCGTAAACACTATGAGAAAGTCGAGGCGCGCAACCAGCGCTATCTGGACAGGGGCGAGCCTGACAAGGTCAAAGACATCCCCTATACCGGCTCACCGTCCTATTACGCGCAAATTGGCACCTCGATCATGACCGTGTTCTTTGGCTTCTTGATCGGATCCCTGATTGCCATTCCGCTTGGCATCCTTGCGGGCCTGTCACCCTATGCCAACGCAGCCATCAACCCGCTGGTTCAAATCTTCAAACCCGTGTCGCCGCTGGCGTGGCTGCCGATCGTGACCATGATCGTGTCGGCCGTCTATGCCACCAATGACGGGCTGTTTGCCAAATCCTTCTTGGTTTCGGCCATCACTGTGACGCTGTGCTCGCTGTGGCCGACGCTGATCAACACTGCGCTGGGCGTTGCCTCGATCGACAAGGATTTGGTGTCGGTCTCAAAAGTTCTGAAAATGAACACCTATACCAAGATCACCAAGCTGGTTCTGCCTTCGGCGTTGCCACTGATCTTCACCGGCCTGCGCCTGTCGCTGGGTGTTGGCTGGATGGTTCTGATCGCAGCCGAGATGCTGGCGCAGAATCCGGGTCTGGGCAAGTTCGTCTGGGATGAGTTCCAGAACGGCTCCAGCCAATCGCTGGCCAAAATCATGGTCGCCGTATTCACCATCGGGATCATCGGCTTCATGCTGGATCGCGTGATGTTTGCGCTGCAGTCCCTGTTTACCTTCTCGAACAATCGGTGATCGGTATGGCAATTCTTGAGCTTAACTCCGTTTCGAAAAGCTTCGGCGAAGGCACTACGAAAACCGATGTTCTGAAGGACATCAACCTGTCGGTGGAAGAAGGCGAGTTCCTTGTCCTTCTGGGCTTTTCGGGCACCGGGAAAACCACGCTGATCAACATGATGGCCGGGTTGGAAACGCCAACGAAGGGCGAAGCGAAGTTTCGCGGCGCGCCCATCACGGGGCCAGGGCCGGAACGCGGGATGATCTTCCAGAACTACTCGCTTATGCCGTGGCTGACGGTCAGCGGAAATGTGGGCTTGGCGGTGGATACGATGTTTCCCGATATGCCCAAGCCTGATCGCGCTGATAAGGTGGCGCATTATGTGAACATGGTTGGGCTGAGCCATGCCGCAGCGCGCCGTCCTGCCGAATTGTCGGGTGGGATGCGTCAGCGGGTGAACGTTGCACGTGCGTTGGCAATGGACCCCGAGGTTCTGCTGCTGGACGAGCCGCTGTCTGCCTTGGATGCGCTGACCCGCGCCAATCTGGCCGACCAAATCGAACAGATTTGGGCCGCGGACAAAAAGACCTGCATTCTTATCACCAATGATGTGGACGAGGCCATCCTGCTGGCCGACCGGATCATTGCGTTAAACCCCGACGGGTCGCTGGGTGAAGAGTTCAAGGTCACCATCCCCCGCCCACGTGATCGCGGCGAGATGAACCACCATGACGGCTTCAAAAAGCTGCGCATTGCGGTCACCAAATACCTGATGGATGTGGGGATCGAGGCGAAGGCCGAGGGTATCAAGCAGCTGCCCAATGTCGACGCCATTCACAACATTCCGAAAGCACAGGCCGATGTGAAAGCGCAGGAACGCAAGCGCGAAGATCGCTTCCTTGAGTTCTCGAAGTTGCACAAAATCTATCCCACGCCGAAAGGCCCGCTGACCGTGGTCGAGGACTTCGACCTGAAGGTCAACAAGGGCGAGTTCATCTCGCTGATCGGGCACTCGGGCTGTGGTAAGTCGACGGTTCTGACGATGGCGGCGGGGCTGAACCCGATCTCGAAAGGGGCGATCATTCTGGATGGTCGCGCGGTGGTCGACGCAGACCCGGAACGCGCCGTGGTTTTCCAGTCGCCCAACCTGTTCCCGTGGCTGACCGCCAAGGAGAACGTGGCTGTTGGGGTCGACAAGGTCTATCCGCGCGCCAGTCAAGCCGAGCGTCAGGACGTGATCGAATACTATCTTGAACGCGTGGGGCTGGCCGACAGCATGGACAAGCAGGCCAGCGAACTGTCGAACGGGATGCGCCAACGTGTGGGCATCGCCCGCGCCTTCGCCCTGTCGCCGAAACTTCTACTTCTGGACGAACCCTTCGGGATGCTCGACAGCCTGACACGGTGGGAGCTTCAGGAGGTTCTGATGGAGGTCTGGGACCGCACCAAGGTCACCGCGATCTGCGTCACCCATGACGTGGACGAGGCGATCCTGCTGGCGGACCGCGTGGTCATGATGACCAACGGACCGCAGGCCACGATTGGCAAAATCGTCGACGTCGACCTGCCGCGCCCACGCACGCGAAAAGCGCTGCTGGAACACCCGGATTACTACACCTACCGGCAAGAGGTTCTCGATTTCCTCGAGGAATACGAACACGGGAACACGTCGAAAAAAGCCAAGCCTGCCAAGGCAATAGCAGCGGAGTGAATATCATGAAGAAGAAGCTCGTTATCATTGGCGCAGGCATGGCATCAGGCCGCGCGCTGGAACATCTTCTTGACGGCGATGCCGACGCCTATGACGTCACGCTGTTCAACGCCGAACCGAGGGGGAACTATAACCGGATTATGCTGTCTCCGGTCCTGTCGGGGGACAAGGCTTTTAAGGAAATCGTCACACATGACGATGATTGGTATGCTGAAAATAACGTGACCTGCCGGTTTGGCGAGCATGTCGTTGCCATCGACCGAAACCGCAAAATCGTAGTGGGGCAGAAGGGTGAAGTTGCCTATGATAAGCTGCTGATCGCCACAGGCTCGGCGCCTTTCATCATTCCGGTGCCTGGCAAGGATCTGCCCGGCGTGGTCGCCTATCGCGATCTGGAAGACACCAACACGATGATCGACGCGGCCTCCAAGGGGGGCAAAGCTGTGGTCATCGGGGGTGGGCTTCTGGGGCTGGAAGCCGCCGCAGGTCTGGCCCTGCGCGGAATGGACGTGACCGTGGTGCACCTGATGGGTCACCTGATGGAGCGTCAACTGGACGAAGCCGCCGGGTACCTGCTGCGTCGGGCGCTGGAAGACAAGGGCATCACCGTCCGCTGTCAGGCCTCGACCGCGGCAATTGTCGGTGATGGCAAGGTCGAAGGCGTGTTGTTGCAGGATGACGAGATGATCCCGGCTGACCTTGTGGTCATGGCTGTGGGTATCCGCCCAGAAACCCGTCTGGCAAATGACGCGGGGATCGAGGTTGAACGTGGCATCACAGTCAGCGACCAGATGGTGACTTCGGACTCGGATATTCTGGCGATGGGCGAATGTGTCGAACATCGCGGCCAGCTTTTCGGCCTTGTTGCACCGCTCTATGATCAAGCCAAGATCGTGGCCAAGACACTGCTGGGCGAAGAGGCGGAATTTGTCCCGAAAGAGGTTGCGACCAAGCTGAAAGTCACGGGCTGTGATCTGTTCAGTGCGGGTGATTTCGCGGATGGGGACGGGCGCGAAGATATCGTGTTCCGTGACCCCTCGCGCGGGGTCTACAAGCGTCTTGTGATCGAGGGCGACAAGCTGATCGGGGCCGTCATGTATGGCGACACCGCCGACAGCAACTGGTTCTTCGGCATGATCAAGGATGGCACCGACATATCCGAAATGCGCGAGACGTTGATCTTCGGTCCAGCCTTTCAGGGAGGAGAGCCGCTGGACCCTATGGCGGCCGTTGCAGCCTTACCGGATGACGCAGAGATCTGCGGCTGCAACGGCGTATGCAAAAGCGACATTGTCTCGGCGATCAATGGGGGTGCGACTGATCTTGGGGCAATTCGCGCCACGACAAAGGCCAGCGCGTCCTGCGGGACGTGTACGGGGCTGGTCGAACAACTCCTGGGCGCAACCCTCGGCGATGATTTCGTCATGCCGACCGAGCAGCCGATCTGCGGATGTACCGACCTGACCCATGAAGACGTGCGTCGTCTGATCAAGTCGCAAGAGCTGAAGTCTCAGCCCGCCGTATGGCAGGAACTGGGGTGGAAAAGCCGCGATGGCTGTCACGTTTGCCGTCCTGCGATCAACTATTACCTGCTGGCGGATTGGCCGGTGGAATACAAAGACGACCCGCAAAGCCGGTTCATCAACGAGCGCAAACACGCGAATATCCAGAAGGACGGCACGTTCTCGGTTGTGCCGCGCATGTGGGGCGGTATGACCACCCCGGATGAACTGCGCGCGATAGCGGATGCGGCTGAAAAATATGACGTTCCCACCGTGCATGTCACCGGCGGCCAACGGATCGACCTGTTGGGTGTCAAGGGCGAAGACCTTCCTGCGATTTGGGCCGATCTGAATGCAGCTGGCATGGTCTCGGGCCATGCCTATGCCAAGGGGCTGCGCACGGTGAAAACCTGCGTTGGCAAGGATCACTGTCGCTTTGGCACGCAAGACAGCACAGGTCTGGGCATCAAGCTTGAGAAGAAGCTGTGGGGCTCGTGGAGCCCGCACAAGGTCAAGCTGGCCGTGTCTGGTTGCCCGCGCAACTGTGCAGAAGCGACTTGTAAAGATATTGGCGTGGTCTGTGTGGACAGTGGTTATCAGGTCGGTGTCGCCGGGGCTGCCGGTATGGACGTGAAGGAAACAGAACGTCTTGCCGATCTGACCTCTGAGGACGAAGTGATCGAATACGCTACCGCCTTCATGCAGCTTTACCGCGAGAACGCGAAGTACCTCGACCGCCCTTATAAGTGGGTGGCCAAGGTGGGGCTGGATTGGGTCAAAGAACAGGTGAATGACCCAGAAATCCGCAAGGCGCTGAACGAACGGTTCGAGCTATCGCAAAGCATCTATCGCACCGATCCTTGGGCCGAACATGTGGCTGAAGAGGCCGACACTTATACCCCGATTGCAAACCTGATGCTGGAGGCCGCGGAATGAGCGACTGGATTGATATCGGCCCGCTTGAGGGTATCAAACAGCGCGGCGCACGCGTGGTGAAAACCGCCCATGGCTGCGTCGCGGTGTTTCGGACGGGTGCGGATGAAGTCTATGCGCTCGATAATGCCTGCCCGCATAAACAGGGACCATTGGCTGAAGGTATCGTGCACGGGAAATCCGTCACATGCCCCCTGCACAATTGGGTATTCAATCTGGAGACTGGGGTTGCGCAGGGTGCGGATGAAGGCACGGTTGGCACCTATCCCGCCCGGGTCGAAGATGGGCGCATTATGTTGGATGCCGAGTTTTTGAAGAACAGGTCTGCCGCATGACATCGACCTGCACGACATGTCCATACTGCGGCGTAGGGTGCGGGGTTATCGCCTCGGGAACGGAGGTTCGCGGGGACAAATCCCACCCTGCCAATGCGGGCCGCTTGTGCTCGAAAGGATCAGCGCTGGGCGAGACCATCGGGCTTGAAGGGCGTTTGCTTGCGCCTCGGGTCAATGGTCAGGACACCGGCTGGGATGATGCGCTTGATCTGGTCGCGGAAAAATTCCGTGCGGCAGTCGATGAACACGGTCCGGACAGCGTGGCATTCTATGTGTCTGGTCAACTTCTGACCGAAGACTACTATGTCGCCAATAAGCTGATGAAGGGTTATATCGGCTCGGCAAATATCGACACGAATTCAAGGCTCTGCATGGCGTCCTCGGTCGCGGGGCATAAGCGGGCGTTCGGGACGGATACCGTGCCCAGCTGTTACGAGGATCTTGAGCTTGCCGACCTTGTCGTGTTGGTAGGCTCGAACCTCGCTTGGTGCCATCCGGTTCTGTACCAACGGCTTGCCGCCGCGAAATCCGCGCGCCCCGGCATGAAAGTCGTTGTTGTGGACCCGCGCCGTACAGCCACTTGTGACATTGCCGATCTGCATCTGTCGGTTCGAAGCGACGGAGACATCGCGCTGTTCAATGGGCTTTTGGCGCATCTGGTGGATGCCGGCCAGGTCGACCAAGCCTATATCGACGCGCATGTTGATGGGTTCGATGCTGCCATAGAGGCCGCCCGTGCCACGGACCCGCTAGAAAGCGGGCTGGGCTCTGCCGACATCGCGCAGTTTTATGAGCTTGTCAGCGGGACAGAGAAGGTTGTCACCGTCTACTCCCAAGGTGTGAACCAGTCCACTTGCGGCACCGACAAAGTGAACGCAATCATCAATTGTCACCTTGCAACCGGTCGGATTGGACGCCCCGGCATGGGACCGTTTTCCGTGACTGGCCAGCCCAATGCAATGGGCGGACGCGAGGTCGGGGGGCTGGCAAATATGCTCGCCTGCCATCTGGATATCGAGAACCCGGATCACCGCGACGCCGTGCAGACTGCTTGGGACAGCCCCACGATGTGCACGAAGCCCGGCTTGAAGGCTGTCGATCTGTTCCGTGCCTGTGAGGACGGAAAGATCAAGGCTCTTTGGGTCATGTCAACCAACCCCGCCGTGTCGCTTCCTGATGCCTCGCGCGTGGCAGATGCGATCCGTAATGTGCCATTTACCGTCGTGACAGACGTTCTGAAACGTACCGACACCTGCGATCTGGCGCATGTTTTGCTGCCGGCCACTGCGTGGGGTGAGAAATCGGGTACGGTGACCAACTCGGAGCGCGTTATCTCGCGT
This sequence comes from Aliiroseovarius sp. ABM4_368, assembly GCF_056161205.1. Classification (NCBI taxonomy): domain Bacteria; kingdom Pseudomonadati; phylum Pseudomonadota; class Alphaproteobacteria; order Rhodobacterales; family Paracoccaceae; genus Aliiroseovarius; species Aliiroseovarius sp. ABM4_368. Next base: position 176,824 of record NZ_JBSWYR010000002.1, on the reverse strand, counting down.
CAGCGCCCGTTCCTGCCCGTACCGGGTCAGGCGCGTCACGACTGGGATATCATCGCGGATGTCGCACGCCGTATGGGCTATGCTGGGTTCGACTATCCGTCCGAGGCCACGGTGTTTCGCGAATACGCCGCATTGTCTGGCCTTGGAAAAGCCTTCGCACGTGACTTTGACATCAGCGGTTTGGCCGGGCTTGCCGACGACGCATATGACACACTGTCCCCGGTGCAATGGCCGGTCCCAGCAGAGGGCGCTTCGGGTGGCCGGTTCTTTGCAGAAGGTGGGTATTATCATGCAGATGGCAAAGCCAAGATGCTGGCGATCACAGCCCCTGCGCCGCCCAATTATGAAGGACTGACACTGAATACCGGACGTATCCGCGACCAGTGGCACACGATGACCCGCACCGGTCGCAGCGCGCGCTTGTCGGCCCATCTGGCAGAGCCCTATGCAGAGATCCACCCCGAAGACGCTATTGCTTATGGGCTGCGCGACGCCGATCTGGCCGAGCTATCGACCGGTTTCGGAACGGCCCTTGTCCGCGTGTTGGTGTCCACGAAAGCGCGCAAGGGGGCGGTGTTCGTGCCCATGCACTGGACAGCCCAAACCGGGCCGTCCGGGCGGGTCAATCACCTGGTGGCGCCGTTGACCGACCCAGTATCGGGTCAACCGGCCAGCAAGGACACGCCAGTGTTCCTGAAACGCGCTGCCTTGGGCTGGTACGGGTTCACCGCTTCGATGGCCGAGATCTCGGCCGAGGCACCTATCGCGTACACTGCCGTCGCACCTGCTCGCAACGGCTGGCGTGCCGAACTGGCCGGTGTAGATACCCCCCAAGATTGGCTGGAGTTTGCGCGGCAGATCACCGGGCTGCACGCGGGTGAGGCTTCGGTCCTAGAGGATGCGGCCACCGGAAATATCCGTATCGTAATCCGGGAAGGCGACCAGATCAAAGCGCTCTTTTTCGCTGCGCGACAGCCGGTTGCCGTATCGCGCAGCCATGTCGTATCGCTGTTGGGATCGGACATGCCCGCTCTTGATGCTCTGGCCGGCCAAGCCGGGGCGGGGCGTCCGGACACGGGTGCCATCGTCTGTGCGTGTCTGGATGTCGGAGCAAACACCTTGCGCGCCCAGATCGAGGCAGGGGCCAACACCGTAGACTCGTTGGGCGCATGCACGGGGGCAGGAACGAACTGCGGATCCTGCAAGCCCGAACTGGCCGCCATGATCGCGTCTCAGATGAAGTCGGTGGCAGCAGAATGAGCCTGGCCCCTTACGTTCGTATATTAGGCCGCGGCCCTTCGCGTTCGCGCGCGTTAACGCGGGAAGAAGCCCGCACAGCTATGCGTGTTATCCTTCAAGGGGACGCGCCACCCGAAGCCATCGGCGCGCTATTGATGTTGATGCGTTATCGCGGTGAAGCTGCGCCCGAGATCGCCGGGTTTGTCGATGCGTTGCGTGCTGATTTTACCGATTGGGATACGCTTCCCGTGGCGATCGACTGGCCCAGCTATGCAGCGGGCCGCACGCGGGGCGCGCCCTATTTCCTGCTGTCCGCCAAGCTGGTTGCTTCGGCGGGCTTTCCCGTTCTTCTGCACGGATGGAATTCGCACCAGAACAAGATCGCATCGGTGCGCAAAGCCTTGCCGAACCTTGGCATTGCCGAGGTCACGGATATACAGAACGCGCGATCCGCGCTTGAAAGCTCTGGGATCGCGTATCTTTCTGCCGAGATCCTTCACGGACCTGCGTTAAAGCTTCTGCAACTGCGTGAAATGCTGGGGCTTCGGTCCTGCCTGAATACGGTGTTTCGGATGCTCAATCCCGGAGGTGCGTCGGTGATGGTGCAGGGGGTGTTCCATCCCTCGTACCGGGATCTTCAGACGGATGCAGCCGCCTTGCTGGGGCAAAACACCTTAGGCGTAATCAAGGGCGGTGGAGGAGAGTTTGAACGCCATCCCGCCAAAGACGTCACAATGTTTGGCTTGTCCGAAGGCGCACGGTTTGAAACCGTTTGGCAAGCCGAAACCGATGATACGCGCCGGCTTCACGACGCTGACCTGCCCCTTCCGGCCCCGGCGGCGCTTTGGTCGGGCGAAAAGGTCGATCCCTTCGCCGAGAGCTGCGTGTTGGGCACCGCCGCAATGGCGTTGTGCCTTGCCGAGAAGATCCCGCCCGAAGACGCCAAGTCAAAGGCAATCGCACTTTGGCAGTCCCGAAATCGCTACACTACTTGTCAGGAGGCATCCGTATGAAAACCTTCCCGATGTTCATTAAGATGGCCGGAAAGCGTGTGATCATTTGCGGTGGCGGCGAACAAGCCGCCCAGAAATGCCGTCTGATCCTGAAGACTGAAGCGCGAATTGTGGTGTTTGCCGACAGCCTCGACCCAGAGCTGACCGATCTGGTTGAAACAGGCCGGATCGACTGGATGCGCGGTGACATCCAATCGGACAGCTTCAAGGATGCAGCGCTGGTTTTCATCGCAACTGGCAGCCCGGTGGCCGATGTTTGCCTTCACACATTGGCGACCGAGGCGCGTGCGCTTGTGAATGTCGTCGATCAGTTTGACCTTTGCGAGGCCATCACCCCGTCAATTGTTGATCGTGACCCTGTTGTCGTTGCCATTGGCACCGAAGGCACCGCGCCTGTTTTGGCCCGTCAGATCAAAACCAAACTTGAACAGCAGCTAGAGCCAAGGTTGGGCGACCTCGCAGCCTTGGTTGGGCGACTGCGCTCCAAAGCTGAACGGCTTGAACCCCGTCAGAGACGAGATCTGTGGCGTTGGGTGTTCTCGGGGCCAGTTCGTGATCTATTCGCACGCGGGTCGGAACGTGAAGCAGCGGGAACGCTTAAAGCCGCGATTGAACTGGGGAAGCCACCAGCGGCGCAACCTTTCCCTGTCGCATTGGTGGGGGCGGGTGCCGGCAGTTGCGATCTGATCACCCTAAGGGGTGTTCAGCGTCTTCAGGAAGCCGACGTCATTTTTTATGACCGTCTGATCGACCCTAAACTGCTTGAATATGCTCGCAGAGATGCCGAACGTGTTTTCGTCGGTAAATCCCCCGGCTGCGTTGCGTGGCCGCAGGAAAAAATAAATGCGCTTTTGGTGTCCGAGGCGAAACGCGGCAAACGCATTGTCAGGTTGAAATGCGGCGATCCCGGTATTTTCGCCCGCGGCGCGGAAGAAGCCGACGCGCTTCGGGCCGTGGGGATCGACGTTGAGATCGTCCCCGGCGTGACAGCAGCAAGCGTGGCTGCTGCCGCCACCGGGGAATTCTTGACCAAGCGGGGACGAAATGATGCGCTGGTTCTGACCACCGCCCATAAGCGGGACGGCTCGACTCCGCCTGAATGGGTTTCACATCTTAAGGATGGGGCACAGGTTGCCGTCTATATGGGGGTCTCGAAGGCGCCAGATATTCTGTCGTTGCTTGATGCCGAGAATCTGGCCGAGGCCACAACGGTAAAGATCGTATCAAAGGCGGAAATGCCGGATCAGAAAACAGTCAGCTGTGGGGCATCTGATCTGGTTGATGTGATTCTTAAGAACGGGATCGAGAACCCCGCTCTTATCTTTCTTTCGCATGATTCCCAGAACCGAGCGCCCAAGATCCATGCGCGTACTTCCGGTCGCGCTATGCCTTGAGGTCCGACAGCAGGTTGGCAAATGACGCGCCATGCATGTCGCGGTCAAATCGCGTTCCCTGAATCGCTGGGCGCGGCAGGCTGAATTTCAGAACATTCAAATCTGACACTTCGAACCGTTTCAACGCGTCAGGTGTCGCGCCAAGGGCAGCAGCCACCCGATCATTTTCGGCGATCTGACAGGCTTGTTGAAATGTTTGCTCATCCTCGCAGAAAATGTCGATGGTCAGCCTAAACGGCCCTGCATTCTTTGAACGGATTTTCATGGCGACGTCGGAAAGGGTGGTCATGCGCTCATCTCGAGAATGTCCAGTCGGAAGGCGTCCATTGGGTTGTCTAATTTAAGAACGTGGTTCAGGCAGAACTCGTATATTTCGCCACGGCCCATTTCGGTAGGCGAGAAGGGGAAAGCGAAGGTCGGCATTTCTTCCTGCTCGGTCAATGGATGGTGCGGAAGATAGGGGTTCAGGATCTTCGCCACCTCGCGCGAGGTAGCCTCGGATTGCGCGGTGACGATTCACATGACACCGACTTCGGTGCCAATGCGCGCTTCGGTATCCAATGGGCCCAAGGTGGCATCCGCGCCGATCAGACGCAGTTCCAACGTAAAGGGTTCGTTCACGCGCTGGGTGGCTTTGGCGGTGCACTTCGCTTCGATGTCGGCGACCCACTCGCGAACGTTGGCGACGTAACGCGGCTCGCGTACCAAGGCGAGAGATACAGTCTGAAATCCACCGCTGCGCGCGCCTTCCAGCTTGACCGTATAGGTGTCGCTGGGCACCCATTCGCTGCCCGTTACGCGGACGGTGCGATCGTCCAGCGCGGTATAGGTCGCTTGGGTCACATCCAGATGCCCGCCGGGTTCATAAAGCTGATAGGGGTTCGAGTTCTCGTACAGCATATGCGCCGACACGGTATAGGGCGTGGCGCGGGCCTCGGCCCCCATGGGGGTGACGGTGAAACCTTCTTGATCAAAGGAGATCATGATCGTGCCCGAGTTTGGGCACCGCTTTCACACCCCCACTGACCCACGCGCGCCGCGTCTGATGGAACTGGTGCGTGAAGCTGTAACAGCCGGGGCTTGCGAAGGCCGGTTTATGGCGATTGCCGAACGTGTCGAGGTGGAGATCTCTTCCCGAAAAGCCCGCACGATCCCGATGAACATCGACGGTGCCACTGCCGTTATCTATGCCGAGCTGGGCTTCGCACCCCCCCTTGCGCGTGGGCTGTTTTGCTTGTCCCGCTCGGTCGGTATCCTTGCCCACGCATGGGAGCAGACACAGCAAGGCGGACGCAACAAAGGCCCCACGCCACCGAAGTATCGCTGGACCTATATTGGGGACAAGTAGCCCAAAACTTGGCACCTTGAACGAAGGAAAAGCAACAGGAACCTAGGCTCGGTCGCCCCTGATGCCTGTCACGTTGCAATCTGGTGCTAGGACTGATCGCTTTGCCCTTAGACGGGGTTGCGCCCTGCCGAATAAAAGATCCTGATTGGGCAAATTTCATGGTGCCGTGGGGAAGTGAGCTTCACAAACCCTGCCACAACCCGAATTTCTTTGGCGAAAAGCTAAAACATTGCCCTAAAAGGCAAATTGCGTTGCTGCGCGGGAATTGATGTCGTGCTTCGGGTGAGATTCCCTTTCCACCTTTTTTGCATCCTAATGGGGTCTAGAATCGGCTGTGGTGGGTCTCACAAAACTGTGTGCATATTTTTGCCCTCGACCCACTATGATAAGATCAGACTTGGGTAATCTGGACATGCAGGCTTTTGCTTTGATTTGTCCGGTTCCCCAAAAGCCCATTGTCTGATTGGAGCTGTTCGGAATGACCACAAAGCTACTTATACGTCGCAAGGTTCTAACCGCTGGCATCGCAGCAATCGGTGCGGGCGCGGCAGGCCTTTCTTTGCCGGCTCAGGCAAAAGGACTAGAGCCGACACGCACGATGCGCGGCGGGGCGAATAACTATATCCCGGATGCGCCGATTGTGGACAAGATTGGCGGGGGCGGGTTCTGGATGTCAGGTACTGTACGTCGCGCAAGCGATGGCGCGCCGCTTGAAGGCGTACGCATTCAGATTTGGGCACATACGACCGAGGGGCACGAGCGTGATCCCCACAGCCATGGCGCGACGCTGACAGATGCAAGCGGCGTGTTTCGACTTGAAATGCCGCAGATTGTCCCGGCTTTTGGTCAACCGCATGGGCATCTTGCCTATGACAGCGGTGACTTTGAAACTGTGTTTCTGCGACCCATCATGTCGAGCGCTAAGGATACCAGTTTAGAAGCGCATTTTGTTCTTCAACCGGTCTGAAAGAATTGTCCCCAAACCCCTCCAGTCGATTGCGTAGCGTTCTGATTTGGGCGGCTGTTTTGGGTGCGACTGTCGTGCCGATTTTCGCCGCCGCAAACAGCCCATTGCTTGCGTGGCGTGACCCCGTCTACATTTTGGCGGGATTTGCGGGCATTGTCGCGCTGGTCCTTATTGTGCTTCAGCCCCTATTGGCGGCAGGGTATCTGCCGGGTGTTTTGACCGGCTATGGACGGCGCGTGCATCGTTGGACAGGAGCGGGATTGGTCGTTGCTGTGGTGATCCACGTAGCCGGACTTTGGCTTACCAGCCCACCCGATGTTGTGGATGCGCTGCTGTTTGTATCACCCACGCCGTTTTCGGCGTGGGGAGTTGTTGCAATGTGGGCGGCATTTGCCGCCGCTCTGATCGCTGTTTTGCGTCGGAGAATGCGCTTACAGCTGCGCACTTGGCGGCGAACGCATACGGGCCTTGCGACGACTGTCGTTGCCGGAAGCGTGGTCCACGCAATCCTGATCGAGGGGACGATGGAACCGATCTCCAAATACCTGCTCTGTGGGATCATTGTCTTCGTGACGGTGAAAGCATTGGTGGATTTGCGAGTATGGACGACATGGTTGCCCAAGGGGCGCGACTAGCCGTCACGGACTACGCACTCGCCAGCCTAATCTGCTACATTAGGTAGGTCTTAAACCACCCCACCGTCCGCTCCCACGCCAGTTTAGCATTCTCCTCGTCATATCTGGGTGTGCTGTCATTGTGGAACCCGTGGTTTGCGCCCTCGTATATATGGGCCTCAAAGACCTTGTTGTTGGCCTTAAGAGCCGCTTCAAATTCAGGCCAGCCCGCATTGATGCGCTCATCAAGCGCGCCCATTTGGACCAACAGCGGGGCTTCGATCTTCGCAACGTCATCTGCCGCAGGTTGACGCCCATAGAACGGCACGCCAGCAGCAAGTTCAGGGTATGCAACGGCAATTGCACTGACAACGCCGCCGCCATAGCAGAAGCCAACCGCGCCAACTTTGCCGGTGCTGTCTTCCCGGCCCAGAAGGTGTTCAAATCCTGCAAAGAAGTCGTTCATCAGCTCAACTCGGTCGACAGTTCTTTGAAGCTCACGCCCATCGGCGTCATTTCCCGGGTAACCCCCGACCGAGGTCAAGCCGTCAGGTGCCAGTGCCATGAAACCAGCCTTGGCCAATCGACGCGCCACATCTTCGATATAGGGGTTTAGTCCCCGATTCTCATGAATGACCAGAACACTGGGCAGCGGGCCCTCGACCCCGCTTGGCCGCACCAAATAACCCCGAACGTCTCCGGTCCCGTTTGGGGAAGGGTAGGTGATGTAATCTGCATGAATGTCGGGATCGTTGAAGGAAACCTGCTGCGCCAACGCATAGTCCGGGCTGAGCATCTTCAGAAGAGCGATGGCAGTCACGCCGCCAACGGCAAACTTACCCGCGCGCTCCAGAAACTCGCGTTTCGTGATTTTCCCGTGGGCGTAGAAATCATAGAGATCGAGCAGTTCTTGGTCGAAGTCTTTTGCGGTCATTCGGTTCATATCATGTCCTCCGGATGAGAAAGCGGAAGGATCAGGCTCCTTCCTTGTGTCACGCCAGCTTACTGCTGGTACTGTGACACAAGTGTAGCAAAAGAATGTGTTCAGCGGGTATGGATTCGCGCGGGCAGCGCGGCAAGCTATACTCTTCGACGTGGAGGAGAACTGAAATGGCAGATGTTTTGACACCCGAAGAGCGACAGGAACAGCTTATGCCGTTAGAGGCAGCCGGTTGGAACACGGTCGCGGATCGTGATGCAATCCGAAAGGTGTATGTCTTCCCTAACTTCGTCGAGGCTTGGGGCTGGATGTCCCGTGTCGCGATCTGGTGTGAAAAGTGGAACCACCACCCAGAGTGGCTCAATGTCTACCGAACGGTCGACGTCACGTTGACGACACATGATGCTGACGGCCTAACGAACCTAGATATCAAGCTGGCGAAGAAGATGGACGCGCTTGCAGAAGCTACGGCCGCTGCAACTTGAAATGAAAGCGCATGTTGACCGTCTGTGCAGACGTTTTGCTGCTTCCTGACTTCTGGTTCATTGTCACTCCATTCAGGTCACGATGAACCAGAAATCCTCCGTTACGAAAACCTCAATTGTGTCCCAAAAGCCCTTACGACAGACGGAATTTGATGTGACTTCGAAACCCGAGGGTTAGTGTCGATCTGCGAGATGCCGCCGATGTTTACATAAGGGCCGTTTCCGTTTCCAATCGTTTCGCGGCCGCCCCGGGTGTCGTTCCAAGAACCGCAATCCAGCGATAGAAAATCGGTGTAAGGAACAATGTAAACACCGTCGCAAAGCCCAGTCCGCCTACGATCACCCATCCAACCGCGATCCGCGCCTCAGCGCCTGCACCTGACGTCAGGATCAATGGCAAGCCCCCAAAAACGGTGGAAACCATCGTCATCATCACCGGACGGATCCGCAAACGCAACGCACGGCGGATGGCCGTATCGATATCCGCGCCCGCTTCGCGCAGCTGGTTGGCAAATTCCACGATCAAAATGCCATTCTTCGCCATCACGCCAATCAACATCACAAGCCCAATTTGGCTGTAATAATTCAGCGATCCACCGGACAGCGAGATCGCCATAATCGCGGCCGCCAGCCCGAAAGGAACGGTCAGCATGATGACAACGGCGCTGGCAAAGCTTTCGAACTGGGCGGCAAGGACCAGCAATACCACCAACAGGGCGACGGCAAACACGGCATACATCCCCCCGGCAGAGTCATTCAATGTGGCGGCTTCGCCGGTAAAGTTGATCGCCATGCCATCTGGTAAGATCTCATCAGCGATTTCCAAAAGGCGCTCCATCGCGTTTGAAAGATCAACGCCTTCGCCAAGGTTGGCTTGAGCTGAAACAGAGAGCGCCCCGCCGAGCCGTTCGATCTGCGCGTCGCTTACAACCGTTTCCAAAGAAGCAACCGCCGACAATGGCACATAGGCCCCGCTGTCAAGACGGATCGACATCGACGCGATATCAGAAGGGTCATCAATTGGAGGCCCGCCCGGTTGAACGTTTACATCAATCTCGGTGTCATTGGAAAAGACGCTTACTGCGACCTCCCCTTGGACCAGCGCGCGCACAAGGCTGGACACTTCGGAACTGTTGAGGCCCATATCACTGGCGGCGCTGTTGTCCACAGTGACTTCAAGCTGCGCATCGACGCTGTCATTGGAAAGCTGTGGGTTCAGGAATGTGTCATCCTGCCTCATCGCGGAAACCAGCTTTTCGGTGGCGGCTGTCATGTTCTGAAGGTTTGTGCCCGTCACCGCAAAGCCAAGCCCACCGCCAGCACCACGAATGTTCAGGCTGTTGGTTGACCGCGCGCTGACCTGCACACCGGGAACCGAGGTCAATTGCCCGCTGATTTGCGCGATAAGCTCTTGTTGGGAAAAGTCGCGTTCTGACCAGTCGGGAAGCCGAACGATGATAAACGCGCTTGTACCACCGCGAACACCAATGATGCTTTGTACCGCTTCTATCTGACCATTATTCAGATAGGGTTGCAGAATGTCTTCGACCAGAACCACCTGCGTATCAAGATAATCAACGGTTGTATCCGCCGCGCCGCGTGCCTGAACAAGGAAGAAACCGCGATCTTCTGTCGGGGTGATTGTCGACGGCAGCGTTGAGGCCGCACCAAATGCGATCAGTGCAAACCCGAATGCTGCGGCCAGAACGATCGCCGGTGTGCGGATTGCAAAGTCCATCACATAATCAAACCCTTTGGAAAGCTTGCCCGGCTTGCTTTCTTTTACACCGGCTTGCGATTTCCCGGGGTCAAGCAGGGCCGCAAGAACCGGCGCCAATGTCAGTGCTGTGATCGACGACAAGGTGACCGAAAAGGCTAAAACAAAGCCGAACTCGGAGAAAACGCCGCCGGCCTGTCCGGGCAGGAACGAAATAGGGATGAAAACCGCCGCCAAGGTTGCGGTTGTGGAAATTACGGCGAAAAACACTTCGTTTGTTCCCGCCGCTGCTGCCGCATAAGCTCCCATGCCGGATTTGCGTTTGCGCACGATATTTTCGATCACAACGATCGCATCATCCACGACCATGCCTGTTGCCAGAACAAGCGCCAAAAGGCTGATGGTGTTCACCGAAAAACCAGTCAGCCAGATCGCAGCCACGGTGCCGATCAGGGCGACCGGGATTGTCACAGCAGGAATAAGCGTGGCCCGCGGCGAACGCAGGAACAAAAAGATCACGGCGATCACAATCGCCGTGGCCATGAGGATCGATTTCGCAACCTCGCTGATTGACCCTTCGATAAAAATCCCGTCGTCAGAGGCGATGATCAGCTGCACATTATCAGGAAGCTGCGTTCTAAGTTCTTCCACGGCGGCGGTCACATCGCGGGAAATTTCCAGCGTATTCCCAACAGATTGGCGCGTAATATCTAGGCCAACAGCCGTTTCTCCATTTACGCGCGCGTAAACAGAGGCGTCTTCAGGGATCAATTGGACAAAGGCGATATCGGCAATCGTCGTGGTGTCATTGATCGGAAGATCCTTAATCGTTTCTACAGTCACCTCGTCATTACCCACGCGCAGCGCCATTGTCTGGGCTGTCGTCGTTAATGAACCCAAGGCTGTATCATCGCGCAATTGTTCTAATGCGGTCGATACATCAAACACCGTCAAGCCGCGGCTTAGAAGGGAAGGCAGGTTTACCGAAACACGAAATTCATTGGCGCGGTTGCCGCGCACTGTCACTTCGGCGATACCGTCAATCAACGACAGCCTTTCGTAAACGGCGCCTTCTGCGATTTGAGTAAGCTCGTCAAAACTGGCGTCCCCAAGCAGAGCCAAACGCATAATCGCATCTGAATTGCTATCTGCTTTGCTAACGGTCGGGTCATCAATGTCGTCTGGCAAGGACCGCAGGGTATCAGACACGATTTCACGTGCCTCATTGGCTGCCACATCCACATCGGTTCCGTCAGAAAGGTCAATGGTGATCCGGCTGGATTCACTGCTGGAGGTGGATTCAATAAATGACATCCCCTCAAGCGCACTAAGCGCATCTTCAAGCACCTGGGTCACTTCCGTATCAACGGTGCTTGCGACGGCGCCGTCATAGGTTGTGCGCACCGACAGAACTGGTTGATCCACATCCGGCATTTCGCGGATATCCACGCTGTTTAGCGCGGCAAGGCCAGCGATGATGATCAACAGGTTAAACACAATCCCAAGGATCGGGCGGGAAACGAACGTATCCGCAAAACCGGCTTTGTGGGCTAACTTTTCGATGCTCATGCGCCTTCACCCCGGGCAGCAGGGGCGGCCTGAACCTGTGATCCATCCCGCAGTTTTGCGGCGCCTTCCACAACAACTTGCGCACCCAGTGGCGCATCGGTTTCAATCCAGACCCGATCTCCTTCGCGATAGCGGATGGTGACTGGAATGCGGCTGGTCCGTCCTTCGTCCTCGACCCAGATGCCCGCGCCACTGCGATCCCAAGTGATCGCTGTTGATGGCACCGTTGGCAGGGGATCCGTTTGCTCAAACATGCGGGTCGAAAATGTCATGCCGGAAATCAATAATCCGTCCGAGTTATCGATTTCAGCCTGAACCGTTGCGCTGCGTGTGACGCTGTCAAGGCGACTGTCAAAGGCGGTGATTTTGCCTTCAAAGACACGCCCCGCGTAGGTTGGGGTTGAAACGGAAACCGGTTTGCCTTTGGCAAGCAGCCCGATCGAACGCTCTGGCACCTCGAATTCGGCCAGTAAGGTCGTTGAATCATCAATTGTTACAATGACTTCCCCACCTGAAAGATGGTCGCCCACAGTCACATCACTTAAGCCAAGGCGCCCAGAAAACGGCGCGGTCACCGTCCGGTCCGCAAGCGCGACTTCGGCAAGGCCTACATTCGCCTCGGCTAGCCGCAATGCGATTTCCGCCTCAGAGAGGGCGACATCGGTGACCACGGTGCTGCCAAGATTGTGCAGCCCTTTGTATCTATCCACGGTGGCCTGAGCTTGATCCCTGTTCGCAATCGCGATCTCAAGATCCAGCTGTTCGGATCTATCATCCAGTCTTAGGATCACATCCCCCTTTTCGACCAGAGAGTTTGCTTCCAAATTCGTCTCGACAACCTCTCCGTCTTCGGCGGCGATCACATCCGCGCTTCGATAGGATACTGCGCTGCCGACCGCCCGGAGCGTCAGCGTGTAAGGGCTTTGCTCCAACGGCGAGAAAACAACAGTCGTTGTACGGCCTGGCCCGCGCGGCCCTCTCGGTGCGCCGCCACCCGGTGCGGCTTCTGTGCCTTCAGGTGCAACATTCAAAGCTTGCGCGATCCGGTCTGGCACGCCGAATGCTGTGATATAACAAGCCGCTAAAATTCCGGCGGTCAAAATTGCGATTATCAGTTTCTTCAACGTCTTTGCTCCTGAGTGCGCGCATTTGAACGAGCGGAAGTTGGTTGGTGTTTCGTTTTGTGGTCGGGTCAGATCATGCGGCTCAAAGCATTGTCACGAAGGAACAATGGGTGCACGACTGTCGCCATAATTATATGGCCCAGTATGACAAACGCGAGAAACCAGCCGATCTCTCCGTGCCATTCTGCTAGGGATTGCGTCCAGGCAATTGCAACATCACGGGGCGCGACCAGTTCCAAGCCGAGAACGCTTAACCCACGGGTGCCCCCGGCTGCATCTATGATGCGCACCGCTGGAACGATGATCATCAAGCCATAGAGCGCCAAGTGCCCCAGTTTTGCGGCCACGCCTAGCGCATTTTCGTCGCGGGGTCTGCGGCTGATTTGGGTGATTCCCCAAATTCCACGAAGCGCTACGAGCAAGAACAAGAGGATGCCCAGGTCTGTGTGATAACTCCATAAGGTCTCTCGAAAGAAGTTCTCACGGGGCAGCGCATAGTGGGCGGCTGCGGATAGAAATTGCAACAAAAACAGGGCTGCCATGCCCCAATGAAAGGCTCGAGATATCGCGCCATATGCTTCAGTTGTGTCTTTTAAATGTCTCATCGACTTACCGTTCGGTTGCAGTGATCTGTCCTTATACGTACCGGCCAAGTGTTTCTGTCGCTGTGTTTGAAAAAAAGTTCAAGTTGGGCACCTGCTCCGATCAAACCTGATGGGTCGTATCCAGCTTTAAGCAGCCCAATTCGTTCAAAGGGCTCATTCTGCGTCGAATGCTGCGCAACGAATGAAAGGCGGCATTAGTGGGGTGTGCAAATTCTGCATAACAAAACTGCTAGCTTCGAACTGATCAATTGGCTAGTAGTCCGCTATGCACGTTTCGGTTTTCAAATTCTTGGATTGGTGTGTTGTGATTGCAGTGGCAATTGCACTCTCGTCCGTGGGTTTTGCACACCGAACGTCGTCTATGGTTATCACTCCTGAACTTGCGGAATACGTTGCCTCGGGCGGTCAGTTAAGCGACATCTGTGGCATAACAGATGGCGAGGGTACACCTTCCGCTTTCGATTGTGAGGCCTGCCGAATAACCGACAACACCGTTCAGACTAAAACGACTTGTTTCGCCGTCAGAGAGCTGGTGGAAACGCACGCCTTAGAGTTTGTCGCTAAACGCATTGCTGAGCGGAGTGAACTTGACCCAGCCCGCCTGACAAGGGCCCCACCTCAAGCCTGATTTCACTTAACCAACTGAAATCAAATCGCACGCATCTTGTCGGATGCGCGGCGAAAGGGCTTGGAGGCCTCTTATGACACTCGCTGAAACTTCTGCGCAGCCTAAGGGCGGCGTGAACAAACTGTACTTTGCGGCATGGCGCTGGCATTTCTACGCCGGCCTCTATGTCATCCCATTCTTTATCATGCTCGCCGTAACCGGGTTACTGATGCTGTGGCTTGCCTTCCTTGATGGGCGCGACGGTGAACGATACGCCGTCACCCAGCTGGACACCCCTATATCCGTATCTCAACAAGCCCAAGCAGCGGTCGATGCTGTGGCGGATGGAGAGTTGAAGACATACATCGCCCCGCGTGCGCCTGATCTTGCGGCAGTGTTCCGCGTGGATGGCGCAGATGGGCCGATTATGGTGGCTGTTGATCCATATACAGGTGATGTGCTTGCGAACTATGCGCGCAGGCAGGGGCTTTATGACTTAGCCGACAACATCCACGGTAGTCTGCTTTTGGGCGTAACCGGCGACCGAATGATCGAGATCGCAGCGTCACTTGGTATGGTTCTTGTTGCGACCGGTCTGTATATCTGGTGGCCGCGCGGTGAGCATTCATGGCGACGCGCCCTTGTCCCCACCTTCGGACGAGGCAGATCCCTGTGGAAATCCTTGCACGGTGTGGTTGGAATCTGGTCTTCGATTTTTCTGCTCTTCTTTCTTGTGTCCGGTCTGTCTTGGGCTGGCGTCTGGGGTGAGAAAATGATGCAGGCTTGGAACCAGTTTCCCGCGGAAAAGTGGGGCGCGCCTTTGTCTGACCAAATACACGCCAGTATGAATGGCGGCATTAAAGAGGTGCCTTGGGCGTTGGAGCTAACACCGATGCCAGCCTCTGGGTCCGTTGCCGGAGAAGCAGGCATTGATCCATCTAACCCGCTCACACTCGACACGGTTGATCGGTTTGCCCGTGAAATTGGGTTCACCGAGCGGTATCAGCTTTCGCTGCCACAAGGTGCGACGGGTGTTTGGACGCTCAGCCATGACTCGATGAGCAATGACGGCCCGAACCCGACTGCGGATCGCACCGTCCACATTGACGCCTATTCCGGTAACATTTTGGCTGATGTTCGGTACGAGGATTATTCGCTTTTTGCCAAGTTTATGGCCGTAGGTATCGCCTTGCATATGGGCACAATGGGCCTGTGGAGCGTGCTGGCAAACACCGTGTTCTGTCTGGCGGTTGTGTTCCTGTCCGTCAGCGCGATTGTACTTTGGTGGAAACGTCGGCCGGCAGGGGTCCCCCGGCTGGCTGCTCCTCCGATGCCGAAAGACATGCCGTTGTGGCAAGGGGCTGTTCTTGTAGGTCTAGCTGTCTCTATGGCTTTCCCCCTAGCAGGCCTAACCCTGTTGACGGTTCTCGCTTTGGACGCACTCTTACTATCGCGTGTTCCAGTGCTTAAGCGGTTGCTGACATAGCAGGTACACTGCAGGGCTGCTTGAAACACAGCAGCCCATACTTCCAATGTTCGCCCGTTTTGACCTTGCTGGATTGGATGTTCTCAAACAAAGCGGTCATCGTGCGCGACAATTCGAATGCTCACTTAGTCCGCGATTTGCTGCAGTCAGCACCTGTGAGTTCTGTACGCGCGGCGAATGTCTGGGAAGCGGGCCATGAATGCAGTCCCGAGGTCCCTACAGAGACTGGTCCGCATAATCGTTGTCGCCTTTTGCCGGCTTAGGTGTACTTTCCAGGTCGCTTCAAATCACTCATCGGGCAACGCTTCACAGAAGTTTCACTCAGGTGTCAAACCGCTGTTACAGAGCTTAACAATTCTGTGCACACGTGTGCAACGCATTCTGCGGCTCACATTTTTGGAGATACCGACCTCATGAAACAGATGATATGCGCTCTTGCGCTGATCGCTGCCTCAGCCGCAACACCGGTTCTGGCAGAAGACATCACCATCACAGTCTGGGCTGGCGGGTCCAATGACAGTGACCACTACCGCATCGACAATATCCAGATTGCCGCTGACATTTTGTCGCGCGAAGCTGCCATTCGCGGAGAAGATCTGAACATCACCGTCGAAGGTAAGCGGGATTTCGATGGCTGGGACGGGTTCAAGCAAGCCGTCACGCTGGGTGCCGAAGCTGGCAACGCGCCCAATATCGTTGTGACTTCGCATCTCGACATCGCGCCTTGGGCCAGTGCTGGATATATCGTGCCGGTCGAAGATTACGTCGATTTGGACGCTTGGCCATTGAACAACGTCTATTCCAACTTGATGGAGATCGCTGCATTTGACGGAATGCAGTGGGGTGTGCCGCAAGACGCCGAAAGCCGCCCATTCTTCTTCTGGAAAGAAACAATGCAGAAGCTGGGCTATTCCGACGCCGACATGGATGCCATGGCCGCCCGCGTCGAGGCGGGGGAATATACCCTGCGCGACATGCTTGCTGATGCCAAGAAAGCTGTAGACATGGGGCTGGTCGAAGAAGGTTACGGCTTCTATCCCCGCGTTTCAAATGGCCCGGACTATGCACAGTTCTATCAGTCATTTGGTGGTGAGCTGTTGGATCCCGAGACGGGCAAGCTGGTATTTGACCGCACGGCGATGACCGAGATGTATCAGTTCTTTGTGGATGCCGTCGAAGCTGGTGTAACCCGTAGAAACCACATCGGCACCGAATGGGACCAATGGTATTCTGAAGTTGCCAACGGCAAATCCGCATTCTGGCATGGCGGTACTTGGCACTATGGCCGGTATACTGGCAAAGAAGGCAACGAGGATTTCTTCGGCACCATCGGCTTTACTTTGATCCCGGCTGGAAATGACGCGGGTCGACCCAACACGATCACTCATCCGCTGGTTTATCTTGTGACCGAACAAGAAGAAGACCGCGCCGAAGAAATTGCAGCGCAACTGATCGCTATCGCATCAGAGCCGCGGCTGAACACCTTACACGCGATTGCGTCCTCGCATTTGGCGATCGGCAAGGCGGAATCCGGACTTGATCTGTATGCGGGCGACCGTTGGGCCTCGGAAGCCAGCGTGGTTTTGCTGCCAAGTGCCAATGCACAACCTAACCACCCGACATATGGGGCGTTCTCGGAAGCCATGTTTAAGGGGCTCGAAGCGGCATGGACTGGCGTCCAGACCCCGGACGAGGCCGTGGCCGAAGTCGAAGCGCAGCTCACCACCATGCTCGGTGACGAGTTGATTGTTCGCTAACCCAAGCGATGCCTCCCTGCGGCGGCGCCTCAAGTGCGCCGCCGTCCATTCTTAAATCATGAGGTGCAACATGAACCGTCAGACCCTTCTGGGCTTGGGTTTTCTCAGCCCCGCGTTGCTGGCTGTGGTGATGTTCTTTTTGCTACCGGTCGTTTTGACCGTGGTTTTTGCCTTCACGAACATGAGCACCTCTACCGGAATTCTGGGCGGCGAATACCAGATCAGCAAAAGCGACCTACGCCGCCTGCCCGCAGCAGGTGTGAGCCAACACACGATTTCCATCTTGGAGGGGGCTGGTTATGCGGTTCGGCCCGAAACGCTTGCGCTTTTTGCGAAGGAGTTCGGCGAGGAGCGCGCGGATGAGCTTCAACAGCTGCATGGAAACGCAGTGTTCGACGACCGGCGGGCGCTTGAGCGGGCGCTGAAAGACCTGCGTCGCGATCCGATCCGCAAAGTGCGTGACCTCAAGGCCGCAGCAGAACTTTTCCGCGTATCAATCCTTGGCCAGCGCTATCCGACCGAGGTCGCGTTTCAGAATGCGATCACCGAGCTTGGTGTGTCTGATACGGACCGTGCCGCGCTGACCAAAGCCGCCTATACCGGTTGGACGTTCACCACACAAAATTTCGAACTTCTGTGGGAGCTTCCAGCAACTTGGCGCTATGCGCTGAACTCGGTCATCTATGTGGTGCTGACGCTAACGTTCAATGTCTGCTTCGGCTTGTTTTTGGCGCTTTCGACCTTTTATCTGCCGATGCGCACGGCGCAGACCTTCCGAGCCATTTGGTTTTTACCCCGAATTCTGCCGCCGGTTCTCTATGTTCTGATGTGGCAATGGCTGACATGGGATCAGGGCTTTATCTCGGCCATGTTACGTCCTTTCGGCATCGAGCCGATTAATTGGATGCGCCATACGGCCACCCATGCATGGACCTTTATTGTGCTAATCAACGGTTGCGTCGGCGCGTCGCTTGGGATGATCCTGTTCTCGTCGTCCCTGCGTGCGATCCCCGAAACACAACTGTTTGCGGCGCAAGTCGATGGGGCAAGCCGCTGGCAACAAGTGCGATTTGTGCTGTTGCCGCAGATGCGCTGGCCGATCTTGTTCATCACGTCTTACCAAACGCTCTCGTTGCTGACTTCGTTTGAATACATCCTGCTGGCCACAGATGGTGGACCGGGCCGCCAGACCGAGGTCTGGGCGCTGGCCGCCTATCACACGGCCTTGTCGAACTACGGCGGCAATCTCGAATACGGGCTGGGTGCGGCTTATGCGCTGGCGCTGGTGTTCATCGGCATCCTGCTTTCCGCGCTTTACCTGCGGTTTTTCAACTTCCGCGACCTCGTCGCAAAGCCGAGGATTGAGCAATGAACACCTCATACAAAGGCAACTGGATACTAATTCTCGCCCTCTCACTGATCTCGGCACCTCTGGTTATCATGTATGGTTTCCAGCTGGTCGACAGCGTGTCGCGCCCCGCGCCCGGAGGGATCATTCCGCAGGAATGGGAGCTTGAGAACTGGCGCTTCCTGTGGGAAAGCATCGACAGCGCGCGACCTTCGATTTGGCGGGTGACGTTGAACACCTTCGTCTTCGCCAGCGCGACAGCACTTTTGGTCTGTGCTTTCTCTATCACCGCAGCCTATGCGCTATCGCGTTTGAACTTTCCTGCACGTCGGTTCTTTCTGGCAGGGCTGATCATGCTTCATGCCTTTCCTACGATCACGCTTATCATTGCGATCTTTATCGTGCTGCAATTCCTTGGTCTTTATGACAGCCTCAGCGGTGTCATTTTGGTGAAAGCCGCCTTGGAACTGCCCTTCGGTATCTGGATCATGAAGGGCTTTTACGACTCTGTCCCGTGGGAAATCGAAATGGCGGGAGTACAGGACGGTGCCTCGCGGTTCCGCGTCTGGCGGGAATTGATCCTGCCACAGGTCAAACCGGGGCTGTCTGCGCTTCTGATCTTCTCGTTCCTCGCTGGCTGGTCCGAATTCATCCTGCCGTTGGTGCTGGCACCGGGTGCGGATGCGCAAGTTCTGGCGACCTATATGAATGCGGTCATCGCGGATGACACGCGCCCTGACTACGGGCTCTTCAAGGCGATTGGCATGTTCTACGCATTGCCCGTCATCGCCGTCTATCTGCTGTTCCAGAAACGGCTCATGAACATCTATGGCGGAGGCACGAAAGGCTAATGCGTATCGAATTACAGAATTTCACCAAGCGTTTTGGGAATACGACAGTGATCGAGGATATGTCACTGTCCGTAGCCTCGGGCGAGATGATCGCGCTTTTGGGTCCATCGGGCTGCGGCAAGTCAACGACATTGTTTGCCATCAGTGGTATCCAACGCATTGATGGGGGGACATTGCGTTTTGGCGATCAGGACGTGACCAAGCTGCCGCCCCAGGACCGTCCCGTGGGTGTGGTTTTTCAGAACTATGCGCTCTATCCGCATATGAACGTGGCCCAGAACATCGGCTTCCCGTTGCGGGTTCAGAAGTTGAGCACATCAGAGATTAAGCGCCGCGTGGACGAGATTGCCGAGCTGGTACAAATCGGCAATCTTCTGAACCGCAAACCGCAGCAGCTTTCGGGTGGTCAGCAACAACGTGTGGCGCTTGCTCGCGCGCTTGTGCGAAAGCCGGACGTGCTGTTGTTGGATGAGCCACTGGCCAATCTGGATGCTAAGCTTCGTCTTGAGATGCGCTCGGAAATTCGCAGGCTTCAGAGCGAGACAGGGATCACTGCAATCTTGGTTACGCATGACCAGATCGAGGCCATGTCCATGTGTGATCGGATCGCGTTGATGAAGGACGGGCGGATCGAACAGATCAGCACCCCGACCGAAATGTATGAACGCCCCGCTTCGCGCTATGTCGCAAGTTTTCTGGGCAATCCACCGATCAGTTTTTTGCAAGCCGAAGCGAACGGGGCCCTCGCATTTGGCGATGGCAACGGATTGCCTTTGCCCCAAGGGATCACTGCGAAAGGGTCGATCACCCTTGGTATCCGCCCCGAGCATTACGGACCGCAGCACGAGGGGCCGTTGATCTCAGGCCGGGTAAGTTTTATCGAGCCGCAAGGTCGTGAGGATCTCATTGATGTGATCCTTGCGGACAATCAACGGCTGCGCGCAATTGTCCCTGCGGGCCATTCGTTCAAGCTTGGACAAGATGTGCGCTGGTCAGTAGACCTTGAACGCGCACATTTGTTTAATTCCGAGGGAGCACGCCTATGACCGCTTCTGACTGGACACGTCCCGCACGTCCGCTTTCCATTGCGCACCGAGGTGCCGCGGCCTATGCGCCCGACAACACGCTTGAGGCCTTCCAGCTCGCCAGCCGCATCGGTGCTGACATGTGGGAGGTGGACATTCGTGTGACATCAGATGGCGAGATCATTGCCTTTCACGACAAGATACTTTCTGACGGGCGCAAGATTATTGACACGTCGTTTGCCGATATTCTCGCACACACTACGTCCGAGGATCGCCCGTGTCCCCGCCTGAACGACGTGGTGGCACAGTCCGCGCTTTTGGGGGCGGGTATCTATGCAGATATCAAGGACACCAATGCGACATTGCCGACGCTTGAGATGCTGCGCGAGCATGGCATTACCCGTGCAATTCTTGGCGCATTCGACCCGAAAGCAGCCCAGATCCTAGCCGACGCAGAAAGCCCCTATCCGCGATCCGTGCTCGTGCCGCTTGGGGCCGAGCCGTTTTCCTATGCCGAAGGGGCTGATGTAATCCACCTTTGTTGGGAGCGTATGGAGCGTCCGCAAGACACGTTAACTGACGCTCTCTTTGAACGTGCCTTTGCAAACGGTCAAACGATCGCAATTTGGCACGAAGAAGATCCAGAACGGATGGCCGCAATCCGCACGCGACCTGTTATTGGCATCTGCTCTGACCGGCCCGAACTGGTCAACCAACCCGGACGCGGCCTGCCGTTCCAAACGGTCTGCCATCGCGGCGCCAACAAGATCGCGCCCGAAAATACGCTTCCTGCGCTTGAATGCGCTTTGGCAGCTGGATTTGATTTTATCGAATGCGACTTACACCAGACCGCCGATGGCGAGATTGTTGTTCACCACGACCCGACCCTTGAGCGGACAACAAACGGCCAAGGTCCGATCACCGCGCATACTTTGGCCCAACTGCGTGACCTTGATGCTGGCGGGTGGTTCAGCCCTCATTTCAAAGGCACAAAGGTGCCGACATTGGGCGAGGTTTTGGACCTGTTACACCGCTATGATGGGCGCGCCTATCTGGAACTGAAATCGGCATCACCCGAAGTCGTTTGGCGTGCGGTTTGTGATGCAGGTCTGCAAGATCGCGTCTTCTTCTGGTCTTTCAGCCACGATGCACTTAAAGAGCTTCGCGCACTTGCGCCAAGAGCGAACATCATGGCGCGGCGACAGGATTATGCCAGTTTGCAAGAGACCTTCGACGATCTCGCACCTATGATTATCGAGTTCACCTTGGATGAAGTTGCGAAAGCCGAAAAGGAAGGGGAATTCGCTGCAGTAAGGGCGGCAGGGGCCAAGGTCATGCTTGCCGCTATGGGCGAGGAGCATGAGACGTTGACGCGGATCATTGCAGCCGAGCCTGATCTTGCCAACGTGGACCATCCGTTTGCACTTGCCCGACAGGTACAGGCGAATGTCTAAGCGCCGCCGTCCTACCTCTCATGATGTGGCGCGCCTTGCGGGGGTCTCGCGGTCTGCCGTATCGCGTTGTTTTACCCCCGGCGCAAGCGTCGCCGATGAGACCCGCGCCAAGATCATGGCCGCGGCAACGAAGCTGGGTTATCGCGCCAATGCGCTGGCACGAAACCTGAAATCGCAACAGTCGCAGCTGGTCGCCATACTCGCATCTCGGCTGGACACTCCGTTTCGCGCGCGGCAGGTAAAATACCTTTCGCGATCACTGATTGCGCAAGGGTTCAGACCGCTATTGCTCACGGCCGAGCAGAGCGATGATCTTGAACCCTTATTGTCGTCGATTTTGGACTACAATCTCGCAGGTATGATTGTCACCTCGGACACACCTCCGGCGGCTATTATGGTCGAGTGTCAGCGATTGCGGGTGCCACTGGTTTTGATCAACCGAAATCCGGAACCCGTTGGCGGCGACAGGCTGGAACTTGACACGAATGCGGCCGCCAAGATCGTTTTCGATGTGTTGTATCAAGCAGGTGCTCGCAAGTTCGGCGTTTTGCGACCCGAGGATCGAACTTACACGGTGATTGGCCGCGTTAACGCTTTTTGCGATCTGGTGCGTGCCAAAGGACTAAATTGCACGCAGATACCCTGCGACAACCAATCATATGCAGCCGGGCGAGCGGCGATATTGGAACATGCAGATATCGTGCGCAAATGCGATGGACTTTTCGGCACAACGGATTTGTTGGCCTGTGGGGCTTTGGACGGATTGCGCCATGGTCTTGCATTGCAAGTGCCGCGCGACATTCGCGTTGTTGGGTTTGACGATATTGAACAGGCAAGCTGGGCTTCATACGATTTAAGCACGGTGGGACAGGACGCAGACAGGCAGGCCAGGGTGGCCGTGGAGGTGATGCTCCACCGTCTTCAATCGCCCGAGGCGGAGGCACTTCGAAAGTACACACCACTCAAGCCGATACTGCGCGGCTCTACTTGAAAGTTTAAATTCACATGACACTGTACGACCGACTGACCTTTGCCGCGTCACTTGCAAAAGAGGCTGGTGCTCTCGCTCTTTCGATGCGCAATGCAGAGGCCGGGTTGACCGTTGATGCAAAGGGCCCGCAGGATTTCGTCACTGCCGCCGATCTGGCAGTTGAAACCTTGATCCGCGAGCGTATTGCCGAGCGCTTTCCAGACGATGCGATCATTGGCGAAGAAGGCGGTCGTCATGGCGATGTCTCGCAAGGTGGGGTGTGGATAATTGACCCTATCGATGGGACCACCAATTTCATGCGGGGCTTGCCAGATTGGGCGATTTCCATTGCTTGGGCGAATGACGGAGAGATCATACTGGGCGTTATTTTCGCGCCCGACCTTGATCTTCTGCTCGAGGGGGCGCTGTCAGAAACGCCAGTTGCGCGGAGGAACGGTGCTCCGCTTACGCCTGCAGTCAGTTGTGTCGCAAGTGAAGCGCTGATTGCTGTCGGTTGGTCGCCACGAACGGAATTTAGGGATCATGCCGAGCTTCTTGCACAGATCATTGATCAAGGTGGGGAATACCGCCGTTCGGGTGCTGCCACCATTGGGTTAGCCGGCGTCGCGTGTGGATGGGTTGATGCCTATATTGAGCGACGGTTGAACCTTTGGGACGCCGCAGCCGGAATTGCGATCCTAAGGGCTGCAGGTGCCACGATCGTTGCGCCAGCATTTACGCCGGTCCTGAATGAACCAGCGCCATTTCTGGCATTGGCCTGCCCTGATCATGAACTGGCACCTCTGCTACGCTCTGCAGCCGTCTAACGAAAGAAAATGCTGCGCATGGCTATTCATGTCTGTTTCGTGGGATAAACTGTCCGTCGTCAGATAAAATGGGACATCAGAGGCCTTAGAACATGCAAGATAGCTGCTAAGCTAGGGAAGGGGTTTTGCAAAACCCGCCTGGGCCTGAAATTGTTCAATGAAAGGGTAAAATAGTGGCCCAAAAGGCAACTCAAGTTGGTGTTCGACAAGGGAATGTGGAACGTCACGAACCTTTGACTCTTTTGCCAGCCAAAACTTTAGGAGACAAGAAATTCTCGTCATTCAATTCCGACCCAAACGTCAAGCTTTTCTAACCCAGACCGCAAAGCGGCCGTTAGTTCGTCCTGCAGCTAAGGTCTCGAGCGAGCCCAAAGTACCTAATGCTGCATCATACTTGAGTGACTTCGAAGCGCCGATTGCTGATATTGGCATTTGCAAGAACAACCCATAGCTTTCGTTCACCTTCATCGGGTGTTGCTGCATTACGGCCAGCCAATTCTGCCATTCGCAACGAGCACTCGATTCTTACCGGCTGGTTATCTGCAGCAGTGCCAGCTGCACTCTTGGGAAAATTGTCTGTTTAAGGTGAGCCACCCCTTGTTGACTTGCGACCCTGAATCGCAGTTCAGCCTGGAGCAACAAACCTAAGCTCACCTAGTCGCTGTTCAATTTCGACCTATCAACTATCCATTGGTGGTCGATAGGTCCTCTTTAGGTGGCAATGCGTCTCGGGATACCTCACGTAAATGGATCCCAAGAATCATCAGTGCGGGCCACAGGAGGTATACTTCGATCTCGATATTTTCGCCGAAGGACAACAGGATTAGTGTCAGCATGATGCCAAGAGGCAGGCGTCCGCGAGGGTGGCGGGCGGTGTCATACATCGTGAACGCTGTATGCCACAGCATTGGCCCCAGCAGCGCAAGAAACCCTACAAGGCCTTTCACGAAAAGCAGACCATACCACGTATGATGGCTGCCGATGGGCATGTATTCTACCAGATGCGGACCCGGTTGTACGCGACCGTGACCGAACCATACGGCCTCGTTTTGCCAGCGCTCATAGGCAATCCGTTGAAGGGTCTCACGAACTCGCGTGCTGTCGGCACGTGCGCCACGAAACGCGGCAACAAAATCTTGAAAGAACTGCAAAAGCGCCGTGCCGATGATGGCCAATGATGCGGTAAGCCCTGCTACGGCCTTCCATGCCCATGCTTTGGTGATAAGCGGCATCATACGCGGAAGCGTGGTGCAGGCCACAAGCCCAACCAGCCCCATGCGAGACTTTGAGGCTAGGATCATTAATACGCCTGCGGCAATGCCAATGCTGCGCCACTTAAAGCTCTTCTCTTCAAGCGCCATAAGCACAGAAACCACCCCCAGCAGCGCCGCAAAAGGGGACCACGGGGCGTAAAACTGCCAGCGGGGTGTCCAACTGGCCGGATCGAAGGTGAAAAAATAAACGGTGAAATACTCGGGCCCCGGCCCGCCAACGGCCTTCAGTGGCGACGTGAAGATGCGCTCGGGCAATCCGATGTAAGGCGCGGCAAGCAAAATCGGGGCCAGCGCAAGCGTGCATGCCCCTACAACGCCTTGTCCACGTATGATCACGTCACGGCGTATCGGCAGCAGCGCGCCTGCAAGTGGGAACAGCGCAAGCAATGCCCACCCCTTGGCCCAACCGATCGAGGACTTGATCATGGTTTTCATGCCAAGATCCCAGTTCAAATGCCCCATCCATAGCGCAACAAGCATAACAAGCATCCCGGCGCCCCACGCCCAAATCAACGGTGGGATTGATCCCGTCACCTGCATATCATCACGTACTGCATCACCAAGATAGAGACAGAGAAACGCAAGCCCGGCCAAAAGCCATGCCAAAACGGGACCAACGACATAAAGCGCGCCTAGCGCATAAAACGGCCACGTATAGGCCAGCGCGCGAAACACGAAACGTTCGACCGGGTTCATCTCCATCGTTACTTGCCCTCAGGCTTTTTCAACAGCTTGCTCAGCAGCGCCAGACGGACCCAACCAAGAACTAAGCCTATGAGCAGGAAAAAGGAGGCCGCAATGCCGGCTGCCAGCGCAAGTTTGCGGCTTGGCGAGGATGGCTTCTCGGGCAGTGATGGGTTCTCAAGCACCTGAACCAGCGGATAGGACGCGTAAGGATCAGACTTGCTGGATTGATTGCGCGCGATCGCCGAGGCAAAAATCGCTTCAGCGACCGAGAAATCGCGCTGAAGATCCTGCAAGCGCGCAGCAGGTTCGGCCAGTTGCTCTAGTTGAGTACGTTGCGAGGTCAGCTGGGCCGAGAGTGTTTCATATTTCTGCTGCACCCCCGCGCGTTCCGTTTCAAGCTGCACTAAGCGCGACAGAAGATCTGCCCGTGCACCGTCCAGTGCAAAATCAAGTTTGGCCAGGTCTTGCGCATCAAGACCAGTCACGAAAGCAGCGCGTTGGGTTGCCGCATTGGACACAGCCTCATATGCGCGTTGGGCTGATTGAACTTTAGGATGGTTGTTTCCAAAGCGCGACTTCAGTTCTGCAAGCGATGCAGCTTGATTGGAGCGCTCGGTGCTTAAGGAAACGAATTCGGGATCCGCGAAAGCTTTTAGCGTCGCCGCAGCTGTTTCGGCATCAATCCCAAGAGCTGCTTCGAGAGACAACACAGATTGTGTTCTGTCGCTAAGTGTACCCGAAAGCGCGTTCAGCTCGACCTCAAGAACGGTCGCGTTCGTAAGAAGTACGTCATATTGATCTGCGCTCAGAAGGCCCGAAGAGGCTTGTAGGTTTTCAATATCTTCACGTGTTTTGGCGACCGATGCGCGATAGTCCTCGATTGCAGCAAGGCCGCTGTCTTCACGCGTGCTTTGTTCGTCCGATCGCAGCGCATCCAGTTCGACAAAAAAGGCGTCGAGCAAAGCTTCGGCTCTCGCCTGTGATTGCTCAGGGCTATAGCCGGACATTTCCAGATGAATAAGACCGGTCTGGTCTACAAGGTTGATGCGGGGCTTGCCGAAAGCCTGACGCGTTTCCCCCACGCTTTGGGCCGCTGCGTTCAAAATGCGGTCTGCTCCGATCAGGCGCTTATAAGTCTCGGTCGGGCTGATCGAGTTGCTGGCGAAGGCCGAGTTGGCATAGGACGTCGCCTGCCCAATGCCGTTCAAATTCATCGAAGCCGAAGCGCCCGACCCCGGCAAGATCAGAGACACAGAGGACTTGAACACAAGTGGGGACGTTTTGAGATATCCAGTGATCGGCGCCCAGATCAGTGTCAGACCCAAAAGCGCAAACGCTGCATAACGGGGCAGACGCCCGAGATCACCAAGCTTTCCGCCAACGAGAATGCGCTTTACGTCAAATCGCCATTTTAACTTCGGTAGGCGCGCGGCCCAGCTTTTTGCAACAAATATACTCATGACATGTTCTCCATGACGTGAATATATCTGGCCTTATAAAACTAAGCATGCGCGCCCACGGGTAGAGCGCCGGCGCAAAGGGTCAGCCGAACCTATCCGATAGGGTATCGGCAAAAAGTCCCGCCTCGCGCGCGATCAGTGCAGCCTGTGTTCGGTTGGAAGCATCAATTTTCCGATACAACGTTTTGACGTGCAATTTGACGGTCGGCTCTTGAATCTCAAGGTCGCGCGCGATCTCTTTGTTGGACTTGCCTTCGGTCAGGCCACGCAGCACCTGAAACTCGCGTGGCGAGAGTTTTTCAGCGAGCTCGTTTTTAGGCTCATCAGCTGGCGCGGTCATAAACTCGAGCGGGGCATATTGCTCGCCCATCGCCATGAACCGGATTGCATTGACCATCGACTTCGCAGGAAGTGTCTTAGGCACAAAACCCGCAGCCCCCGCGTCGAGCGCTTTCTGAGCGATGTCACGTGTCGCCTGACCAGACATCAGGGCAACGCGTTGGCCACCTTCGTATTCCATCGCTTTAGTAAGTCCGGAAAGCCCGTTCATGCCTGGCATGTTGTAGTCCAGCAAAAGCAAATCAAACGAATCTTGGCTTGAAATAATTTTCAACGCCGCGTCCAGATCCGCGGCTGTCTGGGTCTCAATATCATTTTGTCCTTCCAAGAACATAACCAAGGTGTCTCGTAGAAGGTCGTGGTCATCGGCAATCAAAATACGCATCAAGTGTGTCTCCTAGATGCTTTGTTATTAGATCCAGAATACGGCGTTTATCAGGCGAGACAAGCATTCGAAGGATTACCGACACTCACCATTCGGATAGGTCGGCTATCCGCGTTTTCCGTAAGCCCTTCTTTCGCGTCGAAACCCCATACTGTGTTCCCGCAAACTGTCCGTCCGCTCCGTTGAGCCTGCGTCGTTGTCACGTCAGGTTGGTTTCAACACCGAAACCCGAAAGGCGACGACAATGACTTCTGCTGCTCGAATTGAAACAATCACTGCCACCGCAGTTCACGTAACCCCTCTTTCCAAGATGGCCCCAGGGGCTTCGCTGACGAAGGACCTTCCGTCGCTTGAGATGAACTTGATGAACGCGACAACCAGAACGGCGGTGGTAAAACTGCTGTCGCCGGGTCGCCGCAGGGTTTGCTTTGTGAATGCTCATTGCGTGAACATCGCACGCCGTGATGCCCACTATAACACTGCTGTAGTCAGCGCTGATTACCGCCTGCCAGATGGGATCGGTATTGATCTGGCCGCCAAGATGGATGGTGAAGAGCTGAAAGAAAACCTGAACGGCACTGATTTCATCCCTGCTCTGCTCGCTGGTGCTGCAAAACTTGGAAAATCCGTTTTCATGCTGGGCGCGAAACCTGGCACTGCCGACGCTGCCGCAGCCAGCCTTGTCCACGACATTCCCGGTCTGCGCATTGCGGGTACCGCGAATGGCTATGATGACATGCGCGATCAAGATGCACTGATCACGCAGATCAATGACAGTGGCGCAGATATTCTGCTGGTTGCGCTTGGTGTTCCGCAACAAGACATCTGGTTGTCGCGCAATGCACGCAAGCTGGCCCCCTCTTTAACCATGGGCGTAGGTGCATTCTTCGATTTCCGTGCTGGAAATGTGACCCGCGCACCCAAAGCCGTACGCGCTGCGCGCATGGAGTGGGTCTGGAGATTGGCGATGGAGCCGCGCCGCATGGCCAAACGCTATTTGCTTGGCAACCCTACCTTTCTTGCCGGAAGCCTGAAGCGGTCAAAGCTGATGCCAACAAAGACCAGCTCGGCACGACGCGCATTGGACCTGGCGATTTCCGGTGGATCGCTTCTGGCCCTATCGCCCCTGTTTCTGACTCTCGCAGCACTGATCAGGATCGACAGCAAAGGCCCTGCATTCTTTTCCCAAACGCGCATCGGCAAAGACGGAAAGCCGTTTCAGGTGCTGAAGTTCCGCTCGATGCACACAGATGCCGAGGCACGGCGCGAAGCGCTGCTCTCCAATTCCGAGCGTGAGGGCATTTGCTTCAAACAAAAAGACGATCCCCGTGTGACACGCATCGGCAAGCTTCTGCGCCGCACATCGCTGGACGAGCTGCCGCAGTTGATCAACGTTTTCCGTGGCGACATGGCCATCGTTGGCCCGCGCCCTGCGTTGCCCAGCGAGGTGGCGCAATATCCCGCGCGTGCGCTTGGCCGATTGAGTGTCAAACCGGGCATCACCGGAATCTGGCAGGTCTCGGGCCGCGCCGACATTGGGTTTGAAAAGATGATCGATATGGATCTGGCCTATACCCAATCGCGCACCATTCTTCTCGATCTCATCCTTATCCTTCTTACCTTCCGCGCGGTCGCAACGGGCCGTGGTGCTTATTAACGAGTTTTAAAAGGAGACTTCCAATGACGCATGTACGTAAAGCCGTTTTCCCAATCGCAGGTATGGGTACTCGCTTTCTTCCGGCAACCAAATCGGTCCCAAAGGAAATGCTTCCGCTGGTCGACAAGCCACTGATCCAATATGCGTTGGATGAAGCGCGTGAAGCTGGGATCGAAGAGTTCATCTTTGTCACAGCCGCCGGCAAAGGCGCCTTGGAAGATTACTTTGACACCGCCCGCGCGCTGGAACAGCAGTTGCGCGACAATGGCAAGGCCTCGGCATTGGAAGCCTTGGAACAAACCAATCTTCCTGAAGGTAGCCTGTCATTTGTACGCCAAAAGCACCCGCGCGGTCTTGGCCACGCCGTAAGCCTAGCCCGCCGACTTGTAGGCGATGAACCTTTCGCGGTGCTGTTGCCGGATGATGTGATCTCGGCCCCTAAGGGCGCCCTGAGCCAAATGGTCGACGCACATGCGCAAGCCGGCGGCCATATGGTTGCAACAATGCAAGTCGCGCCAGATCAGACTGGATCCTACGGTGTGATCGACCCAGAGGCATCGGTCGGGCGCATTATCAAAGCGCGCGGGATGGTCGAAAAGCCCTGCCCGGAAAAAGCCCCCTCGACCCAAGCAGTTGTTGGCCGCTACATCCTTGAGCCCTCGATTTTCGATCGCCTCGCACATATCAATCCAGGAGCAGGCGGCGAGCTGCAATTGACTGACGCGATCTGCGCAGACATCGGCACGACCTCAGTGGCCGGCTATCAGTTTGACGGGGAACGCTTTGATTGCGGATCGGTTCAAGGCTTCGTGCAAGCCACAGCTGCCTTCGCCCTTGCCCGTGCAGATTTAGAACTTGAGCTCAGTGAATTCCTTTCAGGCCGAATTAAACCCCATCCCCTCGCGGCCTGAAGGGATATAGCGACCTACCCGATCGGGTAGGTCGCTATACCGATTAGGGGATTACTTAGAAAGCGCGCGTTTCTTATGATGTCAGCAGATGAAGGGAGATGCAGATGCTTTCAAGATTTCTGGCCATTTTGGCGATCACCATTGCCACACCACTCACGGCGCTTGCCACCGATTTCAAACAGCCGGAAGGTGACGTATTGCTTACGATCACCCATGGCGGCAATGACGGTCAGACTATCGAACTTGATTTTGCAGGTTTGGAAGCACTTGGACTTACCACCATCGAAACATCAACCATCTGGACCGATGGCAAACAGGTTTTCGAAGGCGTAGAGCTGGCCACACTTGCTAAAGCTGTTGGCATTACATCAGGAACCATCAGCGCTGTTGCGCTAAATGACTACGCCGTGGAAATCCCTGTTAGCGATGCCGTTGAAGGTGGGCCCATCCTTGCGATCAAGCGAAATTCCGATCTTATGTCCATTCGCGACAAAGGTCCCGTTTGGGTCATCTATCCCTATGATTCATCGGCGAAATACCGAACCGAAATTGTGTATTCGCGTAGTATATGGCAGCTCGCACGGATCGAATTTATGGAGTAACCTGGCGTGAATAGAAAGCCGGCAAGGGTTGAAGTCATATTCTCACGTTTATCCAATAGTGGCATCGGCATGTTGGGCCTGGCGTTTCTCGTCGGGCTTTCAACGTTTGCGATATCCGTTCTTACCATTGATGTCGCGCGCGATATTAGACAGCTTAATTCGGCGGATTCCGACAACATCCAATGGTCGCTTACTCAAGCTGAGGTCGAGTTCTTGGAATTCGAACGTGACGCCATATTAGCAAGTCAGAGCGACACACCAGATTATTCATTGATGCGTCGCGAGTTCGACATTTTCTATAGCCGCTTAGACACTTTGTCCCAATCAGGCATTTATGCAGATTTGAGGCGAGAAGCTGTCTTCGGAAGCAGCCTGTCGACGCTACGTGGCTTCCTAGACGAAACGATACCGTTCATTGATGGACCAGACGACAAACTGCAGGAAGAGCTTCCCCGAATTATCAAACGCGCTGAAGAGTTTCGGCCAGTCGCACGCACGCTTTCCAATTCCGGCCTTACATATTTTGCCAGCCTGGCTGACCAGAAGCGCCGTTCACTACTTGTGACCTTAAGCGAGCTGGCCGTCGCAATTGGGTTGCTCACTTTGGCGCTTGTGACCTTGTCGCTGTTGTTGAACGCACTGAACAAGCGAAATCGGCGCAACATGGTTACTGCGCGAAACTCGCAGGACCGGACCGAGACGATCATCAATACATCTTTGGATGCCGTCATCGTAACCGACTTATCGGGGAATGTGCTCGACTATAACGATGCCGCAGAAACGATCTTTGGTTATCCGCGCGACTATGCCTTAGGCAAAGAGCTTGGCGAACTGATCGTGCCAGAAAAATTCCGCGACGCCCATGCAGCAGGGATGGAACGCATGCGAAGATCGGGCGAGCGGCGCGTGGTTGGCCAAGGCCGTGTACAGTTAGAGGGGATGCGTGCTGACGGAAGCTTGTTCCCAGTTGAATTAGCAATCCAAAGCGCGAGCACGGCAGAAGGTGAGATTTTCGTGGCCTTTTTACGTGATATTTCCGCGCGCATTGCAGCAAATGAAGAGCTGATCGAGGCCCGCGATAAAGCACTTGAAAGCGAAAAGGCAAAGACCAACTTCCTAGCGACCATGAGCCATGAAATTCGCACACCTTTGAACGGTCTCCTTGGCACCCTGACTTTGCTGCAAGACACCAAGCTAAGCGCCAAGCAATCGATCTATGTGTCGAATATGGAAAAATCCGGGCGATTGCTGATGAACCATATCGCGGATGTATTGGATATCACCACCTATGACGCAGGCAAGCTCGAGGCCCGTCTCGGGCCGGTCAACCTAAGCACGCTGCTAGAGGATATCGTTAGCAGCCAATCCAGCGCTGCGATGGCGAATGGTTCCACCCTTGAATGGGGATGGATTGGCGAACCCGTCGAATGTATCGAAACTGATAAACGCAAGGTCCAACATATCCTTGTGAACCTCGTGGGCAACGCCATCAAGTTTACCCATGATGGCCGTATCAGTATTGAAGCGGAAGTGGCCGAGGATGCATCGGGCCAGAAAACCGCCCATCTGCGTGTCTCAGATTCCGGGTCCGGTATCGCGCCTGATATGCTTAATCATATTTTCGAAGATTTTGTGACGGGCGATGCATCTTACAACCGCGATGTGGGTGGTACGGGGCTGGGCCTTGGCATCGTGAAGCGATTTGTTGAAGCACTTGGCGGAAAAGTTCAGGTCGAAAGCACTGTCGGCAAGGGCACGCAGTTCAGCGTCTCATTCCCGACCCGCATCGTAAATCGAACGAAACGCACCACCGCAGATGAGGGCAAGATCCAAAGCTCTCGAGCTTTGGATATCCTGTTGGTTGAAGACAATGAAATCAACCAGTTCGTCGCGCAGGAAATGCTGCAAAAAGCTGGCCATGAGGTCACGACTGCAGACAATGGACAGATTGGTGTCGAGCTTGCGCATGGGCATCGCTTCGATCTGATTTTCATGGATATCAGCATGCCAGTAATGGACGGGCGTGAAGCCACACGAACCATCCGCGCGGGGAATGGTGCCTCGCATGCAGCACCAATTGTAGCACTAACGGCGAATGTTCTACCCCAAGAGCATGAGGCCTTTTTGCTGGATGGCATGAACGATCTGGTCACCAAGCCGCTGAGCGCGGACGCTCTTGCTCAGATTACCAACAAGTGGAGCGCAGCTGCCCCCGTGAAAACCACGCCCGCCTCCAACAATCTTATATCAGGTGATCACTTCACCGAGATGCGCGATATGATTGGCCCAGAACAACATAAAAAGCTTTTCCAACGCGTATCCGGCGAGCTGGAGGATTTCGTCGCTGGGTATACAACCCCAACAGAAGACGCCTTGCCCGAGTTGGCAAAAGCCGCCCACAAAATCGCGGGCGGCGCGGCCGCAATAGGTGCGTTGGACGTTGCAGACCGTCTGCGCAACATCGAGATTGCGGCAAAGTCAGGCGAACTCTCCACAGTTACTGGCGAAATCTCTGCCTTGCCTGAAGTTTGGTCGCGCACGATGAACGAGTTCAACGCACGCAACACCTAAGCGTTTAAAGTGTCCCCAAACTTAGCACCCCAACTACACGGCCAACTTCGGTGATGTTTGTCACAGAACTATCGTAACAAGCCAGAGCATCGCCGGGCAGAAGATAGGGATCGAAATCATCCCGCTCGGGCAGGCGCATGAGTTGTTCGATGTTCCGCTCAACAACCGCAGACACCTGCGTTTCGGGATTGCGCGAAAACAGAACAGCGGATCGATTGGCGCTGGTGGTCTTCGCGCCACCAACGCAGTTCATATTGATTGCAGCCTGCAAGAAACGGGTTCCGTAAGGCACCTGTCGGATTTCTTTGCCATTTGCAGAAGGAGCGTTGCCTGTTGCTGGCTGAGTCAGGTTCGAAATGAACAGCGCGATGCCAGGTGGGCTGATCGGACTGGGACGCATCAGATCTTCCTGAAAACACCCACGGCTTGGGACGCGAATCTCGTCACCAGAAAGCAGCATAATGTCGACGTTATTGCGGCCTTCAAACACGCCGCGCATGTCAATCTTATAGACCGTAGACCCGCGCGAGACTTCGACCGCTGAAATGTCAGCATCTGGGCGGATCCCACCTGCCGCACGCAAAGCTGCCGATAGGTTACGCCCTTCGGACGAGGCACCCAAAGCGTCTTGGCGGCGGCCGTCGATATCCTCGCCAGATACAGCTCCGATTTCGGTCGCATGCGGTTCGAACACGGCCCCCGAGACCCCAACAGTCACCGAGGCAAAATCTTTCACGCGCACTGACACTTTCGGGCGCTCGGTGAAAAAATCACCGGCCTGAAGTTTGGACGCGATGTCGCGTTCAATCTCGGACGTTGTACGCCCTTGGGCACGCACCGGGCTTAGGAAAGGAAGTTTCAACGTGCCATCACGCGACACAACATAAGATCCGCCAAATGTGTCATCATCGCTAACGAAGATCTCGACCAGATCATTACGCGTCAGCCGTTCCCCAACCAAATAGGTGATCCCTTTACCGCCCGCCCCGACGCGCAAAGGAAGGCATTTCTGCGCGTTCATTGTCGATGAGTGCAGATAGCCCTTCTCGGATTCAGCCAAGACCGGTGCGCGATACTGAGCTTGATAGGCATCTCCCTGAAGAACCGGTTCAAGGTTGCCGGGGGGTTCAAGGCTGGCGCAGTTTGTAAGCAATACAAGCGCGGTGCTGGCAGTCGTGACTTTCGCGGCGTTACTCATGTCGTTCTCTCAATAGCACTTACACCATCGGCTTAACCCAGCTACGCCGAAACCACCAAAGGTCGTTGGGACTAACATCCCTATCCACTTGGGTAGGTGTCAAGCCTTCTGCGCCCCGATACTGTCCGGTAGCGTCCAATACACCTCAGTTTTATTTCGATAAAAACAGGTCATCAAAGAAACGGATGACCTGAATGAACGCGACATCGCAAATCAACTCGCTAGCAAAGGGCCTGATGGCTTATGGCGCATCGGAAGCGGCCGCCAAGGCTTCGCGGCTTTTGGTCGTCGTCGCTGTTGCGCGGTCGCTTGAATTGAAAGAAATCGGAGTAGCCGCTGCAGCCATGGCCGCAGGCGACATCGTCAAATCCCTTACTGAGAACGGCGTAGGTCAAAAAATCATCTCGTCTCGCGACGATGTCTTGGATGCCACATGCAATACAGCACATAAGATTTTCTGGGCATGGTGCATTGGCCTTTTCACCTTGCAAGCGGGCGTTGCGGGCGCGGTTTTCTTGTGTGGCGGAAGCGCCACCCTGGCCGCGCTGATCCTGCTGCTGGCCGTTGAATATCTGTTCATGCCCGGCGGCCTTGTTCAGGTCGCACTGGCGATGCGCGCAGGGAAGTTGCAACAGACTGCCGCGATTTCTGGGTCGCAAATCGTCGGCTCAAATATTGCAGCTGTCGCGCTTGCTCTTGTTTGGGCGAACCCTTTGGCGTTGATCCTGCCGCGTGTCATCTCTGCACCGTTCTGGCTGATCGCACAACGTCGCCTGCACCCATGGAAGGCCAATCGCGATGCAGGTTACGCTTCAGTCCGTCCCTTTTTCCAGTTCGGCCGCGCCGTGCTTGGAACCGAAGTGACCAAAGCGCTGCGCCTGCAAGCCGACAAAGTAATTGTTGGCGCGCTGATGGGGGCCGAGACGCTGGGTCTTTACTTCATGGCCTTCAACGCGGGCCTTAGTCTTGCGAACTCGGTTTCTGTCGCGCTGGCAACCGTAGTTTTCCCGCATCTCTGTAGCGCACAAGACAAAGCCAAGGCGCTGCGCCAAAGCATTTCCATGCCGCTTTTCGTAGTTGCGCCGATCGTTATGCTGCAAGCTGTGCTAGCGCCCTATTACGTGCCCGTTCTTTTCGGCGAAGGGTGGGACGACATCAGCCCCGTTGTTTCAATCCTGTGCCTTGTCGCGATCCCGACAACGCTTTGGTCCGCCGCAGCTGGTTGGCTGCGTGTCCAAGACCGCCCTGAAGTCGAGCTTTGGGTCACCCTGATCCTCACGGCCGCGCTTCTCGCTAATACTGCAATGCTTGCACCCTTTGGCCTGACCTCTGTCGCAACCGGCTATGCCCTGGTGACCGCGACCATCCTTTTCATCGCCTCTGCCCCAGCCGTCCTGTTGGCTTATGGGTCGGACAAAGCGAAAGCGTAACCAATGACTAAGTTTTCGATCATCGTTCCTTGCTTCAATGCCGAAGGTACTATTGCCGCCACACTCGACAGCTTTCGGGCCCAGACTCATGCCGACTGGGAGGCTGTTGTTGTCGATGACGGATCCTCGGATGCGAGTTGTAAAATCGTTCAGGAATACACCCAGCGCGATGACCGTATCCGGTTGATCTTCAACCTTGGCAAAGGCCCAAGTGCTGCGCGCAACTATGGCGCAATGTCCCTTGCCCGTAACGAAATCATTGCGTTCTGCGATGCAGATGACATCTGGACCGAGACAAAGCTGGAAACGCTCGCAAACGCATTCTCCAATTCAGAAACTCATGGTGCTTTCGGACAGATTGCCTTCTTTAACGACACACCAAATGACGCCTCGGTTTATTCAACCGTCCCCCAAGACCAGTTGAGCATCGATATGCTGTTGGGTGAGAACCCCGTTTGCACATGTTCCAACATCACCATGCGTCGGGATGCGTTTATTGCCTCAGGCGGCTTTTCAACCGAGATGGTCCACAACGAAGACCTCGACTGGCTTGTGCGGGCAGTCGGGCAAGGCCTTCGCATTAAGGGTCTACAACAGCTGCACACGTACTACCGTACCAGCCCGCGCGGGCTTTCGTCTGATCTGGCGGCGATGGAACGCTCGCGCCAAGAGGTATTGAAAACAGCCGCCGGTTTTGGCGCGATGCCTAGCCCCTCAAGCAACGCTATCTACAATCGCTATCTTTCCCGTCGCGCCCTGCGCATGAGCGAAGATCGCCTCCTGCCCCTACGTTTCGCCCTCGCGGGTATGAAGATCAGCCCCGCTGGCTTCTTTTCCTCGCCACGGCGTGGCGCGTTGACCCTTCTCGCCGCGCTCAGCGTCCCGGTTTTGCCGCGCCCGATTGCGCGCAAGCTTTTCACATAATGGAGAATGACATGACTTTCGTCTCTATCGTTGTTCCGGCCTATAACGCGGCCAAAACACTGCCCGAAACAATTGAAGCCTTGCTGGCGCAGACCTACGGCACCTTTGAGATTGTGATCGTTAACGACGGCTCGACAGATGACACTATCGAAATCTCGAACCGTTACGCCCAACGCGAAAATGTCCGGGTTGTGCATCAGCGCAATCGTGGCCTGGCTGGTGCACGCAACAGCGGCATCCACGCAGCGGCTGGCGCATTCATCGGGTTCTGCGATGCAGATGACATCTGGACGCCAGAAAAGCTGGAGCGTCACGTGGCACATCTTCGTGCAAATCCGATGGTTGGTCTGAGTTATTCCGCGTCAACTCTGATTGACAACGCGGGCGTCCCGATTGGTCAGACCCAGACACCAAAGCTTACCGGGGTCACACCGGCGCATGTTTTCAAGCGAAATCCGATCGGGAATGGCTCGGCGGTTGTTGTGCGTCGCGACGTCTTTGAAGACATCGCCTATCGCCCAAATCACGAACAAGAACGCGATTGGTTCTTCGATGAAACCTTCCGCCAGTCCGAGGACATCGAATGCTGGACCCGAATTGCCTTGACCACCGCTTGGGAATTTGAAGGGATCAAGGGCTTTCTGACACAGTATCGGATCAACCCTGATGGCCTATCCGCATCCACCGAAAACCAGTTGCAGGCCTGGGAGCAAATGGTCACGAAACTGACCCCTTTGAACCCCGCTTTCTTTGAAAAGCACGCACAAACTGCGCGCGCCTATCAGCAACGCTATCTCTGTCGCCGTGCGCTCAAGTCGCTCGACCTTTCGCGCGCGCGCCGACACGCCAAGGCTTGGATGCAAACCTCGTCACGTCCTTTCTTCGAGGAACCTGTCAAATCTGCCGTGACATTCGGCGCACTTCACCTGTTGTCGCTATTTGGCGCCCGCAACCTTCAACGCCTGTTCGCTATCGCTGCAAACACCAAACGCCAAGGATCCTTCTAATGTCCAGCAAGACCATCATTCATCTGTGCGACGATCAAACCAGCGGCGGGGTAACCCGCGTGTTAGAACATATTCAATCCTGCCCGATCATCCGCGCATCGGGTGATCGACATATCGTTAAATTCGTCAAACGCGGTTCAACCAAGATCGGTCGTTTGAACGCGAATGTTATTGTGTCCCACCTTTCTGTGTCGTGGCGTACATTGCCGGGCCATGTTGTGTTGCGCGCTTTGAATCCAAACACGCCAATGATCCATGTCGAGCACAGTTATACCGAAGCTTTTGTCGCCCGGAATGTTCTCCGCAAAGCGCGGTTTAACACTCTATTGCGCTCAGCTTATGCACTTTATGAAAAGGTGGTTGCTGTTAGTTATGCGCAGGGTCGTTGGCTGGCGACAGCTGGCCTTGTGCGTCCGTCGCAGCTGGGTGTGATACAATCCACTGTGTCCTATGATAACATGCGCGCCATCCCGGCCCCAAAGGGTGAAACGCGCGTTTTTGGTGCAATCGGCCGGCTGGATCACCAAAAAGGGTTTGATACTCTGATCAGTGCTTTCAAAAACGTGACCACCCCAGACGCAGAATTGCGGATCTACGGCACAGGCCCCGAGGAAGAAAACCTGAAACGTTTGGCCCAAGATGATCCGCGCATTTCATTCGAAGGCCACCGCTCTGACGCATGTGGGATCTATGGTGAAATCGACGCAGTCCTGATGCCTTCACGTTGGGAGGCTTACGGATTGGTCGCAGCCGAGGCACTTGCCGCGAAGCGACCTGTGTTGGCGCAATCCGTTGACGGGCTCGTGGACCACGTTGAATTCGGAGCACGCCTTGTCACATCTCGTGATGTCGAAGCATGGACTGATGCGATCGACGCGGTTGCGCGAGAGAGAATAGCAATCGTGGCGACTTGCAACGTTAAACAAACACCCGAACAAAACTTCGCTACTGCCTGGTCCAAGCTGGTCAAGGATCTTTGCGGTGAACTAGAAACACCATCACCCTGCAAACCGGTTCCGCTACTTTCATGAATGAGAAAGCAGCAAATAGGCATAAACGGTTGGTTGGGAATGCGGCCGAATACACGAAAAAGACTCCGCTTTTCCGCGAGTTCAGTTTGAACTACATAAACAATTCCAGAAGGAACCTGCCGCGAAATCTGATGGTCGCCAAGGCATGCAATTTCCATCGTCGGTTTGCCAGCTCCGGGATCCTCTATGGTACCCCAAGACGCTGATAGCCTTCGAACCAATACATGTGGGTTTGGCGCATCTCGGGAAAAGTCAATTTTCAGACGAACCCTTCCGTGGCGATCTATCCGCAGCAATGCACAGAAGAACACGGGTCTAATGCAGATCTAGTGTCTGCTTTGCTAGGCGAATGATGAGAAACTGGCAAAAGCAGTGGAGATCAGCTCTCTGCCCTTGCTGTTCTTTCTCTGCGGCGCAAAGCGTATAATGCGGTCGTTCATTCTAGGTGTGGCTAGTGCACCAAAGTCCCGCGCTTGAGGTGTTGACCACCTCAAAGTCGTTCAAGCGCAGCGAACGGCGGCTATGCGGGCGCAGACGCGGCATTGTCGCTACTGGTCGAGTGTCCGCAATGGGCCGAAACTCTATTAGTCCACGCGACCTGCTTCTGGTCCATCTATGACGGTTGGGTCAGGTTCGTGTGACGTTCAACAGGGAAGAAGTGGCGCTCTGGGGAGGATTCGAACCCCCGACCCCTTGATTCGTAGTCAAGTACTCTATCCAGCTGAGCTACCAGAGCGCGGTAGGCGGGGATGTAACTGGACCGCCGGGGGTTTGCAAGGGCGAAAGTCGAAGTTTTTTCGACTTTTTCATCCATCCGCGTCAAATGGGTTGAACGTTTTCCATTTGCCTAACTGGCCCAACGCGACAGCACTGTGGACACATCCTGTGGGGTGTGCGTTTCCCCGGCTTCCGCGCTTGGCGTGGCACCTGAAAGCTTCGGCGCTGGGCTTGGTTGGATCACGTCTTCAAACGTCGCAAAGCTGCCGCGCGCCACGTTGTGTGGATGGTGCGGCGCTTCGGCCAATGACAGAACGGGCGCGCAGCAGGCATCTGTGCCCTCAAGGATCTCGGCCCACTCATCGCGTGTTCTTTTTTTGAATCGTGCGGTGAACGCATTGCGCAATTTCGGCCATCCCTCGACGTCGTGCTGGGTGGGTAATTCAGCCTCTGCTAGCCCGATCCGCTCCAGAAACTCTGCATAGAATTTAGCTTCCAGCGCGCCCACCGAGATGTGCCCGCCACAGGCGCATTCATAGACCGTGTAAAACGGCGCGCCACCATCCAGCAGATTGGTTTCGCGCGCGTCAGCCCAGATGCCAGCCCCATAAAGCGAATAGATCATCGCCATCAAATGCGCTGTCCCATCGGTGATCGCTGCGTCCACGACTTGCCCGCGCCCGCTGGTCTTTGCCGCATGAAGCGCCGCCAGCATCCCGGCGACCAGATACATGCCGCCACCTCCGAAATCGCCAAGCAGGTTCAGCGGTGGCACAGGGTGACCTCCACCAATTGCATGAAGCGCGCCCGAGATGGCAATGTAGTTGATGTCATGCCCTGCCGCTTGGGAAAGAGGGCCAGATTGCCCCCAGCCGGTCATACGACCATAGACCAGCGCCGGATTGTCCGGGAAATTGTCAGGTCCAAGTCCAAGCCGCTCCAACACACCGGGGCGCATCCCTTCGATCAACATGTCGGCGCGACTGATCAGATTGCGTGCCGTGGCCCGGTCCGCCTCGGACTTTAGATCCAGCTCGACAAAGCCGCGCCCGCGATTCAGCACATCCACCTTTTGCGGGATCAGAGGTTTCAGGTTCGGGCGCTGGATGCGCACCACATCTGCCCCCATATCCGCCAGCCACATGGCAGCGAAGGGGGTAGGGCCAAGCCCTTGTATCTCGACAACCTTCAACCCGGATAGGGGCTTATCACCACTCAATTACCTCTCCTACTGGGGCGCCGTTTCTTCTGGCCCCAATTATCCCGGGGTGAGCCTTGGCGATGCGAGGGGCCGCGCCCCTTACACATCAATCGACCGGGCGATCAGTTCCTTCATGATCTCGTTCGTCCCACCATAGATCATCTGTACCCGCGCATCCGCATAAAGCCGCGCAATCGGGTACTCGGTCATATAGCCATAGCCGCCAAACAATTGCAGGCATTCATGCATGATCTCGTTCTGCACTTCACTGCCCCAGTATTTCGCCATCGAGGCGGTGGGCGCGTCCAGAGTACCCTCGATCAACTGTGCGATACAGTCATTGACGAAACTGCGCAGAACCTCGGCTTTCGTTTTGCATTCGGCCAACTTGAAGCGGGTGTTTTGAAAGTCCATGACGCGCTGGCCAAAGGCTTTGCGCTCTTGGGTATAGGCGATGGTCTGCTCCAACGCGAAGTCAATCGCGCCTAGCGCCTGAATGGCAATCAGTAACCGTTCCCACGGCAGCTGCTTCATCAACTGATAGAATCCCTGGCCCTCTTCCGTGCCCAGCAGGTTGGTCAACGGAACCTTCACGTCCTCATAGAACAGCTCGGACGTGTCATTGGCCTTCATCCCAAGCTTCTTCAGGTTCTTGCCGCGCTGGAAGCCCTCGCATTGATCCGGTTCGACCACGATCAGCGAAATGCCCTTTCCGCCCGCGCTCGGGTCCGTCTTGCAGACGGTGATGATCAGGTCGGCTGCCTGACCGTTGGTGATGAAAATCTTGGAGCCATTGATCTTGTATTGATTTCCATCCTTCTCGGCCCGCGTTTTCACCGCTTGAAGGTCAGACCCGGTGCCGGGTTCAGTCATCGCAATCGCGCCCACAATCTCGCCCGAGGCAAGGCCCGGCAGCCAACGCGCCTTTTGTTCTTCGGTACCATAAGCGGTGATGTAGTGGGTGACGATCGACTGAATGCCGTATCCCCAGCCGCAATCCCCGGTGCGCGTTTGTTCATAGATTACAACGCTTTCAAACCCCATGTCGCCGCCTGCTCCGCCGTATTCCTCGGGGGTGGCGCCGCCCATAATCCCGGCTTGTCCAGCGGTGTTCCAAAATGCGCGGTCCACGATGCCCTGATCGACCCAGCGTTCGATGTTGGGCGTCAGTTCATCTGCAAAAAAGCGGTTGGTCATGTCGGCAAACATGCGGTGTTCGTCGCTGATCCAGCTGGCCGAGGGTGAAAACAGGCTCATGGCGGGCTCCGATTTTACGTTGTTTTTCAAACTATACGCCGCGCAGGATGCAATCGGACTGGTAACGTGACGTTACACGCGCTAAGCCGACGCAAGGGAACTTGTGCAATTGCGCGACAATCCCCCACAAACCGCTACAGCGGATATGTTTTACGTGCGTTAGACGCGCGGATCACGTATTTAGATTGGAAAAAAGACGTTAGACGGAGACTGCGGTGACTACTGCACGGGTGGATTTCATAAAATACGCAACGCTTGGCCTGCTGGCCTCGGCGGCGACGCCTGCACTTGCTCAGGTCGGGACCGAGACCACAAGCTATACGCTTTACGGGACACCGGGCCTGATCCATATGCCGACGGCTGAAGTTGCTCCTGACAGCGAATTGGCGTTTTCTTATTCGCAGTTTGGCCCCAACGCGAACGGCACGTTGACCTTCCAGATCCTGCCCCGTCTGTCGGGCAGCTTTCGCTATACCCGGCTGGAAAACTTCTGGAACAGCGGCCCCTTGCGCGGCCAGGATT
Source organism: Aliiroseovarius sp. ABM4_368 (assembly GCF_056161205.1). NCBI lineage: Bacteria > Pseudomonadati > Pseudomonadota > Alphaproteobacteria > Rhodobacterales > Paracoccaceae > Aliiroseovarius > Aliiroseovarius sp. ABM4_368. The sequence continues at coordinate 134,311 of NZ_JBSWYR010000002.1, read as the reverse complement.
TCTTCGACCGCAGTTTTGACCTTCAATACCGCGTTCTGAATGAAACGAAATACCTGCCAGCGGTGTCGGTCGGCATTCGCGATTTTATCGGCACTGGCGTCTATTCCAGCGAATACGTGGTTGCGACCAAAAGCCTTGGCGACAAGCTGCGGGTTCATGGTGGCCTTGGTTGGGGGCGCCTTGCCTCGTATAATTCCATTGGCACCATAGGGGGCGCCCGCCCGGATTGGGACGCGGGACGCGGTGGCAATCTGAATGTCAGCCAGTGGTTCCGCGGTGATGTCGCACCCTTTGCGGGGCTTAGCTATAAGGTCAATGACAAGCTGACCCTCAAGGCCGAATACTCGTCGGATGCTTTCACGGTCGAAGAGCGTCGCGGCACGTTGGAGCATAACTCGCCCTTCAATTTCGGCATTGATTATCAAGTTGCCCCAGCCATTCATCTGAACGCAGCATATGTGGCGGGCAGCATGTTCGGCGCAGGCCTGACCATTCGTCTGAACCCCCGTCAGCCTTTGGCGCGCTCGGGCAACGAAAAGGCCCCTTTGCCAGTTAAGCCGCGCCCGTCGCGGGCAGATTCAGCTGCGTGGAGCACCGATTGGGTCTCGAATTCCGAAGATCAGGCCGGGATCCGCAAGGTGGTTGGCGATGCGCTGAGCAAAGAAGGCATCCAACTGAAGTCTATGGCCCTTGGCGCTACGCGGGCTGAGCTGAAGATCGACAACCGTCGCTATAACTCGCAGCCGCAGGCCATCGGGCGGACCGCTCGGGTTCTGACTCACGCATTGCCCCCTTCGGTCGAGAGCTTCAAGATCACCATCGTCGAGAATGGTCTGCCACTGTCGACGGTCACCATGCGCCGCAGCGATATCGAGCGCCTAGAGCATGCGCCGGCCAATGACATCTATCAGCGTGTTACCATCGACGAGGCCACGCCTACATCGGTGAAAAACTCGGAGCTGGTGCGCCAGGACACGCGTTTCTCCTGGGCATTGGCACCCTATATGTCGCTAAGCTATTTCGACCCGTCCAGCCCGATCCGGGGTGACCTTGGCCTGCGTCTCAGCGCGAAATACCATCTGGCTCCGAATCTTGTGCTTTCGGGAGCCGTGCAGAAAAGCCTCTGGGGTAACCTGGATGATTCCGATTTCAATGCCTCGTCCGCCTTGCCTCCAGTTCGGACACATGCTGCGCTCTACGCGCAAGAGGGCGACCCGGCGATCCAGCACCTGACCGCGACTTGGTATGAACGTCCTGGCAAGAACCTCTATAGCCGTGTGACCATTGGCTATCTGGAAAAGATGTTCGGTGGTGTGTCTGCCGAGGTCCTGTGGAAACCTGTGGACAGCCGACTGGCTGTCGGAGCCGAGGTCGCTTGGGTCAAGCAGCGCGACTATGACCAACTGTTTGGCTTCCGTGACTATGACGTCGTAACAGGCCATGTCTCGGCCTACTATGATCTGGGCAACGGGTTCTCGACCCGCGTGGATGCGGGCCGCTATCTGGCTGGGGATTACGGCGCCACCTTTGCCGTTGACCGGACCTTCGCAAATGGTTGGAAAGTCGGTGGTTACTTCACCAAGACCAATGTTTCTGCCGAAGATTTCGGTGAGGGTTCGTTCGACAAGGGAATTCGCCTGTCCATCCCTCTGGAATGGGCGTTGGGTACTCCGTCGCGTGGCGATTCCAGTGCTCAGATCCGGTCCTTGTCCCGAGACGGCGGCGCGCGCTTGCGCGTAGATGGTCGCCTGTTTGACTGGGTGGAAGACGGGCACGGCGATGCTTATGCTGGCCGCTGGGGCAAGTTCTGGAGGTAATGGTGCTGGGCTTTTCACTGAAATCACCGCTGCGCGCGGCAACACTTGGCCTTTGCGCGGCGCTTGCTTTGACAGCTTGCGGGTCCGACAAGCAAGAGTTCGAGCTTCCGAACGCAACGCTGGGCTATCTGAAAGACGCGACTGGCAATGTTGCGAAACGTGCCGGGCGTAAGTTGACCAAGCCGGCCGCCAACGCGGCACCGGCTGCGGCGGCAGATCCGAACGCGATTGTCGCCAAGGCGCTGTCGGCCACCAAAGGCCCTATCGCCATTGTCGTGCGCATCGACACCAACGCCGTGCTGGCAATGAACCCCGTGGGCCGCAACGGCGGCTATGTGACTTGGGGTAGCGCGCCGGGGCAGGGCATCACTTATAAGCGCGGGGTTATGACCAATACGCGTGGGCTGGGCGAAGATCTGATGTCCTCGCGCATAGACGCGGCTGTGTCCGCCATCACGTCGCGACGGAACGCTGACTATACTCGTAAGCACTATTACTTGGGCGATCTGGGCCAAACCACCGAACTGGCATTGAACTGTTCGCTACGCCGCTCGGGCACCGAAAGGGTCGCCTTGGGCGAGGTCAACGCCAATGCGGTCATCCTGAAAGAAACCTGCCGCAAGGATGCGATTTCCTTCACCAATGTCTATTGGGTCGATGGGGGCGGACGCGTTCTGAAATCCAGCCAGTGGGTTGGTCAGCGGATCGGCAGCTTGGCCATTCAGAACCTGCGCCTGTAACCGGCAGCCTGTGCGCTAGCTGCGCGCATAGGCGTCTTCGTAGCGCGTGATGTCATCCTCGCCCAGATAGGCGCCGGTCTGAACTTCGATAAGTACGGCATCTTCAGCACCGTTATTTTCCAGCCGGTGCAGCTCCCCTAGTGGGACATAAACGGATTGGTTGGCAGGAACATCGTAACTGTCCTGCCCGATGGTCACGGTCGGGCAGCCTTCGACCACCACCCAATGCTCGGCGCGGCGCGCGTGTGATTGCAGCGACAACACCCCCCCCGGATGCACAGTGATGATCTTCACCTGAAATCCCGGCCCGGCCACCAACCGTTCAAACCAGCCCCATGGACGATAGTCGCGCGGCATTGTCTGGGCCTGTTCCTTGCTGCGCTTCGTCAGCTCTTTGACCAGCGCACCGACGTCGCTGGATCGGCTTTTGTCGGCCACCAAAACCGCGTCCTTGGTGGCGACTGCGATCACATTCTCAAGCCCCAACCCGACCAGCACCTGATCCGAGTGCTCGGCCAGAAGGAGCGACGACTGACAGTCAATTGCATGACTGTCGCCAAGCGTGACCGTGCCCGCGTCCGAGGTCTCGTCAAGCTCTGCCCTCCATACGCTCTGCCAGCCGCCCAGATCCGACCAGTGTCCGTCATACGGAACAACATGTAGGTCGCGCTGCTTTTCCATGATGGCATAGTCGATGGACACATCCGGCAGGCTGTCCCAATGGTTCTGCGGCAATCGGGTAAAGCCCAGGTCCATCTCTTTATCAGTCAAAGCCGCCTGGACAGGGGGCAGCATCTCGGGTGCATGAGTTTCAAATGCCGTGATCATGTCGCGGGCGCGGAACAGGAAAATGCCAGCGTTCCATAAATGGTGACCACCAGCCAGCATCTGCGCGGCGGTTGGTGCGTCAGGCTTTTCGGTAAAGCTTGCCAACAGAATCGTATCTTGGTCCGGGGCAGGGCGGGCGGTCAGCTCTAGATAGCCATAACCGGTTTCGGGTCGGTCCGGGGTGATCCCGAAGGTCACCATGTGGCCCGCTTGGACGGCATCTAACCCTTTGGACACGCATTCGGCAAAGGCCGCGTGGTCGGGCATCAAGTGGTCTGCCGGTGTCACGATGCAGATGGCGTCGGGATCTTTGCTTAGCGCCGCCAGAGTGGCCGCTAAAACCGCCGCGGCCGTATTGCGCGATTTCGGCTCAAGCAGGATTTGTTCGGGCAGGGTTGCAATCTCGCCCATCTGCTCGACCACGTGAAAGCGATAGCTTTCATTGGTGACGATGATCGGGCGTTGAAATAGAGAACCATGAAACCGCTTGATGGTGTCCTGAAACAGGCTGTCAGCCGCGCCCAGTTTTCGGAATTGCTTGGGATAGCTTTGCCGCGAGATCGGCCAAAGCCGCGTTCCGATGCCTCCGGCCAATACGATCGGAACGATCTTTTTCACGTCGAAGGTCTCCGGCTACATGATCTCAGTTACAAGCGGCCCACGCACGCTTTGGTGGAATCATGTCCCCTTCAACGCAAAACGGCAAGCCCGAAGGCTTGCCGTTTCAACCGAAAGCTTCTTACGAAGCAGTCGATATTAGTTGGTGGTCGAGGTCGAGTCGTCCGAGTCCGAAGCAGCGATGATGCCAGCAACTACGGCCAGGCCCAGCAGAGCTGCGCCGGTGTTGCCGATCGAGGTTGCAGCTTCTTCAACTACTACGATTTCTTCTTCAACAACCGGGTCGCTGTAGCCGCCAGCAAAAGCAGGTGCGGTCAGGGCGAACATGCCAGCAGCGGCAAGGGTCATGACTTTTTTCATGTCTCATACTCCATAATTAATTAGCGGGCAGCGCTGGTTTAGCGAGCCGTCCATGTTTGTTTTGCACACAAGAGACGGCATTGGAAGTCTGATTTTCGGATCAGTCGCCATATGATAGCTAAGTTTTAGACCCTGTGGCCCTGTTGCAATACCCCGATATCACCCAAGAAATATCTGGGTAAGGAAAACCGCACCACAATGCCGTGAGTTGGGGCGAATCCCCCCTCCTGAACCCATATGGCTGGCTTTTCGGAGCAAAATGTTCTTTCTGTGACTCGGGGATTTCATCCATTCACGCACCGCAAGCTGCGCCAAACTGCGATAGCTGTGCCGCCCCAAGGGTTGGCCCGAAGGGGTGGTAAACATGCATTTCCCCGATGACCGAATCAGAAAGCGGCGACCATCTATATTGTACAAACGCATGACGCCAATATTCTCGGCCCCGGTTCTAAACCTCTGACCCGAGGACTTTAACCGGCTTGCCAGCGTGCGTGCCGACCCCTTGGTGGCTTTGTGGCTTAGCTTGCCGGACTTGGCCATCCACAGTGAGTGCTTGCTGGCCTGCTTGCGCAAGCCGCCGGCCGGCGCCAGCTTCCGCAATCCGTGTTTGCATCGGTGAAAATTCACCTCGGCCAGGATGGCTGCATCCAGCAGGGATTGGTTTATCTTATTGGAAGAAATGCTTTTTTCAGAACCCGCCACACGCTGAACAGCGCATTTCGCCTGTGCAGTGTTTACGGACAGAAAGACTGCAAAACACGCCATCAAAAGCAAGGGCAGGAAGTTGCGTGCCATAGGACGCTCCGAATTGAGTGGTGCCTGATGTGTAACATATCGAGTACAAAAAAGTCACTGAGGAACGCCGGGCTGTTTCTGGGCCATAATATGGCGCTTTCCATTGACTTGAAGCGGCGTTTCCCGCACCAAAGTTCTAGTGATTTATTAAATATATGAGAGAAAATACCGATGAAAATCGCGATGATTGGAACGGGCTATGTTGGGCTTGTATCGGGCGTTTGTTTTTCTGATTTTGGACACGAAGTCGTTTGCGTCGACAAAGATCCGCGCAAGATCCAGATGCTCGAAGCTGGCAAGGTTCCGATTTACGAGCCCGGGCTGGAAGATTTGATGGCGAAAAACGTCCAGGCTGGACGTCTGACCTTCACCGAAAACTTGAAAGAGGCCATCACCGACGCTGAAGCCGTTTTTATTGCCGTTGGAACGCCAACTCGGCGCGGAGACGGCCACGCAGACCTGACTTACGTCTTTGCCGCCGCAGAAGAAATTGCTGATTCGCTGGATCACTATGCCGTAGTTGTCACCAAATCGACCGTACCCGTCGGTACGAATCGCCGCGTGGCCGAAGTCGTTTCCAAGGCCAATCCCAGCCTCGATTTCGATGTGGCCTCGAATCCGGAGTTCCTGCGTGAAGGGGCGGCGATCGACGACTTCATGCGCCCGGACCGCGTTGTGGTTGGCGTGGAAAGCGACCGCGCGGCGCAGGTCATGGCCGACATCTATCGTCCGCTCTTCCTACGCGACTTCCCTATCGTCACGACCGATCTGGAAAGCGCCGAGATGATCAAGTACGCGGCCAACGCTTTCCTTGCGACCAAGATCACCTTCATGAACGAAATCGCAGCGTTGTGCGAACGTGTGGACGCGGATGTGAAGCAGGTGTCAAAGGGCATCGGGCTGGACGGCCGTATCGGCAACAAATTCCTGCACGCGGGTCCCGGCTATGGCGGAAGTTGCTTTCCCAAAGACACCAAGGCGCTGGCCCGGATCGGTCAGGAAAACGGCATGGCGATGCAGATCACCGAAAGCGTGATAACCGTGAACGAAGACGCCAAGCGCCGGATGGTTGGCAAGGTGGTCGATATGTGCGGCGGGTCGGTTTCAGGAAAGACAATCGCCGTATTGGGGGTCACCTTTAAACCCAACACCGATGATATGCGCGACGCGCCCAGCCTGACCATTGTTCCAGCTCTGATCGGCGGAGGGGCGACTGTACGCGTCGTAGACCCGCAGGGGTTGTCAGAGGGTGAAGCGCTTTTGCCGGGTGCACATTGGTTCGAAGATGCGTATAAGGCAGCCGAGAATGCGGATGCTGTTGTGCTTCTGACCGAATGGAACGAGTTCCGTGCGTTGGACCTGAAACGTCTGGCCGGATGCATGGGGACAGCGGCCATGGCGGATCTGCGCAACATCTATTCGCCATCTGATGCGAAGCGTGCGGGGTTCTCGGCCTATTGTGCCGTAGGCCGTCGCGGCTTCGGCACCGGAGAATGGAATGACTGAGGCAACTTTCCAGACATGGGAGGCGGCAGGCAAGAAACGGAACGGGCAAAGGTTGAAACGACTTTTCGACATCGTGTTGGCACTTGTGCTTTTGGTGCCGGTGATTCCCGCGCTTGCGGTGCTTTATGTCGTGGTGTTGGTGAAGGATGGACGCCCGTTCATCTATCGCTCGCGCCGCAACACGACCTTCACACAGGAATTCGACCTGATGAAGATCCGCACTATGCGGACCGTGCCCGCGCATGAAAATGTGGGTATCACCGGGGGGCACAAGAAGGGTCGAATCACCAAGCTAGGCCGGTATCTGCGCAATCACCGTCTGGACGAACTGCCACAACTTTGGAACGTGCTAAAGGGCGAGATGAGCTTTGTCGGTCCGCGCCCGCCCGAGCCGCGCTATGTCGCCGCCTGTCCCGAGATTTATCAGCAAGTGCTGCTTGACCGTCCGGGCATCACCGGGCTGGCCTCGATCATCTTTCATTCGCATGAAGAAAAGATGCTGGCGGAATGCGAATCCCAAGCGGAATCAGAAGACGTCTATGTGCGCCGATGCATTCCCCGCAAGGCGCATCTGGACATGATCTATCACCGGAACAAATCGCCGATGCTGGATCTGTATGTGCTGTATCTGACAGCGGCAAAACTCTTGCCGCTGCCAGGCCGTCGCGCTGCCCGTATTCGCGGGCAGTAAGTCCTAGGGCGAGTTACAGCGCTGATCCGTCCGCCACTTTCAACCACGCCGTACCATCGCTGTAAGCCAGCTGCGCCCCACCGGTCGCATCCGACACGAAGGCAATCCCGCCCGCGCCGATGGCCGCTGCAGCGGGCAAGTTTGCTGTCAGAACCGGGGTCAGCTTCATCACCCCGTTCACATCCAGTTTGGCGTCCGGGATCTTGCCGATCCCCACATTTCCACCACCCGTGGCGACAATGGTGTTGTTCCAAGCAGACCCGTCCAAGCTGGTTTTGATCGAGAAGTCGTCATCCCCTGCCAGCCCCATTTCAGCCCGGCCCGACCAGTTGTCCTGAAACAAAAGCGACGCTGTGTCCGAGGTGCTGGCCTTGTTGACCTTCAACTGATGCGATGCGCCCGCGTGCGACAACAGCACCGCGTCCGAGGATACCGCCAACCGGTTCGTCGCATCCGCGCTGGTGTTCACGCCCACTGTGCTCAGATTGCTGGTGTCAGGAGACACCGCGACCCAGATACTGCCGTCAAAGCGCATCTGCGTGGCTGTTGCAGTGACGTCCGCGCGCCAGCCTTCCAGCGGGGCGAAGAACTGCCAGACGCCGTTTTCCAGCAGGGCGATCTTGTGATCGTGACCGGTCCAATCGCCCGTTGCGCCGCTGGCGATGATATGGCGGTCTCCGTCCACTGCTGCGACTGGCGGGGCGGTGTCGTTGGCGCTTTGCACCGTTAATTGCACCAGCACATCCAGAACCCGAAGGGCTTCGTTATGGGTGACGTGTTTTTGCGCCTGAGACGGTTGGATCAGGGGCAGGGACAGGACAGGTGACTGGCTCATAGGGTTCTCCGCGAAAGGTTTTTCCCGTCCAGTAGATTGGTGAAAATGATTAACGCCGCCGGACTGCGGCGTACGTTGCAGCCCGGTGGCAGACCGAACCTAAAGCGTTTCGGGATACACTTGAGGCACAAGTTTGTCGCGAAGCGCCTGCAGCGCCGACATCTTGGGCTGCGTTTCGGTTTCCCCCTGTGTCAGGTTGAAACCTAAACGTTTTAGTAGAACTCGATGTTGTCGTTCAGTTGAGACAGGCTCGTTACCCCATCGATCACCAGCTTATCCCCGCCGCCAAAATCGAACACGGCTTTCTGGCCCTTGATCTCGGCAAATTTCAGGATCTTTTTTACCGCTTTGCGCCCGCCACCCCAAAGCTCTTTGTCGAACAAGAGCCGTTCTGTCCGGTGGTTGAAGTCACGAATGCGGTCCGCGCCGCCGTTGAACAGGAATGTGTCGCGTCCGGCGCCGCCATACAGCATATCCCTGCCGGCCCCGCCATCCAGCGTGTCGCGCCCACTTCCCCCGCGTATAGTGTCACGTCCATTGCTACCAGCCAAAGAATCGTTCCCGTTGTGACCCCATAGCGTGTCATTACCGCTCCCGCCGGTCAGTTGATCAGCCCCCTTGCCGCCCAACAACTTGTCGTTGCCACCTGCGCCTGCCAGCGTATCAGCGCCGTTTCGCCCCTCAAGCCGATTGTCGGCGGCATCGCCGATGAAACGATCGGCAAAGCGTGTTCCCAGCAGTTTTTCCATGCTGACAAAGTGGTCGCCCGCCATGCTGCCAGAGCCTTCACCCCGGCTTAGATCAACCGTGGCTGAGCTGGTGTTGGCGCGCATGTCCAGCGTGTCGAACCCGCCCGAGCCGTCAAACCAGTCGGCCCCGTCACCTGCAAGGAATGTGTCGTTCCCGCCGCCGCCGATCAGCGTGTCGTTCCCAGAGCCACCGTCGATCAGATCGCGCCCAGCACCACCTTCCACGACCTCGTCCCCTTCTGCTCCGATCAGTGTGTCTGCACCCTTGCCACCCACCACGCCTTCTATCGAGTCGAAGACATCGTCAGCTGCATCTCCGGTGTGCGCCCCTGTGGCGAAGTTGAAAATGAAGCCTTCGGTCACATCGCTGTAATCTACGATGTCGATCCCGCTGCCTCCTATGAACGTGTCCACGCCAGCACCACCGACGAAGCGGTCGTCACCGCTTTGCCCATACAAAATGTCGTCGCCCGAGCCCCCATATAGCAGATCATTTCCCGCCCCGCCCCAAAGGCGGTCGTTGCCAGTGCCACCCTGCACGTTGTCATCACCCCCATTGGCGCGGATGATGTCGTCGCCGCCATTTCCGATCAAGGTTTCGCCGTTATCAGATCCACCCAGGTTGTCATTTAGGTCGGTGGCGATGAAGGCTTCGATCGAGTCATACTGATCCCCCACAGCCGCACCGCCGCGCGATCCGGTGGTCAGATCAAAGATCAACCGTTGTTGAATAGCCGAGTAATCAACAGTGTCCGTACCGTCCCCGCCGATAAACTGGTCGGCACCCAGTCCGGCAATCAGAAGATCGTCCCCATCTCCTCCGTCCAGTATGTCGTCACCCTCGCCGCCATCCAGTAGATCCGCTCCACCGCCTCCGACCAATCGGTTTGCGGCATTGTCACCGGTGATGTCATCGTCATATGCACTGCCTACGACGCCTTCGATGCTGATTAATGTATCGCCCGAGCCACCGGTGCCATCCAGCAGCGAGATCGTGATGGCCTGATCGCTTAAGGCATAGCTGACACTGTCCAGCCCTGCGCCTCCATCCAACCAGTCGCGGCCCGCGCCGCCGCCCAGAATGTCATCCCCATCGCCTCCGGTTAGGATGTTGTCTCTGGCGTCGCCAATCAACACGTCCGCGAACTCTGACCCAATTAGATTCTCAATGGAATCAAACTGGTCCCCCAAGGCGGCGTGATCAGTTTCACCTGTCGTCAAATTGACCAGAACGCCCCCAGCGGCAAGAGCATAAGACACGGCATCGACACCGCTGCCCCCATAGAAAAGATCGCCCCCGCCGGACCACATAAGAACATCATCACCCGCCATGCCATGCAGCGTGTCAAAGCCTAGGTTTCCGGCTATGGTGTCGTTGCCGGTGGTGCCGCTGATGGTTTCCGGGAAGTAGTCGAACCCGTTGGGTGGACGGTCCAAAGTCAACACGTCCTCAGTTTTGAAATCCGTCGCATCCAGCGACCCGCCGCCCGCGCGATAAACGTTCAGCACCTCGTCCCGATAGGTGATAATCGCACCCCAGATTTTCGATGTAATTTGAAGCTGGCCGGCGTCGTACAGCATGTGATAGCCGCTAAGATCCAACGTGTCCTGCGTGGGGTCGAAATCGGTGATCGTATCTTCTTTGCCGTCACTGCTTAGTCGAAACAGATCGGCCCCGGCGCCTCCGGTCAGAATGTCCTGCCCGTCGCCATCGTTCAGAATGTCGCGCCCGCCGCCGCCTGTCAGAATGTCGTTGCCATACCCGCCCATTAACATATCGGCATTCGCCCCACCGGTCAGCAGGTCAGTGCCGATCCCCCCGTCCAGCGCTTCGCCAGCGTTAGGAGGATCCACTGTAAAACGCGTGATTCCTGTCTCGGTTTCGCTGGTGGCGAAGATCGCGATTTGCCCGTCGATATTTACCGCCTCAAGCGCCGAGATGTTCTGAAGCGCCGTCGCATTCGTGTCCCAGATGGTGTCCAGATGAACCAGTGCCCCGTCCGGCATCAATGTAAACATGGACAGCCCGTCATCCGATCCGCCCGCGATGATGTACAAGCGCCCGTCAATCTCGACCGATGTCAGTTCGGTGACATCCGAAAAACGCGTGAACTTGTTGTCGATAACGTGGTCCACAGGGGTCAACTCGCCTCCGGGATCGACACGCAACACCGTCAGGGACGAGCTTCCCGCAGCGGCCAAAACGACGAAATGCTGGTCTCCAACCATACCGGTTGCCATCTTCGTCGGCGTCCCGACCGGCAGCAATGTGTCGGCGCTGTGTGCGCACACCAAGGTGGGGGAGCCGTTTGCGTCCAGCAGATAGCTTTCAATTCCGTTCCCGGACGAAGACGCCGCGATCAGCAGTGTTTCTGTGCCTGTGTCGATCACTTCGATATCAATCAAATCTGGCGCATTCAGATATTCCGGCTGACTTAGATCGTCTTGCAGTGTGAATGTGTCGCTTTCGTCCAGAACATAATGGCGAAACCTGGTGCCGGTGATGCTGGCGGTATAGATATGGGTAGTGCCGCCCATGGTTGTTGACCCCATTGCGGTCAGCAATCCGATCCCTTCCGGCCCCCATTGATATTGCGTGGGTGACGAGATCGACGCGCCGGGTTCCAGCGTCAACCCGCTGATCGCCCAGTCGCTTTGCCCAAAAGCCATCAGCAACGTGTCACCCTGATGGGTAACTGTTTCAAGCACCGGGTTCGATGATGACACAGCCCCATTGCCCGTGCCGGTCTGATCAGACAAAAAAAGTGACGCGCCCGGCCCAATGGTCGAAATCATCGCCCCATTCGCCGAGGCGCTGATCGACACCAATCGGACTTGGTCGCCCTGCCACACAATCTGAAGATCTGTTATGCCTGACGCATATGAATGACCGGCACCAAAACTGGTGCCAGCAAAACTAAAAATGGTCACCCCAACCACCCTCATTTTTACCCACGCGCCTAAAAGACGCATGTCGAGTGTGTTGGTTGGAAGTTAACGGCAGTTTACCCGCTGTCAGGGTTTTATTTAGGAATTATAAGCAATTGAAAGTTACTTACTCTTTAACGAATGCGCGCCACACTGCCTAATTCAGGACTGTCACTTGCCGCGTTCTTGCCTTAGTTCTGTGCTCGAAACAGGGTCTGGCGAAACAGTTGCCTTTAGAGTGAAAGTGGAGAGTTCAGGAATGATGTTGGCATTGCAGCAAGATTCGTTTTGGTTTCTTAATCAAGGGGGATCCCAACAAATCCATTATGCAGGCAAACCCCATGGAAGTGTCAGCGATTTTGTTCGGCAGCTTACTGTAGATTCAGCGCATTATTTCGGAGATCCCGCGAACGCTGCTTTCGATCTGCGCCCGGGGCGGGTGCTTAACTATAACGTGGATGGTTTGTCGAAAGCTGGTAAGTGGTTTGCGAAGAAAGCACTTGCAGCCTGGACAGCCACGACAGGGATCGAGTTCAAACACGTCAAGGCGTCCAAAGCTGACATCAAATTCGTCCAGAATGACAAATCTGGTGCCTATGCCGTCACGAACTATAATTCGAAGGGCGATATCACCAAGGCCAAGGTCAATATCCCGAAAGATTGGTATCGTGGCGAGCAATACAAGCTCGACAGCTATGGTTATCAAACCTTCCTGCACGAGATCGGCCACGCACTTGGGCTGGGCCATGCCGGAAACTATAACGGAAGCGGTACATTTTCGGAGGACGCGCGGTTTTCCAATGATAGCTGGCAAATGTCGATCATGTCCTATTTCTCGCAGACCGAGAACCCGAATGTAAAAGGCTCTTTCGCCTATACGCTCAGCCCGATGCCCGCCGATATAGCAGCCGTTCATAAGCTCTATGGCGAGCCGACGGGGGGTAAGAAGGTTAACACAGGCAAAACGACCTGGGGGTATGACTCGAATGCCAAAGGGCCGGCAAAGCAGTTCACAGAAACCAAAGCAGTGATGACCATTACGATCTACGACCAGGGTGGCGAAGACGTGATGGATTTCTCGAAGACCGGGAAGAACCAAAAAATTGATCTGAATCCCGGCGCGTTTTCGAATGTTCTTGGCAAGACATACAATGTTCAGATCGAGCGTGGCACGTGGATCGAGAACGCTAAAACTGGAAGCGGCACAGACAAGCTTTACGGGAATGCGCGCAGCAACGATCTGTTTGGTGGTGACAAGGCAGACGAGCTTTATGGCCGCGCTGGCAGTGACAAGCTGTATGGTCAGCTCGGCAATGACGAGATCCGGGGGGGCGATGGTAAAGACAAGCTGTTTGGGGCCAAGGGTGCAGACGAGCTGTTCGGAAACGATGGGGCTGATGTCCTGAAGGGCGGTGCCGGGGCAGATAAGTTGGCTGGCAATGCGGGCAATGATCGCCTTGACGGAGGCGATGGAAACGACACCATGACAGGTGGTGCTGATGCGGATGTTTTCGTGTTCAATGCCGGGAATGACAAAATAACCGACTTTGACAATTCCGAAGGCGATCGGATTGAAATCAAAGGCAGCCTTGTAGCGACGACTGACGTGGAGCAGTTCCTGAACGACAATGCCTTTGTTAAAAATGGAAATGTTGTGATCGAGCTCGACAATGGCGCTACATTGACCGTCCAAGGCTTATCAAACACGATGGATCTTGTGGACGATATCTCGTTCATCTGATCTGCATGAAGTTATGTAGGGGCCAATCACATGTCGTGGTTGGCCCCTTTGCATTGTGCAGCCCCTTTAAGATCAGCTCGGGCGATTCCATTCCTGTTTGCCAAGTTCCCCCGGATGTGGAACAACGCCCGGGATATTCAGGTTGGAGATTACGATGAACATCTTACTTGTCGGAGCAGGTCTAAGCGGTGCCGTCATCGGACGCGAGCTGGCCGAGGACGGGCATCAGGTCACCATCGTTGAAAGCCGCGACCATATCGCAGGCAACTGCCACACCGAGCGCGACGCCGAGACTGACATCATGGTTCATGTCTATGGCCCGCATATTTTCCACACCGACGACGAACAGGTTTGGAACTATGTGAATCAGCACGCCAATTTCCTGCCATTCAAGAACCGCGTGAAGACAACCTCGAAGGGTACGGTGTTTTCGCTGCCGATCAATCTGCACACCATCAACCAGTTCTTTGGCCGATCGATGCGCCCGGACGAGGCGTTAGAGTTCATCACAAGCGAGCAGGCCGATACCTCGATCGAAGACCCCGAGACCTTCGAAGAACAGGCGCTGCGCTTCGTCGGCAAAGACCTGTACGAGGCGTTCTTCAAGGGCTACACGATCAAGCAGTGGGGGATGCAGCCGTCCGAGCTGCCCGCCAGCATCCTAAAGCGCCTTCCCGTGCGCTTTAACTATGACGACAATTATTTCTTCCATAAATTCCAAGGGATGCCGGAAGAGGGCTATACCAAGATGGTCGAGAAGATCCTGGATCACCCCTCTATCACCGTGCATCTGAACACCCGCTTTACCCGCGATCAAGCGGACCAATATGACCACGTTTTCTACTCCGGTCCGTTGGATGGGTACTTTGATTTCGAACTGGGCCGCCTTGGCTATCGCACGCTTGACTTCGAACGGTTCACCTATGACGGCGACTATCAGGGCTGCGCAGTGATGAACTATGGCGAGGAAGACATCCCCTTCACCCGCATCACCGAGCACAAGTATTTCAGCCCGTGGGAAACCCATGAAAGCTCGGTCTGCTATCGCGAGTTCTCGCGCGCTTGCGGCCCGGATGACATTCCCTACTACCCGATCCGTCAGGTCGATGAAAAAGCCCTGCTGGCTGACTATGTCGAACTGGCCGAGACCACCAAAGGCGTGACCTTCGTGGGGCGTCTTGGCACATATCGCTACCTCGACATGGATGTCACCATCCGCGAGGCGCTGGACACCGCCGACATGTTCCGCAAATCGGTTGCCGACGGAACCGACATGCCGACCTTTGCGGTCACGCCATAGGGAATACGCCATGACAAAGCTGATCCTTCATGTAGGTCTGGGAAAAACCGGGACAACCGCGTTTCAGGACGCCATTCGGGACAGTTTTGACACGTTGAAACAGGCAGGCCTCCTCTGCGCAGGTCCGCGCCTCAAATTTGCCGTGCCGAAAGAAGACGAGCTCGAGGCGCAATTCCATGCAGGTGAGCCGGAGTATCTTGCCTCGGCCCTGAACGCTTTAGAGCGGGCTGCGGCCGACGCACCAGAAGTCTCGACCGTTATTTGGTCGAATGAAACCATCGGAATGGCGCCGGATCTGACCGCTGTGGTTGGCATCATCGAACGTTTTGTCGGCCAGACGCAGGTCTTTGATGAAGTTCAAATTGCGATGTGTCTCAGGCGACAGGACGAATGGGCCGAAAGCGCCTATCGCCAATGGGGTCTCAAGCACAAAATGGCGCTGACACGCGGTGTCGAGACGCCGGACGAGTGGTTAGCCCGTAGTTGGCACGAGCTGGATTACCTTGGTCAGTATCGCATCTGGGCCGCGCTGGGCACCGACCGCATCCGGGTGATGACCTATGATGCGATGCGGGAGGCTGGCGGTAGCGTGCCTTATTTGTGTGCCGAATTTGGCATCCCCATTGACCTTCTTGGGCCCGAGGCAATGGGTGAACGCAATGTCTCTCTGGGTCCGGCGCAAAGCTATATGAACGCTTTGTTCAACGGCAGTCACGACGAACCCGTGCGCCCGGTCGAGTTCGCAAAGATACTTGCCGATTACGAATTGCCGGAGTTGGACGACACCCGGGCGACCTTTGTTTCGCAAGAACTTCGCCAGACAATTCTTGATCGCTGCCAAGCGGATAATGACACCCTTGCGCGCGAGGCCCTTGGGCGTGATCATTTGTTCGACGACAAACCGGTCGGTGGGCAAAATGTCTATGCGAATGGTGCGGAAGACGCGTTGATCTATCTTTCCAAGATTGTTACCGCGCACCGCGAAGCATTAATCGAAAAGCAGCACCAGATTAACAGGCTGTCGGGGCGCTTGAATTATGAGGCCGAGCATTTGGCCAATGTTGCCGCACGCCTTCGTGACATGGAAAAGCCCGGTTACTTGTTTCGCAAGATCAAGCGCCGTTTGAAAGCCAAGTTCGGGCGCGGAAATTAAGACCTAGCCCTCGATCTTGGTCATCTCCAAAACTTCAGAATGCGACCGCGTGGTGTGGTGGCGCAGCCCGTCTGATACCGCCGTTCGTCGCAGCGCCTCATAGGCCGCTTTGTCGTCGCCATAGCGGTTTGCGGCTCGTTTCCATGCGATGAGCAACACCGGTAGAAGCGCCCAGAACAGGATACCTGCCGCGCGCCGGTACATGATCAGCCCATTGCGATAAGCGTAATAGACTTTCCACAGCGGTTTATAGGTCTTCTTCTCGTCCTTCTGAAAGGTCGAGCAATCGTGGACAAAGCGCACAGACGGGTCGAACTTGATCTTAAATCCGCGCTTGCGCAGACCCAGCGTATAGATCACGTCGTCACCATAGATGAACAGCCCCGGATCCGGCAGACCCACCGTGTCCAGCATACGCTTCGAGATGAACAGCCCCACGAAAGACGTCAGGTCGATGGGGGTAGGGGCGTCGGCCTCATAAGCGCTGGGCGGGATGTGATAGCCGTCGCGCCGCTTGACCAACGTGCGCACGAACGTGCGTGGCGACCAGAATGGGTTCACCGACGGGCGGTTCATCTCGCAAATGCGCCCATCGGGATAGTACACTGCCGCCGCGACTGCCGTATCGTCCGGGCGGTCACCCGCCATGAAGCTGTCCAGCATCTCCGGCTCGGGCCATGCATCGTCATCCATCACCACATACCAATCGGCCTGATGCTGGGTCAGCGCATGGCGCAATCCTTGCTCGAACCCTCCAGCACCGCCGCGATTGGTTGCGCTGGTCAGGATGTCCAGACGCGGGTCGCCTTGCTTAGCCAGCCAATCCGCCGTGCCATCCGTGCTGGCATTGTTCACCACCACAATGGACGCCAAACCAACTGGCGAATTCTGAAGCAGGTTCGACAGCGTAAGCTTCAGCTTGTCCAACCGATTAAAGGTCACGACAACAGCCACCAAGCTGCCATTCCGGCTGGCATTATCGTGCATTTTCAAACCCTTGATCTCGTGTAAGCGCGCGCTGTTCGTCGTGGGTTTTCCCCTTATTTTGTGGGGCTTGTCAATGCCGCTGCCATTTTGCGGTGCCAACGGGAAACAACCGGCAGATTTCAGACCTCAATGTTTGACCTTTGGGGCTGTTGGCATTAGGGGAACAGGCAACAAAAACAGATAAATTGCTGGACGACTGGACATGAAAAACTCAACCTCTTTGGTGCTGATCGGGGGATTTGGCTTTGTGGGCCGCAACATTCTGGACGTGATCGCGCAGGACGATCAGTTTGACGGTCTGGAACCCTTGGTGATCGACGATCTGTCCAACGCCGTTCCTGGGCACGAAGCCTTGGACCTGCCCAGCTTTGCAGGTGGCTATGAAGACGCCGGCGCGATCGAGTTTCTGGACCAGCAGAAAACCAAAGACGGCGGCCGCATCTTCGTCTTCCTTGCCGGCGAAACCCGCGTGGCGGAATCCAAAGATCGCCCGCTGGACTTCATCGACGCCAACATCGCCAACCCCTCGAAATTCGTGATGGAGGCCGTTCAACCCGGCGACCACTTCATCTTGATCTCGACCGCGGGCGCGCTGTTTGACGGCACGTTCGAAGTGCAAACCACATCGGCCTATTGCCCCAAGAACTTCTATGGCGCGACCAAAGCGGCCGAGGAAATGATCCTTGAGAAGTTGGTGGAGCTGCGCGGCGGCACGTTCTCGGTCATCCGTATGACCAACGTTTATGGCCGCTTCTCGGACAAAAAGAAAAGCGCCATCCACGCCTTCACTCGTGCCATCGTCGAAGGCGGCGAGGTGTTCATCAACGGTGACGGCAAGCAATCGCGCGACTTCATCTATGCCGGCGACGTGGGCCGTGGCATTGCAACCCAAGCCAAACGCGTGCGCGAAGGCGAGGCTTATGACCGCGTGAACATGCTGGGTGCAGGTGTTTCCACCACGCTGATGGACGTGGTCGGCGCGATCGAGGCCGCCAGCGGCGACAAGCTGAACTATACCAAGATCCCAGCCGAGGACCTTCTGAAAACCGAACCGCGCGACGTGATCGCATCGGCCGAGGATGTGAAGGTGCTTTTGGGTGACCAAATTACCGATTTCGCTGATGGAATTCGGCAAACATACACCTACTATTCGCGCTAGGCTGTCGCAGCTGTCGTGGATAGAGGTTTTCCTTTGATAGAAACGGGTCTATAGCTCGTTCCAACCTAATTATAGCGGGTAGAGAAACATGAAAGTAATCATTCTAGGTGGTGACGGATTTTGCGGTTGGCCGAATGCGCTGTACCTGTCCAATCGTGGCCACGATGTCATTATCGTCGACAACCTGTCGCGCCGTGAAATCGACCTTGAGCTGGAAGTCGACAGCCTGACCCCGATCCGCCCCATCGGCGAGCGTATCCGCGTCTGGAAAGAGCTGACCGGCAAGGACATCCAGTTCCATAACTTCACCGTGGGCGAGCACTATCACCGCCTGCTGACGCTGATCAAAGACGAAAAGCCGGATGCGATCATCCACTTCGCCGAACAGCGCGCTGCCCCCTATTCGATGAAATCCGCCGCGCATAAGCGTTACACCGTGTCGAACAACCTGAACGCCACCAACGACGTTCTGGCCGCCATCGTTGAAAGCGGTCTGGACATCCACCTGGTGCACCTGGGCACCATGGGCGTTTACGGTTACGGCACCGCAGGCATGAAGATCCCTGAAGGCTATCTGAAAGTTAAGGTCGACACCCCCGAAGGTGAAACCGAGACCGAGATCCTGTACCCGACCAACCCGGGCTCGATCTATCACATGACGAAAAGCCAGGACCAATTGCTGTTCGCCTTCTACAACAAGAACGACGACGTGAAGGTCACTGACCTGCACCAGGGCATCGTTTGGGGCACACAGACCGCTGAAACCAAGATGGACGAACGTCTGATCAACCGTTTCGACTATGACGGCGACTATGGTACGGTTCTGAACCGTTTCATCATGCAGGCCGCTGTGGACTATCCGATGACTGTGCACGGCACCGGTGGTCAGACCCGCGCCTTCATCCACATTCAGGACACCTGCCGCTGCATCGAGCTGGCGCTGGAAAACCCGCCGCAATCGGGCGAGCGCGTGAACATCCTGAACCAGATGACCGAAACGCACCGCGTGCGTGATCTGGCCAAGATGATCCACGACATGATGGGCGCCGAGATTGCCTATCTGGAGAACCCGCGCAACGAAGCAGCCGAGAACGAGCTGTTCGTCGCCAATGACCGCTTCCTGGGTCTGGGTCTTGAGCCGATCAAGCTGGAAGGCGGCTTGATGGACGAAGTCAAAGAGATCGCCGCGAAATACGCCGATCGCTGCGACACGACCAAGATCCCCTGCGTTTCGCTGTGGAAATAAACTAGAACGGGGCCGCTGCTGAAAAGTAGCGGCCCCAGTTTTCTTGTCCTCCAGACACCAAAGGCAGATACATGCACGCTCTGGAAACAAATGCACGCATTGAACTGCGTGAAAAGGCACAGGGTCTGACGGAAAGTTATGACCAGCTTCCTGCCGAAGATGTCCTGAAACACGCGATCAAGACGCTCTTTCCCGGGCGGATCGGCCTTGTGTCATCCTTCGGGACCGAGGCCGCTGTTCTGTTGCACATGGTCGCGCAGATTGATCCCTATGTGCCTGTGATCTTTCTGGAAACCGGTATGCACTTTCCAGAAACGCTGCAGTATCGCGAAGATCTGGTGGCCCGGCTTGGGCTATGCAACATCCAAACCGTCCATCCTCGTCCCGCCAGCGTGAATGCGGATGACCCCGAGGGGTTGTTGCACCAGACCAACCCGGATCTTTGCTGCCACGTGCGCAAGACGCTGCCGATGCTGGCCGCGCTGAAGGGGCTGGATTGCTGGATCACCGGGCGCAAACGCGGGCAAGCCGCCACCCGATCCGAGCTTGAGCTGTTCGAGACACAGGGTCGCTGGCTAAAGGTAAACCCGCTGCTGGACTGGACGGGCGACGACGTGGCTGCCTATTTCAAGACGCACGCGCTGCCCGAGCACCCCTTGAAGGAACGTGGCTATCTGTCTGTCGGCTGCTTGCCCTGCACCCGTGCCGTCAAACCCGGCGAGGATGCCCGCGCAGGGCGCTGGGCGGACAGCGAAAAGACCGAATGCGGAATTCACTTTGTCGATGGCAAGATGGTGCGAGGCGGCGGAAACTAGCTTAGTTTTTCGCTGCATTCGTGTGCGGAAACGCGTCTTCGGGTTCGTCCACGCCATAGAAATTCGCCAGTGCCGAATAGCTTTTCAGATCGCTCCACTGCAGCTCAAGGCAATGGTCCGGGAAGGCATCTGCCAGCGACAGAAACGCGTCATGGTGGTGCTTCCAGAATGCCAGACGGTTGGCCTTTCGGGCCTCTGGGTCGGTTTCCCAAATCGCGTGGTGCCGATAGATATCTGGATGTGACACTTCCCATTTGCGCACGCTTTCCAGCCATCCCTCTTGATCTCGGTTAACCCAGATGAACCGGGCCTCGGGCGCGATGATTTTGCGGATGAACGGATGTAGGTGGGTGTGCCCCATGGGAGCGTCGTGAAAGATGTCATAGCGCGCGGCAGCGGCCACCAGCGGCTTGAATTTCTCCAGCACGTTCTCTTTTTCCGCAGCCTCAAACGCGTGGAAGTCTTGAGCGCCTTTCAGCATCTTGCGATAGCGTTGTGCGGCGGGTTTGATTTTGCGCAAAAGCGGGCCATCGTGCTGCATCTCGCGATGGCCAACACCCAAAGCTATCAGTGACTTCCCGATCGAGGTCGACCCCGTCTTGTAAGGCGACGCGATGATGTGTACTGGCCCGTCTATCTGTGTCACGGACGGCGTGCGTTGCAGCTTGCTGCCAAGAGATTTCAGAACCGCTTTCATGCCCCTACCGGATCTTGCGAATGGTGTTGTAGGTGATCAAAAGCGGGCGGTTCAGCGCGGGGTATTTTTGCCCCATGGCCTTCCCAGCCTGAACGATCCGAGATGTATAAAGTGACTTGCGTTGACCACCATCTTGTAACGTGGCCATAACCTCGCCGTAGTAAGGCGTTTTGATCAGTGCTTCCCAATAAAGGCCCGACTGCGGCACTGCCACCCCGTGCCACGGCTTATAGGTGCGGTCCGCATAGTGGATGATCCACGGATCACGCCGCGCCGCCATCGCCTTGTCATGGTTGGGTTTGGGCACCTTCGAATAGGCCGCATTGACCGAGTTGAAGACGTTCCAGCGCCCGTCCAATTCGTACAGGTCTTCTTTGAACGCCTTGTTCAGAATGTCCTGATCGCGGAACAGATACCGCCCGTTTTGTGCCTCGTGCAGCAGGTGGCGACCCAGCTCGTTCAGGTCACCCATGGCTTTGAAATTGAACAGCAAAACGCCCGCGTTGAAGTATCGCGCAATTTGCTCGTCAGACATTCCCAGCCGCTCGCGGTGATAGGCCGACAGGTCCGGCACATCTGGGTCGATCGTTGGAATGGGGCCGGTCAGCGTGCGGGTCATGATCCAATCCGGCACACCGCCTATCTTGGCGTCTCCGATATCGGTGTCATATAACTTGCACACATCCGTTTTCAGAATGATGTCTACGTCCAGATAAAGCAGACGATCCAGCCCCGGCAGCAGGTTGAACAGCAAGAACCGATTGTAGGTCGCGTTCGACGGCGCGCGGCTGGACGAACGATAGCTGTCGTCGAAATAGTTGCCGGTGTCGATGGCGTGCAGCTGGATGTTCTTGCGTTGCGAGTGCAGCCAGCTGTCAAAAACCTCGATATCTTTGTCTTCGATACCCGAATGCAGGAAGTAAAGCGCGATGGGGCGTTTGGGATCTGCATGTGTCAGCAGCGACGACATCATCGCCGAGGCGTGCGGCAGGTAGTTCCGGTCCGCGGCAATCGCAAGGTTCACAACGTCGTCAGCTGGCTTGTCTTCGGCGGTCAGGTAGGGCGTGACCACAGCTTTGGACAGGTTCACAATGGCGGTCTCGCGGATTCGAGTCGACGGGTTTGTTTTCTGTTCGTGGATGATGAAGGCTGTCATCAGACGTTCTGCCAGGAACCCGATATAGCGGGCCTGATAAGCGCTGTAATTCACCCGGTTAATCGGCGCGGCGTCCACTTTCAGCAGGATATCAAACAGCCATGTGCAATAGCGGTCAAAGACCTCGCGGCGCATCAGGGCGATGTTGCCGAGACGTATGTCCATCGACTTGGCGGCAGTATTGAAGGCGTCCAGATATTCGGGATGATCTTTGGCAACCACCTCGCGCATTTTGTCGAAATCTTCTTTGTGGTGGCCACGCAAATAGTTGGCTTCGACGCTCATGCCCATTTCGTGCAGGCGCGGCAGGACGATGTCCCAATTGTCCAGCTCAGCATCCATCCATGCTTCGGCGCGCTCAACCCAGCCGTCGATGTCCACTGCGCCGACATAGGCCTCGGCCGGGCCGTCCGAAATTTCGTCCGCGACGTCCAGCAGGCGGCGGTAATGCATCAACCCGACGAAATCGCTGTCCCGATCGTTTTTCCACGCCCAGTAAAGTGCCGTCAGTTCGCAGAAAGACCCGTTTTTGTCCGAGATATTGTCGCCAGTGTGATCCGCCATCATGCCGGGCAGAGGGGCGTTGGCGAAAGTCGCGCCGACATGGATGGGCTTGATGCTTTTGGACGAAACCCGCGGCGAAAGTTTGTGGTAAGCAGAGTAAATCGAGACTTTCATAATGCACCTTTCCTGCGTCGCGCGATGTATAGTGCGACGGCGGTGGAGTTACAAGAATTCAGCGGGTCAGCGCGCCTGGACGTCCGCAATCCACTGCTTGATTTCATCCTCAGAAACAATGTCGTTTCCAGTGTCAGGATAGCGGGACATATCCGTGTCGAAGAAGAGCGGGGCGTCAATGTCATCCAGCATCCTCGCTAGGCGTTGGTTGCTGTCTTGAAAGTGGCTCAGGAACGCCTCGGCCTGCGCGCGCGACGGAGACAGCTTGTCGGTGTCTTCGATCTGTTTAAGCAATGCGGAAACTTTGGGTCGCTCTACGGCTTTGGAGCGCAGGTGAAGCCCGACCAATAGTTGCTTGCGCGACATGGGCGGGTTGGCGTGATCACCCCAGTCGGGGGTCGCAAGTCCCAGAAGATGAAAGAAATCGTCCACTGTGTCTTCGTTGTACAGCGCTGATTTTTCGAACTTGCGGACGTGCAAGCTGTCTTTCCCGAACGCATCCGCCCAGATTTTCAATTTCTTATCATAGTGGAAATAGTGATCGAAATGCGGTTGATAGGTCGGCAGGGCTGATACTTGCAGACCATAAAACCCCTCGGCGGCATTGCGCATGATTGCCTGCTTGCGATGCGATATCGCCAACGAGTCCTGTCGTCGCAGATAAGCTATGATATGGACCTTGTCGAACCGCCGCTTAAGGACGCGGGCAAGTTTTCGCACCTGTCGCGGGTTGTGGATCCAGAAGAACATCTCGGAGGACGCAATAAAGCTGCCGTCTCCGTCGAGTGCTGCCTTCAAGCCCCGAAAATCAATCACAGTGTCAAGTTTATTGCCTGCTCCACTGACTTTGATCAGGCGATTGATGCTGGTGCTTTTGGGGCAATAAGCATATGTCAGATCGCCAAGTAAACTGTTCCTTTGGGCAAAGCGCAACGCCTGTTGCAGGGACGATGTGCCGGTTTTATGCGAACCGATGTGAAGCCAAAGCTCTTTCAAATCAACCCCCTAACCTTTGTGAAGCGCGTCGATACGTGCCGCTCGGAACAGTTTTGACCAATCCGTATCGGTTGCGCTGATCATCATGTTGAACAGATCGCCCAGCGCGTGAATGTGCCGCAGATCATGGGCGCTGAAGTGGTCCTTAGGCTCGGTCGACATCAGCGTAGGACTGGCCCTGTCGATGGCTGATTGAAGCGCCGTTTCCAACAAGGGCTCATCACCAAAAAACAATTGATCCACTGCGCGGGCATCTTCGGCGTAGGTTTCGGCAATTTCCTGCGCAAGCTCGATATGCATCCTCAGTTTCTCGCCATCAGCTTTTTCGGATTGCAGTCCAAGATGACGAGCCACCTCGCGACCGAACGTGTGGCGCGTTGTTTTTGGCTGGTTCGCAATACGAGATTGCAGCGCTTTCAGAAGCATTAGATCTTGAAGATCCAGCGATTTATTATCGTCGTCAAAGGGCGTAATGGTAAAGCTATCGGTTCCAAACCCTTGGATAATGAAATCTTCCAGCAAGTCCCCGTTTATCAGTGCGCTGCGGATCATCGGGCGTAGGATGAAATTGTCACCGAATGCATCCCGCCACGCTTGAAAGCGCTTTGCGTAAAATAGGCGGCCAGATTTGGCCATTCCGTCACAAAATGCCTGCAAGCTGCGTTGGTTGCCACCGATTTTCGTTACCTCAGCATAGCCCGACAGAAGCCGCTCGGCATGGGGGCGGACATAGGCAATGACGCGCACCTCGTCGAATGTCCGCCCGATATAGTCGTCCAAGAAGCGCTTCACCAATGCTGGGGGCGTGCGTTCCAGCATCTCGCCTGATATCAGGCTGTGTTTTGTCGACGCACCTTTCAGGCGGTGGCCCAGTTTGTTCAGGACGGCGCGGCTGTGGGCGTCTTTCTTAACACCGTGCCCTTCGTATCGATCCCGAAGGGCCGAGGGCAGGAAATTGTGGTTCAGTTTGTTAGGATAGCATGGGATCTCACCTTCGATCTGCACGCAGCTTGTCGCGAAGGCATTCTGAATGGTGGTCGAGCCCGTCTTGTGGTCTCCGATATGTATCAGCAGCGTGCGACCGGATGTCTTGCGCGTTCCGAAAATCATATCCTGTCTGCTCCCATATAAATGGTTTTCCGCCCTTAGATTTCATTCGCCTGCGGGCAGCGAGCGAGGAATTGCATTTAACCGTGTTTAGATCAAGAAGATCCGTAGCGGTTGACTTGCCTACTTGTACAAAATGTCGTCGTGATAACGGCTGAGAAGAGACAGCCCTGCGCACAGGGTCGACAGCGCAACTGCGAAGACAAAGATATACGAGATATAGGTGGGTTCATAGGTGGCATAGACCCCCATCCGCATCTGTCCGATCACATGCACAATCGGATTCCACCAAAGGATCTCCTGCGCGAAAAGGGGCAGATCGTCGAAATTATAGAGAACGCCCGAAATGATAAACAGGGGACGCATTATCACCTTCCACAATTGCTCCCACCAGTCAAAGCGCCAGAACAAGAAGCAATTCAGCGTTCCGATCCCAATTCCCAGCGATATTGCCATCAGGAAAGACAGCGCCATCTCAGGGATGTTCAGAAACACGAAGGATGGGCTGATCATCACCATCCCGCCGATCAGCATTGCGCTGATTAGCATTTGTGTGAGGCTGTTTAGAATGACGCGGGCCAAGATTGTGTCGACGAAAGTCACCCTGGGATACCCAAGCAGAGGTTTCGAGTATCTGACGGCGCTCGCAGTCTTTCCGCTTATTGCCCGAAACAGACCCAAGGGCAGCATGCCGGTTGCGTAATAAAGCGCAAAACTGTCCCCGATCGACGGCGAACGCAGCGCGAACGAGAAAACGACGGTCAGAAAAGCGATGCCGCTGATCGGCTCAATCAAAGCCCAGATATAGCCGCCGCTTGACCGTCCATAGGTTGACGACATCTCGCGCAGCATCAGGGCGACGACGGTGCGCCCCATCTTGAAACGGGTAGGATCTGCGGTGCGTGTTGCGGTCATACGGGTAATATCGAGTTGATTCGTCTTAACAGGTATCCGATAACTGCCGCCAATGCATATGATTTGCAAAATGTTTTGCCGTGGATAGCCTATGACCCAATCTCCCGACGCGCCTAAGCCCAAGGACGATGCCAAGACTGACAAGGAATCGCAGACCACTGCAGCCGAGCAGGACGAGCTTGATGATGACGGTTGGGGCGAGGACGAGCCTACGAACAAAGAGCAGGCGGAAAAAGAGCTTCCGCCCTTGCGACCGCACGCTAAACCAGCGCGTGCGCGTAGGCGGCACAATTTGATCCGCAACTTCTTTGTTCTCGGCGTATTGACGCCGATCCTGCTGGCGACGGTCTATCTCTACGTTATCGCCCACGATCAGTATGCGTCCTATCTTGGGTTCTCGGTTCGGGCTGAAAACAGCGCGTCTCCGGTTGAAATGCTGGGCGGGATCACTGAATTGGCGGGGTCGTCCAGCGGCACCGATACCGATGTGCTGTTCGAGTTCATTCAAAGCCAACGCATCGTGCGGCTTGTAGATGACAAGCTGGACCTGCGTTCGATGTATCACATGCCGTCCGACCCTATTTTCGGTATTGATCCCGATGTCACCATCGAAGGCCTTCAGAAATTCTGGGCCCGTGTTGTTAAAGTGTTCTATGATAGCGGCTCGGGTCTGATCGAGGTGCGTGTTACCGCATTTACTCCGGAAGACGCCAAGGCAGTGGCCGATGCGATCTATGACGAAAGCACCGTCATGATCAACAAATTGACCGCCGTCGCGCGCGAAGATTCGACTAGCTATGCACGCAGCGAACTTGAGCAGGCGGTTGAGCGCCTCAGCACGGCGCGTGCGGCCATTCAGAAGTTCCGCCTTGAAACTCAGATCATTGACCCCGATGCTGATATCGTTGGGCGTATGGGGCTTTTGAACTCGCTTCAAAACCAGCTTGCTGGCGCGCAAATTGATCTGGACATCCTGATGCAGACGGCACGCGAAGGCGATCCCCGTTTGGTCCAAGCGCGCCGCCGCGTTGACGTGATCAAACAACGTCTGGAAGACGAACGCGCGCGTTTCAGTTCTACTGACGGCACTGTGAATGGTGCTTATGCGAACCTGATCGGCGATTATGAGCGTTTGTCCGTAGATAAGCAATTTGCCGAACAAGCCTATCTGTCAGCCCTTGCGGCATTGGATGTGGCGACTGCTGAAGCGGCGCGCAAATCGCGTTATCTGGCGGCCTATATCGAACCGACATTGGCCGAGACCCCGGAATATCCCAAACGGCTGATAATTCTGGCCACCTTGTCGGCCTTCCTTATCGGCATCTGGGTGGTGGCGACGATGGTGTATTACTCGATCCGCGACAGACGATAAGGCCGTGGCATGATCCGGATCCGAAACCTGCGCAAAGCCTATAGGCTGCAAGGCCAGACCAAGGTGGTGGCGGACAACATCACGGTTGATTTCGAGCCAGGCAAAGTGATCGGCCTTTTGGGGCGCAACGGGGCTGGGAAGTCCAGCCTTCTGCGCATGGTGGCCGGAACGATGCGGCAGGACAGCGGCACCATCGACATTGATGGCACGGTCAGTTGGCCGGTCGGCTTTGCAGGCAGTTTCCACAAGGACCTGACGGGCGCGCAGAACACCAAGTTCTTGGCGCGCATCTATGGCGTTGATACCGAAGAACTGCGTGAATATGTCGAGGATTTCGCCGAGCTGGGGCAGCAGTTTTATTTGCCTGTACGCACCTATTCCTCGGGGATGCGCTCACGCCTTGCGTTCGGTCTGTCCATGGGGATCAAGTTCGACGTCTATTTGGTCGACGAGGTTACATCCGTAGGTGATGCGTCGTTTCGTAAGAAAAGCATGCGCGTGTTTCAGGACCGGATGGAGACAAGCGGCGCGCTTCTGGTCACGCACAACCTGCGTGTGATTAAGCGCGTCTGCAACGCAGCGTGCATTCTGGACGAAGGGCGTTTGACTTACTTTGATGATGTTGAAGAAGCGATTGCACTGCACCGCGAGATGACCGCCTGACCGGCCTTGATTGTGATGGGACTACTGCAAATTGTGCACAGTTCGGAAATAACATCGAAATCTGCCTCTCGGCGCTTGAGAAATTACCACTTCGTTACTAATGTGCGGCCAATTGGTTTGCTGCCTTGAACCACAATGAAACTTGGGGGTTGCGCGTATGCGTTTTGTTTTAATTACGGTTTCGGCTCTTATTTTGGCCAGCTGTGGCGCACCACGCGGTGCGGCAATTCAATCCGAAATTGTGGGTGGGAATGCTGAAAACCGAACCGATTTGGCCGTCTACAACGTGACCAAGACCACCTTGCCGGCGATATCTCGCTGGCCAGCGCCGAATACGGACGGGAACTATTCCTGGCCCTCGCGCGGCGCGGCGGCGGCCGACAAGCCAATCAGACCGTTTGACCGGGTGAACGTGACCGTTTGGGATAGCGAAGAATCGTCTCTTCTGTCGGCCCCGAACCAAAACACCGTTCAGATGCAAAACATGCAAGTCTCTGCTGGCGGCACCATCTTCCTGCCATTCGTCGGCACTGTACATATCGCCGGGATGCCTCATTCGGCCGCCCGCGCCCGCATCCAACGGAAGTATGTCGAGGTCATCCCCTCGGCCCAGGTCCAGTTGGACGTAACCCAAGGCACACGTGGGACAATTTCGGTTGTGTCGGGCGTAACCAACCCCGGTCCGATCACGCTGGACGATCCCGCCTTTACTGTTTTGAACGCAGTTGCCGCAGCTGGTGGTCCTGATCGCAACCTTAATAGCCCCAACGTCAAGTTGATCCGCGGCAACCGCACTTATCTGCGCCCGCTGGATCAGGTAATGTCGAATGCGTCCTATGACGCCTATCTCAAGCCCGGCGACAAGCTCGCGCTTGAAGATGACCGCCGCTATTTCCGCTCGCTTGGTGCTGCCTCGAAAGAGGCGCTGATATCCTTCTCGAAATCCGAGATTTCGGCTTTGGACGCGATGTCACTGATGGGCGGCCTGACCGACAACCGCGCGAACCCGAAGGGGATTCTGATCCTACGTGAATATCCACAGTCCGCCGTGCGTCAAGACGACCGAGGGCCGAACAATGCCCGTAGTGTCTTTGTGATCGATCTGACCACCGCTGATGGGTTGTTTAGCGCGGGCAAGTTTAAAGTCCGCAGCAAGGACACCGTACTTGTCACCGAAAGCTCGGTCGCTGCGGCAAGCACCTTGCTTGGCCTGTTGCGTCAGATGACCGGCATCGCAGTGGATGTGAACAAACTTTAAGACACCCGTCCTTTGACGGCGAAAGGGCGTGCTTCCAGCGCGCCCTTTTTTTGTGGCGCTCATCCCGTGACATCACGCTCCATTCCCTTGACCCTTCCGCGCCCGGTCCTTACCCATAAACTTTCAAGGAGGACCGCCCATGCGTACCGCAGATGAAGCCCTGATCGTGATCGACGTGCAAAACGATTTCTGCCCCGGCGGCGCACTTGCCGTAGCGGACGGCGACCAAATCGTGCCCCTGATCAACGCAATGTTGCCCGACTACGGCGTGAAGGTCTTTACGCAAGACTGGCACCCGGGGGGGCACAGCTCGTTCGCCACTTCGCATGATGGCAAAGCCCCGTTTGAGGTGACCGAGATGCCTTACGGCACCCAAGTCCTTTGGCCAGACCACTGCGTGCAAGGCACCGAAGGCGCGGCCTTCCACAAAGACCTTCTGACCGATCCTGCCGACATGGTGATCCGTAAAGGTTTCAGCCCGCAGATAGACAGCTATTCCGCATTTTTTGAGAACGACCAGACCACCCCAACCGGGCTTGAAGGTTACCTGCGCACCCGTGGTGTCACCAAGCTGACCCTGGTCGGCCTCGCCACTGACTTCTGTGTTGCCTACTCGGCAATCGACGGCGCGAAACTGGGCTTCAACGTCACCGTCCTTGAACCCGCCTGCCGCGCCATCGACCTTGATGGATCCCTCGCCACCGCCCGTGACAACATGCGCGCCGCTGGCGTGAAACTGGAGGCTTAACATGGTCGACATTGCCACCCGCGTCTATAATCACAGCTTCAAGATCGACCCGATTGTCCGCTCGCTGATCGACACCGATTTCTACAAACTGCTGATGTGCCAGTCGGTCTTTCGCAACAAGCCCGACGCCCAAGTCACCTTCAGCCTGATCAACCGTTCGAAATACGTTCCCCTTGCCGACCTCATCGACGAAGGCGAACTGCGCGAACAACTCGATCACATTCGCTCGCTCACCCTGTCTCGCGGCGAAAGCACATGGCTGCGCGGCAACACCTTCTATGGCAAACGCCAGATGTTCCGCCCCGACTTCATGGAGTGGTTCGAGAACATGCGCCTCCCCGCCTATCACCTCGAACGCGTCGGCGACCAATACGAGCTTACCTTCGAAGGCTCCTGGCCCGAGGTCATGCTCTGGGAAATCCCCGCGCTTTCCGTCCTCATGGAACTCCGCTCCCGCGCCGTCCTGCGCGGCATGGGCCGGTTCGAACTGCAAGTCCTCTACGCCCGCGCCATGACCCGCGCGTGGGAGAAGATCTCGAAACTCCGCACCCTCGACGGCCTGCGCCTTGCCGATTTCGGCACAAGACGCCGCCACTCCTACCTCTGGCAGGACTGGTGCGTGCAAGCCGCGATGGAGGGGCTGCCGGGCAGCTTCGTCGGCACCTCGAACTGCCTGATCGCCATGAAACGCGACATCGAAGCCATCGGCACCAACGCCCACGAACTTCCCATGGTCTACGCAGCCCTGGCCGAAAACGACGCCGAGCTTGCCCAAGCCCCCTATGACGTGCTCGCCGACTGGCACGAAGAACACGACGGCAACCTGCGCATCATCCTGCCCGACACCTATGGCACCAAGGGCTTTTTGGACAACGCGCCCGATTGGCTCGCGGGCTGGACCGGCATCCGCATCGACAGCGGAGACCCCGCCACAGGCGCCGAAACCGCCATCAACTGGTGGAAATCCCGTGGCGAGGATCCCACCCAGAAGATGGTCATCTTCTCGGACGGTCTGGACACCGACAAGATCATTGAACTGCACCAGCAATTCGCAGGCCGCGTACGTACCAGCTTCGGCTGGGGCACCCTGCTTACGAATGATTTCCGAGACCTCGTCCCGGATAATGCCCTCGCCCCATTTTCGCTGGTCTGCAAGGCCGTGAAAGCGAATGGGAGGGCGACGGTGAAGCTGTCGGACAACCCCAACAAGGCGATGGGGCCAGAGGACGAGATCGCACGCTATAAGCGGGTGTTTGGGGTTGGCGAGCAGGTCGGGATGGAGGTTGTGGTTTAGGCTCTATGGCGTTTGCTCCCGATGAAATAAACGCCGTGTTCCGAAAGCACGGCTGGACTGTCGCCAAAGCTCTTGAAGTATTAGATGAGGACTACCTGTCCGAGGACTTAGCGCAGTTTTCGAAGGGCTCCCTTGTCGTAGATTTAGGGTTCTATGGAGATGGCACCAACGTAGCTGCGGGATCATTTAAAGCCTTCTTGATCAAAGGGGAAGACTGGGAAAACAGCTTGGCGACGTTTAGTTGCAAGCAACCAGAGATAGCGTTCAACTTTCTACAAAGTTTAGCCGGATACGAGGACGAAAACTAGTTGTGCAGATAAAGGTAAGAAAACTGCAGCGTCCTGAAGCCTATGAATCACCCGTCGGCAATTTTTTAGCGGAGTTTCAGGCCGAACCGCCGCAGTCGGATTGGATATACTGTGAGCTAGACACCGCCGAAGTTTTCATTGCCGGTGAAACACTGAAGCCGTGCTCAGGCGAAAGCGGCCTCTCCATTCAAGGGAAGAATACGCTGATTATGGGCACGGTCTCTCAAATATTGGAGCCAGGTTTAGCTATTCTTTCGATCCGGAGCGGACAGTTTATGTTCGAGTATCAAGGTGAAATCTCGTTGGACATATTGGTTGGTCTAGAAGCAAAAGAGCTGAAGTTGCATCCGACCAATACCTGACACATTGCGAGTGCTAACAGGTACACTCCGCCCCTTATCCCCCAAGAAAATTCCGGGCGGCGGTGACGGCTTTTTGGGTGTAGCTGGCGACCTCGGGGCCGGTCGGGTCGTACCGCGGAACCGCCCAGCCCATCGACGCAAAGCGACGCATCATTAGGAACATGGGCAGTAGGTCTTCCGCCTCTTGGCTCAGCGCGCGGTGGTCTCGATATCCCGCCAGCGCCGCCGCCTTGATCGCCTCATATGCGGGTTCGTCGGCGTTTTGGGTCATCATCACCGCAAGGTCGTAAAGCCGAAACCCAAACCCCGCATCATCGAAGTCGATCAGGGTCAGGGCGTCATTGTGAACAAAAACATTTTCACGCAGGGCGTCTGCGTGGATCAGCCCGAAATCCGCTCCGTTTTCAAGGTAAACCGTCGCCAGATCATGTGCTACAGCCCGCGCCCGCAGCACCATGTTTCGGTCGTCCTCGCTCAACGCTGGGCACTCCCAAAACCGTCCCCAAAACGGGTCATCCCCTAGCAGCCCCGGGATGTCCCACCTGTGCCGGGTGAAGTCGTCAGGCAGGGTGATTTCGTTGGTCAGGTTGTGCAGTTTTGCCAGCTCTGCTCCGACCTTTCGATACAGCTCTGCCTGCGCTTCCGCCGTACCTTCCAGCGGCACCCCACTCTCCCCAATCGGTGCACCCTCGACCCACGACACCATTGTCGCGCATTGATCGGACCCATTCGAGAATACAAAGGCGTCGCCCTTCGTCGGGATGGGCGAGGGCACCCGCATACCCGCCTCGGCCAATGCGCCCATCCAGTCCAGTTCCGACCGAATGGCAGCTTCGGATTGATACCCGGGACGGTGCAACCGCAGCGCGGCAGGTTTCCCCGCCACCCGCACTTCATGCACCGCGTTCTCGCGGTCCTTGATCATCCGAACATGCTGCGCATCCCATGCCTTTAGCGCTTGTTTCAAAAAGGAGTTCATGCAGGCACTGCTTTCAGTGCGGCGTCCAGAGTCTCGGCCAGAAGCTCGGCCTGAGATCGGTCAAAGCACATCGGCGGACGGATCTTGATCCCGTGGTAGTACCGCCCAACAAGATGCAACAACACGCCGCGGTTCCGCATCTCTTCGACCAGATCCTTGCAGAACCCAGCCGCCCCTTCCGGGTCGCCGTCTCGCGTGAATTCGATCCCCATGAACATCCCAGCGCCCCGCGTGTCAGCGATCATTGGGTGCTTCAGCTCCTTGAGCAGCTTAAGAGCATAGTCGCCTGTGTCGCGTGCGTTCTCGACTAGCTTTTCGTCTTCCAGAACCTGCAAAACAGCCATCGCTGCGGCCGCCGATACCGGGTTGCCGCCGAATGTGTTGAAGTATCCAAATCGCGTGCGGAACTCGGCCATGATTTCAGGGCGGGTCACTACAGCTGCCACCGGATGCCCGTTCCCCATCGGCTTGCCCATCGTCACAATGTCCGGAGCCAGCCCGATCCGATCATGTCCCCAGAAGTTGCGCCCGGTGCGGCCAAAGCCCGGCTGCACCTCGTCCGCGATAATGATCCCGCCAGCTCGGCGCACCACTTCCACGGTCGGGTCAAGGAACCCCTTTGGCAGATCCGGGAAGCCCTCGTTGGCGAAGAACGGATCGAGTATCAATGTGCCGAAGCCGTGGCCTTCGTCCTCTAGCGCATTGATAGCGCGCTGAATTTCGTCGGCAAAGGCTTGGGCTTGCGCTTCAGCACTGCCACCAAGCGGGGATAATGTATCGGGCGAGGGCACCTTCTTTACCCAATCCACCGGCCCACCAATTGGCATACGCTTGGCCGACAGATGGCTGACCAGATCCGTGTTACCGTGATAGGTGTTGTCGGTGCAAATGATGCCAGTCTTGCCTGTCATTGCGCGGCCCATGCGCAGAGCGATGTCGTTGGCCTCGGAGCCCGTGCAGACCATGATCATCGTGTCCAACCCGTGATCCATCGTGCCGGTCAGCCGCTCGGCGTAGTCCAGAATGCCTTCATGCAAATAACGGGTATGCGTGTTCAGCGTGGCGGCTTGTTTGGTGATCGCCTCGACCACTTTCGGATGCGCGTGGCCGACATGCGGGACGTTGTTATAGCAATCCAGATAGCGGTTTCCGTCCGCGTCCCATAGCCACGTACCTTCGCCCCGGACCACATGCACAGGATCGTGATAGAAGGTGGTCAAGTTCGGGCCAAGAAGCCGCGTACGGCGGTCCAGAAGATCAGTTTTCATGTGGGTCTAGTCCTCGTTCACGCGGCCACGCAGGGCTTTCACCTGACCGCGTTTGGTTTTGGCATCCATGCGTCGCCGTTGCGAGCCTTTGGTGGGTTTGGTGGGAATACGTCGCTTGGGCGCGACCAGCGCTTTTCGGATTATTTCGGCCAGACGTTCTGCCGCGATTTCGCGGTTGCGGGCTTGGCTGCGTGTGTCTTCGACGCGGATTGTGATGGCCCCGTCCTGCGCCCATTTGCGGCCCGCGATACGTTTCAAGCGCGCCTTCACGGCCTGTGTCAGATGGGGCGAGCGGGCGGCTTCGAACCTGAGTTCAACGGCCGTTGAGACCTTGTTGACATTCTGCCCGCCGGGACCGGACGAGCGTGTGAAGCTTTCGCTGAGCTCCCAGTCTTGCAGGATGATATCGTCGGTCACGCGGATCATGGGGGCACCCTAGTCCGTTCTGGATCCAAAATGAAAGGGGCCAAATGAAAAGGGCCGCCCAGTGGGACGACCCTTTCGAGAATTTAGGAGGTGGGGCCGGTTAGACTTAGGTCAACTCGGCCTGCTATCCTGTCCAGGGGCTGCCCCGGATGGTCGCGACCTAGGTTGTCCCAGCACCTCGCTCCGTTGTATCTCTAGACATGGACACCTCCTTTCTCGCTGTTTCTATATCTAGGAGGTTGCCACAGATTTTGCGTTTGTCAAAACTTTTCACGCAGGATTTGGTGAAAGTTTTGTGACCAGTACGCGGAATGGCACCAAAGCAAGCAGCGCAAGGGCCAGTTTGACCATCCAATCAGCAACCGCCAAAGACACCCAAAGCGGGGCCATCGGGCCTGCGCCCAAAAGCGGCAAAACCTCGCCCGCCCAGCTGACATCGTTGGTGGGTTCAATGAAAGTCAGTGCGCCCGAAAACGCGATGGTGAAGAAGATCGCAGTGTCGACCGAGCTGCCGATCAAGGTCGAGACAACCGGGGCACGCCACCAGCGGCCTTCGCGCAGACGGTCAAAGATAGCGACATCCAAAAGCTGTGCGGTCAGGAAGGCAAGGCCGGATCCAATCGCGATGCGCAGCGTTACAAGCGGGCCGAACTCGCCCATGATCTGGGTGCCGATGAAGCTGCAGATCACGCCGGTGACGAAGCCGACCAGCACGACTTTGCGTGCAGCGGATACGCCGTAGACGCGGTTCATCACGTCAGTGACAAGGAAAGCGAGCGGATAGGTGAAGGCGCCCCAAGTCAGCCATTGGCCGAACAGGAACTGCACCAAAATGTTAGAGGCCACGACGATGGCGGCCATGGCGATAACGCCAGGAATAAGACGGGTCATGATGTTGGTCCGTTTTAGCAAGGTTGCGGAGACTTGGCCCCTGCAAGGCAAGGACGGGGCGCTTCTATAACGGGAATGCCAACAGATCAACCCTTGTAAACAAGGGGGATGTCGCGTCAGTTCGCGGTCAGAGTCGGATCTGGGGATGGGGTCAGGACCACGTATTCAACGAATTCTGTCACTTGGAAGAACTTGAAATTGTCGTCCGAGACCATGGTCAGTCGGATGTTGTCGTTGTTGTCACGCCAAACGGCAAGCCCTTCTAGATTGTCATGCAGGCCGACCGGGGTGCGTAGCAACTCGACTTCGTTCTTGAAACCATCTGGGGTGATATCAAATCGACGAACGCGGTTGGTGAAGCCCAAAACACCGCTGAGGTGACGCTCGAGCAGATAGAACTTTCCGTCTGGGCCAATGTCCGCCCCCACGGGCAGATAGGGCGCGAAGCGTGGGATCGTAAACGGCTTCTCCCACGTTTGGCTGCCCGCTTGCAAGCGGTAGACCGGGTAGGGCGAGCCTTCGACCCCGGTTCGTTCCGGGATGGTATAAAGTGTGCCGGTCTGGTCGATGGCAAGCGCTTCAAGCGACGAGTTGTTTTGCAGTTCCTTGAAGTCGGGATGCAATTTCAACGCACGCCCCTTGGTCCTGACACTACCAAAACGCATCACGCGGTGCTTAGCCTCGAAGCTGACAAAAATAGGCCCGTCCATGTTGGAAGCCAACCCCTCGCTGTCCGATCTGAACCGGCCAAAAGGGGTGCCTTTGGGGGATTTCAGCGGGCCAAGGCGCGCGGTTTTTAGGCCCGATATGACCTCGTCTTCGCGGTCAAAGCTGCCTTTGACCACATAGCCACGGTCGGTGATCGCGATGAAACCTTTTCCATCCTCGCTGATCTCAAGCCCGGAAAAGCCGCCGAAATGCTCGCCCTTGCCGTGCCAGCGATAGGCCGACACAAGCTGAGCATCCGACACGGGTTGCGCGCCAAGATCAAGCGTCAGAAGGGCGGCAAGGGCCGCTATCGCGATGACAAAACGGGTCCGCATTGGCTTGGAAGATCCTTAAGGGTCAGGGGACCACGGGGTTTGCTGGGCGTCGTCGGTTTGGTGGTTTTCGGTGCGGGTTTGGGATGCAGAATGTCCTGCACCCACTTTTCAGCATCCTTACAGCCGTCACCAGCAGGAGGCGGGGCTTGGTTAACGCAACCTTTTACACCTTTGGGGCAGGAAAGCCGCACATGGAAGTGATAGTGATGCCCCCACCACGGACGGATTTTGCGAAGCCAGCGCCGGTCGCCCTTGGCGTCTTTGCACATTTGGACCTTGGCGCCTGGGAAGACGAAAATCCGCGCCACGCGCTTGTCCTTGGCGGCGGCTTTGATGATCTCGTGATGCGCGCGGGTCCAGTTTTGGTTCACGTAAGCTCCCTTGGAACGACGGGTCGAGATCGAGGAAATCGACTCGCGTTGGGACGCGCTCAGGTTCAGACGTTTGGGTGGCAGCATCCAAATATCTGCGTCCAACCCAATCTGGTGCGAGCGGTGGCCCGACAGCATCGGCCCACCACGCGGCTGGCTCAGGTCTCCGACATAAAGGCCTTTCCAGCCCGGTTGCTTTGCAGCTTTGCGCGACAGTTTCTGTACGAAGTCGATTAGCTCGGGATGACCCCAATTGCGATTGCGCGACAGGCGCATAGCTTGCCATGTCGGCCCGGTTTCGGCCAACTGCTCGGCACCGGCCAGACAGCCTTTGGCATAAGACCCAAAGGACGCCGACCGCGTCGCAGTGCCTTTATTGGCCGCACCGAACAGTTCTTTTGCGGGCTGTTGAGCAGCGGCAGGCAGGCCAGTCAGGGCCAGCCCCGCTATAAGGATCAATTTTTCAAACAGTTTCATATGAAAACCTACGCGTGGTTGCCATTGGGTTTAACCCAGATGAGTAGGACAAGTCCCAGTAAAAAGAGCGCGATAAGCGGGGAGACGCCGAGCTGCTGGCTGCCTGTCGCTGCTGTGATGATGCCGATCAGGAAAGGCGCAAGGAAGCTGGTGGCCTTGCCTGCTAGGGCATAAAGGCCGAAGGCTTCGGTCATTCGATCAGGGTTTGCTTGGCGCACCATCATTGTGCGGCTGGCCGATTGCAGCGCGCCGCCTGCGGCCCCGATCAGCGCTCCGAGGATATAAAATCCGATGTCCGGCAGGCTGCTGTCCGCAGGGACCGGCACGCCAAACACGCTCTCGCGCGAGATGAAGACGATGCAGATGGCGACGAAAGTTAGCACGATGATGCACGCGGTGATCACCGGTTTCGGGCCAAAGCGCCGATCCGCACGGCCTCCGATCCAGGCAAAAATTGCGCCGGTGATGATCGCCAGAATGCCGAAAATGCCGACGTCTACCACGGACCAGTTCAACACACCTGCCGCATAGATGCCGCCGAACGTGTACATGCCGTTCAGTGCGTCACGATAAAACATTGAACTGCTAAGATAGGCGAACAGGCTGG
This sequence comes from Aliiroseovarius sp. ABM4_368, assembly GCF_056161205.1. Classification (NCBI taxonomy): domain Bacteria; kingdom Pseudomonadati; phylum Pseudomonadota; class Alphaproteobacteria; order Rhodobacterales; family Paracoccaceae; genus Aliiroseovarius; species Aliiroseovarius sp. ABM4_368. Next base: position 96,427 of record NZ_JBSWYR010000002.1, on the reverse strand, counting down.
GCGATTTCGGAAGCGACCGGATCGTATTCCAAAGGCTGGCCAGCGCGTGGCGCACCAAAAGAGGATCGCTGCTGACCGGTTTTGGATCGCGCACCCATAGGAAGAAGGGGATCATGAAGATGGCGAACCAAATCGCGGTCAGAGGGCCCACGAAACGTGTGCCTTCCTTCAATAGTGGGTCCAACCCGAACGGGGGCGTCATACCGATCAGCGTTTTGCCGTTCTCTTGTTCAACGAACAGGGCCAGCATAATGATTAGGGTCAACAGACCGCCGATATAACCAAAGGCCCAGCCATTGCCGGAAATGCTACCGATTTCCTCTCGCGAACCAAGATCGGGCAGCATCGCGTTGGTGAAGATCGTTGCGAACTCCATCCCTATCAGGCCGATGCCGAAGAGCATTAGAATAAGCGTCATGTTGAAATTGTCAGGCGCTGCATACCACAGTCCAAAACTGCCAATCACATACATGATCGAAAACAGCCAGATCCATCGCAGACGATTGCCCGAGTTGTCGGCGAAGGCACCAAGGATGGGCGCCAGCAGCGCGATAATCAGACCGCAGGTGCCAACTGCGAAGCCCCAACTGGCTTGCGCTTGCGCCCCGTCGCCCACCACGGTTTTGAAATACGGGGCGAAGACGAAGGTCAGGATCAATGTGTTATAGGGCTGGCTGGCCCAATCGAAAAAGAACCATCCCCAGATGCGCTTACGTGCCGAGATTTCTGCCATGTCTGCCCCTGTACTTTTTTTCGATCAAACAGGGAAACTGGCGCGCGGGCAAGGGGACTTACATTTCAGGTGGCCAAGGTCGCGTAGCGTCAGCGTCGATCCACGCCTGTACCCATTCGGGCAACTCGGGCGCGGGGCCGGTGTGACCAATGGCGGCGCGCACCTTGTCAGAAGGGACAATCCCGTTGCGATCCGTCACGGCCGAGCGATAAACGATCTGGTTTGCGCAATCCTTGCCCAGCCACATCGTCTGTTCGACATAAAAGAATTTGTCGTCCCAGCCGACCAAGCGGCTGCGCATCTCGAACCGCGCAAAAGTGCGGATACGCTTGCGATAACGCACGCTGGCGCCTGCCATGGTCAGCCCCCAGCGGTTCTTGATCAAGGCGCGGCTTAGACCCGTGCGGCTGGCCAAAGGAATGCGGCCCAGATCGTACATGGTCAGGGTGCGCCCATTATTCAGCTCGCGCCACAGGTCGATGTCCCACGGCCAGCAACGATGGTGGCTGATATGGACGCCATCGACGGGCAGCGGCTCGGCCTTGGCGAATTTCACCATTTCTTTGATCATGCGAACAACGGGATACATGGCGGCTCCTTTACATGTGCCCGACCTGCCGCGCCTTTTCCCAAACGTCAATCCCAACCGCGCGTCACCCTTGCCCTTGGGCGGCAGGCGACCTAGATGACAGAGAACCAAATTCAAGGAGCCGACATGCAATCCCTGTTTCAAATTCTGATGCTGATCGTGGACATCGGCTGGTTCATCATGATCGCGCATATCGTCATGTCATGGCTGATCAACTTTCAAGTTCTGAACCTGCGCCAGCCAATTGTGGCGCAGATCTGGTATGGGCTGAACCGCTTGCTTGAACCTGTCTATGGCCGTATTCGCGCCTTCCTGCCCGATATGGGCGGGCTAGATCTTGCCCCGCTGGTGGCATTGGTAGCGCTTTATGCGGTGCGGATCATCCTGATCAACAACGCGGCCTCGTTCTTCTAATTCGCTTGCCGCCCACGCGCGGGCATGGGATTGTGCTGTCAAAACACCGAGCAGCACATACATGCCCCGCGACCTAGACCTTCTGAAATCCGTCTTCGGCTTCGATGATTTTCGGCCCGGTCAGGCCGAGATCGTGCAGGCCGTGTGCGACGGTCAGAACACGCTGGCCATCATGCCGACGGGTGGCGGGAAATCTCTTTGCTTTCAATTGCCTGCGCTGGTGCGCGATGGGGTGACGGTGGTCATTTCTCCGTTGATTGCCTTGATGCGTGATCAGGTGAGGGGGCTTCAGGCGGCAGGTGTTTCGGCGGGGGCGCTAACCTCGGGCAATACTCAGGAAGAAACCGATGCGGTCTTTGCCGCGCTGGAACTTGGCGAGCTGAAACTTCTCTACATGGCGCCTGAACGTCTGGCCTCGGGTGGGACGCTGAACCTGCTCCGTCGGATCGGAACCAGCCTGATCGCCGTGGACGAAGCACATTGCGTCAGCCAATGGGGCCATGATTTCCGCCCGGATTACCTGCGGATCGGAGAGCTGCGCCGCGCGTTAAACGTGCCCTTGGCCGCCTTCACTGCGACTGCCGACGAAGAAACCCGCGCCGAGATTGTTGAAAAGCTGTTTGATGGTGAACCGCCTGCCGCGTTCCTGCGCGGCTTCGACCGTCCAAACATTCACCTAGCTTTCGCCGCCAAGAATTCGCCCCGCCAACAGATCCTATCCTTCGCAGCCGCCCGCAAAGGGCAATCCGGCATCGTTTATTCTGGCACCCGCGCCCGGACCGAAACTTTGGCGAACGCACTGCGCGACGCGGGTCACGCGGCGGTGCACTATCACGGCGGGATGGAGCCCGATGACCGCCGCGAGGTCGAGCGACGCTTTCAACAGGAAGATGGGTTGATCGTCGTCGCGACTGTGGCCTTCGGCATGGGGATCGACAAACCTGACATCCGCTGGGTCGCGCATTCTGATTTGCCCAAATCCATCGAGGCTTACTATCAGGAAATCGGCCGCGCGGGCCGCGATGGTGCTCCTGCTGAGACATTGACCCTATTTGGTGCCGACGACATTCGTTTTCGCCGTACTCAGATCGACGAAGGCTTGGCCCCGCCCGAACGCCGTTCGGCGGATCACGGGCGATTGAATGCCCTGTTGGGCCTGGCCGAGGCGCATGGTTGTCGCCGCAAGCAGCTTTTGGCCTATTTCGGGGAAGAGGCCGAACCCTGTGGAAACTGCGACCTCTGTTCCAACCCGCCGGATCTGTTCGACGGTACGGTCGATGTGATGAAAGCCCTGTCCGCCATCCTACGCACCGACGAGCGCTTTGGCTCGGGTCATCTGATCGACATTTTGCGCGGCACGATGACGGATCGGGTGCAGGAACGCGGCCATGACAGCCTGCCGACGTTTGGGGTGGGGCAGGATCACGGAAAACCCATGTGGCAGGCGATTTTCCGGCAGATGCTGGGCCTGGATCTGGTGCGGCCCGATCCCGAACGGCATGGCGCGCTGCGCATCACGCAAAAGGCGCATCCGGTGCTGCGGGGTGAAGCTCAGGTCACGTTGCGGCGCGACACATTGAAAGCCGCGCGTCGTCCCGCCGCCAAGATGCTGGTGTCAGAAGAAGACGCGCCGCTGTTGTCTGCCCTCAAAGCCAAGCGGCGCGCGCTGGCCGAAGCCGCCCGCGTCCCAGCATACGTGGTGTTCACCGACAAAACGCTGATCGAGATGGCCGAAACCCGCCCCGCGACGTTGGACGACATGGCGCGGATTGGGGGCGTTGGGGCGAAAAAGCTGGAAAGCTATGGCGCCGATTTTTTGCAGGTCATTGCGGGCGAAGTTGAACATATGCACCCCGCCCGTCGCAAGCTGGCAGGCCGCGCCGCGGGGTCCCTGTTTGATCAGTTGCAAGATGCCGCTACGGACTTGCTGCGTGGCAAGGATGGGACTGGTAAATATCTGACAATCGCGCCCGGCTCGCTGCGCAAGATTGCCGAGCGTAAACCGACGAGCATCGAGGAGCTGGCACGGATGCCCGGGATGAATGATGCCAAAGCCGAACGGTTTGGCCCGGCATTTTTGGAAATTTTAAGCCAAGGGGAATGATATGCTGATTGTGGTCTCGCCCGCCAAAAAACTGGACGAAAAACCTGCGCTGAACGGCGCGGGAACGCGGCCTCGATTTCTTGAACAAGCCGAGATCTTGGCCGAAACTGCGCGGGGTGTCGGTGCAGAAGGTCTAGAAAAGCTTATGCATATCTCGCCCAAGCTGGGCGCGCTGAATGCCGAACGCTTCGGTGTCTTTGGCAGCGGCCAGGGCGAAAAACCCGCAATCGAAATGTTCGCGGGCGACACCTATGCCGGGCTTGATGCCGCCAGTCTGGACGAGGACGCGATGCGCTATGCCGATGACCATTTGTGCTTGCTGTCAGGGCTTTACGGTCTTTTGCGCCCGCGCGATCAGATTGCACCCCACCGGCTGGAAATGGGTACACGAATGGTGAACCCGCGCGGCAAAAATCTCTATGAATTCTGGGGGCCGCGCATTGCCGATGCGCTGAACGAGGCGGGCCAAAAGACGGAAAGTGAGATCTTGGTAAACTGCGCCTCGGTCGAGTATTTCACCGTTGTTCAGAAGGACCAGTTGAACCTGCGCGTGATCACGCCGCAGTTTATGGAAATGAAGAACGGCACGCCGAAAGTGATCAGCTTCTATTCCAAGAAAGCCCGTGGCTCGATGGCGCGATACGTGGTGCAGAACCGGCTGCGTGACCCGCAGGCGCTGTTGGAGTTTGATCTGGGCGGATATCAATATCAGCCCGAGATGAGCAAACCCGATCAACCGGTATTCCTGCGCGACGCGATCTGATCAGGCGTCATCCATAGGGGGCGTTGCGTCATCGGGGCAGTTCGTCATGATCTCGTCAATGATGGCGGCTTTGCGTAAGGGTTTGGTCAGGTGTTTGTCCAGCCCGTGCTTCAGGATTTCTTCGGCGTCACCGGTCATGGCGTGCGCGGTCAGTGCAACGATACGGGTGCGGGTCATGCCCTGATCCTGCTCGATCAGGCGAATGCGACGGGTGGCCTCTTTGCCGTCGACCTCGGGCATCGAGATGTCCATGAAGATCAGGTCAGGTTTGAAATCCAGAAATGCTTCGACTGCCTCCAACCCGTTGTTTGCAAAGCGCAGGTCGATGTTCAAAAACTTGACCAGTTTCGAAAGCACAAGTTGGTTGGTCTTGTTGTCCTCGGCCGCCAGGACGCGCATCACGCGGGATTGAGCTGGGGTAACAATGGTATCTACCGGCGGGATTGCAACCTCGGGTGCTGCGTCCGTAACTGCTGGGACGAAATCCAGTGTGCTGAGTGTGTCGAATAACACATTGCGCAGTACCGGAGTGTGCAACACATGCGAGGCAATGGTGACGCAGCTACAATCAGTTTCGCGCTTCTGAGGGGGAGTCAGAACGATCAATTTGATGTCTGGGCAGGCCGATTTAAGCACCTGTAGTGAATCAGTGTCCTTTGACTCAGCAGCGCAAAGAGCTTCGTCCACGAACACAACCCGTGCGCCCTGACATTTCTGGGTCAGGTCTGTTGTGGCGGATGTCAATTCAACTTCAAACCCAAGTGCTTTCAGGCGTTTTTCCAAGATGGTCTTGTTCAACCCGTCGGTCAGTGCCAGAACCGCCTTGCCCGGCTCGTCGGGCAGCCGAGGTTCGACCGCATGCTTTAGTGCGGGAAGCGAGACATTGAAGCCAAAGCAGGAACCTTCGCCTTCTTCGCTTTCCAGCCAGATTTGACCGTCCATCAGCTCGACCAATTGACGGGCGATGGCAAGCCCCAGCCCGGTGCCTTCATAGCGGCGGTTGCGTTCGTCTTCGACTTGATTGAATTCGCCAAAAATGTGGGCTTGCATGTCTTCGGGAATGCCAATTCCACTGTCTTCGACCGAGATATGGACGCGGTAATCCTTGTCATCCCCGGCGGGTAACCCGATGGCGCGCACCAGCACATGCCCTTCCGATGTGAACTTTACAGCATTTCCGATCAGGTTGGTCAAAATCTGCCGCAAGCGCACCGCGTCGCCCATGAATTTGGTCGGCATGAACAGGTCAAAATCAATCGACAACTGGATGCCCTTTTCCTGCACGGTGGGTTGCAACAGCGTCACCACGTCCAAAATGGTCTTTTCCAGATCGAACGGTTCGGGGTGCAAGGCCAGCTTGGCGGCTTCGATCTTCGAGTAATCCAGTACGTCGTTGATGATGGTCAACAGAGCCTCGCCCGATTTGCGGATCGTGTCCACGTAAAGGCGCTGTTCGTCGTCCAGATCGCCTTCGGCCATCAGCTCGGCCATAGATACGACGCCGTTCATGGGCGTGCGAATCTCGTGGCTCATATTGGCAAGGAAAGCGGACTTGGCGCGGTTTGCGGACTCGGCGCGGTGCCGGGCCTCTTTCAGATTGGTCTGATAGGTGATGGTTTCAGTGATGTTTAATCCAAGGCAAACCATATCCCCATCACGCGAGCGGCGGTCCACAAGCTGAATGTGGGTGCCGTCCCAAAGCCGCAGGTTCAGGGGATCCCGTTTGGGGGCATGCCAGCGATCCAGCATCATGTCACGCCACGCCAGTGGGCGAAGGTCGCCGATATCGACAATGCCCTCTTCGGTGGCAATGTTAAGGATGTCGACATAGCGGATGCCCGGCGCCACGCAGGTCAGCCCATCGAAGGGCTTCAGATAGGCGCTGTTGGCGGCAATCATCCGGTCGGTCTGGTCAAACACCGCAAATCCATCTTCGATGGTTTCCAGCGAATCCCACAGCCGCCGTTTGGCGATCACGACCTCCTTGTTGGCGCGTTCAAGGTCGGCGCGGACTTGGGTGTTCTCCCCTTTGATTTCTTCGACGACCTCGCGGGTCTCGCTTATTTCGTCCGACAGTGACAATGCATGCTGAGACAGTATGCGGTTGGCATCCGAAAGCTCGGCCTGTTTCTGGGCCAAAAGCCGTTCGGCGGTCATTCTGGCCCGCCGTTCTTGTGCAAGAATATCTTCGATTTTCATCCCCGGTTCTCCGGTTGGGCGATACTGTCTGACACAGCATCACCCAACACGGTGAACAGGAACTTAATGGGAACGAGAAAATTTGAGGAAGAATTGCCTGCGCAAAGAAAAACCCCGGCGCTGGGCCGGGGTTTCTGAATTTATTCGTCGTCTTCGTCTTTCGAGTCCGGCAGATTGAAGAAGCTGTCTGCGTCGGGCAGTTCTTCCTCTTTCTCTTCCGGCGCATCGGACAAAGTGAATGTTTCCAGTCCCTCGATCGCGCTGGGCATCTTGGGTTCAGTGTCCATGGCCAAGCTTTGCTCGGTCGAGACCAGCTTGCGACGCTCGTCATCTGACATCACGCCGCCTTCTTTTGCTTGCTTGGCGGCAGCTTTTTGAACCGCCTGGTCAAGCTCGCTCTGCTTACACAGACCCAAGGCAACCGGGTCGATCGGTTCCATGTTTTGGATGTTCCAGTGGGTGCGCTCGCGGATCGACTGGATGGTTGGCTTGGTGGTGCCCACCAGCTTGGCGATCTGCGCGTCGGCCAATTCCGGGTGGAATTTCACTAGCCACAGGATCGAGTTAGGACGGTCCTGACGCTTGGACAGCGGCGTGTAACGCGGACCACGGCGTTTTTCTTCGCCCGAGGCAGCGGCATAGAACTTCTGCTTCAGCTTGTGCAGCGGATTGCTCTCAGCCTTGTCGATCTCTTCTTGGTCCAACTGGTTGTTGGCCACGGGATCAAAGCCCTTTACGCCGGTGGCGACGTCGCCATCAGCAATGCCCTGTACTTCCAGCTCGTGCAGGTCACAGAAATCCGCGATCTGCTTGAAGCTGATCGTCGTGTTGTCCACCAGCCAAACAGCGGTGGCTTTTGCCATGATCAGTTTGCTCATCTGAACACTCCTTACAATATCGGCCCGGATACAACTTTCCCGCGCCCTGGCTGGGCTGTCTGGTGCCAATTGGCGGTCCAGACGGGTTTCCGTTGTCGGGGAACTTGGGGTCTATATAAGGAAGGAAGGCGAAAGAGGGAAGTGCAAATGCGTCAACTGTTCTTGGGTGGCTTGATCTGGCTGAGTGCGGCGTGGGCCGGTGTGGCCGAAGGCGAACGTGCGGGGGATTTCGACTATTACGTGCTGTCGCTTAGCTGGTCACCGAATTGGTGTGCCACGACAGGCGATCAGCGTGGATCCGAACAATGTGATCCCGACCGAGATCTGGGCTGGGTCGTGCATGGGCTGTGGCCGCAATATGAACGCGGCTGGCCGAGCTATTGTAAAACAGCGGTGCGCCCTCCGTCCCGGTCCATGACCGCCGCGCAGGCCGATATGTTCGGTACCAGCGGAGCCGCGTGGTATCAGTGGAAGAAACACGGATCCTGTGCGGGGCTTGAAGCGGCTGATTACTATGCGCTTGTGCGTGAAGCGTTCGGGGCCGTGAACCGCCCAGACGTGTTTCGCAAACTGGACCAATCCGTGCGCCTGCCCGCGTCCGTGGTGGAAGAGGCCTTCCTTCAAGCCAATCCCGACTGGCACCCCGACATGCTGACCATCACCTGCAAAGGCGACCGCATTCAAGAGGCGCGCCTGTGCCTGACCAAAGACCTTGAACCTCGTACTTGCGCCCGCGATGTCGTGCGCGATTGTACGGCGCAGAAGGCGTTGCTGGACCCAATAAAGTAACTACGACTTTATCAACCGAACCATACGAGTCTTGAACCCGACGGGTGCCTGCGCCGTGTCCGTCATTTGATATCCAAGATTCTCGAAATCCGCCCGGTATTTCTGGTTTGCAGCGATGGTGCTGTTGGTGGTCCAGTCCATCTGAACCTGCACATCTGTCGATCCGCGACGGTGCGGAATTTCGTCGGGCATGGGCAGTCCGGTTTTCTCGGAGACATCCTTGATGATCTCGCCGATGCCATCTTCGAACCGGTAGATCGTGCAATTGTCGGTCAAATACTCCCATTGCGGGATCAGGTGGCCGTCCAGAAAGAACGGGTCGGATTTCACTTTGTTCAGCACGCGGTCTACCCAAGACTGGAAACGTCCCTTCTGCGCGATCACATCGGCAGACCGTTTGGTGCGCATTTTGAACTCGGATTCCAGTCGCTTATACGGGTCGCGGACGATGGCGAAGACAAAGTCGAAGTAATCCGCACCGAACATAGCTTCCACATCCGTCATGCGCAGATGCTGAGGCGTCAGGCGCAGCCCGTGTGTCGGGATCGGATTGTGCATCCGCAACGGGGCAACTGAACTGAGCCAGTCTTCCACCGAAGATCCGCCCGTCTTCGGGATATGGATGAACAGGATGCGCTTCCCGCCATGTTCGATATAGGGCACTAGCTGACCTCCAAAACGATCTTGCCGATGTGTTGGCTGGTTTCCATGCGGGCGTGCGCCTTGTGGGCGTCTTCCAGCGCGAAGACCTGATCCATTACGGGCGCGATGCGGCCTGCATCAAGAAGCGGCCAGACTTTTTCCGAGAGCTCTTCGGCGATGCGGGCTTTGGCCAGATCAGATTGTGGACGCAGGGTCGATCCGGTGACGGTCAGGCGCTTGGCCATGATCATCGCGAAATTGATCTCGGCCTTGGGGCCGGACAGGAAGGCGATGTGCACCATGCGGCCTTCAACGGCCAGACATTTGATGTTTCGAGCGATATAGCCCCCGCCGACCATGTCGAGGATCAGGTTAGCGCCGCCTTCGGGCTTCATCACCTCAACGAAGTCTTCGTCTTTATAGTTGATCGCGCGTTCGGCACCCAAGTCAGAGCAAACCGCGCATTTCTCGTCGGACCCGGCTGTGGTGAACACTCGCGCGCCAAAGGCGTTGGCCAGTTGGATTGCTGTTGTGCCAATGCCCGAACTGCCGCCGTGGACCAAGAAGCGTTCGCCCGCTTGCAGGCCACCACGCATGAAGACGTTGGACCAGACAGTGAAGAAGGTTTCGGGCAGGCAAGCAGCTTCTTTCATGCCCATGCCATCTGGGATGCGCAGCGCGTGGGCCGCAGGGGTCGTGACGTATTCCGCATATCCGCCGCCGGGCAGAAGTGCGCAAACCTTGTCGCCCACCGTCCACTGCGTGACGCCATCGCCCACGGCCACGACTTCCCCAGACGCTTCAAGGCCGGGCAGGGGGCTGGCGGTGGGGGGCGGGGCATAGCTGCCTGCGCGTTGCAGCGCGTCGGGACGGTTTACACCGGCGAATGCAACCTTGATCAGGATGTCGCCCGGCCCCGGCGAAGGAAGGGGCTGTTCGCAAATCTGCAAAACCTCGGGACCACCGGGTTCGGTGATCTGAATTGCGCGCATCTTTTTGGTCATTATTCGTCCTCGTCTGGGTGCCAGCGGCCGGGATAGTTCGGGTTGGGCGTTCCGGGGGCTTTGATCGAATCCAGGATTCTACCCGGCCCGGACATGAACGCTTTGTAAAGCGCCGATCCACGTGCTTGCCCTTTGATTTTTTCGATCTGCATCACGTCGTCGATGCGGCGATCAAGGAAGGCCCACGTGGCTTCGTCCCCTTCGCTTTCATCACCCAGCCAGAACAACACAACGGATGAATAGACCGCCGAAAGTGTCGCCCGCTTCGTGTACCAGTTCAGATCGGTCGAGCTGTCGCCCAGCGTCTCCCAAATTAGTCCGCAGGTGGTCCACAACGCAGCAGCCCCGTCGCTGGCGTTCTGAGGCATTGCGAAGAAGGTCATGCCCTTACGGACCAGTTCCTTATCCGCAACCTCAAGCCGAAACCGCACACCCGCTGCGATCTTGTCGCGAAAGCGCATTTCTGACAGGTCAGCTGCATTCAGGCGCTCGACCATTTTGGCGTCGCCAGACCGATGATAGGCCAGTGCCAAATCCACGGCTCCACGCGGATACATCGCACGGGCATCGGTCTCGGATAGGTCGCAATCTTCGGCAGCGGCCAGAAGGGTTGCATCTGACCACCCATCGAACGGGACGTGGTTCAGGGCGGCTTCAAGCAATTTATCTTTTTCGATCATAGGCTGTTCCTCGCATCTGAGGGCGAACTGGACAAGAGGCTTCGTCGCTGCTAGAAGCCAGCTTCCTGCAACTTTTTGCAAACTCTAACTTAGAAAGGTGGTGACAACCACATGCAGGTTTCGGTTCGTGATAACAACGTCGATCAAGCGCTTCGTGCGCTGAAGAAAAAACTTCAGCGTGAAGGTGTCTTCCGTGAGATGAAGCTTAAGCAGCATTTCGAGAAGCCCTCCGAGAAAAAAGCGCGCGAGAAGGCAGAAGCGATTCGCCGTCAGCGTAAGCTGGCTCGGAAAAAAGCACAGCGTGAAGGTCTTCTTTAAGATCTGAACAGTGTTCGATGGGCAGGTTGTCAACTGTCCGTCAAAACGACCCCCGTAAGCGCTGCTTCCGGGGGTTTGTTTTTGTCTGGCTTAGCGTTTGCGCCACGCATCCAGAATGTAGCGGCTGGTCATCAGATCCAGATGTGCGCCGCCGCCGTTTTTATAAAGCGTGATGTCCTCGGGCTGGCGGGTGAAGACGCCATCTTGGTGGTCGTAGAGATCGCCCACCACATCATCGCGGCTGATCACCCCGCGGGCCAACGGGTCTTTGAACTCGCCAATGTGATCCAGCACCGTGTCGCGGCTGTCCATGTACAGGCGGGCGCGGGTCAGGGCGGTGTCGTCGGCCTCGCGCATGTCGGGGCGATAGGCGCCGATCAGGTCAAGGTGTTGGCCGGGACGCAGCCACTCGCCTTTGATCAGGGGGTCGGTTGTCATGGTGGCCGAGGTGATGATGTCCGCCTGTGCGAAGCCTTCTTCCAAGGTGGCCACAGCGTCGGTCTTGTCGAATTCGTCCGCGAACTTGGCCGCGCCTTCGGGGCTGCGGTTCCAAATCAGGAAACGCGCATCGGGGAACATCGCAGCGTAGGCCATGCGCAAGTTGCGCCCGACCGTGCCCGCCCCGATGATCAGCACCACTTTGCTGTCGGGTCGGGCCAGAAGCCGCGCCCCGAGGGCGCTGTCTCCGGCGGTCTTCCACTTGGTAACAAGGTGGAAATCCACGATGGCTTCCAAGAGCCCCGTGGTGTCGTCATACAGGTTCACCGCCCCATGGATCATCGGCTCGCCGCGCCCCGGATTGCCGGGCATGATGTTGGCGGTCTTCACCGCGATCCCCAGCCCGTCGATCCAAGCTGACCGCGTCAGCATGGTGTCTTCGCCGCGATAAAGGAACGTATCCCCAATCTGAGCCTTCGGTTTGGTGTGTCCGTCCAGAAAGGCGTCGGCCAGACTCTTCCAGCTGAGAAGTTCATCGGCCTCAAATGGAATAAGTTCGGGGGTCACAGGTCGCTCTCCTTTATCAAGTCGCGGGCGATCAGGGTGTCGGCCCACGCGCGGGGCGTGGTGAAATGGTGGGTCTGCCAACCGCGCCGGGCGGCGGCGTCTATGTTCTCGGCGCGGTCATCGGTGAACAGAAGGCCTGCGGGCGCATGGCCGCAATCATCTTCCACCATCTGATAGATTTGTGCGCTGGGCTTGGTCACGCCCATATGTCCTGAGATATAGCGCCGGTCGAATTCGGACAGAAAGTCATAGGCGGCTTCCCCGATTTCGAACGTGCCGATGCCGAAGTTCGACAGGGCGAATACCGGGATATTCCGGGCTTTCAATGCGCGCAGTGTTGCCACAGACAAGTCTATCGCGGGGCTGGCTAGATCCAACCAGCGATCATGCCACCAGCGGATTTCTTCTGCATAGGCCGGGTATTTGTCAGCGGTTTCATAGATCACCTGCTGGAAATCCCCACCACGATCCACAAGCTCGTTCATAAAATGCAGATCTACGGCGGCGAACATCTCTTCTCGGCGGGCTTTGCCGATCCATTGGTCGTAAAGCTCCTCTGGTTGCCAGCGGATCAATACGTTGCCGATGTCAAAAATCACGGCGGTGACGGGAGTATTCTGTGTCATGTCGCGACCTTAGTCGGTTTGAACGGAAACGGAAGCCATAACCTTGAAGCCGGATATGGCGCAGGACAGCCCCGAACCGGCGCAATTTGCGTTGTCATTCGCCGCGTTTTCCGCTTGAACCATCCATAACAATGAAGGAGCGCGCGCCATGACAACCTGGATCACCATCTGTGACACCTGTAAACACGCGGATTGGGCCGAACGCGGGATGGAGCAAACCGACGGTGAAGCCTTGGCCGCATTGATCGAGGCGCAGGCCGAAGGCACCGATGTGCGCACCCGCCGCGTGTCCTGCCTGATGGGCTGTGACAACAGCTGCAACGTCGCCATTCAGGCGCATGGCAAGCTTTGCTACACGCTGGGTCGTTTCGAGGTGTCCAAGGAAGCGGCGCAAGGCATCGTTGACTATGCGCGGGCCCATTCGGACAGCGAAACCGGACAGGTGCCCTATCGCGAATGGCCGCAGGCGGTGAAAGGCCATTTCGTGACACGCCATGCCCCCCTGCCGGAGGATACATGATCCAAGCTAAGGAACGCGATCACGGGGGCGGGCTGGACGCGGCCATTGCCCGCTTCGGCGGCACGCGTGCGGGCTGGTTGGACCTGTCCACGGGCATCAATCCGTTGCCTTACCCTGTGGGGGCGTTCTCGGCAGATGCGTGGACCGCACTGCCCGATAAAGGCGCGTTTGCGCGGCTCGAGGCGGCTGCGCGCAAGTTTTGGAACGTGCCCGAAGGTGCTGCGGTTCTGGCCGCGCCCGGAGCTTCCGCTCTGATCGCCCGCATTCCATCGCTGTTCCCAGCTGGTCAGGTGCAGATCGAAGGCCCGACCTATAATGAACATGCCGCCGGGTTTCAGGCGCAGGGTTGGGACGTCGTCGATCACGCGGTCCCCGCCCGTGTTGTTGTGCATCCCAACAACCCCGATGGCCGCGTCTGGCCAAATCTGGATTTGAACCGCACCCTTACCGTCATCGACGAAAGCTTTTGCGATGTGATGCCGGATCAAAGCCTGATCGAGGCCGCGATCGAACCGGGCATTCTGATCCTGAAAAGCTTCGGCAAGTTCTGGGGGCTGGCCGGGCTGCGTCTTGGCTTTGTGATCGGGGACCCCGTTCTGATTGCCAAGCTGCGCGACACCATAGGACCGTGGCAGGTTTCCGGCCCGGCGTTAGAGCTGGGCGCGCAGGCGTTAGAGGATTTCGCGTGGGCGGATGCCACACGCGCGCGTCTGATCAAAGACACCACACGTCTGGATGCGCTGATGACGGCCAACGGCGCCGAGGCGCTGGGCGGGACGACGCTCTTCCGACTTTACGATGTCGGCGACGCGCATGCGTGGCAGGACCGCTTGGCCGAACACCATGTCTGGTCCCGCATTTTCCCCTATTCGAACCGTTGGCTGCGCCTTGGATTGCCACACCCGGACCGCTGGGCGCAGCTCGAGGTTGCCTTATGATCTACGCAGCCCCACTTGCTCTGGCCTTAATACTCGACGCCATCTTTGGCGAACCCGATTGGGCGTGGAAACGTGTGCCGCACCCAGCGGTTCTGATGGGGCGGGCCATTGGCTGGTTTGAACGTGGGTTCAATGATGGCGAGGCTGGCTTTCGAAAAGGAGCTATCGGCATTTTGTGCCTGGCCGCTGTTGCCGGTTTGACCGGTTGGATTGTCCGGTGTCTCCCTTTTGGCGGGGTGCTGGAAATCATAGTCGCCGCCATCCTTATGGCCCAGAAATCCTTAGCCCAACATGTTCAAGCCGTGGCCGATGCGCTGCGCCAATCGACGGAAGAGGGGCGCAAAGCCGTCTCCATGATCGTTGGGCGTGATACCCAAAGCATGTCAGATGATGCCATTTCGCGAGGGGCAATCGAAAGCGCGGCTGAAAACTTCTCGGACGGCGTTGTCGCACCCGCCTTTTGGTTTCTGATCGCCGGGCTGCCAGGGTTGATGATCTATAAACTAGTCAACACCGCTGACAGCATGATTGGCTATCGCAACAAACGCTATGAACAGTTTGGCAAATTCGCTGCCCGCGCGGATGACGTGCTGAATTGGATTCCCGCACGCTTGACCGCACTGATCCTGATCCTCGCCCGCCGCAAATGGTCTGCTTGGTCGGTGATCCGCCGCGACGCGCCTCTGCACCGCTCGCCCAACGCAGGGTGGCCCGAGGCCGCTATGGCATCCACCCTGAATGTCGCTCTGTCCGGCCCCCGCGCTTATCACGGCGAGATGCGGGACTTCCCGTGGGTGAACGGCGACGGCGCGCGCGATATTGGCGCGAAAGAGGTCGATCAGGCCGTAGATGCGCTGTGGTCAGCATGGTTGGTCCTTGTCGGGATCGTGATCGCGCTTGCGGTTGTCACGTGATGCGAATGCGCTAATCTGCACGCCAGGCAGTTAACCAAAGGGTTTCGCATGCAAAAACTTCTCTCAGCAGCGGCAGTCGCGGTGTCTCTGGCCCTGCCCGCACAGGCGCAAACCGTGGCCTGTGGTGGAAGTTTCTCGGACTTCGTAGGCGCGATGAAAGACGCGGCCATCGCCAAAGGGCATTCGAAGTCCACCGTGGACAAGTTTTTTGCGTCCGTTCGGCAAGATCAAGCGACGCTGAAGGCCGACCGCTCGCAGGGGATTTTCCAGCGCCCGTTCGTCGATTTCTCGCGCCGTTTGATCAGTCAGGATCGAATTGATCGGGGGCGCGCCATGCTGCGCAAACACGCCGCGACCTTTGATCGGATGGAGGCTGAATACGGCGTCAGTCGCGGTGTTCTGACCGCATTCTGGGCGTTTGAAACCGACTATGGCGCCTTCCAAGGGGACTTCAACACGCTGAACTCTCTGGTCACGCTGTCACACGACTGCCGCCGCCCCGAACTGTTCCAGCCACAGGTCTTCGCGGCGTTGGAGTTGTACGAGGCTGGCGCGTTCAACCCCGCGACCTCGACCGGCGCTTGGGCGGGCGAGATCGGCATGGTCCAGATGCTGCCCGGTGACATCATCGAGGCTGGGGTGGACGGCAATGGTGACGGTAAGATCGACCTGCGCCAAACCCCTGCAGACGCCCTTTTGTCGGGGGCCAAGATGCTGCAGGGCTTGGGCTGGCGCGCGGGCGAGCCGTGGCTGCAAGAGGTCACCTTGCCCACCGATCTGAACTGGGCCGACACCGGGCTGACCACCACGAAACCCGTGTCAGACTGGGCCGCGCTGGGCGTGACACCCCGCAGTGGAGAGCTGGGCGCAGGTAATCTTCAAGCGTCAATCATCCTGCCACAAGGGCGCAAAGGGCCGGCCTTTATCGCCTACCCGAACTTCCGCGTGTATTTCGAGTGGAACCAAAGCTTCGTCTATGTGACCACCGCCGCCTATTTTGCGACCCGGCTGGAAGGAGCACCGATCTTCAACGCGGGCAATCCTGATCCGGCGTTCAGCGGCCAGCAGCTGAAAGCGCTGCAAAAGAAACTGTCTGCGCGCGGACATGATGTGGGGAAAATCGACGGTATTCTGGGTGCGAAAACCCGGACAGCCATTCAAGCTGAACAGGTCCGTCTGGGTCTGCCAGCTGACGCGTGGCCGACCGCCAAACTGTTGAATGCCCTGTAAGAAATGCGCCCCCAGCCGCGTGGGTGGGGGCGAACGCTTCAGGAAAGCGCGTCTTCGAAGCTTTCGACAACCTCTGTCCAGATGTCGAAAATCTCGTCAAAATCGGTCATGCTAACGCCGTCCTGACCGGTATAGATGTCGTATTCCAACATCTTGCGTCCGTCCTCGGCTTCATAGGCTCGCCCATATCGCTGCTCGGCGTTCCATTCGTTCAGTCCGTCCAACGAAATCTCGCTGTCTGCTGTATATGCAGAGAAAAACTGAAGTGAATTACAGTTGGTGTTGTTTCGGCAGCCATAGAAGAAAACGACCATGTTCGTGCCATAGTACTGCACCTCGACAGACGGATCGCCCACGCTGTCTTCAACCAGTTTTGCGGGTGCGCCAAGGTCTTCAAAATAGGCCAGAACGCTTTCAGGCTCGGACGCTTTGACCTGCTCGGCGCTAGCAGAGTGCCCCGCCAACACAGACAGCGCCATGGCACCGGAAAAAAGAATGGATTTCATAGGTTTCTCCAAATCGGACTTTGGGAAAGCCTAGGGTCATGATTGTAGAGGAGCAAGGGCAAAGCCAGATTAGGCAACCATCTGCTCGGCCTTTTTTAGGTCAACGCTGACCAGTTGGCTGACGCCCTGTTCTGCCATGGTTACACCAAACAGCCGGTCCATCCGCGCCATCGTCACTGCGTGGTGCGTGATGATCAAAAAGCGCGTGTTGGTGCGGCGGGTCATCTCGTCCAGCAGGTCGCAGAAACGGGTAACGTTGGCGTCGTCCAGCGGCGCATCGACCTCGTCCAGCACACAGATCGGGGCGGGGTTGGCCAGGAACACGGCAAAGATCAGCGCCAGTGCGGTCAAGGTCTGTTCGCCACCTGACAGCAGGCTGAGCGTCGACAGTTTCTTGCCCGGAGGTTGACACATGATTTCCAGCCCAGCATCCAACGGATCATCGCTTTCGACCAAAACCAGCTTGGCTTCACCGCCTCCGAAAAGGTGCTTGAACAAGGTGCCGAAGCTTTCATTCACCTGCTCGAATGCAGTCAGCAGGCGTTCGCGCCCTTCTTTGTTCAGGCTGGCAATGCCCGAGCGCAGCGTCTTGATCGCCTCTTCCAGATCGGTCTTTTCAGACAGCAGGTTGTCGTGTTCTTCCTGAACTTCCTTCGCGTCTTCTTCGGCACGCAGGTTCACAGCGCCCAGCGAATCCCGCTGGCGTTTCAACCGGTTCACATCATGTTCGATCTGCTCGGATGATGGCATCTTGTCGGGATCAGCGCCCAGCGTTTCCAGCAGGGCCTCCGGCGTGATCTCCATCTCTTCCTGAATGCGCTCGGCAGCAAGGGCGACGGTTTCGCGGGCAGCATCCGCGCGGGCTTCGGCGCGGGCGCGGGCCTCGCGGGCTTCACCAGCGGCGCGCTCGGCGTCGCGTTCGGCATTGGCGGCCTCGCGCTCGGCTGTTTCGCCTTCAGCCAGCTTGTCTGCTGCGGCTTTGCGCCGGGTCTCGGCCTCGCCGATCGCGTCAGCCAGCTCTTCGCGTTTGGCGGCCAGCTCTTCTGGTGCAGCCTGAGCATCTTTCAACTCGGCCTCGTTTTCGGTTTTGCGCTCGTCCAGTTCGGCGATCCGCTTGCCCGCGGTTTCCAGACGGTGCTTCCACCCCGAGATTTCTTTTGTGATTTCTTGGCTGCGACGGGTCCGCGCCTCGCCCTCGCGGCGCAATTCATCATGGGCCGAGCGTTTGGACATCATGGTCATCCGCGCGGCTTCGACGGCCATTTTGACCTCTTCCACCTGCGTGCGGGCGGCATCCAGATCGCCCAGATCGGCCACGCCTTTTTCAGCTTCCGCCAGACGCTGACGCGCACCCATCGCTTCTTCTTCGTGGCGCTTCAGGGCCAGCCCAAGGTTCTCCAGCTTGCCTTCCGCGATGTTGCGATCGGCCTCGGCACGCGATAGCGCGCGGTTGGCTTCGGTTACCGCGCGGTCGGCGTCACGGCGGGCGTCACGGGCGTGTTTGTCGGCTTCGGTCGTTTCCACCAACCGGGCTTTCAGCATGTCATGGGCGGCGCGGGCACCGTCGGCGCGGGCGGTGGCCTCTTCCAGATCCTGCTTCAGTTCCTGCAGGCGGTTCAACTGTTCCAGCCGCAACGCAGCGGTCGAGGGCTGATCTTCCGCACCGGCCCGGAACCCGTCCCAGCGCCACAGATCCCCTTCCATCGAGACCAGACGTTGGCCGGGTTTCAGGTCTGCCTGCAGGCGCGCGGCGTCTTCGGTTTTGACCAAGCCAATTTGGCTCATCCGGCGGCCCAGAACTTCGGGCACGGTGACATAGTTCGACAGCGCATTCACGCCATCGGGCAGGGGTTGCGATTGCGAGTATCCAGGCAACAACGCCCAACCTGAAGGTGCTTCGCCGTCAATCTCTGGCGCGCGCAGATCGTCGGCCAAAGCAGCCCCCAAGGCCTTCTCGTACCCGGATTTCACGCGCAAGCTGTCCAGCACTTGCGAGCCTTCGGACGCATCACGTTCGACCAGACGGGACAGCGCCTGAACCTCGGCATGAAGGGCATTTACCTCGCCCTCGGCGGACGAGCGAGCCGCGCGGGCGTCAGCCTCGCGCGATTGTGCATCGGCGCGCGCTTCGTCTGCAGCCACAAGTGCGGCTTCCGCATCTTCTGACGCTTTGGCTGCTGTCGTTTGGGCCACACCAGCAGCTTCAAAATCAGCCGCCGCCTTATCTAACGCACCCTTGGAATCGTCCATCGCAGAGCGCGCACGGTTGGCTTCGCCTTCGCTCTTTTCCAGCGTTTTTCGGCTGTCATCCAACAGGCGATGTGCAGATTGATGGCGTGCAGCCAGTCGTGCGACGTCTTCAGTCAGTTGAGTCAGGTCACCTTCACGTTCCTGCAAGATCGCGGCGCTGTCACGGGCATCTGCATTGTACGCCTCAAGTGCATCATCATGCCCTTCAGACGCCTTTGTAATCTGATCTTGTTCCCATTCCAGACGCTCGATCGTCTCGCCCGCATCTTTGTTCAACCCACTTTCGCGATCAATGTCGCGGGTCAGCTGTGTGATGCGGCTGGTTAGGGTCTCGATCCGTTCGCGGGCTTGGGTTTCCTGATCCGATAGCTGGTCACGCTGCACCTGCAGGCGCTGCAGGATTGCGGCGGCGACGGCCTCTTCCTCGCGCAAGGGGGGGAGGCGGTCTTCGGCGTCCTGACGGGCTTTGGTGGCCTGTCGTGAAGCACCTTCGGCCGAAGCGGCAGCCTTCACGCGTTCCGTCAGTTGGGTTTGAGCCTCAGCGCGCGCGACATCCGCTTCGCGCCAGCGGCGATACAGCAGCAAGCCTTCTGCCAGTCGCAGATCATCGCCAATGGTGCGGTAGCGTGCGGCCTGACGGGCCTGACGCGCCAACTGCCCCAGTTGCGAGGCCAATTGTTCGATCACATCATCCACGCGGGCCAGATTGGTCTCGGTGCCTTTCAGTTTCAGTTCGGCCTCGTGGCGGCGTTGATACAGGCCCGAGATCCCAGCGGCTTCTTCCAGAATACGGCGGCGTGCTTTGGGTTTGGCGTTGATCAGCTCGGAAATTTGCCCCTGCCGCACCAGTGCAGGCGAATGCGCCCCGGTTGAGGCATCGGCAAACAGCATGCTCACATCACGCGCGCGCACATCCTTGGTGTTCACCTTATAGGCAGAGCCTGCGTCGCGGGTGATCCGGCGCACGATCTCAAGGTTGTCGCTTTCGTTGAAGCCCGACGGGGCAAGACGTTCGCTATTGTCGAGCAGCAACGAGACTTCGGCAAAGTTGCGCGCAGGACGCGAGGCAGCACCGGCGAAGATCACGTCTTCCATCCCGCCGCCGCGCATTGCGGTCGGGCGGTTTTCACCCATGACCCACCGCAGGGCCTCAAGCAGATTCGATTTCCCGCAACCGTTCGGCCCAACCACGCCTGTAAGCCCGTCAGCGATCACCAGATCGGTCGGGTCCACAAAGCTTTTAAAGCCATTCAGTCTGATCTTCGAAAACCGCAAGCGGTCTGCCTCGTCGTTGATTCTTATCGTCTGATGATTGTTCGGATCGAATTGCGACGAGTCAACGGCCTGCACCGATATGTGGGCGAAATCGGCGAGTTATCCACAAGATATTGCATTTGCCGCCGTTTGGGCGCGTTCGTCTTGCCGTCATTCCGCGCCCGCAGGTCGGTTTCGACCTTGACCCTCTGGCCCATCGCGCGGCAAACAAGTCCGGCATGGTTCCCAATGGGACAAAAGGGAATGCACCGGGGACGACCCAATTCGGGGTTTGATGGTGCAGCCGCCCCCGCGACTGTAAGCGGAGAGCGCCCGCCAACGCCACTGATCCAAAGGGTCGGGAAGGCGGCGGCGCGCTTCGACCCGCAAAGCCAGGAGACCTGCCATGCGAAATCGAAACCCACCCGTCGGGGAGACGGGCGAAGGAGGATAATATGCAAGCAAAGATACCTGCCACCGTGGTCACCGGTTTTCTGGGTGCGGGCAAGACGACCCTGATCCGTCACATGCTGGACAACGCCAAAGGCAAACGCATCGCGCTGATCATCAACGAGTTTGGTGATCTGGGGGTGGATGGCGACATCCTGAAAGGCTGCGGGGACGAGACCTGCACCGAAGATGACATCATGGAGCTGTCCAACGGTTGCATCTGCTGCACCGTGGCCGAGGACTTTATTCCCACGCTTGAGAAACTGCTGGATCGTGACACGCCGCCGGATCACATCGTGATTGAAACCTCGGGTCTGGCCTTGCCGCAACCACTGGTTCGTGCATTCCAATGGCCCGAGATCTCGACCCGCGTGACGGTGGACGGTGTTGTGACCGTTGTTGACGGGAAAGCCGTGTTTGACGGTCAGTTCGCTTCCAATCTGGATGCGGTCGAGGCGCAGCGGAAGCTCGACGAGAACCTAGATCACGAGACGCCTTTGTCCGAGCTATTCAAGGATCAGGTGACCTGCGCCGACATGATTGTGGTGAACAAGTCCGACCTTCTGGCGGAAGGTGAAGCGGATCAACTGGTCTCGAAGCTGACCGGGGACAGCCGTGACGGCGTGCAGGTTGTGCGCTCGACCATGGGCGCGCTGCCGGTCGAGGTTCTGCTGGGGCAGGGCATGGGTGCTGAAGATGATATGGCTGCCCGTCTGTCGCTGCACGAGAAGGGGCATCATCATCACGATGACCACGACCACGACCATGATGACGGCCACCATCACCACGATCACGATGATCACCATCATCACCACCACGATCACGACCATAACGCGTTTGAAAGCTTCGTGGTCACGCTGGGCGAGGTCGCCGACCCGAAAGCCTTTGCCGAGAAAGTCGCCGACGTGATCCGCGCCAACAACATCCTGCGCTTGAAGGGTTTCGCGGCCGTCGAAGGCAAGCCAATGCGTCTGACGCTTCAGGCGGTTGGTCCCCGCGTCGACACCTATTTCGACCAGCCCTTCGGCACCCAGCCCCGCGAAACGCGTTTGGTGGTCATTGGCCAGTCGGGACTGAACCGCGACGCCATAACACAGGCGCTGATCGCATGACCGTTCAGGTTGTCCTTGGCGATCCGCGCGATCCTCAGGCCACGGCGTTGCTGAAGCAAAGCCATGCCTTGATGGAGAGCTTGTTTCCCCCCGAGGACAATTTCTTCCTGAATATCGACGACCTGTGCGTGCCCGAGATCTCGTTCTTCGTGGCACGCGAGGGCGACGTAATTCTTGGCACAGGCGCACTGGCCGACAAGGGCGAATATGGCGAAGTGAAGTCCATGTTCGTCTCACCCGACGCGCGCGGCAAAGGCGTGGGTGAGGCTTTGCTTGGGCAAATCGAGGCAACTTCGCGCCGCAAAGGACATGCGGCGATGAAGCTGGAAACCGGCAATGTGCTTTACGCGGCGCACCGTCTGTACGAACGGGTTGGGTTCCGCACATGCGGGCCATTTGGCAGCTATCCCGAGGCCAACAGTTCGATTTTCATGGAGAAAGCGCTGTGATCGGCGTTTACGCCTTCTTGCCCTTATCGGCAGCCGCCTTCATCCGCGCCAAAAGCGCCGATTTGTCGTCTTTGCGGTTCAGCGGGTTCTTCTCGGTCCCGCGGGCATTATGTTCGGAGTGGCGGGGCTTGCCCTTGGCAGGTTTCGGCGCGCCGGCAGCTTTATAATCCATAGGGTTCACCTTGATCGGGTCATGTTTGGCCGGTCCATAACATCTTAACGCAAGGGACGCGACATGCATCTTCTGGCAGCCACTCCGGGCAGCATTGATGACGGAAAAGAACCGGTTGATCTGGGGCAGACGCCCTCGGATCTGGTGTTCATTTCGGCGGCCGACACGGAACTTGCGGGGTTGGCCCAAGCGCGGGCCGAGATGGCGGACGCGCCCGGTTTGCGTCTTGCCAACATGATGCATTTGGCGCACCCGATGTCGGTCGACCTGCATATCGACAACTGCGCGACGAAGTCTCGGCTGGTTGTGGCGCGTGTGCTTGGCGGCGTCGGCTACTGGAAATACGGGGCCGAACAATATGCGGCCCATCTGCGTGACGCGGGCGTGCCTTTGGCACTGCTTCCCGGCGACGACAAACCGGACGCGGAACTGAGGGCGCTGTCGACGGTGTCGAACGAGGATTACGATGCGCTCTGGGCCTATTTGGTCGAGGGCGGGCCGGAAAACTCGGTTGGGTTTCTGAATTACGCTAAGGCGATGATGCAGGGCGGCGAGCGCCCCGAAGCTGCGCGCCCCTTGCTGCGTGCGGGTGTCTATTGGCCCGGCGCGGGTGTCTCGGATTTGTCTGCTGCGCAAGAGGCGTGGACCGCGGGCGCCCCCGTCGTGCCCGTCGTCTTTTATCGTGCGTTGGTGCAAGGTGCGGGTCTGAACCCGATAAACCGGCTGGTGAAGTCGCTGTTGCGTAAGGGGCTGAACCCGCTGCCAGTCTTCGTTGCGTCCTTGAAAGATCCAGTGTCAGTCGCGACGCTGGAAAGCCTGTTCACCGAGGCCGCGCCCGAGGTTATCCTGAACTGCACCTCGTTCGCCGTCGGATCGCCGCATGCAGGTGACGTGCCCAGCCAAAACCCGTTCGAGGCCCCGTGGTGCAACGCCGCGCCGGTGTGCCAAGTGGTGCTGGCCGGATCCAGCGAAGAGGCTTGGGCCGAAGGTCTGACCGGCCTGTCCGCCCGCGACATCGCGATGAACGTGGCACTGCCCGAGGTGGACGGTCGCATCCTGTCCCGCGCGATTAGCTTCAAAGGCGAAGCGTTCTTTGATGAAGCCACTGAATGCCCCATCGCCACCTACAAAGCGCTGGGCGATCGGGTGCAATTCGTGGCCGAACTTGCGGCGAACTGGGCGCGTCTGCGCCGGGCAGGCGCTGCGGATCGGAAAGTCGCGTTGATCATGGCGAACTATCCCAACAAGGATGGGCGGCTGGCCAACGGCGTAGGGCTGGATACGCCTGCCGCTGTCGTGCACGCGATGGGACTGCTGGCGGATCAGGGTTATATGGTCAAAGATGCGCCCGCGGATAGCAACGCCTTGATGCAGGCGGTCATGGCCGGCCCGACCAATTGGCTTACCGACCGGGCCGCGCGCTCGGGTGGCGTGACGATGCCGATGTCGGACTATCAGATCAACTATGGCCAACTGCCGTGGGAAATGCGTGAGGCGATCGAGAGTCGCTGGGGCAAGCCGGAACAAGATCCATTCTTCACGCCGGGTGACGTTGATTGCGGGTCATTTGCATTGTCGGTTCTGGAGTTCGGCAACGTCGTGGTCGGCGTGCAGCCAGCGCGCGGCTATAACATCGATCCGACCGACACCTATCATTCTCCCGACCTTGTCCCACCGCACAATTATCTGGCCTTCTATTTCTGGCTGCGCCACACCTTCGGCGCGCATGCGCTGGTGCATATGGGCAAGCACGGAAACCTTGAATGGCTGCCGGGCAAGGCCGTCGCCCTGTCCGAGACTTGCTGGCCCGAGGCGGTGATGGGCCCGATGCCGCATGTCTATCCGTTCATCGTGAATGACCCTGGCGAAGGAACGCAAGCCAAGCGCCGCGCGCAGGCGGTGATCATCGACCACCTGACCCCGCCCCTGACCCGGGCCGAGACCTATGGGCCGCTACGCGATCTGGAAGCTCTGGTCGACGAGTATTACGAGGCTGCCGGGGTAGATCCCCGCCGTATCGAACATCTGCGGCGCGAGATTTTGACCCTAACCCAAGCCACCGGGCTGGACGCTGATGTGGGTATGTCGGGCGAGGATGAAGATAGCGATCTGGCGAAGCTCGATGCCTATCTGTGCGAGCTGAAAGAGGCGCAAATCCGCGACGGGCTGCATGTGTTCGGGCAGTCTCCGACTGGGAATCTGGAGCGCGACCTAGGCATTGCACTGGTTCGTGTCCCGCGCGGTCAGGGTGAAGGTAGCGATGCGTCGCTGATCCGGGCTCTGGCAGCGGATTGCGGCGTGGATATCGATCCGTTGGATTGCGATATGGCCGCCACATATGACGGCCCGCGTCACGCACGTCTCGAAGCGATCGAGGCGGGCAACTGGCGCAGCAATGGCGACGCTGTTGAGCGCTTGGAACTGCTAGCTCAGCTTGCCGTCGCTTGGGACGAGGTGCCAGAGGAGTTTACCGCAACCCGTCCTGTACTCGACGCTTATCACGCGCAGGTTTTGCCTTCGGTTCGGGCCTGTGGCCCGGATGAGGGGAAGTGGCTTCTCACCGCCCTTGCTGGGCAGTTCGTCGCCCCTGCGCCCTCTGGCGCGCCGACTCGCGGACGCTTGGACGTTTTGCCGACAGGGCGGAATTTCTTTTCGGTCGACAGCCGCGCCGTGCCGACTCCAACCGCTTGGGCGCTGGGGTGGAAATCGGCTAGCCTGTTGATCGACAAGCATCTGCAAACGCACGGCGATTGGCCGCGTTCGATGCTGGTGACGGCATGGGGCACGGCAAATATGCGAACGGGCGGCGATGACATCGCGCAAGCGCTGGCGCTGATGGGTGTGAAGCCCAAATGGGACAGCGCCAACCGCCGCGTGACCGGGTTCGAAGTGATCCCGTCATCCGCGTTGGGCCGTCCGCGTGTGGACGTGACCTTGCGGGTGTCGGGTTTCTTCCGCGATGCCTTCCCGCAGCTGATCGCCTTGGTCGACAGTGCGGCGCGGGCCGTTCAGGCGTTGGACGAACCCGACGATGTAAATCCCGCCGCCGCGCGCGTGCGAGCGGGCGAGGGCGCCTCGCGTGTATATGGATCGAAACCCGGTGCCTATGGGGCCGGACTTCAGGCGATGATCGACGAACGGCTTTGGGCCGACAAAGCCGATCTGGCCGAGGCCTATCTGGAATGGGGTGGGTACGCCTATGGTGCAGGTAGCGAAGGCACTCGCGACCGCGAAGGGTTCGAGGCCCGTTTGGGGCAGGTCGAGGCCATCGTGCAGAACCAAGACAACCGCGAGCATGACCTGCTGGACAGCGATGATTATTATCAGTTCGAAGGCGGCGCGGCGGCAGCTGTGTCGACCCTTCAGGGCCGGGATCGTCCGATCTATCACAACGACCATTCACGGCCTGAGCGTCCGGTAATACGTACGCTGGAAGACGAGATCGGCCGCGTGGTCCGCTCGCGTGTGGTGAACCCGAAATGGATCGATGGTGTGAAGCGCCACGGCTATAAGGGCGCGTTCGAGATTGCTGCGACGGTCGACTATATGTTCGCCTTCGCTGCCACCACGGGGGCCGTACGCAGCCATCATTTCGATCTGGTCTATAGCGCGTTCATCGAGGATGATGACACGCGCGAGTTCATCGAGGAACACAACGATCCGGCCCTGAAAGAGATCGCCGAGCGTTTGCGCGAAGCGATCGAACGAGGGATTTGGGCGCCGCGGTCAAACTCGGCCCGGGCGATGCTAGATCAGATCAGTTGACACAGTTGCGTTTCGTCGCGCCGGCGGTTTATGCCGTGTCGCAGTCGATTTCTGCCCTCTGAATTGCCTGATCCCCGCTGAGAGATCCCTCGACCACCTTACACCCAGTGGCCTGTTCAATCGCGATTTTCGAGCGTGCCAGAATCACCGGGACGCGGGGCAGGGCCTCAAACCCGGTGCGATAGACCTCGACCCAGTTTTCGCGCTGATGCACGGAAAAGTTTGATCCCTCGACCTCGACCCGCGTGGTGGCGGTGTCGCGATGCATGAATTGAGGGCTGGGGCTGTCGCAGGCCGCGAGGGCTGGAAGACCCAGTAGAACAAGGGAATGGGCTAGTCGCATGGTTGGTGACTCCTTCCCCGGCACCTTGCGACGCCTTGGTTAACAATCGGTAAATCCCAACAGTTCACCCCGCGACAATCTGTGCAAGGCCGCGGGCTTGCAGACTGTTGCAATTGCAATTATAAGATATTCAAGATTACGAATATGAATGGAGAAGTCCAATGCAACTCTCGCGTCCCGC
The DNA here is from genome assembly GCF_056161205.1 of Aliiroseovarius sp. ABM4_368. Lineage (NCBI taxonomy): Bacteria > Pseudomonadati > Pseudomonadota > Alphaproteobacteria > Rhodobacterales > Paracoccaceae > Aliiroseovarius > Aliiroseovarius sp. ABM4_368. Next base: position 69,599 of record NZ_JBSWYR010000002.1, on the reverse strand, counting down.
AGACAGATACTCGCCTCTTTACTTTCTTGCCTCGGTTGGTGCCGGTGGCCTGTCGGTCACTTTCTTTATGTACCTGATGTTCTGGGTGAAACACCCGGGTCAGCCCGTGCCTGTCTTCGAAGATATTATGGCTGCCTTCACCACCGGATCGATGGGCATGAAGACTGCTATCGTCGTCGCATGGGTGGGTATCGCCGCGATGGTGTTTCTGAACCTGAAATACCTGATCTGGAACCTGAAAAGCTTCTCGGCCTTCCGCAAGACCGACGCCTTTACCACGCTGAAGAACTCGAACGCCGAAACCACCTTGCTTGCCATGCCGCTGGCGCTGGCGATGAGTGTGAACGGCCTGTTCGTGGCCGGTCTGGTCTTCGTCCCCGGCTTGTGGTCTATCGTCGAATACCTGTTTCCCTTCGCCATGGCGGCCTTTCTTGCCATAGGCATTTTGGCGCTGAGCTTTATCGGGGATTTCCTAGGCCGCGTACTGTCCAAAGGCGGCGTTTTCGACGTAACCGCACACAATAGCTTTGCCCAGATGCTGCCGTCCTTCGCACTGGCTATGACCGCTGTGGGTTTTGCTGCCCCCGCTGCGATGAGCGCAAACACCGTGGTCGTTGGCGTTGCCCTGATCGGTTCGACCTTCTTTGGCACCGCAGCCATCGTCTATGCCGCGTTGGCCCTGTTCACTGCCTTCAACTCGATGCTGCACCATGGGACCGCCAAGGAAGCTGCGCCGACGTTGATGATCGTCATCCCGCTGATGACCATTCTGGGCATAATGTTCATGCGCCAGAACCATGGGCTGCACGCCACCTTTGATGTGCACAGTTCGGCTGCTGAAACCATGGTGTTTCTTGCCCGTCTGATCGCAGTCCAAGTCCTGTTCGGCCTGCTGGGCTTGGTGGTGCTGTCGCGCGTTGGGTACTGGAAAAGCTTTGTCTTCGACAAAGAGACTTCGCCCGGTTCCTATGCGTTGGTCTGCCCGGGCGTTGCAATGGCAGTTCTGCTGCACTTCTTCTTAAATTCGGGTCTGGTAAAAGCCGGCGTGATCGACAAGTTCTCGGTCACATACTGGGTGATTTCCGCCATTGCTATAGTTTTCCAATTCGCCATGATTGCTCTGGTTGTTCGTCTGAACAAACAGCATTTTGGCCGCAACGAAAGCTCGGCCGTACCAGCCGAGTAACACGCCACTCACGGTGGCCAAAATAGGCGGGCGTTCCGATTTTCGGGGCGCCCGCACTTGCATCTGGCGGCGTGTGCTTTCACATTAGATGAACAGTCAGAAGTGAGGCCAGAATGACCGTAGATCCCGACCGCCACGCCACCAAGATGGCAAAGAAGAAAGCCGCCCGTGACAAGATCATGGCGACGAAGACCGACAAGAAAGGTCTGATCATCGTGCATACGGGCAAGGGCAAGGGTAAAAGCTCGGCCGCGTTCGGGATGATCTTCCGCTGTATTGCTGCGGATATGAAATGTGCCGTCGTGCAGTTCATCAAAGGTGGCATGGATTGTGGCGAGCGTGATCTGATCAACGCCAAGTTCTCGGACATTTGCGAATTCTACACGATGGGCGAAGGTTTCACGTGGGAGACGCAGGACCGCACCCGCGACATCGAGATGGCGCAGGCCGCATGGGAAAAATCGAAGGAGTTGATCCGCGACCCGTCCAACAAGATGGTTCTGCTGGACGAAATCAACATCGCCATTCGTTACGACTATGTCGATGTGAACGAAGTGGTGAAGTTTCTGGTAGAAGAGAAGCCCGATATGACCCACGTGGTTTTGACCGGGCGCAATGCCTCGGACGATCTGATCGAGATTGCTGATTTGGTGACAGAGATGGAATTGGTGAAACACCCGTTCCGGTCAGGCATCAAAGCGCAGATCGGGGTCGAATTCTGACCCCGGAGAAGCGAGGGAAAGACCATGCCGAAATTCTATATGGCGTATCACGAACCTAGGGACGTGCCTGACGACAAGAAGGCCGAGATGCAGGCCGCGTATAAGGCATGGATTGCCAAATACGCGGACGTTTTCGAAATGCCCGAGACACCCTTCAAGGCGCAGTGGACCGTAGATGGAGATGGCCACCGTGAAGGGTTCAAACAGCCAATGATGGGCTTTTGCGTGATCAATGCACCGGACGCGGAAACAGCATTGGCGATTGCCAGTGAAAACAGCTTTATCCAGATGGGCACGATCCATTTGGCAGAGCTGAAGGAGATGCCCAAGGGTTGACCCAAATCGACAAAGCGCGGTGGTTAACCCGCCTCGCCCTGTGTGCAACTGATCCAGCGTCAGGCGCGGCATGGCGATCTGTTCGTTCCCGTTCCGCCCGGTCCATTCGCGATCAGTTGCTTCGCTCAGCATTTTTTCGGGCAGGGCCACAATCACGTAACCGGAGCGGATGGCAGCTCTACCGTCCTGACGATAGACGATGTGCAGAAAACTCTCACTCGGGATCTAAAAGGCGCAGGTTACGCCCTTGGTCTTCAGGTAACCCACAAAGATTTGTTCGCGGTGCCGCTTGGGATGCCCTTTGCCTTGACCTTACCTGTGTTCCGCGCCCAAATCGGGTGGTGCGAATAAGGAGGTTCAGTTGACCAAACATCAATTGCTTGGCATGGCAGGTTCCCTGCGTAAGGACGCAACCAACCGGTTCTTAGTTAGGAACGCGGCGCGGCTTTACGGTGATGCAGATTATATCGAGGCTGATTTGAACTTGCCGCTGTATGACGGGGACCTCGAGGCATCCGAGGGCATTCCCGAAAACGTGGCCAAGTTGGCCGCGCAGATCGCTGCGGCGGATGCGGTGATCATTTCGACCCCGGAATATAACAAGATGCTGACGGGCGTTTTGAAGAATGCGTTGGACTGGGTCAGCCGGGTGAAGCCTCAACCATGGGAGGGCAAGCCTGTCGCCGTTATGTCCGCTGCTGCGGGCCGCGCGGGTGGAGAGCGGGCACAGGTGTCGCTGGTCTCGGCTATGGCACCGTTTCAGCCGAAGCTGGTGATCGGGCCAGAGATTGCGGTGGCGGGAAGCTCGAAAGAGTTCGATGAAAATGGCCTGCTGACGAATGAGCGCTATGAAGCCAATCTATCGACGTTGATGTCTAAGCTGCGGGCGGCAGTTTAATTGGCGAAGTTGCGGGAGGGCGCTGCCCCCTCGAGCCGGCGGCTCTCACCCCCGGGATATTTGTAACAAGAAAATGCGAGAAGTCTTTGCGTGGTGGTGCTTAAAGGCTTGCCTCGACCCGGAAATCGTCGGGGATCTCGTCGCGGCCTTCCAGCACCAGATCAGCCATCAACTCGCCGACACGCGGGCCCATGCCGAAGCCGATCTTGAAGCCACCATTGGTGATGTACGTTCCTGGGCGGCCTGGATATTCGCCCAGCATAGGCGCGCGGGATTTGGCGCGCGGGCGGACGCCCGCCCAGCGTTCGATCACCGGCGCATCGGCAAGGGCGGGGCAGGCGGTGCGGGCGCGGGCGATGACCTCGTCCAGTGCCTCGTCGCAGCTGAAGGGGTCATCAAATTCGCGTTCGCTGGTCGATCCGATGGCGACGGTGCCGTCCGCGTGCGGGATGATATGGACGGCGTCTGCGAAAAGCTGTGGCATGTGGCGCGCGTCATAGTCCAAAAGCGCGCTTTGGCCTTTGACGCCGTTGCCGACAGGTTTGCCCAGCTCTTCGGAAAGCTTGACCATGCCTTGCCAGCCGGTTGCCCAGACTTCGATCCCTTCTGATGGGAAATCGGTCACAATCTTGCTGCCCTTGGCCTGGATTGCAGCGACCAAAGCCGCCCCGGCGCGGCGGGGGCTCATCCGGGCGGTGAGCGTGTCATGTATCAGGAAACCTGTCGGGCTGATTGGTGCCCAATCCGGGAAGTCCGAGGCCGGACGCACTTGCCACACAGCCTTGCCTTGCCAGAGGGTCTCGGCCTCGGTTGCGCGGGTCTTGGCAAGGTCCAACAGGCGTTCGTCCGCGATGGGTTGTAAGCGGCCTGATCGTGCATATCCGGGGGATTCACCCGACACAGCTTCTACCTCGGCCCAATACGCTTCTGCCATGATCAGGCTGTCGAATTGAAAGGCTTTCTTGGCGTTCCAGCGTTCTGGCACATGCGGCGCCAGCGCGCCGACCAAGCCCCCGGATGATCCTGCGCCCGGCCCGTTTGGATCAATCACACGCACCATCGCCCCACGCTTGGCGCAGCTCCACGCGACGGACAGGCCAAAGATCCCTGCGCCATAGACCGTCACATCAGCCGTTGCCATCCAAGCCATCCTTCTTCATGTTCGCGCAGGTTTCGAAAGGGTTCTAGGGTAGATTATGACAAAGCGCCAGACAGCCAAGATCACGTGGAAAGACAGCGGCGTGCCGGTCGCGGATCGGTTCGATGATCCTTATTTCTCGCTAGAAGATGGTTTGGCTGAAACACGGCACGTGTTCCTTGACGGCAATGATTTGGCCGCGCGTTTGCGCCCGGGTTTCCAGATCGCCGAACTTGGCTTTGGCACCGGGCTGAACATGCTGGCCGCGTTCATTGCGTGGCGGGATGCGGGGTCGCCGGGCGGCGGTGGCTTTACATCGTTCGAGGCATTCCCGATGCAGGCCGCCGACATCGACCGCGCCCTGCAAGCCTTCCCCGAGGCGTATGCGGTGGCAGACCCGTTCCTGACCGCTTGGGAGCAAGGTGCGCGTCACTTTGATCTGGATGGATTCACCGTCGACGTGATCGAAGGCGACGCCCGCGAAACGCTCTCTGCGTGGGATGGTCAAGCTGATGCGTGGTTCCTCGACGGATTCTCGCCTGCCAAAAATCCGGAGCTGTGGGGTGAGGACTTGATGGGTGAGGTTGGGCGCCACACCGCGCCAAATGGCACGTTTGCGACATATACTGCTGCAGGTTTTGTCCGTCGCGCCCTAGACGCGGCGGGGTTCGACGTGGAACGTGTTCCCGGATACGGGCGCAAACGGCATATGAGCCGTGGCAAATTGCGACCTTAGGGGGGACGCAATGGAGCGCAACACTCAAATCGGCATCTCGCTGATGGTGGCCACCACCTTTGTCTTCGCGATGCAGGACGGGATCTCGCGCCATTTAGGGGGCGAGTACAACGTCTGGATGGTGGTGATGATCCGCTATTGGTTCTTCGCGGCGTTTGTCATCTGGATCACACATCGCAATGGCGGGCTGACCGACGCATTGCGTCCCGCGCGCCCTTGGCTGCAAGTCAGCCGTGGGGCGCTTTTAGCGTTGGAGATTTGTGTGACCATTCTGTCCTTCACATTGCTTGGGCTGGTGGAAAGTCACGCGATTTTCGCAGTTTATCCCCTTATGATTGCGGCCCTATCCGGCCCCGTTCTGGGTGAACATGTGGGTTGGCGCCGTTGGGTGGCCATTGGCATTGGCTTCATCGGCATCCTGATAATTCTACAGCCGGGATCGGGCGTGTTCTCGCCCCTCGCCATCATTCCTTTGCTGGGGGCTGCGATGTTTGCGGTCTATGGACTGATGACGAGGTTGGCGGCCAAGACGGACAGCACGCAGACCAGCTTTTTCTGGACGGGCATAATCGGGGCGGTGTTGATGACCGCGATTGGCATCTGGTTCTGGCAACCCATGTTGCCGGGTGACTGGGCGTGGATGGCGCTGTTGTGCTGCACGGGCGTGTTGGGCCATTGGCTCTTGATCAAATGCTATGAATTTGCCGAAGCCAGCACCGTGCAACCCTTCGCCTATTTGCAATTGGTTTTCGTCAGCTTCATCGGCGTGCTTGTCTTCAACGAGACCTTGCACACCAATGTCGTCATCGGCGCGGTGATCGTCGTGTCCGCAGGCATTTTCACGCTGATCCGCAGCCGCCGCGCTATCGCTTAAGCTCGGTCGACAAGCGCAGGGGTTCGGTTTTCCCTGTCAAGCGCGCACGATAGACAGGCAGGCTTTCGGTGACGCGCATGACATAGTTTCGGGTCTCACGAAACGGGATGTGTTCGATCCAGTCGATGATGTCGACGGACGAGGATCGCACGTCTCCAAAGCGTTCCGTCCAACTGCGCGAGCGACCCGGACCGGCGTTATATCCCACAGATATCAGCACCGGATTGCCCGAGAAATCCTCGATCAGTTTCGCCAGATATTCCGATCCCAACCGCGTGTTGTAAGGGGGGTCTTGCGTGAGGCGTGCACGCGAATAAGGCATGTCCAGTCGCTTGGCCATGTCGGACGCAGTGCCGGGCATCAATTGCATCAAGCCGCGTGCACCTGCTCCGGACACGACCGAGGGATCAAACTCGCTTTCACGGCGTGCGATGGCCAGTTCCAGAGCGCGGGGCACAGAGCGATTGCCGCGCCCAATGTCCGGCGTAGGGAAATAAGGCCGTGCGATAGTGTGCCCTTGGCGTGCCGCTTGCTTGGCGATCATCACTTGCAAGTGTGGTTCGTTCACGCTTTCCGCCCACGCGCCAAGTTGTCCCAACTGTTCGCGAGACAGGCTTTCGGCCAGATGGACGACAAAACGCTCGGCCCAGTAAAGTTCACCCGCCGCTTGCAGAATGCGGGCGGCTTCCATGACGGACCCACCCCAAAAGCTGGCTTGTTTGTGGTCCGGGAAAGGTTCTGTGCCAGTCAGGCGCGGGTCCATGGGGATGTTGGCTTTTTCAGCGGCCAGAAGGCCATAGAAGCTGGTTTGAAACTCGGCCCCAAATTCATAGGCCGCCTGCGCCATCACCTTGTCCCCCAGCGCTTCGTAAGCACGGCCATTCCAGTATCCGGCGCGGCCAAGGCTGATGGGGGTCTGAACTCCTGCTTGAAAGGCTTTGAAATGCGCGCTTGCGGTCAAGGGGTCGTTCAGCTTGCGCAGCGCAAGATAGCCCGCAAGCCATTCCAGATCGTTGCGGTCTGATCCGGTTTCAATGTGGTGAGACGCCGCCAGTTTGTAGGCCTGCTGGGATTTCCCGTCGCGCATCGACCAGCGCGCCAACACGCGCCGCCAACTGCCCCAGCGCTCGGGCTCGCCCAGCGATTGGGCAGATGTCGAGCGTTCTAACAACAGATCCGTCGCATCCTGATTGCGCCCTTTTGATGCGCGCCACAAGAACCGCTCGTAAGCCAGCCCCGGATCGTTGGATAAGTTGGCAGGTACGGCTTTAATCAACGCATCAACGCCGTTTTGCTTTTTGCGCAGCGCGATGCGCGCTTTTACCAAAGCCTGCTGGCCCGAGGACAGAAGCGGCATCATCCGCCCGGCCTCGGTTGTTGCCCCGCGCCACAAAAGCGCATCCGCACGGTCCCAATGATGCGCGCGCAGCGTATCGCCGTAGCGCGACACAAAGGCTTCATGCTCGTCCTGATCCAGTGACAAGGACGTCCACGCGGTCACAATTTGGGCCTTCGCTTCGTCAGTTTTACCAGTCGCCTTCAGCGCTTCGGCCAGACGCAGTGCGCCCTTGCCGGTTTGCGGGGGCTGGTCTTTGAAGAAGTCCAGAACCTCGGATGGGGTGTGATTGTGCGGGATGGATTTCTCGGACCGTTTACGCAGCAGTTTCAGACCGGGCCAGTCGGCGCGGCGCGACAGAAATGCGCGGGTGTCAGCAAAGCTGCCCTTGGCTTCTCGTAATCGATGCCATTCCACGATGTCAGCCGCCAGCGCGCTGCCCTTGCGTGCCTCGGCCCCTGCTGTGCCCCAATCACCCGCGCGCGCAGATTTAATCGCTGTCTGGAAAGCTGCTACAGCGCCCGAATCCTGCGCCAAGGCGCCGGAAACCGAGGGCAAACCCATGAATACGGCCAGCAAAACTGCCGAGGTGAATCGCGATTTGATCCTGTTCATGTGCAAAATCTATCTTTGTGGCGCTAACACGCAACACACAAACTTGGCATTTGCGACGAACCCGGCTAGTTTCCGCCGCGTTTGCGGGGCGATTCAGCGCTGATCCGCAAACGCTTTTGGAAACACAGACAAAAATGGAGCGTGTCATGTTCAAAGGATCTCTTCCTGCCCTGGTTACGCCGTTCAAGGACGGTGCAGTGGATTTCGACGCGCTTAAACGCTTGGTTAATTGGCAGATCGAGGAAGGCTCGTCCGGTTTGGTGCCGGTGGGCACGACCGGCGAAAGCCCGACCCTGACCCATGAAGAGCACGAGGCCGTCATCGAAGCGGTGGTCGAAGCTGCGGCTGGGCGCGTACCAGTCATTGCAGGCGCCGGATCGAACAACACTACCGAATCGCTGCGCTTTATGGAACATGCCAAGCGTGTTGGGGCCGCTGCCGGTCTGGTGGTGACGCCCTATTACAACAAGCCGACCCAACGAGGTTTGATCGCGCATTTTCAGACGTTGGCAGATGCTGTCGATCTGCCCATCGTGATCTACAACATTCCGGGCCGTTCAGTCGTCGACATGACACCCGAGACCATGGGCGTGCTGGCCAAGCACAAGAACATCGTCGGTGTGAAAGACGCCACGGGCGATTTGGCACGCGTCAGCTTTCAACGTATGACTTGTGGCGCGGATTTCGTGCAGCTTTCGGGCGAAGACGCTACGGCGCATGGGTTCAACGCCCAAGGCGGCGTCGGCTGTATCTCGGTCACGGCGAACGTGGCCCCGCGCTTGTGTGCGGATATGCAGGCCGCGACTCTGGCGGGTGATTTTGGCAAAGCGCTGGAAGTTGCAGACAAATTGATGCCGCTGCATCAGGCGATCTTTATGGAGCCGGGGCTTTGCGGTGCGAAATATGGCCTGTCCAAGCTGGGCCGTTGCGGCACCGACGTGCGCAGCCCGTTGACCGAAGTCTCGGCTGAGACCAAGGCCGCCATTGACGCTGCCATGCGTCACGCCGGGTTGATCAACTGATCCGAACGGATGATTTGTGTTACGAGGGCCGCGCATCGTCGCGGCCCTTTGTCTATTTAGGTTGATGGTCTGGACAGTTCGCGGTGCAGGCCCTACATCCGGCACATGGCTAAAGCAAAAGAAGATACCAACTATAAGGTCATCGCCGACAATCGGCGTGCGCGTTATGATTATGCGATCGAGGAAGACATCGAATGCGGCATCGTATTGATGGGCTCCGAGGTAAAATCGCTGCGTCAAGGTGGGTCGAATATTGCTGAAAGCTATGTCGCCGTCGAGGATGGCGAGCTTTACCTAACCAACGCCTATATCGCGCCCTATAAGCAAGCGGTGACTTGGGGGCATTTGGAGCGCCGAAAGCGTAAGCTGCTGGCGTCCAAGCGTGAGATTTCAAGGATGTGGAATGCGACCAGCCGGAAGGGCATGACCCTTGTGCCGCTGGTGATCTATTTCAATCACAAGGGCTTGGTGAAGGTTAAAGTGGGCATTGCCAAGGGTAAGAAGGCCCATGACAAGCGCGCGACCGAGGCCAAGCGGGATTGGGGTCGTCAGAAGCAGCGGCTTTTGCGGCACGGGGATTAAGGGGCTTTGCCCCTCTGCCTTCGGCATTCACCCCAAGGTATTTAGGGCAAGAGGATGGGGGTTAGATGATTCCGAGACTGTCGTAACTGATAAAGCGGACGGGCGTGCCGGTGTTGATGTCCATGGCTTCGTCGGGCAGTTCAACCAACCCCGTTGCCCATGACAGACCCGATATGCGGCCCGACCCTTCGGATTTGAATGCTTCCACTTCGCCGTTTTCGGTCAAGCGCGCGCGTAGATATTCGCGGCGGCCTGCTTTCTTAGACTTGGTGAAGGCGGCAGGAAGCATTGTGCCGGGCGTGGTCAGCCATGGCCCCCCTGCAAGGCGCGAGAAAGCTGGGCGCGCGAAGATCAGCGTGGTGACGAGGGCCGCGACCGGGTTTCCGGGCAGCCCGAAAACGGGTGTGCCGTTCCATTGCGCCAGCGCCAGAGGTCGGCCCGGTTTGATGGCGATCCGCCAGTGGTGCAAAGACCCTGTTTCTTTAAGCAGCGCCGAGACGTGATCCTCGTCCCCTGCAGATGCGCCGCCTGAGGTCAGGATGACGTCCGCTTGTGTTGCAGCTGTGTCGAAGGCTGCTCGCAAGGTGTCGCGGTCGTCGGCCACATGGCCTAGATCGACAGGGGAATAGCCCCAACCTTCGGCCAGTGACAGAAGCATCGGGCGGTTGGCGTCATAGGTGCGGTCGGTGTCAAAGGTGGTGCCGGGCTCGGCCAGCTCGTCGCCAGTGGACAGGACGCCGACGCGTAGCGGTTTGAAGGCTTGGATGTCTGGCAGGCCAAGTGCGGACAGCAGCGCCACGTCAGGCGCGCGCATCTTATGGCCTGCGGGCAGGGCCAGCTTGCCCGCCTCGATATCCTCGCCTGCTGCGCGGGCATTTGCCCCGGGCTTTACGCCTGCGGGGAAGCGCAGAGTTTGTCCGTCGACTTGGACGTCTTCTTGCAAAACCACCGTGTCAACGCCTTCAGGCAGAAGCGCGCCGGTCAGAATGCGGATGGCGTGGCCACGCGGGAAGGTGCCAGTGAAAGGTACCCCAGCGGCGGCGCGTTCGGACATCAGGGGCAGGGCGATGATGTCGTCCTCGGGCAGATCAGCATAGGCGAAGGCATAACCATCGACGGCAGAGTTCGCACCGGGTGGGTTGGACCGGGCGGCCTTGTGATCACTGGCTAGGATACGGCCACGCGCTTGTGCTGTAGGTACGGTTTCAGTATCGACCACGGGCGATAGACGGTCGCGGAGCGTGTCCAGCGCTTCATCGACGGGGGTCCAGTGCACGCCGGGCGGAAGCGCGAAACAGTCGTTCTTCAATCCCTTTGCTTTGCATGGCGCAAGGCCCGTAACATCCGCAATGAAGGCAGCAATCGCAGCGGTGTCGTCCAGATCGAACACGGGCAGGCCGAGGTCCGGTAGGGCTTCGTTGCTGGCGACGGCACGGATCGAGTCGTTCTCTGGGGCCAACAAGTCCTCGCCGGTTTCCACGCGATGCGCCTCGATCTTGGGATGCGGAGCGCCTTTGAACCCTTCCACCAGTACAAGGTCGCAGGGGGTCAGGCCCGCGATCAGCTCGGCCAAACGCGGTTCAGGGGAGTCGCGGAGTTCATGCAGGGTGGCTATGCGCGCGGACGAGGCCAGCACGACCTCTTGCGCGCCTGCCAAACGGTGGCGGTGCGTGTCCGATCCGGGCTTTTCCAGATCGACCCCGTGATGGGTGTGCTTCAGGGTCGAAACGCGTAGGCCTTGGGCGGTGAAATGGGCAATCAGACGCTCCATCAGCCCGGTTTTGCCCGAGTTCTTCCAACCAGTAACACCGAAGATTTTCATGGTGCGGTCTCCAAAAACTGTTCGGCCTGAGCAAGATCGTCTGGTGTGTTCACGTTAAAAAACGGGTCAAACGGCGTGGGGGTGAAGCTGGCGATAGCCGCCCCGTGTTTGTCCGTCCACAGGACGACTTTGCGCAAGCCGTCTTCTAGGGCCGCGCGCAGGTCATCACGAAGAGCCACGGGCCAAAGGCCGAAAGTGGGCTGTCGCATTGCCCCGCGCTGCGGGTCTAGCGTAGCAGCCATCGCGATTTCCGTGCTGTCGCGCTGCGCGGCGATCAGCAGACGGTCCACAATGTCACGCGGAAAAAAGGGCGTGTCGGCCGCGGCGGAAACGACATGGGTCGCGCCCTGTTCTGCCGCCCAATCAAGCCCAGCAAGGACACCCGCCAATGGACCCGCATAGCCATCAATACTGTCGGGCAGGACAGGCAAGCCGGTGTCGGAAAAACGAGAGGGGTCTCCGTTTGCGTTCAGGGCCATGCTGTCGACCTGAGGGGCAAGCCGGTCGATCACGTGGGTGAAAAGCGTGCCGTCGCCCAGCGGCAACCGCCCTTTGTCGCCGCCGCCCATACGAGTGGCCAGACCACCGGCCAGAATGATGCCAAGGGGGCGGGTCATGCGCCTGCCCCCTTGCGGCGGTGCTTGCGGTCTTCGTGAGTCATATGTGCCGGGTCTACATCGCGGACCAATCGTTCCTCGCCCGCCAAACAAGTAAACCGCTGCCCACGCATCCGACCGATCAGGGTCAGTCCAACCTCGTTTGCGATTTCGACGCCCCACGCGGTGAAGCCGGATCGTGAGACCAGCGCGGGAATACCCATCTGCGCGGTTTTGATCACCATCTCCGAGGTCAGGCGACCAGTTGTATAAAGGATCTTATCCGCGCCCGAGACTTTCTGGTCCAGCATCCAACCCGCTACTTTGTCGACGGCGTTGTGGCGGCCCACATCCTCCATATAGACCAGCGGACGATCACCTTCGCACAGGACCGTGCCATGAATCGCGCCTGCTTCCAGGTACAGCGAGGGCGTGCGGTTTATTTTTTGCGACAAGGCATAGAGCCACGAGGTTTTCACAGGCGCGGCGGGAAGGGTTAGCCCCTCAAGCCCTTCCATCATATCGCCAAACACTGTGCCGACTGCGCAGCCCGACGTGCGTGTCTTGCGCGCCAGTTTATCTTCATAGTCGGTCTCGGTTGCGGTGCGCACCACCACCGTGTCGATATCTTCGTCAAAATCCACGCCGATGATCTGGTCGTCTTCGGACAACATCCCCTGATTGCGCAGGAACCCCAGCGCCAGATATTCGGGATAATCGCCGATGGTCATGGCGGTCACGATCTCGCGTCGGTTCAAGAAGATGGTAAGCGGGCGTTCTTCGACCACGTTGATGGTCACAGGCGCGCCGGTTTCGTCATGACCGGCAACCGCACGGGTCAGTCGCGCCGCGCCGGGATCGGGAGCGATCAGATAATCGGAAAGATTGAGTTCGGTGGCCAATTGCAACTCCTGCTGAGACGCCGTAAGCGTTGTGGGTAATTTAGGATTTCCCCATGACAACGTCCAACCCGAAACGACAATTCCTGCGCGGAACACGCGATGCGCTTCCGTTTCTTTTGGTGATCATCCCGTTTGCAGCGCTTTTTGGCGTTGTGGCGACCGAAGCTGGGCTGACCTTGGCTGAAACGATGGGCTTTTCCGTTATGGTTATCGCAGGCGCTGCGCAGTTCACCGCGGTGCAGTTGATGACCGAGAATGCGCCGACGATAATCGTGATCCTGACCGCGCTGGCCGTGAACCTGCGCATGGCGATGTACAGCGCATCCCTGACGCCCTATCTGGGCAGTGCGCCGATCTGGAAGCGGGCTTTGGTCGCCTATATGATGGTGGATCAGGCCTATGCCTTGTCGCAAATCAAATTCGAGATGGAACGTGATCTGACTGTGACAGAGCGTTTCATGTACTATGTCGGCACAGTCGCGCCGTTGATACCGTTTTGGTTTGGCGCCTCTTATCTGGGGGCTGTGGCGGGTACACAGGTGCCACCTGAATTTGCATTGGATTTCGCCCTTCCCATCACATTCCTTGCGATGATCGCACCTGCCCTACGCACATTTGCGCATGTGGCGTCGGCGGCGACGTCGGTCGTGTTGGCGCTGTTAATGGCATGGATGCCTTATGGCTCGGGTCTGCTGGTGGCGGCGATTGGGGCGATGATCGTGGGCGCCCAGGTCGAACTTTATATGGAACGGAGGACCGCCTGATGGAAGAGCTGAATCACACAACAGTTTGGCTGGTCATCTTCGTGATGGCAATTGGCAGCTTCCTGATCCGCTTCAGCTTTTTGGGTCTCATAGGGGACCGCCCGATGCCCGAATGGGTGCTACGCCATTTGCGCTATACGCCCGTTGCTGTGCTTCCGGGCCTCGTCGCGCCGCTTGTGCTGTGGCCGGATGCAACGGGCGGCAATCCTGACCCGGCTCGTTTGGGCGCGGCTTTGATGACGCTGGCTGTGGGGTATTTCACCAAGAATGTGCTGGCCGCAATCCTGTCCGGAGCGGCCACGCTTTACGGGTTGTTGTTCCTGCTGGGATAAGCGGTACGCAGGGCTTATATGCCCTGCGTGATGATCCGTCCGCCCTTGTGGGGGTCGTCGTCGCTGAAACGTTGCGTGCGCACGCCGGGAAGTTTCGCAAACGCGTCCATGATCTTTTTCGGATAATAGGTCTTCGGAATGGATTCAAAGCCCGGCAAGCTGCTTAGGACCGCGCTGACCGACTGGCCACAATGCGCTTTGGGCACCGCGCCATATTGCTCGACTGCGCGTCTGGCCATCTCGGCCACTTGCGGCGAGACAACGATATCCTGCTGTACCATGTCATAGGTCACGCGAGCATGGTAATCGATATAGAAGTCCACCGCCCGATCCGTCATGCCGTATACCACGTCATTGCGTTCAGGCAGGTTCGGATGGTTGAACGTGCCCGCCGGATCAAAGATCACGCGCTGGGATCCGCTAACCATAAGCGCCGAATGCGCCCCAGATCCCGACGCGGTCGAGATCACGGTGAACAAGGTGAGGGTGGGGGCGGCGTCATGCCGATACACGGCATCGGCGACCTCTTGATCGCTCGCCCACACGTTTACCGCCCCACCGCATGCGGCAAGTGAAAGAATCAACGACAGCGCAGCAAGCAATCGAAGCATAGGACCCTCGAACCTAGAAGAAGTTGGATATGCCGGTGTTATGCGCCGACAAGTGCCAAGAATACCAAAATACCCAGAATGGCGATGACCGTCCATTTGGTTACATTGACAAAGCCCGCATAGGTTTTTTCCTGAGAGCTTGTATCCATGGTGCCATGCACGTGTTCAGCCATTGTTCAATTCCTGTTCAGAGTTTGCGTTTTGCACGAGATAACGGATTTCCGGGCCTCTGTCACGGCCCGGATTGCGTTCCAAGGGCGGATTGCGTCTATTCTTCTTCCAGCTGTGCAGCTAAGCGAAACCCGATGCGATTAGGTTCGGCGCTTTCTACCTGTTTGGGAAGGGCGCGCAGCATCACTGAAAGTTGGCTGACATGCTGTACCAATTGGGTTTTTGTGCCCTCTCCGTCCGATCCGTAATAGGTGATGATATCCGGGTCGAAAAAGCCGATTCCCTCAATCCGCAACACGCCCGCGTCGCCGCCAGCAAAGCCCATGGCGACCTCGTGTTCGTTGTCCAGCTGTTCTTCGAAGTTTTTGATATAAAGAATCAGCCGTTCATAGGCCCATTGTGCTGGGCTTTTCTGCTCGACCGGGGTTTCGGCCACTTTGGCGGGAAGCGGTTGATCTTCAACCACAACCGGCCCGGATTCGCTGCAATTGGCGGTATGCGCACGCGGTTGGCGGGCTTTGGATTTGGGGGCGTCGTCAGACATAGAGGCACCGTTCCTTAAACTTAACACCCGCCAAGAGTGACACAGTGCGCGGTGGTCGTCACGTCACGATATGATGAGTGTCGCAATTCGGGTGGAATGTCGGAAACGGGACAGAAACGCGGTGGGGCGGCTGAAAGCGTGGGCTCAAATCAGGAGATATGCCATGAAAATCGGATTTGTAGGGCTTGGGAATGTCGGCGGAAAACTGGCGGGCAGCCTGTTGCGCAACGGTAAGGATTTGACCGTGTTAGATCTGAACCCGGATCTTGTCGCGGAGTTCGTATCGCGCGGCGCGAAAGCTGCTGAAAACCCTGCGAATTTGATGCGTGATTGCGAAGTGGTGATCACTTGCCTGCCGTCGCCCGCGGCCTGCAACGCTGTGGTAAGCGAGATGCTGGACGAGGTTTGCGAGGGCAAGATCTGGTTGGAAATGTCCACCACCGACGAGGCCGAAGTGAAACGGCTGGGTGCCGAGGTTATTGCGCGGGGCGGCGTTGCGGTGGACTGCCCGGTTTCAGGCGGGTGCCACCGGGCGGATACGGGCAATATCTCGATCTTTGCAGGCTGCGATCGGGCGACGTTTGAGCGCGTGCTGCCGATCCTGACCGTGTTGGGCCGAAGGGTGCTGCATACGGGCGAACTTGGCTCGGCCTCGGTTCTGAAGGTGATGACCAACTATTTAGCAACGGCGAACCTGCTGACCTGTTGCGAGGCGCTGGTGACGATGAAAGCTGCCGGGCTGGATCTGGCGACGACCTATGAGGCGATCAAAATTTCCTCGGGCACGTCGTTTGTTCATGAAACCGAAAGTCAGGTGATTCTGAACGGTTCGCGCGACATTTCCTTCACGATGGACCTTGTGAAGAAGGACATTGGCCTGTTTCAGGACATCGCCGAGCGGACCGGCGTGCCGCTTGAAATTTCGCCTTTGATGATCGAGATCTTCAATGACGGGATCGCGCGGTTTGGCGAGCGAGCGCAGTCGGACGACATCATTCGCCGGCTCGAGGAAGCAACGGGTCTGGACATTACCGCGCCCGGATTCCCGGCGGAAATGGTGGATGATGAGCCCGAGGAAGCGGGTTACGAGGTGGTTCCTGCGCGCGGCTAGACCGCGCGCCAAACCCACGCGCCATCTTCGCGCTTGCTGCGGGTGGCGCGGCCTTCGTGCAGAAGGTGGTTCAGGTGGCCCACAGCCTCGACCAGTGCCAATCCATATTCGCCGCCCCTGATTTCGCGTTTGAAAAGCGGTGGGAAGCATTCTCCTGCGGTGTGGGGCTCTGACAGGAACTCTTCCAACCGACGCAAAGCGCTGTGGTGGTTGTCGATCAACTGTCGCATCCGCGTGGGCAGGCCTGTGAAGGGCAGCTTGTGGCCGGGCAGGACCAGTTGGTCGGGCGTGGCGAATTGCTTGAGCCGCTCGTTGGCTTCCAGCCAATCGCCCACCGGGTCGGCATCGGGTTCGGTCGCATAGACGCCAAGATTTGGGCTGATCGTGGCCAGCAGTTGATCGCCGCCGATCACCAATTCCCCGTCGGTGGACCAAAGTGTTGCGTGTTCCGGCGCATGGCCATTGCCCATCCTCACATCCCAATCGCGCCCGCCGAAACGAATGCGGCTGCCTTCCTTGATACGCTTAAAGCCAAGGGGCATATCGGCGACGATGTCGACATAGTTGAAGGGGCGTTCGGTCAGGCGCTTCTCATACACCTCGCGGTCCATCCCCGCTGCCCGCCAATAGGCCAGTGTTTCGTCCACCGGCTCCATCTGTTCATCGAGCAAAAGCATACGGGCGAACAGCCATGCGGTGCGGGTCGTAACCAGCTCTGCGCCGTGATCGCGCTGGAACCAACCGGCGAGGCCTACGTGGTCTGGGTGATGGTGGGTGACGATCACGCGCACCACGGGCTTACCGCCCAGCGGACCTGCCAGCAGCTTTTCCCAGATGCGACGGGCCTTGCCGGTGTCAAATCCGGTATCGACGATGGTCCAGCCTTCTGGATCCTCGAAAGCGAAGACGTTCACGTGGTCCAGCGCCATCGGCAAAGGCAGACGCGCCCAAAGCACACCGGTTGCGACCTCAATGGCTTCGCCCTCGCCGGGGATATCCGGGAAGGGGAAGTTCAGTTTGCCGCTCACGATGCCAAATCTTCCGGGCTGAGTGCATATAGGCCAGCAGCGCCTGCGCGGGCTTGGGTGAACTGGGCCACATGTTCGGGCAGCAAGCGGTTGATGTAGAAACGGGCCAGTTCCGTGCGAGCGCCTTTGCCACCTTCGGCAATCGCTGCTTTCAGATGCATATGCGCGCCCAACACGCGGGCAAAGCCCATCAGGAACGGCACAGCACCGGCGAAGCGGTCTTGCATGTCGCCCTGTTCGACCATCCATTCGACGGTTTCGCGCAGGTCTTCGGCAGCGGACCAGACGGCTTCGGACATGGTGGGGAACATGGCGCGGGCGCCTTCGGCCTGACCCTCGATTTCGTCCAGCAGACGGAACGCCGCTTCGCCGCCGTCCATCATTTTACGGCCCACAAGGTCCATCGCCTGAATACCATTGGTGCCTTCATAGATCGCGGTCACACGCACATCGCGGCAGTACTGAGCTGCTCCGGTTTCTTCGATGAAACCCATTCCGCCGTGGATCTGAACGCCCAGGTGGCTAACCAGAATGCCGGTTTCGGTGCCATAGGCTTTGACGATCGGGGTTAGCAAGGCCGCGCGGGCGGTCCAGCTTTCGTCGCCAGTGGCGCGCGCCATGTCGAGCGCTTTCGCTAGCGACAGCGCCATCGCGCGGGCGGCGAACAGCTCGCTGCGCATCTGCGTCAGCATCCGGCGCACATCGGCGAAATCGATAATCATACCGGTGCCGTTCTCGCCCAGAGGCGAAGGGCCCTGCTTGCGGTCCAGGGCATAGGCCAGAGCTTTCTGGTATGCACCTTCACCAGCACCCAGGCCCTGCACCCCTACACCCAAACGGGCGTTGTTCATCATGGTGAACATCGCGGCCATGCCTTTATGCGGTTCGCCGATCATCCAACCGCGCGCGCCTTCAAACGACATAACCGCCGTCGGGCTGCCATGCAGGCCCATCTTGTGTTCAAGGCTGACGACACGCAGATCGTTCTTTTCGCCGGGGTTACCATCTGCATCCGGGATAAGTTTCGGCACAAGAAACAACGAAATCCCCTTGGTACCCGGTACGCCATCAGGCAAGCGCGCCAGAACCAAGTGGCACACGTTTTCGGTGATGTCGTTGTCGCCCCAGCTGATGAAAATCTTTTGTCCGGTTACCGAATAGGTGCCGTCGCTGTTGTCCACGGCCTTCGAGCTGAGCGCACCCACATCTGACCCTGCCTGAGCCTCGGTCAGGTTCATTGTGCCGGCCCATTCGCCTGAGATCAGCTTGGGCAGGTATAGTGACTTGATGTCTTCGGACGCGTGGTGCTCCAACGCCTCGATTTGGCCTTGGCTCATCAAGGGGCAAAGCTGCAGTGACAGGTTCGCGGCAGACATCATGTCGTTTACAGCTGTTTGCAGTGTTAACGGCAGCCCCATGCCGCCATATTCCGGGTCCGCGGCCATACCGATCCAGCCACCTTCGGCAATCGCGGCATAGCTGTCTGCAAAACCCGGTGAGGTGCGCACAACACCATTTTCAAGGACAGCCGGAGTTAGGTCGCCATCCCGATGCGAGGGCGCCAATTTGTCTTCACACATCTTGCCCGCTTCAGTCAGAACTGCGCTTGCCATGTCACTGGGGGCCTCGGCAAAAAGCTCGGTCGCGGAGATGTCGTCATAGCCGATGATGTGATCAAACAGGAATTGAAAGTCGTCGGTAGTGGCGCGATAAGTCATGTTCGATCCTTGGCTTTGTGGGCTTAGGCCCTTAACTGGTCTTAATTGACCAATTACCGAAGGTCATCTGGTGGGCAAAGGAAAACGCAGCGTCATGGCCGAGCGCGAATTGAAAACCGAGCATTTGCAGGACGACGCGGACGGGATTGCTCGCGCCGCCGAACTGCTGCGCGCGGGCGCTTTGGTGTCCTTCCCGACCGAGACGGTTTACGGGCTGGGGGCGAACGCGACGGATGACCGGGCGGTGGCGCGGATTTTCGAAGCCAAAGGTCGTCCTCATTTCAATCCGTTGATCGTGCATTTGCCCTCGGTCGACGCAGTGGCGGACTATGCCGAGCTGTCTGGCCTCGCCTGTGATCTGGCGATGGCGTTTTGGCCGGGGCCACTTACGCTTGTGTTGCCGTTGAAACCAAACGGGCCGTTATCGGCGCTGGTATCTGCCGGTTTGCCGACCGTTGCGATCCGTGTGCCAGAACATCTTCTGGCGCAACGTCTTCTGCGAACCGCCAATATTCCCGTCGCCGCGCCCTCGGCCAACCCGTCGGGGCGGATCAGCCCCTCGACCGCGCAACATGTGTTAGACGGGCTGTCGGGCCGGATCGAGGCCGTTTTGGACGGCGGCCCCTGTGGTGTTGGGCTGGAAAGCACCATCGTAGGGCTGGACCCTGTACCCACTCTTTTGCGTCCCGGCGGTCTACCGGTTGAAGCGCTTGAAGCTGCATTGGGTGGGCCTCTTGCGTTCCGGGGTCAGGACGAGGCGATCAATGCGCCGGGTCAGCTTCAGTCACATTATGCGCCGATTGCGCGGATGCGTTTGAATGCGGAAACTGTCGCGCCGGGTGAACGTCTGTTGGGATTTGGGGATGTCGAGGCCGTGTTGAATCTGTCGCCCACGGGCGATTTGGTCGAGGCGGCGGCGAATCTTTTTGGCTGTCTTCACAAGCTGGATTCAGAGGGCGAAGCACCGATTGCAGTATCCCCCATTCCCAACCATGGGTTAGGGCGCGCGATCAATGACCGATTGCGTCGGGCCGCTGCACCGCGAGATTAAGTGCGATTAAGCGTGACCGCCTTCAGCCGACAGAAGCAGTGGATCAATACCCAGCTTGGCCAGCGCAGCGGACCACTTTCCGTCGTTATCGGCAGCAAAGACAATCGCCTTCTCGGCATCACAGGTCAGCCACGCATTCTGCTGGATCTCATCCTCGATCTGACCCGGTGACCATCCGGCATAACCCAATGCGGCCAAAGCCTCTTGCGGCCCTTCGCCATGGGCCATTGCCTCGAGAATGTCGCGCGTCGCGGTCATCGAAAACACGTCATCCACTTTCAGCGTCGAGTCATCGTTGTTGTATTCGCCCGAGTGTAAAACGAACCCACGCCCACCTTCGACAGGCCCGCCAAAAAACACCTTTCCTGCCTTGGTGATCGAACTTGCATCGATCTCGAGCTGTGCCAGCACATCGCCCAAGGACAGGTCGGCCGAGGGTTTGTTCACGATCAGCCCCATCGCCCCTTCTGGCGAATGCGCGCACATGAACACCACGGATTTTTCAAACCGCGGGTCGCCCATTCCGGGCATGGCAATCAACAGCTTTCCGCTGAGGTTCATTTCGGTGGGATCGGTGTCGCTCATAGTTAATAGAAAAGCGACCCCAGCGTTGCTTTGCAAGGGCTGGTCACAACTTATCCAGTTTTTGTGATTTTACACCGGCGCGTAGGGGCTTATGTATTTGGGCATGAATATGAAACATGCTTTCCTTGCCGCTGGCCTTGGGGCGCTGTCGCTGGTCACTCCAGCCACGGCCCAATCCGGTGCGTCCTTGTCGCTTGAGGATGTGGCGCAGATCGACGTGCTGCCGGGCTGGCGCGATGCGTCAGGCAACCACATGGCCGCTCTTCGGGTGCGGTTGGCAGATGGTTGGAAAACCTATTGGCGTAGTCCGGGTGACGCGGGCATTCCGCCAAGCCTTGATTGGCGCGGATCGGGCAACCTAGCGGGTGTGACCTTCCACTGGCCGGTGCCCGAGGTATTTGACACAGCCGGCATGCAGACGATCGGCTATTCACACGAACTGATCCTGCCGATGAGCTTGACGCCCAGCCAAGCGGGTCAGCCGATCACGCTTAAAGGCAGGGTGAATCTTGGCGTATGCAGGGATGTGTGCATGCCGATGGACGCCGAGATTTCTGTTACGTTGCCCGCCGAGGCCATGAAAGCGGCGCGTCCGATCAAACGCGCGCTTAGTGAGCGGCCTGATACGGGGGCTGAAGCTGGGGTGCGCAAAGCCATTTGCCAAGTGGAACCGATCAAGGACGGGCTGCGCCTTACGGCGAAAATTGACATGCCCCGTGTCGGGCGTGGTGAAGTGGTCGTGATTGAAACCGCCGACCCCTCGCTTTGGGTGAACACTCTGTCGACCGGTCGGCAGGGCAATGTGCTGACCACCGTGGCCGAGCTTGTTCCGACCACCGGCAAGCCGTTCCTTCTGAACCGCTCGGACGTGCGTTTGACGGTGTTGGCGGCTGGGCGCGGCGTGGATATTCGCGGCTGCACGGGCGGTTAGCGCCAACAGCCGCCCTGTAATGTCGCCAAACGGCCCCGCCGTGCCGCCTTTCCCATTGCGCCTGACCCCATCGCTTTCTATAGACAATCCAACGAAGCCCTTATGGGCCAGAGAGGTTGGCTGTCGACGATCGACCCAGATAGGGGATCAGACGCAGCGTCGTTGAACGTAAGAGGCACCCTCTTTGCGCCCGCATTATGCGTGAAAGGATGTCGCATGACCCGTTTTGCTCTTGTCGTTCTTGGCCTTCTGGCCGGACCCGCCATTGCTCACCCCAGCCATATCGGAGAGGTCGCAGGACATGACCATATCGGGGCGATCATCCTGATTGGTTTGGCAGCGGCCATTGGTCTGTGGGCAGCGCTGAAGGGCCAAAAGGGCAACGACGCCAAGGCAGAAGACGCCGATGCAGACGAGACTGATAGCAAGCCGCAGGAGGCATAACCCGTGTCGAAAATTGGTGTGATGATCTGCGGGCATGGCTCGCGTAGCCAGGACGCTGTGGACCAGTTCGCAGTCCTAGCTGAAAAACTCCCGGCCTACTTCCCAGACGACTGGCTGACCGATTATGGCTATCTGGAGTTCGCAAACCCGGTGATCCGCGACGGTTTGGACCGTCTGCGTGAAGCGGGCTGTGACCGCATTCTGGCCGTGCCGGGCATGCTGTTTGCCGCGATGCACACCAAGAATGACATTCCGACGGTTCTGAACTCCTATGCGGAAAAGCACGGGATCGACGTGACCTATGGGCGCGAACTGGGCGTGGATCCCAAGATGATCGCCGCCGCTGGTGCGCGCATTCAGGAGGCCGTCGACGCCGCCAATGCTGAACAGGGTGAGGTGCCGCTGGAAGAAACCTGCCTTGTGGTTATTGGCCGTGGCGCATCGGACCCGGACGCCAACGGTAACGTCGCCAAGGTGGCGCGCCTGTTGCAGGAAGGCATGGGCTTTGGCTGGTTGGAAGTGGGCTATTCCGGCGTGACCTTCCCATTGGTTGAACCCTGCCTGAACCATGTGACCAAGCTGGGTTACAAGCGCGTCATCGTGTTCCCGTATTTCCTGTTTTCGGGCATCCTGATCGACCGGATCTATGGGTTCACCGACAAGGTTGCCTCTGAAAACCCAGACATCCATTTCGTCAAAGCTGGCTATCTAAACGATCACCCGAAGGTTCTGGAAACCTTTGCCGAGCGTGTGACCGAACAGTTGGGCGAAATGCGCCCGCCGAACTGCGGCACGTGTGGCTATCGTACACAGGTTCTGGCAATGGATGGCGGCGAAGAGAAGACTATTTCCGTCGAGGATCGCGAAAAGCACCCCGCCTTCGCAGACGTTCCGCCGCCCACCTGCGTGATGTGCAAATACCGCGTGGAAGTTCTGGGGTTCGAGGCCGAAGTGGGCGCCATTCAGGAAAGCCATCACCATCACGTTGAAGGGCAGGGGGCATCGGCACCTGGCTCGAACGTGGCGGATTGTAAGATGTGTGACACATTCTGCACCGGCGAATGCCGCCTCTATATCAGTCATCACCACCACCACCATCATCACGATCATGACCACAGCCATGATCACGACCATGGGCATCACCATCACCACCATGATCACGGGTACGATCACCATCATCACCATGATCATGACCACGTACACGCGGAATATCCTCATGCGAAACACCCGCATGGCCCAGAATCGGCACGCTCGAAATGAGCACGGGCCGCCCCCCCTTGCGCTATGAGCGCGACCCGATGGCGATCTATGCCGAAAGCTTCGCGACCCTGCGCCGCGAAGCCCGGTTGGACCGTTTCCCGGGCGGCATGGCAGCGCTGGCAACCCGTGTGATCCACGCCTGCGGCATGGTCGAGGTTGCGGATCGTCTGGCGTTCTCTCAAAACGCCTACGAGGTTGGGCATGCGGCGCTGAAATCCGGCGCACCCGTCTTTTGCGACTGCGAGATGGTGGGCGCGGGGATCATCCGCCGCTATCTGCCCGCCGAGAACGAGGTGATCGTCACCCTGAACGATCCGCGCACGCCGCCTCTTGCGAAAGAGATCGGCAATACGCGCTCCGCCGCTGCGGTCGAGCTGTGGGCGGACAAGCTGGACGGTGCAGTGGTTGCCGTGGGCAACGCCCCCACTGCTTTGTTCCACTTGTTGGAGCTGATTGATGCGGGCGGACCGAAACCCGCCGTGATTCTTGGCTTCCCAGTGGGCTTTGTCGGCGCTGCCGAAAGCAAAGCAGAACTGGCCAACAATTCACGCGGCTGCGAGTTTGTCGCCCTGCGCGGACGTCGCGGCGGCTCGGCGATTGCCTCAGCGGCAGTGAACGCGCTGGCGGCTGGATTGCCGGAGGAGAATGCATGACCCAACGCTGGCTGCATATCATCGGCATCGGAGAAGATGGCGTCGACGGGCTGGCTCCGGCGACCCGTGCGGTTCTGGATGCGGCCGAGGCTATTGTGGGCGGCAAGCGCCATCACGAGATGCTGGACACGCAGGCAGAACGCCTTGCGTGGCCCTCGCCCTTTGACAGTCTGATTTCCGAACTGGAAGCGCGGCATGGCAAGCGTGTGGCGGTGCTGGCGACCGGCGACCCTTTGTGGTTCTCGGTCGGGGCGAAGATTGGCCGTCATTTCGATGCGTCCGAAATTGTCTATCACCCGCAGGTTGGTGCGTTCCAACTGGCCGCCGCCCGCATGGGCTGGTCGATGGCGGATCTGGAAACGCTGACGGTGCACGGGCGCCCTGTCGAGCAGATGATTGCCTTTATCCAGCCGGATGCACGGCTGTTGGTGTTGACCACGGGGTCTGAGACTCCCGCCCAGATCGCCGCCTTCCTGACAGAACGCGGTTTTGGCAAATCCCGCATGACCGTGTTGGCCCATATGGGCGGCGACAAGGAAGCGCGGTTTGATGGGCTGGCGGAAAGCTGGGACCACGAGGTGCCCGAGTTCAACACGCTCGCGGTTGACTGTGTTGCCGCGCCTGATGCCGCCCTGCTGCCGCGCGTGCCGGGGCTGGCGGATAAGCTGTTCCAATCTGACGGCACCATGACCAAGCAAGAGGTCCGCGCGATCACTCTGGCGAAGCTGATGCCGATGCGCGGGGCTTTGTTGTGGGACATAGGAACGGGCTGCGGCTCGGTCGCCGTGGAATGGATGCGCGGTGCCCGTTACGCTCGTGCCATCGGGATCGAACCCAAGCCCGAACGCCGCGCTATGGCAGCTGCGAATGCGTTGGCGCTGGGCGTACCGCGTCTGGAGCTTGTCGACGGCATGGTCCCCGCCGCGTTGGAAGGCCTCGATGCCCCAGATGCTGTGTTCATCGGCGGCGGCCTGACGGAGGAAACCTTCGACGCCGCTTGGGCCGCCCTGCGCCCCTTGGGCCGTCTGGTCGCGAACGCCGTCACCATTGAAAGCGAGATGTGCCTGACCGCGCTACACAAGAAACATGGTGGACAGCTGGTGAAACTGTCTGTGGAACGGGCCGAGGAACTGGGATCTCTGTCCGGCTGGAAACCCCTGCGCCCTGTCACCCAATGGAGCCTGATCAAAAGATGAACGGAACCCTTTACGGGATCGGCCTTGGCCCGGGAGACCCCGAGCTGATGACGCTGAAGGCTGCGCGCCTGATTGCTGCGGCGAAAGTCGTGGCCTATCCGGCGTTAGAACATGGCGACAGCTTCGCGCGGTCCATCGCGGCGGGCCTGATCGCGGACGACGCCGACGAAATCCGCATCCCCGTCCCGATGACGGTCGAACGCGCGCCCGCCCAAGCCGCCTATGACGCGGGTGCTGCGCAGATTGCGGAACGTCTGGAAGCAGGCGACGATGTGGTCGTGTTGTGCGAGGGCGACCCGTTCTTCTATGGCTCGTTCATGTATCTGTTTGCCCGCCTGTCCGATCGGTTCGACTGCGAGATTATTCCCGGTGTAACCTCGATCACTACGGTGGCCGCACGGGCGCAGAAGCCCTTGGTCGCGCGCAACGAACGCCTGACCGTGCTGCCCGGCCCGCTGGACGAAGCTGAACTTCGGTCGCGTATCGAAGGCGCCGAGTCGGTGGCGATCATGAAAGTCGGCCGTCACTTGCCCAAGATCCGCAGCGTGATTGACGACCTCGGCCTGACGGCGAAAGCCACCTATGTGGAGCGCGCCAGCTTGCCTGAAGAAGTCGTTCTGCCCCTGTCCGAGGCGCCTGAAAAGGCCCCCTATTTCTCGATGATCCTGCTTGCGAAAGGAACTGACCCATGGCTGTAACGCCTGTTGTTATCTGCTTGAATGCTTCAGGCGAACCTCTGGCCCACCGGGTCGCGAAACTTCTGGGCGCGCAGGTCCATGGACGCGAGGGACGCGTGGAGAATGCCGACGCGTTCTTTCCCAACGCGCTAGATCACACGCGGATGCTGTTTGCTGCGGGTACGCCCATTGTAGGCGTCTGCGCTGCGGGCATCCTGATCCGCGCCGTTGCACCGATCCTTGCCAACAAACTGGCCGAGCCACCGGTTGTGGCCGTGGCAGATGATGGTTCCGCCGTGCTGCCTTTGCTGGGCGGGCATCGTGGGGCAAACCGTTTGGCCTCGCAGATTGCCGCCGAGATCGGCGCGACCGCTGCTGTAACCACCGCAGGTGACGTGTCGATGGGCGTGGCGCTGGACGAGCCGCCCGTGGGTTATCGTCTGGCCAATCAGAGCGACGCCAAGGAAGCCATGGCAGAACTCTTGTCCGGCGCTGGCGTGTCCATCGTGGGTGAGAACATCTTTGACATCGAAGATGCGGGCGGTTTGGTTGAATTGGTTGTTTCGGAAGCACCGGTCGAGACCGGTCCGACCCGACTGGCCTATCACCCGCAACGCTTCGCGCTGGGCGTGGGCTGTGCGCGCAATGCCGACCCGGAAGAGCTGTGGCAGAACGTGTCCGAACAGCTGGCCGCCGCCAATATTGCACCCGGGGCCATTGCCTGCGTGACCTCGCTTGACTTGAAAGCCGACGAACGTGCGATGAATGATCTCGCTCGACGTCTGGACGTGCCTTTCCGCGTGTTCACCGCAGAAGAACTGGAAGCCGAGTCCGCGCGTCTTGCGAACCCTTCGGATGTTGTGTTCGCGGAAGTTGGCTGTCATGGCGTGTCGGAAGGTGCGGCTCTGGCCGCTGCTGGACCCGACGCCGAACTGGTCGTCGAAAAGGTCAAAACCGCCAACACCACCTGCGCCATCGCGCGTGTACCCGAGCCGATCACCGAGATGCGCGGCCGCACCCGTGGCAAGCTGTCCATCGTCTCGATCGGGCCGGGCCAGCACACATGGCGCACGCCGGAAGCCAGCCACCTGCTGCAAGAGGCCGAGGAGCTGGTGGGCTATGGCCTCTATATCGACTTGATTGGCCCGTTGGCTGCTGGCAAAACCCGGTCCGACTTTCCGCTTGGAGGTGAAGAAGATCGCTGCCGTTATGCACTGGAGCAGGCGGGCAAGGGCAAGAACGTGGCTCTGGTCTGCTCGGGTGACGCGGGCATCTATGCAATGGGCGCGCTGGTCTATGAACTTCTGGACCGCACCGCCGAAGAAAAAGGCGTTTCGGATGCAGCGCGTCGGGTCGAAGTTGTCTCCACCCCCGGTGTGTCCGCGCTGCAAGGGGCAGCCGCCCGTGCAGGCGCGCCATTGGGCCACGATTTCTGCGCCATCTCTCTGTCGGATCTGCTAACCCACCGCGAGGATATCGTGAAGCGTCTGCATGCCGCTGCTGAGGGTGATTTTGTGATCGCTTTCTACAATCCCGTGTCGATGAAGCGTCGCACACTGTTGGCGGAAGCCCGTGATATTCTGCTGAAGCATCGCCCTGCAGACACGCCTGTGATGCTGGCCTCCAACTTGGGCCGCCCGACCGAAAATATCCGCTATCGTCGCCTTGATGAATTGCAGGTGGACGAGGTCGATATGCTGACCGTGGTTCTGGTGGGGTCGTCGAATTCGCGCCTTGCGCAGCTGGGTGAAGGCCCCCGTATGTTTACCCCGCGCGGCTATGCCCGTCGCATTGATGGAGACCTGTCATGACCGTCTATTTCATTGGTGCCGGCCCCGGCGATCCTGAACTTCTGACCCTGAAAGCACAGCGCGTTATCGGCGAATGCCCGGTGTGTCTCTACGCTGGCTCTCTGGTCCCGCCACAGGTTGTTGCCTGCGCTCCTGACGATGCAAAAGTCATGGATACCGCCGCGATGACGCTGGATGACACCCACGCCGAAATCAAAGCCGCCCACGCCCGCGGCGAAGATGTCGCCCGCGTGCATTCCGGCGACCCGTCGCTGTACGGCGCTATTGCCGAACAGATCCGTCGCCTGAACGCCGACGGCATCGACTATCAGGTGATCCCCGGCGTGCCGGCCTATGCGGCTGCCGCTGCCGCTTTGGGCCAGGAACTGACCATCCCCGAGATTGCGCAGTCGATCGTGCTGACGCGTATGTCGATGCAGTCGACCTCGATGCCCGAGGGCGAAACGCTTGAGAATTTCGCAAAGACCGGCGCCACGCTGGCCATCCACCTTGCCGTGCGCAACATGCGCGAGATCGAGCGGGTGCTGACGCCCTATTACGGCGAGGATTGCCCCGTGGTTGTCGCCTATCGCGTCGGCTGGCCGGACGAGATGCTCATTCGCGGCACCATCGCGGACATCCGCAAAAAGGTCCGCGCTGAAAAGATCACCCGCACCGCGCTGATCCTTGTTGGGCCTGCACTGGACCGCGGGCGCGACTTCAAGGATTCAGCACTTTATGATCCGGAAAAGCCTCATGTGCTGCGTCCGGTGGTTGGTGTCGATTTGGTGGAAGATAACAATACATGATCTGATGGCGGGGCTGCTTCGTATCCGGAATATGCAGTCCAAGAGGTTGATATGACCGTCCAAGATTCCGGCCCCGCCATTCTTCTATATCGCAATGATCTGCGCTTGTCGGATCATGCCGCGTTGACAGCCGCCAGCGCTGGCGATCGACGCGTTGTGTGTCTGTACGTGAATGATCCTTTTCCTCCCGACGTAATGGGCGGAGCTCAGCGGTGGTGGTTGCATCACTCGTTGACCGCTTTAGCGGCGCAGATCGAGCAGTTGGGCGGGCAGTTGGTGTTGCGCTCAGGTCCAGAGCACACGGTACTGTCGCAAGTGATCGCGGAAACAGGTGCAGAGGAGGTGCACTGGTCGCGTCGCTACACGCCCAATGCGGTCGCCGCGGACACTGTCCTGAAGACGCAGTTGAAGTCCAAGGGTATTCGGGCAGAAAGCCACACGGGGCGTTATCTGTTTGAACCGTGGAAGGTGTCGACTAAATCTGGCACGCCCTTTCGTGTCTTCACCCCGTTCTGGCGCGCGTGTCTGGCCCAGTTGGATCAGGTGACAACAGCCTTACCCATCCCTGCCGAGTTAAAATTCCATCGACAACTACGGAGTGAGGACCTGCCAGATTGGGGACTACTGCCGTCACACCCAAACTGGGCTTCAGAATTTGGCCGGTTTTGGGCGCCGGGCGAGGCCGGGGCGTTTGCACGGTTGGATTGTTTTCTGAACGAGCGGGTGAAAGGCTATGCCGATGGGCGCAATTTTCCTGCCGAGGCGCGTGTTTCGAACCTGTCTCCACATCTGCAAATGGGCGAGATCACTCCGCGCCAGATATTGGCCAGTTTGCGCCGTGCCTTGGTGACCGGAGATGTCGGAGACCGCGACGCGTCTAAGTTCTTGGCCGAGATCGGTTGGCGCGAATTCGCGGCGTATCTGCTGTATCACACCCCCAGCTTGCCCGATGTGGAGTTCCAGCCGAAATTCGTTCCTTTTCCATGGCGCAACGCGCCTGGTGATCTGACCGCATGGCAGCGCGGACAAACCGGGTATCCCATCGTGGATGCAGGTATGCGCGAACTGTGGCAAACTGGCACGATGCATAACCGTGTGCGGATGATCGTGGCTTCGTTCCTGACCAAGCATCTGCGCATCAACTGGCGTCAGGGGCTTGAGTGGTTTCATGATACGCTGTTGGACGCGGATGTTGCATCAAACGCGGCCAGTTGGCAGTGGGTGGCAGGCTGCGGGGCGGATGCCGCGCCCTATTTTCGGATTTTCAATCCTATCACGCAGGCCGCGAAATTTGACCCAACCGGTTCGTATATTCGCTGTTGGGTGCCAGAGCTGGCGAACCTGCCAGACCGCCATCTTGGCGCTCCTTGGCAGGCGCCTGAGGCGGTGTTGCTAGGGGCAGGCGTGCGCTTGGGGGCAACATATCCAAACCCCATCGTGGACCATGCCAGTGCTCGTTCATCCGCGCTTGATGCCTTTAGCGCGCTCTAACTGCAGTCTCGATTATTACTCAAGGTTAACACTCGGTTTACTTGACCGATACATATCTTGTGCAATGATAGTCATCTGCTTTGGGAGGGGACGAACCGTGGAATATCTGCCAAAAGAAGTGCGCGAGGGACTGGAAGCTGCGCGCAAGAAAGACCTTAAAAAGAAGAGCCGTTTGCGCATACGTGTGAATGAAGAAGTCTTTCCGATTCTGAAATTCTGGGAAACGGGATTCGCGCTGGACGCGGAACGCGCGCCACATTTGCGCGGGTTGGTGGACCTGTATGATGGGTCGCGACACCTATATCAGTGCTTGATTATCGCCTCGGAAGAGGAAGACGGTCAGATGAAATATGAATTCAAACGAAAGGCGGAAGCCCATGACACCGTGCCGCGAGATTATGCTCAAGAAGATGACGCCCCGGTTGCACTGATCCGAGGGCATTAGCGCCGAGTTTTGAACAAGAAAGCCCGCGCTGGACGAACCCGCGCGGGCTTTTGTGTTTGTTACTGCAAATCCGCGAAGGCGGCCTTAAGGCGCGCGCAGGCCTCTTCGACATGTGCGCGTGGGGTGGCCAGGTTGAAACGCAGGAAGGTCTCGCCACCTTTACCGAACGTCTCGCCGTGGTTCACGGCCAGTTTGGCGTCTTGTTCGACCCGGCGGCGGTATTCGGCAACCTCCATCCCGGTGCCCGAGAAATCGACCCACGCCAAATAGGTTGCCTCCATCCGCATCGAGGCTAGACCGGGAATGCCCGCAATCGTTGCATCAAACAGTTTCCGGTTCTCGTCGATATAGGCGACGACGCCGTCCACCCATTCGGCGCCCTCGGGTGAATAGGCCGCTTCGGCCATGACTATGCCGAAGGAATTGGCCGAGATGCCCATCGCAGCCATGCGTCCTACGAACTTTGCGCGAAGGTCCGGGTCTGGAACAATGACATTTCCAGAATGCGAGCCTGCAATGTTGAAGGTCTTTGTCGTGGCTGTCATCATGACCAACCTGTCTTCGATCCCGTCGATTTTCGTCATGGGGATGTGGGTCGCACCGGGGAAGACCAAATCATGGTGGATCTCGTCCGAGACAATGATCAGATCGTGGCGGCGTGCGAAATCGGCGACGCCTTCCAGTTCTTCCTTGGTCCAGACACGGCCGCCGGGGTTGTGCGGTGAACACAGGATCAACATTTTCTCGTTGCCCTGCATCATGCCGTCATAGGCAGCGAAATCCATTTCATAGCGCCCGTCATTGTTCACCAAGGGGCATTCGCGCAAGTCACGTTCGGCAGCACGGATCACACGGGCGAAGGCGTGGTAAACCGGGGTAAACAACACAACTCCATCGCCGGGATTGGTGAAGGCGTCGACGCACATCGCTGTGCCGTTGACCAGCCCGTGGGTGGTGAAAATTGCGGCTGGGTCGACCTTCCAATCGTGGCGGGTTTTCATCCACCAGCAAATGGCGTCTTTGTACGATGTTTCATCGCCGTAATAGCCATAGATGCCGTGATCCAGCATGCCTTGCAGTGCGTTCTGAACCGCTGCAGGCGGGCGGAAATCCATATCTGCCACCCACATGGCGATGCCCTCGTCCTTGGGTACGCCATAGATCTTCTCCATCATGTCCCATTTGGCGGAATGAGTGCCGCGGCGCTCGATGACTTCGTCGAAATTCATGGTGTCTCCTTCGGGATGGCGTTTTGGGGCACGTTAGCGGCTTTGGCGGCGGGCGCAAGCCAGCCATTGCACCAAAGGGGCGCATGTCCTACATGCTGCATATGACCATCAAACCGATCCTCATTCACCCCGACCCGCGCCTGAAAAAGGTGGCCGACGCTGTGCCGGACTTGTCCGACGATCTGCGCAAGCTGGCCGATGACATGCTGGAAACTATGTATGACGCGCCGGGGATCGGGCTGGCAGCTCCTCAGATCGGGGTGATGAAGCGGTTGATCGTGCTGGACTGCGTGCGCGAGGAAGACGCTCCGCGCGAGCCGATGATCATGTTCAATCCCGAGGTCATCCAGTCTTCGGACGAGCTGAACGTCTATGAAGAAGGCTGTCTGTCGATCCCCGATCAGTTCGCCGAAGTCACTCGCCCGAAAGAGGTGCGTGTTCAGTGGTTGGACCGCGAAGGGAATTTGAAAGAACAGGATTTCGACGGGCTGTGGGCGACCTGTGTTCAGCACGAGATTGACCACCTGAACGGCAAGCTGTTCATCGACTATCTGAAGCCGCTGAAGCGCCAGATGATCACCCGTAAGATGCAGAAACTGAAGCGAGAGCTGGCCCGGACATGACCCACCGCCCTTATGTGAAATACCCGCATAAATGCCTGCGCACAGCCGCCGAACCGGTCGAGGCCGTTACGGACGAGATCCGCGCCATCTGGGACGAGATGATCTTTGCAATGGACGCGATGCCCGGTGTTGGGCTGGCCGCGCCTCAGCTTGGGATCATGCAGCGTCTTGCGGTTGTGGATGCGTCTGACGAGCGCGGGCAGGCGGTGCGTATGGCGAACCCAGAAATCCTGCATGCCTCGACCCAGTATCGCGAGCATGAAGAAGCCAGCCCGAATTTGCCCGGTGTGTCCGCTGTGATCAAACGGCCGCGCGCGGTGACTGTACGGTTCTTGAACGAGGTTGGTGAGGTTGAGGAACGCGATCTCGTGAATATCTGGGCCACTTCGGTGCAGCATCAGATCGACCACCTGAATGGCAAGATGTTCCTGGATCACCTGTCACGCACGAAGCGCGACATGCTGGTTAAGAAGGCCAAGAAGCTTGGTGCCACCAGCAAATCCTGTTCTTGCTGCTAAGGTCCGAGGTCCAGATGCGTCTTGTATTCATGGGATCGCCCGATTTTTCCGTTCCGGTGCTCGAGGCTCTGGTCGAAGCTGGGCATGACATCGCAGCCGTCTATTGCCAGCCGCCGCGACCGGCGGGGCGCGGTAAGAAAGATCGCCCCGGTCCGGTTCATGCGAGAGCGTTGGAGTTGGGGCTGGAAGTGCGCCATCCGGTGTCACTGAAGGGGGCAGATGAACAGGCGGCTTTTGCAGATCTAAACGCGGATGCTGCGGTGGTCGTCGCTTACGGCTTGATTTTGCCGCAAGCCATTTTGGACGCACCGACGCATGGCTGTTTGAACATCCACGCCTCGCTTTTACCGCGTTGGCGTGGGGCAGCGCCGATCCACCGCGCGATCATGGCGGGTGACGCGGAAACCGGCATTTGCATCATGCAGATGGAGGCCGGGCTGGACACAGGTCCCGTTCTGTTGCGCGAGGCAACACCGATTGGCGCCGCGGAAACCACCGCGCAGTTGCATGACCGATTGGCTGCGATGGGGTCGCGGATGATCGTTGATGCTTTGGCACGTTTGGGGGATCTGTCCCCCGAGGTGCAGTCTGATGATGGCGTGACCTATGCCGCCAAGATCGACAAAGCCGAGGCGCGGGTGGATTGGACTCGTCCGGCCATCGAGGTTGATCGCCTGATCCGTGGCCTGTCTCCGTTTCCCGGCGCGAAATGCGACATGGCGGGCGAGCAATTGAAGCTTCTGGCATCGCGTTTGGCGGATGGTCAAGGGGCTCCTGGGCAGGTTTTGAACGGACTGACCGTGGCATGTGGTGATGGAGCGGTCGAGGTGCTGCGCGCGCAGCGTCCCGGCAAACGCGCGATGGAGGCCGAGGACTTCCTGCGCGGGTTCGAGATGCCCGATCACGTCAGCTAAGCCTTTCATTTGCCAGCAACTGACCCCATATTGATCCCATGCCCATCGTCCTTTTGATCATCATTGGAGCCGCCGCAGGCTTTTTGGCCACGCGAATAATGGATGTGCGCACCGACGTACCGACGACAATTGCCATTGGCGTGGGCGGCGCGTTGATCAGCGGGCTTCTAATGCGCTTCCTTTTGGCCATCGGCAGCTTTGCTTTCGGAGTCATCGGAGCGGTACTGGGAGCGATGCTGGTGATTTGGCTGTGGCAGCGGTACTCGGGCCGCAGTTAACAGGCGATTAACCTTCTTCAGGCACAGTGAACCCATGTTGGTTCGTGCTTTCATCTTGGCGTGTATTGCAGTGATTACCGCGACGGTTCAGGCCGTAGCGGGTGCATGGCCACGCGAGCAGGGCGAGGTGTTCCTGTCTGTGTCCACAGAACAAGATACCGGCAGCCTGCAGAACTATCCGCGTGGCACCGCCTATGTCGAATACGGGTTACGCCACAACATCACGATTTCTGGCAAGATCCGTTATGATTTTGCGATCCTACAGCCGACAGAATACGAACTGTCGGCCCGTTGGCATTTCTCTCAGAACGACCGCCCGCTACGAAAGGCATTAAGTCTGACGCTGGCTGGTCCCGAGTACGACCCCCGGATCGAACCCGCCTTCCATCTTGGTCGCGGTTTCAATACGCCACTAGGGTCTGCTTGGGCGGATCTGAAGCTTTTCGCCAGTGTTTCCACCGAAGGGTACGAGACTGAATATGGCGGTTACGGGATGATTGGCCTAAAGCCCCATGATCAGGTGATGACCATGCTGGGCGTGGACGTGATGGAGACGCCCGCTCAGACATTTGTGAAAGCCATCCCGTCCATCGCGTGGGAAATGCGCCAGGGGCGGCACCTGACTGTGCAGTATACCAAAGGTCTTCAAGGAACAGAGGAAAGCGAGCTGGGCCTGGGGCTGTGGCTTGAGTCCTAGGGGGCTTGCTTAGGTCTTGAACGGTGCCATGCCCGCCCGCGCCAACTCATCCGCGCGTTCGTTTTCGGGATGTCCCGCATGACCCTTTACCCATTCCCATGTCACATGATGACGGGCTTGGGCCGCATCCAGCCTTTGCCAAAGCTCGGCGTTTTTCACAGGCTTCTTTGCGGCCGTTCGCCAGCCGTTGCGCTTCCACCCGTGGATCCAGCCGGTGACGCCGTTCTTGACGTACTGGCTGTCGGTCACGACGGTGATCGCGCAGGGCTTGCCTAAGGTTTCAAGCGCCATGATGGCGGCCATAAGCTCCATCTGGTTGTTGGTGGTCAGCGCCTCGCCACCCTTCAGCTCGCGCTCCTTGACGACGGTGTTACCCTCTTTAGCTTGCAAAAGCGTGCCCCAGCCGCCGGGGCCGGGATTGCCGGAACAGGCACCATCGGTATAGGCGAAAAACTTGGCCATAATCTTGTTCCCTTTCGCCTAGTTGCGCGCGTGAATGACAATCCAGTCCGAGGGCCGACCATCCAGCCCGGTTCCTGATCCCAGAATATGGGTGATGGGTGTAAAGCCCGCCAAGGTCAACAGCCCTTCCAACTCGTCCTGTTGGTAATAGGTGTAAAACCGCCCCAGATCATCGCGGGCCTCGCCCGTGCCAAGCTTCAACCCGATATGAAGATATCCCTTCGGCTTCAACAGGTTGTTAAGGCGGATCAGCATCGCGGGCATGTCTGCGCGGGGCAAGTGGAGCAAGCTGAAATTGGCAAAGAGCCCGTCATAAACAGACTGTCCGGTGATCTGGTGAAACAGCACCTTACGCGCCGGAACGCCATGATCGCGGGCGCGTTTGACCATCGCGTCGGACCCGTCGATGGCATCCACAGATAGGCCATGTTTCAGCATTGCCTTTGCGCTCAGACCGGGTCCGCAGCCCAGATCCAACACATGCGCGCGCTGCGGCAACGCAGCCATGAACGCATCCAGCCCAGGCGTGGATTTTACGGCAACGCGGGCTTCGTACTCGGCTGCTTGTGCGTCATAGACGTCGAGTGTTTGGCGATCTTCGGACATGTTGGTTCAGGGAACTAAGGTCGGTGCGCTGCAAATGAAAAGGCCGGAGCGTTTGCCCCGGCCCGTTCGCTCAGATCACTCGCGTTCGTCGCCACCTTCAAATTCGCGTGGTGGGCGGCCGATCACGTCTTTCAGTTCTTCCAGCTCGATGAAATTGTCCGCTTGGCGGCGCAGTTCATCTGCTATCATCGGTGGTTGGCTGCGGATCGTCGAGACGACCGACACACGTACGCCCTTGCGTTGAAGCGCGGCCACCAACGGGCGGAAATCACCATCGCCCGAGAACAGCACAGCGTGGTCGATATAATCAGCCAGCTCAAGAGCGTCGACCGTCAGTTCGATATCCATGTTGCCTTTGACTTTCCGGCGCCCCATGGAGTCGGTGTATTCTTTGGCGGGCTTCGTCACCATCGAGAAGCCATTATAGTGCAACCAATCAACCAGCGGGCGAATGGGTGAGTATTCGTCGTTTTCCAGAAGAGCGGTATAGTAGAAGGCCCGCAAAAGCTTTCCCCGGCGCATGAATTCTTGCCGAAGCAGCTTGTAGTCGATGTCAAACCCAAGCGACTTAGCCGCTGCATACAGGTTTGAACCATCGATGAAGAGTGCAAGACGCTCGTCACGATAGAACATTAATTATCCTTTCTAATTGTCTTCGCCGAGCAATTCCGTGAGTGGTAGGATTAAAATCACTTAACGAAGAAAACACTTGTCGCAATCTAGGGAACGCTCGCTGTGCTGCAAGCCAAAAATCACGAAGAAACATATGCAAAAGTATTAGCACTGTTAGGAAGTAACGTCACTTTTGAATTAAAGGAATCGGCAGAACTTGTGCGCGATGCGCTGAATTGTCTTTCTGAACGTGGTTTAAGAATCACCTCTGTAAGTCGTTACTATAGCACAGCTTGCTTTCCGGCGGGGGCGGGGCCGGATTTCATCAATGTGGCCGTTCAGCTTATGGTGGATGAACCTGCTGAAATTCTTATGAAAACCTTTCATCAGGTCGAAGATAGATTCGGTCGCGAAAGACCCTCGCGTTGGGCGCAACGGACGCTTGATATTGACATGATTGCATATGAGGACCGCGTGGCGCCGGATCGCGATACGTTCCTGCACTGGAAAAATCTGCCGTTGGACAGGCAGATGCAAGAAGCTCCAGATCAGTTGATCCTTCCCCATCCGCGGCTGCAGGACCGTGGGTTCGCCCTGATTCCTTTGGCGGACGTCGCACCGGATTGGCGCCACCCCGTTTTGGGGAAAACCATCCAGCAGATGGCTAACGCCCTGCCGGATGCCGCAAAAAAAGAGGTTTCGCCCTTTGAAATGGCCTGATATGGGGCGTTTGTGCTTGTCATTGCCCGTCCAGAGGCATAGACAGGCGTTTCACATCCCCTTGCAAGGAATGGAGCTGACATGGCCCGTGTGACGGTTGAAGATTGCGTAGATAAAGTGCCGAACCGGTTTGATCTGGTGATGCTGGCGTCGCATCGTGCGCGTGAAATTTCGGCAGGAGCCGAGATTACAGTTGATCGCGACAACGACAAAAACCCCGTTGTTGCTTTGCGCGAGATTGCGGACGAAACCCAGACGGCGGACGAGCTGCGCGAACGCATGATCGAAGATCACCAGACTCAGATCGAGGTGGACGAACCCGAAGAAGACAGCATGGCGCTGCTTATGGGTGCCGAAGCTGCTGACAAGCCTGCTGACGACGACATGTCGGAAGAAAAGCTGCTGCGCGCGCTGATGGAAGCGCAAGGCCAAGGCTGATCGAAAGCGAGCGGGGGCGTCACGAGTGACGAGCTGGAAAGACGAGCTTGTTGATCTCGATATCGACGGTCTGATCGAACGCATTTCGACGTACAATCCCAAGTCCAACTCGGACCTGCTTATGGCCGCCTTTGAATATGGCGGCCAAATGCATTTTGGGCAGTATCGCCATTCGGGCGACCCCTATTACACGCATCCCTTTGCCGTGGCCGAGATATTGGCGGATATGCAGCTGGATGATGCGACCATCATCACCGCTTTTCTGCATGATACGATTGAAGATGCCGGGTCAACCTATGGCGAGGTTGCCGAACTGTTTGGCAAAGATATTGCCGAGCTTGTGGACGGTGTCACCAAGCTGACCAATCTTCAGCTTTCCTCGTCTGAAACGAAGCAGGCAGAGAATTTCCGCAAGCTCTTTATGGCCATGTCCAAAGACATGCGCGTCATTTTGGTGAAGCTTGCCGACCGTCTGCACAATATGCGTACGATCAAGGCGATGCGCCCGGACAAACAGGTCCAAAAATCGCGCGAAACGATGGATATTTATGCCCCCCTTGCTGGTCGTATGGGGATGCAGTGGATGCGTGAAGAGCTTGAGGATCTGGCCTTTCACGTGCTGAACCCCGAGGGTCGAAGCTCGATCATGCGGCGGTTCTTGCGGCTTCAGAAGGAAAGCGGTGATGTGATCCAGAAGATCACCAGCGATATCCGTCTGGAACTGGACAAGGCCGGCATAGAGGCCAAAGCCTTTGGGCGCGCGAAAAAACCCTATTCCATCTGGCGCAAGATGGAAGAGAAGGGGCAAAGCTTTTCGCGCCTGTCCGATACTTATGGCTTTCGGGTGATCACGGAAAGTGATGCGGATTGCTATCGGGTTCTGGGCGCGATCCATCAGCGGTGGCGCGCGGTGCCGGGGCGGTTCAAGGACTATATCAGTCAGCCGAAATCGAACGGCTATCGCTCGATCCACACCACGGTGTCGGGGCGTGACGGCAAGCGGGTCGAGGTTCAGATCCGCTCGCAAGAGATGCACGAGGTGGCAGAAACCGGCGTGGCTGCGCACTGGTCCTATCGTGACGGGATCCGGGTGGAAAACCCGTTTGCGGTCGATCCGGCCAAGTGGATTGCGTCTTTGACGGAACGGTTTGAAGCGGCGGATGACCACGACGAATTCCTCGAGCATGTGAAGCTCGAGATGTATCAGGACCAGGTGTTCTGCTTCACGCCGAAGGGTGAGGTGGTCAAACTGCCGCGCGGCGCGACTCCTCTGGATTTTGCGTATGCCATCCACACGCGGATTGGTGACAGCTGCGTTGGGGCCAAGGTTGATGGCATTCGCGTGCCGCTGTGGACGCGGATCAAGAACGGTCAGTCGGTCGAGATCATGACGGCGGAAGGCCAAAGCCCGCAAGCCACTTGGATCGACATCGTGGTGACAGGCCGTGCCAAAGCAGCGATCCGTAAGAAGCTGCGTTCAGATGACCGCGACCGCTATGTCCGTCTAGGCCGCGAATTGGCGCGTCTGGCGTTCGAACATGTGGGGCGCAAGGTCAGCGATAAGGCACTGGCGACCGCTGCGAAACAGCTGCGTCTGAAAGACACGGACGAGCTTTTGGCGCGTCTTGGATCGGCCGAACTGCAGGCGCGGGACGTTGTTGGAACACTCTATCCCGAGGCCGGAACCGGCGGGGACGAGGTTGACGTCGATGCATCAGTAATCGGGCTGGAAGCCGGGCAGGATTTTGCTCCGGCACAGTGCTGTCAGCCAGTACCGGGCGAACGGATTGTCGGGATTTCCTATCGCGGCAAGGGCGTGATGGTGCACACGATTGACTGCGATGCGCTGGCGGATCTGCACGATGACAGCTCGCGCTGGGTGGATTTGCATTGGCATTCAGGTAAGCACCCGGCCATCCACATTGTCAGCATTGAGCTGACGATTTCCAATGATGCAGGTGTTTTGGGACGCATTTGCACCTTGATAGGCGAACAGAAGGCCAATATCTCGGACCTGAAGTTCTTGGATCGGAAACCGGATTTCTATCGCTTGATCGTAGACGTTCAGCTGCGCGATATCGAACATCTTCATGCCATTATGTTGGCACTTGAGGCTGATAGTGATGTCGCAGCGGTACATCGTCATCGGGATCTGAGCCGCAAACCATAACGAAACCGGCCGAGCAGGCGGAAGGAAACGCACGTGTTTAAACGAAATCCGCGATCGTATCTGCGAATCGTAGCGGAATTCTTTTATCCGCGTGGCGGGTGGTATCGTGCGGCGCAGTATGTGGTGCATCGATTGCGACGCCTGCCCGACCCTGCGCATCGGATCTCGCGCGGGATTGCAGCCGGAGTGTTTGCGTCGTTCACGCCGTTTTACGGGCTGCACTTTCTGACCGCGGCCATTCTGTCGTGGCTGATGCGCGGGAATGTTCTGGCGTCCCTTCTGGCGACCTTTGTCGGTAACCCGCTGACTTTTCCCATCATTGCCGAACTGTCGGTCAATTTGGGTCATGCCATTCTGGGCCACAACGTGACGGTCCATCTTCCTGAAATCGTTGCCAGTTTTACCTCGGCCACCAATGAAATTTGGATGAATATCAAGTCGGTCTTCACCGATAGGATCGCGGATTGGTCGAAATTGGACCGCTTCTATGACCGCGTGTTCCTGCCTTATCTGGTGGGCTGCCTGATCCCCGGTATCATCGCAGGTATCGCGGCTTATGTGTTGGCCAACCCGGTAATCCACGCCTATCAGCGCCGCCGGATTAACAAGCTGAAGGCGCGGTACGAAAAACGTATGGCCGAACGGTTTTCCGAGGGTGGCGGCCCTGACAAAAACAAGTAACACTTTCCAAAACGGAACCGGTGCAGGAGCACGAACATGACCCAGACCGCAGGCCAGCTTCGGCTTGGTGTGAACATTGACCACGTAGCGACAGTGCGAAACGCGCGCGGGTCAGCTTATCCTGATCCCGTGCGGGCGGCAAAGCTGGCGGAAGAAGCCGGGGCCGATGGCATCACCGCGCATCTGCGTGAAGACCGCCGCCATATCCGGGACGAGGATATTGACGGGTTGATGGAAGCCCTGACGGCACCGTTGAATTTTGAATGTGCTGCGACCGAAGAAATGCAGGCCATTGCCCTGCGTCATAAACCCCACGCTGTCTGTCTGGTGCCCGAAAAGCGCGAAGAGCTGACGACCGAGGGCGGCCTGGACGTGGCGCGCAACGACAACCGTCTGGGCGATTACATCCTGCCCCTGCGCGACGCAGGCTGTCGTGTGTCGATGTTTATCGATGCGGATGCCGAACAGATCAAAGCCTCGGCTCGGATTGGTGCCGCTGTGGTCGAACTGCACACTGGGGCATATTGCGATTTCCATGCAGAAGGGGATTTCGACAAGCGTGACGCCGAGCTGGAACGCTTGCGCGAGGGTGCAGCGTTCGCACACTCGCTGGGGCTAGAGGTGCACGCGGGTCACGGGCTGACCTATGATACGGTCGCCCCCATTGCCGCTATGCCCGAGGTAATTGAATTGAACATTGGCCACTTCCTGATCGGTGAAGCGATCTTCCGTGGCCTTCCCGACGCTATCGCCGAGATGCGTCGCCTAATGAACGAGGCCCGAGGATGAACGGAACACTAAACTGGAAGCGCTATGCGGGCGTTTATATTCTGGCCATGATCGGGTTGATGATCATCGGCTTGCTGCTTGAGCGCCTATTTGGTTTCTCGCTGCCGTCCGGTCTGTCCACGGTACTGCCCCCGATGATGGCCGCGATGATCGAAGGTCAAAAACGCGCAGATGCCGGGCTGGGACCGTATAAAAAAGCCGAGGCTTGGTCCGCCGCCACGCTGGCCACCATGGTTGTCGGTGTCATCACTGTTGCCGTGCTTGCGGGACTCTTGATCCTGATGCCTGCCATGCGGGAAATGTTCTCGTCCATTTCGATGATGACATGGGTGCTGGTCTTTGCGGGCGTCATGGTGATTACCCTTCTGGTCAACCGCTTCTTCCTGACGATGGGGTACAAAAATCAGCGCAAAGTCTTGGATAAAAAGGCAGCCAAATGATCCTTGGCATTGGCACGGATCTTGCGAATATCGAGCGTATTCAAGGCACGCTGGATCGGTTCGGAGACCGCTTCCGCAAACGTGTCTTCACCGAACGCGAGCTTGCCAAAGCCGCCCGCCGCAAGGACGAGGCCGGTACATTGGCTAAACGATGGGCCGCGAAAGAGGCGTGCTCTAAGGCGTTGGGCACCGGACTTGCCATGGGGATCAGCTGGCGCGATATGGCCGTGTCGAACCTGCGCACGGGCCAACCCGTGATGGCCGTCACGGGCTGGGCTAAGGACCGTTTGGACGAAATGACCCCCGAAGGGCATACGGCGATCATCCACGTCACCTTGACCGACGATCATCCTTGGGCGCAGGCATTTGTGGTGATTGAGGCGCGACCTGCCTAAATCCCTCTTCAAACCCGCCGAAACCCGGCGCTAAACTTGACTCTGCCCCCCCATCCGCTCATATCGCCCACAACAGATTTCGGCCCCTGCGGCCTGACAGACAAAAGGCAGTTACATGACCGAAAAGCAGAAAGATGGCCTGTGGGAGAACGTGAAAACGATCTTCTGGGCGCTGATCATCGCCGGGATCTTCCGCACCCTGTTCTTTCAGCCCTTCTGGATCCCCACCGGGTCGATGAAAGACACGCTGTTGATTGGCGACTTTCTGTTCGTCAACAAAATGGCCTATGGCTATTCGCGTCATTCTTGCCCGTTCTCAAGCTGCCCGATCTCGGGGCGTATTTTGGGATCCGAGCCCGAGCGTGGCGACGTCGTCGTTTTCCGTCATCCGACCCTTGGGACGGACTATGTAAAACGCTTGATCGGTCTGCCGGGCGATAAGATTCAAGTTAAGAATGGCGTACTGTCGATCAACGGCGAAGTCGCGACGCAAGAGCCGGTTGGAATGTTCTCGGAAATCAAACTGCCGCAGGGCCGTTTCCGCACCATCCCCCAATGTATCAACCGTCCAGTGGGCGAAGGCGGCGAGTGCTTGAAAGAAAAATTCATTGAAACGCTGCCCGGCGGCGTGTCGCACTCGATCCTGAACTTCGCCAACCGCAGCGTGGACAATACCAACGTGTTCACTGTGCCCGAAGGCCACTATTTCTTCATGGGTGACAACCGCGATAACTCGATCGACAGCCGTGTCAGCCCTAACGCTGGCGGGGTAGGCTTTGTTCCCGCTGAATACCTGCTTGGCCGCGCCGACCGCATCATGTTCTCGGCCGCTGGCAAACGTCTGTTCTATTTCTGGACGTGGCGCTCGGATCGTTACTTCAAGGAAATCGAGTGAAGCTTTCTGCGGACCTTCAGGCCTTTACGGCACGCATCGGGTACGAATTCTCGCAGCCCGATCTGCTGATCCGCGCGCTGACGCATGGGTCGATCTCGTCCGCCACGCGGCCTGACAACCAACGACTGGAGTTTCTGGGCGACCGGGTGCTTGGGCTGGTGATGTCCGAAAAGCTGCTGGCCGACGATCCCGATGCGCCCGAAGGCACGCTGGCCCCGCGTTATAACGCGTTGGTGCGCAAGGAAACCTGCGCGGATGTCGCCAAGCAGATTGATCTGGGCGCGGTCCTGAAACTGGGCCGGTCCGAGATGAAGACCGGAGGCCGTCGCAAGCTTGCGCTTTTGGGCGACGCGATGGAGGCGGTGATTGCAGCCGTCTATCTGGATGGCGGGCTAGACCCCGCGCGGGATATGATCCTGCGACTATGGGGTGATCGCATCAACACGGTCGAGGCTGATGCCCGCGACGCAAAAACAGCCCTGCAAGAATGGGCGCAGGCGCGTAAGATGGCCGTGCCGAAATATGTCGAAACAAGCCGCGAAGGCCCGGATCATGCCCCGGTCTTCACCATCGAAGCGCAATTGCCCGATGGCCGGACGGCACAGGCGAAAGCCAACTCGAAACGAGCCGCCGAACAGGCTGCGGCCAAGGCGCTTTTGGCGCAGGTTGAAGGATAAACTTATGTCGGATGCGAACACACGTGCGGGGTTTGTCGCCCTGATTGGCGAGCCCAATGCGGGCAAGTCAACGCTGACGAACCATATGGTGGGGGCCAAGGTCTCGATCGTGACGCACAAGGTGCAGACGACCCGCGCGCGCATTCGTGGTGTGGCGATTGAAGGCGATGCTCAGATCGTTTTCGTGGATACGCCCGGCCTGTTCCAGCCACGTCGCCGTCTTGACCGTGCGATGGTTGCCGCCGCATGGGGCGGTGCGTCGGATGCGGACGTGATCGTTCTGCTGGTCGAGGCACATCGCGGCGTCACCGAAGGCGTTCAGCGCATTCTGGATGGTCTGGAAGAGATCGGGCAGGGCCGCACCGTGGCGCTGGCCATCAACAAGATCGACAAGGTCCAATCCGGGGTGCTTCTGGCGCTGACCAAAGACCTGAATGACCGTTATAACTTTGCCGAGACCTTCATGATCTCGGCCGAGAAAGGCCATGGTGTTAAAGATCTGCGTAAGTGGCTGGCTGAACGTTTGCCCGAAGGCCCGTGGCTGTACCCCGAAGACCAGATCGCCGACCTGCCCATGCGTATGATCGCCGCCGAGATGACCCGCGAAAAGCTGACCCTGCGCCTGCATCAGGAACTGCCCTATCAGTTGACGGTCGAGACCGAAAACTGGGAGGAGCGTAAAGATGGCTCAGCCCGCGTGGACCAGATCATCTATGTCGCCCGCGACGGCCATAAGGGG
The DNA here is from genome assembly GCF_056161205.1 of Aliiroseovarius sp. ABM4_368. NCBI lineage: Bacteria > Pseudomonadati > Pseudomonadota > Alphaproteobacteria > Rhodobacterales > Paracoccaceae > Aliiroseovarius > Aliiroseovarius sp. ABM4_368. The sequence goes on along the minus strand of NZ_JBSWYR010000002.1, from coordinate 25,340 downwards.
ATCATTCTTGGCAAACGTGGCGAGACGATCAAAGCCGTCAGCCAATCCGCCCGCGCCGAGCTGGAAGAGTTCATGGGCCGCAAGATTCACCTGTTCCTGCAGGTAAAAGTGCGTCCGAACTGGCTTGAAGAAAAAGAGCGCTACTCGGAAATGGGGCTCGATTTCCGCGACGGGAATAAGTGATGCGCCTGACGGCGGATGTCTGGGTCTCGGCCTATCTGACGCGGCTGCGCCTGTCCGACATTCCGGCTTTCGTGACCCAGAAGGGCGACGCGACGGCGGGGGCGGTTTTGGTCAAAATGAACACGCTGGACGGACAGGCCGTAGCCTATCAACGCAGCTTTGACCTGATGACGGGTGATCGCTGTTGGGTGGTTCTGGCCGAGGGCGTCGAGGCGGAAGTGGACGCCGCTCTGACACGCCAAAAGGGCTTCGACCCAGACCTCTGGGTGATCGAGGTTGAAGACAAGCAAGGTCGCCATCTTCTGGACGAACCGGGGCTTTCGGACTGACGCGGACCCCGCTAGGCTGTGCGCAGGAGGGTCGCGATGGATTGGCGGGATCAAGGGGCGTTGCTGTCGGTGCGCAAGCATGGCGAAACCTCTGTCATCATTGATGTTTTTACTGCCGAGCACGGTCGTCACGCGGGTGTGGTGCGCGGCGGCGTTAGCCGCAAGATCGCGCCGACCCTGCAGCCCGGCGCGCAGTTGGACGTTACATGGCGCGCGCGGCTGGAAGAGCATATCGGTAGCTATACTGTCGAGCCTTTGCGCAGTCGCGCGCTTGTCCTGTCGGATCGCACGGCGCTGGGTGGGCTGAACGCCATCACCGCGCTGTTGGCCTATGCTCTGCCCGAGCGCGAGCCGCATCCCGTATTGTATGATCGCACGCAATCCATGCTGGATCTTCTGGGCGTCAATGAAGCGTGGCCCACCGCCTATCTGAAATGGGAATTGGCGTTGCTGGAGGAGCTGGGCTTTGGTTTGGACCTGTCCGAATGCGCCGTCACCGGGGTGCGCGATGACTTGGCCTATGTTTCGCCCAAAACGGGGCGAGCGGTGTCAGCCGAAGGGGCAGGGGAGTGGGCGGATCGCTTGCTGCCGCTGCCACCAGAATTACTGGGTGTGGGCGACGGGTCGCTGTCCAATGTATTGGACGGGTTGATGACCACAGGGCATTTTCTGACGCACGGGATCGCGCATGCGTTGGGCGATAAACCCCTGCCTGAAGCCCGAGCGCGGTTTTTGGATCGATTGCGGCGTGATGCCGTCAGCGCGGAGCGGTCTTGAACACCATTTGTCGACCGTCTTCGTTCGACAGGATCAACGTGTTGCCAGAAACTTCCGAGATGCTCATCTGCTTAAGTGCGCTGAAGAAGGCGCTTTCGGATGGAAGATCTGGGCAGGCGCGTTTGGTGGCCGCAATGGGGCCCACCTCGAACCACGGGTAGGGGGCGGTTTGCGTTCCAGAATAGGTGTTGCATGGGGCTTTCCCCGCAATCCGCCCCTTTTCAGGAAAGCTGATCGTGGCGCGGGCAGGGAATGGTGTTCCGTCTAGCTCGACCAATGCCCAATGGGTGCTGGTGTCGGCGTAGCCGGATATGGTTTCGTCTTTGCAGCCAGCCATCAAGAAAGCAGCCCCGAATGCAGTCCATAGAAGTGGTTTCATTAGACCAAGATGAGCCTTAGCCACGGGGATTTCCAGCCCTTATGCGTCGCGCAATGCCAGAAGTGCTGCCAAAAGCGTACTAATGGCGTCGTTATCGGCGGTACCGTCGCTGCCGGAAAGAGTGCCGAAGCCGACCAATGCGCCGTGCACGATGTGAACAAAGTCGGGGTTGGGTAGGTTGAGGTCACGCAGAATTTCGCCAAGGTACTGCTCGCGCGATTGATCGACAGAAGTAAAAACATTCGCTACCGTATGGTTTTCGTGCGCCCATGCCCGCACCCGTGCGTCGATGCCGGGCGACAGCGGGGTTTGGGGGTGCGACAGGCTTTCGGAAAAATGTGTAAGCCGTTCCACTGGTTTCGCGTCTGTCAGAGATTGATCTTCAAGGGCGGACAATGACAGCTCTTGCCAATGGGCAAGGACAGCGCTGTGGAAATCCGACAAGTACTTGAAGTGCCAATAAAAAGATCCCTTGGTGGTCTTCATTTGGCGCGCCAAAGGTTCGGCCTTCAGGCTTGTGTGGCCGTGGCGAGCCAAGGCGGACAATCCGGCTAAGATCCAGTCTTCCTTACGAAGTCGCTTTCGTTGATTTGTCATTGGCAGAACTCCATACGGTGCCGTATGTAGTGCTTAGCCTGAATGCGCACTGTACGCAATCGTATGGTGCGAACAGAAAGTTTTGTCCGCACCATATGTGCATTTTACATCAGCCAAGCAGGCGGCGGGCGATGACCTGTGCCTGAATTTCGGCTGCACCTTCGAAGATGTTTAGGATACGCGCGTCGCACAGCACGCGGCTGATTTGGTATTCAAGGGCAAAGCCGTTACCGCCGTGGATCTGCAGCGCGTTATCCGCACAGGCCCACGCGATACGAGCACCAAGCAGCTTGGCCATGCCAGCCTCGAGGTCACAGCGCTGGCCGTGGTCCTTTTCCCAAGCCGAGTAATAGGTCAGCTGACGCGCGACCATGATCTCGACCGCCATCATCGCCAGCTTGTTGGCCACACGGGGGAAGTTGATCAGCGACTTGCCAAACTGTTTGCGGTCTTCGGCATATTGCATGCCAATTTCCAGCGCGTTCTGCGCCACGCCAATGGCGCGGGCGGCGGTCTGAATGCGGGCCGCTTCAAAGGTCTTCATAAGCTGCTTAAAGCCCTGACCTTCTTCGCCGCCCAGAAGGTTTTCACCCTTCACTTTGAAGCCATCAAAGCCCAGCTCGAACTCTTTCATGCCGCGATAGCCCAGAACCTCGATCTCGCCGCCGGTCATGCCTTCGGTCGGGAAGGGGTTTTCATCATCGCCGGGAGTCTTTTCAGCCAGGAACATCGACAGACCACGGTGGTCTTTGCTGTCGGGATCGGTGCGCGCCAACAGCGTCATCACATGGGTCCGCGCTGCGTGGGTGATCCAAGTCTTGTTGCCTGTGACTTCATAGTCGCCATCGGCGTTCTTTACCGCACGGGTGCGCAGCGAACCAAGGTCCGAGCCAGTATTGGGTTCGGTGAACACTGCGGTCGGCAGGATTTCTGCGCTGGCCAGCTTGGGCAGCCAGTGTTGCTTCTGTTCCTCAGTGCCGCCGGCCTCGACCAGTTCGGCCGCGATTTCCGAGCGAGTGCCCAACGAGCCGACACCGATATAGCCGCGCGACAGCTCTTCCGAAACTACGACCATCGAAGCTTTCGACAGGCCCAGCCCTCCGTATTCCTCGGGGATGGTAAGGCCGAAGACGCCCATCTCGGCCAATTCTTCGATGATTTCCAGCGGGATGTAATCATCCTTAAGGTGCCATTCATGGGCGTTCGGGGTCACGCGTTCGTCTGCGTAACGTCGGAACTGTTCGCGGATCATCTCAAGTTCTTCATCCAGCCCGGTGGTGCCGAATGTCGCATGGCCTGCATTGTCTTGCATCAGCTCGACCAGTCGGGAGCGGGCCGCTTGGTTGTTGCCTTCAGCAACCAGCGTATCGATGGCATCGGTGTCCAAAGCAGCACCGTCAACATCCATGTCGGTCAGACGTGCCATTTCGTTCTGGCTCATCATCATACCGCCCTTCATCTGGGCAAGGTATTCACCGAAGGCGATTTGCAGGATCAGCTTTTCCATCTCGCCGAAGCGGCCTTCGTCGGTCAGACGTGTCGCCCAAGCGTTCATTTGGCGAAGGCTTTCGGTATAGGTGGCGAGCCAAGACAATGCGTGGGCGGCGGCTTGGTGCTCTTCCAATTTTGCGCCCGACACGCGGTCGCCATCAGACACAAGCGCACGGACGTTTTCCTTAGCGGCGTTGAAAGTGGCTTCAACCGGGGCAAGGGCCGCGCCGGTCAGGTCAAGAAGGTTGTCGATCAGGGCGCTGGTCATGGAAAACTCCTGTCACATACGGCCGGGATTCGGCTGCTTATTTCGCGTCTGCAGAGAGATAATCCTTTTGCAGTTGCAGCGCAATAAAAATACACCAGAAACCTGAAATGCGAACATATATAACGCATTGGAGTTTTGCGTGGCGTATGGGTTTTATTCCGCTACAAGGGGTTAGACGTAAGGGATACTCATGGGAATTCTGGTTGATCTAAGTATATCGACGCTTGGTTTTGCTCTCGCAATCGCGCTGTTTGCGGGGTTCGTGAAAGGTGTGGTGGGCTTTGGTTTGCCCCTGATCATGATCTCGGGCCTTGCCACTGTTTTGCCCGTCGAGATAGCACTTGCTGCGTTGATCCTTCCCACAGCCACCACCAACGTCCGTCAGGCGTTGCGCCACGGAAGACGCGCCGCATGGGAAGTTGTGCGCAAATATCGGATCTATCTTCTGGCGCTGTTCTTCACTTTGATCCTCAGTGCGCAACTGGTCTTGTTCATGCCACAGCGGTTGCTGTTTATCCTGATCGGCGTTCCAGTCGTTCTGTTCTGTCTCATGCAGTTGCGTGGATGGGTTCCGGTTTTGCGTCCCGAGAACCGAGTGCGGGATGAGAGTGTCATCGCGTCCGTTTCGGGGCTTGTTGGCGGGATTTCAGGCGTGTGGGGGCCGCCGCTTGTGGCCTATCTGATTGCGACCAACACACCCAAGACCGAGCAGATGCTGGCGCAGGGTGTCGTCTATGGGTTCGGAGCTTTGGTGCTTGTGGGTGCCCATGTTCAGTCGGGAGTGTTTAATTCCCAGACAGCCCCTTTGTCCGTGGCCTTGCTGATCCCGGCGTTTCTAGGGATGGCTGTGGGCTATCGCCTGCATGACCGAATGCCACAAAAGACCTTCAAGCGGGCGACATTGGTTGTGCTGACGGTTGCAGGATTGAACCTGATCAGACGCGGGCTGATGGGCTAGGCGATCAGCGCGGGCCAAAGCGCTGCGTTCTGACGGCGGAAGGTGTTTGTGTGGCCGACACTTTCTAACCCGAAATCCTTCGGGTGAAATGTGATGTGTTCGGTCTGAGTGCCCGGATAAAGCTTGGCCAAGCGGGCGACCGCATTTGGTGGAACGGACTTATCATCCGACAGCGATACCATGCGCACAGGGCAGGTCAGCGCGCCTTCGGGTGCTGCGGGAACGGTCGGGTCGGTCGCGGTAAACCCACGTGTTGTGCACCAGCGTTTCCACTGTTTGAATACCGATCCCGGGATGTCGGTGCCCAGCCCCGACAGTTGTTTCGGCACATAGCCCATCGTCGCGACTGAAACCGGTCCGACCCCGAACCACAGCGCCCGCACCAGTGCCTGATAGGGCCAAGGATGATCCGAAGTTTGAACAGGCCCCGAGCACACGGTGATCACGCGCGTGATTTCATCGGTGCGGCTTTGCCGAGCCAAAAGCAGTCCGCCCAGAGAATGCCCCATGACCCAGATCGGCAACCCGGCTGCACGGGCCGACAGCCAATCACGTGCAGCCTGAGTGTCGTGTAGCCCCCAATCCAGCATGGTGGCGGTGACATCTTTCACGGGGCCGCGGGCAGAGGTTGCGAAATCGCGATAGTCGTAAATCAGGCAGGATACGTCTTGTTCCTCGGCCAACCATGTAGCGAAATGGCGATAGAAACGGTGGGGGACACCGGTGGCTCCGTTCAGAACCGCCACAGCACGCGGGTTTTGCGCGGCGAAGAACGTTCCGTTCAGTGGGGCGGGGCCATCTATGGTGACGGTCTGGGACATGCCCCAAGCAAGCGCAAAGTTGACGTGCGCGTAAAGGCTGACTTTGCGTAAGTTCACACGGGTAATGTCATGACGCGTCAGCCCAAAAGAAAACGCCCCGGCGTTGGGCCGAGGCGTTTGTCTAGCTTCTGTGTTCGGCTTAGCCGATGGCGGCGGCTTTCACGTCGTCGTCAATGTCGGCTTCGTACTGTACGAAGTTATCAGAGAACATCTTTACGAGTTTTTGCGCCTGCGCGTCGTAAGCGGCGGCGTCCTGCCAGGTGCGGCGCGGGTCTAGCAGCAAGTCGGCAACGCCTTCCACCATGACCGGAACCTCGAAGCCGAAGTTTTCATCCTTGCGGAACTTGGCTTCGGCCAGCGACCCGTCCAAGGCGGCGGTCAGCAGGGCGCGAGTCGCGCGGATCGGCATGCGCGAGCCGGTGCCGTAAGCACCGCCGGTCCAACCAGTGTTCACCAGCCAGCAGGTTGCGCCGTGCTTGGCGATTTTGTCACGCAAAAGCGCGCCATACTCGGCCGGGCGGCGCGGCATGAAGGGCGCACCAAAACAGGTCGAGAATGTCGGCTCGGGCTCGGTCACACCTTTTTCAGTGCCAGCAACCTTCGAGGTGAAGCCCGACAGGAAGTGATACATCGCCTGCGCCGGTGTCAGGCGCGCGATCGGAGGCAGAACGCCAAACGCATCACAGGTCAGCATGATGATGTTTTTCGGGTGGCCACCAATGGCAGAGTCCGAAGCGTTGGCAATGTAGTGCAGCGGATAGGCGCAACGCATGTTGGCCGTCAGGCTGTCATCTTCGAAGTCCAGCTTTTTGGTCTCTTCGTCATAGACCATATTCTCGATCACGGTCGCGAATTTTTGGGTCGTGGCGTAGATTTCCGGCTCGGCTTCGGCGGACAGGTTGATGGTCTTGGCATAACAGCCGCCTTCGAAGTTGAAGGTGCCGGTGTCCGACCAGCCGTGTTCGTCATCACCGATCAGCGTACGCTCGGGATCAGCCGACAGGGTGGTCTTGCCGGTGCCCGACAGGCCAAAGAAAATGGCGGTGTCGACCGGGTTTCCTGTGGCGTGGTTGGCCGAGCAGTGCATCGGCATGATGCCTTTTTCAGGCAGCAGATAGTTCAGCAGCGTGAAGACCGACTTTTTGTTCTCGCCCGCGTATTCGGTGCCGCCGATCAGGATCAGCTTGCGGTCGAAGTTCAACGCGATCACCGTTTCCGAGCGGCACCCGTGACGCTTGGCATCGGCCAGGAAAGTCGGGCAGTTGATGATGGTGAACTGGGGGTCAAATTCGTCCAGCTCGTCGCGGTCTGGGCGACGCAGCAGGTGGCGGATGAACAGGTTGTGCCAAGCCAATTCCGAGACCACACGCACATCTAGACGGTGTACCGGGTCAGCGCCACCAAACAGGTCCTGAACGTAATAGTCCTTACCCTTCATGTGTTCCAGCATGTCCTCATAAAGGACGTCGAACTTGGCCGGATCCATCGGCGGATTGTTTTCCCACCAGATATGCGGCTCGACGCTGGGGGTTTTGACGACAAATTTGTCCTTGGGAGAACGGCCCGTGTGCTTGCCGGTCTCGACCAGGAAGGTGCCGCCTTGTCCCAGCTTGCCCTCGCCGCGGCCCAGTGCGGCTTCGATCAAAGCTGGTTCCATCAGGTTATAATAGACATTGCCCAGCCCGGTGATGCCTTGATCTTCCAAGCGGCGTGCTGGGTTTACCCGTCCAGTGGTCATTTATTTGCTCCTGTCGCCGGTCCGTCTGTAGCTCCCCGGCGTATCTGTTTCACATGAGAGCGCAGATGCGATTTCTGCACGCCAACCCTCATGTGAACGAGGGCCGGTGTTCGGCCTATAGCACGTCGACTTTCTTAAGGAACAGCGCGCAATGCCGCGTTAGCGCAACCAAGTACGTGTTTGCGCAATCAAAGAGTTTCGTATGCGAAATAAAGACAGATACAATCGCGCTGATTTCTTGGTGAGCAGCGTAAGAAAGCTGCGCGGCATCGTCACGAATCGTAATTCTCAGTTGATTCGCCGTAGATAAAGCGAGAATATGTAATCAAGATATTACGACTAATTGTGGCACGAGCAGTGCGAGGAAGCCTTATGTCTAGGATTGCCTTAGTTGACGACGACAGAAACATCCTGACTTCAGTGTCGATCACACTTGAAGCCGAAGGGTTTGAGGTCGAGACCTATAATGACGGCCAAAGCGCGTTGGACGCCTTTGCCAAACGCTTGCCGGATCTTGCTGTGTTTGACATCAAGATGCCCCGGATGGATGGGATGGATCTGCTGCAGCGCGTGCGGCAGAAGACCTCGACCTTGCCGGTGATCTTCCTGACTTCGAAAGATGATGAAATTGACGAGGTGCTGGGCCTGCGTATGGGTGCAGATGACTATGTCACCAAGCCGTTCAGCCAACGTTTGCTGGTCGAACGCATCCGCGCCTTGTTGCGCCGGCAAGAGGTGATTGCCAGCGACGATGCGGGCGACGTGGAAGAAGCGCGTGTGTTGGAACGCGGCGAACTGCGTATGGATCCACTGCGTCATGCGGTGTCGTGGAAAGGCAAAGACGTATCCCTGACCGTCACCGAGTTTTTGCTGCTGCAAGCCTTGGCCCAGCGTCCTGGTTTCGTGAAAAGCCGCGATCAGCTGATGGACGTTGCCTATGATGATCAGGTCTATGTGGATGACCGGACCATCGACAGCCATATCAAACGTCTGCGCAAAAAGATGCGTACAGCGGATGATGATTTCTCGGCCATCGAGACGCTTTACGGTATCGGATATCGTTACAACGAAGAATGAAGCGCATGTTAGACGCGTCGGGCAGGAAGCGCATGCGCTTGAAGGGCCGAAAAAAATCAAACGAAAGTGACGTCGTTCTGGGCGAGGATTGGATGTCCCCCGACGACGATGACTTTGATACGGTGTTGCCGAACAAGCGGTCCGAACGCGGCCTGATTTCGATCAACCGCTCGCCGCTTGCACGCAAAATCATTACCTTCAACCTTTTGGGGCTGGTGATCCTTGTCGCGGGTGTTCTGTATCTGAACCCGTTCCGCGACAGCCTGCTTTTCCAGCGTGAGCGCGGTCTGGTGGTCGAGGCCGAGCTGATCGCCGACGTGTTTGAAGCCCAACTGGCGCAAGGTGAAGAAGCCGCGCGGATTGTGGAAGAGACCCTGACGGAAGCCACGGACGAACTAACTGGCGAGATCGAGGTCGAAAAAGAAGCGATCGAAACATTAGAAACAGATCTAGCCGAACCAGCGCCATCCGCTTTTGCCAAGACCTTGTCGAAACTGCATCTGCCCGTCGGGCTTGAGGTGTTTGTTTTTGATGAAACCGAAACGCTGTTGGCGACAACGGTCGGACGGGACCGGGACGAACCCACCCCGGTGGACGGGCTTCAGCGCGATGTTGGCTCGACCGTGATCACCGACATGCTGAACTCGGTCTGGGAGGCCGCGTCGGGCATCGCCAACACCGGGCGCGGGCTGGATCAGCCCTTGGACACGGAAAGCATGGCGCGCAGCCTTTATTTCCGTGCAATGCTGGGGGCGACGCAGGTGGCCAACGGGGTCAACCAAAACGGAGGTACGGTCTTTTCGGTCGCCACACCAATCTTGCTGGATGGCGAGCCCAAGGGCGTGGTTGCCATTACCAGCGCCGCAGGGGAACTTGACCTTCTGGTCCGCGCCGAGCGCGAGCAGCTTCTGCAGATGTTCGTGATCGCCATTCTGGTGTCGATTGGTCTGAGCCTCGTCTTGGCCTCGACCATTGCAAACCCGTTGTCGGATCTGGCTACAGCTGCGGAATTGAGCGGTGAAAATGATCCACGCAACGTCAAAACGCGACGGGTACGTATCCCGGATTTGACCGGGCGCCCGGATGAAATTGGGCGTCTGTCCGGCGCCTTGCGGGGCATGGTAACGGCGCTTTATGACCGGATCGACGCTAACGAACAATTCGCCGCCGACGTGGCACACGAGATTAAGAACCCACTGGCCAGCTTGCGCTCGGCTGTAGGGACGCTGCGGCTGGCCAATAAAGAAGAACAGCGCGAGCGCTTGCTGGACGTAATCGAACACGACACGCGGCGATTGGATCGCCTTGTCAGTGACATTTCCAACGCTTCGCGTTTGGACAGCGAACTGGTACGCGAAGATGAAGAAGAATTCGATCTTCTGCGGATGCTAAACAGCCTGACGGACTATTTGGGTGGCGAGGCGCAGAACAAGGGTGTCGACTTTATCACCGACCTACCGAATGATCCGATCATGATTAGCGGGCTCGAGGCGCGTCTGGCGCAGGTGTTTGTGAACCTGATTACCAATGCGCTCAGCTTCTGCGAAAGTGGGGACGCCATCCGCGTCTGGACCCGCCGTCGCGAGAACCGTGTGTTGGTCGTCGTCGAAGACACCGGCCCCGGCATTCCTGATCAGGCGCTGGGCAAGATCTTCAATCGCTTCTATTCCGAACGCCCACAGAACCAGTTTGGCAACAATTCGGGCTTGGGTCTGGCGATTTCGAAACAGATTGTCGAAGCTCATGGCGGCGTGATCTGGGCTGAAAATATTCGCCCGACAGACGCGGATCTGACATCAGACCCGCTGGGCGCACGCTTCGTGGTGGGTCTGCCCGTATGAACGATACACCCATTGCTGCCCAATTTCACGCGACCTCGGTTGCTGTGGGTGAAGCAGCGGTGATGATCACTGGCCCATCCGGGTCTGGGAAATCCGCTTTGGCGCTGGAGCTGATCGGGCTGGGCGGACAACTTGTGGCTGACGACCTGAGCCAGATCGTGATCGAGGGCGACGCGCCTTACGTGATCGCTCCGCCCGAGATGCCCGGCGTGATCGAGGCGCGTGGAGTGGGCTTGATCAACGTTCCCCATTGCCCCAAAGCCCGCCTGCAATTGGTGGTGGATATGGGGCAGATCGAAATGTCGCGCCTTCCTACCTCACCAGCAATCACAGAAGTTAACGGTTGCGCGATTGAATGCTTGTTCCGCGTCGATGCACCCTATTTCGCAATAGCGGTCTTCAACTTGCTGCGTCACGGACGCCACGCGACCGCAGAATAAGCTGGCGGGACTTTGGTCCGCCTTTAAATTGCGCTATATGCCTCGGACAGTCACCCAGACGCCTGCTCGGAAGGAGGGGCAATGTCGGATCGTAAATCGAAATCTGGACAGAAGATCGTGTTGGTCACCGGCCCGTCCGGCGCTGGCCGTACGACCGCGATTCGTGTGCTCGAAGACATCGGGTACGAGGTTATCGACAACCTGCCCCTGTCTTTGATCGACCGTGTTCTGTCCGGCCCTGCTTTGACGCGCCCCTTGGCGCTGGGCGTCGATGTGCGAAACCGTGATTTCTCGACCGAAATGCTGCTGCAGGTGATCGAAGACCTGCGCGAGGATGATGGCTTCGCGGTTGAGGTTCTGTATCTCGACTGCTCGCGCGATATGCTGGTGCGTCGGTATTCGGAAACCCGCCGCCGCCACCCGTTGGCCCCGGACGAAACACCCGATTTGGGCATCATGCGTGAGATCGAGCTGCTAATTCCGATCCGTGGCCGCGCGGATGTGTTGATTGATACGTCTGACCTATCGCCACACGATCTGAAAGACGAGATCATGCGTTGGCTGTCCGTATCTGGGGCGGAAGAGCTTGCGGTGTCGGTCCACTCGTTTTCCTATAAACGCGGGGTGCCGCGTGGGCTGGATATGGTGTTTGACGCTCGTTTTCTGCGCAACCCCCATTGGGAACCCGCCCTGCGCGCGCTGGATGGGCGCAGTCACGAGGTATCGGACTATATCGCCGAAGACCCCCGGTTCGCGCAGTTCTTTGATCAGGTGCAAAATCTGGTCGAATTTCTGATCCCAGCCTTTGGTGAAGAAGGCAAAGCACACCTTTCGATTGGGTTTGGGTGCACAGGTGGCCAGCATCGCTCGGTTGCCCTTGCGGAAAACTTGGCAAAGGCGCTTGCAACTCGCGAATGGCAGGTGTCAATTAGACACCGGGAATTGGAACGCCGCGCCGGGACAGCAGCGGCATCAACATCGAGGGTTTAGCGTGATCGGTATCGTGATCGTCGCGCATGGCGGGCTTGCAAAAGAATATCTGGCAACGGTCGAACATGTGGTCGGCCAACAGCCGGGTATGCGTGCGATTTCCACGGCCGCAGAGTGTGACCGTGAAGACAAAAGGTCCGAGATAGCAGCCGCCGCGGACAGTGTAGATCAAGGCGATGGCGTCGTGATCGTTGTGGACATGTTCGGTGGATCGCCTGCCAATCTTTCGCTTCCCGCGTGTTGCAAAACCGACCGCAAGATCCTTTACGGCGCCAACATGCCCATGCTGTTGAAACTGGCAAAAACCCGCCATCTGTCGGTCGAAGCGTCGACCCAGAAAGCATTGGCTGCGGGTCGAAAGTATATTGACTGCATTGATGTAAGCGAGGATTGACGCGCTATGACCACGAACCGCGAGTTTGAGATTATCAATGTGAAGGGCCTGCATGCGCGGGCCTCGGCCAAGTTTGTTGATACGGTCGAGAACCACGATGCACGTGCGCGGGTATCGAAAGATGGGCTGGACGCTGACGGAGATTCGATTATGGGTCTTTTGATGCTTGCTGCCTCGCAGGGGACAAGTATTCAGGTCGAAACCTCGGGTCCGCAAGCAGCCGAGCTGCTGGACGCGCTTGAGGCTTTGGTGGCTGACAAGTTCGGCGAAGGCATGTAAAGCTGCAACGTGGCAAGGATGAACGAAACGTGACGCATGAAGCGGAAACCCCGGTGGCGCAGGCCAATCCGACGGCTGCGGTCCCTCAGCAATATGACCGTCGCAGCCTAACCTATGCCAATTCGTTCAACAATCCGGTCCAAGGACTGATCATCCGCACCGTCGAATGGTTCACCGGAAAGCTGTCGATCCTGCGAATGGTGCGCAAGCTGGAACGCCGTGGCGCGCCCAAAGGGCAAGCCTTCTGGGGCGCATGTCTGGACGTTATGGGTGTGCAGGTGCAGACCCCGGATGACCAGCTGGCAAATATCCCGGCGGATGGCCCGGTGGTCGTCGTGGCCAATCACCCGCATGGCTTGACCGATGGGATGGTTCTGGCCGAGCTAATTGGCCGTCGCCGTGACGATTACCGCATTCTGACCCGTTCGGTTTTGGACGGGCTGGACGAGGTTGCCTCGTCCTACATGATTCCGGTGCCGTTCCCGCATGACCCGGAAGCACAGAAAAAGATGGTCGAGATGCGGGCCGAAGCCATGGCGCACCTGAAACAGGGTGGGTTGATCACTCTGTTCCCATCGGGCGTCGTTGCATCCTCGGACAGTTTGATGGGGCCGGCGATTGAGCGCGAATGGAACGTGTTTACCGCGCAGATGATCCGCCGATCCGGCGCACGGGTTGTGCCAATTTTCTTTCCCGGAGCGAACTCGCGCTGGTATCAAATCGCCAACCGCCTGTCGGCCACGATGCGGCAAGCGCTGCTGCTGCACGAGATCGTCAAAAGCTGCAACCGTCCCATCGCACCTGTCGTTGGCAAAGTACTAACGGACGAGGAAATGGCCACGCTGCAATCAGACCCGCGCGGGTTTATGGCATGGCTCAGGGCGCATACGCTGGCACTGGCTGGCAAGTAAGGGAAAAAAGGCCCCAGCGGGGCCTTTTTTGTTTCTAGGGGTCAGCGCGTGGGCATCGGCACCTCGCCGCGATAATCATAGAACCCGCGTCCAGCTTTGCGTCCGACCCAGCCAGCTTCCACGTATTTCACAAGCAAAGGGCAGGGGCGGTATTTGGTGTCCGCCAGCCCGTCATGCAGCACGTTCATGATCGCCAGACAGGTGTCCAAACCGATAAAGTCGCCCAGCTCCAGCGGGCCCATCGGGTGGTTCGCACCCAGCTTCATCGATGCATCAATAGACGAGACCGATCCGACGCCTTCCAAAAGCGCATAGCAAGCTTCGTTGATCATCGGGATCAGGATGCGGTTCACGATAAAGGCGGGATAATCCTCGGCGCTGGCGGCGGTTTTGCCAAGCTTTTCCACCACGGCCAGACAGGCCTGATAGGTGGGCTCGTCGGTGGCAATGCCTCGGATCAACTCGACCAGTTTCATCAAAGGTACCGGGTTCATAAAGTGAAAACCCATGAAGCGTTCGGGGCGGTCAGTGCCGCTGGCCAGACGAGTGATCGAAATGGAAGATGTGTTCGAGGTCAGGATCGTGTCCGCCCCTAGATGCGGCAGAAGGGTATCGAAAATCTGCTTCTTGATGGATTCGTTTTCGGTGGCGGCTTCGATCACCAGATCGGTCGGGCCAAGATCGGGCAGTGACAGCGTGGTGCTGATCCGCCCTATGGCGTCGCTCATGTCATCTGCCGAAATCAACTCGCGAGAGACCTGACGCTCCATGTTTTTGGTGATGCGGGCGATGGCGGCATCCAGACTGTCTTGGCTGATGTCATTCAGGCGAACTTCGTATCCGGCAAGGGCCAGAACATGCGCGATGCCATTGCCCATTTGCCCGGCGCCGATAACGCCAACTGTCTCGATGCTCATATAACTTTCCTTCTGGTCGCGCCGCGCAGGGATGACCCGGCGTTGCGTCTGCTTGCTGACAGAGTATGCCCCGCGCGGTTGCAGGCGCAAGGGTTAAGCAAGGCTGAAGGAAACATCGAGCATTTTAGGCTTAGCATTTTGGCAATCCTTTGGGCCGACACTGCATCTTGGGTGAAGAATGAAGGAGTGGGTGGCATGGCCTATGATAGCCTTGGGAAAGGGTCGTTGGACTATTTCCCGTGTCGTTACAAAACGTCGAAAATACTGTTCCGTGGACCGAAACGCGATCTAAGCGTGCCCTATGTGGCAGTGCTTGGGGGAACGGAAACCTATGGCCGATTTATGAAGCAGCCCTATCCCGACCTGCTCGAGGTGGGATTGGGGCGTTTGGTGGTGAACTTTGGCTGTCCGAATGCGGGGCTGGACGTGTTCCTGCAGGACCCGACGCTTTTGAAACTGTGCAACAAAGCCAGTGACGTTGTGATCCAGATGCCGGGTGCTCAGAATTTGTCCAACCGTTTCTATGTGGTTCATCCGCGCCGAAACGATCGGTTCTTGCGCGCCTCTAGCATGTTGAAATACCTCTATCCCGAGCTGGACTTCACCGATTATCACTTCACGCGCCACCTGTTGGGCGCGCTGCAATCCACCTGTGAACAGCGCTTCGCGGTAATCCGCAAGGAACTGAAAAACGCGTGGGTGGGGCGCATGAAAGGCTTGCTGTCGCGGCTGGACAAACGCGCGACGCTGGTCTGGATGGCGGACCACCCGGTTGGCCAGATGTCCGAGCGCGCGCTGGGCGCTGATCCCCTCTTCGTCGATCACGCGATGGTCGAGAACATTCGCCCCTTCGTGCGTGATCTGGTCGAAGTGGTGATGACGCCCGATGAAATCTCGTTTGGGCAAAAGGGGCTGGTGCATTCGGAAATGGATGCTGCCGCAGCCGGGATGATGTTGGGTACGCTGGCCCATGAACGGGTGGCGCGTAAACTGGCGGAAAGTCT
Organism: Aliiroseovarius sp. ABM4_368; assembly: GCF_056161205.1. Classification (NCBI taxonomy): domain Bacteria; kingdom Pseudomonadati; phylum Pseudomonadota; class Alphaproteobacteria; order Rhodobacterales; family Paracoccaceae; genus Aliiroseovarius; species Aliiroseovarius sp. ABM4_368. Next base: position 9,946 of record NZ_JBSWYR010000002.1, on the reverse strand, counting down.
GTCATCGCAGAGGCTGTAAAAGAAAAGGCCCGCCGGATGGGCGGGCCTTTCGTGTATTCTGTTACTTCGGCTTAGACAGCGTCGGTCAGGGCCGGAACGGCCTCGAACAGGTCGGCGACCAGGCCGAAATCGGCAACTTGGAAGATCGGAGCCTCTTCGTCTTTGTTGATCGCGACGATGATCTTCGAGTCTTTCATACCAGCCAAGTGCTGGATGGCGCCCGAGATGCCCACGGCGATGTACAGTTCCGGAGCAACAACCTTACCGGTTTGACCAACCTGCAGATCGTTCGGAGCATAGCCTGAATCAACCGCCGCACGCGATGCGCCAACTGCGGCGCCCAGCTTGTCTGCCAGTTTCTCGATCAGGGCGAAGTCTTCTTCCGAACCCACGCCACGGCCGCCTGACACAACAACGCCAGCCGAGGTCAGCTCGGGGCGGTCGCTTGCGGCAACCTTGTCTTCAACCCATTCCGACAGGCCGGGGTTGTCAGCTGCGCCAATGGTTTCAACTGCAGCCGAACCGCCTTCGCCAGCAGCGTCGAAGGTCGACGTACGGAAGGTGATGACCTTCTTGGCGTCTTTCGATTTGACGGTCTGCATGGCGTTACCGGCATAGATCGGGCGTTCGAACGTGTCGCCATCGACCACGGCGGTGGCGTCCGAGATCACCATGACGTCCAACAGAGCCGCTACGCGCGGCATGACGTTCTTGGCGTCGGTGGTGGCGGGTGCCACGATGTGCTCGTAATCGCCAGCCAGCGATACGATCAGGGCTGCGGTCGGCTCGGCCAGGCGGTGGCCCAGTGATGCGTCTTCGGCAACCAGAACCTTGGCCACGCCGTCGATCTTGGCAGCGGCTTCACCAGCAGCGGCGGCAGATGCACCAGCAGCCAGAACGGTCACGTCACCCAAAGCTTTCGCAGCGGTGACAGCCTTGGCGGTGGCGTCCAGCGCCAGTTCACCATTGGTAACTTCAGCAAGAAGTAGAACAGCCATTATACAGCCCCCGCTTCCTTAAGTTTCGATACAAGCTCGTCCACCGAGCCAACGATGATACCAGCGGCGCGTTCTGCCGGCTCCGAGGTCTTCACGATCTCGAGGCGCGGGGTCACGTCAACGCCGTAGTCAGCAGCGGTCTTTTCATCCAGCGGCTTTTTCTTGGCTTTCATGATGTTCGGCAGCGACGCATAGCGCGGCTCGTTCAGGCGCAGGTCAACGGTGATGATGGCGGGCATCTTCACTTTGATGGTTTGCAGGCCGCCGTCGACTTCGCGGGTCACAACGGCGCTGTCGCCGTCAATGTCCAGCTCGGAGGCAAATGTGCCTTGCGACCAGCCCAGCAGGGCCGACAGCATCTGACCGGTGGCGTTCATGTCGTTGTCGATGGCTTGCTTGCCTGCCAGAACAATGCCCGGCTGCTCTTCTTCAACAACCTTCGCCAGGATCTTGGCAACGGCCAGCGGCTCGATGTCTTCGTGGACGTCGTCAGCAGCGTTTACCAGAATGGCGCGGTCTGCACCCATGGCCAGAGCCGTGCGCAGGGTTTCCTGAGCCTGCTTCACGCCGATCGACACGACGACGATCTCGTCAGCCTTCCCGGCCTCTTTCAGGCGGATGGCCTCTTCGACGGCAATCTCGTCAAATGGGTTCATCGACATTTTTACGTTGGCAAGATCGACACCGCTGCCGTCCGCTTTTACACGAACTTTCACGTTATAGTCGATCACGCGCTTCACAGGCACAAGCACCTTCATTGGCGTGTATCTCCCAGTTATGCCCACAGGGGGCGGTAATGCTCTCGCGACACGTTTACCGAAATGCTGCATGTGAAAACAGCGTAAAATCGTCACGTCTGGGTCCACCGACGTCGCGTTCTTTCGTTTTGTGGGGGATTCATTGCAAGAATGTTGCCGGGTGGTCGGGTTTGCTTTGATGGTGAAGCGCGTGCATCCTGATCCGGGAATCATAGGAGATCCGCCATGACGCAATCCGAAACCGTCGAAGTTTTTCACGCGCCATCCCGTATCGTCGCTGGTCGGTCCGGTCAGTATTCGATGGAAACCCGAAACCAGATTCCGGGACTTTGGCAGCAGTTCTTTGCGGAGCCGCCAGAAATCGAGAACGTGATTGAGGGTGCATTCTATGGTGTGTCTTACGGCATGACCCCGGACGGCGCGTTCAACTATGCCGTCGGGCTTGAGGTGCCTTCGGAAGTCGAAGCTCTGCCGGAAGGATACTGTCATGTCACCTTGTCGGAAGGCGACTATCTGGTCCTACGCAAATTTGGACCTGTTTCGGACTTGCCGCAGCAATTTGACCGCGTGTTTAGCGAGCTAATCCCTGCAAACTCGGTGGTCCCGCGTGAGGGCGCGGTGTTCGAACGCTATCCGCATGACGAGCGCAATACGCCCGAAGAAATGGCTTACGAAATCTGGGCGCCAGTGCAGGCAATCGGCTAGCGATTCGCCCCCGGAACCCACAACACATCTGCTTTGCCGTCGTCATTCGCCACGCGGGCGGCGACGAAGCACCAGTCGGACAGGCGGTTCAGGTACTTCACGGCCACCGGGTTTACGTCTTCCTGGGTTGCCAGATCGGTGGCCAGACGTTCGGCGCGGCGGGATACGGTGCGTGACAGGTGCAGCTGGGCAGCCAGAGGGGTGCCTCCCGGCAGGATGAAGCTGCGCAGCGGCTCCAGCGCTTTGTTCATCGCGTCGATCTCGGCTTCCAGCCGATCGACCTGTTCCTGCGCCATGCGCAGCGGCGGATAGTCGGCGTCGGCGTCTTTGGCCATGTCGGGGCGGCAGAGGTCTGCGCCCAGATCGAACAGGTCGTTCTGGATCCGGGCCAAGGCCGCGTCCATGTCGCCCTCGGCATGCAGCCGTGCAAGACCAATCGTGGCGTTCGTTTCGTCCACCGTGCCATAAGCTTCAACCCGCGCGTCATGTTTGGGGCGGCGCGATCCGTCACCCAACGCCGTTTCGCCCTTGTCGCCGGTCCGTGTGTAGATCTTGTTCAGAACAACCATCAGTTTCCTCCGCGCAGCCAGATGAACAGCAGGATCAGCGCGATGGCCACGGCCTGTGCCCCAATCCGCCAGCGCATCAATCGGTTCGAGTATTTGTGGGCGGTCTTACCCCCGACACCAAACGACCCTATGCCCAGCATCAAGATGATCAGAACGGCGGCGCAGGACAGTACTACGAGTATGAACAGTGGATCGTCGGCCATGATGTCTTTTCCTTGCGTGTGCGTTTGAAATAGACTCATTTCCCCGGATTTACGAGGGGCATTTGGGCGCAGTCAGCCCTTGGGTGTTAGCCGATCCCCCAAACGTGTCGACAGAAGGCGCTTGGCGATGCCCGCGATATAGGTGGCCGTAGTCACATAATAGCGGGGCTTGGGCTTGGGGTGTTCCAATGCGTGGATCAGCTTTGTTGTTACGGCAGACGGGGGCAGTTCGAATGTGTCTAAGTCGCCGCTGTCGTCATAAAGGCGCTCGCGCAGTTTGGCGTAAAGGTTTCGTCGTGGGCTGTTTTCCCAATCGATCCAGCGTTCGAAATGTGGCTGTGCATTTTCGCGGATCTTGGTGGTGATCGGACCGGGTTCAATCAGGATGATGTCGATGGGCTGGCTCCGCATCTCAAGCCGTAGCGTGTCCATCAGCCCTTCCAGTGCAAACTTGGTCGAGACATATGCCCCGCGCCAAGGAAGCGAGGCAAAGCCCAGCACAGACGAGTTGTGGATCACCCGGCCATGGCCTTGCTTGCGCATCACCGGCAAGACCAGACGGGTCAAGTGGTGATAGCCGAAGAAATTGGTCTCAAAGATTGTGCGCAGGGCGTCGGTGGGCAGATCCTCGACCGCGCCGGGAATGGCATAGGCACCGTTGTTGAAAAGCGCGTCCAAAGTGCCGCCGGTACGGGTCAAGATCTCATCCAAGGCGGATTCCATGCTGGCCTCGTCCGCATGGTCCAAAAGTAGACTTTCCAACCCCTCGCCCCGCAGACGCTCGCAATCGTCTTCTTTGCGGCAGGTGGCAAAGACGCGCCAGCCTCGTTTGGCCAAAGTATGCGCCGCGTCATAGCCAATACCGGACGAACATCCGGTGATTAGAATGGATTTCTGGGTCATGAAGTTCTCCTGCCTCGCCCGAAAGGGGTACGGGGTCGTCACGGATGGGGTCAACAAAAAAGAGGCGCCACAAAGGACGCCCCAAGGTGCTCTTGAAAGGGAACCGCTAGTTAAAGTTGCGGCTTTAGGAATCTCGATGCGATGAACCCGCGCTGGCCGGTGTCAACGACTTTGATCTGGCTCCAACCATCGTCGGTTTGGCCGGTCTCAACCACTTCAGTGCCGCGTGTCAGTTTGTTCACGACGCCATGCTGTGTTGACGGGCCGCCGCGCATATTCACGGTGCTGCCGCTTACAAACATGGTTGGGAAACGGGTGGATAGGCCATCGGTGGTGGTGGGCGCGGTCGGTGCAGGAGCGCCGGTCGCCATCTTGCGCGCTGCGGCTTCAGCCAAGGCGGCTGGGCTGCTGGCGTCGTCCGCCACTGCTGCGGCTTTTATGACAAAGGCACGCGGCGTGGTTTCGGCATCTGACGCGGCGGGCACAAGCGCGGCAGCGGTCAGCGGCACAACAGCCTCGACTTCCGTTTCTTCCACCTTGGCCGAAACGGCAACAATTGTGTCCTGAGCAACAGTTGGTTCTCGTCCAATACGATCGGTTGGCAGACCGTCATCTTGTCCGTAGTGCATCATAGCGGCGCCCATAACGCCCGCTGTCAGCAACGACATGCGAATAATACCCATAGTATCCCCCTTAATCGACAACCATTTAACATCGTACTTCTAAAAAAATCGCGGGGAATGTAATGAGAAATATCCCCCGATAAACCCGCTTGGCAGCTTTACGCGAGTCGCCCTCAAGGATACACCAAAACTATGAATGATGTAACCGACAATCCCGAGAACGAAGGCACCGAGCTGGCCGAGCCTCTGCGCCGTGCCATTGGTGATCGCTATCTGACCTATGCGCTGTCGACGATTATGCACCGCGCTTTGCCGGATGCCCGTGATGGCTTGAAGCCCGTGCACCGCCGCATCTTGTATGCGATGAGCCGCCTAAAGCTGGCGTCCAGTGGCAAGTTCTTGAAATCCGCCAAAATTTCTGGGGATACGATGGGGGACTTCCACCCCCATGGGGATGCCGCGATCTATGACGCGATGGCACGTTTGGCGCAGGACTTTGCGGTGCGCTATCCGCTGGTCGACGGGCAGGGGAACTTTGGCAATATCGACGGCGATAACCCGGCTGCCAGTCGCTATACGGAAGCACGCATGACCTTCGTCGCCGAGGCGATGTTGCAAGGCCTGGACGAAAATGCTGTCGACTATCGCGATAACTATGACGGCCGCCTGACCGAGCCGGTTGTTTTACCGGCTGAGTTTCCGAATCTCTTGGCCAATGGCGCCTCTGGGATTGCTGTGGGGATGGCGACCAACATCCCGCCGCATAATATCCCTGAACTGATTGACGCTTGTCTGCATCTGATCAAAGTGCCGGACGCGCGTGACGACACGCTTTTGAACTATGTGCCCGGGCCGGACTTCCCGACCGGTGGCGTGATTGTCGAGCCCAAGGATAGCATTGCCAACGCCTATCGCACGGGCCGCGGGTCCTTCCGTCTGCGCTGTAAGCACGAGGTCGAGGATTTGGGACGCGGGCAGTGGCAGATCGTTGTGACCGAGATCCCGTATCAGGTTCAGAAGTCTAAACTGATCGAGAAGATTGCCGAGCTGATCCAGACCAAGAAGGTTCCGATTCTGGGCGACATTCGTGACGAAAGTGCGGATGACATCCGTATCGTTTTGGAACCGAAATCCAAGAATGTTGATCCCGAGCTTCTGATGGGTTTGATGTACCGCAACTCGGACCTTGAGACGCGGTTCAGCCTGAACATGAATGTGTTGATCGACGGCGTGACACCGAAGGTCTGTTCGATGAAGGAAGTGCTGCGTGCCTTCCTTGATCACCGCCGTGACGTGTTGCAGCGCCGCTCGCGTCACCGGATGGCCAAGATCGACCACCGGCTTGAGGTGCTCGAGGGCTTTATCGTTGCCTTCCTGAACCTTGACCGTGTGATCGACATCATACGTTATGACGACGATCCCAAAGCCGCCCTGATGCGCGAGGATTGGGGGATCGAGCACGCCCGTGCCATGTCGGAAAGCGACTATGTCAGCCCCGCGCCCGGCGAGGGCGAGCTGTCTGACGTGCAGGCCGATGCCATCCTGAACATGCGTCTGCGCAGCTTGCGCCGTCTTGAAGAAATCGAACTGGTCCGCGAGCGGGACGAGCTGATGGAAGAGCGCGCCGCGCTTGAGGATCTTTTGGACAGCGATGGCCTGCAGTGGGACAAGATTTCCGAGCAACTGAAAGAGTCGAAAAAGCTGTTTGGTAAGAACTTCGAAGGGGGCGCTCGACGCACCCAGTTCGCTGAAGCTGGCGAGGTCGAAGAGGTACCGCTGGAAGCCATGATCGAACGCGAGCCGATCACCGTGGTGTGCAGCCAAATGGGCTGGATCCGCGCCATGTCGGGCCATATCGACCTGACCCGCGAGCTGAAATTCCGCGACGGCGACGGCCCGCGTTTCATCTTCCACGCCGAAACCACCGACCGTCTGCTGGCGTTTGATTCCAACGGTAAGTTCTTCACCATTTCCTGCGCCAACCTGCCCGGCGGGCGCGGCATGGGCGAACCCTTGCGCCTGATGGTCGATCTGCCGAACGAGGCCGAGATCGTGGATCTGTTCATCCATCAGCCCGACCGGAAGCTTCTGGTCGCCTCGAACGAAGGGAACGGGTTTATCGTCAATGAAAGCGACGTGTTGGCCCAGACCAAGAACGGCAAGCAGGTGCTGAATGTGGGCGACGCAACCGCCAAAATCTGTGCGCCTGTCTCAGGTGATCACGTGGCCATAATCTCGGAAAATCGACGCCTGCTGGTCTTCCCTGTGGCCGAGATCAACGAGATGACGCGCGGCAAGGGGGTTCGGTTGCAGAAGTACAACTCGGCCCGTGGCAAGCAGGGCATTCTCGAGCTGGATGGCGGCCTGTCCGATGTGAAGACCTTCAATCTGGACGAGGGTCTGTCCTGGCCCGCCACCGGCGACCGCACGCGCACAGAAAGCGATATGTCGCCGTGGCTGGGCAAGCGCGCCAGTGTCGGCAAAGCCCCGCCTCACGGCTTCCCGCGTAACAACAAGTTCGAGTGATCCGGCAGTGCCTCCAAGCCAATTGACGATCTCATATGCGGGCGAAAAGGGGCCAGTTTTCTGGCTGGCACTGCGCACCAGCATCCTGACAGTCCTGACGCTTGGGTTCTATCGTTTCTGGGCCAAGACCCGCCTGCGTCGGTATTATTGGAGCGCCATTCGTCCCGGCGGCACACCCATGGAGTACGTAGGTGACCCGCTCGAGAAACTTCTGGGTTTTTTGGTCGCTGTGGTCTTCATGGCGTTCTACATTGGCATCGTGAACCTGCTTCTGATGTATTTCAGCTTTGCACTGTTCAATGCCAATTTTGCCGCCTATGGGCTGAGTTTTCTGGGCCTGACTCCGATCATCTTTTTCGCCCAATACCGTGCACGTCGTTACATTCTGGCCCGCACCCGATGGCGCGGTATTCGTTTCGGGCTGGAACCGGGCGCATGGGGCTATAGCATTCGCGCGATGGTTCATTGGATCCTCGCGTTCTGTACGTTGGGGCTAACGTGGCCTCTTACGACTTTATGGCTGGAGAAATACCGTGTCTCGCGCACCTTCTATGGCGATCAACGCTTTGTTCAAAGCGGGGCGAAGGGGCTTTTGTTCGGGGCGATGCGGCATGTCTATTACGCGGTCGGCCTGTCCGTGGTCGGCGGGGCGATGATCTATCTTTATGAAAACCCCGCTTGGGTGTTTTTGTTCTTTCTGTCTGGGGCGTGGCTGATCTATGGGTTGGCCCATTGGCGAGCGGAAAGTTTCAAGCGCATGACCGAAGCTAAGGAACTGGGCGACATGCGGTTTACAGCCAACCCGCGACCGTGGCGGATCATCGGGATCTATGCGCTTGGCGGGTTGATGTTGAATATTGTCATGTCGGCCGTAGTCATCGCGTCGTTCATGGTGCTCATGTTGATCGCCGGGACGGCGGATCTGGAGAATATCGACTTTGAGGCGCTTGAAGGTTTCGGTATCGCGTTTCTGCCCATGGCACTGCTGGCCTATTTCCTGTTGCTGACGCTCACCCGAGCTATGACCCATGCGTGGATCACGCTGCCCTTAGCGCAGCATTTCGCCGAAGTGACGGAAATCGTGAACACGCAGGGCATTTCGCAGATCGTTCAGCGCGACCGTGATGAATTTGCCGAGGCTGAAGGCTTTGCCGACGCGCTGGATGTGGGGGCTGCGATATGAGCCTGCAACACAAAAACGAGGTCTTTGCCGATCTTGCGCAAGGTGAACGCGCCCATCTAACCCGTGTGCGGTTGGATTGCCTTCCCGAGGCGCTGGTCCTGGTTATGCCTGATGGCAAACAGGTCGCATGGCGCTGGGCCAACCTGCGCCGGTTACGCGATCAGGCGGACCGGCGTGTCATGGTGCTGTCGCGCAAGTGCGACCCGGTTACGCGGCTGTATCTGGCCGATCAGGCGGCTCAAGACTATGTGACGCAACACGCCCCGTCGCTCGGCAAACGCGAGCGTACGACTCCCCTGTCCAAATTGGTGCTTTGGGCGGGCGGTGCGGTGGCTTCGGTCGCCGCGATCGTCTTTCTGCTGGTGCCGCTTATGGCAGCGCAACTGGCCGAGATCCTGCCGCCCGAGGGTGAAAAGGCGCTGGGTGACACAACGTTTGAACAAATCCGAACTGCCTTGTCCGAAACTGGGTTTGAGGATCAGCTTAGGATCTGCGACGACCCGGCGGGCAATGCCGCGATGCAGGCCATGTATACGCATCTGAACCCGGATGCAGACTTGCCATATGACGTGCAGATCCACATTCTGGATCACCCGATGGTCAACGCCTTCGCTCTGCCAGGCGGACGGCTGGTCTTTTTCCGAGGATTGTTGGAAGAAGCAGACAACCCAGACGAAGTCGCCGCTGTTCTAGCGCATGAAATCGGGCATGTTGTTTATCGCGACCCCACCCGCGATGCGCTACGGTCCGCCGGATCGCTTGGCGTGCTGGGTCTGTTGTTTGGCGACTTCGCCGGCGGCACCGTTGCCTTGTTTATAGCCAATCAGTTGATCAATGCATCCTATAGTCAAGCCGCCGAGACGCGGGCCGATGATTACGCCCATGATTTGTTGGAAAAGGCCAATATTTCGCCCGTGGCGCTGGGCACGTTCTTCGAGCGTTTGCATGCAGAACATGGCGATGCCGAAGGGATCGTTGCACATTTCGCGTCCCATCCGCAGATGACCGACCGCATCTCGGCAGCGCAGTCGGCGGTGGATCCAAACCGCGCCTATGAAACGATTCTAGACGCCCAATCGTGGCGTGATTTGCAGACGGTCTGCGGTGGCCAGGGACATCAGCCTTCCAACGCTGTTACATTCGACAAGAAAACATGGCCGCAGTCAGAATAAGTTCTCGGCTTAGACGGGGCGCAAGCCCTTGGCAGTCAGACGAAATTTCCATGCTTTTGCTGTGTAGCCGTCAGATTGCGTCTTTTCCTTGCAGGAAGGCCCACGCAAGCCTTGATTTTCTTTCGACAAGGATATAGCTAGCGCGCGATATTGAACCACGGGGTCAGTGACCCCCCCAGACACGAGGCGTAGGGCTCATGGCTAAGGAAAAGTTTGAACGCGGTAAACCGCACGTTAACATCGGCACGATTGGTCACGTTGACCACGGCAAGACCACTCTGACGGCAGCGATCACCAAATTCTTTG